>CAMAVS010000003.1 GCA_945861665.1 Chitinophaga pinensis | reverse complement strand
TATTTGGCGGACAAGTAACTGCTGGGCATTGTGCCATCACAAAATTGGCTGATAAAAAGCCAATAGCAGCAAGTGTAACTTTTAAAAAATTGTATTTATTTTTCATTTGGGTTAATATTTTAGGTTGCGTAAATATATAATGTTTTTTTGTTATGCCAAAAAAATTACATTAAATAATTTTATACTAAATATTGGAGGAAACTCATCCTTAGTCAAATCTAAAAGATTGCTTCAAAAATCAATAGTAATAAAAAAGCGAGGCAAAACCTCGCTTTTATTTAGACTAGAATTTAGCCCTTGTTCTTCGTTTCTTAAATTTGCGCTTCACACCTGTGATATAGCTGTATTTGGATTTATAAAAGCTATTCTTTCCTTTTAAAGCATATCCAAAAGTAATACCGGCAGTCATATAAAAATCCTTATGCTTGGGGTCACCGCGTTTTTCGCCTGTTATGTAATTATCGGGGTGGGGTAATGACGGGTCTGTTAATTCATTTCTTCTATTGGCAACAGAAGGAGCTCCTGCAATATAAACAGTACTCACATCATCTACATAATCTGTAAATGTTTTACGCAAATCAAATTCAAAACCTATTTTTAATTGTCGGTTTATAGTATAAACAAATCCTGCTCCTATAGGAATCGCTAATTGGATTGCTTTGTACTTATAACCTTCTGTTTGTAAAGGTCTCAATTTTACTTTACTTCCCTGATATGTTGTTTTAGGATTATTGTAAAAAGCTGCTATACCACCAAAAACGTAACTTTTAAAATCAATACCCTTTTTCTTTTTTCCTAATCCAGAACCACGAGACATATCGTTATTCTGGTAAAAATAATATTCTCCGTGAAGTGCTCCTTCAATAATATTATTTGTAAAACTTAAGTTTCTTCCTACTCTACCTGCGTTAGTTGACAAATTGTCGGCTCCTTGCACTCTTATGTAACTAACAACCCCTTTTAATGAAAAATTTTGGTTGATTTTCATACGAGCATAGCCGCCAAAATCATACCGAGTTTGCCCTAATTTAATATCCGCAACGAAATCTCTTCTTGTTTTTTCTTTTCCACCCATATCACCCAAATAGTTTGAAGCAAAAGTATGACAACCGTACTCCCATTTGTACGGCAATTTTTTTTGTGCAAAAGCAGTTAAAGAAACCACAGACAAAAAAAGTGAAAGAATTACTTTTTTCATAATTTACACAAATATAATAAAAATAATTATAAATAAATACCATAATATATTATTAATTTCGCTGCCCTATATCTACCCTATATCTATCCATTTACTATGTCAAACAGAATTGAGAAGCTTTTTAACATAAAATACCCATTGGTGCAAGCGGGGATGATTTGGTGCAGCGGATGGGAGCTTGCAAGTGCTGTAAGTAATGCAGGTGGATTAGGTATAATAGGTTCAGGCTCAATGTATCCCGAAATTTTAAAGGAGCAAATTAAAAAGTGCCAAGAGGCCACAGACAAACCATTTGGAGTAAATGTCCCTTTACTTTACCCCAATATTGCTGAGCATATAAAAATCATATTGGAAAGCGGTGTGAAGGTTGTTTTTACCTCTGCCGGCAATCCCAACACTTGGACGACTATCTTAAAGCAAGCAGGAATTACCGTTGTTCACGTTGTATCGAACATCAAATTTGCATTGAAAGCACAAGAAGCGGGTGTAGATGCAATTGTTGCCGAGGGTTTTGAAGCCGGTGGGCACAATGGCAGGGAAGAAACCACTACACTCTGTTTGATTCCTATCATAAAAAAAGCTGTTACTATTCCTGTAATTGCAGCAGGAGGAATTGCCAGTGGTAAAGCAATGCTAGCTTGTATGATTTTAGGTGCGGATGGAGTTCAAATTGGAAGTAGATTTGTAGCGTCAGAAGAATCATCGGCACACATAAATTTTAAAAAAAGGGTAATTAATTGTAAGGAGGGCGATACCATATTAACACTAAAAGAGCTTACTCCGGTTCGACTAATAAAAAATAAATTTTATGGACAGATTGAAAAGGCCTATGAAAAATGTAGCACTTCTGAACAATTACAAGAAATTTTAGGCAGAGGCAGAGCAAAAAAAGGTATGTTCGAAGGTGATTTGGAAGAAGGTGAGCTTGAGATAGGACAAGTATGTGCTTCGATTACTGAAATAAAAACAGCAGCATCAATTATAGAAGAAATTATCACAGAGTTTAATACTGCGAAAGAAGAAATTAAAAAATTATGATAGAATTCTCAACATTCAAATTAGAAAATGGTTTACGGGTAATACATCATTTTGATAATTCAACCCAATTGGTTTGTTTAAACATTTTGTATGATGTGGGTTCACGCGATGAGAACCCTAAAAAAACAGGCTTCGCTCATTTATTTGAGCATCTAATGTTTGGTGGCTCGGTAAACATACCCAATTATGACGAGCCATTACAACGTGTAGGGGGTGAAAATAATGCCTTTACAACAAATGATATTACAAATTACTATTTAACACTGCCAGCAAACAATATTGAAACTGCATTTTGGTTAGAATCAGACAGAATGATAAGCCTTGCTTTTTCCGAAAAAAGTTTAGAGACTCAACGAAGTGTGGTTATTGAAGAATTCAAACAACGCTATTTTAATCAACCTTATGGTGATGTGTGGCTATTATTAAGACCACTCGCCTACACTACTCACCCTTATAAATGGCCAACCATTGGCAAAGAAATAAAACACATTGAAGATGCAAAAATGGAAGATGTAAAGTCCTTTTTTCATACATTTTACAATCCTACCAATGCAATAATGGTTGTTGCTGGAAATACAACATTGGAGGAAACAAAATTGCTTACGGAAAAATGGTTCGCCCCGATTAATGGGAAAATAATAACTCCGAGAAATTTACCAAAAGAACCTAAACAAAGAGAAGCTAGAACATTAACTGTTGAAAGAGATGTGCCTTTAGATGCAATATATAAAGCATACCATATGTGTAAACGTATGGATGCCGATTTTTATGCAATGGATATGTTGTCCGACATATTATCCAATGGTGACTCCTCGAGATTATACATTGAACTAGTAAAAAAGCAACAATTGTTCAGCAGTATTCACGCTTATGTTATGGGCGATTTAGATGAAGGACTTTTTGTAATATCAGGAAAACTGGTAAAAGGTATAAAAATGGAGGATGCTGAAAAGGCGATTGAAGCAGAGATAAATAAAATAAAACTACAGCGAATTGAAGACAGCGAATTACAAAAAATTAAAAATAAACTGGAAAGCATTTTAGTTTTTAATCAGATGAACATTCTTGAAAAAGCAATGGGCTTAGCCACTTTTGAATTGATGGGTGATGCAGCGCTGGTGAATAATGAAACAGAAAGATACGCAGCTGTAACAGCAAACCAATTGCAAAATGCTGCGAATAAGTATATTCAAGAAAGCAATTGCTCTACTTTGTATTATTTGTCTAAAAAAAAATAAAATGATAAACCGAAGCATCGTTCCTTCATCAAAAGAAATAGAACAAATAAAACTGATTGAAGCCGCAAAATCTGAATTAAGCAATGGTATTCCTGTATATACAATAAACACAGGTTCTCAACAATTAATAAAGATTGAAATTTTACTGAATGCAGGAAGTGTCAATGAGCATAAAGCCATTACAGCCCGTGCAACAAACTCTCTTTTAAAAGAAGGCACTAAAAATCATTCTTCATCACAAATAGCTGAGCAATTTGATTTTTACGGGGCTTTTTTAGAAACAGATTGCAGCAAAGACAGTGCCTGTATAGCATTGTATTCATTAAACAAACACCTTTCGAACGTACTGCCTCTGCTATCAGAAATAATGTATGAAGCTGTATTTCCGCAAAATGAATTAGAGGTGTATTTACAAAACTCGCATCAACATTTTTTAGTTAACAATCAAAAAGTGGATGTAATAGCACGCAACCATTTTGCCGAAATTATTTTTGGCGAAAACAAATATGGTTACAGAACAAAAGAAGAGGATTATACCAATTTAAAACAAGATGATATAAAAGCATTTCACAAAAGCTATTACTTAAATAACAGTCCAACTATTATTTTATCAGGACTTATTGATGATACAGTACACACACAACTGGATAGCCTCTTCGGCAAGTCTGCAAAAACAAAAAAACAACAACACGCAGGTATTCAAACTGTTTCCTCTTTGCAACAAAAACACCATATTGATAAAGCAGATGCTGTACAAACTGCGATCAGAATTGGACGATTGCTTTTTAACAAAACACATCCCGATTATTTTGGTATGCTTATATTGAATTCATTGTTGGGCGGGTATTTTGGTTCAAGGTTAATGTCGAATATTCGCGAAGATAAAGGATACACTTACGGTATTGGTTCGGGTGTAGTATCAATGAAGCAAACAGGATATTTTGTAATCTCAACCGAGGTAGGTGTTGATGTTACGAACGATGCATTGAAAGAAATTTATTACGAAATAAAAAGATTGCGAGAAGAGCTTGTTTCGGAAGAAGAACTTTACTTGGTGAAAAATTATTTATTGGGAACATTTATTCGCAGTGCTGACGGTCCTTTTGAATTGGCAAATAAATTTAAAGGTATTTACGAATATGGTTTGGATTACAATTATTATACGCAATACATAGAAAGCATAAAAGCTATTAGCTCAAAACGCTTAAATGAATTAGCAAATACTTATTTGCAAGAAAAGGATTTGGTCGAATTAACTGTTGGGAAAAACAATTAAAAACTTCCCATTATCTATCCAAATGTAAAAACCCTTTCATTGATGTGTTTGGTTCTTTGGCACAATTAATTGTTACATCCATCATCCAAAAATAAACACCAGGGCTGGCATCCTTACCGTTCTGCATTTTACCATCCCAACCAATCTTTGCATCGGTAGTTTCAAATACCTTATTACCCCAACGATTAAATATTACAAAAGAGTATTCAGATGCAAAAACAGTTATTGCCGATTGTGTTTTATCAAAAGGGAAATATATATCATTCACATTATCACCATTGGGAGTAAATATATTAGTAGGTAACAATGCAAAATTTGGTACCGAGCCTGCTGTATCAATTACAAAGTTTACTGTGCTTTTGCAGCCTGCATTATCAGTTATTTCAACCGTATAACTACCCGGTGCTAAACTAGAGATGCTATTTAAATTTGCACCACTTTGTCCGTTTGACCATTTATACGTATAAGGTGCAGTACCACCTGTATTTTCAACTAGAGCAGCCCCATCCGCAACCGCTGGGCAACTCACATTTTTTATCGTTGTTTGCGATGAAAAAGAAGTTGTCGTAATTACAATGGTATCGGTTCGGGTATGCTGAATACAAGAACTGTCAATAACAGTAACAACATAAGTGCCTGCCTGTAAATCATAAATAGTAGAACCTGTTTGAGGTGGATTTGTGTTCCAAATATAGGAATAAGGTGGAGTACCACCGGAAACAACAATAGATGCAGAACCCAAGGATGTACAACCTACATCTTGCGAAGTAATCGTAGCATTTAAACCTGAAGTATTACAAGGAGGTAATACAACTTGAATTTGTGAAATAAAACCATTTCCGCTGGCATATAAATTACCGTTATTTCCCAACTTCAAATCGTAAATATCACCATTCATTTTATTTGTAGAAATTAACACCAAACTTGAATCGTATTGCTTGATTGTATCTTGATCCCCAATAAAAATATTGTTGCATTCGTCTGAAGTTATCCCACCCCAATATATTTGTGATGAATCTCCTAAAGCAGGAAAATTAATCCGTTGGTAAACTAATTGAGCACCGTTTGTACCGTCCCATTTTTTCAATACGTAACTGTCGTAAGTAAATACTTTTGAATTGGAAGTTGTAATTCCATTGTAGCCATTTGATCCTCCAACAGAAAAAACATTTGAACCAGCTTCATACCATTTATAGTTTGTTGAAACACTATATATGGCAGGTGTTAAAGCTGGCATAGGTAATTTAACCATTTTATTATTAAATAATCCATCACCAACAGAACTCTCATTTGTTATTTGGTAACAAAAGCCATAATTATCCAAGGCCAAACAATTTACATCGTGACAACAATTGTTGGTAATAATATATTGCTTAGGAGTAATATTTGTAAGATTGGTATCTAAATAGCAAGTTTGGTAAGTGGGTGAACTTGTTCCACCACCTGCAATTACCGCATTATTTGTACACTTGCTAAAAGCAATACGCCACATTTCCGAAAACTGATTATTACCGTTAAACAAAGCAGTTTGAATACCTAAATTATTTAACTTAATTGCCGTTGCTCCATTCGCGCCTAATCCCTCCACTAAATAAATACTTCCACTGTTTATATCAATAGCAAAGTCGCCATAGTAACCATAACCTCCAGGAAAAGAACTATAGGTCCATATAAGTGCGCCTCCAGAACTATACTTATTTAACTGAAATGGATTACCTACTCCACCATAAGCATAAACATTCCCATACTTATCATAGTCTACATCATACGCCTTATTATTTGCTCCAGGGAAATTAGGATTAACCGTCCAAGGGTCAATTACAATTATATCTGTTGGGTTAAGGTCTTGAATCTTTTCTATTTTAAAACTAACTTTTCTATTTTTTACTATAAATGAACTTTTTACTTCTCTTTTATTACTTTGAATGTAGGTATAAGGTTTATGGTCGGTAACTACACCGAATGAAGATGCGATAGCAATATTTCCATCTTGATTTACTGAGATTCCTTTGTTTAGAGGATAGGCCATTTTTACCTTGGATAAATCTGCACCTTTATGTAATAACAAACTATATTTTATTCCAACAGTATCTTTCATAAATTCATATACAACATCTATGTGAGGATACATATTTTTGTATATCAACTTTTTGTATGCTGCTGATTTAAATGTTGAATTCGGTACTATATTTTTTGTATCTGAAGCGGTATAGTAATTACCAACTATTCCTTCTGTTTCTATTACCACAGCTGAACTTGAACCCTCCCAAAACAATTCGTGAAACTCGCCAACATTCATATATTTTTCTTCATCCCTTCCTTTTACTTTTTCTTCATTTGCTTCTGTCCCATCTGCTTTAATTTTGGTACGAACAAGATGTTCTACTAAATATCCTTTTTTTGTAAAATAATAACGCACACCATCAATATGTGCTTCGTACAATATCTCATTCGACTTCAACTTACCCTTTACTTCAAATTGCCCCTTATTTTCAACAAAGTTTTTTTGCTCAAATGGTTTCCTAACTGTCCAATTTACTTGGGCATATTGAAACAATGGCAAACAAATTAATGTTACCAAAAATGAAGTTTTAAAAAAGGAAGAAGAATACTTTTGCATAGTTTAAACTTATTGGACTATAATTATACAGAATTATTAGGATATATCGAAATTTAAAGGTGCTTATTCGTTCTTAATTTTTAAAACAATTTTGTACATTTGAGTACAATTACATCCAAATGAAGAAATACACTTTAATACTTTTTGCAAGCATTTTTTTTGCCAATTATATTGGATGTAAAACAGATGGTGCTATTAAAGACCTTCCCAACAATGGCAGCAACGTATTAGAACCCAAAACAAATTACAAAACAAAAAATGTAATCATCATTATTATGGATGGCGCGCGTTACAGCGAATGCTGGGGTGACGTTACGCACCAGCACATTCCAAATATTGCAAATACTATTGTCCCTGAAGGAATAGTTTCCACTAACTTTTTCAACAATGGATCAACATTCACAAATCCGGGGCATTCAGCTATGACCACAGGTGTATATCAAAACATCAATAATGGAGGAGCTGAAATTCCCCAGAATCCTTCTATTTTTAATTACTATTTACAAGCAAGCAAAAAGAAGCAGGAAGCTTGTTGGGTAATTACTTCAAAAGATAAATTACAAGTACTAAACAATTGTACAAATAAAAGTTGGAAGGATACCTATCAACCAATGACTGATTGTGGAAACAACGGTCTTGCAAGTGGTTATCGCCACGATACGATAACACTACAACATTCATTAAACATATTAAAAAATTACCACCCCAATATTAGCATTATAAATTTCAGAGAACCCGATTATACGGCTCACGGAGCCGACAGCTTAGGGTATATTAAAGGAATTGAGGATGTTGATGGGTACATAAAAAAAATATGGGACCTTGTTCAGTCTGACACAGCATTTAAAGATAAAACTACACTTATTGTTACCAACGATCACGGCAGACATTTAGATGGAACAGCAAACGGATATATTTCACACGGTGATAAATGTTATGGATGTCGACATATAAACTTTTTTGCTTATGGTCCTGATTTTAAGAAAAACACTATTGTAACCACAACTTACGAGCAAATTGATATACCTGCCACTATAGCCGAATTAATGGGTTTTAAAATACCTACGAGCGAAGGGAAAGTAATGTGGGATTTTTTCAATAAAAAATAAATCCAACCATGTTCTCATCCCGAAATGTAATCATATCCTTAATTATCACTTCCTTTATTGCAACGATTTTATTTATTTTAAATCATTATGATTTAACTTTTATTTCACCAATAGTGCTCACTACATCAAGGTGGATTGTGGTTATTTTATTGCTTCTATTTGGTGTACAAAAAAAATCGCTTACTACTTGGATATTTATTAGTATGGTGTTGGGAGCCGAAATTGGCTATGATTTCCCCGAAGCAGCAGATGCAATGAAGGTTGTTAGCAAAGCGTTTTTGAAATTAATAAAATCCATAGTAGCTCCCCTACTCTTTGGTACACTTGTAGTAGGAATTGCAGGGCACTCCAACATCAAGCAAGTTGGAAGAATGGGAATTAAATCATTGCTATATTTTGAAGTAGTTACAACCATAGCCTTGTTTGTCGGTTTGGCTGCGATTAATATTAGTCAAGCAGGTGCAGGTGTTACATTAACCGCCGCAAAGAATACCGAAAAAATTGAAGCCGTAAAACAAAGTGCCGGTGATATTGTATTGCATATTTTTCCTGAAAATATTGCAAAATCAGTTGCCGAAGGTCAAATATTGCAAGTAGTAATTTTCAGTGTACTCTTCGGCATTGCAATGGCTATGCTACCTGCCGACAAGAAACGCCCAATGTTGGAATTTGCCGAGAGCCTTTCAGAAGTAATGTTTAAATTCACTAACATTATTATGTATTTAGCTCCTATTGGTGTTGGTGCTGCAATTGCTTTCACCATTGGCACTATGGGATTCGGAATACTCATCAATCTATTTCAATTATTAGCGACACTTTATGCTGCCCTAATTGTTTTTGTGCTTGGCGTTTTGCTACCAATAGCATTGGTTTTTAAAGTACCCATTAAAAAATTCATTAAAGCCATTGGCGAGCCTGTTTCAATTGCATTTGCAACAACAAGCTCCGAAGCAGCATTACCAAGAGCAATGGAGGCAATGGAAAAATTGGGTGTACCTCGAAAAATTGTATCATTTGTTATGCCTACGGGTTATAGTTTTAATTTAGACGGCACCACACTTTATCTTTCACTTGCCTCTGTATTTGTAGCTCAAGCAGCAGGTATCGATATGAGTTTTAGTCAGCAACTTATTATGGTTTTTACATTGATGTTAACAAGTAAAGGTGTTGCAGGTGTTCCAAGAGCTTCCTTGGTTATCCTATTGGGTACAGCCGCCTCTTTTGATTTGCCTACCGAGCCAATCTTTGCTATACTCGCCATTGATGCCTTAATGGATATGGCACGCACATCGGTAAACGTAATTGGAAATTGTTTGGCAACGGTTGTAATTGCTAAATGGGAAAATGAATTTGTTGAAACTAAATAAAATATTCGAAAATGAACTATGCTTTGCTTGTGCGCATTAAATCAATTTAGTTACATCCCCATTCTGCTTAGACTTCAATGCCTCCACATATTCCTTTTTAGCAGTATCAAAGGCCGAAATAATTTGTTCCCTTTCGTTAATAAGACTTGAAATAAAAACACTTTTTTTATAAAACAAGGACAGCAAAAGCCATTTGGTGCGTATTTTATCTACCCAATAATAATACCAATACCCGAATATTCCGCTCAAAGGAAGACTAAGAGCATAACCCACTGTGAGCCACTTTATATGAGTAAATTTCCAACACAATATAATTTGCAGTGTATAAAAAAAAAGAAATGTAAACACCCCTCCTACCATTCCAATTGCTCCCCTAAACTCAATTGACTTAGCAACTTTATTCGCTATCCAACCAGGAATTTCAAATGGCAAGTAATTGTTTACTAAACCATAGAGATAAAAAGGAAATCCTATAACAATGGTAAAAAGTGAGTTAAAACTACTTCTTAAAAACGTTTTACTTTCACTGCTTTTCACTAAAACGGTGTCCGTAATATTTATTGCATTTATTCTCCTAAAATAATTGACTATTTGCAGTCGAATATCTTCAACCATTTGCGGCTTATGAATAGAAAAATAATGAACTGTTTCTATTATGTTTTTCGTCAATATAAAATCCTGCGATTTATCTTTCTTATCAACACCAGTATCTTTAGAAAGCTTATATTTATAAAGTGTTTCAACGTTATTTACTAATTCATTTATTTTATCATCTTCAATCGCTATAATTAATTTTTCGAGTCGAACCCGTATCTCCTCAGTTAAATTTGAAGCGCCCTTAAATGTATCCAATATATATACATCTTTATAATCAGAAACAGGAATTGGTGTATCGATGTTTACAAACAAGTCGTGATTAAATTTATGCGGATTAACATAATTCAACCCTATATTAAAGATTTGTATTCCTAATTTAAAATCATTTCGCGCTTCGGCACCCAATACAATGCGGGCGGCACCTGTTTTAATAGGACGCAATTTTCTTTCGGTAATGCTTGTACCTTCCGGAAACATTAAAATGGCTCCTCCATTTTCCAAATGCTCAAAACACTTCACAAAGGTATCTTTGTTTTTGTTCATTTGCGATGGGTCGTCTTGCTTCCTATAAACTGGAATCATATTTAAGGTAGTAAAAAACCATGTTAAGAAACTTCCCTTGAACAATTCGCCTTTTGCTAAAAAATACACTTGTCGTTTAAGTAAGGAAGCAATCACAATAGGATCCATAAAGGTGCTGGGATGATTAGCCAATACCAATAGTGGACCATTTTTAGGTATTAACTCCTTGTTACGAATAGTTACAGAGCGAAAAAAAATACGCACGGCAATTTGCATTAATAATTTTAGGAGTGAATAGAGCATCAATGTTTAAAATTAGTAAAAATTCTACCCCTGAAAGTAAACTATCTTTTTTGTTTCAAAAAAAGGTTCTTCGAAATAATGTGATAATTCAACGATGTGTACCTTTGCGAAACCTTTTAGTTCATCGCTTAAATCGCCACCCTTTAAACAAATAATACCGTTGCGAAGGTGATTCTTTGATTGCTTGCCAATTCTATTTCTTACCCATCCATAAAACTCAGGGAAAGCTGTTACTGCCCTGCTAATGATAAAATCAAAAGATTCTTTTATTTCTTCAACTCTAATTTGCTCAGCACTTATGTTGGTGAGTTTTAAAGCTGCCGCAACTTCGTTCACAACTTTTATTTTTTTAGCAATAGAATCCACCAAATGAAAAGTGCATTCAGGAAATAAAATTGCCAAAGGAATGCCAGGAAAACCTCCACCTGTGCCTACATCTAAAATACGTGTACTAGGTTCAAACTGAATAAATTTGGCAATGGCAAGAGAATGTAATATGTGGCGCTCGTAAAGTAAATCGATGTCCTTGCGTGACACCACATTTATTTGCTCATTCCAAAAAGTATAAACAGGCTGCAGTTGTGCAAATTGGACTTTTTGCAAGGGTGATAAATCGGAAAAATATTTTTCAATAAGTTGAATACTTCGCATACAATGAATCTAAATTAATGATCCATTTTCATTAAAATATGTTGCAACAATTCACGTGCTCTAAACAATTGTGCTTTTACAGTTCCTATTGGCAAATTGAGTATTTTCGAAATCTCTTCATAACTTAACTCTTCAAAATAACGCATCTCCACCAATTGTTTATAATGTGGCTTTAGTTTGTCAACTACCTCCCGCATCATTTTCACTTTTTCTTTCTTAATAATATGCTGTTCTGGATCGGGATCGTCTGCCTTTATATTAATTGACATACCTGTACCTTCTTCATTATCCATAGGTTTATCGAGCGAATAATTAACCCGTTTTTTCCGCATAAAATCAATACAATTATTCGTTGCTATTTTAAATAACCAAGTACTAAATGCGAAATTGGGAGTGTATTGATGGAGACTTTTAAATGCTTTTCCAAATGCTTCGATGGTTAAATCATCCGCATCGTCTTTGTTGTTAACCATCTTTAACAACATAAAATAAAGCGACTCGCGATAGCGCCCCATCAATTCGGCATAGGCCTTTTGATCTCCTTTGGATAGGGCAAGCTGCACCAGTATGTAATCATACGCTCCTTTGCTCGAAAGATTATTATCACCTACCTCCATTGATGCTTTTTAACAAACAAATTTGAAACAAAAATAATCGGATAAACAACCATCAAAACTAGCTCCATAATAAATGAAATTGGCCAAAGGTCGGACTCATTCAATTTATCCATAGATTTTTTAAAGATAATCATTTGCAACAATAAGCGAAAAACAAAAGCTGAAATTACTGCTATAACTTGTATTTTAAAGACTAACAATGTAATGAAGGAAACCAAAAGTAAATATTGCGATAGCGAAAGTAAACCCAATCGAAGTTTACATGAAACATTATAGTGCTTTGCTGTTGTTATGTGTCTGCGCTTTTGATTGACCCAACTTTTAAATGTTGTTTTAACATTAGAAACAGTGTGGCTAGTAATGGCTACTTCTATTGTGCTGTTGCGCTTCGTTGCCGCTTCGTTCACAAACAAATCATCGTCACCCGACTCAATATGATAATGGGAAGCAAATCCCTTCATTTTAAAAAACAACGATTTTTTGTAGGCAAGGTTTCTTCCAACACCCATATATGTTTTACCAATTAAAGAATAAGAAAGATATTGTAAGGCAATGAAATAGGTGTCGAAACGAATTATTTTATTTAAGAAGCCTGATCTTTTTTCATAACCACCATAGCCGAGTACAATTTCAGCATCGTCCCTAAACTCACTCATCATATATTTTATCCAATCGGATGAAGCAGGTTTGCAGTCGGCATCTGTAAACAACAAGTGTTCATTTTTTGCACCTTTAATACCTAACATCAAAGCAAATTTTTTACCGTGGCTAAAGTGATCGTCTTCTTTTACGGTAACCACCTTCAAATTGCTGTATTTTTTCGAAAGCTCATCTAATACTTCTCTTGTATTGTCGTACGAACAGTCATTTACAACCACTACTTCAAAGTCAGGGTAGTTTTGCTGCATTACAAAAGGTATAAAAGATGTTAAATTATCGTCTTCGTTACGGGCACAAATAATAACTGAAACCGGAGGATGTTCTAAAACTGTTTCTTTCTTTTTATAAAATGCCAAACGGCTGAATACCATGAGATAAAACCAACATTGTAACAATACCGAAAAAGCAAAAATCCCCAACAATATATTGCTGAGTAAAACAAAATCAATTTTATTTACTATCATAACGAACAAAATTACCTTACTGCAATAGACGTTTATATATTATCTTTGGCAGAATTTAAACAAAGTAATTAACAATAGGTCACTTATTTTTGTATGAAGTTTAAAGTGAGTGCTACAGATAGTAAATGCAAGGCAAGAGCCGGTGAAATAATTACGGATAATGGAACAATACAAACACCTATTTTTATGCCTGTTGGAACTGCAGGTACAGTTAAAGCAGTTCATCAACGCGAATTGGCGAATGAAGTAAATGCACAAATTATATTGGGCAATACCTATCATTTGTATTTACGTCCGGGAATAGACACCATTGAAAAAGCGGGAGGATTACATAAATTTATAAATTGGAAAAAACCAATTTTAACCGATAGTGGAGGATACCAAGTATACTCTCTTTCCGACCGAAGAAAGTTAAGCGAAGAGGGGGCTCAATTTAGTTCTCACATTGATGGCTCAAAACACTTTTTAACTCCTGAAAACGCAATAGATATTCAACGTACCATTGGTGCCGATATAATTATGGCATTTGATGAATGCACACCTTATCCTTGTGAATATAACTACGCTAAAAAATCGATGGAAATGACTCATCGTTGGTTAAAAAGATGTATCCATCAATTTGATAATACAACACCCAAATACAATTACTCTCAAACATTTTTTCCAATTGTGCAAGGAAGTGTTTACAAAGATTTGAGAAAACAATCGGCCGAATTTATTGCAGAACAAAACAGAGAAGGAAATGCCATTGGAGGACTATCTGTTGGTGAACCCATTGAAGATATGTATGAAATGACTGAATTGGTATGTGCAATATTACCTGCCGATAAACCCCGCTACCTAATGGGAGTAGGAACACCTGCTAACATTCTTGAATCAATTGCCTTAGGAATAGACATGTTTGATTGTGTTATGCCCACAAGAAATGGACGACACGGACTTTTATTTACCCAAAACGGAATCATCAACATTCGCAACGAAAAATGGAAAAACGATTTTTCTTTATTGGATGAAAATGGAAGTTCCTTTGTAGACAAAGAGTATTCAAAAGCATATTTGCGTCATTTAGTACATTCGCAAGAAATACTGGCAGCTCAAATTGCGAGCATTCATAACTTAGCATTTTATTTATGGTTAGTAGGTGAAGCGCGTAATAAAATTCTGGAAGGAACGTTTTATGAATGGAAAAAAACGATGGTAAAAAAAGTAACGCAACGTTTGTAATGAAGAAAATTGATCTATACATTATTGGGAAGTTCTTAGCCACTTTTGTATACTCCATTTTGCTCATTATGGTTATCGTTATTATCTTCGATATATCTGAACACATGGAAGATTTTATTGAAAAATCACCCCCATTATCGACTATTGTGGTTGATTACTACTGTAATTTTGTTCCATTTTTTGCTAATTTTTTTAGTCCGCTTTTCACTTTTATATCCGTTATATTTTTCACTTCACGCATGGCTTCCAATACTGAAATTGTTGCTATTTTAAGCAGTGGAGTAAGTTTTCGTAGATTGCTATTTCCTTTTATGATAGGAGCTGCTTTTATAGCTTCGCTTTCCTTCTTTTTAGGGAATTTTGTTATACCTCACGCTAATTTAAGACGATTACAATTCGAAAACACATACATACATAATCACTTTCGAAACAACGACATAAATATTCACAAACAAATTAGTCCTGGTACTTTTGTTTACTTCGACAACTTTAATGATTTAGATAATATTGGATATAAGTTTTCGCTTGAAAAAATGAAAAAAGGTGAAATGTATTATAAATTGATGGCAGAAGAAGTCCGGTACGATAGCACAACTTCAAAATGGAAACTAAAGAATTACAGAATAAGATATGTTGACAAAGACATTGAATTACTTAAAATAGGTACTGAATTGGATACAACTTTTGCCTTTACACCTGTCGAATTTGGTGATAAATCGGACAATATTTACACAATGAATTATAGTGAGTTGGATAATTTCATTCAATCGGAAAAATTAAAAGGCAGCGATAATCTAGAGTACTGTTACATTGAAAAATACAGAAGAGTCTCTTTTCCTTTTGCGACCTTTATCCTTACCCTTATTGGCGTATCAATGGCGAGCAGGAAAGTGCGTGGTGGAATAGGATTGCATTTGGGAATGGGCTTACTGATAAGTTTTTCGTATATTTTGTTTATGCAAATATCAACAACCTTTGCAACAAATGGAAGTATGTCGCCCTTTTGGGCTGTTTGGACACCCAATATTATTTACTTTTTTATTGCCATTGGATTGTTAAGAATGGCACCCAAATAGTTTAACGAACCAAGGTTACAAAACCCTTTTCTTCTATTACAGTTTTATCAACTCCGCAAACAGTATTACCGGAAAGTATCCAATAATAAGAACCTGGAGGAACATCTTTCCCTTTTGATTTGCCATCCCAACTTACTTTTGTATCTGTGGTTTCAAAAACCAATTGTCCCCAACGATTAAAAATTTTAAAGGTATACTCATTAAAGTTTGCCACTCCTATGTTATAAGTATCGTTTGTATTATCGCCATTGGGTGTAAAAATATTGGGTGGAGCAAATTGTGGCGCTTTTGTAAGTACTTCAATCTTTATAGTATCAGAAACCACACACACGCCTTTGGTTAAAGTAACAGAATAGCTACCCGATTTCGTTATTGAAATACTTTCTGTTGTATCACCTGTATTCCACAAATATGAATCTGACGGAGAATTTGCTTTTAGTAATAAAGCAGTACCACAAAATGAGGTATCGGCAGGTAATTTAAATTCGGGTGCATTTAAGGTAACAAAAATAGAATCGCGCTTCTCACAACCACTCGCATTGGTTACTTCAACCCAATAAACCCCTGTTTGTGTTGCCTGAATACTTTGTGTTGTTTCGTTGTTACTCCACAAATAACTCGGCCAACCGACACCTGCATCCAAGGTATAACTATTGCTACAAACAGTTGTGTCGTTCCCTAACAATGAAGCCGCGTTATCAAAAAAACTTTCGATAAAAGTTGGCAAACCAAATACAGCAGTTGGGCCACCAAGATTAACTCCGTTGATTCTTACTAACAAAGAAGTGGATCAAAAAACGTTTAACTATTTTTATAACACAGGAATTAACTCCGTTGATCCCTGCTAACAAAGAAGTGGATCAAAAAAGAACCTCGCTTCGCTCGGTTATTTTTATTTTCAGGTTTTCGAGTAAAAGCAAGCTTTACTCGAAAACCTGAAAAAAAAAAGTTCTGCCAATTGGCAGAACTTTTTTGATCATCTGTGGTCTTGCAGGGATTCAAACCCCGAACCTTCTCATCCGTAGTGAGACGCTCTATTCAATTGAGCTACAAAACCAATTTAAGTTACAAATATAAACAAATTTACATTATCACTTTATCTCCGATTCTTTTTTCTGCAATTGCTTTAGCTGCGGCTGCAGTTGTAATATTCTGTTTTTTTGCCTGTTTAAAAATATCCAATGTTAAATCGTATATTTTTTCAGCTTTTGCCAATGCTTGCTCCCTATTATATCCTTTTAACTCGGAATACACATTAATTAAACCACCTGCATTGATTAAAAAATCAGGAGCATATAACATCCCCTTATCCATAGCCATCTTTCCGTGTACATTTTCATCTTCTAACTGATTGTTTGCAGCACCAGAAATAATTGAGCATTTCAAACGATTCAAGGTATTGTTATTCAGTGTGGCACCCAAGGCACAAGGAGCATAAATATCTATATCTAAATCATAAATTCCATCTCCCAACATCACTTTTGCACCAGTTTCATTGGCTATTTGCATCAACCTCTCTTCATTAATGTCGGTAATAGTAATGTTTGCATTTTCTTTTGCCAAATGTCTTACCAAGTGCTCTCCTACGTGTCCAACACCTTGAACCAAAACTTTCTTGCCGCTTAACGAATCACTTCCCCAAACCTCTAATGCAGATGCTTTCATTCCCATATATACGCCAAATGCAGTTACGGGAGATGGGTCGCCACTACCACCCATTGATTCAGGAATACCCGTAACGTGATTGGTTTCCATTTTAACATATTCCATATCTTTAGTACCTATGCCCACATCTTCTGCAGTAATATACTTTCCTCCTAAACTGTTCACAAACTGGCCGAATTTACGCATCAATGCTTCGTTCTTTTGTGTTTTAGAATCGCCCATAATAACCGCTTTTCCTCCACCTAAATTCAATCCTGATATGGATGCTTTATAACTCATCCCTCTTGACAAACGCAAAACATCGTTAAGCGCCTCCATCTCATTTTTGTAGTTCCACATCCGTGTTCCTCCAAGCGCAGGGCCCAATGCTGTATTGTGAATGGCAATAATTGCCTTAAGTCCTGTTTTATTATCATTGCAAAAAATAATTTGCTCGTGATCGTAAATACTCATTTGCGATAAAACTGGATTGTCGGCCAATGAACTTTTAGTAATTTCTGTTACTTGAGTCATAAAAATAAGATGTTAGTATTTTGTAAGAGGTGATTGAAGAATATCTCTAATTTTGGGGTCTTGAATTAATTCATTTATTTGATGTAACACAAATATAATATTATTTATTATTGATAACAAAAATTTAATTTCATCGAAAAACCAGCATAATTGGACGCTTTAAAACATATAAACAAGTATTTCGTAAAATATAAATGGCGCTTTTTGGCTGGAATCCTCTTCATTACAGTTTCAAATTTGTTTGCTGTTTATCCAGCACAAATAACGCGGATAGCTATTGATTACGTTGCCGAATCAAATCAAATACACCAACAATTTGATGCTTCCAATTTGCAACAAATACTTTTTAAAAACTATACCCACGTTTTTTTGTTTTTTCTACTCCTTATATTAGGATCTACACTATTAAAAGGGTTGTTTATGTTTTTTATGCGCCAAACCATTATCGTTATGTCGCGCCTCATTGAGTACGATTTAAAGAACGAAATATTTAACCATTACCAACAATTGGAACTCGGTTTTTATAAGCGAAACAATACAGGTGATTTGATGGCTCGAATAAGTGAAGATGTTAGTCAAGTACGAATGTATATTGGTCCGGCTATAATGTACAGCATCAACCTTATAGTAACATTTGTTCTTGTAATTAGCATTATGCTAAGCATTAGTCCTATGTTAACATTGTATGTAATTCTTCCCTTACCCTTTCTTTCCATTGGTGTATATGCTGTAAGTAGTGTAATCAATAAAAAAAGCGAAGGAATACAAAGGCAAATTTCAAAACTTTCATCCTTCACACAAGAAGCATTTTCTGGCATAAGAGTACTAAAAGCATTTAACCGTGAGGATTCATCAGCAAAGGCTTTTGAAGAAGAATCAAAAAAATACAAATTTCTTTCACTTGACTTGGTAAGAACTGATGCTGTTTTTCAACCTTTAATTATTATTTTGATAGGCTTAAGCACATTGCTTACAATATATATTGGTGGCTTACAAACCATCAACGGACAAATTAGCATTGGAAATATTGTTGAATTTGTATTGTATGTAAATATGCTTACTTGGCCCGTAACAGCTATTGGCTGGGTAACTTCCATTATTCAACGAGCTTCTGCTTCACAAAAACGCATCAATGAATTTTTACAAACAAAGCCTCAAATAGTTAATCCCACTGAGGATAAGATGGAAGTAAAAGGGAAAGTGGAATTTAAAAATGTAAATTTCACTTACGAAGACTCCAATATAAAAGCTTTGCAAAATGTTTCCTTCACTATTGAAGCGGGTGAATCTCTTGCAATAATTGGAAAAACAGGATCGGGAAAATCAACCATCGCTTCCTTGTTTTGCAGAATGTACGATACTTCTGCTGGGCAAATTTTTATTGATAATAAAAACATAAAAGAATGGAATTTGAATGCGCTAAGAAGTTCCATAGGATATGTGCCGCAAGAAGCATTTTTATTTTCTGACACCATTGCTAACAATATTGCATTCGGACTAAAAGAAAATATTCAAAAAGAAAACATAGAGCAAGCTGCGAAAGATGCTGCGATTTATGACAATATTACAAACTTCCCAGACGGCTTTAACACATTGGTAGGAGAACGAGGAATTACCTTATCGGGCGGACAAAAGCAACGTATTTCCATTGCCCGTGCAATTGTTAAACAGCCCCAAATATTGTTATTTGATGATTGCTTATCGGCAGTAGATACGGAAACAGAAGATACTATATTGAAAAATTTAGCGCGTTTAATGAAAGGAAAAACCACACTCATTATAAGTCATAGGGTATCCTCCGTAAAACAAGCTTCACATATTATAGTGCTCGACAATGGAAGAATAGTTGAAGAGGGTTCGCACAGTAAATTGCTCTTTAACAACAATGGTTTTTATAAGCAACTTTACGAAGCACAATTGATGGAAGACGATGCGTTAAAAAGTAAAAACTAAATTTGTGCTATGAAAGTACTCGTATTAGACAACTATGATAGCTTCACTTACAACCTAGTTCATTGCATTGAAAAGGTTAGCAATGCTGAAATAGATGTATTCAGAAACGATGAAATAAAACTGGAAGAAATAAAAAAATACGATAAAATAGTGCTTTCACCAGGTCCTGGACTACCTGACAATGCTGGTATATTAAACAACCTTATTAAAGAATACAGCAGCACTAAAAGCATATTTGGTGTTTGTTTAGGAATGCAGGCTATTGGTGAAGTATTTGGTGCTACACTTATAAATTTAAAAACAGTTTTTCACGGTGTTGCAAGTCCTATAAAAATAATAGAAGAAGATATTTTATTTAAAAACATACCCAAATCCTTTTTAGCAGGCAGATATCATTCTTGGGTGATACAACAGAATACATTGCCTTTTGACTTTTTGGTAACTGCTATTGATAATGACAATAATGTAATGGCATTGAGTCATACTAAATTAGATATTAAAGGGGTTCAATTTCATCCCGAATCAATACTGACTCCATATGGAGAGCAATTATTAAAAAACTGGATTACCCAATGAATATAAAACTTATAAAAGCCACCGAACAAGACGCAACAAAAATTGCTAACCTAGCAAGAAAAATTTGGTTAGCGCACTACATTGATATTATTAGCATTGAGCAAATTGAATATATGCTCCATTTAATGTATTCGGCAGAAAGCTTGAAAGAACAAATGCTTCAAAAAAAGCAAGAGTTCTATTTAATTACTGATAATGATGTATTGAGAGGTTATATTTCATTCACTAAAGAAAACAACGACAATTATTTTATTCATAAATTTTACATTGACACTACCGAACAGAATAAAGGTATTGGAACGCAATCGTTCGATTTGCTTTTAGCCCAACTAATTAACTGCAAAGAAGTTCGATTAGCTGTAAATAGGCATAATTACAAGTCGATAAATTTTTACTTTAAACTCGGTTTCCGAATTGAAAAATTACTTAATACCGATATAGGAAATAATTATTTTATGGATGATTTTGTGATGGGGAAGATTGTTAGAAGCAATATGTAATATACAAGAATCAAGATATAAGACTTAAGATTCAAGACTTATGATTCAAGACTTATGAATTGATGTTTAGGGTAGTCCTATTTATCGATTAATTACTATCGGTAATTCAATAAAAAAAGTAGTTCCCTTACCTATTTCAGTTTCAAACCAAATACGACCATTGCTCATTTCAACAATATTTTTTACCATAGCCAAACCTAAGCCTGTACCACTAGATTTTGTCGTAAAATTCGGGAAAAATATTCTGTCCTTCTGAACTTCCTCTATACCTACTCCATTATCGCTTATTGCTACCTGAACCATCAATTCATTTCGAGATAAGCGAATGGTAATCATCCCTTCATCCCCCTCCTTTATTGCCTGCAATCCATTTTTAATAATATTATTGAAAACACGCAAGAGTTGCTCTTTATCTGCATAAACTTGAATTTGCTCACATCCATTATAATTTATTTCTATTCTAATTTCATTTTGGTAAAGTGCTGTTGCAATATCTATTATACTTGAAAGTGTTAATTTTTCATTATTGGCAGTAGGCATTTTAGCGAAGTTTGAAAATTCATTCGCAATAGTTGTAAGTGTATCAATTTGTTCAACCATTGTCTTCGTTACTTTCTCCAATTTGCTTTCCCAATCGGGTGCATTATCTTTCCATGAACGCTCTAAATATTGAATACTTAATTTCATTGGAGTAAGTGGGTTTTTTATTTCGTGGGCTACTTGCTTTGCCATTTCCCTCCAAGCACTCTCTCTTTCTGATTTAGCATGCATTTCGGCACTGTTTGAAAGCTCTACAATCATCCTATTATATTCAATGATTAAATTACCAATTTCATCCTTATTTTTCCATTCAATCAATTCATTTGTAGTACCCAATTTAATCTTACTTAACTTATTCTGTAGTAGCTTTAATGGCTCCGTTATTCTACTGGAAATAAACAGTGCTAAGAATACCGAAAGAACAAAAAGAAAAACATAAATATTGATAAGTGCTACAAGCAAAGTTGAAATTTCTTTTTCAAGTTCTTGTTGCTTTGAAAATGCAGGTAAATTAATATAAGCAAGCAAAATATGTTCATTATTAAAAAACGGAATGTAGGCCGACATAAAATTCAGCTTGCCAATTTGTTCATAATTTACATATTCCGATTGATTCTCATGTATTAACTCATTGTATGCTTGAGGGTTCATCTTACGCGAAAGTAGTCCTTCTTCAAACAATTTATTTTGAGAAGAAGCGAGCAAATCGCCTTTTGTGTCATACAAATTAATATCGTTTGAAAAAACAGTTGCTATTCGCGTGAGCAAATAGGTTAAATAATGATCAGATGAAAAATTCAAACTTTTTTCATCACCAATTTTTTGTTCTAAATCAAGTAAAACCGAATTCAATTTATCATCTAAGTTTTCGGCAATTTTTTTAGTATACTGCTGATTGAGCAGAAAAAGTGTTGCGCTTCCAAAAAGTAACAAGGATATAAAAACGATGGTTACAAAAAGTATTTGTATTTTATTTTTAAAATTCAGCTCATAAAAAAAGACCCCTTTTACAGCATTTCGTATAGACCAATAAAAAAGGAGCATCACACTAAAAAATGTAAAGAGATAGGCAAAAATAGTGAGCTTATTTAACACCGTTTTTTCCGGACGAGTAATGACAATTATTTCATCATTTTCTGTTCCAGGTTTATAAACAAAATGTTTATGTTTATCATCAAAAATAACAGAATACGCAGTTCCTACAGTATCAAATAAGTCACATTTAAAATCGTATTCATAATCTCCAACGTGATTCATTAAACCATGATTCTTATATCTGGCATAGGAATAATTTTGTATTACAACTTCCTTTAAAACTTCTTTATCTAATAGCAAAACTGGAAAACCTGCTTCCGCTTCATCGTTCACAAACTTAGTTTCAATTTGAACAAACAATACCGTAGGCTCTTGAACACCATTATTAAAATATCTTAATTTCGATTTTCCTACCAAGCCTGTTTTTCCATGTATATATTGATTAAAATAAAAAAGTGATTTCTGGGATGTAGGTAAACCAGTAGTAGTGGCTATTTGTTCAAAATAATCATGTAAATCTTTGCTCGACTCAACAGATTGAACCATTGGGCGACAAATGGAATCGTATATAAAATAGTTTATTGAAAATTTTTGCCAATAACCATTAAAATATTTTTCCGTTAACCTACTGACAATCGCTTTTTGATCAATTATCGGACGCGACAAATAAAATGTCAGCATTGTATCTGTAAGAAACTTTTTTTCAATATCTGAATACAATACTTCGGCTACAGGGTCTCTATCGTCCGCTAAATTTTCAGCCAATGATTTGTTATTTAATTCCTCTTTGGAATCCTGTTCTGCTATTAAAATATAATTGATGGAAAAAGAAAATATCAATACCACAATTACAACCAATACAAAAACGTTTTTCTTGGTAGGATTCCTGTGCCAATAATAGATAATTAAAAATATTGGCAGAGCTAATAATATATGAAGTAATAAGAAATGTTCAATAGCATAAAAAGCAAGTAGAGTGATGAAAGAACTTATAATGAGTACACTCAAAAATAAACCCATATTATATTGCAATAACACAATTTCTTTGATTGTCCTTTCCGTAATAAAATAAAAGGAGAACAAAAACAATCCGATTATAAAAAAGGCAATATAACTGAGTATATCAAGGCTAAAAATATTATCCACTTGTAGTGATATTTTCGAGTCTCTTACTAAGCTTATCAACTCTGAACAGATACCACTCCAACAAAACAACAAAACAATAATGAGTACCAATGCCCCTACTCCTTTTTTCAATTTATCAAAAAACAATACTATTGGCGATAAATTAAAGTGTTTATAAAATCCATAAGACAAATACAATAATAGCAATGAGTTAATTAACAAATCGGCCAACGAAGCATTGTAATTTGAGCTGGCAAAATACTCCGGACTAAACAAATCTAAATCATACAATACCCTAGGCAGACGAAAATGAATAGATAGGTATCTTACTAAAAAGATGAATGTGCAAAGTGCAATGAAAGTAAGATTTGGATTTCGCTTTATTGCAATAGATGTAAAAACTTCTCGCAATGCTAATAATAGCATAATTATTCCTGCTAAGTTCCAAAGCATAAAAAAGAATATGGAAGATGCAGAATTTTTAAATCCTGCTATTTCTAGGGAAAATAAATACTCGCTTTTATAATTAAAAATAGCATTCTCATCCTTATAATTACCCGCTACAATTCTGCTTTCAGAAGGAACTTTAAAATCATTCTGAAAAGCATCTTCTAAATATTGATTGTGGTATGGATATTCCTTTTTCAGTAACAAAAGACCCAAAACAGCTTTGTTGCCTACCTTTTTATGGATTAACTCAAACCAACCATTATTTAACTTTACAACGCTCTTATTAAGAAAAATATGCTGTAAATAATTTTCAACAGGAACCGAATTATCTGTCCAAAATTTTAATGAATCATTTTCATATACAAGTAAGGCAAAGCCTTCCTTCTTAAATAGCGAACTGTACTTTGCTGTATTTTTAATAAAAAGTGAATCGTAACTTAAAACAGATGCCTCATCGGCTAATTCATTTACATAACCCAAAAGCTCTTTTTCCTTTTTTACAAGTACTTGCGAAAAATTATTGACCGACTTTTTAGAATCCGATAAGGAAACATTAATCGTTTTATACAAAAAAGAGGTGGTGAAGAAAAAAAGTGCCGCAATGACATAAATGTATTTTGCCGAACGAATACTTTTCAAAACTAATTTTTTATAAATTTCCCTTTGTTCACTATTGCAAGGGCTTTACCGATAAATTCATATCCCACAAAAGGAGTATTGGCAGACTTCGAACGAATATCTGATTGACTAAAAGTCCATTTTAAGGCAGGGTTAAAAAGTGTAATATTTGCCAATTCACCTTCTTGAAATATAGGCGATGATAGTCCTACAATTTTACGAGGATTAGTGGTAATCAGATCAATTATTTTTTGCAAAGAAACTTCTTTAGCAAGTACAGTGTTGGCTGCAGCAAAGCTTGTTTCCAATCCAATGATGCCAAAAGATGCCAAATCAAATTCCTTTATTTTGCTTTCAACATCCTGTGGGGTATGATCGCTACAAATCACATCAATAGTACCATCCTTTATGCCCTCTACCAAAGCCGATATATCCGCTTTGGTTCGTAATGGGGGTTTTACTTTATAATTTGAATCAAATCCCATTAAATAACTTTCGTCAAGCAACAGTTGATGTGCCGCAACATCGGCAGTAACGCGATATTTTTTATTTTTAGCTCCTCTTATTCGTTGGACTGACGTAGCGGATGAAATACTCGCCAAATGGATTTTACCACCAGTATATTCAGTCAAAAATATGTCGCGTGATACAATTAACTCTTCTGCTAATGCCGGTATCCCTTTTAATCCTAAAGATGTACTAACAATACCCTCATTCATTTTCCCATCCAATGAAATACTTACATCATCCGGATAATTTATAACCAAACCATCAAAACCATTCGCATAAAGCATAGCCCTATTAAGCAAACCTGCATTTACTACCGAACGTTTATTATCTGTAAAAGCAACGGCTCCAGAAAGATGCATATCATACATTTCACTAATATCCTTCCCTTCCATATTATAGGATAAGCAACCCATTGGATAGACATCGATGGCTAAGCCTTGTGATTTGTTCTTAATATACTCTACTTGGGATTTAGTATTGATGGGTGGCTGTGTTGAAGGTGTACAAACAACAGCAGTAAACCCACCTGCAGCAGCAGCTGCGGAACCGCTTAACAGATCCTCTTTGTGTTCAAAACCTGGGTCATTCAAGTTACAGCGCATATCAATCCACCCTTCCGATACGTGTAAATTTTCTGCACTAAACTCTTCGTACTCTTTGCTACTTTTTATATCAAGAGCAATACTTTTAATAACACCGTTTTCAATCAATATATCTACTATTTTATTATTAAAAGGTGAACTTTCATTCACAACCCTAGCCGACTTTATTAATAAGATCATAATTAAAATATAACGTTCGTGTTTTTCTAGTGCTTAAAGTTAGTCTCTTTTTTGCTTATAAAAAAGAGTATAAAGCTATTTTATAAAAATGTTGCGATAAACAAAAAAAGCATACTTCTACTCACTATATTTTCGTAAATTTGACATCTTTAAGCATAACGTAAAAATTGTATGAGAATTATTGTACCAATGGCGGGAATGGGCAAGCGTATGCGCCCACATACACTCACTGTGCCGAAACCCTTAATCCCAATAGCAGGAAAACCTATTGTACAAAGACTTGTTGAGGATATTGCAAAAGTTTGCTCATCAAAAGTTGAAGAAATAGCCTTTGTAATTGGAAGGTTTGGAACGGAAACAGAAAACAGTTTAATTGCAATAGCAGAAAGTCTCGGTGCAAAAGGCTCAATCCATTATCAAGACGAAGCCTTAGGCACTGCCCACGCTATCCTCTGTGCAAAAAGTGTATTAAAAGGAAAAGTGATTGTGGCTTTTGCCGATACGCTTTTTAAAGCCGACTTTACATTGGACGAGAACAATGATGGTACTATTTGGGTTCAAAAAATTGACAACCCAAACGCCTTTGGTGTTGTGAAAATAAATGAAAACAACATCATTACCGATTTTGTAGAAAAGCCACAAACATTTGTATCTGACTTAGCAATTATTGGTATTTATTATTTCAAAGATGGTGATTACTTGAACAAGGAGTTGCAATATTTACTCGACCATAACCTAATGGAAAAAGGCGAATATCAGCTTACAAACGCCCTGGAAAACATGAAACAAAAGGGAACGCTGTTCGTTCCAGGAAAAATATCCGAATGGCTTGACTGTGGTAATAAAGATGCTACCGTTTACACCAATCAACGCATCTTAGAATTTAACAAAAACAACAGCCTTGTTTCAGATTCAGTTCAATTAAAAAACTCAACGATAATTCCACCTTGTTTTGTTGATGAAAATGTATTCTTAGAAAACACAACGATAGGCCCCTACATATCTATTGGAAAAAACTGCACTGTTAAAAACAGTACCATTAAAAACAGTATCATTCAAAATAATACCCAAATAAAAGATTCTGAAATAAGTAATTCTATGATTGGTAATTATGTTCAGTATAAAGGAAAATCTGACGACCTTAGTATTGGCGATTATACTACTATCAATTAATGAAACCAGTAATTAAGAATATTATCTTATTATCGCTTATTGTGCTTGTAATTTCCTGCAAAAACAATAAGAAAAACACTTCCAAAAATGTTAAACTTACAGAAAAACAACAAATTGAGTTTAGCTATTTTTTCTACACCGCAGGAAAAGAAAAAATTCTCGGAAATATTGATGAGGCTGCAAAACTATACAGGAAATGTCTACAATTAGATGGTAAAAACACTGCTGCTTTATATGAGTTGGCAAACATATTCTATAGCACAAGCGATTCTAAAAATGCTGAATTTTTATGTAAAGTAGCCACTCAACTTGACAAAAAAAACGAATGGTATTTATTGCTTTATGCAGATATTTTACAAAAAAACAGAAAGTACAACGATGCATTGAAGGTTCGAGAAACACTTATTAAGCAATACCCCGGACAAATAGATTTTTATTATGATTACGCTACAGCCCTTTTGTACGCCAACAAATTTGATGATGCTATAGAAGCGTATGACAAAATAGAAAAAATGGTAGGCATTAGCGAAGAAATTATTCTGCAAAAACAAAAGATATACATTCAACTAAATAAACTTGAAAAGGCTATTGCTGAAATGCAAAAACTTATCGACTCAAACCCTAACGAAGCAAGATATTACGGTATGTTAGCAGAACTTTATAAAGCAAACAATATGCATGACCAGGCATTTGAAACATATAACAATGCACTAAAAATTGATGCCGAAAATCCCTACATTCATCTTTCTTTATCGGATTATTACAGACAAAAAAACGAAAAAGATAAATCATTTTCTGAGATAAAAACCGCTTTTCGATCGGAAGAATTAGACATTGATACGAAAGTAAAAATATTAATTAATTATTACGATGTCTCCGAAAATTCAAAAGAATATAAAGTCCAAGCTTACGAACTAATAGCAATATTAATATACGTGCATCCAAAAGAAGCCAAAACATTTTCGATTCAAGGCGATTATTATTATCGCGATGGGAAATTAAAAGAAGCTAGAGAAAAATTTTTACTAGCTATCTCTTTCGACAAAAGCAGACTAGCTATTTGGGAACAGTTGATTTTAATTGATAATGAATTAGATGATTACGGCTCAATAATTGCACACAGCAAAGATGCCCTTGAACTTTTTCCGAATGAATCAAAATTGTACTTATTTAATGGTATTGCCAATATGCAACAAAAAAAATACAAAGAAGCAATTGATATGCTTACTTTGGGCCTAGCGCTGGCTGTGGATGATAACAAAACACTCAAAGGAGAATTTTATGCACATTTAGGTGATGCCTACAACCGCAACAAACAGTTTGAAGAATCAGACAAAGCCTATGAAAAAGCCTTGGAAATTAATCCCGACAATTCAAATGTCTTAAATAATTATAGTTATTATTTATCCCTACGCAAGGAAAAATTGGAGAAGGCTGCTGAAATGTCAAAAAAATCAAATGAATTGGATAAAAACAACCCTTCAAATCAAGATACTTACGGATGGATATTATATGAATTGAATAAGCTGGATGAAGCAAAAATTTGGATTGGAAAAGCCGTAGTAAATTCTGAGAATAAAAATGCAGTAATCCTGGAACACTATGGTGATGTGCTATTTAAATTGGGAGAAATTGAAAAAGCTGTTGAATTCTGGCAAAATGCAAAATTGATTGGTATAGGTTCCGATTTATTAGAAAAAAAAATAAACACAAAAACACTCATAGAATAATTGAAAGCATTCCTACGAATTACGAAAGCAATATTCTTCTTGTTCATACTTTTTACAGCTTCTTGTAAAACTCAAAAAAGGGCTGAAAACACAAAACCTCTCACGAACGATGAAAATGGCAGACTTGATTTCAAAAGCGGAAGAGTATTATCAACTAAGATGAAACAAAACGAGTTCAAGTACGTCTATCTAACCACCAAATTTTCTATTACGGCCGACATAGATAGCCAAATCAACTCCTTTGATGTAACATTAAGAGCAAAGAAGGATAGTGTCATCTGGGTTTCCATTTCACCTGCATTGGGAATTGAGGCTGCAAGAGTATTAATAACCAGTGATTCTGTAAAGTTTATGAATAAATTAAACAAAACATACTTTAAAGGTGACTATGCATACATCAGTAAATTATTTAATACCGAACTTGATTTTAATATGCTAGAATCATTATTAGTAGGAAATAGTATAAGTTTTTACGATGAGGATGAGAAACTAAAATCATCAAAAGATGAAGGGAAATATATGCTCAGTACCATAAAGAAAAGAAAATTAAGAAAAGTGCTTGATCGAAATGAGCCTGTAAATGAATTAATACAACGCATTTGGCTAATTGACAACACCTTTAAAATATCAAAAATTAGCATCAACGATTTGTCCACAAATAGAACTTTTGAAGCCTTGTATGAAAATTTTCAATCGTTAGACTCCTTAATTTTTCCTTACAGCCTAAAATTTAATATAACTGCTCAAAAAAATATTAAGATGAAAATTAATTACAACAAGGTTAGTCGAGGAAAACCAGAAAGCTTCCCCTTCAATATTCCAGCAAAATATGACCCAATTAAGAAATAAGATGTTCTCATTTCAAACTAAATATTTCTTTTTAAATAGCTTGCTCATTATACTATTTACTTTTAATGCCATTGGGCAGAATAAAAAAGACCTAGAAAAGAAAAAGGCCCAATTGCAAAAAGAAATAAATACCACAAATCAATTGCTGAACGAAACAAAAAAGAATAAAAAACTTTCACTCAATCAACTTGTAACCTTAAATCAAAAAATTGAAATTCGTGAAGATTTGATTAATACAATTGCTTATGAAGTAAATGAAATAAATGCTGCTGTTAACAAAGCAAATATCTCCATAAATAATCTCAAAAAAGAAATACAAAAATTAAAAGTCGAATACGAAAAAATGATTTATTATGCTTATAAAAATCAAAGTGCTTATACTAAAATGATGTTTATTTTTTCGGCTAAGGATTTTAATCAAGCATACAGCCGAATGAAATATTTCGAACAATACTCTGAATACCGAAAGAAACAAGCGCTAATAATTCAAAAGACACAGAATAATTTAGCGAAAAAAGTAAAAGAGCTTGAAACCAATAGGAGTGAATTGAAAGCTTTGTTAGGAGAAAAAGAAGAAGAGAAAAAAACGCTTACTATTGAAAAAAGTGAAAAAGAAGTAGTACTAATACAACTGCAAGAAAAGGAAGGACAGCTAAAAGCGGATTTGAAAAAGAAACAAGAAGATGCGAATAAACTTCAAAAAGAAATCAAACGAATTATAGAAGAAGAGATTAAAAGAGCAAGAGAAGAGGCTGTATTAGCAGCTAAGAATGCAAAAGCAAAAAACCCTCCAAATCCTAAAAACAATACGACAAAAGAAAATCCGAAAGAAGTAAAAAATGAAAATGTGCTGACCCTTACACCAGAAGCGCAAAAATTATCAGACAATTTTGAGTTAAACAAAGGCAAATTACCTTGGCCTGTTGCTGAAGGTGTAATCATAGAATACTTTGGCGAACACGAGCATCCTGTATTGAAAGGAATTAAAGTAAAAAATGATGGTATTGATATCAGTACAAAAGTTGGCTCTGCTGTACGTGCAGTATTTGATGGAGAAGTAACGGGAGTTATTTCTATTCCGGGTGCGGGTAAAGCCATTATTGTAAGACACGGTGAATACCTTTCTGTTTACTCCAATCTTAGTGAAACAAACGTTAAGAAAGGCGATAAAATTAAAACCAAACAAAACATTGGTACTGCATTAACAGATGAAGACAATAAGACTTCAATGGAACTTCAAATTTGGAAAGGCTCCATATTATTAAATCCCATAGGATGGATTTACAGAAACCAGTAACCAATTCGAATTCATTATGAAACACTGCACTCCCATACAAATACGCTTTCACGACATTGATCAATTGGGGCACGTAAACAATGCCAATTACCTCACCTATTTTGAAGTAGCTAGAATGGCCTATTTTAAGACGCTTGTAAAGAAAGAAATAGACTGGGAATCAACCGGTTTAATACTTGCCAATACTTCTGTAAATTTTATTGTTCCTGTAATTATAAGTGATACTATTTCTGCTAAAACAAAATGTACGCGTATAGGAACAAAAAGTTTTGAATTAATTTACTCCATTGTTAAAATAAAGGACGGTATTGAAACGGAGGTATGCAATGGAAGTAGCGTATTAGTATGCTTTGATTACAAACTCAAAAAAACAATTGAAGTGCCCGAAGAATGGGTAAAGTTGTTAAGGGAATATGACGAAGTGCCTGTTTCCTAAGCGAAAAAACCTTTCAACTTCTCAACAGTATAATCTATCTCAGCTTTTGTATTGTATTTACTAAATGAAAAACGAATAGATGGTCGGTTCATATCACAACCAATATTACTCAATACGTGCGAACCTTGATTACTACCCGAAGTACAAGCACTTCCACCCGAAGCAGCAATGCCGGCAATATCTAAATTAAACAAGAGCATTTCCGCATTTTCGTGTTCGGGAAAACACACACTTAAAACAGTATACAAGGAATTGCTTTCGCCAGAGGTACCATTAAAAGAAACACTTGGAATCGCAACTTTTAATTGCTCAATCATATATGATTTTATTTCCTGTATATGCTTTTGGTGCGCTTCCAAATCTCGGTAAGCAATTTCCAATGCCTTTTCCAAACCAACTATACCGTATAAATTTTCGGTACCGCCTCGCATATTTCGTTCCTGCGAACCTCCGTGTATATAAGGATGCACTTTCACATTGCCATTTACATAAATAAATCCTACTCCTTTAGGACCATGAAATTTATGTGCTCCACAGGTTAAAAAATGAATGTGTACTTTTTGCAAATCAATGGCATAATGACCCATTGTTTGAACCGTATCGGAATGAAAAACAGCATCGTATTTTTTACACAACTCCCCTACTTCCTGCATTGGTAAAAGATTCCCAATCTCATTATTTGCGTGCATCAAGGAAACCAATGTTTTACCATTACTTTTTAGTAATTCTTCCAAGTGCTGTAAATCAACATTCGCATTCGGCAATAAATTAACATAGCTCAATTTTATTTTGCCTTGCTTTTCTAATGCCTCCAATGTATGGAGTACCGCGTGATGCTCAATTTTTGTAGTGATAGCGTGTACACAAGCCAAATCATTTACGGCACCAAAAATTGCCATATTGTCGGCTTCGGTACCACCTGAAGTAAAGAATATTTCGGAAGGAGAAGCGTTTAATAATTTAGCAACCGTCTTGCGCGAATTCTCAATCAATGCTCTTGTTTGTCTTCCAAAAGCGTGAATAGAAGATGGATTACCAAACTGGTTTTCCATTACCGGCAACATTGCATCCAACACTTCTTTATCAAGTGGTGTAGTGGCTGCATTATCTAAATATACTTTCATTGAATACAATTTAATTACTTCTGTGCTTCTGCTTGCTTAATAAATTCTTTGATGTCCATTATTATTTTTTCGGCCAAATTATCGGCAGTAGTTTCCAATTCACTTTCCGAATAAATGCGGATGATGGGCTCTGTATTTGACTTACGCAAGTGCACCCACTCCTTTCCGAATTCAATTTTAACACCGTCAACCGTATTGATGGGTTGCTTTTTGTATTTATTTTTTACGGCAAATAAAACAGCGTCTACATCTACCGTAGGCGTAAGCTCTATTTTATTTTTGGAGATATGGTAGTTCGGATATTTTGAACGCAACATAGAACAAGACTTCCCGTATTTTGCCAAATGTGTTAAAAACAAAGCTATTCCTGCCAATGCATCTCTTCCGTAATGCAACTCAGGATATATAACACCTCCATTGCCTTCTCCCCCTATAATCGCATTTGTTTCTTTCATCAGCTCCACTACATTTACTTCACCAACTGCTGCTGCGTTGTAAGTGCCTCCCGCTTTTTCAGTAACATCGCGCAAAGCGCGTGTAGACGATAAATTTGAAACCGTATTTCCTTTTGTATTACTCAATACATAATCGGCAACAGCAACCAAGGTGTATTCTTCACCAAACATTTCACCGTCTTCGCACACCAATGCTAACCTATCTACATCAGGGTCTACCACTATTCCCAGGTGTGCATTCTTTTTAACTACCTCTTTTGCTATGTCTCTTAAATTTTCGGGTAAGGGTTCCGGCTCGTGCGGAAAATGACCGTTCGGTTCGCAATACAATTCCACGACATCATCCACTCCCAACGCTTTTAATAGCATAGGCACTGCAATACCTCCCGTTGAATTAACACAATCAATAACCACCCTGAATTTTTTTGCCTTTATCGCATCTTTATCCACCAGCGGAAGAGCCAATATTTTATCGATGTGCTTACTGATGTAAGTATTATCAAGTGTACACAATCCAAGTTTATTCACATCGGCAAAAACAAAGGCTTCTTTTTCTGCCAATTCCAATACCAGTTCACCGTCAAGAGCCGAAATAAATTCCCCCTTTTCATTCAGCAATTTCAAGGCATTCCACTGTTTGGGATTATGACTGGCAGTAAGTATAATGCCTCCGTTTGCTTTTTCATCCGGAACAGCAATCTCTACCGTTGGAGTTGTTGATAAGCCTATATCCACCACATCAATTCCCAATCCCATAAGGGTACCAATTACCAAACGGTTCACCATATCGCCCGAAATACGTGCATCCCTGCCAACCACAATTTTCACCTTGTTTTTATTGGCACTGCGCTGTATTATCCAAGTACCGTAAGCGGCTGTAAATTTTACCACATCAATGGGACTCAATCCATCACCGGGCTTCCCGCCTATTGTTCCTCTAATTCCTGAAATTGATTTTATTAAGGTCACTGTTTAGTCTTTTTATGTTTGTAAAACGCAAAGATATAATTTTTGAATGCTGTTTTTAACATAGTTTTTCAACAAAAATTATCATTTTAATTGTTACTTATTTTAATCGTTAACAAAATGCAATCCAAGTCACCCTAAAAGGTTAACTAACTGTTTATGCAAGTAACCTTAGCAGCGGCACTTACACCTATACATTACTTGCCGATGGCAATGTTGTGGATACTAAAAAAATGGTGTGTACAAAATAGTGAATGATGTTTTTTAAAGTAAAAGGCTTGGAAATTTTCCAAGCCTTTTACTTTAATTTCAAAAACTACAAACCCACCTCCAACACATCCACAACCGAAGCATAGGTATTGTCAACTACTTTTTGGATATTGTTTGGCGCTATCCATTCTACTGCAGTTATACCTTCTTCTAACTGAGGTACTGTTATGGAATTGCCATTGTAAGCCATCCTAAACCAATGTGTTTTTTTTAATATAACCTTGCCTTTGTGATGATAGGTATGATAGGTAGCGGGCAGTTCATCCAATAAGGTAATTTCGTTTATTCCGCACTCCTCCTCCACTTCTCTAATGGCAGCAGCTTTTATTTCTTCACCTTTCTCAACTTTTCCTTTCGGTAAATCCCATTTTCCCAAACGATATATAAAAAGAATTTCGCTATTGCCATTTTTCACTAACCCTCCTGCTGCTTCTATTTGTTTATACAAGGATGTAAATTCTTTCCACAAAAAAGCTAAATCAGTATGCCACACCACCATAGAGAAAATGGCACTGTTATGTTCCAGGGATAATATCCATTCGTGTAATAATGCAAAAGTCTGATACTCTTCAACAATAGCACAATGTTTTAGCGAATCAAGATTTGATTGTGAAGTTAAAAAAAGTGGTTTATCGTTAATAAAAACTTTATACATTTGCCTTATGAAAATAACTGATGGGTCATCTGAAAAAATAGCAGAATTTCTACTACAAATTAAAGCAATAAAATTACAACCAACTAATCCTTTTACTTGGGCATCGGGTTGGAAATCGCCCATATATTGTGATAACCGCGTAACCTTGTCGCATCCTAAAGTACGTACCTACATTCGCGAACAATTAGTAAAATCAATCATCGCAGAATTTGGAAAACCCGATGTGATTGCCGGTGTTGCCACAGGTGCAATTGCACAAGGAGCCTTGGTTGCCGAAGCAATGGGCTTACCATTTGTTTACATACGTTCATCGGCAAAAGAATACGGAATGGCAAACCTCATTGAGGGCGAAATCAAAAAAGGACAAACCGTTGTTGTTATTGAAGATTTAATATCAACCGGACAAAGCAGTCTGAAAGCCGTGAACGCATTAACAGCAGAAGGTTGTGTTGTAAAAGGAATGGCAGCCATTTTTACTTACGGCTTTAAAACAGCCAGCGATAATTTCAAAAAAGCAAAATGTAAATTAATTACCTTAAGTGACTACGAAACACTTGTTAAAGAAGCCGCAAGGTCAAATTATGTTACGGAGAAGGATATTAAATCCTTGAAGGAATGGCGTGAGAATCCATCTGAATGGTTAAAATAAAAACATTAATTTATGGCAAATACACGAATAGAAAGCGAAAAGGTTGAAGTAAATAAATCGGCTACTGAGATTTATACTTTTTTAAGTGATTTTAATAATTTCCAGCGTTTAATGCCACCACAAGTTACGGAGTGGAAATCAACAACGGACGACTGCTCTTTTAACATCAATGGAATGGCAACCATTGGAATGAAGATAATTGAAAAAACACCACATTCGAATATAAAAATAAGCTCAAACGGTAAGGTACCTTTTGATTTTACACTCACCATTTCTTTACAGGAAATTGATGGAAGCAAATGTTCCGGTCAAATGGTGTTTGAATCAGAAATGAACCCAATGATGAAAATGATGGTTGAAAAACCGCTTGGCAACTTCTTCAATATGCTTACACACAAACTGAAGGACATAAACAGCTAATGAATGCAGCAATTAAGTTTTCTATTCAAGTATCTTAAGTATTACTTCACTGCCAAAACAAAGTACAGCATACACTCTCCTTTTGTTTATGATTTATTAACCAATACCATCCAAAACGAAAACAGGTATTACTGTTATGGAGCCATTGAAAGGTTAAGAGAACTGCTGCTACAAGACCACACGAAAATAAAACGAACTGATTTTGGAGCAGGTTCATTAAAAAATAACGCGACTAAACAAAGCATTAGTAGCATTGCTAAAAATGCAGCCAAACCATTTAAATATGCATCTCTCATTTTTCGTTTAGCAAATAAATTTCAACCCAAAACCATACTAGAATTAGGAACATCTTTGGGAATAAGCACTTGTTACTTATCCTTTGCGAAGCAAAATGCAACTATAATTACGATTGAAGGTTGTCCCGAAACAGCTGCCATTGCTACACAAAATTTCAAAAAGTTAAAATTACAAAACATCGAACAAGTAATTGGAAACTTTGATACTGTTTTACCTAATGTATTAACAAAAATAAAAAAACTCGACTTCGCATTCATCGATGGTAACCACCAGGAAAAACCAACACTCGATTATTTCAACCAATGTATTCCTTATATACACAACAACAGTGTTCTTATTTTTGACGATATCCATTGGAGCAAAGGAATGGAGAATGCTTGGGCGGAAATAAAAAAGGATGAAAGAGTGACCTTAACCATTGATTTATTCTTCATTGGTATTGTTTTCTTTAATACTAACTTTACCAAAGAAAATTTCACTATCAAATACTAACATACATTTTAAATGCAACTAAAACTCACCCGCCCGATAGCCTTTTTTGATTTAGAAACCACAGGAGTAAATGTTGCTTCCGACAGAATTGTTGAACTCTCCATCCTAAAAATAAGTCCCGATGGAAGTAAAGAAGTAAAAACAAAACGCATCAATCCAACAATTCCAATTCCTGTTCAAAGTTCACTGATACACGGCATTTACGATAAAGATATTGCAAATGAACCAACGTTTAAGTCAATCGCAAAAAGTTTGTCTACCTTTTTAAACGACTGTGATTTGGCTGGATACAATTCAAATAAATTTGATGTACCCATTCTAGTGGAGGAATTTATGCGGGCTGAAGTTGACTTTGACATTAAAGGAAGAAAATTGGTGGATGTACAAAACATTTTTCATCAAATGGAACAGCGCACATTAAAGGCAGCCTATAAATTTTATTGTGGCAAAGATATTATCAATGCACACAGCGCTCAAGCCGATATTGAAGCAACTTACGAAGTTTTGTTGGCACAACTAGATAAATACGAAAACGTTGAAATAGAAGATAAAGCAGGTAAAAAATTAATTCCTGTGGTAAACAATGTAGATGCCTTGCATCAATTTACTTACTTAACTAAAAATGTTGATTTAGCAGGTAGAATAATATTTAATGATAAAGGTGTTGAAGTTTTTAATTTTGGTAAACATACTGGAAAAGCAGTTGAAGATGTACTAAAAACAGAACCTTCTTACTACTCTTGGATGATGAATGGAGATTTCCCATTGTACACAAAAAAAATGCTAACCAGTATTAAATTAAGAACAATAAATAACAAAGAATTGTAATTTACGACAGACGTTGCTGTAGCTCGATATATGCAAGTGTAAATTCTGCCTTCAATCGAGTAATAATTTCTTCGCAAGAAAGAATATCGTGTATTAATTCAACACTTTGCCCGGCACACCATAGTGTTTCATAACTTCCCGGTTTGATACTTTTTTCAAGCTGGTGCATCCCTTTTAATTGCACTAACATTTTTAAATATTTTTTGAAAATAGTGCTGCTTGAAAGCATTCGTTCTATCCAATTCTGAGTATATCCAATTGTTTTTGCATAGGGGTTATTAATAATGGTACAAGGTGTTCCTGAAATTCTAGTCGTTAATACAATATCATGCATTCCTGAATTTACAATAGCATTTTTATACTCCTTGCTTACGATTGCTTCAGTTGAGGCAATAAAACGAGTCCCCATTGAAACTGCTTCTGCTCCTAAGGAGATAATTGATAAAATTCCCGCTCCATCGGCAATTCCACCCGCAGCAATAATCGGGATAGCAGGGAATTTTTTATTCAATGAAGGAACCAAAACTTGCAATGGATATGAACCTGCGTGCCCACCAGCGCCTTGACCTACTGCAATAAATCCATCGCAACCAAGGGAGGCACATTTTTCAGCATGTTCTAAATTGGTTACATCACAAAATACTTTCGCACCATAGCCATGAGCTTGCTCTATAACTTCTTTCGGATTACCCAAAGAAGTTATATAAAATGGAACTTTGGCCTCAACACAAATTTTCAAATGAATTGAATAGAGTGGGTTTGTTTTTTGAACAATTAAATTTACCCCATAAGTACCTTTTGGATGGTATTTTTTATACTCATTTAATTCTTTTAACATTTTTTTAAGTTCGTCTTCTTTTCTATAATTCAATGAAGGAAATACTCCTGCAATACCTGATTTTAATGCAGACTTCAACATTTCTCCATTGCTTACCAAAAACATAGGAGCCATAATTACTGGGAATTCAATATCAAGCAATTCAGTTATTTTATTTTTAATTGTCATTTTCAAGATAAATCATTAAATTTGAGTAAATAAATCAAGTAAATATCAGCATTTTAAAGTAATTCTTTATGGAATATAACAGGATTTTTGATCTTCTTGACAATCAAATAAAAAAATTCAACAAACCTGATGCTTTGTGTGGCAAGGAGAATGGAAAATGGGTAAAGTATAGTGCCTCCGACATTATTACAACAAGTAACAATTTTAGTTATGGCTTGTTAAAGATGGATTTGCAGAAAAATGATAAAATTGCCATCATATCAAATAACCGACCGGAATGGAATATTGCAGATATAGGAATTATACAAGCAGGAGGTGTTGATGTGCCAATATATCCTACTATCAGCGACCATGATTTAAGTTATATTCTTATAAATGCTGAAGTAAAATATGTGTTGGTTTCCAGTATGGAAATCTATCAAAAAGTAAAAAATGCAATTATTGATAATCCGAACGTAGTATCCATTTATAGTTTCAATGAATTAGAAGGAGTAAGTCATTGGTCAAAAATTATTGATTTAGGCTCCTCACACCCTAATCCGGATAAGCTAAATGAAATAAAAAACAAAATAAAAGCGGAAGATTTGGCCACCTTGTTGTACACATCAGGAACTACAGGAAATCCAAAAGGTGTTATGTTATCACATATGAATTTAATGAGTAATTGCGAGGATTGTAATCACTTATGCCCTGTTGGACAAGAAGGTGTGGCGCTAAGTTTTTTACCCTTGAATCATGTATACGAAAGAATGCTTACCTATTTATATATGTTTAAAGGGGTTTCTATTTATTATGCTGAAAGCCTTGAAACAATTGGAGACAATCTGAAAGAAATAAAACCTGACATATTTTCTACCGTTCCCAGATTGCTTGAAAAGGTATATGATAAAATCACTGCAAAAGGCAACGAGCTAAACGGCATAAAAAGAAAACTTTTTTTTTGGGCACTCAATTTAGGTTTAAAATACGAACTTGATGGAGCAAATGGCTGGTGGTATGAAGTACAATTAAAACTGGCAAACAAAATCATATTTAACAAATGGCGTGAAGCACTTGGTGGCAATGTAAAGGTTATTGCATCAGGTGGTGCGGCTTTACAAGCAAGATTAGCTAGGGTATTTTGGTCTGCAAATATCCCCGTATTAGAAGGGTACGGACTAACTGAAACATCACCAGTTATTTCTGTAAACAGTTTAGAAGCTAACAGTGCTAAATTTGGAACAGTAGGTACTGTTATTAAAAATGTTACTGTAAAAATAGCGGAGGATGGTGAAATTTTAGTAAAAGGGCCGAACTTAATGTTAGGCTACTATAAAAATCAAGAAGCAACAAATGAAGCAATTGATACCGAAGGATATTTTCATACGGGTGATATTGGTATTTTCGAAAATGAAAAGTTTTTAAAGATAACAGACAGAAAAAAAGAAATTTTTAAAACTTCGGGAGGAAAATACATAACACCGCAGCAAATAGAAAATAAATTAAAAGAATCGCGATTTATTGAACAAGCAATGATTATTGGTGAAAATCAAAAATTTGCTTCGGCATTAATTGTTCCAAGTTTTCAAACAATAAAAGATTGGTTTGAACCAAAGGGCATACTACTAAAAGAAAAAAATGATATTATTAAACACCCTGAAGTAATAAATAAAATAAAAGAAGAAGTAGCAATAGTGAACAAATCATTAGCACAGTACGAGAATATAAAAAGGTTTGAGTTGGTAAACAAAGAATGGACAATTGATGGTGGTGAACTTACACCTAAGATGAGCATAAAAAGGAAAGTAATACTTCAAAAAAACCAACCATTATTTAACAAAATATACGACAACAACTAAATATCCAATGAGATACCTTTCAAAAATTTTATTTCTCACACTGTCTTTCAGCATTTGCTTTACTATGAATGGACCGGTAAGTGCTAACAAAGAAAAAAAGAAAAAAAAGGAGTCTGAAAAAAAGGATGAGAAAATAGAACAAAAAGGAATTGCTGATGCGACAAAAAAGTGTAAGGCAATTTCCGGTTTATTTACAATTTATCAAGATACCACAAACGGTTCGTGCTATATTCTAGTAAAAAAGGAGCAATTAGAAAAAGAGTTTATCTATTTTTCTCATTCTACAGATGGAGTTGCAATAGCCGGAGCCATTAGAGGCAGCTACAGAGATACAAAAATTTTTAAGATTAAAAAATATTTCAATAAAATTGAATTCATTTGGCAGAACACTTCCTTTTATTTTAATCCAAACAATGAAATAAGTAAATCGGCTAATGCGAATGTTAGTAATGGTACACTTACCAGCCAAACGATAGTGGCAGAAGATAAAGTAAATGGAGATATGCTTATTAAAGCCGATGACCTATTTCTTTCAGAAACTCTTGACCAAATTAAAGGCAGTGCAAGTTATTTAGGCTCACTCAGTAAGGAAAAAACAAAATACGCAACTATAAAATCCTATCCCAAAAACACTGATGTGGTGGTAGAATATGTTTACGATAATCCAATCCCAAATATGCAAAGTGGTGGCGATGTTGCAGATGACAGATATGTAAGCTTAAAACTACAACACAGCTTTATTGAAGTGCCTAAAAACAATTTCAATCCACGCAAAGATGATCCTCGAGTAGGCTATTTCAGTACGCAAACAACTGATATGACTTCTGTCAGTGCTACTCCTTACCGAGATTTTATCAATCATTGGAACTTAGAAAAAAAGGACAACAATGCGCTTGTTTCAGAGCCTTTAGAACCTATAACTTGGTGGATTGAGAACACAACACCAAAAGAATATAGACAAACAATATTAGATGCAGGAAATAGATGGAATGAAGCTTTTGAAACTGCAGGATTTAAAAATGCTGTGGTAATGAAAGTTCAACCCGATAATGCTGAATGGGAAGCTGGAGACATTCGCTACAACGTTTTACGTTGGACATCTTCCTCAAAACCCTACTTTGGAGGCTATGGTCCCTCATTTGTAAATCCACGTACAGGGGAAATAATGGGTGCAGATATTATGTTGGAATATATCTTTGTTACAAACAAACTCAAGTTGGAAAGAACATTGGTGACATCTGCAACCGAAGTTGAAGATGTAGAAAACGATATTAATCATTTTTGTACGCTTGGCGATCATCTACATTTGTCAAATATGTTTGGTGTCTACGCACTTAGCACTAACGATGCAAGTCCTGAAATGAAGGATGAATTTTTAAAACAATCCCTCTATTACTTGGTGCTACACGAAATGGGACATACTATAGGATTGACACACAATATGAAAGCAACACAATTGTATTCACCTACTGATATCCACAATAAAACATTGACAGAAAAAACAGGCATACAAAGTTCTGTTATGGATTACCCTTCAGCAAATATTTCATCAGACAAGAATAAACAAGGCTACTTCTTTACACAACGTCCAGGTCCTTATGATAAATGGGTAATTGAATATGCCTATTCACAAGCACTTTCAGATTCAACTGCTGAAGAAAATAGATTAAAATCAATACTTTCACGTTCAACAGAACCTCCTTTGATGTATGGAAACGATGCCGATGATATGAGAAGTCCTGGCAGTGTTGCAATGGATCCAAGAGTAATGATTGACGATTTAAGTAACGATGCTATAAGCTATTCAATAGGTAGAATAAAGTTGGCTCAGGAAGTTGGAATGAAGTTGAAAGACAAATATAATAGTCCGGATAAATCCTATCAAGAGTTACAAAATCAATTTTTTGTTACCAATTCACAAATCTATTTATCCGCTGGAATTATATCGCGGTATATTGGAGGCATCTATGTAGACAGGGGGTTTGTAGGTCAAAAGGGGGCATCGCAACCTTACACTCCTGTTTCTTACAAAGACCAAAAACGTGCTATGGAAGCATTATCTAAATACATTTTTTCAGCGCAAGCAATGCAATACCCAAAAGAATTATATGGCTACCTTCAAAATCAACGAAGGGGATTTAGCACAGGAGAAGATCCTCGTATTCACGAAAAAGTGTTAAATATTCAAAAAAGTATTTTCGATCATTTATTAAGTGTGCAGGTATTGTTAAGAATTACCGATTCTGAAATTTATGGTAATGAATACGTCTTAAATGAAATGATTAGCGATATAACAAACGCAGTATTTAAAGAAGATATTATCAACAAAGTGAGTTCATTCAGAGAGAATTTACAACTTGAATATGTTTCGCGTTTATGTGCTATTATAAATTCAACAATGCCCACTAAATATGATCATCGTACACAATCACACGTATTAGCTCAATTAAAAAACATACAGAAAATGGTAACCACAAACCCCGGATTAGATACTGAAACAAAAATACATAGACAGCATATTTTATTCAAGATTGATAGCGCATTTAAACAAAACAAATAAATAATAACCTTTTCATTCTTACTTAATAGCTAGTGAGCAAAGTATAATGAAAGATAAAAACAAGCAATAATGAAAAAGAAAGGAACTATACGTTTTATTAACAAAGACAGGTCACAATTTTTCAATACTCTAAAAGTAAATGTTGATGGGTATTTCACAAAAAACAATATTTCCAAAAATGGGAATGCTACCATGGTTATAAAAACAATTGCACTCTTAAGCACTTATTTTGTTCCCTACACGATTATGTTGATATATCCTCCACCACTTTATATCATGATATTACTATACTCATTAATGGGAATAGGTATGGCTGGCATAGGTATGTCGATTATGCACGATGCAAATCACAATGCATACTCTTCGAACCAAATAATAAATAAGTTATTGGGCTACACCTTGAATTTGGCAGGAGGCAATGTTTTTAATTGGAAGCTCCAACACAATGTTTTACACCATACGTATACAAACATACATGAAATGGACGATGATATTGACAGTAAATTAGTACTGCGTTTATCACCGCACGGTGAAGTAAAAAAAATTCATCGTTTTCAATTTATATATGCATTTCTATTTTACTCAATTACCACGCTATATTGGGCATTGCTGAAGGATTTTGTTCAATACCATAAATATACCAGAAATGGTGTTAATAGAGCTAACAGTACAGAAAAAGCGAAACAATTTTCCATTTTAATAATATCTAAACTATTTTATTTTTTCTATATGTTTGTTGTTCCGTTAGTGTTTTTTAATTTACAGCTATCCTACGTAATTATTGGCTTCTTAATTATGCATGCAATTGCTGGAGTTATATTAACAACAATATTCCAATTAGCACATACTGTAGAAGAAACAACTCATCCACTACCCAACAATAAGAGTGAAGTGGAAAATGAATGGGCTATTCATCAAATGAACACAACTGTAAATTTCGCAAGACACAATAGGTTAATAAGTTGGTATGTTGGTGGGCTAAACTTTCAAGTAGAACATCACCTCTTTCCTAACATTTGTCACGTACACTATTATGAAATATCGGAAATAGTTAAAAAAACAGCAAAAGAATTTGATGTGCCCTATTTAGACAATGAAACATTCATTGATGCTTTTAATTCTCATATACGATTATTAAAGAAATTAGGAGAGTCTCCTTCTGTAAAGGCTGCTGCATAAATAAAATAATTTTGTAGATATGAAACGTAGCATTAAAAAAATAGCGGTGCTTGGTTCAGGAGTAATGGGAAGTCGCATAGGGTGCCACTTTGCCAATATTGGTGTTGAGGTAATTTTACTTGATATTGTCCCTAAAAATGCTGCAAATGACAAAAAATCTCGCAACAAAATTGTGGACGATGCATTAGCATTTACTTTGAAAGCAAACCCCTCACCCATTTACAAAAAAGCATTTGCTAAACGAATTACAACTGGCAACTTTGAGGATAATATGGACGAAATTGCTACTTGCGATTGGATTATTGAAGTAGTTGTGGAACGTTTGGATATAAAAAAACAGGTATTTGAAAAAGTAGAGCTCTATCGAAAACCCGGAACACTTATTACTTCAAATACTTCAGGAATCCCTATTCACTTAATGAATGAAGGCAGAAGCGAAGATTTTCAAAAACACTTTTGTGGCACACACTTCTTTAACCCTCCACGCTATTTAAGATTATTGGAAATAATTCCAACACCCAATACTTCATCCGAAGTAATTGATTTTTTAATGCATTACGGTGAATTGTATTTAGGTAAAACAACTGTTTTATGCAAAGACACTCCTGCCTTTATAGGAAACAGAATAGGTGTTTATGGGATAATGAGTTTATTCCATCTAGTAGAAAAAATGGACTTAAGCATTGATGAGGTAGATAAATTAACAGGACCTGTTTTAGGAAGACCAAAATCGGCAACATTCCGTACCTGTGATGTTGTGGGTTTAGACACATTGGTTCACGTTGCAAATGGTGTTTCAACAAGCTGTCCGAAAGACGAAGCCATAGAGGTATTTAAGATCCCTGGTTACGTTGCAAAAATGGTAGCCAATAAATGGTTGGGAAGTAAAACAGAACAAGGATTTTTCAAGAAAGTTAAAGGTGTTGATGGCAAGTCGGAAATTCATTCCTTAGACTTAAAAACACTTGAATACAAAGCATCTACAAAACCAAAATTTGCTACGCTTGAAGCTACAAAATCAATTGATAATTTGCGTGACCGAATGAAAATATTGATTGCCGGAAAAGATAAAGCAGGTGAATTTTACAGGGCTTCTTTCTTTGGTTTATTTGCCTATGTAAGCAATCGTATTCCTGAGATTACGGATAATTTACACAAAATTGATTCGGCAATGAATGTCGGTTTTGCTTGGAAATTAGGCCCCTTTGAAGCCTGGGATGGATTGGGTGTTTATGATACTGTTAAAGCAATGGAAGTTGTTGGAAATAAACCTTCACAATGGATTTACGATATGCTTGCATCTGGTGCAACCACTTTTTATAAAGTGGAAAATGGGAACAAAAAATATTACGACATTCCATCCAAATCATACAAAACAATTCCTGGGACAGAATCCTTTATTCAACTAGATACCATTCGTGGAGAAAAAACAGTTTGGAAAAACAGTGGCGCAATACTAACAGATATTGGCGATGGTATACTAAACCTTGAATGGAATACAAAAATGAATGCCATTGGTGGAGAAGTAATTCAGGGAATAAACACTGCTATTGAAATTGCCGAAAAAGACTTTAGAGGATTGGTTATTTCGAACGAAGGTGCAAATTTCAGTGCAGGAGCGAATGTGGGAATGATATTTATGATGGCAGTTGAACAGGAATATGATGAGCTCAATTTTGCCATAAAAGCCTTTCAAAATGCAATGATGCGTGTTCGTTACTCAAATATTCCTGTGGTAGTAGCTCCTCATAATATGGCATTAGGCGGTGCTTGCGAAATGATTATGCATTCCGATAGGGTTGTTGCACACGCAGAAACTTATATGGGATTGGTAGAATTTGGCGTTGGATTAATTCCCGGTGGCGGAGGCACCAAAGAATTTGCTGTTCGCTTATCAGACGGGTTACAAGAAGGAGATATTGAATTGAATAATTTTCGAGATAAATTTCTAACTATCGGTCAGGCAAAAGTTTCAACATCTGCTTATGAAGCATTTGATTTGGGATATTTACGAAAAGGAAAAGATGTTGTTGTTGTTTCTCGTAACAGACTATTAAGTGAAGCTAAATTAAATTGTATTGAATTAGCCGAGGCGGGTTACACAAAGCCATTGCACCGAAAAGATATTCGTGTGCTAGGAAAACAAGCGTTGGGATTGGCTTATTTGGGGGCAAACTCGATGTTATCCGGACATTATATCAGCGAACACGATGCAAAAATTTCACAAAAATTAGCGTGGGTGTTATGTGGTGGTGATTTGTCTGCTCCCACTTTAGTAAGTGAGCAATATCTATTGGATTTAGAAAGAGAAGCATTTTTAAGTTTGTGTGGAGAAAGAAAAACATTGGAAAGATTACAGAGTATTTTAATAGGTAGCAAGATATTACGAAACTAACAATTCACCATTAAGGCACTAAGTACACTTAAAATTAGTAATCTAAGTGCCTTAGTGATAAAAATAAAACATATGAATGCATACATTGTTGCCGGTTATAGAACTGCTGTAGGAAAAGCTACAAAAGGAGGGTTTCGATTCACTCGTCCCGATGATCTAGCTGCTAATGTAATAAAACATCTAATGACTACTGTTCCAAATGTTTCACATGAGCAGGTAGACGATTTAATTGTTGGAAATGCAATGCCCGAAGCCGAACAAGGACTAAATATGGCTCGATTAATTTCATTGATGGCATTCAATACAGATAAAGTTCCCGGAATGATTGTAAATCGCTATTGCTCTTCTGGATTAGAAACAATCGCTATTGCCGCAGCAAAAATTAATGCCGGTATGGCCGATTGCATTGTTGCAGGTGGTGCTGAAAGTATGAGTTTAATTCCAATGGGTGGATGGAGAATTGTTCCTCACACAGGTGTTGCATTAGCGCATCCCGACCATTATTGGGGAATGGGCTTAACCGCCGAAGCTGTTGCAAATGATTACAAAATAAATCGTGAAGACCAAGATGTTTTTTCCTTCAACTCACATCAAAAAGCAATCAAAGCTATTCAGGAAGGTAAGTTTAAGGACGAGATTGTACCAGTAAATATTTCTGAAACATACATTGACGAAAATGAAAAAAAGAAAATAAGGGATTATGTTGTTGAAACAGATGAAGGTCCGAGAGCCGATACAACATTGGATGCCCTGTCAAAGTTAAAGCCTGTATTTGATACGACAGGAAGTGTGACTGCAGGTAATTCATCACAAACAAGTGATGGTGCTGCATTTGTAATGGTCGTAAGCGAAACATTCCTAAAAGAAAATAACTTAAATCCTATAGCCCGGATGGTAAGCTATGCAGCTGCAGGTGTTCCTCCGCGCATTATGGGAATTGGTCCTGTAGCCGCTATTCCAAAAGCACTAAAATTAGCGGGAATGAATCTTAATCAAATCGACCTGATTGAACTGAATGAAGCCTTTGCATCACAATCATTAGCCGTTTGCAGAGAATTAAAGCTGAACCAAGATATTATAAATGTGAATGGTGGAGCTATTGCATTGGGTCATCCGTTGGGTTGTTCTGGAGCAAAACTGTCAGTACAACTATTCAATGAACTAAAAAGAAGAAAGCAAAAATATGGAATTGTAACGATGTGTGTAGGAACGGGGCAAGGTGCTGCGGGAGTGTTTGAGATGCTTTAGATTACCGCTTTAAAACCACCACTAAGGCACTTATAACACTTAGAAATTTACATAACTAAAATAAAGTCAATTAAAAAAATCAATACTAAATCACATTTAAAATAAACTAAGTGAACTTAGTGCCTTAGTGGTCAAACAAATACTTAATTTAGAGAAAATGCCAACAACAAAAGGAGGAGAATTCCTAATCAAAGAAACAGAAGCCAAAGAAATATTCATAACGGAAGAAAGTACTGAAGAGCAACAAATGATTATTCAAACTTGTGAAGACTTCTTAAAACAAGAGGTACGCCCGGTATTGGATAGACTGGATTCGCAAGAAGATGGACTCGCTGTAAAATTACTAGACAAGGCAGCTGAGCTTGGTTTATTAGGATTGAATGTTCCAGAAGAATACGGTGGATTTGAAAAAGACTTTGTAACGGGTATGTTGGCTACAGAAAGTTTAGGAGCCGGACATTCATTTTCTGTATCCATTGCAGCGCATACAGGAATAGGAACATTGCCCATCTTGTATTATGGTAACGAAGAACAAAAGAAAAAGTATATTCCAAAATTAGCAAACGGTGAATGGAAAGCCTGTTACTGTCTTACCGAACCCAATGCCGGATCGGATGCAAACTCAGGTAAAACGAAAGCTGTGCTTTCAGCAGATGGAAAACACTACTTGTTAAACGGGCAAAAAATGTGGATCACCAACGGTGGATTTGCAGATATATTTACTGTCTTCGCGAAAATTGACAACGATGAAACCCTAAGTGCATTTATCGTAGAAAAAAATTTCGGTGGAATAACACTGAATCCGGAAGAAGATAAAATGGGAATCAAAGGAAGTTCTACCAGACAAGTGTTTTTTAATGATTGTAAAGTTCCCGTTGAAAATTTATTATCTGAAAGACAAAATGGATTTAAAATAGCAGTAAATATCTTGAATATGGGACGCATTAAATTGGCTGCTGCTGCCTTGGGTGCGTCTAAACAAGTTGCAAGCCAATCGGTGCAATATTCGAATGAGCGTCAACAGTTTGGCAGACCCATTTCAAAGTATGGAGCCATTCGTTATAAATTAGCCGAACAAGCAATACGAATTTATGCTTGTGAAGCAGCTTTATACAGAGCAACACAAAATATTGAAGATGCGATTAGCACATTAATTACAGGTGGATTAAACAAAGGAAAAGCCATATTAAAAGGGGTAGAACAATTTGCTGTTGAAGCTGCTATTCTTAAAGTTCACGGCTCCGAAACATTGGATTATGTTGTAGATGAAGGTGTACAAATATATGGTGGAATGGGCTATTCGGCAGAAGCGCCAATGGAAAGAGCATACAGAGACTCTCGTATCAATAGAATATTTGAGGGAACAAATGAAATAAACCGTATGCTCATTATGGATATGATGCTTAAGCGCGCAATGAAAGGTGAACTCGACTTATTGGGTCCGGCTAACAAAGTTGCAGGAGAGCTAATGAGCATTCCCGATTTTGAAGCAGAGGACACTACCCTATTTGCAGCAGAAAAAAAACACATAGCCAATTTCAAAAAAGCTACCTTAATGGTTGCGGGGTCGGCAGTACAAAAGCTAATGATGCAATTATCAAAGGAGCAAGAAATATTGATGAACATTGCCGATATGCTCATTGAATTATACATTGCTGAATCCTTGCAGTTACGAGTAGAAAAATTAGTAAGTTTGAGGAGAGAAGAAAATTGCACTCAACAGATTGACATTATGCACGTATGCATAAACGATGCTGCCGACCGACTAAACAAATATGGTAAAGATGCCATCAATTCCTTTGCTGAAGGCGATGAACAACGCATGATGCTAATGGGCTTGAAACGATTTACCAAAACAGAACCTTTAAATACTAAAGAAGCAAGAAGACGAATTGCAGACAAATTGATTAAAGAAAATAAATATTGCTTTTAAATAAAATCTCCTTTTTGCACTTTTGTTATGTATCTAAGTAAATAGTATTCATTCAACAATTACAAAATCATCATACTGAAAACACAATTAAATAAAACATACTATGAATTTACCCTACTTAAAATACAAAACATTACTTCTAACAATAGGGGTTCTTTTAATTATTCTACCAAATATACTTCTGCTATATTTGATGATGCCTATGCCTGGAAGTCAAGAATTTAGGTCTGTATCACCGGCTTACTTCATTTACAATTTTAAACCATTTTATATATTAATTGGAGTGATACTTGTAATAATCCCCGTATTGAATATTGCCATTTATGGAAGTATAGGGAAAAAAGTATGGCTATTTTTCTTAACGCTCGTTTGCGTTTCAACAAGTGTTTTAAGTAGAAAGTTTTCGGCTCCTACCCTCTTTAAAGAACCTGTTGAGACAAATTTCTTAACACCAGATAAAAATCAATTACCTGCATCTACTATAGTATTGGGAATTGAAAGGAATGGTATTGCAAAAGCTTACCCCGTTAAATTGTTAGCATACCACCATCAGGTAAAAGATAAGATTGGAGATGAGAACATCATTGCAACTTATTGTACTATGTGCCGTACAGGAAATATATTCTCTACAATTTTCAACAATAAAAACCTAGAACTCGATCTTATCGGTGCACTACAATACAATGCTACTTTTCGTGAAAAAGAAACAGGCAGTTGGTGGTGTCAAGCAACTGGTGATTTTATTGCAGGACCTTTAAAAGGCGAAAAACTAAATGAAATTTTGTGTGAGCAAGTTACCTTGGCATCTTGGTTAAGCACACATCCTAACAGTCTTATTATGCAACCCGACCCAAATAGCGGTGAGGGTTATAAAATGTTTGGATTTGCATCCTTTGATAAATATAGAGACAGAAAACGAGAAAGTGCTGATAGAATTTTTCCACGCAACTGGGTAGTAGGTATAGAAGTAAACAATGAAGCCAAAGCCTATCTATGGTCGGACTTAGTAAAAGAAAGAAGCATTAATGATATACTTAACAATACGCCAATTGTACTTGCTTTGGAAAGCGATACCCTTTCCTTTCATTCTTGGAACCGCATTGTGAATGGAAAGACACTTGCTTTTTCATTGGATAACACAAACAATTTGCTTGATACAGAAACAAGATCAAATTGGAACTGGAAAGGCGAATGTACCGAAGGTGAACTGAAAGGGCAAAAACTACAAGCTATTATTGCATCACAGGAATATTACAATTCGTGGAAAACATTTCATCCAAGTAGCACATTTTACAAACAACAATAAATAGAATAGATGAAAAATATTTTCAGGATATTATTTTCCCTTGTGATTTCAAGCAGTAAGTTGTTGTCACAAATACCAACAGGTACCGAAATTTGGCTGCTGGATATGGAAAACCAGAAAAATGAATACACTTTTAAAAATGGTATAAACATTACCAACCGGGAGGGTTACGACAATCAACCAGCATTTGCACCCGATGCTTCGTATATTTTATACACTGCCATCTTTGGAGACAAACAAGCCGACTTTTACAAATACACCATTGCAACAAAAAAAACAGAAAAATATACACAAACGCCCGAAAGTGAGTATTCCCCTACATTTACCAGTGATGGAAAATTTATTTCAAGTGTTCGTGTAGAAAGTGATTCGACACAACGCTTATGGAAATTCGATGTAAAAACTAAAAAACCTTTGTTGGTAAATAAACACATCGACTCCATTGGATACCACTGCTGGATAAACGATACAAAAATTGCTGTATTCCTGCTTACAAAACCATTTACCTTACAATTAATGGATGTGGAAAGTGATAAAACTACGCTATTGGCAAAGGATATTGGTCGCGCGATTATAAAAGGTGCAGATGGACATTCTGTTATTTTTACGCAATTAATTGATTCCGTTAGATGGATATGTTCAGTTGACATTGAAACAAAGGATATAAAGAAAATTGTAAAAACAATTGATAAAAGCGAGGACATTGCAATGCCCAATGACCATACGTTTTTTATGGCAAAAGGCGGTTGGTTGTTTATGTTCGATATGCAAAAAGACAAACAATGGAAACCCATTGCCGACCTATATATTTACGGCATTAAAAACATCAGTCGCCTTGCGCTCAGCAAAGACGGAAAGCACATTGCTTTGGTGAATAATAAGTAATGAGAGGTTTACTTTTAATTTCTTCATTTATAATTACGGTATCTAATACTCAAGCTCAAAATGACAATATCGATTATCAACTGAAAGGGAAAGTAAAGAGCTTGGTTCAATCCGAATATGAAGTTAATCCAAAATCAAAAAACATTGAGAATGGTAAATTACTTGCTAAATTTTATTCTACCTTTAACGACAAAGAAAATATTATTGAAACGATTGGCTACGAACCCAATGGTAACATAAAATACCGAACTGCTTTTTTGTATGATTCGCAAGGGAAAAATATTGAAAAAAAAACTTTCAATCCTGATGGAAGCTTAGATGGACATTATACATTTGGATATAACGAACAGGGAAAGCTTAGCGAAAGTAATTATTACGATTTTTATAAAACACTTGTAACAAAAACTATCATTCGATACGATAGTGCAGGAAACCTTGTTGAAAGAATTGATTACGATGGTAATGGAATATTAGGTGTAAAATGCGTATACAAATACAATAATAAAGGGAAAGAGATTGAAGATATTAGATACAATAAACTAGGAAAATTTGATTCGAGATTCACCAGCAATTACGATAGCTTAGGTAATATAAGTGAATACGTCTATTATAGTACAATGAAAACTCTATTCTGGACTGATAAGTATAAATACGATAGGGAAGGACTTTAGAACAGAGGAACAATTATTTGACAAAAACAATTTAAGCAGCCGTAGGTTAAACTACAAGTATGAAACAGATGAGACCTGTAACTGGATTAAAAAAATAACGTTTAGTTATTTCAAACCAAAGACGATAACTAAAAGAGTAATAAGCTATTATTAGTCTTAATTCCCTCTAAGAATTATACAACTCAACCACCGTTATTTCAGGCAATATCCCTACTCTACCCGGATAACCGATAAATCCTAAACCTTGGTTTACATATAAATATTGCCCTGCTTGTTCGTATAAACCTGACCATTGTTTGTAAAAATATTTTACAGGACTCCATTTAAAATGGGGCAAATCAACTCCAAACTGCATACCGTGTGTATGTCCGGCAAATGTGAGGTCAATTTTAGGATACTCTTTAAGTACTTGCGCTTCCCAATGTGAAGGGTCGTGCGACAGCAGAATTTTTACAGGATAGTTTTCTGCTCCTTGATAGGCTTTTTTCAAATTACCATACTTGGTAAAACCCTTTGCTCCCCAGTTTTCAATACCTATCAAGGCAATTTTTTCGCCCCCTCTTTCCAAAGCCACATTTTCGTTCAGCAACAAACGCCATCCAACTTTGGCATGAACAGCTTTTAAATCTTCCAAATTTTTCGCCTTCGCTTCTTTGCTGTCCCACGTAATATAGTCGGCATAATCGTGGTTACCCAAGGAAGAGTAAGTTCCCATAGGCGCTTTCATTTTACTAAAGGTCTCAATAAAACCATCCGTTTCACTTACAAGGTCGTTCACCAAATCGCCTGTAAAAAAGAGAATATCTGGCTTTTGCATTTCAATCATATTGGCAGCATTTTCGAAATGAGCGATGCTGGTAAAACTACCGCAATGTATATCTGATATTTGCACTATGCGTAATCCGTTAAAAGCATCCGGTAAATTAGGCAAAACAAGCCGTGTCTTTTTTATGCGTATATCAAAACCCCCTTTTAACATTCCATATATTAAGGCTGTAAATGGCAAGGCAGCAACAAGCAAACCTATTTGATTTACAAATTTAAGACGGCTAATGCTGTGTGACTTTTCTATTCCATCGGCTGCAGGTATGTAACTAAAGCCCCATCGGAATAATCGGATAAGATCATCGGTAAGTATAAATAAACAGCCCACAATTTTCACAAGCAGAATAACAAGTACAATTGCCCAACAATAAATCCGAATAAACTTTGGAAAGGAGGTGTAATTAAAAAACACAGCCGCTAAAATCAGCAATGCCGAAAAAATAGAGAATCCCCAATAGAGATAAGCAGCAATATTTTTTTTGTTGTCGCTACTATTTTTCATTACAGTAGAAATTGACTGATAGAAATACCAATCGATACACAATAAAACTCCCAACACAATTAAAAACCTAAACTTCATATTTTATAATAAGAGCACAAAATTATTATTGTTTACTATAGTAGACGAATAAGTTCGGTTAATATTTAAAAAATTTCAAAAAAGATTAAATATCTTTACATTAATTAAAAACTATGTTTCGTTATTTCCTTCAACAATCCGCACTATATTCATTTTTAAAGATTTTTATTGGTAAAATAACCCTTAAATTGTATTTTAAAAAAATACACCTTCACGGACTTGATAATATACCATTTGATAAGCCTGTGATACTTGCCTCCAATCACCCTAACTCCTTTATGGATGCATTGGTAATAAAAGCCGCTGTTGATAAGCCCGTTTATTCTTTGGTTCGTTCTGATGTATTTAATACACCTTTTAAAATGTGGCTGCTCGGCAAAATGAATTTAATGCCCATATACCGAATTCAGGAGGGAGCTGATAAACTAAACAAGAATGAAGAAGTTTTTAAAAAGTGTTACAGAATGCTTGGAGAAAATAAAATCATCATTATTTTCTCTGAGGGTATTTGTGTTCAGGAAAGAAGACTGAGGAAATTAAAAAAAGGCACGTCACGTATTGTATTTGGGGCAGAAGCATCAACAGACTTTGATATGGATTTAAAAGTAGTTTGTGTTGGATTGAGCTATGAAAAGCCGTCACTATTTCGAAGCGAAGTGCATTTGCGACTTTCAGCACCTATTAGTGTTCAAGAATACAAGTCGCTTTATGAAAAAAATGTGGCTATTGCTACTAATGAATTGACGAAAAAAATTGAAACAGGCATTGCCGAGCAAATGGTGATTATTGAGAACAAAGAAACCGACATACTTGTAAGCAATATTGAGGACATCTATAAAAAACAACTACTAACTGAATTTAATGTAAAGAAGAATAGCAACATAAGTGATTTTGATGTTACAAAAGGCATTGCAAGTGCAGTAAACTATTTTTATAAACAGGACTCCACTTCTCTAATGAAATTGGATGTAAGCTTAAAAGAATACTATAAGCAATTATCAAAAATCGGTGTGAGAGACCATTTGATGAGAACTAAAAAAACAAGTTACATAGTGGATGTAATTCTTATAGTACTGGGTTTTCCTTTTTATTTATTTGGACTTATAAATAATTACACGCCTTACATACTACCCTATAAGCTGGCAAAAAAAATTGTGCGTAAAGTGGAGTTCTTTGCGTCCATTAATTTTGGAGCAGGATTTTTTCTGTTTTTAATTTTTTACATACTTCAAATTAGCATTGTAGGTTTACTATTTGGCAAAGTAATTCTATTGTACTACATAGTATTATTGCCTTTATCGGCTTGGTATGCTCACAACTTTACCGTTTTTATGAAAAAGGCAAAAGGCAAAATGGCACTTTCTTCCTTTATGAAAAACAAACCATCAGAAGCTAAAGCACTTTTTGAATTAAGAGAAAAGCTGATAACTGAAATGGAAAGTTATAAAAGAGAGTACTTGAAAATAGTTCCTTGTGCGTAAAAATTACAGAACCTGAAGCACAACAATCAATGAAAACTATATCCCTCAGTCAATTACAAAAGGAACTCGCAACACTTGAAAAAAAGCAAGTGCTGGAAATTTGTATGAAGTTGGCTAAACACAAAAAGGAAAACAAAGAACTCCTGTCCTACTTGTTATTTGGTTCGGCCGATGAAAAGCAATATTTAGAAGAATCGAAAGAAAAATTAGATGATTTATTCCTTACTGTTAGCAGAAAAACAACCTACACCACCAAAAAAGGCTTACAAAAAGTAGTAAGGCATTTAAACAAGTTTATTAAAACATCCAAGAACAAACAAACGGAAGTTGAACTGAGAATTTATTTCTGCTCAAAAATTAGAGCGGCCAGAATCAACTTAGATTCCAGCGGTATTATTAGCAATTTATACTATCGTGAAAAGGATAAAATTAATCTTGCCTTATCAAAATTACACGAAGATGTTCAGTTTGATTATAGAGGTGAAGTTGAAAAGATATAATTTATCTATGTTTGAATCACACCCACATTATATGCCTTTGTAATTGGCGAATGATTGGCAGCCTCAATACCCATTGATATCCATTTGCGTGTATCTAGCGGATGAATGATGGCATCAAGCCACAAACGCGATGCTGCATAATAGGGACTGGTTTGCGTATCGTAACGGTCTTTAATTTTATTATACAGTTCGGCTTCCTTTTCAGAAGTAATTACTTCGCCTTTTGCCTTTAAAGACGCCACTTCAATTTGCACCAATACTTTCGCTGCTTGTGCTCCACCCATTACGGCAACTTGTGCTGTTGGCCATCCAACAATTAAACGCGGGTCGTATGCTTTTCCGCACATTGCATAATTGGCAGCACCGTATGAGTTGCCAATTATTACAGTAAACTTTGGAACTACCGAATTTGCCATTGCGTTTACCAATTTGGCTCCATCTTTTATTATACCTCCGTGCTCGGAACGAGAGCCAACCATAAAACCGGTTGCATCTTGTAAAAAAACCAAGGGTATTTTCTTTTGATTGCAATTCATAATAAAACGTGCTGCTTTATCAGCACTGTCACTGTAAATAACACCACCAAATTGCATTTCACCTTTTTTGCTCTTTACTACTTTTCGTTGGTTGGCAACTATGCCAACACTCCAACCATGAATGCGTGCAAGTCCGCATAAAATACTTTGCCCATAGCCCTCTTTGTATTCTTCAAAATCCGATTCGTCCACCAAACGAGCTATTACTTCCATCATATCGTATTGCTTGTCGCGCACATCGGGGATAATGCCAATAATTTCTTTCGGATTTTTCTTTGGTTCTTTTGATTCAATTCTGTTGAAACCGGCTTTATCAAAATCGCCAATTTTACTCATAATGTTTCGGATGCGTGTTAAACAATCCTGATCGTCTTTGCACTTATAGTCGGTAACACCCGATATTTCACAATGCGTAGTTGCTCCACCCAATGTTTCATTGTCGATGGATTCACCAATTGCCGCTTTTACCAAATAAGAACCCGCAAGGAAAATACTTCCTGTTTTGTCAACAATCATTGCCTCGTCACTCATAATAGGCAAATAAGCTCCACCAGCAACACAACTTCCCATTACTGCAGATATTTGCAAAATACCCATACTGCTCATTACCGCATTGTTTCTAAATATCCTACCAAAATGTTCCTTGTCAGGAAAAATTTCATCTTGCATCGGCAAATACACACCTGCACTATCAACCAAGTAAATAATTGGAAGACGATTTTCCATTGCAATTTCTTGCGCACGCAAATTCTTTTTTCCGGTGATGGGAAACCAAGCACCCGCTTTTACTGTAGCATCGTTTGCCACAACAATACATTGCCTTCCACTTACGTAACCCATTACTATCACTACTCCACCGGCAGGACAACCACCGTGTTCCTTGTACATATCATCGCCCACAAATACTCCAAGTTCGATTGATTTCGAATCTTTATCCAACAAAAATTTAATTCTTTCACGGGCTGTAAGTTTACCTTGCTCATGCTGTTTATCAATTTTAGCTTTGCCTCCACCTAAATATATTTTTGCCAATTTCTGCTCCATCACAGAAATCAGTAAATTCATTTTGTCTTCGTTTTTATTAAAATCTATGTCCATAATCATGGTGTTATACCAATTTAATTTTTGAAACAATGTAATCGTAAAGTTTTTTAACCGACTGTTCGCTCGAAGTACCATTCGAGTCAATTACCAATTCGGCTTGGCTTGGAATTTCAAAACCGGCATCCATTCCTGTAAAATTTTTAATCTCCCCAGTACGTGCTTTTTTATACAAACCTTTCACATCACGTTGCTCACACACTTCAATAGGGCAGTTTACAAATACTTCAACAAATTTTTCATCACCAATAATGCTACGTGCCATTTTTCGCATACTGTTAAGCGGTGTTATAAAACTTGAAATTACAATTAGTCCACTGTCGCAAAACAGTTTTGACACCTCTGCAATTCGTCTTATATTTTCCGTTCTATCTTGCTCTGAGAATGAAAGATTGTTATTCAAACCACCTCTAATATTATCTCCATCCAGAACAACCGATTTGTAATTATGCTGATACAATAGTTGTTCAAGTGCTTGTGCAATGGTTGTTTTACCTGCACCCGAAAAGCCAGTAAGCCAAACAACAAGAGGTTTTTGTTGCAACTGATTCTGCCGTTGGCCCATCGACACTTTACTGATAACGGGTGTTAAATTATTCACTAATTCTGAAATTCCTTACTTTTATTTCTGTACAAAGATGGGTCTACTTGGCCTAACATTTTATCGGTATCCAACTCGTTATCAAAAAAGGAATTTAAATTTTCTATTTGCTCTTCAGGCGAGTTAATTACATCAGTATAATTTACATACATATAGGAAACGTTAGGCATACTTTTTAACCAAATATCTGCTTTTTCTAACTGTTTTTTAAATGCTTCAATTAAACTAACCGGATAAGAAGATTTTATAACATCCTCAGATTTTCCAAGCATTTTTTGCTGTGAGCGAATCATCTCATCCATATCACGTAACATAAATATAATTTTATAATTATAGTCGTTTGATAAATTCATAACCAATGGAGCAACAACCTTTATCAACTTACCATCGGCCTCTTTCAGCCAAGAATTATCCAAATGCAACTTCTTCACCTTCTCCAATTCCAAATACCCTTTGGGATTACTATCATCATTTTGGCGAACATTGTCCGTAAGAACACCCAAGCCACCCGCATTCAACATTTGCATCATCATAGAAGTTCCGCTTCTTGGTAATCCCGAAACAATAGTGATAGTTCCTTTAATGTTATTTTTTATGAATTCTTCGTGATAAATGGCTTTCTCAGGTGTAACTAGATGCTCCTTATATAATTTAGCAATCCACTGATGTGCCCTTCTATTTCCGGGAGATTGTGCCAAGGAAACTAAAAAAGCTTGTTCAGCCATTTCGTAATTTCCATTTTTCAACAAGGCCTCACCTAAGTGATAATGTGCTGCCGGGAATAAATGTATAAAACCAACCGCTGTAAGAAGTTCGTCAATCGCCTCTTCGTACCTATCCAACCTTAAATAGCAAACACCTATCCCGTGATGAACAGTTGGGTTATCCGGATCAATTTCGAATGCTTTGTTATAGGCGCCTAAAGCCAAATCAAGTTTTTTTATTTTAAAATATGTATTGGCAATTTGTAAATGTAAATTGGGGAAATGCGGAACTGCTTTTTCTGCACTTTTAAACTTCTCCAATGCATTACGAACCTTATTCTCGCTCAACAACAATGATCCTTCTAAAAAATCGAGATGTGGAATTGTTTTTGAATCAAGTGTTCTTAGTTTTTCGATTACTTTCCGACAGCCAATATTGTTCCCCAAAGACTGGTAACAAGAGGCTAATCGCATAAGAAAACGTACTGTATCAGGATTATCGACAACTAATTTTTCTAATAATGGCAATGCATCACTATACTGCTTTTTAAAGGAGTATGTTAAAGCCAAATAATAATTCGACTCATCAACAACTCTTTTTAACGTTACTTTATTATCTTCTGATGGTGCTTCCACATAGCCTAATTCTACCAATTGATTCATAGCATCTTGTGACGACCAAGGATTGTCTCTCATTTCAGGGGGGTGCATTCCAAAATCACCCTCTAAATCTTCCCAACTATCAATAAATTCTGGTATTACATTTTCATCAAAAGCATTTACCAATACCTTTCCATCCATATCCTTTCCAACTGGCAGTCCAAATAAGGTTAAAATGGTTGGCGTTATATCCAAAACAGAAGCACCATATATTAGTTCATCCTTTAAGATTCCGGGGCCTTTCATTGCAATAATCCCATATTGACTGTGTTCAAAAGCTGGCGATGCCGGATCTTTAGGGAGCGTCTTTGGTCGAAGTGATCCCGAATGAAAGCCATGATCGGAAACAATGATTATAGTAGCGTCATCACCGGCAAGTTTCAGATATCGTTCCAACATCATATCGTGATAACGATATGCACTATTTACTACATCATTAACAAAATCAAATTCCTCTTGTTCAATACCGTCCATTTTGGGTGGATGATATTTCATAAATGCGTGACTAAAATGGTCTATCGTATCAAAATAAACACCTAAAAAATCCCATTCTTTATTCTCAAGAATCCAAGTAGCTGCATTGTGATTTGTTGCACATTGACTCAATAAAATTGAAATTGTTTGAATCCACTGATGCTTTTCTTGGTCTACTTTTTCAGCATTGGGAATAAAAGGAGTTATGTGATTTGAAGCTATTTCGGAAGGATGAACACGCAAGTTTACAAATAAGTCTTCTAATTCTTTTGGATGAATACAATCTTCTTGATATTTAAACGGACAACCTTCTTCTGATTTGTCCATTTTAGTAAACATATCAGAGACAACAATTCCGTTAATAGGTTCGGCAGGATGACTGGGCCACCAACCAACAAGGTGTGTCTTATACTTTTCGTGTGTTAAAATATTCCACAATGCTTTTACTTTTCGTGAAGTAACAGATACAGGCCTAATAGATTGAGTTGTTGAATTTGGTTCAGTAAAGCCCAAAATTCCGTGCTTTTCTGCTGTTTTTCCTGTTCCAATGGATGTCCACAACATTGGAGAAAGCGGAGGGTCAAGAGTGGATATTTTCCCCATAACCCCTTGATTAATAAACTTTTCAAGAGTGGGCATAAAACCCTTTTCTATAAGTGGGTTGATTACGTTCCAATCGGCCGCATCCCAACCAATTACAAGTACTTTTTTAGCTAGTCGCTTTCCCATCTTTTATTGTATTTTCAGTTAAACTATTTCCCTTCACTTTCGCCTCTTCTACCTTTTTTTTCCAAGCTAAATAACCAACAGCTCCTAATGCCAACATTCCTAATGACCCACCTATTGGAATTTCGAATTCAAGTATTTCATTTTTTTTCTCTTCAGACATTTTTTCTATTTTTATGAGTGCGAATTTAACAATTATTTTACTTGAATAACATTTGGATAGGTTTTCCTGTACAGCCATTCGGAAATTGTATATTTAATAGTAATGCCAAAGTAGGGGCTATATCAGTAATATTTATAGGTTCAACAGTACTTCCGTGCTTAATTAAGTAGCCATACCATATTAATGGCACGTGAGTATCATAGCTGTAAGCCGAGCCATGTGTAGTACCCAAGGTTACATAATCCATCCAACCGGGCTCGTAATTTAACATCACATCCCCTGACCTTTTCTGATTAAAGCCTTTTTGAATAAGCATTCGAGGCGATTCAGTAAATTCTGAATTACACAATGTTGTTCGGGTCACACTAGCCGCAACACCCTTTACTAAAACAACTTGAGATGCAATGTAATTTTCAACGTCAACCTTATCCAATTTTCTACGGCCAATGACTTTGTTATTCAAATAAAACTGCTGATTGATATACTTTTCAATAATAGAATCACCATACATGTTTTTTAACGTTTCATTAACCGATTTAAATGTGCTACCATCAATTGTTCCTGCTCCTATACCCAAACTTTTTAAATACAGTGGATTTTCAGGTGCCGCATGGTCGGCAGTTAAAAAAATAAGTACATTATTTTTACCCAAGTAAGTATCCAAAAACTTTAACAATTCAGCAATGTCCCTATCCAACCTTAAATAGCAATCTTCTACTTCAACCGAAGTTGGTCCAAACTGATGGCCTAAATAATCCGTTGAGGAAAAGCTTAAGGCTAAAAAATCACAAAAAGTTCGTTTACCCAACTGTTCCGACTTAATTGTTTCAATAGCAAAATCCTTTAGTATTGAGTTACCAAAAGGTGTAGCTTTTATAAGCTCATTCCCTTCTTTTTTTACAATTTCAAGTAAATTATGGGGAAAAACGGGTAATAATTCTCCTTCATATGGACTTTCAAAAACATTGGTGTCGGATAAACTTTCAGTATACTGATTAATAGGTAAAAGGGTATTCCATACCTGTGAAAGGTATTTTTGAGTGAGCGATTTTGCATTGAAATTTGTAACCCATACAGGCAAATTTTTCATATAATACGAACTGCTTATCCACATCCCTTCAGCATTCATCCAATAAGCAGCATTTGCCATATGACCGGCAGGCAAAATAGCACCTCTGTCTTTTAATGATATACCAATCACTTTTGACTTTTTATTGTTCGACAACTTTAATTCATCTGTAATGGTGGTGGTAAGCATTCTATGTGGCGACATAGAACCTGAGCTATCCTTTTCGTTTAGGGTACCAATAGTTTTTTGAGATTTGTCTTTTACACAATACACCCTTGATGCAACTTCCCTATCATACCAATCATTACCTACAATACCGTGAATAGCCGGAGTGGTTCCAGTATATATTGATGCGTGACCCGGTCCAGTGTAGGTGGGAACGTAATTAAAATTGGTATTTTTACAAGAATAACCTTCATTCACCAAACGCTTAAAGCCATCGTTGCAATATTTTGACCAATATTTATAAATGTAGTCGTACCTCATTTGATCAATTACAATTCCAATAACTAATTTAGGATAAACAGCATTACTTGAAACAGATGCAGGTATTACTTTCTGCGAAAAGGCAGTTTCAACAAAAAGTGTTTGAAGTAGAATTAAAAAAATATACTTTTTCATATAAATAATTAGTTAGTGTTTTTTTGCAATAAAGTAAATTATGAATAAACAAGTGAGAGAATAATACATACGTAGCTAAAGGAAAAGCACCTTTAAAATTACTTTTCACCCATTCCGAAATAGCAAAGCGAAAAACACTTCCAAGGCCTCCACCTTTGAATACATAAACAACGTTCATTTTGTATAAATATAAGATTTTACAATGGTATATATGCTAAAGGAAATTAGTAATCCTAAAAATGCGCCACCAATTATGTCTAATGGATAATGTACACCATTATATATTCTACTATAAGAAACAAAAATTGCCCAGGCAAAAATAAGATGTGGAAAATAATTGTACTTGCGCCTCAATAAAAAACTTAAAAATAGTGCTAAAGCAAAAGTATTAGCAGCGTGAGATGATACAAAACCAAAATATCCTCCACAATTACCATTGATATGAATTTGTTCTAAAAGCATTTTATTATGGCAAGGGCGCAGCCTTAATACGATATTTTTTATAATGACTGAAAATTGATCTGAAAATGCTATAATAAGCACAATTGACAACAGAATAATGATTGATTTTTTTTTAAATGTTTTAATAATCAACCAAATTAATAGAGCATATAATGGTATCCAAACATACTTATTGCTTGCAAATTGCATTATAGGATCAAAAAATGAATTGTGCATTCCATTTAATGCCAAAAATAATGCCTTATCTATTTCTCCAAGCGCTATCATTTTTCAGAATATTTATAACCAATCCCCCTTACTGTATGAAAATAAATAGGATTTTTAGGATCTTGTTCAAAATATTTTCGAATTGCTAGAATATAATTATCAATAGTTCTTGTTGTTGAAGTAACATCCTCTCCCCATATTTTTTCCATTATTTCATCCCTTGAAACCACCTCATTTTTTCTTTCTATTAGTAATTTAAGAAGCAATATCTCCTTCTTGTTAAGCAATCTATTTTGTCCGTTTACACCAATAATTTCGTAGGTTGAAAAATTTATCTCAAATTCTCCAAAATAATATATTTTAGGAATTTGAAATGATGTGTCAAGTAAATTGCCTTTTGTTCTACGTAACAAATTCTCAACCCTTAAGATCAACTCTTCTAAATTAAATGGTTTTGTTAAATAATCATCCGCTCCACTGCGCAATCCCTCTATTTTATCTGCACTGCTATTATTGGCCGTTAAGAACAAAATAGGGATATTTTTATTCGTTTCTCTTATTACTCTGCAAACTTCAACTCCATTTATGTAAGGCATCATTATATCCAAAATAACCAAATCTATTTTTTGAGATTGAAACAAATGTATTGCTTCTATTCCATTTTTTGCCGAAAAAACGGTATAGCCATCTATCTCAAAATTAAGCACCAATGTGGATAACAAATGCTCCTCATCGTCTACTATTAAAACGTTTGATTTCATATAGTTTGTAAATTTAATAGAAAAAACGAAGTATTCCTTCATACACTTTTGTATACACGAATAAAATAAAGGTTTCTGCTGGAAACTATTTAATCAAGTAACTTATAACTTCCTGTAAAGTTTATTTCCGATTTTAACAAAATATTTATTACTTTGGTAAAATAAGTGGCAGCATAAAATTTAACTGAACATATACTTATGAAAATAAAACTAATAACATTAGCGATTACCAGTTTACTTACTTCAACAATTGTAATTGCTCAACATCATAACGCTGGAAGGTGTGCAACAATGGATGTGGATAGAAAAATGCGTGCAGAAAATCCTGAAATGGGTACTTTAGAAGAATTCGAAAATTGGATGGCAATAAATTTAGTTGATGAATCCTATTTTGCAGGTAAAACTAATGCCATTATATACAATATTCCTGTAATTGTTCACGTAATTAATAATGGAGAGGCAATTGGCACCAATTCCAATATTAGTGATGCTCAAATTCAATCACAAATCGCATCCTTGAATAAGGATTTTACCAAAACAAATTCAGATTGGAATAATACTCCAGGAGTTTGGACCACCAGAGTTGCCGATTGCCAAATAAACTTCTTTTTAACAACTGTAGATCAATATGGGAGTCCAATGGCAACACCGGGAATTGAGCGAATTAATCGAACGACAATGGGATGGTCAGCTGCACCCTATTCAGAAACATATGTAACTCAAACCATAAAGCCAAATAGTATTTGGAATCCTAAACTCTTTTTAAATATTTGGACATGTAATTTAGCTTCGCCCTTATTAGGTTACGCAACTTTTCCTCCAAACTCTACCTTAACAGGCTTATTTGGACCTTTCGGAACATCTATTACAGACGGAATTGTTGTTAAATACAATGCTTTTGGAACAACAGGAAACGTTATATTTGGTGAGGATTTAGGAAGAACCACTACACACGAAATAGGACATTACTTAGGTTTACGACATATTTGGGGTGACGATACGTGTGCTACTGATTATTGCAATGATACACCAACACAATTTGAAGAAAATTTTGGCAGTCCTAATTTCCCTAGTACATCCAATTGCCCCGGAAATGCCCCAAATGGTGATATGTTTATGAACTTTATGGATTATTGTGACGATAATGTTGTAGTAATGTTTACCAACAACCAAAAAACCAGAATGCACACCGCATTAACAAAAAGTCCTTATCGATTCTTATTAATTGCCTCTACTGAAGAGCAGGTAAATATTGAAAAAAACATTTCCATTTATCCAAATCCTTCGAATGGTTTGGTAAATGTAAACATAGAGCTCTTTAATAAATCTACAATGGAAGTTAAAGTGTACGATATTTTAGGAAATACTTTTTATACCAACACTTTCGATAATAACAAAATGGGCAAGTATACTGTTGACTTAAGCAATGTTTCAAACGGTATTTATTTTATTGAACTTAGAACTGGAAAAGAAACGATAACGAGAAAAATTCATATCTTAAAGTAAGAGAATATTTAAATACTTTAAAAAGCGAATGGGCTGTTGGTTTTCCAACAGCTCATTCGCTTTTTAATATATTTAACTTAACTGGAATAGATCGGTAACCCCAATTGTTTTTTCGCAAGTAAAACCTTCAGCATACTCTACATTTATATCTCTACCAAGTACCACCATCTTTGATTTGATAAAATCAAGGAAATGTTTTGACGATATAGGAGATTCAGGTTCTTTTGAATTTGCGTCATAGAACTGCGAGGAAAATGCCTTGATTGCTTCCATCTTATTTTCTACGAAAGGAGTTACGTCAATCACAAAATCGGGTTTAATGTAACGATCTTGTATGTAATGATAAACAGATTTAGGTCGCCAAGGTTCTTGCAAAACGCCATTGTGAAATGTTTCTACTTTTATTAACCCAGAGTAGAAGCAAGCCTCCGAGACTAATTGTGAAGCACGCCCATGATCCGGGTGTCTATCTGAAACAGCATTGCAGAGTACGATTTGCGGTCTATACTGCCGTATTTTTTGTATTATTTGAATTTGATGCTCTTTATCGTTTTTAAAAAAACCATCGGCCATCAATAAATTCTCTCTGATTGAAACTCCTAAAATAGTTGCTGCTGTTGCTGCTTCTTTCAATCTTAATTCAGCCGAACCACGTGTCGCCAATTCTCCTTGTGTCAAATCTATTACACCAACTCTACTTCCAAGTTTGATGTGTTTTAAAAGTGTGCCGGAGCAGGATAGCTCAACATCATCGGGATGTGCACCAAAGGCCAGTATATCTAATTTTATCTCAGACATTTAAATTACTTTTATTACTTTGCCTCTATCCATTTTATAATTCTACCACTTCCCGGTTTTTCTACCGAATAAGCAACATCTACTACATTTCCATTTTCATCAATTAAGTACTTTTGAAAATTCCATTTTACAGATCCATCAACTTTTCCATTTTGACTCTTTGTGGTGAGCCAACTATACAACGGATTTATATCATCCCCTTTCACTGATATTTTTTCCATCATCGGAAAAGTAACACCGTAATTCTTTTCACAAAAAGATTGTATTTGTTCATTCGTACCGGGTTCTTGAGCACCAAAATTATTGGAAGGAAACCCAACAATAACAAAATCCTTGTCCTTATACAAGGCATACAACTTCTGTAAATCTTCGTACTGAGCTGTAAAACCACACTCAGAGGCAGTATTCACCACCATTACTTTTTTACCTTTAAGAGAAAGCATATCGAAAGGCTTTCCATCAATTACATTTACTTTAAAATCATACAATGTTTTCATAGTCGTTTGGGCATTGGAAGTTATATGTAGGACACAGACTAGTAGAGCAGTTAAAACAATTTTCATTTTTCGATTTAATAATGCATCCAAAGATACTAATTAAATGTTTAATGTAAAAGATAACATAACAGTGTTAATTTGTACTTTTGCATTTCATTAAATGAAACTTATCCACGAAATAAAACATTTAATCCACAAAGAATTCCTTTTGGAGTTCCGACAGAAATATGCTTTTGCCGGAGTGTTATTATATGTTTTTTCAACTGTTTTCATTTGCTACCTTTCATTTAAAAAAATTCTGATTCCGGCAAATTGGAACGCTCTCTTTTGGATTATCGTTTTATTCGCAGCAATAAATGCAGTAACCAAAAGTTTTTTGCAAGAAAGTAAAGGTCGACAATTATATTACTATACTTTACACTCACCTGTTGCTGTCATCATTTCTAAAATAATCTATAACTCGTTGCTAATGATTTCACTTTCTTTTTTATGCTTCTTTTGCTATGGATTACTGATTAAGAACATAGTGCAAGACATTCCCTTTTTTATACTCAATATTACTCTAGGAAGCTTTGGATTTGCATCCGTTCTAACGATGGTGTCGGCTATAGCCTCAAAAACAAACAATAATTTTAGTTTAATGGCAATTCTAAGTTTCCCTATGCTAGTACCAATGCTTATAACATTAATAAAAACATCAAAATATAGCGTTGACGGCTTAGACCGTAGCTTAAGCTATCCTTATTTTGGTGTCTTACTGCTCATAAATGTACTTATTATAGTACTTTCAGTTGTATTATTTCCTTACCTTTGGCGCGAATAAAATTAGGATGAAAAAAAATTGGTGGAAAATAGCTGCTGTGGTTTTAGTACTCTATTCCATTATTGGCGGTTTTCTATTTAAAGTACCTATTTTACCAATTCTGCACGAAACTATTCGCAATCTGTATTTTCACGTTACGATGTGGTTTGCTATGATTATTTTACTTTTTGTTTCTGTTTGGAACAGTGTAAGGTACCTTTCGGGTTTTGATATTAAGTACGATATTATCGCAAAAGAAGCAGTCAATATTTCAATTGTTCTTGGGCTATGTGGACTTGTAACAGGTATGCTTTGGGCAAACTACACCTGGGGAGAACCTTGGCCAAACGATCCAAAATTAAACGGTGTAGCTATTGCTATGTTATTTTATTTCGCCTACTTAGTATTGCGTAATTCCATTGACGAAGAACAAAAAAGAGCAAGAATTGCATCCATTTATAACATTTTCGCCTTTGTTATGTTTATTGTATTTACAATAATATTACCCAGACTGACTGATTCATTACACCCCGGTAATGGTGGCAACCCCGGCTTTGGCAATTATGAGGACATTGATAACAATATGCGTATTGTATTTTATCCTGCTATTATTGGATGGACACTCATAGCAACTTGGATAATGCAAATAAAAATACGCTATCATACATTGAATGCCTTTTTAAATTCAAACACAAACTAAATGAATAAACTTAAAATAATACTCCTTACAACAATGTTAGGCCTGTTAAGTACAGTAGTGTTTTCGCAAGAAATACAACAACAAGTAGAGATGGCTGATGCAATGAGACAATCTGGCAAAATATATGTAGTTGTTGGTGTATTGTGTATTATATTTTTAGGCATAATTGCATACCTAATCAGTATTGATAGAAAAGTAAGCAGATTGGAAAGTAAAATGAAGGGTAACAAATGAAAAAAATACACATAGTAGTTATCGTTGTTATTGCAGTAGCCATTGCGGCTATTATGTCAACCGTTTCCGATTCAAGCACATATGCATCCTTTGCCATTGCGCAAAACAATGCAGGAGACGAATACCACGTTGTAGGCAAACTAAACAAAGAAAAAGAGATGGTATACAATCCCGAAGTAAATGCAAATTTATTCAGCTTTTATATGAAAGATAACGAGGAAAAAGAAGTAAAGGTGAATTACAAAGGTACAAAACCGCAAGATTTTGAACGATCAGAACAAATTGTTATTTGCGGAAAAATAGTTGGTACTGAATTTGAAGCCGATAAAATTCTAATGAAATGTCCATCTAAATATAACAACGGACAACCCGGAGAATTATCAAGCAATACTTCTCGACCTAAAATAAGTAGAATTATACAATGAACATACAATACGTTGGAGAGCATTTGCTGATAGGAGACATTGGAAACTTATTTATTGTCGTATCTTTTGTTGCTGCACTTCTTTCTGCACTTGCTTACTACTTTTCAGCACAAAATAAATTAGCAAACACTTCTTGGAAAAGGATAGGAAGAGCTTCATTTAGAATCCATTCCATTTCTGTTTTGGGAATAATGGGAACTATGTTTGTGATTATATTCAATCATTATTTTGAATACCAATATGCTTGGCAACATTCTTCAAAAGCACTTCCTGTACGTTATATACTTTCCTGTTTTTGGGAAGGTCAGGAAGGGAGTTTTTTACTGTGGACCTTTTGGCACATTGTGCTGGGAAATATATTAATACGTTATTCAGGCGAATGGGAATCGTCTGTTATGACCGTTGTTTCGGTAGTGCAAATTTTCCTTTCTTCTATGCTACTTGGCATTTATATTTTCGGTTACAAATTAGGAAGCAATCCTTTTTTATTATTACGTGAACATCCCGATTATGCAAATTTACCTTTTGTAAAAATTGCAAACTATTTAGAGACATTAGACGGAAGAGGCTTAAATCCACTGCTTCAAAATTACTGGATGACCATTCATCCACCTACTCTTTTCCTTGGCTTTGCATCCACCTTGGTTCCTTTTGCATACGCAATAGCAGGACTATGGCAAAAAAAATACACCGAATGGTTAAAGCCTGCCTTGCCTTGGACATTTTTTGGCGTAATGATACTCGGAACAGGTATTTTAATGGGCGGTGCCTGGGCTTACGAAGCACTTAGTTTTGGAGGGTTTTGGGCTTGGGATCCTGTAGAAAATGCATCACTTGTGCCTTGGCTAACTTTTGTTGGAGGTGCACACGTAATGGTGATTTATAAAAACAAAGGGCAATCTTTGGTCACTACTTTCTTTCTCATATTCCTAACTTTTATTTTTATTCTGTATTCCACATTTCTTACCCGCAGTGGTATATTGGGTGACACTTCCGTGCACGCATTTACCGACTTAGGGATGAGCGGGCAATTATTGGTTTACCTGTTGTTTTTTGTTTTTGTCTCTGCATTTTTACTTGTAAAACATTACAAACATTTGCCACAAGAAAAAGATGAAGACAATATCACATCACGCGAATTTTGGATGTTTATTGGTGCTTTGGTATTGCTTATATCAGCCTTTCAAATTATTTTCACCACTTCCATTCCGGTTATAAACAAAGTATTTGGAAGCAACCTTGCCCCTCCTTTAAACCCTATTCAACACTATAATTCCTGGCAAGTCCCTTTTGCCATTATTATTTCTTGTTTAATCGCAATTGGTCAATACTTCAATTATAAAGCCACCGATACCAAAAAGTTTTTGAACCGTTTACTTATCTCCATTTTAGCAAGCATTGTAATTTCCATTATAATAATGCTCAGCTTCAATACTTTTAATGGTTATTTTATTGCTTTATGCTTCACATCCGTTTTTGCAATACTTGCCAACCTTAATTATCTATTTAGAATATTAAAAGGAAATATTAAAAAAGCCGGACCATCTATTGCACACATAGGTTTTGGAATGATTTTGTTGGGTTCACTTATTTCAACCTCTCAAAGCGAAACCATTTCCATAAATACTTCTTCGGTTGATGTTTCAAAATTGGGTAAGGATTTTAGCAATAATGATAACTTATTGCTTTCATTGAACGATACCCTTAAAATGGGTAAGTATTTTGTAACGTATAAAGGCAAGAAAAAAGAAGGTATTAATGTATATTATGCGATTGATTACCTTGAGAAAGATGCTAACGGAAAATACAAACTTAGTTTTACACTCAACCCTTTGGTGCAAACAAACCCGCGTATGGGTAATATTGCAGAACCTGATACCCGACATTTTTTACAGAAAGATATTTATACTCACGTAACCTATGCTGAACTGGAAGAAGAAAATGAAACGAGTAGCAATGAATTTGTAGAAAAAAGCACACAATCCTTGCAAATAGGTGATTCACTTTTTGCAACAAACAGCATTGTGGTACTAGAAAGCTTGCTTAAGGATATTGACAGAAAAAAATACAATTTAAATGATTCCGACATTGTTGTTGCAGCTCATTTAAGAATTACCGATATCAATAACAAAACCTATTTTGCAGACCCTTTATATGTAATAGAGGAGAATTATGTAAGTCCGCTAGATGCAAAAGTAGAAGCATTGGGATTAAAATTTTCTTTCACAAAAATTGACATCCAAACAGGAAAAGTTGAAATTAAATTATTTGAAAAGAAATCGAATAAAAAGGAATTCATTGTAATGAAAGCAATCATATTTCCAGGCATAAACATCTTGTGGTTGGGTTGCTTTTTAATGATAATAGGTAGCATCGTTGCTATCGTTAACCGCCTTCGAGCACGTAATTAATTTCTCTGAAATGAGCCAAAAAGCAGTACTTGTAGGCGCAGGCAATGTTGCTACTCAATTGGGCTTAACGATGAGCAAAGCAGGATATTCCATTGGAATGGTGATTAGCAAAACCAGTAAATCATCTACAGTACTTGCTAAAAAATTAAACTGCCCCCACTCTACTAATATACACGACATTCCTTTAGATACGGATATTATAATTATTGCCGTAAACGATGATGCCATAGCAACTGTTGTCAAAAAAATCAAACATAAGAGTGCGCATGTGCTGCATACATCGGGCACAACTGAAATGAGTGTATTAAAAAAGCACTTTAAAAATTGTGGAGTACTATACCCATTACAAACCTTTAGCAAAGACATTGCTATTGATTTAACATCTACTCCCCTATTAATTGAAGGAAACAGTAAAAAAAATACTGCAATACTCACCCATTTTGCTAAAAATATTTCCAAGCATATTATTTTTGCCGATTCTAAGAAAAGAAAGGAGATACACCTTGCGGCTGTATTTGCTTGTAACTTCTCCAACTATATGTATAGCATTGCAAATACAATTCTTAAAAAAGAAAAACTGGATATAAGCATACTTTCAGCACTTATTGAAGAGACTACAAAAAAGGCAATAAAAGGCAATCCCGAATTACAACAAACAGGCCCTGCAAAAAGAAACGATAAAATCACGCTAAAAACCCACATCAATTTATTGAAAAAGAACAAAGATTATCAACATATTTACAAAACACTTTCACAGTCCATTGAAAAAAAATATAAAAAATGAAAAAACAACTATCACTCTTACTAATTATTGTAACATTTTTTGCAAGCGCTGTTGTTTTTGCACAGCACAAAACAAAAAGCTATTTGTATGATGAAGGAGCAATGCCACGCGAACACAATGTGGACTTTGAACGTATGCGCTTAGAAATTGCTTTTGAACCCGAAAAAGGATTTGTAAAGGGGAAAATCACTCACTTTTTTACTCCTTTACGCGCTAATGTAGATACCATCTTTTTAGATGGACCTGGCATTGTTATAAAAGAGGCGAAGCTGAATGGTAAAAACATAAAGTTTAAAACATACGAAACAGGAACCACATTTTTTGCCGACAAATCACTCATTTGGGGAGATAAAGACAGTTTAGCGATTACTTACGAAGCCTATCCGCGCAGGGGAATTTATTTTATAGGCTGGAATGACCCCAATAATTTAAGCCGCAAACAAATTTGGACACAAGGACAAGGCATCGACAACAGACACTGGTTTCCTTGTTACGACTCATCCAACGATAAATTAATTACCGAAGTAATAGTGACATTTAACAGCGAATACAAAGTACTGTCAAACGGCACCAAGCTTGCCGAAAAAGTTAATAAGAACAATACCACTACCTGGCATTATAAAATGTCGCATCCACATGCTTCGTACTTGGTGATGTTGGGTATAGGGAAATATGAGATCAAAGAAAGTAAGTCAAAATCAGGTGTACCTTTAAGAATGTGGTATTACCCTGAATGGAAAAACCGTTTTGATTTAACCTACAAATACAGCGATAAGATATTTGACTACTTGGAAAGTGAAATTGGTGTCCCATATGCTTGGGAATCGTATTCACAAATTCCGGTACAAGATTTTATGTTTGGTGCAATGGAAAATACAACTGCTACCTTGTTTGGCGATTTTTTTGAAGTGGACAGCAGAAGTTTTAACGACCGTAATTATGTGGCAGTTAATGCACATGAACTAGCACACCAATGGTTTGGCGACCTTGTGAGTGCACGTGCCGGAAATGGTCACTGGCTGCAAGAAAGTTTTGCCACACATTACAATCTTATTGCCGAAAGAGAATGTTTTGGAATGGATCATTTTGATTGGGGGCGCAGACAAGCTTGCAATGCAGCCATTAATACAGCCGATAAAAAACCGGTTGCGCATTCGGAAACACCTACTTCCATCGTGTACCAAAAAGGTTCACAAGTGTTGGAAATGCTAAAGTATGTGGTAGGAAGAGAAGCTTATAACAAATCCATTAAACGTTATTTGTTAGAACATAAATATGCGAATGTAGATTCGGAAGATTTACTTACTGCTTTTAACGAAGAGTTGGGAATGCAGTTGGATTGGTTTTGGGAAGAATGGGTATATCGTGGCGGAGAGCCTATTTACAAAGTGAGTGCAGAGGATAATACCCAAGAAGGAAACAAACGTTTCACCCAATTTACTGTTACGCAAACACAACCAATGAATGAAGTAATGGTACTTTTCAAAATGCCTATTTTATTTGAAGTGTATTATACTGATGGCACACACGAAAGTAAAACAGAATGGGTAGAAAATGAAACGCAAATAATTAAAGTACCCAATATAGGCAATAAAAAAATCGACTTTGTTTTATTCGACCCAAACAGCCGTTTGATGAAGACGGTTAATTTTGAAAAAAGTTTTGAAATGCTAAAGGATCAGGCCTTACGTGCACCCAATATGATTGACCGATACGATGCCATTGTAGCAATGAAATTATTACCACAAAATTTAAAAAGATCGGTGTTGGAAGAAGTGTACACTAAGAATACTCATTTTGGAATTAAAGTTGAGGCAGTTAGTCAGCTATTGGACGACAAAAACGATGCGAGTATTGCATTGGTTAAGAAAGCCATTCACGATGCCGATGTGCAGGTTAGAAAAGGTATTCTTACAAACACAGAAATTATACACCCTTCGTTGGAAAAAGATTACGAAACACTTTTGCTCGACTCATCATACCAAACAATTACAATGGCATTGGAAAAAATGTGTTTTAATTTCCCTGCTCACACATCTCACTTTTTAGAAGTAAGCAAAGGCATTGAAGGTACGAATGGACGCAATGTAATTACCAAATGGTTAGAGATTGCAGCAAACACAACAAGTGATAAAAAGTATATCGACCAATTGGTAGCTTACACTTCTATTTCGTATGAATTTTTAACCCGTGCAAATGCTATGACAGCCTTGCGTAAAACAAATTACTTTGATACAAATGTGTTGAATAATTGTTTAAATGCTTGTGTGAGTAGTAATGGTCGTTTAGCAGGACCGGCAACTGAAACCATCAAATATTTTTACGGGCAGAATAAACACAAAAGAATGATTGCCGATAACATAAATGGAAAAACCTGGAAAAATTGGGAAAAAGAGATTGTTAGCAAATTGATGCAATAGTATTTCTACTTTTTTGCTTATCCTTGCAGGATGAGTTATGTTGATATTGTAATTGCCATTCCCTTACTTTGGGGATTATACAGAGGAATCGTAAAAGGAGCTATACTGATGGCAGCTTCAATTTTTTCGCTCTTTTTAGGAGTTTATTGTGCTATACGTTTCAGCAATTTTATTGGCGATTATATTAACGGAACACTTTCATCTCCTAAAGAGTACATTCCCCTTGTTGCTTTCTGCATTACATTTTTAGCTACCGTTTTAGGTGTTTATTTGCTGGGGAAATTTATAGAAAAGGCATTGACTTTTGCTATGTTGGGATGGCTTAATAAATTATTAGGTGGTTTACTCGGAATACTAAAATGGGCCATTTTGATGAGCATTAGTTTGTTTGTATTAAATAGTATGGGGAGCAAAAACGATTTATTTACTACTCAAACTACCGAAAAATCACTTTTATACGAACCGATTAAAAAAATATTTCCGCTAATACTACCTGAAATAAAACAGAGTAAATTGCAAGAGAAAATACATCAGTTTAAGTAATTAAGCAATTTTGTCTGTATTTTTGAATCTTGAATAAACTATAAAACATTCCTTTCTCTAAAAAAACTTAGGTAGATAATTCTTATCCTTCCCTTTATTGTTTATTGGTTTTCACTTCCTACTCAGTTATTTAAATCGCCACTTTCAACTGTACTCGATTCTTTCAACAGGCAATTACTCTACCTTGCAATCACCATTTTCTTAGTACAAGAATAAGTATCATTGCTAATATTCACAAAGTAAACACCTTTAGCAAGGTTGCTAATATTAATAGTTGCGGTATAACGTTCGCTAAAACTTTTTTCAAGCACCTTTTCACCTACCACATTTACAATGAATAAACAGCTGTGGCTTAAATCAAAATGTTTGTCTACTTCAATGGTAACATTATCGTATGCAGGATTTGGGTATAAATTAAATACATCATTCACCACATTCTCATTTATAGAACCACCAATATCTCCTAAGTAAAAACCAAGTCCTCCTGAGTAATTCCCCACCACCATATCGTAATATCCATCTTGGTTTAAGTCGGTAACATCCAATGCAGAGCGTACACCTTCCCATATACCGTAATAGGCAGAATCAACCAAAGTAAAATTGCCATTTAAGTTACCATCAATGTTATTGTAGTAATAAATATTTCCGTTCTCGGAACCGCAAATTAATTTGAAGGAACCATTCACGTCAATAAATTTTGGTGCGCTATAGCCTACAATGTAATTCGGTAAATTGGTTTTTACGCCACCCAAATTTGCTTTCATCAAAGTAAATGCAGCATTGTTTACAGTGCCTGTATTGCGGTAATAGTTCACATTACCGCTTTGCTCACCAATGGCAAGGTCCAACAAACCATCTCTATCCAAGTCAATCAATTGTGGCATTGCATAACTGCCAATATCAATTCCACCCAAAAGTGGCATTGATAAAACAAAATTGGCAGCAGTACCTATAGCTGCCATATTCTCATAATAATGCAAATGCCCTTGGTCGTCACCCACCACCATATCTTTATCGGTATCACCATCCAAATCGCCAAAAGTGGGATAAATATCTTTAAAGTTATTTAACGATAAGTTAGCATAGTCAAGGCTTACAATTTCAAATGCGGGTTTTGCAATAGTTCCAATATTCTTCATCAAGGTTAATGTCGATTTCATTGCCCCCGCGTTATAGTAACCCGCGTTACCAATTACAATATCCAACAAACCATCACTATTATAATCAAAGAAAACAGGAAAAGCTCCCTGCCCTACTTCTATCATTTCATCCTGCAAAAAGTTATTTTTTTGATGCACAAAAACAGGCATTGAGTCGTTGCCCATATTTTTATACCACCAAATACTGTTAAAGTTTTCGGATAAATTTTGGGCATTAGGACTTGCTATCAAATCGCGCTTTCCATCGTTATTCACATCCACATAATAGCTGGAAGGAAATCCAACAATATCTAATTTAACAGAATTGGAAGGGAAATTGCCGTCTTGTGCAACCAAACTCGCTGTATTGATGTCGCCACCATTGGTTAACATAATTCCACCATTGCTTGAAATGTCATGTAACAATAAATCGCAGTCGCCATCCCCATCGGCATCAAAACTACACAATGCCGAACCTGAATGGTTTACTTGTTGCGGATCAATATTTCCACCAGGCCCCTTACAACTAATACCCAAATTAATAGTACTATTGATACCGCTTTCACTAAAATTACCCCAGCATCCATTATCAAGCTGATATATTTTTTTTAAACTATCACACACGCCATAAATTTCCATCGACATATTTTTGTGGTACTCCAAAAAGCCTCCCAAAATATTGAAGGTAAGTATGTCAATATCACCATCCTTATCAATATCGTAAATAGCTGGAATATCAACAAGAGTAATGTATAGATTTAACATATTGGGATGATAGTTTGAAAAGAGTAAACTTTCTGCAAGCACAAAGCTCAGGCCATTCGCATCAGAAATATTCCTATACACATCTACACCACCATTGTTGTAGGTATAGATATCCATTTTGCCATCACAATTATAATCGCGCAATAATACCCAGTCGTGCAGCTTAGGAAATTTTTTAATATACGTCCAGTCGTATTTATAATCAATAGAATCTGCTGTTCCCTTGTTAATATAGGTTGATATTTTATTTCCGGTTCTATCAAACACAAAAAGGTCCATAATACTATCCTGGTCCAAATCAATGTCCGATACTTGAACAAAATTCGCCCCCCCTGCCCAAGCATTCTCTAAATTGGTATTGCCAATTTTAACGTTGAGGGTATCTATCTTTTTAAAATAAAATTGTGCATTAACAGAAAAACTGAAAGAGAATACGTATAAAATAAGGAGAAGTATCTTTTTCATAATTCTATAATATACTCTCAAAGTTACAGCAAATAATTTATAGATGAAAGAACGGGAAGATTTTATTTTGAAGAACTATCTATTTTAAAAATGCTTATAACAAGAGATAGTAGGATGTATAAAACGATAATAATGGGAATGGAAATAAATTGAGTTGTAACAATCAATGTAGCTGACATAGCCAAAAACAAATAACGCAACTTGTTGTTTTGCCAATCGAAGCTTTTAAACTTCAACGCAAACAAGGGTAATTCAGCCACCATTAAATAAGACATAATAAGGATTAGCGTTACTAAAAACCATTGATTACCTATTATTTCAATAAAATTGTACAAGGAAAAGGATCCATCTGGATTTATGGTATAACCATTTTGATGAATTAAAATAACAGGAATGGAAGAAATTAACATACAGTTAGCGGGAGTTGGCACACCAATAAATGAATCGGACTGTCGCGTATCGATGTTAAATTTAGCCAAACGTACTGCAGAAAAAACAGGTATCAACAGCGCTAAGTATTTTATGTATTCATATCGTTCAAAATTCAGTGTATGTCCATCCACTACAAAATGGTAGCCCGGCTCTAACATAGTATATAAAATCATTCCCGGGGCAACACCAAAGGATACCATATCGGCAAGTGAATCGAGCTGCTTACCGATTTCAGAATGCACACTCAACATACGCGCGGCAAAACCATCAAAAAAATCCAATACAGCAGCTATAGCTATAAGTATAGCACTTTCATCCAATCGATTGTGAAAGACTGCAACAATTGCCATACAACCGCAAACTAAATTAAGAGATGTAATAAAATTAGGGATATGATTTTTCATATAAACGCCACTAATTTACAAATAAAATATACTTTAGGCAGGATATAATTTATTTTTGATAACAGCCATTGATTGCTATATAAAAATTCAACATGAATGTAAAAAAGCGAAAAATTGAGAGCAATAGCTTAGGTGAATTTAGTTTAAATTACCTCCAACAAGGAGCGGAAAGCAACAAATTTCGCGTTAAACTTATCCATTACTTCTTTCTGCAAACGAGACGCTTCATACGTTTTATATCCTTCATAATCTTCCATTGAGTTACAGGTATATTGTATAGAATAGGTTGTTCCCTCGTCCTCCACGTTTAACACTTTGCATATTTTATGCTCCAAAAAATATCCAGTTTTAAGCACATCCGGGATATGTGATTCGCGCATCCATTTCAGCCATTCATCGTGCACATCGTTCTCTATATTTATTGTAACGTTATATAGTATCATAAAAATTAATTTAATTAATAATATCTCCCCTTAGTCTTCTAAATCGTTTTCGGGCCTCAACAGTGTACAAACTTCCCGGATATTTGATAAGCATATCTTCGTACAATTGTTTTGCTTTATCCTTATTTTTTAAATACAATTCATTGACTTCAGCAAGCTTAAACAAGGCATCGTCTGCAAGTAAATCTGTAGAATAACTGTCTAATATATCTTGCAAAATTTTTGCAGCATTTTCAAATTGAAATTTTTTCATTGCTATTTTATACTTTTTAAAAAGTATATCGTCTGATAACGAATGTACTGGGAACTCCTTACTAATAGAATCAAGTATAAGCAAGGAAAGGCTGTCTAAGTTTCTGTAGGAGAATAAATCGGCACGCGCATACAATTGCATTGGAATAAGGTTAGTATCAATGGTAGTATTATCCGCAATTAACAATGCTAAATCTATAGCATCGTTCGATATAAGCTTTGATGTTGATGCTTTGAGTACATTTAATTGTGCTTGAGCCCAATAAAAATCGCCTCTATAAAATGACAAGCGTGCATTTCGGAATTTAGCCTCTTGTCCAATTGGTTCCTGCTTAAACATTTTTTCTACTTGCGAAAACAGCAAAGATGATTCCCACATCTCACCTGTAAAAACCAACACATCTCCCAGCTCGAGCTTACATTCGGCAGCGCCTTTTTGATTTTTACACATATTGATCGCTTCCTCCAATAAGTAGATTGCTTCCGCTGATTTGTTTAAGTAAAAAGCTTTTAAGTGGGCCAATCCTCTTATAACATTATATGTTGCAGAGGATTTCCCCAGCTCATTGATTGTAGATATGTATGTATTTTCAAGCAAAACAATATCGGCTTTGCTGTAGTTAGACATTGTTGTAATTTTGGTAAAAAGCACATTTACCATTTCCATTCTTGCATCGGTATAATAATAGTTTTCCTTTCCTTTACTGATTACATATTCATAACACTTTATTGCTACATCATACTGAAGATTCGCTATACAAATATTAGACAAAGCCATTAATTTAGAACCATCCAGCTTTAATCTTTTGTCGAGTGCTTTTGTTTGTACAAATGCCGATTCAAAATCTTTTTGTTGTGTAAAAAGCCAAATCAACATATCGGAATATGCTGTTCTCTCGGAATTAATCTGTATACGTTTAAGTAATTGTGCTTTTAAAATTTCCGTTTTCTTGCCGCCATTGTCTTCGTTTATATCTGTTTGCAAAGTATTTTGTACATTTTGCAAATACAATTCACTTTGCTCTAACAAGTCGAGGTATTCATTAATCATTGACTCTGTATCGCCTTTGCTATTATATGCTTCAGCCAACTCATAATTAAAAGTATAATAAGCTCTCATTATTTTCCTACCTCTTAAATAGGTCTTTATTGCATAATCAATCTCCTTTTTTGATATAAAACAAGCTGCCAAATCCAATATTTGAACTTGATTTTGCGATAGCTTATCGATTGCTTTTTCATACTCCTTTTGAGATTTCACTTCGTCACCTTGCTTTTTAAATACTGTACCTAAATCGACAATGAGCGTTAAGTTATCGGAATTTCTATTTATATGCTTTTTTATAAATTTTTCGGCTGTTTTAAAATCTTTTAACTCAAGCAAACATCTTATGTACCCATCATAATATTCGGAGTTAGGATTGCTATTAAACAATTTTTGGTATGAATCGGAAGCTTTGTCAAACTCTCCTTTTTCAAAATATTGCTTGGCAAGTTGCTCGTCTTCATTTTGCGAAAAAGTATAGCTATAGTTGAAAATAACTACACAACAAATAAGAATAATTTTAACTAAACCTTTTTGCTTCATTCTTTTATTTCAGCATTTTTAAGCAACTGTTCAATTTTTGGAATCATTGATTCGTAATCAACAAGCGTTAATCCAATAGAGCGTTGAGTAAGTTGAACTTGTGTACAAACTTGCATTAAGGCTTCCTTTTCACGTTCAATATACTCTTCGATTTTTTCTTCTTTTACAATATGCTTTTCAATGTCGTGTCTCAAATCAGCAATTTGTTTCTCACTTTCCTTAATCTCTTCCTCTAACTTGTTTGATTGGTTGTTGAATTGAGTCAACACATTTCCTATGCCTTTATAATTTTCAATTATCAATGCTGTTTCTTTACTAATTGTATCACCGCTATATGTTTGGTCAATTAACTTCAATTTACTGTTTATACTGATAACGGTTTCATTTAGTTTCTGAAAATCGATAGTAGCAAAAATAGAATCGGCTTTTTTAATAAATAGGTTAAACGTATCTAAAGTCGATAACTCCTTAACTTCGGAATGTGTACAAGAGGATAACAAGCAGGAGCTAAGGAGTGCACTTAGTATAATTCTGAATAAATATTTCATAAGTATTAATTAATAATTTCAAATTTAGTGTAGGGTACCAATACTTTCGGTATTACAATACCTTCAGGGGTTTGATTATTTTCTAAAAGTGTTGCAACAATTCGTGGCAAGGCAAGTGCACTTCCATTCAAGGTATGTGCTAGTTGTGTTTTACCATCCTTTCCTTTAAAACGCAATTTTAATCTATTGCTTTGAAAGGTTTCAAAATTAGAAACGGAACTTACCTCCAACCATTTTTCCTGTGCGGCTGAATACGTTTCCATATCGTAGGTAAGTGCTGAACCAAAACTCATATCGCCACCACACAACTTAAGAATACGAAAAGGCAACTCTAATTCACGCAGAATACTTGCAACAAATTCACGCATATTTTCTAATGTTTCATAACTTTTATCGGGATGTTGTATTTGTACTATCTCCACTTTGTCAAATTGGTGTAGTCTGTTCAATCCACGCACGTCTTTACCATAACTTCCCGCTTCTCTTCTAAAGCAAGGAGTATAGCCACAGTTCTTTATCGGAAAATCGGCTTCCTTCACAATTACATCACGGTACATATTGGTAATAGGCACTTCGGCAGTCGGAATGAGGTATAAATTATCGATCCCAACATAATACATTTGTCCTTCTTTGTCTGGCAATTGACCTGTTCCATAGCCCGATGCTTCATTTACTAAAATAGGAGGCTGAACTTCAATGTATCCTGCAGCAGAAGCTTTATCTAGAAAATAGTTTATTAATGCACGCTGAAGTTTCGCTCCTTTATTTTTATACACAGGAAACCCTGCACCGGTAAGCTTTACCCCCATCTCAAAATCAATAATATCGTACTTGGAAGTCAACTCCCAATGAGGTATTGCTCCTTCGTATAATTTTTTAATTTCTCCTTCTTCATGAACAGTTTCGTTGTCGGCAGGTGTTTTTCCTTTAGGAACCAATACACTTGGAGTATTTGGTAATTGAACCAATAAAGTATGTTGATCATTTTCAAGCAAACATAATTCTTCTTCCAACTTTTTACTGTGCTCTTTTAAGAGAACAGTTTTAGCTTTCAACTCGTTTGCTTCGAATTGTTTCCCCGCTTTAAAAAGCTCACCCACTTGTTTCGCTATCACATTCGATTCATTTAATAATGCATCCAGCTCATTTTGTGTTTTTCTTCTCTTGCTGTCAATTTCCAGAATTTCATCAATTGTTTTTTTTCCATCAAAATTCTTAACGGCTAATCTCTCTATGATAAATTCTTTATTTTCTCTTATTTTGCTAATTTGTAACATATCTTTTTACTATTTTGGAATACTCTCTTTACCCTGTTTTTCGGAATGAAAAAACCGAATCGAGTCTTCAGAAGAATAGGTATTGTTTATGCTCGACTCTAACTTATCATAATCGGTATATCCATTTTTGGGTAATTTGATGATGTATTGCTTATGGCTTGCATTTGTTAAAGTACCTTTACGTAACCAAGGATTAAATAGCTTCAACATTTTATAATTAACATTGTTTGCAATGGCAAAATCTGTAAAATTACTTACCGATGAATCAATTTTTACTTCATAGGTAGGAATAAATGGGTATAAATCTTTTTTACGAATAATATAACCGTATTTTTGGGGATGCGAAATTATTTCTTTCACGGCCAATAGTCGGAATACATAGCGCGCTGTTTCTTGGTTTAGCAATAAGTCGTAGTAATTATTTACTTTTTGGTTGTTCAACTGACGTGATATCCCTCCTATACCCAAATTATATGAACTTGCAACCAAGGTCCAATTATTCAGTTGTTTATATGCATCCTTAAAATACTTACAAGCAGCCACGGTAGATTTTTCTACGTTATAGCGCTCATCTACTTCATCGTTTATTTCAAGTCCGTAATTTTTACCGGTAGATTCTATAAACTGCCAAAATCCTGTTGCACCTGCAGGAGAAACTGCATTTGTTAAATTACTTTCAATTAATGCAATGTATTTAAAATCGGCAGGAACTCCGTTTTGTTTTAGAATAGGCTCAATAATAGGGAACCATCTATTTACTCTTTTATGCAACATAATTGTTTGTGATTGAAAATAGGTATTCAGCAACAATTCTCTATCCAAGCTTTCACGTACATCAAAATTATTAATAGGTACTAAATCGCCAGAAAAATTAATGTCCTTAGGAATATTCAAGGAAAACACTTTGTAGTTAGCATTGAATTCGTTCTGAAATGATTTGTCATCGTTTTGTTTTGATGAGAAGCTAAACAAGCTATATGCTATCAACATGGCTGCAAATCCAAAACATACAAAAATAATTTTCCTCATTTTTTACTAACTTTTGTAATGATAAAAAGTGAAAGAAAAACAATTATTGAAAATACTGCCGAAAATGCTAATGCTAAATTAGAATGACCCCCACTTGCAATTGCGTAACAAAACAAAAGAGATATGGAAGACAAGAATATAAAAACAAATGCAACTTTGGTTTCCGATAATCCCAAGTAAGACAAATGATGTGTGGCATTATCGTGACAACCGATAAAGTGTGATGGTTTCTTACCTAGACACTCAATTATCGCAATTATTGTATCCGTTAGTGGCAATATAAAAACTACTGTGGTTAATATAATTTGTTTAACCAATGATTTACTCACGGCATCAAATGGAGTATTCCAAAAACACATAATACCAACAACAGCTAATAATAAACCCAAAAACTGACTGCCGTTATCGCCCATATATATTTTTGAGGGATGCCAATTAAAAAACAAAAAAACCAATAAAGAAGCAATAGAACCCAATAGTATTACAAAGTACACACTATCTACAGTATCCAGTACAACAAACACTACTAATCCACTTAAAAAAATAAAAACAGAGACAATAGAAGCAATGGAATCAATATTATTGAGCATATTAATAGAAGTCATTATTCCTATAACCCAAATAATTGTAACGGCATAATTGATAATTTGAATTGAACAAAACTGAATATATGTTCCGGTAGCAACTAAAATAAGCCCACAAAGAAATTGAGTAAGTAATTTCAAGAAAGGCTTTATGTTATAAACATCATCGGCAAGTCCAACTAAAAAAGCGATACTGGCTGAGGCGATGACTCCAATAAATCCTAAATTTTGAAATAAAATTTCAAATCCTGAAAGGATAGAGTAAGCCGAAACTGAAAGTAAAAAAACAATATAAAAAGATATACCGCCAAATGCAGGTTTCGTTTGATCCTCCAATGGACTAATATCTTCTTTTATATTGCGCATACCTATACTCTTCGAAAAACGAAAATACAAGCCATTTATCAATAAGGAAAACACCATTGATCCGGCAAAAAAAAGTGAATAAAAGTATATATCCTTGTATCCCATACAGCCAATAAATAAGGAATTAAAGGTACGAAAAATAGCAATTAAAACAAACTTAAAAAGCCATGAAATGGTTTCCCTTCCATGTCTTTCTCAGATATAATGGGATTTTGAATTTTCCAGTCAATATTCAAAGTACTGTCACTCCACAAAAGAGTATCTTCAGATGCCTTGTTATAATAATTGGTACACTTATAAAAGAATATAGTATTATCTTCCAATGTTAAAAATCCATGAGCAAAACCAGGAGGAATAAACAACATTGATTTATTTTTTTCATTTAATTCAAATACAAAATGGCGTCCATACGTTTCCGAATCCTTTCTAATATCAACGGTAACATCCAGAACTGCTCCTTTAATTACTCTAACTAATTTACCTTGTGCAAAAGGAGGATTCTGAAAATGCAATCCTCTCAAGACCCCTTTCTGAGATAAGGATTGATTATCCTGAACAAATTGGTGCGAAACGCTAATTGAATTAAACTTTTCGATATTGTACGATTCGAAAAAATATCCACGTTTATCTTCGAAAATAGCCGGTTCAATTATTAGTAAATCTTTTAATGGTGATTCTGTAATCTTCATAATTATACTATTAAACTTATCCGAATAAATTTTTCCTCCTTCACAATGTTATTTATGTTTTAGAAAAAAAACGTTTGGAGCAATTTGCTCTAAAAATAAAAATTGGATAATCAGCCTTTTTAATGTTTGGGATTCCATCTCAGGAATTATTTAAATAAAGTAATGTAGGTATAGATAAACACTACGCTTGTAATTAAACTTATGTAAGGTGCAACTTGATTCGCCAAACCTGTAGCAATGTCTGCAGATGGCTCAACATAAATAATATCGTTTGCTTGCATTACCAAGTCGGCTTGTTTAATTCCATCAATGGTCGATAAATCTATCAAAAAAACTTCTGGATTCTTTAAATTACCTCTTAATAGTTTAACTTTTTGTGCTTTACCACGTTGAGTGATACCACCAGCAATTGCTAAAGCCTCAATAAGGGTTGTATTGTCATTGATTAATGTAATTACCTTTGCCGATCCACCGGAACCAGGAAAAATAATAACGCGCCTGTTTGAAATACTAAGCAACACAAAGGGTTTTATATATTCTTTGGAATAGGTATCCTCCAAAAGCAATTCCGCTTCGCGAATGGTCATCCCCTCCAGCTTTATTCTATTTACAATTGGAAGCTTAACAGTTCCATCAAATTCCACCTTATAACTATAAACAGCACCCGAGCTAATTCGCCCTTCTGAATTTAATGAAGTAATGTCAATTAGTTTAAAACCGTCATTCGTATACAATTTAAACTCCAGTAAATCATTTGCTGCTATCTTATACTCTTTAAGTACTTCTTTTGGCTGCTCTGAATATTTAAAATCCTTACCCGTTTTAAACATCACACTTGGGTTAATTGAATGGCAAGATGACAAAATAACTGCTACAACCAATAACTTTAAACTACTTTTAAATGACTTCTTCATAGTTCTATTTAAATAATCAACCAAAGTTATTAAAAATACTTTAATTATTGTTTGCTTTTGTAATAGTAGTTTGTTGTAGAGTACTTTCATATTATTCAATAATGGGGTATAATGGATGAACCCCTTCACGTTTTTACACCCACCTGAACTTAATTTATTTCTTAGAGCATCATCACTAACAAGTGTTAAAAGATTGGCGCAAAAACTCTGCGGCTTGCAAAAGAGCTAAATCTCCTCCGCTCTTCTATCATTCAATTATTAATTAATACATTTGATTATACATTTAAATATCTACTTAACTCCATTGACAAAAAAGAGATCAAAACAAAAAAAATATGAATAAAATAAAAATTCAAATCATTCTTTTAATAAGCGGGATGTTCCTTTTTTCCTGCTCTCAAAAGGAAGAGCGGGAACGACCAAACACCTTTGCACCAAAAGTGATTGAAACAAAAGGTTATGTTGTACCGAAAGACAGTGTAACGGAGCCAAAGGTTATACCTTGTGGCAAACCAACAATTGTAAAAGCAGGAAATCCAAAAGTAGTTCCAACAAACACAAATATTCACATTGCAATAAACACAAACATACATTTAGCGGGAATACCAAGAGTAATTACTCCCGGACAAGACACTTTTCTTCTTCCCAAAACAATTCCCGCCATCGACAGCCCTTTTGTAGCAGGAATACCCGAAGTTGTAATTGCAAAAGACGCTTACGTAAAAGACCAAAACCCCGAAGGCTTTTCTTCTTTTAGTAAATTACAAGGTTTAAAACATGATGCAACACGTTGCATGCTTCAAGACAAAAGCGGAAACCTTTGGTTCGGTACGGTTGGCGGAGTAAGTAAATATGACGGGAAATCCTTTACGCATTTTACAGAAAAAGAAGGGCTCAGCAATAATGCTGTTTGGAGTATGTTGGAAGACAAAAGCGGAAACCTTTGGTTCGGCACGGATGACGGAGTCAGTAAATATGACGGTAAATCCTTTACGCATTTTACAAAAAAAGAAGGGCTCAGCAATAATTCTGTTTTGTCGATGCTGGAAGACAAAAGCGGAAACCTTTGGTTCGGCAAGGATGGCGGAGGTATATCAAAATATGACGGTAACCGAGTTGAGGCAATAGAAGCCGCAGAGAAAAGAGGAGAGGTTATTCCTCAAAGAACACAACAAGACCTAAAAAGAGAAAATGGAAAACTTGTTAAATCCTTTACGCATTTTACAGAAAAAGAAGGTTTGAGTAATAATGCTGTTTCGATGTTAGAAGATAAAAGCGGAAACCTTTGGTTCGGCATGTATGACGGAGGTGTATCAAAATATGACGGGAAATCCTTTACGCATTTTACAGAAAAAGAAGGGCTCAGCAATAATATTGTAAGGAGTATATTGGAAGACAAAAGCGGAAACCTTTGGTTCGGCACGGATGGAGGAGTAAACAAATATGACGGTAAATCCTTTAGGCATTTTACAGAAAAAGAAGGGCTCAGCAATAATAAAGTTTTGTCGATGTTGGAAGACAAAAGCGGAAACCTTTGGTTCGGCACGTATGGCGGAGGTGTATCAAAATATGACGGGAGTCGAGTTGAGGCAATAGAAGCCGCAGAGAAAAGAGGAGAGACTATTCCTCAACGAACACAACAAGACCTAAAAAGAGAAAATGGAAAACTTGTTAAATCCTTTACGCATTTTACAGAAAAAGAAGGGCTCATCAATAATAGGGTTTGGAGTATGTTGGAAGACAAAAGCGGAAACCTTTGGTTCGGCACGGATGGCGGAGGTGTATCAAAATATGACGGTAACCGAGTTGAGGCAATAGAAGCCGCAGAGAAAAGAGGAGAGATTATTACTCAACGAACTCAACAAGGCCTTAAAAGAGAAAATGGAAAACTTGTTAAATCCTTTACGCATTATTTTACAGAAAAAGAAGACCGATTTTATAATATTGTAAGGAGTATATTGGAAGACAAAAGCGGAAACCTTTGGTTCGGGACGTATGGCGGAGTGAGTAAATATGATGGGAAATCCTTTACGCATTTTACAGAAAAAGAAGGGCTCAGCAATAATACTGTTTGGAGTATATTGGAAGACAAAAGCGGAAACCTTTGGTTCGGCACGAATGGCGGAGGCGTATCAAAATATGACGGGAACCTAGTTGAGGCAATAGAAGCCGCAGAGAAAAGAGGAGAGATTATTCCTCAACGAACTCAACAAGGCCTTAAAAGAGTTAATGGAAAACTTGTTAAATCCTTTACGCATTTTACAAAAAAAGAAGGGCTCAGCAATAATATTGTAAAGAGTATATTGGAAGACAAAAGCGGAAACCTTTGGTTCGGTACGGATGGCGGAGTCAGTAAATATGACGGGAAATCCTTTACGCATTTTACAGAAAAAGAAGGGCTCAGTAATAATTCTGTTTTGTCGATGCTGGAAGACAAAAGCGGAAACCTTTGGTTCGGCACCCGCTTTGGTCTTGCAAGACTAGGTAAGGAGAAGTTAGTTGAAATAAATGACAAAGTCAAGTTCAACAAAATACAAGCCGATGAAATACTTTTTAAAAACTACACGTATGAAGATGGTTTTTTAGGCATTGGTGTAAATGGTGGTAAAACAATTTGTGAAGATAAAAATGGTACTATTTGGGTTGCAGCAAATTTCAGGCTAACCGCTTTTCATCCTCAAGGAGAAAACACAGATACTGTTGCTCCAAATATTGAATTAACAAGCATAGCCTTGTTTAATGAAAATATTGGCTGGGTAAATTTAGAGAAGAAAAAAGATAGCACACTAACACTTGGCAATGGAGTAAGCGTTAGTGATTTTGAGTTTGAGGGAATTACCAAATGGTATAGCTTGCCGGAGAATTTAAGTTTAGCATACAACAACAATTACTTAACTTTTAATTTTATCAGCATCACACAAAAGCAAAGTAAAAAAGTAAAATACCAATATAAATTAGAAGGCATTGATGAAAACTGGAGCGCGATTACTAACCGCACGGAAGCGCCTTATGGCAACTTACCACAAGGAAAGTATTCGTTTAAAGTAAAGGCAATGAACAGTGAAGGGTATTGGAGTGACGAATTTAATTACACATTTACAATTCGTCCACCATGGTGGAAAACGTGGTGGGCTTATTCAATTTATGGTTTATTAATTATTACAACAGTTATTTTAATTGTTTGGTGGAACGGAAGAAGATTGAGAGTAAGAGCAATAGAACTTACTGAAGAAGTGCGAATAGCAACAGTTGTTATAAGAGAAGAAAAAGCAAAAATTGAATTTGCTAACGTAGAAATTTCGAAGCAGAAGGAAATAGTAGAAGAAAAACACAAAGAAATAACCGACAGCATCAACTATGCGCTTCGCATACAGCAAGCATTTCTTCCCGACAAAAAAGAAATTTATTTATCGCTACCTCAAAGTTTCATTCTCTTTAAACCAAAAGATATTGTAAGCGGAGACTTTTATTTCTTTCATAATGCTCCCTCCCCTTCGGGGAGGGCTGGGGAGGGGCCTATTTTTATCGCAGTAGTTGACTGTACCGGACACGGAGTGCCGGGTGCTTTTATGAGTATGGTTGGTTCAGAACGACTGACAGATGCTGTTCAACAGAGTAATAATACAAGTGAAATATTATCCTTGCTAAATAAAGGTGTAAAAACATCTTTAAAACAATCAAGCAAAGGCGAATCAACAAGAGACGGAATGGACATTGCTATTTGCTCCGTAGACACAAAAAATCGTATTGTAAAATACGCTGGTGCAAACCGACCTATGTGGATTATCGGTAACGGGCAGACCGAAGTGGAAGAAATAAAAGGAACTAAAGTTGCTATAGGTGGGTTGACAAATGATGATCAGCATTTTGACACGCACGAAATAAAATTACAGCAAGGCGACACTTTTTACATTTGCACAGACGGTTACGCAGACCAGTTTAGCGGACATGATGGAAAAAAATTAATGACCAGAAAATTAAAAGAAATTTTAGTCAGTATTCAAAACAAGACAATGCAAGAACAAGAACAATACTTAGATAATTTTGTTGAAGGCTGGAAAGGCAGAAATGAACAAGTTGACGACATTTTAGTAATTGGAATCCGAGTTTAAAAATAGCCAACTAATTTGCAAACGCTTTTAAAAGTCGCACAAAGCTCACGCAAAAAATAGTAAGCCGACAGTCGAGTACTTCGGACAATAACATAGCTGACAATACGCCAGCAAGGTAAAAGTAAATAGAAAATGCGGAGCTCCTGCAAGTTAAAAATGCTTTTTTAAAGGTGCACTGTGCGCAACATTTTTTTAATTTGCGATTTAGTTCCGAAATGCCCGCCAACTCTTAACCCTAAAACGTTATGCGGAAACCCCGCATACGCACAAAATTCGAACGCTTAGAGTGAATATAATTGCGGTTATAATAAAAATTTATTATTTTAGCAATAAATTACAATTAACTCATACTGTATAAGTTAGATAATATAAAAAGAATAACCAATGTTGAACAAATGGAAAACAGCAAATTAAACCAAGTCATTTGTTAGCGAAAAACTGAGGTTATTTACGAAATATTGAAGGTGTTATTAAACATAGTTATTATCATTTAGGGCAAGTTTCATTAATTAGAAGAATGATAATGTAGGGGTCATTCGTAAGAATAGCTTGATAATTGAGTCGCTAATAATATATTATTGAACATTCTTAATATATAAGTAAATTATATTGCGAAATAAAATAAACAAACTAATAAAAACCCAAAAACAATGAAAAAATCAATATTTATTGCAGCATTAATGCTTTCAAATTGTTATTTGAAAGCTCAAACTAACAACACACAAAAAGATTCACAGAACAACTCAGCGGATATTTTATTATTGCAAAAATCCAATGCATTATTAAAAAACCAATTGAATGATCAAAATCAGAATCTATTGCAAGAAATTCGAAAAACAGACAGTATTATTACAATACTTCAAACGGCAAATAATGAAATTCAAAAAGAAGCTGAAAAGCAAAACGCTATTTCTAAGTCCATAAATAATTTAAATGAACATACCAAAAACATTAGCCAATCTTTTAGTAAAAGAAAACTATATGCTATTATTGCAATTATTGGTGGAATTTTTCTTGTACTGATATATTTAATTTATGTAATGAAAAAATTATCTGCTATTAACAATAACATTAAACAAAAAGAGGAAGATTTAAACAAAAATATAGCACAAATAAATGATAATAATAATAGTAAAATTGATGAGTTAAGAGTAAGGTTTGAAAAACAAATAAAAGAAACTAATCAAACAATGGACGGCAAGATATTGACAGTTAAAGAAATATTTCAAGATCAAATTTCGCAATCAGCAAATGAATTCAATAAAAAATTGACGGAATTAAATAAATCGACAGATACAAAAAACACGACTAACAAAAATGGTGATAACGATAAAAAAAATAAATAACATTATCAATAAAACGAGTTTTTAAGAAGAAAATTAAGGGCCTAGGTTATAGCTATTGCAAAGTTGGCTTACTGAAATATTGCATAAAAAACGCTACGCCCTTAATTAAACCTGTTGCTATTAGTTTTCTTTAGTTATAATGGAATAATTCCTCTACACAAATCTATTAACTCCACAATGAAGATTTTATTTATCGCATAAAAAAGGCAAAATAAATTAATAACTATTCTAGCAGCACCGTATTAACATACCCAATTATATCGGGAAAGAATTCTGCAAATTCGATTTCGTACAGTTTGTAGTTTTGCTGCAAATATTTTACACCATTCTCCATACCGGAATTAAATTTTGTTCTGCGCGACAAACCGTTTAAGGCACTTTGTATGCCCTCAAAATATCCGTAATTATACAGCCAATTAGCTTTTATCATATAGGGCAACATAAACTTGGAGTGTTCGGGTAAATGATGTGTATTCCGTTTCATTAAGTCATATACATCTTGTGTGTAGATATCCAAGGAAATTTTATGGTATGTATTCCAATTAGCCGCTAAAAAATGATCGTAAAATATGTCCACTAGTACTCCTGAATATTTATCAAAATGAGGAACCAAACGTCTCTTACTTTTTAAAAAACAGGATGCGAATCGGTAAAAGTATCTATGCAGCGGTGAAGTTTTATGCCCTTAACAACCTGTGGATGGTAGCCTTCAAAATTACTTCCCTTAACAGCATCGGCAATAAAACTTCCGATTAATAACTCCTCCGAATTTCCTGATAAATAAAGATGTGCAAGAAAGTTCACAGAATTTATTTGGAAATAAGGACAAACTCTGTTCGTCTGTTTTTAGCTTTCCCTTCATCAGATGCATTGTCGGCAATCGGTTTTTTATCACCAAATCCTTTAAACTGTATCCTTGATTTGGTCACACCCAATTGCATCAATACATCGTAAACGGTAAATGCTCTGTTGGTTGACAATAGCAAATTGTTGTTGGAATTACCAACATTGTCAGTATGTCCACGTATTTCAACACGAATGTTTTCATTCTTTTTTAAATAATCGGCAAAAGAGCTCAATACATTTTTACTTTCCAACGTAATATCTGCAGAATTAGTATTATAATTAATATCATTTATGGTGTAAGCACTTCCAATTTCAAGCGGCTTTACGTTAAAATCTATCTGAATGGGTTTCATTACTTCACCAGTAGTCTTTATGTATTGGGAAGTAAAAGCATAATTTTCCTTTTCAACACTCAAAATTACATCTTCTTTATCCATTACTGCAATTACTCCTGCATACTCCCCTGTTAGTGTATCCACATCCACCTTCACCGTTTTCTTTGAGTTCACTGATTTTAATTCAATTTTCGCACGGGCAGGTGCACCGTTCTCATCTTTCAACACACCTTTTGCAAAAAGTATTTTTTCGGGACGTGCTTCTTTGTACAAATCAAAATAAAAAACATCGTAACCTCCTACCCCTTTTCCCTTAATTTGATTGGATGAAAAATATCCTTTGTGACCATCTGTACTAACAAAAAAACCCACTTCATCCTTTTCGGTATTAATTGGAACGCCTATATTTTTAGGATCTTTCCATTGATTACCCGTATCCAATTTAGTGTAAAAAATATCGTAAGCCCCTACTCCGGGGTGCATGTCTGATGAAAAATAAAGTGTTTGACTATCGGAATGCACAAAAGGTGATTTTTCATTTCCATTTGTATTAATAACATCTCCAACACTAACAGCTTGTCCCCACTCGGCATAAATTGAAGAACGTTCTGTTTTATAAATATCCATTGAATTTTTTTTGCTGTCGGCTCGAGCAGTAGCAAAATATAATATTTTACTGTCTGCCGAAAGGGTTGGCTGCGCCTCCCACCCGTCCTCTGTATTTACATTTGGTCCTAAGTTACGGAGATCCGACCATTTATTATCAGCAAAATCGGAAGTATAAATATCACAATTCATTTTACCTTTCATTTTGCCTATTTCAATAGGCTTACACACGGTAATAAACATATGTTTATTATCCAGCGAAAAAGTTACTCCTCCATAATTGTCACCAACATTAAAAGGGAAATCGAGCGCTCTTGCACCAGCAAATTTTTCACCTTCACGTGTTTCAAAAGTAAATTCCTCTATTTGTCGAGGAACCAACTCTCCCCTTCCTTGCTTAGAATATTTGTGGGTATAATAAATCTGATCATTGTCGGGCGATAGCATTGCCAAGTATTCATCCTCAAATGTACATACACCTGGAACAGGCTGAGGGTCGAAAGGAACTGGCTTTCCATAAATTTCGGCATTAAATTTTGAATCTTTTAAAATATCGGATGCTAACTTATAATCCGCATCGTTTTTAGCATTTTCGGGACGTTTTAAAAACAAGGTCATATACTTTGCTGCATCTTCATATTTGCTGGCACCATAGGCAACTTGTCCTAAATAAAAATAGGCATAGGGTTGATAATCTGGACAAAGCTCAATCACCTTTAACAAATCTTTTTGCGCAGGCGCAAAAGAAGTATTATCGCCTTTAGCAATTGTTATTTTCATACTTGCTAATTGATAAATAGCATCAACGTATTCAGGTTCTAGTTCTATCGCTTCTTTTACAAAAACCATTCGTTCTTTGAAGTCATATCCTTTTCGGTCAATACTTTTCTCATACAACTTAATTGCTTTTTTGTTGCTTATTTCCCCACAAGGATTTTCATTTTCTTGAGCGAAAGAAGTTAGGATGTTAAATAGGAAAGCAATGAAGAGTAAACAACGTAAAATCATAGCAGATGGCTTTGTACGAAGATACGGCATAAAATAAAAAATCCCCACCAAATTGGTGGGGATTTTTCAAACAAATTAATTTTTACTTAGTACTGAGTAATTTTTCTTGTTACAGTTTCGTTACCCAATTTAGCTTTTACAATATAAATTCCTGAATTGTATTTGCTTAGGTCAACGTTGTATTTGTGTTCACCAAGCAATTGGTTTTGATTTGCAACAACATTCATTACTTTTTCACCCAATATGTTATATATTTCTATAGAAACATTGCTGTTAGAGGATAAGTTATATTTAATGTTTACGTTGCCTTTAAATGGATTTGGATTAACACCAAAAGCAAAATGATCATTTGCGTATGGTTTAATACCATTTGTAAGACCAACTGTATCAGTAGGCACAACAAAGTCAACATCATTGTATGTGATACCTTTTATATAATGATGACTTGTAGGAGATGTAGCATCACCCGGGTCAACCAATTTCATATAAGAAACCGGCACCTCAGAAGTGGTTCCATTGGTAAATACATAGTAAGAAAGGTTACCCATTGTAACTTCAAATTCACAAGGGGTTCCACCAATTGTAACTCCAAAAGTCATTACACCACCTTGAAGTGGATGCGGTCTTCTTGCAGTCCACATATCAGTTGTAACATTAAAGCCGCGTACATATAAATCGGGTGCTAAGTTTCCAACACCTGCATTTGAGAATGTATCGGTATCAAACCAAGCGAAGAATAATTTATCACCTGCCCAATTTGTTGAAGCTTGCGGACGACCATCTTCATTCACTGCGTTTGCACCTGCACCAAAAGTGCCTCTGAATGTTTGACTTTTGTCTAACAATTCAGCATGCCAGTTAGTTCCACCGTTTGGAGAATATACAACAAAATGCCCCCAATTTCCTGGTCCACTTGAAATAGACCAGTTTGCAGCCAATTTACCAATTGCACAAGTAACATAAGGATTACCATTTACATCCACCACTAAATCATGTTCAAAACCTGTTGTAAAGGTAGTTCCACCTAATGCAGTAACAGCAGCTAAACCATTAATATCAACACTGTAAGGTCCAGTCCAATTTGTTCCACCGTCAATTGTTTTGTACAATATTGGATAAAAACCTGAATCTGGGCGAGCAATGTAACTGTTATGTCCTAAAATTGATATCCAACCTATTTGCCCGTTCGGAGCAAAAGCAATTCTACAATCAATGTAGTTAGATACAATAGAATTTCCGCTAGTACGAGTAGTCATAGAGGCAGGAATTTTTTTCAATAAATAGTCAATATCTCTTGTTCCCGCATTCCAAAAACCTTTGAATAAATTCAAGGAATCTCTATAACCATTTACAGCATTTTGGTTGTTTGATTGATCAAGTGCCCAAACAACACCTTGCTGAGAAGTGTACATTCCATCAGGAATTAAATGAAACTCAGCTTTGTTAGGAACAGTTATTGATCTCATTTCTCTTTGTCTAGCAGGTAACAATGAACTCAATTGGTGAACACCGTAACCAATCCCACCCCAATCGGCCGAATTTGGACCTGGGTTAGTATTGTTACGCGTTGGAGCAAAATAAGCAAAGTATGCTGAGTCAACGTTTGTATTTCCTACTGGATTATAAATTAATCCTTGAGGGTAACGAGCTGCAGAAAAGTTAACACCAAGTGGTTCGCCTTGGGGAAGGTAAGCATTAAGATCAATTCCAGGCCAAGTTGCGCCACCATCCTTTGAAACAGAATAGTTAACCAGTCCGATTAAACTTATAGGAACACCAGTGCCACGATGTGCAAAAGAAACTGCGTTTAATGATGGATCTGCCCATAAATAAGTTTTAGGTCCAAATCCACAAGTATAAGCATTTGGAGAAACTCCAATATCAATTCTAGTAAGCGTAAAAGCACTTACACCTTGAGGTCTTAAAATAGATGCTGGCTTTTGAAGTTTGTTTGCAGCAAAACCAGCTTGATATGTATCAACACGATTTTTATCGACTTGTTGAAGTGATTTTAAATTGCTTTGAGCAACGGCTGATAAAGCAGTACTTAAAGCTAAAACCGTTAGTAGACCTTTATTCATTTGTTTATTTTTATTTGGTTTATAGAATTAATGTAATGTTAATTACACACAAATGTAACACTTGTATCTTAAAAAACAAAAATGCTCATCGAATCAAGGCATTATTTAGCCGTATATTGCAGCAAATACATTATAAACAAAGAACATTGATAAGATTTTAAGAGTTAAAAAAAAGCTTTTGCCAGATTGCAAAACTCACAAACTTAAATACACGTCCATTTTCGGGTTTTTGGTCGATATTAAAAAGTATTTCGGACTCGACTGTAATTTTTTTACAGTCAATAATTTCGTTGCAGACATAAGTATTAAAAACATCCTTTAAGCCCTCACGAACTTCCGTTATCCAACGATTATTAGGTGTAGCATAGCCCATTTTATCTTTACGGTGGTATATTTCATTGGGTAAATATGGTTTCATCGCTTCACGCAGAATATATTTGTTAACCGAATGCTTTATTTTATACTCCGATGGAATCTGCAATGCATACTCTACCAAAGCTTTATCGTCCGAAAAGGGGGTTCGCGATTCAACCGAATGAAACATAGAACAGCGGTCTTCGCATTTTAAATAACCTTTCAGCAAGCTGCTGTTAAATTCACTCATTAAAAGAGCATTCAGTGATGCATTCTCCTTTTCTATAGCAAGCTCAAACCTTTCTTTGTGCATTGCCAAAAAATCTTTGCTTAAATAATGCATTTCTTTAAAATGCCATTGATTAAAGGCAGATTGAAAAGCAACAGGCATTTTTTTAATACCAATGTGTTTTGCATATTGCTTTATAAAAAAAGCATAATTTGAAGGAAATGAATGATAGCTTGAAATCTCGCTGCGCAGTTTGCCGTATTGTTTATTTTTCAATAATTCGCGCCAGTAATAAATATAATGATGGGGATAGCCTCCAAATAATTCATCACCACCTTGTCCGTCCATTATAACCTTTATTCCATTTTCTTTAACAGATTGCATTGTTCTAAACTGTGCATAGGTACTGGTACTCCAGATAGGCACATCCTGACAATACATTAAATTTTCTAAATCCGTTAACAGCTCAGCAGATGTTGGAAAAACCCTATGCCAATTAACATTTGTGGTATCAACCACTTTTTTTGCCCAGCTACTTTCGTCTATCGCTTTATCATCAAAACAAGCGGTAAAAACCGGAATTTTTATTTTGTCGCCCAATAAACTACTCATCATAACAACTATAGAAGAGCTATCAATTCCACCACTAAGGCAAGCACCAACAGGAACATCCGAGCGAAGGCGCAAACGAACCGAATTCAATAAAAGCAATCGCAACTCTTCGACAATTTCACTTTCCGTTTTTGAGTTAAACTGATGCGATGTTGATGAATTTGGTAATTCATAATAGCGCCATTTTTTTAAATCTCTATTTTTAAAAGTATATGTAAAGGAATGTGATGGCATTAATTCAAATACATTTTTAAACATCCCCTCCTCTTCGTATTCAATTTGCCCCATTACAAAGTAGTCAAATGTAGCTGCTGTATTGATTTCCGTTTTTACGAAAGGCATTTTAACCAATGCTTTTTGCTCAGATGCAAAGGCAAATATATTCTTATCATGGTAGTAATAAAACGGCTTTACACCAAATCTATCACGCGAAGCAAAAAGTACACCTTGTTTTTTATCATAGATAACAAAAGCCCACATACCATTAAAGTGATTTACACAATTGATTCCCCATTGTTTGTATGAAGCAATCACAACCTCAGTATCAGTATTGGTTACAAAAGTGTAGCCAAGTTGCATCAGCTCTTCTCTTATTTCAATATAATTGTATATTTCACCATTAAACGTTAACCAAACATTTTTATCGCTATTACACATTGGCTGATGACCGGCAGGACTTAAATCCAAAATGGCTAATCTACGGTGCGCCAATGCAACATCAAATTGTTCTGAATGAAACGAAGTAATGGATTCATTAGGTGTGTAATGAATACTTGATGAAATAATTTGTACAGGGGTATCTTGTCCGAAAGCGGTAACATCTTTGCTCTCACTTGATAAAAAGAAGCCTTCATCATCGGGACCTCGATGAGCAATAACATCCGCCATTTTTTTAATAGCATCCGAAGTACTAACTGAATTTCCGTAATTAACTAATCCCGCTATTCCACACATTGTTTAAAGTACTTTTAAAATCAACGATATCTGAACCTGATACCAAAAGACGTTTTACATTTATTTTAGACTGGTATAAAAAATAAACAACAAGGCTAATTGTACCCAAAAAATACGTAATACTTGAAATCCAACCTGCTGCCGGTATTCCATATTTCGGAATTAATAGTTTACTTAAAAAAATGGTTACTATCATCCCAATAAAGGATACAATTGTATTCACATAATACTTGCCCAATCCAGAAAAATAATGACTGAATACAATGCTATAGCCCAATGAAATAATACCCAGTGTGACCGTAAACATAATGGATTTAACTCCGGTAAAATCTTTACCAAAAAGAAATACATAAAATGTATCGGGCAACAACAGCAAAGAAGCCATTGCCAAAACCGTTAAAAGCAGACTAAATTTTGAAAGTTTTAAGGTTAGCTCCTGAGCAATTTTCGGATCGCTAGTGTTGGAAATTTTCGAATATTGTACAAGGGAAATTGCCCCAGAAATAAGCCATACAGCTTCTGAAATAGAGACTGCAGTTGAATAAATACCAACATCGGTTTGGTTATTTGGATTATTAAGAGCCACATAGGCATAACGATAGCTAATGAATTGAAACAGGTTCGCTAATTGAGCCACTGCCCCATACTTAAAGGCTGTAATGGCAACCTCTAACATATCGGTACGCAATGATATTAATAGATACTTTCTTATAAAAAAACAACTAATCAAAAAAGCTAAACCGTATGAAATATAAAGAGAGGTTAAAAATACAGATATGTTTTTTTCTTTAAAAATGTACAAAAATACAATGAGTGAAAGTATTTGTACAAACGATTGTAATACTGTAATAATATTATAGCGTTTAATTTTTTGGTAGCCTAATAGTATGTTTTGATTTATTGAAGTGAGCGCAAACAAAAGAGAAAGGAAAAAAATATGGGTATTTTCATCATGCTCCAACAGTTGAAAATAATTAACTGCAATGAAGGCTACCGAACTTACACTTATGATCCATACATAAGAAGTTAAAATTAAATTAGATACGTTTTCGCGCGAAACAAGATAAGTAAGTGTAGAACCTCCAATAAAATTTGAAAACATCAATATAAGAGTTATTGCAGCTATTATTAAACTTATATATCCTCGCCCCTCTGCTCCAAAAAATTGGGCAGTAATAATTACTATACTAAAATTGGCAATTGCCGAAAATGCTTTAACTCCTATTGTAGATACGATTTGTTTAAACATCTGCTATCCGATTACCCTTTGATAAATGTTTAAAAACTGTTCGCCCATTTTGTCTTCCGAAAAATAACTATTTGCGAATTTACTTAAGTCTTGCGAGTTATAACTGCTATAGTTGTCTAACATTTTTAAAATAGCAGCTTCTAATTCCAGTTCATTTTTGGGCTGCACCATTATCCCTACATTTTTATCCATTATGGATGGCATTACACCAACAGAAGTTGAAACAACAGGAGTTCCTGACGCCAATGCTTCAACAATTACAGTAGAAAATGTTTCATAATTACTAAACATTACATAAAAATCAGCTTCTCCCATGATCTTCGCAACTTCATTAGCACCCTTATAGCCTTTAAAAAAAACGACATTGTTCTTGATACCCATTTCTTCCGCTTGTTTTTCAAAAAGCAATCTTTCTGGTCCCTCTCCTACTATATTCAGTACAAAATCGCTGCGCAACAATGAAATATTTTTTATAACACGTAATATACCGCTTATATTTTTTTCTTTATCGTTGATGGTAGATACGTGCAAAATATTTTTGATTGAACTTAATGCCATTTTATCGAATGAGGGTTTAAAAAGGCTTGTATTTACAACATTGGGAATAACATAATAGTTGCTTTTTAAATTGTGTGAAAGCATCGCATTCCTTAAATTTTCAGAAACAACAATGACGGCCTTTGCTCTTTTAACTGACAAACGCGTAATAAAGGGTATAAATAGCCCCTTATAATTTCCATCCTCGTGAAAATAACCCGACCACTGCTCGGTGATGACCAATGGAATATTTTTCAGTTTACTGATTAAATAAGCAAAAACACCTGCATTAAAAATTACATTCAAATGTATGATGTTCGGTTTCCCATACTTTGTAACTGCAATTCTATACCCCTTACAATAAGCACGAATAAACCTTACAAACTTAAGTGAAGCTGAAAATAATGGAATAGATGAATTTACCTTTTTATAATAAACGATTATTTCATTCATACTACCTTCATTGCTTTCTTTTATTTCAAAAAATGCGTTTTTTATAGTTGAATCTGAACAAATGTACAACGTTATTACATCGGCTACTCGGGAAATAGCCAATGCGTGTCGTTTAATAAATATACCGTGTGATAAACAGTTTCGATTAGGATACCAACTTGCTAGAAATAACACTTTCAGTTTATTTGATTGCATACAATGTTTAACTCTAATTCAAACCTAGTATTGTATCAACTCCTTAAAAATAACATAAATACCCATTAGCAATACAAACCAACCAAAGAAGGGCCTTAACTTATCTCCGCTAATCTTGGCTGTAAGTTTATTCCCTATTACAATTCCCACAACAGCAAAGGAAGTAAACGAGAACAAAAATTTCCAATCGAAAAAAACATCATTAGACAAATCAATTGTAAAACCAATAATCGAATTTACTGCAATTATCAATAAAGAAGTGCCTACGGCTTTCTTCATTGGGAGTTTGCATAAGAGTACCAATGCAGGAATTATGAGAAAACCTCCACCAGAACCCACAATTCCGGAAAAAAAGCCTACGATTAACCCTTGAATTATTGTTGGTAAATATCGAACCCTATCAGTACTTAACTTAATGTTTTTAAGCATCTTGTAACTCCTTATCATAGATAAAGAAGCTATCATCATAAGTACTGAAAACATTAACATCACTGCCAAATCCTTTGAAACGATATACCCCCTTATTTCAAATAATATATTCGGTAATGCTGGTAATAAAAACTCCCGAATGGCAAATACAGTTAATAGGGATGGTATTCCAAATAAAGCTGCCAACTTAACATCTACCAAATTTTGGTTATAATATTTTACAACACCAATAATACTTGAAAAACCGACAATAAATAAAGAATAAGAAGTGGACAACAATGGATTAATACCCATTAAATAAACCATAATCGGTATGGATAAAATAGAACCACCTGCGCCAAACAAGCCTAATGTAATTCCAATTAAAATTGCTGAGAAATTCCCTAAAAAAAAAAACATTTATTTTTGTGTTTTATCAAACCGTATTCTATAGGCTAAGCCCATATTTAACAAAAAGTTATCTTTATATTTTGAGAATAAAGAAGTAAAAGGATAATTAGGCTGAGACTGATAGTTAATATCTTCATTCAAAGAAGTTGTACAACCCAAAGATGTTCCACCTTCAATAAAAATTACAAATTTTTCAATATAGATATCTAAAAAAACCTTCAATTGATTTTCTGCTAATCTCAAATAATTTGCATTCCGATTTCCATCACTAAAACGATACGAACGCGTAAAGGAACGAAAGTTTAATCCTGTGTAGAAATTATTTGATAATTTGTATTCTGCTTTATAATTAGTAGGCAATATTCCATACAAACTAAATCTATTGTTTACTTTCCAATCAACTCCAGCTAGAGGCACAAAAAAATTGCCAAAAAACTCCTTGTTATAATATAGGCCAAATTTGAATTTAAGGTTATCGTTTTTTACATAGGTGAATATTGATACGGCACCCACCTGGAAATTATCAGTTGAAGCTGCTTTAAAGTCGCTGCTCAATTTTGGAATTCCCATAAAGATCGATTTCCATTTTTTATTCTTAGAAAGAAACTGAAAGCCTATAGGTACTGAAATTGAAAAAAACCTTAAACTTGCAATTGACGAAACTGGTATAGGCTTACAAGTAAGATCTTCATAAGCAGCCCTAACAAGCAATGTATTACCATTTTTAAATTCTTTGGGAACAAACACATTCACGAAGTAATCACTTGTTGCAAATTTTAAAGAACTATTTTGAGGCAACGATGAAGAAAATCGTTGATTGCTTACACTAATAATATCTACAAAAGGCTGCGCTTCTACAAAAAAAGAAACGAAAAATAAAAGAACAAGTATACTAAATCTACAATGGGATGGGATAAAAAACAAGCTCATTATTTAAGCGTTGCTGCAGAAGTTTCCTTTTTCTTAAAAAATTTAAGTCCCAACATAATTTCGTGAGTACCTCCACTGTAATTCTTTAGCTTTGAGGTTGTAATGTCATATGCATAAGCAAAAACCAGGTAATCATCATAAATGTAGCCTGCCATAATTGAAGCAGCATCTCTTGTTCGGTAGTTTAAACCTAACCAAACTTTTTGTTTGTATGTAATTTTTCCACCAAAATCAAACTGCACGGGTGTCGGTTTTACATACTTTATCAAAATACCCGGCTCCACCTGAAAATCTTCATTCAAATCAATTTTATATCCTGCAGTTACATAATAATGATCCTCCAATTTACTCAACGAACTTATTTGATAGTCGAAAAAGCGTAAATTATTTTGTGCTATTTGAGGGGCAGAAATACCAAAATAACTTTTCTTATTATATAGATATAAACCAAAACCAAAATCAGGAACAATTACCGATTGAATACCGGTACTAATAACATTATCACCTTCATCATGCAATTTTATTTTTGAGCCATCAATGGCAAACTGAAGAAAACCTCCCGCAAGCCCCATTGATAATTTCCATTCTTCATTAAGCTTTAAGTGATACGCATAAGACACTGATATACCTGTTCTTCTAGTCGGACCTGTGATGTCAGTAAATAAAGTTCCACCCAAACCTACTTTTTCTGTTTTGGTTGGGCCATTCAAGGTTAGCACATAAGTTCTTGGAGCATCGGTTATGCCTTTCCATTGGTAACGGTTATTTGATTTAGCCTCAATATAACTTGTACTACCACCAATTGCAGGATTTATCGCATAATTGTTAAACATATACTGACTGTATTGCGGTAATTGCTGCGCACTAACGCTGAAAGCAAAAAACATCAAAAAAACGATATGTGTGTATCTTACTTTCAACTTATCTCAAGATTGTTATAGGTCCGGTATACGTATCCGTATTTATTGGATCGTGTAAGTCAATAACATAATAGTAAGTTCCTACCGGCAGCAATTTGCCTTTATACGTTCCGTCCCACTTTTCAACATATCCTACTGAAGTAAATAAATTTTCACCCCAACGGTTGTAAACTTGAACTACACAATTTTTATAATACTCAATTCCGTCAATTATCCATTTATCATTTGCACCATCACCATTAGGGGTAATACCATTCGGGAATACAATTTTAGGAAGCACAGTGACTATAACCGAATCGGTTGAGCTACAACCTGTACTATTAGTAACTGTTAAATAATAAGTGGTTGTTTCAGTTGGAGTAGCAGTTGGATTAAAAATATTAGTATCACTTAAACCTGCAGGAGGAGACCAATGATACGTTCCACCGGCATCGGCTCCTGTGCCATTTAAAACAGCGCTTTGTGGAAAAATAATAGTAACGTCAGTACCTGCATCTGAAACAGGTAGAGGCGTTGTTGTTATCATTACAGTATCAGTATCAGAACATAATCCATTGTAGCCAACAAAAGCATACCCATTAACTCCGGAAGGAGGTGTAACTGTTATTGATTTAGTTCCATTACCAATTGGCGTATTTGTAGGTATTGCAAACCACTGAAAAGTAACACCGCCCGTATCTGTTCCGTTAAGTATAACTGAACTGAGTTCACAAATTGAAGTATCTTTCCCAGCGTTAACAGCAACAAAAATACTTGAAGTTAAAATGATGGTATCAGTTATTTGGCAGCCATTTCCATCGGTAACTTCGATGATATAAGTTCCCAACAAAACATTGTTTAAATCTTCGGTAACAGCATTGGATGCCCCCGACCATTGGTATACATAAGGAAGTGCCCCACCACCCACAGTAATATCAATGGAACCATCAGCTATAGTATTACAACTTGAAGACACTATATTATTTGTAAGCGTTAACAAAAGAGGATCTAGTAGTGTAACATTTTCTTGTACAGAACACCCATTAGCATCTGTTACTGTTACTGTATATAAACCGGCACACAAATTACTTGCTGTTACTCCATTACCACCTGTAGGTGCCCAATTAAACAGGTAAGGTAAAGTTCCACCGGAAGGAACAACTGTTAGTGATCCATTGCAATCACGATTACACAATGGATTGATAATGTTGGTTAAACTCAAAGCAAGAATTGTAGGCTCCTCTATTGTTAAAGTTACAACTCTATTGCAACCTGATGCATCCGAAATAGTTACGCTATAAATACCGGAACACAATGAACTAATACTATCTGTTGTAGCTCCAGTGCTCCACAAATAAGTATAAGGAGGAACACCACCAAAAGAAATAACTCGTGCCGTACCATCACACGAACCTGCACAACTAACATAATTAGTAGAAAAAGTTACTAAAGGAGAATTCGGATTACTGATAGGAATAGCATATGTTTGAACACAACCATTGGCATCTGTAATAGTAACGGTATATAAGCCTGCACATAAATTTATTAAACTTGGAGTTGTTTGTCCACCCGGTAACCAAGCATAGGTATACGGTGCTAATCCACCTGAAGGGGCAAGAGAAATACTGCCATCACACATTCCGCAAGTAGCATTCACTACCACTTGATTGGTGATAATTTGTGATGGCTCTGCAATAACAATAGGAGTTGTACGAATACATCCATTTAGGTCAACCATTTGAATAAAATAAGTACCAGCACACAATCCATTAACAGTATTCGTTGTTTGCCCGCCTGGAACCCATAAGTAAGTATATGGAGCAACACCACCTATAGGTGTTACGGTAGCAGTTCCATCGCACACACCATTACAAGTAGCATTGGTAATAACAATGGTTTCGGAATTTGGACCGGAACTATTATTCACAGGTATATTAACATTTGAAACACATCCATTTGCATCGGTAATTGCAACAGTATATACTCCGGCACAAATATTTGTAACCGTAGCAGTGGTTTGACCATTACTCCAATTGTATGTGTATGGAGGAGTTCCACCTGAAGGAATCACAGTTATTAAACCATCACACAATCCACAAGTAGGATCAGTGATTGCAGGATTTGCCAAAATAGCAGCAGGCTCGACAATTGTAACAAGCTGGACAGAAAAACAACCATTGGCATCTATAATGGTTACAGTATAATTACCTCCACACAAACCAGTCGCAGTAGTTGTAGTTTGCCCTAATGGATCGTTCCATAAATAAGTATAAGGAGGAGAACCTCCCGAAGCTACAACAGTGGCAGTGCCATTACATCCACCATTACAAGTAGGGATTACAGTAGTAATGGCAATATTAATCGCAATATTGGAATTGATAGTATAATTGAACGTATTCACACAATTGTTGGTATCGGTAATAGTAACGCTATATGCCCCTGGACAAAGATTACTAACATTTGAAGTAGTTTGACCACCCGGAGACCATAAATAAGTAAAAAGAGGTGTTCCTCCAACAGGTGAAAGTGCTATACTTCCATCGCATACTCCGGAACAAGTAGCATTAATAATTGCAGCATTTGGATTAAGAGAATCGGGGGTTGTTATGGTTACGGGAGAAAAATGGATACATCCATCCACATCAGTTACTTGCAAGAAATAAGCCCCTGCACACATATTAATTCTTGAATTTGTAGTTTGTCCGCCAGGAATCCATAAGTAAGTATAAGGTTGAACACCACCTATTGGTGTAACTGTAGCAGAACCATCACATAAACCAAAACAAGAAATGTTTGTTTGTACAACTGTTTCACTAGTAGGACCGGAAGAATTATTTACAGGTATTGCTACAATACCAACACACCCTAAAGCATCTGTAATGGTAATGGTATAAACACCTGCACATAAATTAATAGCAGAATCTGTGTTCGAAACATTTGGTGACCAAACATAGGTATATGGTGCAGTACCTCCTATCGGAATTACTTTTAATATACCATCACAAACACCGCAATTAGCAGGTGCACCTGCACTAATGGCAGTGATGGAAACCGGATTATTTAAGGTAATTATTTGATTCGTTGTACATCCGTTTGCATCGGTAATATTAACAGTGTACGTACCAACACATAAATTATTTATTGAGGCTGTATTTTGCCCTCCGGGATTCCAAGAATAAACATAAGGTGCAGTTCCTCCTGTCGGAGTTGCAGTTGCACTTCCATCACAACCTCCACTGCACGTTGGATCAACACCAATTGCATTTGCATTAAGTGGTAAAGGTTCTATAATTGTTATTGTTTGAGCACCAATACAACCGTTGGCATCTGTCACGGTAAGTGTATAATTACCTACACAAAGTCCATTTATAGCGGCTGTCGTTTGTCCTCCGGGTGCCCACAAATAAGTATATGGTGTTGTTCCACCGGTAGGTGTTCCTGTTGCGTTACCATTACAACTACCATTACAAGGTGCATCGACTGAAACCACATTGGGTAATATCGCATTTGGTTCTGTAATAGTTGCTGTTGTAACTGCGGTACACCCATTTGCATCTGTAACAGTTACACTATAAACTCCCGCACATAAATTTGTAATCGTTTGTGTGGTAGCACCACCAGGTGACCATAAATAAGTATAAGGTGCTGTTCCTCCTAATGGAGTAACAGTTGCTGTTCCATCACAATTTCCATTACAAGTAATATTTGTTTGGGTAGTACTGGACGAAAGTGTAATTGGTTCTGTAATTGTAACTAATTGATTTGCGGTACAACCCAAAACATCGGTTACAGTAATGGTGTATGTTCCGGGACATAAATTTGAAATATTCGGGATACCTTGTCCGCCAGGTGCCCACAAATATGTGTATGGAATAGTACCACCTGTAATTACTGAACTTATTGAGCCATTACAAGCACCGTTACATTGAACGTTAATTGAAGTAAGAATAATATTTATAGGAGCGGGTTCGGTTATAGTAAAATTTTGGTTTAAAGAACAATTGTTAGCATCTGTAATAACAACATTATAAATGCCCGCACATTGGTTGATTATGGATGAAGTTGTTTGTCCACCGGGTGCCCACAAATAAGAGTAAGGGGGGGAGCCACCTGTCGGGATTAAACTTATACTTCCCGTACACACTCCGGAACAACTTACGTTAACAATCGTTTGATTAGGGGCAAGAACTGCAGGATCTGTGAGCACAATGGTAATAAATGTAATACAGCCAAAAGTATCAGTAACTTGAACATTATAAGTTCCAGCACAAAGTCCATTCACATTAGTGACCGTTTGGCCACCGGGTATCCATAAATAAGTATAGGGTGCATTTCCTGCAACTACATTCACCGAAGCAGAGCCATCGCAACTTGCGTTACAAGTAGGATTCGTAAAAATACTATTGACTGTTGGGCCATTCGCATTGCTCACAGCGATTTGGAATGATTGACTACATCCTAATGCATCAGTTATAGTCACAGTATAAACTCCGGCTAATAGATTAAAAATAGTTGCTGTTGTTTGTCCGCCAGGTGCCCACAAATAAGTATATGGCCCTACTCCACCGCTTGGATTAACAGTAATTGCACCATCGTTACCACCACATGACGCATTTGTTACAATAGGGTTAGCCAGAATAGGCAGATTTTGCGTTATTATAACTGAATCGGTATAAGTACATCCATTTGAATCAGTAACAGTAATAGTGTACGTTCCAACACATAAGTTAGAAATTGTACCTGTAGTTTGTCCACCAGGCAACCAGAGGTAATTATAACCTGGTGTTCCTCCTGTTGCAACAGCCGTTGCCACTCCTGTACAAGCACCATTACAGCTTATATTGATTCCAGTTAAAGTGGAAAAAAGCAATTGAGGAGGATTAGTAAAAGTTACAAAAGCAGAACTAAAACAACCATTTGCATCAGTAACAGTAACTGTATATGTTCCTGCACATAAGCCTACAACACTTTGAGTATTTTGTCCACCTGGACTCCAAGAATATGCGTATGGTGGAGTTCCTCCACTTGGTGTTGCTGTTGCAGCACCATCACAAGAACCAAAACAGCTTACAGAAGTATCATTACTAGTTATAACTATTGTAATAGCTTGTGGTATGAAAATTCCCAATGTTACTGTACATCCTCTAGAATCTGTAACGGTTACAGAATAGTTTCCACTACATAAGCCAGTTGCTGTAGGAGTTATTTGACCGCTTGGAGTCCAAAAATAAGCATAAGGAGGAGTTCCTCCGCTAGGACTAACTGTTGCAACACCATCACAAATTCCACAACTAGCAGAGTTTAGAGTCATAGTTGCCGTTAAAAGTGGCGGTTGCGTAATGGTAACATTTTGTATTACTGTACACCCATTTGTATCTGTTACAATAACTGTGTAAGTACCTGGACAAAGTCCGTTTATTGTTTGTGTAGTTTGACCACCCGGTGACCATAAATAAGTATAAGGTGGGCTTCCTCCAGCCGGAGTGGCGGTTATTAGACCATCGCAATTTCCAATACAACTGATATTTTGTGATACTAAAGTAACCGTTAGCGCAGGAGGTTGAGTAACGGTTACATTTGTTGTTGCTATACACCCATTTGTATCTGTTACTATAACTGTGTAAGTACCTGGACAAAGTCCGTTTATTGTTTGTGTAGTTTGACCACCCGGTGACCATAAATAAGTATAAGGTGTATTTCCACCTGCAGGTGTTGCAGTTGCAGTTCCTGTACAAGCACCATTACAACTTGTAGGTGTAAATGAAGCTGTAACAGTTAACAATGTGGGTTGTGTAATAATTACAACAGCATTTGCAGTACAGCCATTTGCATCCGTTACAGTTACAGAATAATTCCCTGCGCATAAGTTGGCAATACTAGAAGTGGTTTGACCACCCGGAGCCCACAAATAGGTATAAGGTGCTGTACCACCAACAATAGTTGTAGCCGCAGTCGCATTGCAATCACCAAAACATACTAAGCTTGTGGAATTAATTGATACAGAAAAAAGGTTTGGCGGCGTAATTGTAACAGATTGAATAACCATACAACCATTCGTATCAGTCACAGTAACGGTATATATCCCTGCACACTGACCTGAAATAGTTTGCGTTGTTTGCCCACCTGGCACCCATAAATAGGTATAAGGTGCTGTACCACCCGTTGGATTTGCAGTTGCCGAACCATTGCACAAACCAACACAAGTAGGCTTTACCGTGGTAGCATTTACCACTAATACATTCGGCTGGGTAATGGTTACAGTATAAGTAGCTGTACATAAATTATTATCCGTTACTGTGCAAGTATATGTTCCAGGACACAATCCATTTATTGAAGGTGTTATTTGTAAACCAGGAGACCAAGAATAAGTATAAGGAGCAGTACCACCAGTGGGCGCTACGGTTGCTGTTCCATCACAAGCACCGTTGCAACGAACGTTTGTGGATGTTCCGTTCGGTGCCAACACGGAAGGTTGTGTAATGGTAGAATTTTGAGAACGTGAACAACCATTTGAATCGGTTACAGTACAAGTATAAACCCCAGCGCATTGATTAGTAATGTTAGGTGTATTCTGATTACCTGGAGTCCACAAATAAGAATAAGGGGGTGTACCTCCGGCAACAGAAGAAGAGCTACTTCCATTACAATCTCCATTACAAAGTGGAGAAACATTAGTAAAGAAAACAATTATGGGCTGAGGGTCGGTAACATTAGCAAATGAAGCTACTTGAGTACCATTTGCGTCAGTCACAACAACCAAGTAACTCCCTGCGCATAGAGCAACGGCCGTTTGTGTTGTTTGTCCATCACTCCATAAATAAGTATAAGGCGGAACACCACCCAAAGGGTTTGCTGTAATAGTGGCCAAACAAGCACCATTACATAAACTTGGAACAACTGTAGTAGTAACTGTCATTGCTTGTTGTTGAATCCCACCACCAAACTTGCCATATTGTAAACCACCTTTTGACACAAAACTAGAAGGGGTCAAGATGTTTTTTAAATTCAAATTGGAAGATTGAGCTGCAAATGTAAAATTGCTTGTACCATCAACATTCCAAATATCTTCTATACTAATAAAGGAATTCGTAAAATCAAGAACACGTAAATTAACACCATTTGATATAAAGGATTTACAAGTAAAATTATTACCGGCTGAACTAAATGAACCGGCTGAAAGTGTTACGGTTGATGAAGAATAAAATTTATCTTGCAAAATCCACCCTCCAAGTACATTGTCAAAAAGGATGTTACACTTAAATAACTGATTATTTGTTTTAATAATATTTCCTAAAATGGGAGAAATAAATGAAATTGTGCCTAAATAAGTGTTGAAAGAATTATTTTGGGTAACAAAAGAACCCGAAATAAATAAGTTTGAGAGGGGACTACCTATAATGGAATTTCCAAAGCCGGAATTTACCCAGTAAAAATCATTACAATGTGCTTCTTCTGAAATTACTACTGATTGGTTTGACTTTTTAAAAGAATTTTGATCAAAATAAACATTATCAGAAGTGGAAGGAATTAATCCTGAAGCCACTCCATCACTTTTCAAGGACCAATTACTCGCGCTATTCCAACTTCCTTTACCCCCTACCCAATAAAGATTCTCTGCTATAGAAGATGAAGATAGTGCAAAAACAAAAAACAAAACAAATATGTTACTATAGTAAAGTTTCTTCAAAACAATTTCTTTTAGTTTCATCGTGCGAAACAGAATCAATAAATTTATAATTACAATAATAACAATTAAAATCCAATTATACTTGTAAAAATCGTTCAATTAGTCGAGGCAAAGGATAATTATTCATTTCGAGACGTTTTATTAATAAATATTTAGTCAATGTTCCTTCATATTTTACATTCCAAAAACGTGTATATATTATTTGATGAGTCAATATGTGTTTCATTTCTGTATACTCCTTATTCAACTTAAAATCATTCTTTTTAAAAATATTTTTCCAACCTATATGCTTAATCAACTTGTTAGCATCCAGTAGTCTCTCCGATTCTATTAAAGGAAATTGATACAGGCTATGCCAAATATCTTTTTCGATTCTTTTCTCAATAAAGATGTTTTTATTTTGGCAAATAACTAAATAATTAAAATAGCGAATGGTTTGCTTGCTTTTTTTAGATTTTACTGGTAATTCGGATACTCGATTTTTAAGCAAAGCTAAACAATCATTTTGAAAAATACAATTATTGCAATCAGGATTTGAAGGCGTACAATACCTTGCCCCAAACTCCATCATAGCCTGGTTGTGTAAAGACGAATCAATCTTATTTAGAAGTTGATTCGCAAGCTCTTGAAAATATTTTTTTCCTTCTGACGAATCAATTGGAACATCAATACCAAATATCCGAGACAAAATGCGGTATACGTTTCCATCTACTACAGCATATGGCTTATTAAAAGCAAATGAAGCTATTGCCGAAGCCGTGTAAACTCCTACGCCCTTCAGTTTTATCAAATCATTGTATTCCGAAGGAAATTTACCTTTATGCTCTGCTAGAACTTGTTTGGCTGCTTTGTGAAGGTTTCTTGCACGTGAATAATACCCCAATCCTTGCCATAATTTAAGTATTTGCTCCTCTTTTGCATTCGCCAACTTTGCAACTGTTGGATACTGTTCAACAAATTTATGGTAATAGTTAAGCCCTTGATTAACCCTTGTTTGCTGAAGAATAATCTCAGATAGCCATATTTTATATGGATCAGTTGTATTTCTCCAAGGTAAGTCTCGTTTATTTAATAGATACCAATCACTTATTTTTTTTGAGAACAACTTCATTTTTACCATTCTTAATTTAGTTTTTCAATGTACAATTATATTTTCATTACAATAAAAAGATTTATTTTATATTAGCGGTATAAATTTTATACACAATGAAAAAAAATACATTCTTATTAATACTTGCCATATTTATCTTATCCCAATATAGTTTTTCACAATGCAACATCAATGGATTCCAAAACAATTATTGTGTTAGTGACGACCCTGTTGTTTTATCCGGGAATATGCCGGGAGGAATTTTTAGCGGAGCCGGAATCAGCAATTCAATATTTGTCCCTGCAATAGCAGGTGTTGGTACGCATCAAATTAAGTATATCAATACATCCGCTTATGTTGTCTCTCAACTCGGATTATTTAGCCCTTTAGCTACTTTAGGAACCACAGTTTCATTGGCTGATGACCAAGTATCAGGTGTATTGCCAATAGGTTTCACTTTTAATTTTTATGGTACAAATTATACTCAGTTTTACGTATCTTCAAACGGCTTTATTACTTTTAGTGCAGCACAACCAGACGGATGTTGTATTGGACAATCAATCCCTGATGCTTCAGCACCAAACAATCTAATTACATTTGCTTGGGCGGACCTTTACCCACCCGGTGCTGGAAGCATAAAATATTATACTACCGGAGTTGCTCCAAACAGAAAACTTGTTATGACTTTTACCAACACACCTCTTTGTTGCAATGGCATTCCAAATGTAACCAGTCAAGTTATATTGTATGAAACAACGTATATCATTGAGGTTCATACAACAGCAGCAAACTTAACTACCTCTACAATGGGGGTTGAAAATAGCAATGGGACAATAGCTTCGGCAGTTGCTGGGCGTAACAGGCAAGCTTTTAACATTACAAACGACTATGTTCGTTTTAACCCTATTTGTAATACACTCATTACGGTAACGGTAAACAATACACCAACGGTAACATTAACACCATTTGATGATGTATGTGAAAAGAGTAATCCTTTTACTTTAAGCGGAGGTCAACCTGTTGGAGGAGTGTATAGCGGAAATGCAGTTAACAATGGCACTTACGACCCTTCCATAGCGCGACCGGGAACGGATACAATTTATTACACCTATACTTTAAACGGTAGTTGTGCTGCAACGGCATATGAAACAATTATTGTTCATCCAAAACCTCAAGTAGCAATTGTAGGTTTGGTAGACAGTGTTTGCATAAATGCGGTTAGCATTGTACTTCAGGGAACACCTGCAGGAGGAAACTTTGTTGGTTCTGGAGTCAACTCCGGAGTATTTTATCCCGATAGTGCCGGTGAAGGAATAACAACAATAACCTATGACTACATTGATGCAAATGGTTGTGAAAATAGTACATCGAAAGAAATAACTGTTTTACCGCTACCCGACTTTGGTGCAGTCATTATGGGAAAAAATACTGTATGTCAAAATGAATTAGGAATAGGCTATAGCGTGAATACGATTGTAAATGCAAGCAACTATACTTGGATAATTCCGGCAGGAGCAAATATAGTAGCAGGAAATAACACTAATTCTGTAACAATTGATTTTACTAACACTGCGGTATCAGGAGATATAAAGGTATTTGGAAGTAACAATTGTGGCAATGCAGATACGGCTATTTTCCCAGTATTTGTAAAACCACTTCCTATTGCAAGTTTCACTTATACTTCATCAAACGATACAGCAATTTTCACAAATACCTCTTCAAATAACACTACTTCTTTATGGAGTTTTGATGATACAAGTTCGGCAAGTAATGCTACATCTCCAACTCATATTTATAAATATAATAAGGCTTATCGTGTTATATTAACTGTATCAAACGAATGTGGTTTGGATACTGTGTCACAAGTTATAAACATCAACGGAATTGGTATTCATAAGTTCAAAAATGAAACAAATAAACTAACACTTTATCCGAATCCAAGTAACGGTATAGTACATTTAAATTACACAACAGAAAAAGGGCAAATGATTTTTATTAAAGTAGTTGATCTAACAGGAAAAGCAGTATATAATAAAAATGAAAAAAGTATAAGCAATTGTTACAACTTAAGCATTGATTTGGAAAAAAACACACAAGGATTATATATTCTACAGCTAATTGATGGCACTACATGTTTTTCCAGAAAAATACTTTTGAAGTAAGTAGTAAACTAGAGTGAATAATATTGAAGAAACAAGAGACTATTGTTTATCAAAAAAATGCATTGAAGAAACATTTCCATTTGACAATGACACTTTAGTATTTAAAGTACTTGGTAAAATGTTTTTACTTACTAGTTTAACTGCTGTAGCTTTTAGCTTTAATGTGAAGTGAGACCCATTAATGACAATTGAATTAAGAGAGCAGTATACTTTTGTTACACCTGGTTTCCATATGGATAATAAACATTGGAATGCAATTACATTGTTAAAAATGTATCCACTCAATTTATTTCTCATTGGTTGGATCATTGATATAAACGTGTGATTAATAAAATGCCTAAAAAATCACAACAACTTATAAAATAAAAAAGGTGCTGCAAAAAGAGCACCGCCAAATTTAATAACAATAATGTTTATTAAGAAAACATTACACTACCCATAAGTCCAGTATGTATAGGATTTAAGCACATTACCGGTATTTGAGCTTCGTTTGTAATTATTTGTTGTTCATTATTTCCTCCTAAAAAATCAGGTATTCCAAAATCGGCAGAGTTATTCATAATAGCAATTAAATCGGCATCTGAATTTGCAGAAAACTTTAACATTTGCTTTACAAATGAACCTTTCACTTCAGCAATTTTCACATCGCAATCTACACCTGCAGCTTCTAATTCTCTTTTTGCAAAAGATAAGTTTCTAAAAACGGTATTAACCATAAACTCATCCGTTTCAAGTGGCGCAAATATGTGAACCTTTGAATTAAAGTATTTTGCCATATTGATAGTCAGCTCAACCTTTTGTTTTGATTCTTTTGTAAGGTCCATGGGCAAAACGATGTTTTTATAGCCCTCTGGTTTACAATCCTTTTCTTGAACAATAATGAAAGGAACCGATGAACTTGTTATAATTTTTAATGCGTGACTACCGGTAATAAATTGTATTCCTCTTACACCGTGAGTGCCCATTATAATTAATTTAGCATTCATCTCACTTGCGAGTTCGCCAATATCTTCAAAAATATTACCAATTCTAACGATGGGAGTAACTTTAACATTATTTTTAGACTGAATATCAGAAGCGATAGACTCAAGCTTTGTTCTTGTTTCATCTAATTCCATTTCATTAGAAACAATATGTAATAACGCAATTTTAGTATTCAACAGTTTTGCCAATACAATAGCATTATTTGTAGCACATTCAGCAACTTTGGTATAATCCGTTGGAACTAATATTACATCATTTGTAGTTTTCATTTTACGTATTTATTTAATTAAAAGTTGTGCAAAGATAGTATATTTTGTATTCGAGTCAATAGTCTACCAACCTAATATCCAAGCAAACATAAGCGGAACAACAATGGTCGCATCCGATTCAACAATAAACTTAGGGGTGTTAATGTCCAATTTCCCCCAAGTGATTTTTTCATTGGGTACAGCACCTGAATATGATCCATAACTGGTAGTGGAATCGGAAATTTGGCAAAAATAACTCCAAAATGAAATATTTTCCATTTCCATATCTTGATACAGCATTGGAACTACGCAAATAGGAAAGTCTCCTGCGATGCCACCACCTATCTGAAAAAAACCAACCCCTTTACCTGTCGAATTTTTAACATACCAATCTGCAAGCCAAACCATATACTCTATACCACTTTTCATTGTAGATGACTTTATTTGCCCTTTAATAACATATGAAGCGAAAATATTGCCCATAGTGGAATCCTCCCATCCAGGAACTATTATTGGCAGATTTCTTTCAGCAGCAGCCAACATCCAACTATTTTGGGGATCTATTTCATAATATTGTTCCAATTCACCTGAAAGCAATATTTTGTACATATACTCGTGCGGAAAGTGACGCTCTGCGGCATCATCTGCGTCCTTCCATATCTTATGAATGTGCTTTTGCAATCTACGAAAAGCCTCTTCCTCAGGAATACAAGTATCCGTAACACGATTGTAGTGATTTTCAAGCAAGTTCCATTCATCCTGTGGACTCAAATCCCTATAATTCGGTACACGTTTGTAATGTGAATGAGCTACTAGATTCATTATATCTTCCTCCAAATTCGCCCCTGTACAGCTAATAATATCCACTTTACCTTGTCGTATCATTTCTGCTAAAGATTTTCCAAGCTCCGCTGTACTCATAGCACCAGCAAGGGTAATCATCATTTTTCCACCTTCCAACAAGTGAGCTTCATAACCTTTTGCACCATCCACTAATGCTGCCGAATTAAAATGCAAAAAATTGTTTTCAATAAATTGCGAAATAGGTCCTTTTGTCATTTTTATTTTTTTGCAAATTTACATTTTTTGCTTTAAACATATATATACTTTGTACCTATAACTTATTATGAAGCACAGAACAAAGCATTTAGCGACTAAAATTGTTACTTTTGCAGCCCGATTATAATTTAAAAAACATTGGAAGTAGAAAAAATAGATACAAAACACAACATTATTATAAAAGGTGCTCGATTGCACAACTTAAAAAATATTGATGTAGTTATTCCAAGAAATAAACTTATTGTGATAACCGGATTATCCGGTTCAGGCAAATCAACACTTGCATTTGACACGCTTTATGCCGAAGGGCAAAGAAGATATGTCGAAAGTCTTTCATCCTATGCCCGACAATTTTTAGGGCGCATAAACAAACCAGATGTAGATTACATAAAAGGAATATCGCCTGCAATTGCAATTGAACAAAAAGTTAACTCCAGAAATCCGAGATCTACAGTTGGAACATCAACAGAAATATACGATTATCTTAAACTATTATACGCTCGTGTTGGCAAAACATACTCTCCTATTTCGAGGACACCCGTAAAAAGGCAAACAGTAAACGATGTAGTAAATTACATCAATGCCTTACCGAAAGATAGCAAAGTAGAATTATACTCACCCCTTGTTATACGAAACAATCAAGCCATAATTAAAAATCTTGATTTGTTATTACAACAGGGTTTTTCGAGGGTTCGATTCCATAAAAAAATATACCGAATAGAAGAATTAACACAGGATGCTAGCATTCTTAATACGGCAAAAGAAAGTGATATTACTATTCTTGTTGATCGTTTTGCTGTGGTAAACGAAAATGATGACAACGCAAGTAGAATTGCCGACTCAATACAAACTGCATTTTATGAAGGAAATGGAAACTGTTTTATTGTTTTAAAAGACGAAAAAGAACACCATTTCTCAAACAGGTTTGAATTGGATGGTATCACATTCACAGAACCTTCTGTGCATTTTTTTAGTTTTAATAATCCAATTGGGGCCTGCAAAAAATGTGAGGGCTTTGGATCTGTAATCGACATAGACTTGGATTTAGTGATACCCGACAAAAGTTTATCAGTATACGATGGGGCTATTATATGTTGGAAAGGCGAAACAATGAAAGAATGGAAGGAAAAATTGCTTATGAGTGCTTCAAAATTTGACTTCCCAATTCATAGACCATATTATGACCTTTCTACTAAAGAAAAAAAGTTATTGTGGGAAGGCAATAAACACTTTTTTGGCTTAAATGATTTTTTTCGATTTTTAGAATCACAAACATACAAAATACAATACCGGGTAATGTTATCGCGTTACAGAGGCAAAACAGTTTGTCCGGATTGTAATGGAACGAGACTGCGAAAAGATGCTAATTATATTAAAATTGCAGATAAATCAATTAGTGAAATAGTTTTGATGCCGGTAAAAGAATCGTTGATGCATTTTAAAAATATTGTGCTTGACAAACACGAAAAAAAAATTGGAAAACGCTTATTGATTGAGATAATAAACCGCTTGCAGTTTTTATGCGATGTAGGATTGGGTTATTTAACCTTAAATCGCTTATCAAACACACTTTCAGGTGGAGAATCGCAACGAATTAATTTAGCTACATCGCTAGGAAGTAGTTTAGTTGGGGCAATATATATTTTAGATGAACCCAGCATAGGATTGCACCCCAAAGACACAAAAAGATTAATTACAGTGCTTAAATCATTGCGAAATATTGGTAATACAGTAATTGTAGTAGAACACGATGAAGAAATTATGAAAGCTGCGGATCAACTTATAGATATTGGTCCTTTGGCAGGAACCAATGGAGGAAATTTAGTATTTCAGGGTGATTGGAAAGCACTTGAGAACGAAAAAGTTAGTTTAACGGCACAGTATTTAACAGGAAAAATAAAAGTGGAGACCCCAACACAAAGAAGGAGATGGAATAACTTTATTTCATTAAAAGGGGTACGTCAAAACAATTTAAAGAACATTAATGTAAAGTTCCCTCTCAATGTAATGGCAGTTGTAACAGGTGTCAGCGGGTCTGGCAAAACAACATTAGTGAAAAGAGTACTCTACCCGGCTCTAAAAAAAATAGAAGGTGGATACTCCGAACAAACAGGTTTGTTTGATACACTGGAAGGCGATTACTCCAGTATTCATTCAGTAGAATTGGTGGATCAAAATCCTATTGGAAAATCTACTCGTTCAAATCCTGTTACGTATATAAAGGCGTATGACGAAATAAGAGCATTATTTGCAGAAGAACAATTGTCAAAATTACGCGGATATAAAGCATCGCATTTTTCGTTTAATGTTGAAGGGGGGCGTTGTGATGTGTGCGAAGGAGAAGGAGTCGTAAAAATTGAAATGCAATTTATGCCCGACATTGTGCTTGAATGTGAAAGTTGCAAGGGTAAGCGCTTTAAACAAGAGACACTCGAAGTGATGTATCGTTACAAAAATATTTCGGATATTTTAGAATTAACCGTAGACGATGCAATCACATTTTTCGATGAACCTCAGCGTCCTACAAATTTTGAAAAAAAAATAGTTTCAAAACTTTTACCCTTATCAGAAGTAGGATTGGGATACGTTAAACTTGGACAGTCTTCCAGCACATTAAGCGGAGGCGAAGCACAGAGAATAAAGTTAGCATCATTTCTTATTAAAGGAAACACAGGCAATAATACACTTTTTATGTTCGATGAACCAACTACAGGATTACATTTTCATGACATTCAGAAATTACTTTATGCCTTTGAAGCGCTTATAAAACAAGGACATTCAATTATAATTATCGAACACAATATTGAAATTATTAAATGTGCCGACTGGATAATTGATTTAGGTCCTGATGGCGGGGATGATGGCGGAACAATAATATTTGAAGGCACCCCTGAAAATTTAATTAAGTGTAAAGAATCAATCACCGGAAAATATTTGAAGGAAAAAATATAGTATTAAAATTAAAAACTTTTATACAACAAGTGCTTGATTTAGCTATTTTTGCATTAATACAAACGATGTTAAGTAGCCGATGATTGATAAAAAAAACATTCTCTTGCTTAGTTATAGCCCTTTAAATAGTGACCCAAGGGTAAAAAAACAGATGTTCGCATTAATAAAAGATTATTCTCTATTTACAGCAGGTTATAATGCAACAGAAGAACAGCTTCCTTTTATACAATTGAATTACACTTCTAACAAAGCAAATTTCACCTTTCATTTACACTACCCTACTCTTATCCGTAAGTTTTTTTCATTCTTTATTTTAGTTGTAAATAAAGCAAAACAAGTAAATCGAAAAAAATATTATGAAAATAAATATTGGGACAAAGAACGCATAGATGATCTTGTAAAATTAAAAAAAACATTTACAAAAATTGATTTAATTATTGCCAATGATATTGACACATTGCCCTTAGCTTTAGCTTTAAAACAAACTAATACCCGAATAATATTTGATGCCCACGAATACCATCCGCGTGAATTTGAAGAAAATAAAGAGTGGATAAAAAACAGACAACCATACATTACATACCTCTGCCATACGTACTTAAAACAAGCAGACACCATTTTTACTGTATGCAATGGAATTGCCCAAGAATACAAAAATATATTTAATGTAGATGTAGGGGTAATGACAAATACAGCTAACTATAATAAAGATTTATATCCTAATTTATCGGACAGCATCACAGTAAAATTAATTCATCATGGCGCAGCAATTAGAAGCAGACAAATTGAAACAATGATAGAAATGATTACCTTCTTAGATGCCCGATTTGAATTGTATCTTATGCTTATTCCGTCTGATAAAGATTACTACAATTCACTTATAGAAAGTTGTAAAAACCAACATAGAATTCACTTTATTGAACCTGTCAAAACTACTCAAATTTCGTATGCAATAAATAAATACGACATTGGAGTTTACCTTATTTCACCAAACAACTTTAATAATTTACATTCCTTACCTAATAAATTTTTTGAATACATACAAGGAAGGCTGGCAATCGCTATAGGCCCTTCACCAGAGATGAAACAATTCGTTGAAAAATATAAATTAGGAATTGTTTCTGAAGATTTCAATCCAAAATCACTTGCAAAAGAAATTAATAATTTAACATCCGAAAAAATTGATTATTACAAAGCACAAAGTCATATATTTGCAAAAGAACTTTCTGCCGAAAACAATAAAGATTTGCTATTGAAACATGTGAAACAATTACTTGAGGAAAAACAACCGTGAAATTTCTTTTTCTTTTAGAAAACTACAATTGGTATTATACTAATTACTATAATGCAAACAACACTTTCGAAAAAAAAACATACACTGAACAATTAGAGTCACTAATAGTACAACAATACTATCAATCAGATAGTATTGGGAACTCATTGAAAGAACACAATATATCTTCTAACTACATTATTCCACATTGTTATCCATTGCAAAAAAGTTGGGCAAAAGAAAACAACATAGTTATGTATTTAAAATGGTTATGTGGAAAACCTTTGCGCTCCATAAAAGCTAGAGTATTTGGCAAAATGGATACCTATCAAGCAATTGCTGAAAAAACTTTACTCCATCAAATTAAAGAAATAAAACCGGATGTTCTTTATATTCATTCGGGAATATGGCTCGAAAAAAATGTAATACAAAAAATAAAACTCAATTGCAAGCTACTTATACTTCAATGGTCTTGTTCTATTGGAAACTGGACAACATTTCCCTTTGAGAGTTTTGATCTTATTTGTACCTCATCAAATAGCATTCAAAAACACTTTATACAAAAAAACATAAACACACATTTTCTTCAACAAGCTGTTGAAAAAAGAACACTGTTAAATACAACCGATAATAAAGAAAGAACAAAAAATATTGTTTTCATAGGAAGTGTAAACCCCTCCATTCACAAAAAACGTGTCAGCATATTAAATTTCCTTCTTGAACACATTTCAATTGACATCTATTGCCCTGAAAGTAACACAAATGAGCTTAGCACAAAAAACATTATGCTGCACAAAAAAGGGTGTGTTGGTGGAAAGGAAATGTTTGAAACATACAAAAAATACAAAGTAGCCTTACATATTCCGGGGGACGAATTTTTAGCCGATGCCGGGGCGAAAAGATTATTTGAAGTTACAGGCTCTGGAACTATGTTGTTAACACTTCACCAAGAAAACATTTCAGAGTATTTTGAAATCGGAAAAGAACTAGCAACTTTTACGGATGAAAATGATTGCTTACAAAAAATCAATTATTACCTTCAACACCAATATGAATTACAAAAAATAGCCGAGGCAGGAAGAATTAGAACGTTGAAAGAACACACTTTTGAAAACAGGGCAAAGCAATTGCTTGATATTATAAACAAAACCAGTCGATATAAACAATCAATCTGACGGCAACAAAACATATAATCGTTAAAGGACTAGTCAGCCAGTTGGGTAATAGACTCATTCAGCTGTCTAATTTTATTGCATTTTGTAAGGAAAACAATATGGCAATGCATTATGTAGGTTTTGGAAGTTACTCCGTATTTTTTGAATTTACTGACACAACAAAAAAAAACATTTGTTACCAAACTAACAAGAACATTAATGCACTACACTTTTTAAATGTCCTATTAAAGTATCCTATTATTAGGCGCTATTTCTATACTAATAATAAAGTTATTGAACGAATTGGGATACTCCCTTCGTTTAAAGCAGCTCATCTTGTATTGGGTACTGTTGATAGTTGCGACATTGACAATCTAAATGAACCCCTTATGATACAATGTCATAAAAGCACCTACGTAATTTTTGAAGGTTGGAAATACCGTGCCACTAAAAGTTTCGACAAAAATAGTAGCGAAATCAAGCGCCTGCTGACTCCTAAGGGAAAATATTTAAAAAATATTGACTCACTTATGCAAAAATGCAACGAAAATGGTAAAATTATAGTTGGCATACATATACGGCAAGGTGATTACAAAACGCACTTAAATGGCCGTTTTTATTACGAACTCAGCACGTATTATTCAAAAATGAATGACTGCCTTAAATTGTTTCCGGATAAAAAAATTGTTTTTCTAATTTGTAGCGATCAATTATTGAAGAAGAATGAATTCCTTGACTTTAATGTTCAATTAGCGAATGGACAAATTATTGAGGATTTATATTCCCTCTCAAAATGCAATTACATTCTTGGGGCACCTAGCACATACTCAGCGTGGGCTTCTTTTTATGGCAATGTTCCACTTTACCACATAGTTCATTCTCAAAAAGAAATTAAAATGTCAGATTTTGTAATTTTTACACAAAAGGAATTTGTTGAATACAACGATATTTACAAACAATAGGAATGTAAATAAAGCTTTTCTTTTAATCCATTTTAAACAATATATTTGTAAAGTAAAAATACATAACTATGAACAATCTTTTAGTAGGAAAACGCGGAATAATATCAGGAGCACTCGACTCCAACTCTATAGCTTGGAAAATTGCTGAAAAAGCACACGAACAAGGGGCTATATTTGTTTTAACCAATGCTCCTATCGCAATGCGAATGGGCGAAATAAACAAACTTGCGGAATCAACAAAATCTCAAATTATACCTGCCGATGCTACATCTGTCGCGGATTTAGAAAACCTTTTTAGTAAATCGCAAGAAATATTGGGTGGTAAAATTGATTTTGTATTACACTCTATTGGTATGTCGGTGAACATCCGAAAAAATGTTCCCTATCCTGAATCAAATTACGATTATTTTATGAAAGGAATTGACGTATCTGCTCTTTCACTTCATAAAATACTAAGCGTAGCCTACCGAACAAATGCTATTAGTGAATGGGGCTCCGTTGTTGCACTTTCATACATTGCGGCACAGCGTGCCTATCCATTTTATACAGATATGGCCGATATTAAAGCAATGCTTGAATCCATTTGTCGAACTTTTGGGTATCATTACGGGAAATCAAATAAGGTTCGAATAAACTCCGTGTCTCAATCTCCAACTAAAACAACTGCCGGAAGTGGTATAAAAGGATTTGAATCATTTTATAATTACGCAGATGCTATTTCCCCATTGGGTAATGCGAGTGCCGAAGCCTGTGCAGATTATTGCATTACACTGTTCTCCGACTTAAGCCGTATGGTAACTATGCAAAATCTTTACCACGATGGCGGCTATTCTACAACAGGCATCAGTACTGAAATAATGGATAAGTTTAATTAAACAATATTGACGTAATTTCATTCGTTATAGCCAAAAAAAATGTGTAAAACAAAACAAAATATTCTTTATTTGCTATTACTAATATCAATATGCAATTACAGTCTTTTGGCTCAAGAAAGTGTTAATAAATACCGTATTAACTTACGAGCTGATTTCTCGGTACCGCATATAGAAAACAACAAAGCCTTGAAAAATAGTTTTAGAGGGACATACGATGTTACTCCCTCTGTAAACGCCCCTTTATTTTACGGTATTTTTATTGGTGGAAGTTATAAATATAGTACAGCAAGCGACAAATTAGGTTTACCAACTAATAGCAAGGCTCAATACGCCATAAGCGGTGGGGCAATAAAATTAGGTTACGATCATTATATAAATCCCACAACCTTATTTACTACTGCTATTAACTATGGCATTTCCTCCATACATTTCAAAAATTTGCCAAGCGACACTGTGCCACCAAGCTATAAATCTACCTACATTGAACCCTCTTTGGGATTACTATTTTTTGTTGAAGATAATTTTGCCATTGGAATTAACCTCTCTTATGTAATGTTGAACCAATATACTTTTAATCCCTACAGAATATCGTTTGACCCCTACAAGGGCTTTGAAGGAATTGACTTAAAGGGAACTACTCAATATTTGAACCTTGGTTTTGGAGTAGTTTATGCATTTTGGAAAAAGAAAAGTAGCCAATAAAATGTTTACATTGGTGCTGTAATTATTTTATGATAGTAGATTTATTTATCCCTTGTTTTATTGACCAGTTTTATCCTGAAACAGCAAAAAATATGATAAAAGTGCTGGAGAAGGTAGGGTGCGCTATAAATTACAACAGCGAACAAACATGTTGTGGACAGCCCGCTTTTAATGCAGGATATTGGGACGATTGCAAAGAAGTAGGAGAAAAAAATTTACGTGAATTAAACAATGACAGATACATTGTTTCCCCGTCAGCATCTTGTGTTGGATTTGTTAAAAACTATTATCCCGAAATTTTCCATAACTCTGTTTTACATAATGATTGCAAACAAGTACAAAAAAATATGTTTGAGATAAGTGATTTTTTGGTTAATATCCTTAAAATTACTTCTATTGGTGCTACGCTTAATTCAAAAGCTGTATATATGGATTCTTGTTGTGCGGTAAATGAATGTAATATTAAAGACGAACCTCGAATATTATTGAAAAAAGTAAATGGATTGGAACTTATAGAAATGAACAATGCTGATGAATGTTGCGGATTTGGAGGAACTTTTTCAATAAAAAATGAAGCTATTTCAATTGCTATGGCAGAACAAAAAATTGACAATGCTCTTGCTACCCAAGCTGAATACATTATATCTACTGATTATTCTTGCTTAATGCATTTAAACAGTTACATCAAAAAAAACAATAAACCTATTAAAGTAATACACATAGTTGATGTATTAGCAAGTGGTTGGCAATAAAACAACGCTACATTTATATGCAAGTAGTTGACATAGAAGCGGAAAAAAAGGAAATCCTAAAAAGATATCGAAGCTTACTTTTATCATGTAAAAGGAGATTAGATGCAAACGATAAAAAACAAATTCGTAAAGCATTTGAAATTTCCCTTGAAGCGCATAAAGATATGCGCAGAAAATCAGGCGAACCATATATTTATCATCCAATTGCTGTAGCTCAAATTGCTGCTAGCGAGATTGGTCTAGGTGCAACATCTATCATTTGCGCACTTCTTCACGATGTAGTAGAAGACACAGACACTACACTGGAAGATATTAAGGGAATGTTTGGTGAAAAAGTGATGCAAATAATTGACGGGTTAACAAAAATTTCGGGAGTCTTTGACCATACACCATCATTACAAGCAGAAAATTTTCGTAAAATGTTGCTTACCCTTTCAGATGATATAAGGGTTATACTTATTAAGCTTGCAGATAGATTACACAATATGCGAACCCTTGAATCAATGGCTCGCGACAAACAAATTAAAATTGCTTCAGAGACATTATACATGTATACTCCATTAGCACACAGACTTGGTTTAAATGTAATGAAGGTAGAATTAGAAGATTTAGGATTAAAGTATACTGAGCCCTCAGTATTCGAAGATATTACTAAAAAACTGCAAGAAACGGAAAGTGAGCGAACTCGATATATTAATGTATTTATTCAACCGATAATTGAAAATTTAAAAGAACAAAAAATTGATTACGAAATAAAAGGAAGAGTAAAATCTATTTATTCCATTTGGAATAAAATGAAAACACAAGGTATTCCTTTTGAAGAAATATACGACATATTTGCCATTCGCATAATTATAAAAAGCTCAATTGAACAGGAAAAATCAGATTGCTGGAGAGTGTATTCATTGGTAACAGACTTTTACCACCCCAATCCCGATAGATTGCGCGATTGGATATCTACCCCAAAAAGCACTGGTTACGAATCTTTACACACAACCGTTATGGGTCCTGAAGGGAAATGGGTTGAAGTACAAATTCGAAGTGAAAGAATGAATGAAATTGCAGAAATAGGATATGCCGCTCACTGGAAATACAAAGAAAGTGCAGCCGAAAATGCCTTGGATGGATGGATAAAAAAAATTCGCGAATTATTAGAAAGTCCCGAATCAAATGCGCTTGACTTTATTGACGATTTTAAGCTCAACTTATTTGCAGAAGAAATATTTGTTTTTACTCCAAAAGGCGAACTTAAAACATTACCCATTAAGGCCACAACATTAGATTTTGCTTATGAAATTCATTCCCAATTGGGTAATAAATGTATTGGCGGAAAGGTAAACAACAAACTAGTTCCACTCAGTCATAAATTGAACAGTGGTGACCAAATTGAAATACTTACTTCCCAAAAACAAAAACCCAAAGATGATTGGTTGAATTATGTTGTAACTGCCCGTGCAAAATCAAAAATTAAATTAGCACTAAAAGAAGAGAAAAGAAAAATTGCCATAAAAGGGAGAGAAACTGTCGAGAAAAAACTAAAACAATTAGATGCCAGTTTTACAAAAAGTAACGTTGCTATCCTTGTTGATTTCTTTAAAGTAAAGAACAATCTCGAATTATACTATAGAATATCAATTGGGAACATTAGCATAAAAACTTTAAAAGATTTTACGGTTGAAAAGGGCAAGTTAATTCCTAAAAACACATTGCCTAAAAAATTAGAATCGAAAAAACTTGAAGAGCTGGTGTCTGAAGTGAGGGGAAATTCAGGGATGTTGGTTATAGGTGAAAACTTGGATAAAATAGACTACAAACTTTCACCTTGCTGTACTCCAATTCCAGGTGATGATGTCTTTGGTTTTGTAACTGTTGATGAAGGAATAAACATTCACCGAACGAACTGCCCAAATGCCATTCAACTAATGTCAAACTATGCCTACAGGATAGTAAAAGCAAAATGGACAAATCAAGAAAAAATATCCTTTTTAGCAGGTATTAAAATCACAGGTACAGATGAAGTCGGTATTGTTAATAACATTACAAAAATTATTTCCAACGAACTGAATGTAAATATGCGCTCAATCAGTTTTGATACAAATGATGGCATTTTTGAAGGAAACATAATGGTATTCGTTCAAGATACGAATCACTTAAAAGAACTCATCAAAAAACTTAAAAAAGTTCCCGGAGTTGTAAATGTCATAAGAATGGATTCGAATTAATAAAAAAATACTACTTTTAAACATCAATTATTATCAATGTCCGGGAACGATACACGAGAAGCAGTAAAACAGATATTCACTAAATACCTTGAGCAACACACTCATCGTAAAACTCCTGAGCGCTATGCTATTCTAGAAGAAATATATTCACGTGATGGGCATTTTGATGTTGAATCGCTTTATATTTATATGAAAAATAAAAAATACAGGGTTAGTCGTGCAACCTTATATAATACAATTGAGCTTTTACTAAATTGTAACTTAGTTGTTAAACATCAATTTGGCAAAAATATGGCTCAGTTTGAAAAATCTTATAAATTCAAACAACACGATCATTTAATTTGTACTGATTGCGAAAAGGTGTTTGAATTTTGTGACCCTAGAATACAACAAATACAAAATATGGCAGAAGAGTTTTTGAATACCAAAATTATACATCACTCTCTTAATTTTTATGGAAAATGCACAAAACTTTCAATGAATGGTAAATGTAAGCATTACAAAAAATAAAAATGAACTTTCGCTACACTATATTAGAAGCTAAAAACAATTATGCAATAATACAACTAGAAGGTGAATTCAATTTTAAACAAGACACTTTAGTAGAATTAAATAATAAAATAATTAAATAGAAATGAAAGTAGATGTATTGTTAGGTCTTCAATGGGGGGACGAAGGAAAAGGAAAAATTGTAGATGTTTTCACACCTAAATATAATATTATTGGACGATTTCAAGGTGGCCCCAATGCCGGACACACACTAGAATTTAATGGAATTAAGCACGTATTACATACTATTCCATCAGGAATTTTTCACGCTAATTCTATTAATATAGTAGGCAATGGAGTTGTTATTGATCCAGTAATTTTTAAAAAGGAAATTGACGCCTTAAAAAAATATAATGTTGATGTACAAAGTAGACTGCTACTTTCAAAAAAAGCACATTTAATATTACCAACGCATCGACTTATTGATGCAGCATCTGAAGCTGCAAAAGGAAATGCAAAAATTGGTTCTACGCTAAAAGGAATTGGACCAACCTATATGGATAAAACAGGTAGAAATGGATTAAGAGTCGGCGATATCAACGATCCGAATTTTAAAGAAAAATACAATTTCCTAATTTTAAAACACGCACAAATTTTAGAATTTTTACATTATGAATACAACTTAGAGGCATTGGAGCCAGATTGGTTTGAGGGAATTGAATTACTTAAAAAATTAAAACACATCGACAGCGAACAATACCTTAACGATGCTTTATTGCAAGATAAATCTGTACTTGCCGAAGGCGCACAAGGTTCATTGCTCGATATAGATTTTGGTTCTTATCCTTTTGTAACATCTTCAAATACCATTTGTGCAGGAGCCTGTACCGGATTGGGAATAGCGCCAAATAGAATAGGGAAAGTTTTTGGTATTTTTAAAGCGTATTGTACTCGCGTTGGAAGTGGTCCATTTCCTACCGAACTTTTAGAAGAAACAGGTGAACAATTGCGTAAAACAGGAAAAGAATTTGGTTCTACAACTGGTAGGCCAAGACGTTGCGGATGGCTAGATTTACCTGCACTGAAGTATGCAATTATGATCAATGGGGTTACCGAGCTAATTATGATGAAAGCTGATGTTTTGAGCGGTTTTGAAAAAATAAAAATTTGTACTCAATATGAAGTAAAAGGTCAAGCTGTTGATAATTTCCCTTTTGACATTTCGCCCGAATATGTAAAACCGATTTACAAAGAATTTAAGGGGTGGGGACAAGATTTAACAAGTGTAACTTCTGCCAGCGATATGCCAACAGAGCTTGTTGACTATATACTATTCCTTGAAAAGCAATTGCAAATCCCAATTACAATTGTTTCGGTTGGACCCGATAGAACGCAAACGTTGTTTAGGTAAAAATCAAGAACGCGATTCTATGCTTGAGCAGTTGGCCCGCCAAAAGTAAGTGGATAAATATTTTGCATATCCCCTTCTTTTATAACACCATTAACGGATTCGAATTTCTGAAGATTATCCTTCAATGCATTCATCAAACGCTTAGTGTGCTGTGGAGTTAGCAGTATACGAGATTTCACCTTTGCTTTTGGAACGCCTGGCATAATGCGCACAAAATCGATAACGAACTCTGCATTTGAATGTGTAATAATTGCTAAATTAGAATACGTTCCTTCTGCAATTTCTTCGCTTAACTCAATATTTAATTGATTTTGATTTTGATCTTCCATAATATTTATTGATTATTTATACACCAAAGTTAACAAGTTTTATTGGATTATAAACCGAACTATTAAATGTTAACAGCTCTTCTAAAACACAATTTACCTAATTAATCATCTTCAAATACAGCGTTTTAATTTTATTTTGCCAAACGTGTAAAACTTTGTTTATAAAATGAATTCAAAAAAAACATAAAAGAATTGATTAATTGCTAGGTTTGATTAAAAGGTTCATATCTCCCTAAAAAAGACAAAAATGGCTAAACAAGAAAAAAAAATATTTGTACTTGACACATCTGTTATTTTGTTCGACCACAATGCTATTAATAGTTTTAAAGAACATGATGTAGCAATACCTATTACCGTTCTTGAAGAAATCGATAATTTTAAAAAAGGCAACGATGTTATTAACTACGAGGCGCGTGAGTTTATTAGATTACTAGACCTATTATCAAAAAAATATTTATTACAAGATTGGATTCCTTTAAACGGACACACAAAGGGGAAATTTAAAGTACTGATGAATGAACACAGTGAAATTGATGCTAATAAAATTTTTGGAGAGCGAAAGGCCGACCATAAAATTTTAAATTCTGCCTTGTATTTACAGAAGGAAATGAAAGGAAGGATCGTTATATTGGTTAGTAAAGACATCAATCTGCGTTTAAAAGCCAAATCACTAAACATTCAAGCTGAAGATTTTAAAACAGGAAAAGTACAAGACATTGAATCGCTTTACAAAGGATATTCTACTATCGAAAATGTACCAGCAGCAGCAATCGCCAAACTATACCAAGATGGATCTTGCACTCCAAAACATCTAAAAATAAAAGACCCGATTGCAAACCATTATTATACCTTTAAAAATGGTGATTCCTCTGCCCTTGCCTACTACAATGCGAATACTAAATTGATTGAAAAGGTAAGTAAAGAAAGTGCTTATGGCATAAAACCACGTAATGTGGAACAAGCCTTTGCATTGCACGCAATACTAAATCCCAGTGTATTACTGGTAACACTGCAAGGTATCGCGGGTACAGGAAAAACATTGTTGGCATTAGCAGGAGCAATGCAACAAAAAACGGAATTCCGACAAATTTATTTAGCACGACCAATTGTGCCACTCAGTAATAAAGACATCGGTTATTTACCTGGTGATATCAAATCTAAAATCAACCCGTATATGGAACCTTTGTGGGATAATCTAAAACTAATTCAAGGACAGTTTAAAGAAACTGACAAGGAGTACCAAAAAATTACAGAAATGGTTGAAAAAGAAAAAATACACATTACACCTCTTGCTTATATTAGAGGAAGAAGTTTAAGCAACATTTGCTTTATTGTTGATGAAGCACAAAACTTAACCCCACACGAAGTAAAAACAATTATTACGCGCGCAGGCGAAAACACTAAAATTATTTTTACCGGTGATATTTTTCAAATTGATACTCCCTACCTCGATACACACAGCAATGGTCTTTCAAATCTAATTGACAAAGCAAGCAATAATAAATTGTATGCTCATATCACACTCGAAAAAGGAGAACGATCGGAACTTGCCAACCTTGCAAATACGCTCTAAAGATTGCCACAGTCGAAATAAATTAGCTATATTTGGTTAATGAGAATTGGGTATTTATACTTATGTTTTGCCTGTATCCTATTCAACTACTGAAACGTGTTAAGATAATAATCAAATTTGATTTTACAAAAACGAATTGTTACTAAACCAAAGTGGCTCTTAAATTGTGTTTACCAAAGCTAAATAGACCTAAATTAAAAATTAAATGCAATTAGACTATATTGAAAATATAAATGAGTATGGAGACAATATAGTAAGACTTTACGACTTTAATAAAGCTGAGGCAACTAAATTTAGACAGGCTATTCAACAAACAATTATTGCTAATCAAAAATCACTCAAGTTCACTAGTCTCGACTTTGTTCAATCACGCAATTGCAATTTAACGCTTCGCATCGCAGACACAGATGAAGGAATTAACATAAGAGATAAAATTAACTTCTTCTGCGACTTAACTACAGAAGGATATAAACAAATGGTTCTATTATTAGAACCCTTTTGTAAAAAAGAAACAAAAGGGTATCAATGGCTATACGACATCGATAACCAAACAGATTTTTTATTTTCACCCGGAGGGACTTGGTAGCTTAATATCAAAGAAGAGTTACAATATAATTTCACAACAATAAAGCCCCCTTTTAACAAAGTAGCTAATTTATTTTAATTTTGTTGAATGAAAAAATCAAAACAGCTATTGTATGTAATTTTAATGCTATTTGTTGCAAACTCATTTGCTCAACAACCCGACTCACTCAAAAATAATGAACATTTTGAATTGAGTTTCGGGCAATCATTATTGTTTATTTCAAACAGCAGATTGGCAGATATACAAAACCAAGCAGCCATAGTAGTACCCACAAATGCCATGTTGTTTTTTGTAGAATTTCAGCCGCAAAAATTAATTAAAATACCTGTGTTCTTTAATTTACCTACCGAAACTAAACAGTTTCTGGTAAACGGTAAATTGTTTAATGAAAAGGCTTCTCCCACCTTTGGAGCGGGATTAGAATTTAGAGTTTTTCAAATTAAAATTGATTCGAAATCGAAACTTGAGTTTGAAGCCGGACCGCTTTTCAGCTTTGTTTTTGATACTAAAAACAATATTATAATAGCCCCTATTTTAGCAAGTCGATTCAGAATTATGAGAGGTGAAAATTTTGTTATGTACATAGGTGCAAGTTATTCCTTAGGCATAGAAGCGATAGGTTTACTTTATGGCACAGGAACTATTTTTTAATAATTAAGTATATTTACAGGATGAAGATCGGTTTTGACGCCAAGCGTTTTTTTCATAACAACTCAGGCTTGGGTAATTATAGTCGCAGCTTAGTGCATAGTTTGTTGCATTATTACCCCGATAACGATTATTTTCTTTATACCCCTTCCTACAAACTAGATAGTAAAACAATTTTTATAAATGATTTTACAAACACAATCGTAAAAACGCCCTCTAACATATTCACTAAAACGTTTAAAAATTCGTGGCGATCTTTAAGGATGGCAGCACAGGTGCGTAAGGATCACATTGATTTGTACCACGGATTAAGCCACGAACTACCCTATAATATTCAACGAAGCAATGCTAAATCAATAGTTACTATTCACGATCTTATTTTTATGCGTTATCCGCAATACTATAATTTTTTCGATCGTAAAATATATAAAAAAAAGTTTCAGTATAGCTGTGATGTTAGCGATAAAATTATTGCAGTTAGTGCGCAAACAAAAAATGATATTGTTGAGTTTTTAAATGGAGATGCCAATAAAATTGAAGTTATTCCACCTTCCATTCATTCCAGTTTTACAAAAGAAATTAGCGAAGCAGAAAAAAATTCGGTTAAAAATAAATACAATTTACCTTCTGAATTTTTGTTGTACGTGAGTACTGTTGAACCCCGAAAAAACCTTGTTACCTTAATAAAAGCAACCCACCAACTTAAATCTGATATTCCTTTAGTAGTTGTAGGAAAGCACACACATTACATTGACAATGTAAATGCAATTATTGAAAATGAAAATCCTGAAAATAAATTTATTTTTATCGAAAACGCTCATTTAATTGACCTTCCTGCGATTTACAGTTTAGCCACTTTGTTTATTTACCCCTCCCTTTTTGAAGGATTTGGTTTACCGGTTGTGGAAGCAATGTTTTGTAAAACACCTGTAATTACAAGCAATACCAGTTGTTTACCCGAAGCAGGCGGTGATGCCGCACTGTATATAAACCCTGAAAACTCTGAAGAAATGAGTTCAGCCATTAGCACACTGCTGAATGATTCAACATTACGAAACGCAATGGTAGCAAAGGGAACTATACACGCACAACAATTTACAGAAGAGAATACTGCGCACAAAATGGCATCATTGTATAAAAGTGTATATGGACGGTGAAATTAAACGAGCACTCGAAACACTAAAAACAGGTGGTATTATACTTTATCCTACCGACACCGTTTGGGGACTTGGTTGCGATGCAACAAACAGCGTTGCAATTGAAAAAATTTTTGCCATAAAAAAAAGGAATGAATCAAAATCCTTAATCGTATTGTTGGATCAGGACATTAACCTTAACAAATACGTGAAAAAAGTTCCTGCCCTTGCTTGGGATTTAATTGAATTTTCTGACACACCCCTCACCATCGTTTACGACAATGTATCAAATATGGCCCATAATGCCATAGCGTTGGATGGAAGCGCAGCCATTCGCATTACAAAAGATGAATTTTGCAAAAAACTAATTTATAAATTGGGTAAACCCCTCATATCCACTTCTGCAAATATCAGTGACGAACCTTCACCTGCTAATTTTGGTGAAATTGATGGGAAAATTCTAAAGCAAGTTGATTATATTGTTGGACTCAGGCAACACGAAAAAACAAAGAGTCAGGCATCCTCCATTATCAAACTAAAAAACAACGGGGAAGTAAGCATTATCCGAAAATAAAAATCCTCTCAACAAAGCGATGAGAGGATCCTCTATTATATTATATATGTAAGTATGAACAGTAAAACTAAACCTTTTTCTCCTTAATTCTAGCTTTTTTACCGGTAAGTTGGCGTAAGTAAAATATTTTCGATCTACGCACAACACCCACTTTATTTACTTCAATTTTATCGATAGAAGGAGATATTAACGGAATGATACGCTCAACACCTACACCGTTTGATATTTTACGGATAGTAAACGTTTCGTTAGCACCTGCACCCCTACGTTGTAAAACAACTCCCTGAAACTGTTGAACCCTTTCTTTGACTCCTTCAATAATTTTATAATGAACGGTTAAGGTGTCACCGGCTTTAAACTTAGGAAAAGCTTTCTTTTCTGCTTGTTCTTCAATAAATTTTATCAAGTCCATAGTATTCAGTTTTTAAATTCTATTTTTCTAAAAAGGAGTGCAATATTAGTGTTTTTTTTCCGAAAAAGTTGATTATTTTTTTACAAAGGGTTTGTATTCGTTATAACAGGTATTTAATATTTTGGAAACCAATATGTTACAATATGTGAAGGAATATGAAATATAATTGAATTCATTAATTAAAAATAAGATTGGCCGAGTACACTAAAAACACATAGCGTAACAGTTTACCAATAAACATAAACAAGGTTACCAACCACACATTAGTTTTAAATGCCCCCAAGGCTACTGCCAATATATCGCCAACAAAGGGAAGCCAACAAAAAAATGAAATTGTAAAACCGTAACTATCAATGTAATTTTTATAGGCCAACACTTTTACTTCAGATACACCTATAAATTTGTTAAGCCATTCCCACTTGCATAAATAACCCAAAAAGTAGCAGGTTAGTCCACCAAACGTATTCCCAACAGTTGCAACTACAACACAATTTGTTGCATCGTATTCTTGGGATAACATAAATAAAAAAAACGCCTCTGAACTAAGAGGTAAAATGGTTGCTGCTATAAAACTAGCGGCAAATAATCCCCAGTAACCTAATTCAAAGCAATCGGTCAATCGATAATAGTAATTTTTTGTATTTTATCTCCACCACGAATAGCATCAATAACTTCAATTCCCGAAACTACTTTCCCGAAACAAGTATGATTTCTATCTAAATGTGCTGTATTATTTCTACTCAAACAAATAAAAAATTGTGACCCACCTGTATCTCTTCCTGCGTGAGCCATAGAAAGCACACCTTTATCGTGATACTGATTTTCACCACTTACTTCACATTTAATTTCATAACCAGGACCGCCTGCTCCGGTACCATTCGGACACCCACCCTGTATCACAAAATCAGATATCACACGATGAAAAGAGAGTCCAGTGTAAAATCCTTTTTTTGAAAGGTCGATAAAATTTTTAACTGTATTGGGAGCATCCTTATCATAAAACTCCACATTCATAGTTCCTTTGTCGGTAACGATTTCTGCTTTTGACATAATATTTTTTATTTAGAACTCAAAAGTATAAAATAAAAAATAAAAAATACTGAAAAATTAAAGTAATAAAATTGACAAAAAATAAAATTTTATATTTTTATATTAGGCCAAAATTGCTGTTTAAATTATACATTTAGAATTAATTTATTTTTTTATTCACAAAAACAAAGTAGCATAAAAACACGATTTAACATTAAATAAGTTATGATAGCTCGAAATATTTTGCTAACTTAGCACGACATTAGGAAAAAATGCATGCAATTATTACGCATATAAAAAAAGGTTTTGTTTTACTCGCATTAGCCCTTATGCTTTTACTTGTAAACAAGTTGTCATTTGCCTCAATGGGTAACAACCTTGGTGCCGATAAAAAAATAACACCCATAAGCTTAAAGGATACAAGCAAAACAAAAACAAAATTAGAAGTTGTTTTTGTAGAAGATGAGCACATTGAAAGTTTTGATGATTTAGATGATGAAAATCTGGGTTCTACCTTTTTTATTACTGGTCAATATGACCCCAATTTTGATTATTTTGGTATTTGGGACACATTGAGTGCAAACCCATATCACCTAGATTTTTCTCAAAAAACAGATACGACAGTTATCTATTTAGAAGACCAACATAAATGCGATTATTTCCATCCTATTAAAGGCGAAGTGACTTCCGTATTCGGGCCAAGAAGCCGATCGCGTTATCATTATGGCATTGATATTAATTTAGAAACTGGCGACCCGGTACAATGTGCTTTTGAAGGTACTGTTCGTGTATCACGAAAAAGTAGCACCTTTGGAAATGTCGTTATTGTGCGACACAAAAATGGACTTGAAACAATTTATGCCCACCTCTCACAACTCAATGTAAGAATTGGCGATCACGTTGAAGCAGGTGATGTATTAGGACTTGGAGGAAACACGGGGCGATCAAAAGGGAGTCACTTACATTTTGAAGTTCGATATAAAGGCCAAGCTATTGACCCACAAAAAATCATTTCATTCAGCAATTATAATTTAATAGACGACTGTGTTGAATTATCGAAAGTGACATTCACTTATCCACAGTATTCAAAAAAGTACGACAGCAAGAAATACAAATCAGGTTATAATAATTCGAAAGTTTATACGATTCGAAATGGTGACACACTAGGGAGAATTGCACAACGAAATGGTACAACTGTTTCAAAAATTTGTAAAGCAAACGGGATTAGCTCCACGACTATTTTAAGACCAGGTAAAAAACTAAAATTGGTGTAGTTTTATTTTAATACAATATCTGTTATTACTTTTTTGCCACACTCTTCATTCAACATCTCGATTATTTTTTCTTTGGCAAAACTCATTTCACTTCTAATTACAGAAGATTCTAAGGTTACATACAACACCTTGTTTTTTATTTGAATATTGGTAGTGTATTTTGCAATTGCCTTACCCAACACTTTTTCCCACGAGCCTATCAAGCGTACCTCAAATAATTTATCTTCTAATTTATATGCTTTCAGTAATTCACCAATTACATCGTTCAAGCTTTGTTCGTTATTATTTCGCATTATATTAGTATGTAATTATATATATATCCCTCTTTTACGTATGTAAATTTTACTTGTGACAATTTTAAATCGACTACAATAATCGAAAATAATAAGAAGAAGATATTATACATAATACAAATTTAGCCTTTTGGTTGCCTACTTTTGTATATTTTTAAAAATTTCAAGAACAATTAATTCTAAAAAATAAGGAAACAAAAAAAGGCTACCCTTATATGAGATAGCCACTTTTAATAATAAATAATTATTGATTTACAATAATACTGTTTATGAAAATGCCTTTTTCAGTTTGTGTTTTTACATAATACATTCCTTTTGAAAGATTCTTTATTGAAACAGAAATTTTAGAGTTTCCTTTTTGTAAATTGTAATTTTCAACCTTAACAACATCACCAAGAGTGTTTAGCAACTCCAATTCTATTTGTTGTTCTGAATTGATTGTTAAATCAACTGTAAACATTCCATTGGTTGGGTTCGGAAAAACACTTAATTGTGTTATATCAGTATTTTCACTTATTCCTGTACAAGCATCCACAATAATGTTATTAGTGGCTATGTCTTGACAACCATTCGCATCGGCATAAGTGTACGAGATAACATGCGTACCAACACCGGCAACAACAGGGCTAAAGTTACCTGCGGCAACACCAACTCCTGAGTAGGTTCCACCAGCCGGTATCCCACCTGCTAAGGCATAAGGTAAAACATCAACACAAACCGGTGCAAGAGTAAATGATAAAGTTACAGTTGGCAAAGGATTTACAACAATTGTATTGCTAGCAGAATTAGAACAACCATTTCCGTCAAAGTAAGTGTAAGTGATGGTATGTGTTCCAACACCAGCAGTAGCTGCATCAAAATTACCAAAAACAACACCATTACCAGAATAACCACCACCAATAGGCGTTCCACCAGTTAGTGTAAAGGATGCCGCATCAACACAAACAGTATTTTGATTAGTTAAACCAACAACGGGTAAAGGGTTTACAACAATAGTATTCGTTGCACTATTTTGACAACTATTTCCGTTTGTAAAAGTATAGGTAACTGTATGTGTACCAGCACCGGCAACTGCAGGATCAAAATTCCCGCCGGCAACACCAGCACCCGAATAAGTTCCTCCGACCGGTGCTCCACCGTTTAATGGAAATACTTGTGCATCAACACAAATAGGATTTATGTTTGACAGTGTTACTGTTGGTAATGGATTTACAACAATTGTTTTGGTCGCAAAATTCTGACAGCCATTACCGTTTGTATAGGAATAAGTTATAGTATGTGTACCTACTCCTGCTAATGCCGGATTGAAACTTCCACCTGCAACACCTACACCCGAATAGGTTCCACCAATAGGTGTTCCGCCACTTAATGCAAAAGCTGCAGCATTAACACACACTGCATTTAAATTTGCAAGAGCAACAGTAGGTAATGGATTCAGAACAATATTATGCGAAGATAAAGTGCCATTTCCACAAGTGTTTGTGCCGGTAACGATAACGTTACCAGAAAGTGCCCCAATGGAAAAATTAACCGTAATTGAAACAGTATTTGCACCAGCTGTAATAGTAGCACCTACTGGAACTATCCAATTATAACCTACAGCATTTACAATAGCAGCTACACTAAAAACAATACCTGTACTTCCTTTACAAACACTAATTGGTCCCGTTATAATACCGGCAGCTGCAGGCAATGGAAGTACAGTGAGTATAAAATTGGGGGAAACTTGACCCGCCCCGCAAGTGCTGGTTCCAATTACAGTAACAACACCCGAAACAGCATTTAAAGCAAAATTAACGGTAACAGAATTTGTATTTGCCCCACCAACAATAGTTGCTCCCGCAGGAAAGGACCAATTATATCCGGTTGCATTTGCAATGGGAGGTACTGTATAAACCACACCTGTTTGTCCCAGACAAACACTCGCAGTACCGGTAATTATACCTGCTGCGGCCGGTGCTGCTCCATAATTAAAATCTAAATTCATAGTCTGTGTAGGTGGATTACAAGTTGCAGTATTAACACCTCCATAATTGTAATTACCTTGACAAGGACGTAGAATATATCCAACTGGACAATTAGCTCCTGAACATAAACTTGGAGGATCCAACCATAATTCATTTCTGCTGGCGCAATAAGTCCATTGGTGACCATTTGTAAAAAGGTTAAAATCGATTCCTGCTAATAAGTTTGCTGCAATAATATTTATATCTGCTTGATTTACTACTGTGATACCTGTTACATCAAAAGTACCACTGATTTTTATTTGAGTATAACACCTAGGGGTTAATAATGCTCTAAAATTATTCCAATTGGTACACTGAGCACCTGTAGGAGTAACACCGCTTGTGAAATTATCAGTCCACGATACTGATTGTGCCTTTGTAACATTCGCTGTAAAAAATGTAAGCAGTATTACAAAAAAAAGATTTTTAATATATAAGGATTTCTTTTTCATAAATTGTATTTTAGGTTATTGCGAATATAATATTTTTTTCAGAAAAACAACGCTTTTAAAGGTATTTTTTAGCTCACTATCAGTTCAATTATTAAAACCTTATTCTTTACTGGATTATTTTTTAAATTTGAAAACTATTCCATTAAAACAAAGATAATCGCAACTAATACAAGCATACGTCTTAACAAATACATTAGCGAAACAGGAATATGTTCTCGAAGAGAAGCTGACAAGCTCATTGAGGCCGGAAATGTATCGGTTAATGGCACAATTGCCTCCTTAGGTACAAAGGTCGTTTCAACCGACAATGTTATGGTAAATGGAAAAGCTATTGCATCAAAAGAAGCCACCATTTATATTGCTTTCAATAAACCAGTAGGAATAACTTGTACTACCGACACGAATGAAAAAAATAACATCATAGATTTTATTAAACACCCTAAACGAATATTTCCTATTGGCAGATTAGACAATCCCTCGGAAGGACTTATTTTTTTAACCAACGATGGTGATATTGTAAACAAAATACTGCGTGCAGGTAACAACCACGAAAAGGAGTACATTGTATCGGTGAATAAACCCATTACAAATGAGTTTATAACAGTAATGGGAAATGGAATACCAATCTTAGATACCGTTACAAAAAAATGTGTTGTAAAAAAAGAAAACAATTTTACTTTCAAAATAATTTTAACACAAGGTTTAAACCGACAAATAAGGAAGATGTGCAGTTATTTAAACTACAATGTGATTACATTAAAGCGAACAAGAATAATGAATGTTAGTCTGGGTGATTTAAAAACAGGAACTTGGCGCAACCTAACACAAGATGAAATAAATGAAATCAACAAACTTGTTTCAACATCTATAAAAACAGAAGAAGCCTCGCTTCCGAAACAAACTTAAAAACCGGTATTGGTTCTAAATAACTTTATAGCGATTGCAAGCAATACAATACCAAATACTTTTCTTAAAATATTAATTCCTCCACTGCCTAATACTTTTTCGAGGTACTTTACATTGCTTAAAACTAAATATACAAAAAAAACATTTACTACCATCGCTGCAATAATATTAATGGCATGATATTCTGCTTTAATAGAAAGCAAAGTAGTAAGGGTACCCGCTCCGGCTATCAAGGGAAAAGCTATAGGAACAATAGAAGCCGTTTCAGGTACACTATCTTTGTATAATCTTACTCCTAAAATCATTTCAATGGCTATAAAAAATATAACAAGCGAACCTGCTATGGCAAAAGAACTAATATCTAATCCAATCAACTCAAGTATGCTATCGCCTACAAAAAAGAAAACAAGCATAATAAGAAGTGATGCCAAAGATGCTTTGCCTGATTGAACCTCTCCGACCTTGCTGCGCAAATCAATAATAACGGGTATTGAACCTATCACATCGATTACTGCAAACAAAATCATTGTTACAGTAAAAAATTCTCGAAAACTAAAATCCATTTAAAAAATTATTTACAACTACACGTATCAGTACCATCCATTCTAACAATGTCAATTAGCATATTCTCATTTTCCCCCATCTCACAATAAAAAGTATAAGGCTCACTGTTAATAGTATAAATGGGCCAAGGCTTTTCGTGTGTTTTACTGTCACTAAAACTCACATCGGCTTTTTGAAAATACAATTTTAGATCGCCACCCTCTAATTGATAGCAGCCCAATTTACAAGCAGCCATATCTGTTGTTTTCATTGGGTGGTCAATCATTCTACCCAATACAACTTCTTCGGGAGATTTGAATACATTTCTATTTTTAAAAACAGCAAAATACATTACAATACTTCCAAGCGCAACGCCAATTGTAAAAAGCTTAATTCTTTTTTTATTCTCCACGATTATTTTTAAAAAATTAAATGGCAGCCATTAATAAATCAATGTCCTTATAAGGCAAATCATACGTTTCACCTAAAAATTTATTGGCAAGAATCCCATTATAAATATAGGTTCCGTGTCGCACACCACTATCAGATCGCAACATATTTTCAATGCCGCCTTCTTCCCCAATTCCTAATAAAATAGGCGCAAAGACGTTACTCAAAGCATACGATGCAGTGCGTGAAACACGCGATGCAATATTTGGCACACAATAGTGTATAACGCCATACTTTCTAAAAACAGGTTTAGCATGATTCGTAACTTCTGATGTTTCAAAGCACCCGCCTTGATCAATGCTAATATCAATAATAACCGATCCGTATTTCATATCGCTTACCATTTCTTCAGTAACTACACAAGGAGTTCTTCCGTGTGGAGCACGAATAGCACCAATTACAACATCGGCCGTCTTTAATGCCTTCATCAATACTTTTGGCTGTAATATGGATGTAAAAACTCTACTGCCAATATCACTTTGCAACCTTCTTAAACGGTAAACTGAATTATCAAACACCTTTACTTGCGCTCCCAATCCCAATGCTGCTCTAGTAGCGTATTCGCCAACAGTGCCAGCACCTAATATAACCACGTCCGTTGGTGAAGTGCCTGTTATACCACCAAACATAGCACCTTGTCCATTATTTATATTGCTTAAATATTCTGCTGCAATTAATATAGATGTATTTCCTGCAATTTCGCTCATTGAACGTATAATGGGGAAAATTCCATCTTTGTCTTTAATGTAATCAAAGGCAATAGCAGTAATTTTTTTATCCATCAAACTCTTCACAAAATTATCGGGCTGCACAGTAAGTTGTAATGCTGAAATAAGAGTCTGCTTGTTCTTCATAATAGCAATCTCATCGGTTGACGGTGGTGCTACTTTTAGAATTATATCTGCTTTAAATACTTCTTGTGTACTGTACACTATTTGTGCGCCTGCTTCACTGTAATCCTTATCATCAAAATTTGCATTTTTACCGGCATTGGTTTCAACTACCAAATTGTGTCCGTTTGATACCAATAAGGCAACCGCATCCGGAACGAGTGCAATTCTATTCTCTTGAAAAGTTGTTTCCTTAGGTAATCCAATATATAATTGGCCTTTTCTATTTGCCACCTCAAGCATCTCTTCTTTTGGCATTAAGCCAGCTTGCTTTTGCATTGAAAGGAAAATATTTTTTGAAGAAAGCATAAAAAAGCAAAATTGTAATGTAAACTCTTTTGCAAATTTAAGGCTTAAAAAGCTATGAAACAACTTAATTCTTGTTAGTACTCTATTTAGTACTGACATGATACTGTTCTTATTTATTATCTATCTTTGGGTAAACTACTACTTTATGAAATCAAAAATTACCCTTACACTTATTATATTATTTTCGGTTGTAAAAGCGCAAGTTTTTACATCTTCCAACTTGCCCATTGTTGTTCTAAAAACTTTTGGTTATGTTGGAATACCCGATGAACCTAAAATTCCTTGTGTTATGGGCATTATTGACAATCCTAGTAGGAGAAATAACGTTACCGATCCCTACACAGGTTATTTTGGAAAAATATTAATAGAGCAACGCGGTGCTCTATCGCAAGTATACTCACAAAAATCGTGGCTACTGGAAACCGTTGATGCTGTAAGTGATCTTCCTATAAAAGCTTCACTTTTAGGGATGCCTGCCGAAGACGAATGGGTGTTGTATGCACCATACAACGATAAATCGATGATTCGAAATTATTTGATATATCGACTAATGTCCGAAATGGGGCATTGGACACCCAGAATGCGCTTTTGTGAAGTAACGTTGAATGGACAATATGTGGGTGTTTATGCTTTAATGGAAAATATTAAGAGAGGAAAAAATAGGGTAAATATTGACAAAACAGATCTTGATGACAATGCAGGAGACAGCTTAACGGGAGGATATATTGTTGAATACGGTTTTCCACCTAAATATCCAAAAAACCCTACTTTGCAGCAGCAAAATTACATCGATCAATACTTTACGGATTTTAGTAACGCATTATACGGAGGAAACTTTGCTGATCCATCACAGGGCTACAACAAATACATCAAAACATCAACTTTTATTGACTATTTGCTAATAGTAGATTTTGGCCGTAACCAAGATTCTTACGCAAGAAGCACCTACTTTTATAAGGAAAATATTAGTAATGATAGTGGTCAATTAAAAGCCGGACCGGTGTGGGATTACAATTACGCTTTTGGTACCAGTCCTTGGTACGGTGCTGTTGATAATGGTTTCATCTACTATTTAGGAGGTATTGGAAACACAACCTTATTTATGAATCGATTAATGGAAGACAGTAATTTTGCAAATAAAACACGCTGCCGTTACGATTGGTTAAGGGAAAAGACTTTCGACACTGTTTACGTAAACAGTATTATGGATGTTATGCACGACTCGCTCAAAGAGGCCAGTCAACGACAATTTACTTTATATCCGCAATTGTTAAACCCCAGTTGTTTTGATTGTTACAATAATTATTCACCACTCCCCGTGCCCATTACTTTTGAGGAAGAGTATCGTTATATAAAAGACTGGCTCCACCGAAGGATTACTTGGATAGATGCCAATTTACCAGGCAATTGTCATTCGGTTGGGACTGAAGAAAGTATTGCAAAAGAAGCCTATTTGGTTTTGTATCCTAATCCGGTACTTCAAACATTAAATATTAATTTTTTGCTGAACCAAGGCAACATTGTATCCTATGAAATATATAATGCCAATGGGCAACTTTTACTTAAAAAGGAACTTGGCTATTTACAAGCAAGTGATTACACGATACCTGTAACTGATTTTAAAAATGTAAATGTCGGTTTGTATTTGTTTAAATTAAATATAGGCAGACAAATTATTACCAAGAGTTTTATGAAACAGTAAGTACTGATTTTTAGTTTTACGTTTCCTTTTTTAAAGGAAATGTAAAACTCTTTTTCCATTTTCTAATACTTCAATTGAAACGGAAACTGTTTGTTCAGGGATTAAAGAAGGAATTTTTTCGGGCCATTCGATAAAACAATAATTACCCGAATAAAAATATTCTTCACAGCCCATGTCATACCCTTCTTTTTCGTTTTTTAATCGGTAAAAATCAAAATGATAAATTACCTTGTTTGTATCTGAAAGGTATTCGTTCACAATTGAAAAAGTAGGACTAGATGTATTTTCATTAACTCCTAAAGCCTTGCATATAGCTTTGATAAAAGTTGTTTTCCCACTACCCATTTCACCATAAAACAACACAACTTTCTTTTCCTTGCATAGGGTTATCAACTGCTGGGCTGCCTGCTCCAAATCATGCAAACTATCAACCTGTATTTCTCTTTTTGTAGACAATCGCGATTACTTAGCACTTAAACTTATAAAGGGAATAATCATTTCTTCTAAAGAAACACCTCCGTGTTGAAATGTATTGCGATAGTATGTTACATAATGATTGTAATTATTAGGATATGCAAAAAATCTATCCTCTTTTGCAAAAATAAAAGCTTGGCTTACGTGTTGCTTAGGTAAAAATGCATCACTCGGATTCTTCACTTCAAAAACCTCCCTCTTATTATAATTCAAACTTTTTCCTTGTTTATAGCGCAAATTGGTATTCGTATTTTTATCACCAACAACACGTGAAGGCTCGGTAACTTTAATTGTTCCATGATCGGTAGTAACTACCACTCTGCATTTTTTATCTGCAATTAATCTAACTGCGTCCAATAATGGAGAGTGTTCAAACCAGCTTACTGTGATTGATCGGTAAGCAGATTCGTCATCGGCTAACTCACGTATCATTTCCATTTCTGTACGGGAATGTGAAAGCATATCTACAAAATTATAGACTATAACATTCAGTTTATTTTCCATCATATTTGGGATATTTTCAACCATTTTTTTACCCGCAGCATGATTGGTTACCTTAGTGTAAGAGACTTTTATATTTTTACCCAACCGCTTTAATTGTTCTCCCAACAATTCTTCTTCGTGCATATTTTTACCTCCTTCATCCTCATCGTTGAGCCATAACTTTGGGTATTTTTTTTCAATTTCGGATGGCATTAAGCCTGCAAAAATTGCGTTCCGTGCATACTGTGTGGCTGTAGGCAATATACTATAGAACGTAGATTCTTCCTCTGTACGAAAATATTCATTAAATATGGGTTGCAGCATTTTCCATTGATCGTAACGCAAATTATCAATTAATAAAACAAACACAGGTCCTTCTTTATCCAATAATGGCGCTATCTTATTCTTAAATAATGTATGTGATAGTTGTGGAGTATCGCTTGACTTGCCACTAAACCAGCTTAAATAATTTGCTTCAACAAATTTAAAAAACTGCGCATTTGCTTCAGTTTTTTGCATTTTTAACACTTCCGCCATACTTGTATCTCCGGACCGCTCAAGTTCAAGTTCCCAAAACACTAATTTTTTGTATACCTCTGCCCATTCACTTGAGCTCAGTCGGCCGCCAAGTGTCATTCCTATATTTCTAAAGTCTTGCTGGTATCCCGAGGTAGTTTTTTCGCTGATAAGGCGTTTATTATCCAAATTCTTCTTTATAGACAACAATATTTGCATAGGATTAACAGGTTTTATGAGGTAATCGGATATTTTTGAGCCAATTGCATCCTCCATAATTGACTCTTCTTCACTTTTAGTAATCATTACTACAGGAATATGCTCGTAAATATTTTTTATTTTAACCAAGGTTTCCAAACCCGATAAACCGGGCATATTTTCATCCAACAAAACAATGTCAATATTCTTCTCTTTTAACATATCAATCGCATCTTCTCCGTTATTAGCAGTAAAAACAACATACCCCTTTTCTTCCAAAAAAAGAATGTGTGGTTTTAGCAAATCTATTTCATCATCGGCCCAAAGAATCGTTATTTTTTCCATAAAAGAGTAACTTAGTGCAAAAATTAATAATCAGAATATGCCACGAATATACAAATGTTTGAATGTTGTTGAGGTCTGTTTTGTAAATTCGCACTAATATTTTTATGAAATTGAAATCAAATAAACTTAAAATAGTAAACGACCCTATCTATGGTTTTATTACAATACCATACGAAATAGTTTTCGATATCATTGAACACCCTTATTACCAACGCTTACGCAGAATAAAACAATTGGGACTAACCTCTTTAGTTTATCCGGGAGCATTACATACACGATTTCATCACGCTATGGGAGCAATGTATTTGATGGGTGAAGCAATTGAAGTATTAAGAGCAAAAGGGATAGAAATAAATGATGCTGAAGCAGAAGGAGTAACACTCGCTATTTTGTTGCACGACATTGGTCACGGACCATTTTCACACGCACTGGAAACAAGCATTGTAAATGGTATAAGCCACGAAGATATTTCACTTTTGTTTATGGATAAATTGAATAAACACTTCAACAATAAACTTTTATTGGCTATCAGCATTTTTAAAAACGAGTACAAAAAGAAATTTCTTCACCAATTGGTTTCCAGTCAGCTGGATATGGACCGATTGGATTATTTAATGCGAGACAGCTTTTTTACAGGTGTTTCGGAAGGGGTAATTAGCGCTGAACGGATTATTAAAATGCTAACTGTTGTGAACGATTCTTTGGCAATTGAAGCGAAAGGTATTTATTCGATTGAAAAATTTATTGTTGCTCGTAGATTAATGTATTGGCAAGTTTACCTCCATAAAACAGTATTGGCAGCGGAAATACTGTTGGTAAACATTTTAAAAAGAGCCAAAGAACTTATACTAAAAGGAGAAAAATTATTTGCAACACCATCCTTATTACTTTTTTTAGAAAATAAGTTTACAAAAAACGATTTTGAAATCAACGAAAATATCCTTCAGGAATTTTCGCAACTAGACGATTACGATATATACGCCTCAGTAAAAGTGTGGATGAAACATTCCGATAAAGTATTGTCAGAAATGTGTTCTATGTTAATTAACAGGCAACTTTTAAAAATAGAATTGCAGAACTCACCCTTTTCAGCAGAGCAAATACAGTCAACTCGAGAACAAATTAAAAAAGAAAAGCAGCTAAACGATACCGAAATTAATTACTACGTATTTACCGACAAGGTGACGAACAGTGCTTATAAAAGCAACGATGAAAAAATAAACATTTTGTTTAAAAATGGAGATTTAAAGGACCTTGCTACTGCCTCCGATCAATTAAACATTTCGGCCTTATCAAAAACAGTTGAAAAATATTTTTTGTGTTACCCAAAGAATTAAACGATGAGAAAAATTCTAATTAAAAATATAAAAACACTGGTTCAGGTTGACGATGGTGAACGACTGAAAGTAAGCGGTATGAATATGAAAAAATTGCCTTGCATTCACAATGCTTGGCTTGCCATTGAAAATGATAAAATAGTTAGCTATGGAACAATGGATAATTGGGGTGGAGTTACAGATTGGAGCAGTTTAATGGTAATTGATGCTACAAATAAATTAGTAATGCCCTGCTATTGTGATAGCCACACACACATTGTATATGCCGGCAGTCGTGAAGGTGAATTTGTTGGCAGAATAAACGGACTTACATATGAACAAATATTTGAACGCGGTGGAGGTATTTTAAATTCAGCAAAAAAGCTGAGTGATGCAACTGAAGAAGAATTGATAGAAAGCGCTTTAAAACGTTTAAATGGAATAATGATGATGGGTACCGGTGCCGTTGAAATAAAAAGTGGATATGGATTAAGCAAAGATTCAGAATTGAAAATGCTCCGTGTTATTAAAAAACTAAAAACGCTTTCTCCACTTACTATAAAGGCAACCTTTTTGGGTGCACATGCTGTTCCAACAGAATACAAGAACAGGAAATCGGATTACATAAAATTGCTCATAAATGAAATAATGCCTGCAATTGCAGACGAGCAATTGGCCGAATATTGCGATGTATTTTGTGAACAAAACTATTTCACAAAAGAAGAAACAATTGAAATTCTAACAGCAGCAAAAAAATACGGTATGGCACCGAAAGTACATGCTGAACAATTAAGTAATTCTGGCGGAGTATTAGCAGGTATAGAGGTTGGTGCCATAAGCGTTGACCATTTAGAATTTGTTGGAGATGTTGAAATTGAAGCATTGAAAAATTCGAAAACAATGCCAACTGTATTACCCGGTGCGGCTTTCTTTTTAGGTCTACCCTTCCCCCCTGCTCGTAAAATTATAGATGCAGGTTTAGCCATCGCTGTTGCCAGTGATTATAATCCGGGAAGTAGTCCCTGCGGAAACATGAATTTTATGCTGTCGCTTTGTTGTATTCAATACAAAATGACACCGGAGGAAGCTATCAATGCCGCAACCATTAATTCTGCTTATGCAATGGACCTAAGTAAAACACACGGAAGCATTGCCATTGGTAAACAAGCAAATGTATTCATTACCCAAGAAATAACTGGCTACGAATATATTCCGTATGCTTTTGCAAGTAATTTAATAGAAACAGTTATCATAAACGGAAATATTATTACACCAACAAAATAATTAAAAAAGCTAAATTAAATTCAAAGTATATAATTAACGATAATCCTAATTATCAATTGTAAATTATGAAAAATTCTCAATTAATAGAATGTGTTGCTAACTTCAGCGAAGGGAACGATACGAACATTATCAACCACATTACCAAAGAAATTGAATCCGTTGAGGGCGTAAAATTATTGAACGTTGACCCGGGCAAAGCAACCAACCGTACAGTTGTAACCTTTGTTGGTGAACCACAAGCGGTAATTGATGCTGCATTTCTTGCAATCAAAAAATCATGTGAACTTATTGATATGAGCAAACACAAAGGCGAACATCCCCGTATGGGTGCAACTGATGTTTGCCCTTTAATTCCAATTGCGGGAATTTCAATGGCGGAAACAGCTGAATATGCTAAAAAATTAGGTAAAAAAGTTGGAAATGAATTAAGCATACCTGTTTATTTATATGAAGCTGCGCAAGCAAATAAAAACAGAAATAACCTATCCCTTATTCGTGCAGGTGAATACGAAGGGTTTTTCAAAAAAATAAAATTACCCGAATGGAAGCCTGATTTCGGCCCTGTTGAACATTCCATAAAATCGGGTTCAACTGTAATTGGTGCACGCGATTTTTTAGTAGCATATAACATTAATTTAAATACAACTTCAACCCGAAGAGCGAATGCTATTGCATTTGATGTACGTGAGGCAGGACGATTAAAAAGAGAAGGAAATCCCGTTACAGGAAAAATTGTGACAGATGAAAAAGGAAATCCAGTAAACATTCCCGGTTCATTAAAATCAGTTAAAGCAATTGGTTGGTATATTGAGGAATATGGCATTGCACAAATTTCAATGAACTTAACCAATATCAATATTACTCCTGTTCACATTGCATTTGAAGAGGCTTCGAAAAAAGCGAATGAAAGAGGTATCCGTGTAACAGGTTCAGAGTTAGTTGGGCTGGTTCCATTAAAATCGATGTTGGATGCAGGAAAATTTTTCTTGGAAAAACAGCAACGCTCCACGGGTTTATCTGAAAAAGAATTGATAAAAATTGCTGTAAAATCGCTTGGACTAGATGAATTATCACCCTTCAAAGTAGAAGAACGCATTATTGAATATTTACTAAAAAGTGACTCTATGGCTCGTTTAATTAAAATGGATTTGGAAGCTTTTGCTGACGAAGCCGCAAGTGAAAGTCCGGCACCGGGTGGGGGGTCAATCTCTGCTTATATGGGTGCACTTGGCATTTCATTGGGAACAATGGTTGCTAATCTTTCTTCACATAAACCGGGTTGGGATGAGCGTTGGAAAGAGTTTTCCGATTGGGCAGAAAAAGGTCAAGCCTACAAAAACAGATTGCTTTCAATGGTAGATGAAGACACCAATGCATTTAACAAAATTATGACTGCTTTTGGTAAACCAAAAGCTACTGAAGAAGAAAAGAAAGCACGGACCCAAGCAATACAAGATGCCACAAAATACGCTACCGAAGTTCCCTTTAAGGTTATGCAATTGTGCTGCGATTCAATGGAAGTAATGAAGGCGATGACAGAGACAGGGAACCCTAACTCTGTTACTGATGCAGGTGTTGGTGCCTTATGTGCACGCTCGGCAGTAATGGGTGCCTTTTTAAATGTTAAAATAAATGCGGCAGGTTTAAGCGATAAGTCTTTCGCTGCCGATATTGTAAGCAAAGGAAATGAAATTGAAGCAAAAGCACAGCTGCTGGAAACTGAAATTTTGAATATTGTGAATGGGAAAATTGGGGAATTAAAAAACAAATAGGGTTCAATTCTCTAATAAATGATTCGATATTCTATTTTACTAATTCTGTATTTTTTATTTGCGACACCAACTTTTGCAACAAATAGAGATAGTACCTTTAAAAGGTGGAATTATGGTTTGGAACTGAATACTGTTCTTGTTCCTAAAACAACAGAATCAATACTCGGTAAAATCCCTAAAAATAATAATGTTGCGTTAGGTTTACGATTTATCTTTAAATACAATTTTGATAAAAATTAGAAATTAACTAGTTCACTTGGCTCTTATACTCAATTTCTAAAATATAACTACTACGGAACCGTTAGAGAATGTTATTACTTTGTCAATTTTTTCCCTATTTATTTACAGTATGAAAATAGTATTAAAAAAATAAAATATTTTGTTAATACGGGTATTAATCGCAACACTCTTGCTCTTTTAACTTATAAAGATTCTTATAGAAACGAGGCAGAATTTCTACATGATGTATGGTTGCCTTTTTTAGATGTTACAGATACGGAATTAAATAAATACTTTTTTGTCACCTCATTAGGTTTTTTTATTCCGAATAAAAGTGGGTATAAAAAACATTTTTTATGGGTTTCTTACTTAAAAGGTCGAGGACACGGATACCAACTTAGGTATATAAATAATGACAATTACTTTTCTTTAAATTACGGTATAAATTTTTAATAATTAATTTTAATGAAACCAACTCTCTTTACATCACTTACAATTTTTATCTTTTTAATTTCATTCAATTCATTTGCACAAAACAACATTTTGCCAAATTGGCATGTTGCAAAACACATTATTGATAAAGGAAATGGATACGAACATAGGTGGATAGATATTAATAATTTCATATGCGACTCCCTAAGAAAATAATGTGTGGTTGGTATCTATAGTCACCAGGTGAAGGAACACAACATCCATTAGTAAGCAATCTATCATTAAACAGATTTGTACAAATTCGCCAATATGCTAAATCTTATAACTCAACTGACGAAATCTATACTGGTAGTTATCATAATGCTATTACGACACAATTAACAGTACAATTGGATGAAGACGGAACGTATATAATACGAATGAAGATAATGGCTTGTTCATTACCAGTTATAAATGAGGCTTCGGAAAAAAACCATTTACGGGTATTTTTTACAGAGAAAGGTGGTAATATGGAGAGCTGTTGAAGAAGGAATGAATGTGGTGATTGTAAACCCATCTTTTATCATCGGTCCTGGAGACACAAACAAAGGCAGTTCGGAAGCATTTGGTATTTTAAGAAAAAGAACTGCCTGGTAAACGAGGCGAAAAAATTGCTTGTAAAAATGTAGGATTAGAGGTAAAAAATGCATTTGATTTATCCAACAATGTCGATGGCTGGTATTGTATAAAAATTATGGATTTTGCCAATCCAAAAATTTATAAGCATGAGGTAAATCTTGTTCGCTACAAATAATACTGTCTTTTTCTATTAGAATATTCCCAAAAATGCTTTTACGAAGGATTAAACTAGCCCTGAGCCCAAAATGCCATCCCTGCGTTCAATAAACAGATATCTTAAAACCTCTTTGACACATCAGGTAATTTGCTAAATTTGCAGTTCTAAACTAAAAAGATGGATTTAAACGGAATAATTTCAATAGCGGGATACCCTGGATTGTACAAAGTAGTTGGACAATCGAAAAATGGCGTAATTGTAGAATCGTTGATTGACAAAAAGAGAATGCCCGCCTACTCTACTTACAAAATCAGTGCTTTAAACGATATCAGTATTTTTACAACAGACGAAGACTTACCACTTAGCGATGTAATTAAAAAAATTGCTGACAAAGAAAGCAAAGGAGCTATAGCACTCGATTCGAAAGCTACTTTTGACGAGGTAAAAAATTACTTATTGAGTGTGTTACCCAATTTAGACCAGGAAAGGGTGCATTTTTCGGATATGAAAAAACTTATTACTTGGTATAATATGTTGCAAAAGAACGACTTATTGAAAGAAAAAGCAGCCGAAAATACTGATGCAGAAAGCAAAGACGAAGCACTGAAAATAAAAAATGCGACTGATGCAGCGATTAAACCAAAAGCTAAACCAGTAGAAATAAGTGCTAAACCAAAAAGCACTGGGTCAAAGGCTAAATCAACATCAACCATTAGAAAAACCGGAGCTTAAGCTTCGGTTTTTTTGTTCATACATTTTTATGGAAATCGCAGAGAAAAACATACTTGCAAAAAAAGAAAGACAATTTGTTCCTACCAATTTAATCATTGATAGCTGGATTACCATTGAACCCTTTTACAAAAAACTAGCAGAAAGAAACATACAGAATGTTAGTGAATTAAAAAAATGGCTTGTTGATTTGAGTGAGTTAGAAGCCATTGTAAATGAAGATGCTTCGTGGCGTTACATTAAAATGACCTGCGACAATACCAACGAAACATTGGTAAGCAATTATAATTTTTTCCTCAATGAAATAGAGCCTAAAATGGCTCCCTATAACGATACTTTTAATAAAAAAATATTAGACTGTGCCTTTACAAATGAACTAGATAAAAAAGAATACGGTATTTACATTCGTGAAGTAAAAAATGAAGCAAACATTTACCGCGAAAAAAACATTGAACTCCAAACACAAATACAAAACGAGTCACAAAAGTATGGTATCATAAACGGGGCAATGACTGTTGAGATGGAAGGTGCAGTAGTAACAATGCAAAAAGCTGCCAGTTATTTTAAAAATACCAACAGAGCCATTAGACAAGAGGCATTTGATAAAATTCAGGCAAGAAAAATGCTTGATGAAGAAACATTAAACAACTTATTCAACAAACTTATTGCACTTAGAAACCAAGTAGCATTGAATGCTGATTTTGCAAACTTTAGAGATTATATGTTTGCATCCTTAGGCAGATTCGATTATAAAAAAGAAGATTGCTTCAATTTCCACACTTCTGTTTCGACTGCAATATGCCCTATTATAGATACATTCGATACTGAAAGAAAAAACAAACTTGGATACGACATTTTAAAACCATGGGATAGTGAAGTCGATATAAGTGGCAAAGAACCCTTAAAACCCTACGCAAACAGTGATGAATTAATAAGCAAAACCATTGCCTGTTTTACCAAAATAAAACCGGAATTCGGTGAATACATTGCCTTGATGAATGAACTTGGCAGACTTGACCTTGATTCTCGAAAAGGAAAATCACCGGGAGGATACAATTGTTCTTTACCTGAAACTGGTGCTCCATTTATTTTTATGAATTCTGTAGAGTCGCTTCGTGACTTAGTAACAATGGTTCACGAAGGCGGTCACGCAATACATTCCTTTTTAAGTCACCCACTTGAATTGTCTGCCTTCAAAGAAGTACCATCCGAAGTTGCTGAATTGGCTTCTATGTCGATGGAGCTAATATCAATGGAGCATTGGGATGTATTTTTCGACAACAAAGATGACCTAAAAAGGTCTAAACAAGAGCAGTTACAAAAGATATTATCTGTGCTTCCTTGGGTAGCACGTATTGATAAATTCCAACATTGGATTTATGAAAATCCTAGTCACACTGTTTCCGAAAGAACAAATTATTGGAAACAACTATCAACCGAATTTGGAAGTAAAGTTGTTGACTGGAAAGGCTATGAAAAGGCTGCCGATAGAAGTTGGCAAAATCAACTTCATTTGTACGAAGTACCCTTTTATTACATTGAATACGGCTTTGCACAATTAGGCGCCATTGCAATGTGGAGAAACTATAAAACGAATCCCGAAAAAACAATTGGATGCTATGAAGCCACACTCAAACTTGGCTATACATGCTCTATTCCGGAACTATATATAACAGCCGGAATAAAATTTGATTTCTCACCTGGCTATGTGCAGGAGTTAGCCGACTTTGTTATGAATGAGTTAAAAAAAATATAAGAAGATGAAACGACCAGAACAAACGGAACATCCAGAGTATTTTAAAAAATACATTGACTTAGTAAAAGGCGATAATGTGATAAAAACCTTGGAAAACCAAATAATTTCTATGCAAGCATTTTTATCTGAAATTCCTGAAGAAAAAGAAAACTATTCATATCAAAAAGACAAGTGGACCATAAAAGAAGTAATTGGTCATATTATAGATACCGAAAGAATAATGAGCTATAGAGCATTGCGATTTGCGCGTGGCGACAAAAGCGAATTGGCGGGATTTGAACAAGAAGATTATGTTAAAAATGCAAACTTTAACGAGCGTTCGCTTTATAGCCTGGTGCACGAATTTGGTGTATTAAGAGAATCGAATATTACGATGTTTGAGAGCTTCAATGAAAATATGCTTAACAATAAAGGGAAAGCAAGTGGAAGAGAAACTTCTGTTAGAGCAATCATATTCTTAATTGCCGGTCACCAAGCACACCACTTAGGAGTAATAGAAAAAAAATACTTGAACTAAGTTTTTCAGTTATTCCTTGCTGATTAATAAAAGATAACTAATTAAGTCCTTCCAATTTCCCTAAACGAGTGCCACAGTATACTTAAATCATTTAAAATACTGTAGTCTTTTGAATACAACACATTCAACCGATGAAGAGTGTTTGCCTCAGTATCAAATTTACTAAAAGAATCAGCCGGAGTTAATATTCCCTTTTTAATGTCGGGTAATTTTTGTTGTAAACTATCCCCTTCATTGGCATAGCCAACCCAAGATACGTTACCGAGAAGCACGCGGAATATATTTATTAAAAACTGTATTTGGTTATGTACAAAAAAAAGAAGTACAGGACTACAAATCAATAATAATAAAGAAGTAAGAATATCCAAAACTCTTTTATTTCTAACATTGTCTGGCTTTGAAATTGAATTTATATCAATGGTATATAAATCGCCCGAAGTGTGAATAGAACTACTACCAATAAGGTACAAACTTTCTGGTGGTGCTATTTTATAATCAATATCACAGTTGAGCGACATTTGATAAATAATTTGCTGAACAGTTAAGTCTTTTGAACAAAACACCACCTCCTCAATTTTATAAACCTGTATTATTTCTTGTAACTGTGAAACTTTTCCAATGAATCTTTTATCAGACAAGCTTGTTTCATTGCTTGATATAAATCCCAATAAATTTACATTGATGGAAGTTTGGTTCAACAAACTATTTACACGAACGACTTCCTCTTCACTGCCAACAATAACGATCCGCTTTTTTTGATACGCTGTTAAGGAGTATTTTTTTATACCCGACAAATGAAACGCAAATCTGCAACAAAACATTGATAACAAGGACCACAAGGCTCCTAACAAAATAAGACCTCGCGAATAGCGATACTGTTCGGGTAACAATGCGTACACAATTAATATGATGGCAGTGCCTAACATTAATCCGTTCACTATTTTAAGTAAGCGTAATGGTTTATCATAACCACCAGCCAAAAACACAGAAAAAAGCCATACTAAAATATAAGCCGGAACAACATAGCACATATATTCAGCAGGATAATAAGTGCTGTCGGACTGCTTTATGTAATGCTCGTAATAATTTTTTATCAAATAAATTCCAATAAATATCACCAACGAATCAATTACAGGAGCTACCATACGTTGTAAAAAACGGGTAACTATAGCAGCTGCTGCCCTTAAATAAATAGCAATATTGATTAGAAAGGAAAAAGTTTTTGCATTTTTTTGGGAGAAATGCTTTTGTGCAAAAATCACCATTGCTTTATAAAACACAATCACATAATTTACACTGCTTTTTTTAGTACTCTCACCTTTGTAATGTATAATGCTTGTTTCGGGGAAATAGTAGTTTTTATAACCACCTTTAATAATACGGTACGACAAGTCAATATCTTCACCGTACATAAAAAAATTCTCATCCAGCAAGCCAACCTTATCCAAGGTTTTTTTGCGCATTAACATAAATGCACCCGATAGTATTTCTATTTCGTGTATGCTCTCCTTATCGAGGAATCCTAAGTGGTATTTTCCGAAAATTTTGGATTTAGGAAAAAGTGCGGCAATTCCAAAAATTTTATAAAAAGCAACAGTGGGTGTTGGTAATCCTCTTTTCGACTCGGGCAAAAAATTCCCTTTACCATCAATCATTTTAACACCTAAACCACCAGCATCATGATGTTTATCCATAAAAGCAACCACTTTCTCAAAAGTGTCTTCTTCCACAACAGTATCAGGATTGAGTAGTAAAATGTATTCACCTGTGGCAATTTTTATTGCTTGATTATTGGCAAAGGAAAACCCCTTATTGTCTTTATTCTCAATGCAGATAATAGTGGAGAATTTATCTTTTACCATTTGAACCGAACCATCAACCGAATTATTATCAACCACAAAAATTTCAGTCGATATTTTTGATGCGGCTTTCATAACAGAGTGAAGGCACTGCTCCAAAAAACACTCTACATTGTAATTAACGATTACAACACTTAATTTATTTTTGATTGGGTTCGATGACACAATAATGTATTAACGTACAGAAAGACTATTTTCGTATGGAATACGATTAATTAATGAGCGACCTAAAGTTACCTCATCGGCATATTCAAGTTCATCGCCTACAGCTATACCTCTTGCTATAGTCGAAATTTTAACGGTTGTGCCACTTAGTCTTTTATAAATGTAAAAATTAGTAGTATCGCCTTCCATTGTGGTACTTAATGCCATAATTACCTCTTTAATTTCTCCTTCCTTCACTCTGCTAACTAAGGGTTCAATATTTAAATCTTTAGGTCCAATTCCATCCATTGGTGAGATAATCCCACCTAATACGTGATAAAACCCATTAAATTGATTCGTGTTTTCTATCGCCATCACGTCTCTTAAATCTTCAACAACACATAGTAAACTCGAATCGCGTTTGGTATTCGAGCATATTTCGCATAGTGTATTGTCAGAAACATTGTAGCAACGAGTACAATATTTTATTTCGTTACGCATTTGTGTAAATGCAGCACTAAATTCGCTTACTTCTTGGGGTGATTGTTTAAGTAAATGAAAAACCAAACGTAAGGCAGTTTTTTTACCTATACCCGGCAAGCGAGAAAATTCGTTCACCGCATTTTCAATTAATTTAGAGGAGAAATTCATTAAATAGAAGCAATCAATTCTTTAATTATTAAGGTCATTTTAGGTTCAGCATTTTTAGCCACTTCCTGAACCTCTTCGTGCGAAACTTCTACAGTTTTTCCATAAATCCCTAAGTCGGTAATAATGGACACAGCAAAACAAGTAATATTCATATGTCGGGCAACAATTACTTCCGGTACGGTTGACATACCAACCGTATCAGCACCAATAATTCTTGCATAACGATACTCTGCAGGTGTTTCAAAAGTTGGTCCCGATAAACCGGCATATACACCCGACTGAACCTTAATATTGTTTTTGTTTGCTATTTCTTTCGCCATTTTTATAAGGGTATGGTCATATGGCTCACTCATATCTGGGAAACGAGGCCCCAGTTCTTCATAATTTTTACCTATCAATGGATTAGAAGGAAATAAGTTAATATGATCTTCAATAATCATGACATCGCCTACCGAAAAATTTTCATTTACACCTCCACTTGCATTTGAAACTATCAGCGTTTGAATGCCTAACATTTTCATTACACGCACAGGAAAAGTAACTTGCTGCAGAGTATACCCTTCATAAAAATGAAAACGCCCTTGCATTGCAACAACTTGCTTTCCTCCTAATTCGCCAAAAATAAGTTTCCCAGAATGTCCTTCTACAGTTGAAACAGGGAAATTAGGAATGGATTCATATCCTAAACTATCCTGGATATTGATTTCTTTTACCAAGCCACCCAAACCTGTACCTAAAATAATTCCAACCTGCGGTTTATTTTTTATTTTACTTTCAATAAAAGCAACTGTTTGCTTAAGTTGTTCTAACATAATTCAAAATATAGCGATTAAAATCCTCTTGATCTTTTTGGTGAAAAGCAATTTCAATAGGAATAAAGTACAAAGGTAGCTTTTTTAATTTTTCCCTTAGATTCAAATTCTCTAAACGCATAGCATCCTTTTCGGTTGTTATAATTATTTTGTTTTTATTCGTAATGTCGCCAAACGATTTTTCTAACAATTCAATATCATTCATACAGTAGTTATGGTGATCGGAATACTCACACTGAATTACTTTTTTTACCTTAAACTTTAAATATTGCTCCAAAGGTGCTGGATTGGCAATTCCTGTAAGCAACAGAACTGTCAGACTTTTATCTAAACAAAAAACTTCTTTCTGTTCTTGAGCATCCGAACAAGGAATTATTTCACCGTACTTAATGTATGAGAAGTATACACGTTGGTATTTTTCTGCGGCTATCTTTTTCAATAATAACCTTCTATCTAAAGGTGAAAAAACACTTGGAGTTTTAGAAACAATTATAATTCCGGCTCTTTTTATACTGCTAGTAAATTCGCGCAATGTTCCCGAAGGAAGCATTTTATCATTATAGTACATTTTGGCATAATCTGTCAATAAAATAGATAAGCCCGGTTTTACATATCGATGCTGAAAAGCATCATCCAATAGAATTATATGCAAATCAGGTTTTTTATCCAATATTTTTTTTATTCCACGTCTACGCTTTTTATCAACAGCAACCATTATATCCGGAAACTTCTTTTTAAACTGACGAGGCTCGTCTCCAATTTCTCGTGCAGTAGAAAGATTTGTAGCCAAAACAAAACCAGATTTTTTACGTCCATATCCACCACTTAAAGTAGCCACCGAATATTTATCCTTTATCAATCGTATTAAATATTCAATGTGCGGAGTTTTACCCGTACCACCCGCACTTAGATTCCCTACCGAAATAACAGTTGATTTGTACTCAGAAACAGGCAATAAACCTATATCAAAACATTTGTTTCGCAGATATGTAATGAGTCCATATAAATAAGAAAAGGGTAGAAGTAACAGTTGCCAAACTTTCATTGCTTAAAAATAAGTAAATTTTACTTATTTTCTTTCACATAATTAATTTTATACTTTTACGTAACAATTAAGCAAAGGATTTAAAATGAATTTAGTGAAAGAAGTTTGTAATGTAATGGAGCAGTTTGCACCCATTTCATATCAAGAAAGTTACGACAATTGCGGTTTACTCATTGGTGATTACAACACACAAATAAAAGGAGTATTAATCTGTTTAGATGTCACTGAAGAAATTATTGAAGAGGCAATTGCACTTAACTGCAATATGGTAGTAGCGCACCATCCACTTATTTTTTCAGGCTTAAAAAAAATCACAGGCAACAATTATGTAGAACGTACCGTAATTAAAGCAATTAAAAACAACATTGCTGTATATGCAGCACATACCAATGCCGACAATTTAATCAATGGAGTAAATTCAATAATAGCTAACAAAATAGGTTTAATAAATTGCACTATTCTTTCACCTAAAAAAAATGCACTTAAAAAGTTGGTTACGTTTTGTCCTACCGACAAGGCTCCTATCATACAAAATGCATTATTTAAAGTAGGTGCAGGGAAAATTGGGAACTATGATGAATCTAGTTTTACTGTGCAAGGTGAAGGTACATTCAAAGCAAATAATATTGCAAAACCTTATGTTGGAAAAGCCAACATAAGACATTCAGAAAACGAAACACGCATTGAGGTAATATTCGAATCCTATAATGAAGCAAATGTTATTGAAGCATTAATTTCATCACATCCATACGAAGAAGTTGCTTATTATATTACCGCTCTTGAAAATTACAATAATTATGTTGGAGTAGGCTTAATAGGTTATCTTGAAAAAGAAGAAGATGAAATAGAGTTTTTAACCCGATTAAAAAGGACTTTTAACTCAAAAAGCATACAATATAGTCCATTATTGAACAAAAAAATTAAAAAAATTGCACTTTGTGGAGGATCTGGAAGCTTTTTAGTAACCGCAGCCATTAAAAAAGGAGCCGATATTTTAATTACCTCAGATATAAAATACCATAGCTTTTTCGATGCTGAAAACAAAATAATATTGGCTGATATTGGGCATTATGAAAGTGAACAATACACAATGGAGCTATTTTATAAGTTAATTTCGAAAAATTTTAGTACTTTCGCAGTCCATTTAACAAAAATAAATACCAACCCTATTAATTACATATAATAATGGCAAAAGCAAAAACTACTTTAAATGAACAAGTTGTGGAAGGAAAATTGCGAAATCTTTATGAATTGCAGAAAGTATATTCAACAATTGACAAAATTAGAATTGTTAGAGGAGAATTACCACTTGAAGTAACTGACTTAGAAGATGAAGTTACAGGTTTAGAGGCTCGAATCACTAACCTTACAGAAGAAGTAAGTACACTTAAGGGTAGTGTAGTTGAAAAAAATAACGCAATTAAGGATGCGAAAGCTGCAATTAAAAAATACGAATCGCAACAAAGTAAAGTTCGTAATAATCGTGAGTACGACTCTATTACAAAAGAAATGGAATATCAGAATTTAGATATACAATTGTCTGAAAAAAGAATTAAAGAATACAGTGCCAATATAGAAAGCAAAAATGAAATATTGGAGCAATCGAAGACAATTTTTGAAGAAAGAAAAAGTGATTTAAAACACAAACAAAAAGAGTTAAAAGCGATTATCGCTGAAACAGAAAAAGACGAAGAGGCCCTACTTAAAAAAGCAGAAAAAACAGAAAAGAATATTGAGAATCGACTCCTAAATGCATACCACAGAATACGCAAAAACTCTCGCAATGGTTTAGCTGTAGTTACAGTTGAACGAGACGCTTGTGGGGGATGTTTCAATAAAATACCGCCACAAACTCATTTGGATATACGTATGCACAAGAAAGTTATCGTTTGTGAACATTGTGGGAGAGTATTAGTTGATGCTGCTATCTTGGAAGAAGCTACAGTTTAAAAACTTCATTGAGTAAATATTTTATCGCCTTGCAACCATTGTGAGGCGATTATTTTTACATACTATGAAACAATTTTGAACAATGTTCTTAAAATAATTGAGATGTCTTTGAAAGTGTTTTTTTCATCAATATATTTCACATTAAGTGCCAATTTTGCAGGCATTATCTCGGTAATATACAGCTCGTCAGGATTGTTTACTTTTCCCAACACTTCATTTTCATTTGAGTATTCTATGGAAGCATAGTCTGTAATTCCGGGCTTTACTGACAAAACTCTTAACTGATTTTTTGTATACATATTTACGTACTTCCTAACTTCCGGACGTGGTCCAACCAAACTCATATCTCCAATTAATACGTTAAATAGTTGCGGCAATTCATCTATTTTATATTTTCGTAAATAATAGCCAATTAGTGTAACCCGACTATCACGCGAGCCAACTGTAATCAAACCTTTTGTATCAGCACCTGCTTCCATCGTACGAAATTTAAAAAGTTTGAAGTCGGTATTATTATATCCAACACGCAACTGCTTATAAAACAAACCTCCTCGAGAATCAACCAAAATGAGAATTGCAATAATTAAAAAAATTGTTGCCAATATAATGAGACCTAATAAAGAGAAAAAAATATCGAATAAGCGTTTTAACATATTATCCTAATACCTTGTGAACAGCTTTTATAACAGCGGCAATTACAGTATCTATTTGCACATCGCTTAAATCGTAAAATACGGGCAATGTTATTTCGCGCGAAAAATTATTGTATGTAATGGGATAGTTTTTAATATCATAACCTTGATTTTTATAAAAACTAAGCATCGGAACAGGAATAAAGTGAACGTTAACCGATACATCCTCATCAAAAATATTTTTCATAATTTCATCACGTTGCGCTTCTGTAACACCCTTTATTCGTAATGGAAATAGATGGTATGAAGTGAGTCTCTCATTTGTTTTGTAAACAGGCAGTTCCGCCCAAGCTTTTTTGCTCAAAGCCTGTACATACTTCTCGAAGATAGCTGCTCGTTTTACCAATGTATCACTGTCATAACGCTCCAATTCCACCAAACCAATAGCAGCCATAATGTCAGTCATATTACATTTATAGCCTGCCTCTACAATATCGTACTTCCAATTCCCTTTTTGCATTTTAGCCAAAGCATCTTTGTTTTGTCCGTGTAAAGATGAAATACAAAGCTTGGCATAAATTTCATCGTTGTTAAATGGTTCGGGTAAATTAAAAGCGATGGAACCACCTTCGGCAGTGCTCAAATTTTTTACAGCGTGAAATGAAAATACGGATACATCTGTAAGACTACCTGTTTTTTTGCCTTTGTATTCTGCTCCAATAGAATGTGCTGAATCGGATAAAACTAATATCCTTCCTAACAATTTTTGATTTTCGGTACTTGCATTAAATTTCGCTACTATATCTGCTCGTGAAATCAAGGCATTAATGTTGTCGTAATCACAAGGAAATCCTGCAAAATCAACAGGCATTACCACTTTTGTTTTATTTGTAATTGCCTTTTCAATGGCCGAAATGTTTATATTGAAATCATCGGCATTTGTATCTACAAAAACAGGGATTGCCCCACAATGCATCACTACATTTGCTGTAGCCGAATAAGTATAAGCAGGTAATATTACCTCATCACCCTCTTTAACTCCATACCAACGCAACATTAGCTCCAAACCAGCAGTGGCTGAATTTAAACAAATAGTACTTTTATTACCACAATATGCCGTTAATTGCTTTTCGAATTTTTTGGTACGCGGACCGGTGGTTATCCAGCCCGATTTAAGTGCAGCTATTACTTCATCGATTATTTTTTGATCGATGTGAGGAGGTGAAAATGGAATCATAAATATAGTTTGAATTGCAAAATTAGCATTTTTAGTGGAAGATAAATGGGAATAATATTCATACGAACAATTGAATTATGGTAATGTTAAAAACTTTAAAACGCGCCTTCACTCATTTCTAGTATTTTTGAAGACTCAAAATTTAGGTGTGAAAGATTATTTATCAGAATTAAATGAGGCGCAGCAACAGGCCGTGGTTTCATCAGAAGGTCCGGTGATGGTTATTGCGGGTGCAGGTTCAGGAAAAACGCGTGTACTTACCTACCGCATTGCGCATTTGTTAAAAAAAGGAGTTGACTCGTTTAACATACTTGCCCTTACTTTTACAAACAAAGCCGCTCTCGAAATGAAGGATCGGATTGAAAAAATAGTGGGCAACAAAGAAGCCCGCAACCTTTGGATGGGCACTTTTCACTCCATATTTGCACGGATACTACGTATAGAAGGAGAGAAGCTTGGCTACCCGAGCAATTTTACAATTTATGATACAGACGATTCAAAAAGCTTGATTAAAAGTATTTTGAAAGAACAAAACCTGGATGAAAAAACATACAAGTCAAGCGTGGTTTACAACCGCATATCTTCAGCAAAAAACAATCTTATTTCTTGGCAAAAATACAATAGTGATAGCGATATTCAGGCAGATGACAGGGCCTCAGGAAAACCAAAAATGGGATTAATATATGAGCAATATCAAAAACGTTGTTTTAGTTCGAACGCAATGGATTTTGATGATTTATTGTTCAATATGAACGTGCTGCTTAAAAATTTCCCTGATGTAGAAAACAAGTATCAACACCGTTTCAAATACATTTTGGTGGATGAATACCAGGATACAAACTTATCGCAATACCTTATTGTAAAAAAACTTGCAGCAGCACACGAAAATATTTGCATTGTGGGTGATGATGCACAAAGCATATATTCCTTTAGGGGGGCGAATATTCAAAACATACTCAACTTTAAAAAGGATTATCCCGAGTTAAAAACATACAAACTTGAACAAAATTATCGCTCAACAAAAAACATAGTAAACGCTGCAAACAGTATAATTTCCAATAACAGAGACCAACTAAAAAAAGATGTTTGGACAAGCAACGATGATGGCGATAAAATAAAAATTATTCGTACCCTCACCGATAACGAAGAAGGAAATCAGGTTGCAAATTCAATATTCGACACAAAATATAGCAGACAAGGGCGTAACAAAGATTTTGCAATTCTGTACCGTACCAATGCTCAATCGAGAGCAATGGAGGAATCCTTGAGAAGAAAAAATATTCCTTACAAAATTTATGGTGGACTTTCATTCTACAAAAGAAAAGAGATTAAAGATTTGTTAGGATATTTTCGCTTGACCATTAATGTAAATGACGAGGAAGCACTAAAGCGTATAATAAATTACCCAGCAAGGGGCATAGGAAATTCAACCATTGAAAAAATTGGAGTAGCGGCTAGCGAAGCAGGTGTATCATTTTGGTCGGTTATTGAAAACCCAAATGGATATAATTTAGGTATTAATGCGGGAACATATACAAAACTACAAGAGTTTATAACAATGATTAAAAGTTTTAAAGTGCAATTAATCACTCTAAATGCTTTTAATTTAGGCAGCCACATTGCTACTTCATCTGGTATTTTACGCGAATTTTATAATGATAAATCACCCGAAGGTTTAAGCAGATATGAAAACATTCAAGAGTTATTAAATGGAATGAAGGATTTTTCCGATACTCCCATTTCGAATGACGATGCCGAAGTTGTGGATGACTCATTAAGAACATTGGATAAATATATGCAAGACATTGCTTTGCTAACGGATGACGAAGCAGAAAATCCAGAAGACAGAGACAAGGTATCACTTATGACTATTCATGCAGCTAAGGGATTGGAGTTCCCTTATGTGTATATAGTTGGATTAGAGGAAAATCTTTTCCCTTCACAAATGGCACTAAACTCAAGAACTGAGCTAGAAGAAGAAAGGCGCTTATTTTATGTAGCTGTAACGCGTGCCGAGAAATGCCTTACCTTATCCTACTCAACCAGTCGGTATAAATGGGGGAATGTTACTCATTGTGAACCCAGCCGTTTTATTGAAGAAATAGACCCATCCTATTTAGAACTACCACATTCCAAAAACACAAGTAGTTCACACATCTATAGTGATATTGACTCTTTTCAAGATACCGCTTCATATACCCAAAAACCGAACAATACGAATAAAACAACAGCAACAAATCATCCACCCAAACCACCCATAGAAAAAAGAAATCTGGTTAAACTTTCAAAAGCAACTACAATTAATACGTCCGACAAAAGCCCAACATTTGAAGGAGACGATACAAGTAAATTACAAATAGGACAACACGTAGAACACCAACGCTTTGGAACCGGAATAGTATCGAAACTTGAAGGCGTTTTTCCAAACCAAAAAGCTTCTGTGAACTTTACTGCTGTTGGGGAAAAGCAATTGATTTTAAAATTTGCCAAACTTAAAATACTTCATTAGCTTTTTCACAATCATTATTGATTTCAAGCCAAACTTGGATAAAATACCTTATTCTAAATAAAATAATTGTATATTTACAAGTTAAGAATGTACCTATAAAGCTTAGTAAACTTTATGTTTAGAAAATTAATTAAGGCAATCTTTTTGATAATAATAACTACGACAGTAGTTGATGCACAAGACGACCCTCTTAATAGTGCAGAGGAAAGGAATTTAGTCGACCCCGAAATACCATTAAAAGATGAAGAAGTAATTAGGGATAGTATTCTTAAAAGTGAATATGAGTTAAATACTTTGAAAGCATCTAAACCAATCATAGGATTTGGAACAGGGAAACTTTCATTTTATGGTGAGGTTAGTAATAAGAAATTTGCAAAAATGCAAGTAAGTCGACCTGCTTACGAATTAAATATTGCTAAAAACTTAAATGAATATTTAGACTTAAAGTTTTATGTATTGTTCGGAAAACTTGGAGCAAACGAAAGAACTGCTACTCGTAATTTGAATTTTGAAACACAAATACGCCTTGGAGGGGCAGTGCTTACTTATAATTTCGACCAACTATTACCGGCACAGCGCAACATAACACCTTATGTTTTTTTAGGAATAGAGACATTCGAATTTCTTTCAAAAACAGATTTAACAGACCGCAACGGTGAAACATACCATTATTGGACCGATGGATCAATCCATAATTTAGAAGAAACTAACCCCTTAGCATCACAATCAAAATTATTAGTCAGAGATTATACTTATGAATCGGATTTACGAGAAGCCAATATAGATGGCTTGGGAAAGTATCGTGAACGATCAATTGCTTTTCCAATTGGAGCAGGTGTTATTTTTAAGTTAAGTGATAGAGTTGATTTTAAATTAGCAACTGCAATCCATTTTTCACAAACAGATAATATTGATAATGTAAATAAAATGGGTGTAGGAAATCGACTAGGCGATAAGAAAAACGATCGGTTTGTTATGAGTTGCTTTTCATTAAATTTTGATTTAGTTGGTCCGCAGACAAAAGAAAAACTATTACAAGAAAAAGATTCTGATGGCAACTATCTTGCATTTGGTAACGAAGATGAAGACGCTGATGGTATTAGCGACCTGATAGATTTTAGCCCATTCACTCCTAAAGACGTTGATGTAGACACTGCCGGTGTTCCATTGGATGATGATGGAGACTTAGCTTCCGATTTTTTAGACAAAGAGTTAGGCTCCGCACAAGGTGCAATTACAAATACAAAAGGTGTAACTTATACCGAACAATCAATGGAAGAAGAGTGGCTTAGGTTTATTGACTCTACTAATGCTTACGCAATGAAGGTAAACTTAAATAACCCAAAAGAAGTAGCTGCTTCACTTAACCCTAAAATGAAAAATTTATCCTACTTTGTATTTTTAGGCTCCTTTAAAAACAAAGTACCAATAGAGTTGATTAATAAATACCTCAGCATTGGTAACATTGTAGTTATTAAAAACCCAAAAGATTCAATCAATATTTACCTTTCAGGTAATTATAAAACATACGAGACGGCCATTACTAGTAGAAAAAAAATTAATAAGGCAGGAATACCGGACGCTTTTGTTGTATACAAAAACGATAAAGGAAAATACCTTCAAACAACATCTCCTGTAAATGTAGGAGAAATTGATGAAAATAAATACATTATTGATTTCAATAACAACAATACGAACAAAAAATAATGCAAACAACTCAAGCAACGTCAATGCTAATCCAAAAGTCGCACATTCGCTGTTACAAAATGATTAACACGCTATACTTTTTGAACAAGATGCAAGCTTTTAACATGCTGACATGAAAAAAACAATCTCCCTATTCTCTATATTAACATTATTATCAAACGTACTATTTGCTCAAATAAGCATTACGTCCAGCGACATGCCTTCGTCAGACGACACTATCCGTTATACCAACATTAACCCTATTTCAGTTGATGCTACAATAACAGGTCCAAATTACAATTGGGTATTTGATACTGTTGCAAGCATAAGCCAAGGGGTTTATAATTACGAAAATGCTCTACAAACACCTTATGCATTTTACTTTCTTGGACTTAATAAATATGGCTTAAAAACAAATGATACAATTGGTGTAGGAGCATTTTCATTTACAAATGTTTATAGTTTTTATAAAAAATCAAATGGCAAATTTGAAGCAGAAGGAACAGGCTTAAGCTATCAAGGAATCCCATTAGCTGCCTACTATGGAGACAACGATGAAATTTACACCTTTCCTTTAAATTATCAAGACCGTGACAGTAGCACCTTTGATTATTCAATTCAAATAAATGGATTAATGAATTACATACAAAAAGGCTACAGAATAAACACTGTAGATGGTTGGGGCACTATAAAAACTCCTTTTGGAACTGCAAATTGCATACGGGTTGTTTCAGACATTATTTCGGTAGACAGTATTAATTTAAATGGTTTTGGGTTTAGTTTTCCAAACAATACGCGCACGATAAAATGGCTCACAAATACTGACAAAATCCCTTACTTTGAACTGAGTGGTATTTTATTGGCAAATAATTTTACTATTTCAAGAGCAAGGTACAGAGGTATTAACCTAATGCTTAGCTCTATTTCAGGAAACACAAATAATATAAACTCCCTTAGTCCCAACCCGGCAAACAATATATTAACCATTAACACAAAAACTGTAGGAGAAAACATTGCCATATACAATTGCGAATCACAACTGGTGTTATCTGTAAAAAGCAGTCAGTTAAAGACAAGCATTGATGTAAACAACTTCCCAAATGGTTTTTATTTTGTAAAAACAAAGGACCAAGCATGCAAAATTGTTGTACAGCATTAATGTTATTCGGAATTTCATTTTGATTTATTTTCCCTTAACACTATGAACAGTTAAGGGTTAATAACTTATCGATTCCTTAAAATTTTCCTTTTTAATAGCACTTAAATTAGCAGCCTAATTCCTAAGCAGCAATATGAAAGTGAAAGCACTCTTTTTTAGTACCCTATTTTTTTTCTCACTTGCAGCGACATCGATAGCCCAAAAAACGCAAATATATGTTGACCAAGATGCTGATTACAACTTGGCATTAGAACTTTTCCACAAAGAAAAATACAGCGCAGCACAAAGAAGCTTTCAAGACATCATTGAAAAAATGCCAGCCCAATCGGAAATTACTATTAATTCCGAATATTACTCAACCCTTTGTGCATTAGAACTTTTCAATACCGATGCAGAGCAACAACTTATAACATTTATAAACAACCATCCCGAGAGTCAAAAAGCTAAACTAGCTTACTTCCAAATGGGAAATTTCAAATACCGCAAAAAGCGTTTCGAAGATGCATCAGAATGGTATGCAAAGGTTGATGTTTATAGTCTCACTAACGATCAACTTTCGGAATATTATTTCAAAGCCGGCTATTGCTATTTTGATAAAAAGATATACGATAAGAGTAAGAAAATGTTTTTTGAAATAAAAGATGTAGACAATAAATATGCAGTACCTGCCACTTATTATTACTCTCACATAGCCTATTTAGAGACAAACTACGAAACAGCAATGCTCGGTTTTATAAAATTAAAGCAAAGCAGCCTTTTTTCATCTGTAGTTCCTTATTACATTACTCAAATATATTATCTGCAAGGAAAATACGATGAGGTAATTGCATATGGTCCTTCCCTACTCGATTCACTAAATACCAAACGTATTCCCGAAATTTCTCATATAGTGGGAGATGCATTTTGCCGAACCGCTCGTTACAAAGAAGCAATTCCATATTTGGAAAAATTCTTAAAAAAATCTACAGAAATCAACCGCAACGACCATTACCAAATTGGCTATGCCTATTATAAAACAAACGACTACAAAAAAGCCGCGTTGTCATTTCAAAAAGTTGTTGTAGATACAATTGATATACTTACACAAACTGCGTATTATCAATTAGCCGATTGCTATTTACAAGTAGGAAATAAACAAAGTGCTAAGAATGCTTTTTTTTCGTCATCTAAATTTAATTTTGACCCCATTATAAAAGAAGATGCCCTTTATAGCTATGCAAAATTAACTTACGAACTAGATGGTAATCCTTTTCAAAATGCTATAGTTGGGTTTGATTTATATATCAAAGAGTATCCTTCTTCAGCACGACTAGATGAAGTTTATAAATTCTTAATGAATGTTTATTTAAGTACTAAAAACAACGATGAAGCCCTTAACTCTATAGAAAAAATAAAAAACAAAAGTTTAGACATAGAATTTGCCTACCAAAAAATAGCCTATAATAGAGGGGTGGAATTGTTTAACGATAGAAAATATGTTGAGTCCATTGGATTATTTGACAAATCATTAAGTACACCTAAAGATAAACGCATTAATGCTGAAGCACATTATTGGAAAGCGGATGCTAATTATCGAATAGCAAAATACGATGAAGCTATAATTAGCTATAAAGCCTTTTTATTTGAACCAGGAGCAGCAGTACTTGCTACGTTTAATACTGTTAATTATAATATAGGCTATTCCTATTTTCAAAAAACAAATTATACAGAAGCCGCTATTTGGTTTAGAAAATATACTGGATATAAAAACGAAAAGGATATAAAAAAAATTAACGATGCCTTTATTCGTACCGCTGACTGTTACTTTATAAACAAGGACTATAACAATGCTATCGATTATTACGATGAAGCCATAAAAATTCATTTAATAGACAACGACTATGCCTTGTTTCAAAAAGCGAACTCCTTGGGGGTACTTGGGAAATATAATGAGAAGATAACTCATTTAGAAACGATTCTTAGTAATTACCTGGTGTCACCTTACCTCGATGATGCAATATTTGAATTGGGCAATACTTTCCAGGTTCAAAACAATAGCGACAACGCATTAGCTTATTTTAAGAGGGTTGTTGCAGAACATCCGAATAGTAGTTATGCAAAAAAAGCATTACTTAAAACGGCATTAATCTATTTTAACACCGATCAAAACGAAGCTGCATTGGAAATATACAAAAAGGTAATTACTGCCTACCCATCTACTCCTGAAGCAAAGGAGGCTATCAACGGAATGAAAAATATTTATGTAGAGCAAGGAAACATTGCTGAATTTGAAACCTATTTAAAAGGGCAAACAGGTGTTAGTATCAGTCCTTCTACATTAGATTCCACAACCTATGAAGCTGCCAAAAACCGCTATATGAAAGGAGATTGCGAAAACTCATCGAAAGATTTAAAAAATTATTTGGACAAGTATCCCAACGGCTACTTCTTACTTAATGCTAATTTTTACTACGCTGAGTGTATGTTTAAAACAGAAAACTCAACTAATTTAACCGAAGCATTAATTGGTTATAGGTATGTATCGATGCAATCGAAAAATAAGTTTACCGAAAAATCATTACTAAGATCAGGGTATATCAGTTTTAAACAAAATAATTTCACCGATGCAATTAGCTATTACGAAAAACTAGAACAATTAGCCGAATTGCCTTCAAACATAATTGAATCAAGAATAGGGCAAATGCGCAGCCATTTTAAATTAAATCAATTTCTCGCCAGTATAACTCAAGCCAACAAGCTTATTCAGACTAATAAAGTGAGCAATGAATTGGTTTATGAGTCGCATTTAACAATTGCTAAAAGTGCTTTGGGATTAAAAAATGATTCCTTGGCAATGACCGAATTTTTAACTACCGCCAGCCTAACAAAAAACATACTTGGAGCTGAAGCAAAATATAATGTAGCCTTGCTACAATTCAAACAAAATAAAATTAAGGAAGTTGAAAAAACCATTTTCGATTTGGTGGATCAGATACCCTCTTACGATTATTGGATAGCTAAAAGTTTTATTTTACTGGCAGAAGTATATTATACAAAGGGGGATAATTTTCAGACTAAATCAACTTTACAAAGCATTATTGATAATTATGAAGGGCAAGATTTAGTGAACGAAGCACAAGATCGTTTAAATCAAATTATAGAAATTGAAAAAGCAGAAGAGCAAAAACGCAAACAACAAGAAATGGAAATAAAGTTTGACACAAACAATATTAACGATAATGAACTTTTTGAAGATGATATTATTCCAAACCAAGGAGGTAACAATGAATAAGAATTTTAATTATTGTTTAGCGGCAGCAGTAATCTTATGCTCCTTTTCACAAAAAAGTATTGCACAGGTTACAACAGAACAAGTAATTGTGACACAAGATTACAAACCTACCATTTCCGACGCATTTAAATTAAATGATAACCCTTCAATAATAGACACAACCCCCCCCATTCTTGTACTTAAATACCCTATCATTACTAAATACATTGATAGGAAATTAAATTTAAGCGCAATTAACCCGGCAATAATGAAAGGTGAGCCACTTACAAAATTATATAGAGGTTATGTAAAGGCTGGACTAGGAAACTATTCCAGCCCTTATGGTGAATGTTTCATTAACAATTTGCGATCAAAAAGATACTCTATTGGTGCACACGCAAAACACTTTTCATCAAAAGCAACACTTAATGATGTAGGTTTTGCTGGATTTAGCAATAACGATGTGCGTTTATACGGAAAGTATTTTGTGCCCAATCATATACTTAGTGCTGAATCAAACTTCAATAGCAATTTGATTCACTACTATGGTTTTAATAGCAATATTTACGACTCCGATTCATTAAGGGATGAGACCAAAGATCGGTATACAAACATTGACGGGAAATTTCAGTTTGAAAGTACTTACAAAGACTCATCGGTATTTAACCACAACATTGGCTTAACGTATTACAACTTCTCGGATATCGGGTCGACAGTAGAAAACAACGTTAAAGTTACGGTTACAGGCAGTAAATACTTAACCAAAGAATTAATTGGGGGAACAATTTCATTTGATTATTACGATTATAAATATACTGGGACACCAACGACAGCAGGAATAGTGCTTATTAACCCATTTATAAAATTCAGTGGCACAAAGTGGCAAGCCAATATGGGAATAAATACTACTATTGAAACAGATCAAAATAAAACCCATTTTTTACCCAACCTCGCATTTAAATACAACGTAGTGGAAAATATTTTTGCTGCCTATGCGGAACTAATAGGAACAAACAAACGTAACAGTTTTAAATCTCTGGCACTTGAAAACCCATTTATTTTACACACACTCCCCTTAAAAAACACAACAACTAAGGCGGATGCCAAAATTGGATTCAGGGGTAGTTATAGTTCCAAATTATCCTTTAATGTATTTGGTTCTTACCAAATTTGTGAGCAAATGCCTTTATATACTAGCTATGCAGCCAATACTCTACAAAATAAATTTACAGTTGTGTACGATGATATTAATATTCTTACAGTTCATGGAGAAGTTTCCTTTACACAAAAAGAAAAACTGAATATTTCCTTAAAGGCTAATTATTTCAACTATACGACAAAGAATGAAGTAAAAGCTTGGTATAAACCGGTCTTTGAAGTTGGGCTCTTGGGTAAATACAACTTAGAAGATAAAATTTTAGTTTCCTTGGATGTTTTCACTATTGGCAGCCAAATTGCTCAATTAAATGAACTAGATGCGAATACTGGCAGTACTTTGGTATCACAAAAAACACTTAAAGGCATTACGGACATAAATGTAGGGGTTGAATACCGCTACAACAAAAAGCTATCTACATTTATACGATTTAACAACATAGCAGGTATGCGCTATTACCGCTGGAATAACTACCCTACCCAAAAATTCAACCTAATGGCTGGACTGACATATTCATTTTAAAAATTATTTGATTATATTTGTTATATAATTTCAATATTTCAAATTATGAAAAAAAGTATACTTTCATTATTCTCTTTGTTACTAATTAGTACTGTTGTTTCCGCACAGTTTGCTAATGATGTTAAAATTAAATTAATGGCAGACCAATCTATTATCCCTTCAGGAGGTACTATTGATATTTATTGCGAACCAAATACCTTTCCCTCACATACCTTTAAAATTGATAATACAGGTGCTGTTCCATACAGCATTAACGTACAAAAACGATATGTGACTAGTAGTGATGGTTTTGGATTAAAACTAAACGGAACAGTAAATTATTTTTGTTGGACTTTATGCTATGGTGAGACTATTTTTGTATCAACACCTCAAAATATTGCAGCTGGAGGAAATTTTCCATTTGTAAGTGATTTTGAGCCACACGCAGTTTCATCTGGCTTTATGACAATTCAATTTACTTTTTTTGTTCCACAAACTACGGATAGTATATTTTTCTATGTAACTTACCATGTAACACCAGCAGGAATTGCAACCAATCCTTCATTGTTACAAAATGAAATTTCAGGAGCCCAACCAAATCCTGCTATCTATAGTACAACTATTTCTTATTCTACAAAAAATGCGGCCAACACACACTTACAATTATATAATATGGTTGGAGTTTTAGTTCGCGACATTAAATTGGAAGAAGTACAAGGAAAAGCTGTAATAAATACATCTGATTTGGAAGATGGAATGTATTTTTATTCGCTTGTAGTAGATAACAAATCTACGAGCACTAAAAAACTGGTTATCACACACTAATCAAAATACTTAAAATAATAAGAAAAGCCTCGCAAATTGCGGGGCTTTTTTGTTGAGTAAGTACAAGCAATTGCGTATTTTTACATCAGATAGATAAAAATGGAACTTGTATTTTTTATTACGGGATTAATTGTGGGGGCTGTAATAGCATATTTGTATTTCAAGAACACGTTAAATATTCCCGAAACTAAAGCAAAAGAACAGCTAGTGCTGCTCGACAAGGAGAATAGTATACTGGAAGAACGTTTAAAAAACAAAGAGAAGGAAACAGATAAGCTAATAGGTAATTTACAAAAGGAATACGATAACTCTAAAGTTGAAATTATCTCTGAGAGAGACGTAACAACCCAACTTCATAAACGACTGGCCAAAGCTGAAGAGGTGTTTAATAGTCAGAATGAAAAATTAACAACACAAAAAAAGGAGATAGAAGAATTACAGAAAAAATTCACCCTTGAATTCGAAAATATAGCCAACAAAATATTGGATGAAAAAAGCAAAAAATTTACTGAACAAAATAAAACCAATTTAGATATTATCCTAAATCCTTTAAAAGAAAGAATAAAAGAATTTGAATCGAAAATTGATAAAAATTACCAGGAAGAAAACAAAGAACGAATTTCTTTAAAAACAGAAATAAAACTGTTAACCGAACTAAACAAGCAAATTAGCAATGAGGCGAATAACCTTGCAACAGCATTAAAGGGCGACAACAAAAAGCAAGGGAACTGGGGTGAGGTAATACTTGAGAAAATACTGGAGCGTTCGGGTTTAGTAAAAGACAGGGAATATAAAACCCAAGTAACTACCAATAATGAGGATGGTAAAATCATTAAGCCCGATGTGGTTATTTACTTACCTGATAACAAACACATAGTAGTAGACTCGAAAGTTTCCTTGATTGCATATGAAAAATGTGTAAATGCTTCGGATGATATAGAAAGAGAATTATATAAACGTGAACATTTATTTTCCATAAAAAATCATATTAAACAACTAAGCGAAAAAAAATACCACAGTGCTTCCAATTTTGATACTCCTGATTTTGTAATGCTTTTCGTACCAATAGAATCATCCTTCAGCATTGCCATTGAGGCCGATAAAGACTTATTTAGCTTCGCCTGGGAAAAGCAAATAGTGATTGTTAGTCCTTCTACCTTATTGGCTACCTTACGGACCATTGCATCCTTATGGAAACAAGAACGCCAAAACAAAAATGTCCAGGAAATTGCACGTATTGGTGGCGGCCTGCACGATGAAATTGCACGCTTAAGCGAAGACATGAAAGAGGTAGAAAAACACCTTCTGAAATCGCAAAATGCTTGGAGCTGTGCTTATAAAAGACTAACAACTGGTAAAGGGAATTTAATAACCACAGCCAATAAAATAAAGGAATTAGGAGGGAAAACATCAAAAATATTGATAGATGAAATGTCGGAAGAAAACACAAACGAAGATTTATTAATAGAATAAGTAAGTATGAAAATTATATTGAGCAACAAACTATTCATTATTCTATTACTGACTTTTTCATTGACAAGTTGTTTGGCACCCAGAAAAATAAGCAATCAGAATTTTGCTTCTGCCTATCAAAAAGAAGCATCCTTTTTACACCCTCAATATGAAGTATACCATAACTCCGAATCAAAGTCGCTTTTGTATTTTAAGATTAACTGCAAAGATTTACTGTATATTAAAAGTCCGGAAAAACAAAATGCTGAGGCTCTGGTAAAAATATCATACCAACTATTCTCATACGTTGAAAAAAAACAAATTATTGATTCATCCACCGTTAAGGTAAATGACAATGAATACAACTATGATGGAGGTTATTTGATAGGGAAAATAGAATTTAATGCTGCATATCGAAACACATATGAAATGGAGATTACACTTACTGACCTAAACCGAAATCAGGAAGTGAAATCAATCATAAACATTGACAAATCAAGCCTATTTACCCGTCAAAATTATTTTATCACCTCTATAAACAGCCAACAACCTATATTTAGAAACTTGCTACGTGAGAACGAAAGCGTACTGCTTAAATACAATAAAGTTGTGAATAAAAAAGAATTAACTGTTCGCTATTATAATCGTTCATTCCCCTTCCCTGCTCCTCCTTTCATCGTTTCAAATAATAAACCGTTTCCCTACACAGCTGACAGCATTTTTACTATTAATTTAAGTGATAGCAGCACTGCGATTGTACGTTTTAACAAAAGAGGGTTTTATCATATACAGGCCGACACAACTCAAAAAGAAGGTATAACATTGTATCGTTTCGCAGAGGATTTCCCCATTATAAATACGACCGCTAAAATGGTGGCACCCTTGCGATATTTAACAATCTCACATGAGTACAATGAAATTCTTAATAGCAAAAACCAGAAAGCCAGTTTGGATGATTTTTGGATAAAAAATGCGGGTAATCCAGAGAGAGCAAGAGAGGTTATAAAAGCATATTACAATAGAGTACAAAATGCGAATGAATTTTTCACCTCCTACGATGAAGGCTGGAAAACAGATAGGGGAATTATATATATTATTTACGGCCCTCCAAACGTGGCAAAAAAATATGGATATTCCGAGACGTGGAAATATGGAGAGGAAAATAGCTATAAATCAATAAACTTCAACTTTGTTAAAGTTTTAAACCACTTTTCAGACAATGATTATGTACTAATTAGGAGTGAAACTTACAAAGATGAATATTATAAAATGGCAGACCTTTTGAGAGAAGGCAGAATATACAATTACACAAAGTAGGACAATAAAAAACGCTTAAAATTATATCATTAAAGCAAACTCAACTCTTTAATTCTTTTAAAAATGCTGTGTCTGCTACTAACCCTCTACTATCAGGAAGATTTTATGCTTGTTAAATCGCTATTCTAATCTATTTCGAGAAAAAAATAGTCCAATTTACAACTTTTTACTCCTTCAAAATTAACTTCTTGCAAATCCATAAAACCCGCATTCTGAAAGCTTTTTAAAGATAGGGTGTTTTCAATTTTAATATAAGCAGTAATTTTATCTAAAGGATATTTTTCTAAATAATCATGACACGATTTCTTTAGCATTTCACAGGAATATGAATGCCCTCTATGAAAAGTATCAATCGATATTCCAATTATTGTTTCATTCCCCTTCTTTTCAATCCTAACTTGACCAACAGCCTCTTTTTTTTCATTAAAAAATAAATAGAAAAAACAATTCTTATTGTTTAATTTTCTTAAAAACCAATTTACATGAATATCGTAGTCGATTTTTGATTGACTATATGAATTACTTCTCACAGACACATCATTCGCCCACTCATAATACAGGTCAACATCGGACTCTTGCGCAAATCTGTAATGTAACATTTAAAGTATTTTAACAATTTCTAATAACCGACTTCCAGACTTACCATCAATGAGCTTCTTTTGGCCATCAATCATACTGTTGCAGAAATCAATACTAAAATCACATTCATTGATTTTTGATGCAATTTTGGATGAATCAAGTTCATTCCAATTACCCACATTTATTGCAGCACCTTTCTTAACCAGTGTATTTAAAATCCCTATCTGATTATCAGCTGTAAATCCAACAAAAAGAGGAATCCCAACTGCACAACATTCAAGTGCAATGGAACTTGCCGGACAAAATGCAACATCACTACCTTGAATAGTTTTAAATACTTGTTCTGCACTTAAGTCAAGGTGTAACTGTATTCTAAAATTGCTTTGCTTCTTAGTATATTCCTTTATCAATTCAGTATTCTTATTTGCTGAACCAATTAAAACATTAACAAGATTAAACCTACCACTTTCAATTATTGCATCAATTACTTTTAGTGATACATTATTACTATCAGCTCCACCCATACTCACAAAAGCTTTACTTACATTACCTATTTCTCTTTTTATCTTTGCTACAATTAGAAAAGGAGTTCTCAATAAAGCATAATCAAAGCCCAAATATAATTTCGTATAATCCTCAATCGAATACTCTTGAATTGAAACTGAGGCGCTTTGATTAATGACAGCATCCGCAACAAAATGAATAGAATGTAAATCATCTATACATATTAACTTGCAACCTTTTCCCTTTATACTTTTTTGATATTCCGAACTAAAGGCATAACCATCCAATATTACAATATCATTCTTTTCAAGACTCTTAAAGAAAACTAATTCATCCTTATCTGAAAGTTCAGTAATATGAGTTGAAACACTATTAATTATTTGCTTAATCGATTCAGAGGGTGAAATAACAGAAAATAGAATTTCGAAATCCATTCTCAACATTTCAGCAAAAGCACAACACCTAACAATATGCCCCAAGCCAATTTGGCTATTACCATCTACCCTGAAAATAACACGCCTTTTCAATCCGCTATGCTTTTTATTGTAGTGTACTTATTAAGTGTATCAATAAGTGTTTTATCAGTAAGATACTTCACTTCTAAACCCTTATTAATAGAAGCAATTTCAGGATTACGATCTAAATAGCTGTAAATGTTTTTGAGTGTGTTTTCTAATTTATTATCGTCTAAATACTTTTGCACCTTATTGAATAAAACCAAATCCTCTTCGTAATCGAGGGTCAGTCTGTAATCTCTTACTAAATTATCCGGGAATTGAACTTCATTGATTTTAAAATAAGCTGGATTATTGGTAAAGTAATAGGTCATATACTCAGAGTAATCAGCCGATGGGAAATAAGATTTCACCCTCTTCAATGCTTCTGTATTTATTATTTCCAAACCTGTACCTATAGCTGCTTTTACAGGTCGTGAATAATCGGCACCAGTTTCGAAATGTGATTTGAGCATAATTTCGGCTACCTCATTACTAACATAAGGCATATCAGCAGTAATACGGATAATAACATCAATATTGTATTTTTCAACTGCATCGATGTAGCGTTGCATAACATCCAAAGGATGCCCTTGGTGAAACAACACACCTTTATTAAAAGTATACTTGCTTAAGACTGCATCTTCTTCAACCGTTGATGTAGCCAATATGGTTTGTTGTACATTTTTAAACGAGAGAGCGTTTTTTATACACAATTCAACCGATGGCAAATTACCTATTGGTAAAATTGCCTTTTTAGGTAAACGCGATGATTTCATTCGGCAAGCAATAATACTCGCAATGTTTGCCTTTTTAAAATCACCTTCCTGTAATGTTTCAAATGCCTTTTTTGAAGTAGACAATACTGAAAAATTATTGATGGCATTTTCTATTTCGTTTGCCCGTAAACCTGTTTGATTGCTTCGCTTAAATTCAAAATCACTGTTCAACGAAAGTATTTTACCGGCAGCCATATCGTGCGCCAAAACCGGAATTTGAATAGAAGCTGAAAGGTAATTTTCTTCTTGTGTATTGATAAATGGCTGATCCATAGCGAGGCTATATGCCGATAATACTTCAAGGTATTTTCTATACTCTTTCAAATCCATACTGCTATGAAAATCATACTTGGGTTTTTCGCCCGATAAACGTATGTGTTTCTCAATGTATTTTACACCCATCAAAGCAGCCGTAACAGGTAAAATATAGCCATCCTCATTTTCGGGAGCTATGTGGTCGGCAAAACTCAAGTCGTTATTATACCTGCTTTGCAAGGTTTTAATTTTTGTTAAACCACTGTCTTCCATTTGTGTGGGATAACTCTGAAATCCAATCTGCAAAATAATTTCTTTGGGATTAAGAAGTTGTTTGAATTCCGCAACTACTTTATCAATAGCATCCAGTTCAATCCCTGAAATATTAAGAATGATGGTTTTAGTTGTAAAATCAAGTGAAGAAAACTGACGAATGAGCTTTTTATTGTTCAACACCGATGCTTGAAATTTCAGTCCTTTTATCAAAGCAAGATTCTCCGATACAATTTGAAAAGTATATTCATCAAAAGTATCTATCCACACATCCTTGGTCTTAGATGCTTTTAAAATTAAGTTTTTCCATTGCTCAGGTGAAAAATACAATTCTTTGTAGACTTCGTACCAAGCATAATCTGCTAGGGCAATCTTGTCGTATTTAAAGGGTTGGAATTTAATACCGAAATCGGTTTTAAATTCCTCATATTCATCCAACAGCTTATGCATATATTCAACACTGCCTGCGTGCACATTAGCAATTTCAAGTATATTGTAGGTTTTCATACGCGAATTACATTTCTTGTTTCACAAAATAACACGGAGTAACACTAAACGGAAACCGTTTAATATCTACTTTCTTATCGCGTAAATAATCTTCCACTGCTTTGTTTGCACCCGGAAAAGTACTTACATAATCGTCTAACACAATCACTCCGCCTTTCACCACGTGAGGGTACAAACTTTCTATACAGGTTTTAGTTGCCTCATATACATCCACATCAATGTTCAACAAAGATATTCTTAACTCGGGGTTCTTTTTTAAATATTCCGGAACAGTAATATTCACATCCCCTTTTACCAATTCCACATTTTGGTCAATGCCTTTGTGTTTAAACACTTTCATCAACTGGTCTTCGTCAATGCCTTGCTCACCACTATCGGTAATAAACTTTTGTCGTGATTTTTGATCCGCATCAAACTTGGTTTCGGGAAATTCCCCAAACATATCAAAACCTATTACCTTTTTTCCAACGGGATTTCCCATTAGGTGGCGGATTGTAGTAAAGCGAATAAGGGAAGAACCTTTAAATACGCCACATTCTACAATGGCTCCAGGTACATCGTGTTGCAACTTATAAATTTCATAATGTGCAAGTACTTTTGCCAAGCGATTCACATCGGAAGTCAAGTTGTAATTGTTTTCGTAAAAATACGGTTTCGAGAAATCGGGCATTTCAATCATAATACGGTTTTTGAATGTTAGACAAAGTTAATGTATAATTTTTTGTAATAAAAACCGTGTGTAAATAGTTGCTCCACTGTTATTCATATGGTCAATATCGGCAAACCAATATTCCGGAAAATAATCGGGGTAAATTAAAACAGCTACATTTTTATCAACCATTAACTTATTTAATAAAGTAGCATAACCCTGTGCCAATTGTGGACTTAAAAAAGCACCCAGTTTGTTATTGGGTATAGGATGCAGGTATACTTTTATGTTGAGTGAATGGCAATAATCCAATAATGACAAAAACACATTTTCCTTTTTTGTATCATAATCATAACCAGAAAAAACCTTGTACTTACTAAAATCCTTTTTATACAAAGACTCAGTATAAACTGTCGGTCGAACGGCAAATCCTTTCAATAAAAAATTGTATTGAATAAGTGATTCAGTTATTTTTTTGTTAGTTACAAGTAATTTCTGAGCACCCTGTTTTGCACTTTTTACAAATAATTTACCGTACTCTCCTGCACCCACCATTCCGTTAAACAATAATTTTTCATTACTAATGGCGGGGTTAAGGTAGCGGTGAATGGGGTATTTTTCAAACACATCACTGCTGGGTGAAAACATCTCGGGACCAAGATTCAGAATAATATTTTTTGGTGGCGTATTAGTTGTTTTTAAGTAGTTTTCCAGCACCAATTTAATGGTGTAAGGTCCAGCAGCAGGACAAGCTAAATTATAAGCCTTTAAGCCTACGCTATCAAATAAAGCAATATCGACTCCTGCATAACTATGCGAATTACCTAAAATCAAGTAATCCAAATTTTTAAATTGTTCGGAAACTTTTATTCGCGCAACATCTCTGTTATCGAATGCAATATTGTCGAAAACTCCAATAATGCGGAAAGTAACAATGCTCAACAACAGAATTAAAATTATTTTATTTAGCAGTTTGCGCATCTTAAAATTGGAAATATATAAATTGTGTTTTATCGGTATTACCAAAAAGTAAAATGGTATATATTAAAAATAAATATACACCGTAACGCAAGTAAGATGAAGAAAAGAATAGCTCTTTGATTCTTTTGTTTTCTTTCATAAAATCGATAATATAAAACAGTGTAGCAGTGATAAACAAAGAAAAAATAAGCAAAGGCGCAGATGCGGTTCCTGTAAGAGAAAACGAAGTGAACAGATTGGTAAATATTTGATTCAACGCAAATATTGCCGCCTCGATAGAGCTTGCTCTGAAAAATATCCAGGCAAGCATTACCAGATGAAAGGTTATAATAACAGAAATAAACTTGCCGAACTTTGAAGTTGTGTCAAGCAGTTTATCGGTTGTTGGTTTAAGTAGTATCTCCAAAATAAGGTAAGTACCGTGCAAGGCACCCCACACAATAAAGGTCCAGTTTGCTCCGTGCCAAAAGCCACTCACTAAAAAAACGATAAAGAGATTTAAAATCCACCTCGATTTCTTTACCCTATTTCCACCCAAAGGAATGTAGAGATAATCGCGAAACCACGATGAAAGGGAGATATGCCAACGCTCCCAAAATTCCTTAATTGATTTTGAAATATAAGGAATATTAAAATTCTTCATTAGGTTGAAACCCATAATTTTAGCGGAACCTAAGGCTATATCAGAATAACCTGAAAAATCACAATATATTTGAAAAGTAAAAAAATAAGTTGCTATTAAAAAAGTAAATCCATTTTGTTGCGAAGGATTATTATATACATTGTCGACTATGATGCTTAAATTATCTGCAATCACCATCTTTTTAAAAAAGCCCCAAAGCATCAGTCGTAAACCTATCACAGCACTTTCATAATTAAAATTTTTCTCAGTATGTAATTGAGGGAGAATATTTTGTGGTCGCTCAATAGGACCTGCAACCAACTGAGGATAGAACATCACATACAATGCATAAATTCCAAAATGGCGCTCGGCCTTTTGATTTCCACGATACACTTCAATGGTATAACTCATTGCTTGAAAAGTATGGAAGGAGAGTCCAATTGGAAGAAGTATGTTTAAATAGGGAATGGAGTTAGAAAACCCCATAAAAGATGCCAAGGAAGTAATATTGTCGTTAAAAAAATTATAGTATTTAAAAATGGCAAGTACACCAACATTCGCAATGATACTAAGGACAAGAAATTTTTTCTTTTGCTTCTTATCGGCTGCTTTCTCTATATAAATACCGGCAATATAATCGATAACAATTGTGAACCCTAAAATAAGAATGTAAACAGGCTTAAAAAACATATAAAACACACAACTTGCCGCCAATAGAAGAATCCATCGGTAAGGGTGCTTCAATAAAAAATAAAGAATGGTAACTAAAGGAAAAAAAAGTAAAAACTCAAGGGAATTAAAGAGCATTGTTACTTGGTTTTTTCCAACAAGTACATTGAATCTGCGTTTCCTTTATTTGCTTCTGTTATGTATGGATAGATTTCCTTTTTTACTAATTTCAAATCAGGAAAACGTTCTAAGAAAAGGCTTGCATAATCAGCTTTCCACAAATAATTTTCGTTTCCTCGGTAGTTTATTGTCTTCAAACTATCTGCATAATATTCCAAACCAAAAATGTATTTTTTTGAACAACGATACATCTCGTCCATTATAAGCGATAAGTCATTTGGGTCAATGTGTATAAGAACACCATTGGTACAAACTAAATCAAAATACTTATCCTTGAAAGGTATATCAAAACCAGAGGCACTAATTATATTAATGTTCTTGGTGTATTCCTTTGCCTTTTCTGCAGCATAGGGTTGTAACTCCACACCGTAAATATTTTTAAATCCCATTCGTTGAAAGCCTACCAATTGCATACCTGTGTTGCAACCTACTTCCAACAACTTTGCATCCAGTGGCAATCCTGAAAGAAAATTTTCATTCATTGCAATTTTAGTGATGCCATAATTTTCGGTATAATAATTATCCCAATCAGCATTATCACGTGAGTTACGGTCGGTATACTCCTTACCAAATTCACCTTCCCAAAATTGTGTTTGTTCTGTTTTAATCATTCTGCTAATTTTTATACATTAAAAAATATGATCGGCTGCTACTGCTCCGCTTTCATTAAAATCAAAATAGTATCCGTACAAGAATGGATTGTCAGAGTTGGCTGCCATCCATCCACTTTTTTCATCAAAAAACAAACGCAATTCTTCGTCCTTCATAACACTGATGACTTCTACCGCATTTGCAGGAATAACATAACTTTTAGTGATAATGGCATCATCTGCTTCACGGTGAAAAGTAACACTTACATTGGCTTCGGTGTTATACTCTTTTAGTGAAGCGGAATTGGTAAGTACAACTTCCGAATTTCCAATATTCACAAATGGAGCCCAACGAAAAGCTGCTTTCTTTTTCAACATATTCGGGTTACCCAATTGCGGAGCAAAGCAAATATTGCTTGGCAGTAACACTTCTTTGCCTTCTTCACCTATGTTTAAACCAAATTTTACTCGAGTAGGAATGCGGGTTTTGTCCTTCCAGTTGCAAATTAAATTTACAGAACTAACAGCATCTATATTAATATTTTCAGCCAGTACGATTGATTTAAAATCAATCTGCTCGTATTTATTATCGCTACTTTTTATTTCGTGATGGTTAGGTAAATGCTTTACCAATACTCCCTTCTCATCATAAAAAGAAAAAGACAAGTTAAAATCGGAAGGCGAAAATATGGGATAGATTGCAATACGAGTATAAAAACTATTTTTAATGTATAGAGGAATAGCTATGGAACTATCATTGAATTGCTCATCCTTTCTGTTCCAAAAAGACTTATCATCCTTCAATTCAGAAGAATCGTAAAACGTATGTGTTATACTTATTGTTTTGGTGCTATCATCAAAATTCCCCACAGCAAAACGTGGAAAAAACCCTTCGAGATTATGGCCTATGCGAATAGTCCCTACTTCATCGTTGCCAAGTATTTCATTCAGCTTTATGTATTCCTTCAAACGAATAAAAACCGTTTCAAAGGCTTGTATGGGCTTCATTACAAACTCCCCTTTAAGCGTTTTTCCTGAAGCATTTACTATTTCATAGCTAATTTTTGGGGTAGCATTTTTGATAGGTCCGTTAGTAAATGCAACAAAAGGCGATAAATTGGTATTGCCATATATATCGAAGCCCGACTCGCGTACCTTATACTCTTCATTTATACTTAAATCTTCGATGTCATTATAAATTCTACCTACTGTATGAACAGCGGTACTATACGTATCGCCATAATAAACCAATACAAAAGCAGGATATGGAAAGACTAAATCTTGCGTTGAAAATATTTCTAACTCTAGTGAGCCTTCAAAATTATCAATCGTTCCACTTTCATTCATTTCATTCGTAAATTCCCCTAAGTGAATTGAAAATGCCTTTGCGGAGTCAATCAATTTATATTTTCGTGAAAGTATTTTTCCTTCTTTGCTGCGCAAGGTATACAATAAACCAATCTCCTTTATGTGGCGCTTGAGTAACCAATAGCCCATAAAAATAATTTTGGAGCTGGTATATTTATTGTGCAGCACAGGAAAAATAGCCGAGGAACGGAAAGTTGGTTTTTGGTTTATCACCAAACTTTCACCAACGCTTTGAATGGCTTCCAAATGACTATAAAACGAACGCATATACCTTTCTTATGCTTGTTGTGTAACGACCTTATTTTTACTTCTCATATCCAATGCAATGCCTGCAATTAATCCTAAAATCAATATGATGCTGCTTATCAATGCAACCTTTTCACCTGAACTATAAACTGTTGGTTCAAACTTGAATTCTATTTTATGATTTCCAGCGGGTACTTTCATAGATCGTAACAAATAATCACCCCTAAAATAGGTTTTAGCTTCGCCATCAATATATACATTCCATCCTTTGTCGTAATATATTTCAGAAAAAACAGCCAGTTGTTCCTTGCTTGTTTTCGATTCATACACTAAGTGATTCGGCTCATAGCTCACCAATTTAATGGTTGAAGTTGAATCAAATGATGGAGAGAAACCAGCTAAATCGGCTTCGTAACGCTTATCCACCAACACCTCTTCTTTTAATTTTACAGTCTCCAATGCTTTTATTTCTTCATCCGAATTATTCACAAACTTGTATTTTTTCACAAACCAAGCACTGCCACAAGCGTTCGGGTTTTTTAAAGGGGCTGCATCAGGATTGTAAATGATGTATTTAGTGTTTAACATATTAACCCCTTGAAGTGATGCAAGGGTGGCATTGATGTTAGAAGTTCTTGTTGTATCCTTTAAAGTTGCAATAGTTGCCTGAATATTGTTTTGCAATTGGTGATCAATTAACTCTTGATAACGTTTTAATTTAGCACCGTGATAACCACCAATAGATTTATGAAAATACGATGTGCTGGCATCATTAAAAGTACTCACGCTTAGGTTAAGCACCCTAAAGCCTGGCTCTTTATCTTCCAATATAAAATTATCGGCTTGAGAAGCAGTGAATGGATTTTCCATTTTCGACTTCGTAACAAAACTATCCTTGTTAAGGTATCTTTTATTTACCAACCACATGTCGCCTAATATCAATAAAAACAATACCCCATACAATAGACTCTTCCCAATTTTACTAAACGAATACAAAAACAATGTTGCTGCACTTAATAAAATAAGAAATAAACTTCGTAACACATCGGCATCAAATATGCTTGTTCGAGCTTCTTGAACACCGCTCAAAAAGATAGATATTTGCTCTTCACTCAGTTTACTCTTTTTTAATTGTTGCGTTATATCATCGTATTCACCTGCTTTAAAGAAATCGAAAAACATACCCGGCATTAAATAAAATAACAAACACAAGCCGGCAGTTGAGCCTAAGGCAATATAAACCTGTTTACGCTTTTCTTTTATGATGTCAGGCTTTTCAACAATCTTTTTAATGGCTAGTATGGCTAATAAAGGTATCGCTAATTCTGCTATTACCAGTATCATTGATACTGCCCTAAATTTATTATAACCGGGTACATAATCTAAAAAGAAATCTGTTAAAGGCATAAAGTTGTTACCCCACGAAAGCATAATAGAAAGTACAGTTATAGAAAGAAGCCACCATTTTATAGGACCTTCAATAAAAAACATACCCAACATAAATAGGAAACAAATAATGGCGCTTACATAAACAGGACCTGATGTAAAGGGTTGATCGCCCCAATATTGGTCAATATTTCCAACGTACTCACGAAATTGTGGGTCAACATTTTCTAGGGCCGACTTATTATCTTTATTCGTATTTATTGCTCCCGATGCTCCACCTTTAAAATTTGGAATCATCAAAGAAAAACTTTCTCCAACACCATAACTCCATTGAGTTGCATAATCTCTATCTAAGCCTGTAGTTTTATTATCAGCATTTTCAGTAAGCTCCGACTGACCACGCGTAGTATATTTACCGTATTCCGCTGTGGCTAATAAATTGGTAATATTCGGACCAATTGCCAAAATAGCCGCAACTACCAAAAAAGCCGATTGCTTAACAAACTGCGAAATATGCTTATTTTTTATTGCATCATACAATTCAATAGCAGCTAAGGCAAGCAATATAAACAACAGATAATAAGTAATTTGTAAGTGGTTCGCCAATATTTCAAGTGATAAAAATAAAGCTGTAATCGCGGCACCCAAATACACCCTTCCCCGATAGGTGAGTATTACACCAGCAATAACAGGAGCCATGAAAGCAATTGCTAAACCTTTTGTATTATGCCCGGCCTCAATGAGTATGAAAAAATAGGATGAAAATGAAAAGGCAATTGCTCCGGCAGCCGACAACAGTGGTTCTATTCTAAAAGTAATAAGCAAGATATAAAAACCGATGAGGCATAAAAACAATATGCTTGCAGGAAATGGTAATCCCAATGTAAGTATTCCACGAAAAAATGGAAGTAAGTTAGATGGATATGCAACCGAAATTTGATAAGCCGGCATACCTCCGAACATCGAATTTGTCCAAAGCGGTTCTTGACCCTTTTCTTTTCTAAAGTCCACAATCTCCTTCGACATACCTGTAAAGTTCACAATATCGCCCTGCTTTATCTTTTTAGCTTCCCCATGTGAAAATGGGAATTCCCATAAAGGAGAAAAATAAGCCAATGTAATAACAGCAAAAAATAATACTGCAAAAAAGTGGGGAAGTAATTTTTTAAAATCTATATTTTTCATATTTCAAATGAATTGTGGTTATTATTTTACTTCTTCGTAATCAACGTATTCACCTATGTCCTTATTTTTTGAAAGATTTGAATCGGGCTTATTAATAGAAACTTTCCCTGCCTCTTCACTTTTATCTTGCTTTTGATTGTAATTATTTTGAGTAAAATTAAAGCTACTCCTTGATGAAGAAGAGTTGCTGCTAAATATTCTGAATAGAACGAAAACAATAACCAATGTTAAAATAAATTCCTGCATTTTTATTTACTTAAATACAAATTACGTTCTGAATAGATGGTATGGAAATACTCATCTGTTAAGTCATCAATAAAATAAATTGCTTCCCCGGTCGACTTCATTTCAGGTCCTAACTCCTTTGTTACCTCAGGAAATTTTTCATACGAAAAAACAGGAATCTTAATGGCATAACCTTTTTTGCGCGGATTGAATTTAAAATCCTTTACTTTTTTTTCACCTAGCATTACTTTTGTTGCATAATTCACATAAGGCTCATCGTAGGCTTTCGCAATAAAAGGAACAGTTCGCGATGCACGTGGATTCGCTTCAATGATGTACACTATTTCGTCTTTAATGGCAAACTGAATATTAATTAAACCCACAGTTTCTAACGCCAGTGCAATGGTTTTAGTATACTGCTCTATTTGCTTCATTACATTTTCACTCAAATCGAATGGCGGCAATACGGCATATGAATCACCTGAGTGAATTCCGGCAGGCTCAATGTGCTCCATTATGCCAATAATGTAAACATCCTTGCCATCACAAATAGCATCAGCTTCCGCTTCAATAGCGCCTTCTAAAAAGTGATCCAACAATACTTTATTATCGGGTATATCGCGCAAAATATTTACAACGTGCTGCTCCAATTCCTGTTCATTGATAACAATCTTCATTCCTTGTCCACCCAACACATAAGATGGTCTAACTAGTAACGGATAACCCAATTCGCGAGACAAACGAACGGCTTGTTCAGCATCCTCAATCACACCAAACTTTGGATAAGGAATGTTATTATCCTTTAACAAGGTAGAAAAGCTACCTCTATCTTCGGCTAAATCTAATGCTTTAAAGGATGTTCCCAATATTTTAATACCATATCTGTCTAATTTTTCAGCAAGCTTTAACGCTGTTTGCCCGCCTAACTGAACAATAACACCTTCAGGCTTTTCATTTAAAATAATATCGTAAATATGTTCCCAAAAAACCGGCTCAAAATAAAGTTTATCGGCAGTACTAAAATCCGTTGAAACGGTTTCTGGATTACAATTAATCATAATTGTTTCATAACCACATTCTTTGGCAGCAAGTATTCCGTGCACACAACTGTAATCGAATTCAATTCCTTGTCCAATGCGATTCGGTCCGCTGCCTAACACAATCACTTTCTTTTTGTCGGAAGGAATGCTTTCGTTTTCATCCTCAAAAGTAGAATAGTAATACGGTGTTTTAGCTTCAAATTCAGCAGCACAAGTATCAACCATTTTATAAACACGTTTAATACCCATCTCTATTCGCTTAATAAACACTTCACTTTCGAAACATTTTAATAAATGTGCAACTTGCCTATCAGCATATCCTTTTTGCTTTGCTGTGTATAACAAATCACGCGGAATCGTAGTCAAACTGAATCTTTCAATCTCCCTTTCAAGCACTACCAATTCCTCTATTTGAGAAAGAAACCAAGGATCTATTCGAGTTAGTTTTTGAATGGTATTGAATGCAATTCCTAACTTCATTGCATCATAAATGTGAAACAATCGGTTCCAACTTGGGCGCTCTAAACTTTTTAATAATTCACTTTGATTGCGTACTTCTTTTCCATCAGCACCTAATCCGTTACGCTTTATTTCCAATGACTGACAAGCTTTTTGCAAGGCTTCTTGAAACGTTCGTCCTATTGCCATCACCTCTCCCACCGATTTCATTTGAAAACCAAGTTCGCGATTTGCACCTTTAAATTTATCAAAGTTCCAACGAGGTATTTTCACAATCACATAATCCAAAGTTGGCTCAAAATAAGCCGATGTTGATTTTGTAATTTGATTTTGTAATTCATCCAAATTGTAACCGATTGCTAATTTAGCAGCAATACGAGCAATGGGGTAACCTGTTGCTTTACTTGCCAATGCAGATGAACGGGATACACGCGGATTTATTTCTATGGCAATAATATCTTCGTTTTCATCGTCACTTACTGCAAACTGTACATTACAACCACCTGCAAAATTACCTATGGAACGCATCATCTTAATGGCCATTGTACGCATTTTTTGATAGGTTGTATCACTTAATGTTTGCGCAGGAGCAATAGTGATACTGTCGCCTGTATGCACTCCCATAGGGTCAAAATTTTCTATCGAACAAATGATAGCAACATTATCGGCAGCATCGCGCAACAATTCTAACTCAAATTCTTTCCAACCCAATACAGCTTTATCAATTAACACTTCGTGTATCGGTGAAGTATGTAAACCACGATTTAGTGCCGCATCAAACTCCTCCTTTTTATATACCACCGCTCCACCACTTCCACCCAAGGTAAACGAAGGGCGAATTACCAATGGAAAACCAAATTCTTGTGCAACTTCTTTTCCCTCTAAAAAGGATTTTGCAATTTTGGAAGGAGCCGAATTCACCCCAATCTCATTCATTCTATTGCGAAACTTGTCTCTGTCTTCTGTTATTACTATGGCATCTACGTCAACCCCTATCATACGAACGTTGTACTTTTTCCAAACACCCATTTCATCGCATTTCATTGCTAAATTTAAGGCAGTTTGACCGCCCATAGTAGGCAATACGGCATCAATCTTTCTTTCCTTTAATATTTGTTGAATAGATTGTACAGTAAGTGGCAATAAATAAATATTATCGGCAGTTACTTTATCTGTCATAATCGTAGCCGGATTCGAATTAATAAGTGTAACCTCAATCCCTTCTTCTTTCAGCGATTTTGCAGCCTGCGACCCACTGTAATCAAATTCACAGGCTTGCCCAATTACAATGGGACCACTGCCAATTATCAGGACCGATTTTATTGAATTATCTTTTGGCATTTACGATTGAATATTTTATCTGTTTCACAATGCTGCGAAGTTACTATTAAAAAGCGAATTTTAAAGCCATTTTTTACCGATAATATCACCGATAACTAGACATAAAATCCTAATTTTGAACCTTTAACTCTTCGCTATGGAAATGCAGTTTAAAGAAAGCAAACGATTCAATCAATGGTGGATTTATGCCTTACTCATATTTCTATTAGGAATTTCTGTTTGGGCAGTCTATCAACAAATAATTTTAGGGATTCCTTTCGGAAACAAACCTGTTTCAAATACGATGCTAATTTTAACTACACTAGCTCCTTTTGGCTTTGCCACATTGCTCTTCAGAATTTTAAAACTGGAAACTGAAATAAATGAAGAGGGATTTAGGTATCGCTTTTTTCCATTTCACTAGAGCAAAAAAGAAATTAAATGGGACGATGTAGAAAAAGTATATACCAGAAAATATCGGCCATTATGGGAATATGGGGGCTGGGGAATAAAGGGTTTACTTAGTGATAATGGAAGAGCCTATAATGTATCAGGCAATAAAGGATTGCAATTTGAATTGAAAAACGGTAAGAAAGTGTTATTTAGAACAATCAAAATGGACGAACTAAATAATGTTTTAGGTGAATTGCGCAGAAAAAAGATTGTTGTTTGAATAATCTATTTACCAAACAATGCTTTTAATTCGGTAGCATCGTCCGGCTTCATTCTACCTGCTAAAATCAAAGCTAACTGCCTTCTACGCAGAGCGCCTTCGTAGCGAGACTTTTCCTCTTCTGTTTCGGGAACAACAGGAGGAACGGGCAAAGGCGAACCATTTTGGTCGATGGCAACAAAAGTATAAATGGCCTCGTTGCATTTTGTTCGTTCGCTCGTAACAGGATCCTCAACCCACACATCAATAAACACTTCCATACTGGTATTAAACGTACGTGAAACCTTTGCTTCCAATGTTACAATACTACCCTGTTTTATTGGTTTATTAAACGAAACATTGTTAACAGTTGCAGTAACACACACTCTTTTACAGTGTCTGTGAGCTGAAATAGCTGCAGTAGTATCCATCCACTGTAATAAACGTCCTCCAAACAAATTACCAATGTGATTGGTATCATTGGGCAATACGTGTTCGGTAGTTATTGTTAAGGAATCTTTTGCGTTGCGTGGATTAAGTGCCATAAGTATGTTTTTCACAAAGATATTGTTTTATAATTTATAGTTACAATCATACATTGATACGCACATTAAAGAGCTAAATAGTGTACATTTGTAAAAAATATCTATATGCCTTTTGAATACTTAAAAGCCTTACACATTATTTTTGTTGTTACTTGGTTTGCAGGACTATTTTATATCGTTCGCTTATTTATTTACCATACAGAAGCCGAAAAAAAGGAAGAACCCGAAAAAAGCATACTTCAAACCCAATATAAATTAATGGAAAAACGATTGTGGTATGGTATTACTTGGCCATCAATGATAATTACTTTGATACTGGGCGGTTGGATGCTTTGGGAAGTACCCATCTTTTTAACTCAAGCATATTTTATTTTAAAATTATGTTTTGTAGGCGGATTGGTATTGTACCATATTGAATGTCACGTTATGTTCAAACAATTACAAAAAAACAACATAAAATATTCATCTTTTAAACTTCGTATGTGGAATGAATTGGCTACCTTGTTTTTAGTCGCCATTGTATTTTTAATTGTACTTAAAAGTAACACCGGTTTAATTTGGGGAATGCTTGGCTTTGTTGTTTTTGCAGTAACCTTATTGTTGGCAATAAAAATTTACAAGAGAGGAAGAGAAAAGGCAGAAAGTGATGGGGATATCAGTAAAGAAAATAATTAAATAGACAATAACCAAGCATTGGTACCGGATGCTTGTATTTTCCCGATACTCTTCAAGGCTTCATTCATTGTGCTGTGTCCACTAAAACAAACTCGTATTAGTCCACCGGAAGTAGTATCCACAATGGATGCGGCATAGCCTTCCGACTTTAATTTCTCCAACAATTTGTTTGCATTTTCGGCTTCCTTAAAACAACCTGCAATTATATAATACTGCTTTGTGGATTGAGATTCTTGAATTATCGGGAAAACAGATTTAGCAACCGTACTCGTTGAGTCGGCAACAGCCTCAAACAATTTGATGGTAATAGGTGTTGTTGTATTATCCGAAATAAAATAAGGCTTGTATTTTAATGTATCATCCGCTTCTATGGATTCTATTGCTGTAAATTTCGGTAATTCAGGCAAGGATTCACTCTTCGATTCCTTGTATAAGGCCTGTTCCTTTTCGGCAAAAGGATTCAAATTTGAATAATTTACCTGATGCAATAAATCTGTTTTTAGCGGTATCCAAACCATTAGAAACAAAATAGGCAAAAGAACAACATATGGAATAACCTTTTTGTAATTGACCTTTTTTATTTCTTGTTTTATTGGACCACGATCGATAAACTCCTTCTCAATACGTTGTGAAATATTTTCGCGTTTTATGGCAGACGAATGAAAAGATGGAAGTCCAAAAGAATCAACCAAATAATTCACTCCGTTTGCTATGGTAAATTGAAGATTCTTTTCGATATCATAATATAAAACACCTACTTCTTCAATGGCAATCTTCTTGCTCTCACTTAAATTTGCATTAAGTTCATCAACACCCATTTGTATATTGATAAGTGCTTGCTGATAAGAACAACCTTCCACACCTGCTATTTTATTTGCAAGCAAACCATCATTGTTCGTTAAATTCTTATTGAATAAAATATTCTTGGAAGGAGGTTCGAAAGTATGTTGTGTAGGATGTATGCGAGCAGGGGCATAATTGGCAACGAAGCCTCCGAAGCCCGGAATAACTACACAGTCGTGCTCAAACAATAAGTCTCTTATGTGGCTATCTAATTTCATAAATTTATACACCAAAAATACTAAAAATTAAGCAATAAAATTGCCCTGATAATCAGCCACTTAAGTCATATTCCCTCTTTTAATTGCTTCAACAACAGCTCAATATCGGCAGGTGAATCAATTGCCGTATAAGTGCTTGACGACACAATTTTTACTTTAATTTTGTAGCCATTTTCAATCCAGCGTAACTGCTCAAGAGACTCGGTTAGTTCTAAAAAACTTTTATCCAATTGAGTTATACTTAAAAGTGTACTTACCTTATACCCATAAATACCAACATGTTTATAGTAATGTCCTTGCTTCAGCCATTCGCTTAATTCAGCATTTCGTTTGTGTGGCACAGCAGCGCGACTAAAATAAATTGCTTCATTGTTCTTGTTCAATATTGCCTTAACTACGTTCGAATTTACAACATCGTGTTCACTTTTTATGACAGAAACCAGGGTTGCCAACTCGTCCTTTGCAGTTTCGAAACAAGTAGTTAATTCATCGATATGGGCTGCATAAATATAGGGTTCGTCTCCTTGCACATTTATAACAACATCCTGTATCTTCAAGCCAATTTTAAGAGCAACTTCAGCACAGCGATCGGTTCCACTTTGGTGATTTACATCCGTAATGATTACCTCACCACCAAATTTTTTAACACAGTCAACAATTCTCTCATCGTCCGTTGCAACTATCACTCTGCTTATATTTTTTGATTCTTTTGCTCGGTTATAAACCCTTTCAATCATCGACACACCATTAATATCAGCAAGCGGTTTACCCGGAAAACGAGTAGAAGCATAACGAGCAGGAATAACCGCAATAAACTTCATAGATTATTTTATTACAAATATACTAAAAGCCTTGCAGAAATTACCCAACTAGACTTTTTTAAAGAAACAATGTTGTATTTAAAATTTACCCCTTAAGGTAACTATTAAGTTTCTACCTGATGCACCAATGTTGGAACCAAAAACACGATAATTTTGATCGAGAATATTCTCCAATGCCATTTGAACCTGTATATTTTCAGTAAATTGGTATGCTCCTCGAACATTTAATGTACACCAAGAGGGCATACCGCTGGCAGTTGCATACGAAATATTATCTTCACCTACTATATTATAGTCTTTATATGCTTTCCAACCGTTGTACATTACAAAAAATTCGCTTTTAAATTTATTCAAGTTCAACAGCAAACTTGTTTTGCCAAACACCGGGGGAATGTGATCCAAAGGATAATCCGTTGTATCCGTTTTAATTCTTCCATACGTATAATTAAAGGAACTTGTTAATGCAAAATTATCCGACACATCGGCAACTAAATTAATGCTGCCACCATATATATATGCCTCTTTCGCATTAACATTGCTTTTAACCTGACTTAGGGTACCGTTAAACAAAATACTGTCTTGTCCGTTAAAGAAAGCCTCCTTGGTTGTTATGGCATTTTTATAAATAGTATAATAAGCAACAACTTCTGATCTGACACGTTTATTAAATCCTTTTGTAATACTCAATTCCCCGTTATAAGTATACTCCGGGTTTAAATTAGGATTCGGAACCACAAGGCTTCCTGCAACACTTTCAAATACCTTGCTTAAATCATCCACATTTGGCGCACGAAAACCCGTTGAACCAATAACACTAAAGCGCCATTCTTTACCAGGCATAAATACCATTCCAATATTTCCATTTAATGCCCCGTTCATTTGATTTACTTCCCTAAATGGAAAAGGAAAAAATGTAGTGTCATTAAATTTAGAATTAAGCGACACGTAGCTATAACGAAGTCCTTCAGTTAAAATAACTTTCGGAGAAAACTCAAATGTATGTGTTACATACAAAGCTGCCGATTGCATATTGGAGCCACCATCTGGATAACGTGTATCGAGTGTAGTTTCTACCCCTGTTTTAATGTCCGTTTGAAAAGCCGTTGAATTCACTTTGTTATAATTTGCTTCTAATCCATATCTTATTTCATTCCTTTTTACACGCTTTGCTAAATCGATATTCAAGGTAACAACATCTAACTTTTCGATACGATTATTTAATGCATCCTTCCTGTATCTCCTATCGTGACGACTCTCTTCGATATTTTGATAGGCAACAATTACTCGGGCATTATCATAAATGCCACTATGCTTTTTCAGATTAAGCGCATAGGATCCAAATACTCTTTTTTGAGGACCGTAATACCATTCTGCAAATTTAGGTTTAGCACCCGAAACTTCCGTTAATCGGTCGTATCGAGGAACATCACCTGAATTGGAATACTGAAAATTCAATACGTGATCAACCTTTTTACTTTGCTTGATTAATACTTTTTGTAAAACATCATATTGTTGATAAGCGGATTGTCTTTGAACATCAGGATTAGTTGTTTTTATTGTGCTGTCTATTCCATTTATCCGATCTACATAGAATGTACGTTTACCCCAATCGCCATAAAAAGGATTGCGATTATTACCCTGACGTAAGTCACCATAATTGGAGTAGGTAATACTTGTAAGGAATGCAACCTTGTTTAATCCTATATTAAAATCAACGTGGGCCGATTGTTCTTCACAGGACGTAGAATACCTTGTAAAGGCATTCGCTTTTATTAATGTTTTGGTGCCACAGTCAGCCAACATAGGATTTTTAGTATAAAAGTGCATAACACCGCCTAAGGCATCACTCCCATAAACAACAGAGCCTGCTCCAAAAACAATTTCAACCCTGTCCATTATGGTATTATCAAGCGTAATAACATTTTGAATATGGCCACCCCTATAGATAGCATTATTCATACGAACACCATCAACTACCATCAGTACTTTATTGGTTTCAAAACCTCTAATAATAGGACTTCCACCCGCTTGTTGACTCTTTTGCACCAACACATTTCCCGATTGTTGAATTACATCGGCCATTGTTTGCTGGTTCATAAATTGAAGTTCTTTACTCTTCATAACTTGAATTTGCTGAGGAACATCCTCTCTTTTTTCCTCAAACCGACTTGCGGAAACAACTAACTCACCTATGGAGTAGGTTTTATCTGACATACGGATTTTAAATTTAGCCGATTCAATCTGACCATAACTTAACACCGATGTTTTATATCCCACAAAGGAAAACGAAATGCTATCGGACTGTTTCAAGGATGAAATATCAACAACTCCTTTATTGTTGGTTTGAAGTGTTAAATTGGATGAGCTACTTTTTACTAAAATATATGGCAGCGGTTGAGATGTTGTTTTATCAAGGACAGTAACTTTTTGAGAGAAACCTGGCACTATGTAACACATCCACAAAAATGCGAACAAAATTGTCTGTTTCATTTTTTGATTTATTTAAAATTGTTAAATACTTAAATAGAAAGACTGCGAATGAAATATCACAACCTTCTGTACTAAAAAATAATTTAACTAAATCGAGGCGGGATAAAAGGAGGAGCTATTGAAAGCGAAGGAATGTTAGAAAAATAATAAAAATCACTTTCTGCAAGTAGAGATTGAGTTTGAGGAATTATATCTACGATAGGCAAGTAGATAAAAGAAAGCATTTTGAAAAGACGTTTAGCCACATGCTTGGTTGGTGTACTGCTTGAATTTTCCTGTGATTGTTTATTTAAAAAAGCAAGTAATTTCCCTTCCTGTTTATCTTGAATACAACGAATGGTAATATTTTTTTCACCATCCATTTCCTTTGAAACAACATCATACATATTGTTTAAGTACTTAAACTCTTTACCTCGATCTTCCCACTCCAATAGGGAATACACTTTTTTGTCAAAAGTAAACACAGTTAATTGCTTTTTGTAATTATCCGATTTTATATATTGCTTCATTTCTCTCTTTATTTCGGCTCTTTTCATCAAGTAAAAAGGGTAATAAGCCAATAAATTAAAAACAAACAGCAATAACAAGGAATACGACAAGGCTTTTTTCACAAAAGCAAATTTACGAATTATTATTTATTCGATTTTAAAATTCAAGTGAGTTCGCTTTTATTTCCTGAAAACTGCGTATACTTGTGTTCAATTATTTATGATTAACAAAATAAAAAAAACAATTGGCAGAAGGGAGAAAATTTCTTTCCCCGACTTAGGATTGTTTAACATTGAAGCAAAAATAGATACAGGAGCCTATACTACTGCACTGCACTGCCACGATATTCTGTTAGACTCATCAACTGAAAATCCTGTACTATTATTCAAATTGCTCGACCCTTCGCATCCCGAATATAATGAACAAATACATCGTTTTATAGATTTCAGTAAAAAAGAAATTAAAAATTCGTTTGGAACCCTTGAAGAAAGATATATCATAAAAACCAAGGTTAAAATTGGCAATAAAACAATAAATACCGTAATTTCGTTGACGGATAGAGGCAATATGCGCTATCCTGTTTTGATTGGGAGAAAATTATTAAAGAACAAATTTATTGTAGATATTTCACAAATATACTTAACCGAAAAAAAGAAAAAAAAAGTAGTATGAAGATTGTTATTCTTTCAAGAAACCCGAATTTATATTCGACAAAAAGACTAGTTGAAGCGGGTCATAAACGCAATCACGAAATGTTGGTGCTTGATCATTTAAAATGTGTACTTGTAATAGAAAAAGGCAGACCCCACATTTTTCATAACGGCGAAGAAGTAAAAGGAGTGAATGCTGTGATACCAAGAATTGGAGCATCGGTAACATTTTATGGAGCAGCCGTTGTTCGTCAGTTTGAAATGATGAAAATATTTACTGCCGTTGAATCCCAAGCACTGGTTCGTTCACGTGACAAATTAAGGAGTTTGCAATTACTTTCGAGAGCAGGGATTGGTATGCCAAAAACCGTATTTGCATCTCATCCTAAAAACATCGACAGTGTTATACAACAGGTTGGCGGAACCCCTTGTGTAATTAAACTATTGGAAGGAACACAAGGCATTGGTGTAATTTTAGCAGAAACACAAAAATCTGCCAAATCGGTAGTAGAAGCTTTTATGGGGCTAGAGGCAAATATATTGGTACAAGAATTTATTAAAGAAGCGGGAGGAGCAGACATACGAGTATTTGTGGTAGACGGACAAGTAGTTGGTGCAATGAAAAGACAAGGGGCAGAAGGCGAATTTCGATCGAATTTACACCGAGGTGGCAACGCCACAGTTATTGAATTATCGCCTGAAGAAAAAGCAACAGCAATACTGTCGGCAAAGAAATTAGGATTAGCAATTGCTGGTGTTGACATGCTTCAGTCAAGCAGAGGTCCTTTGGTAATGGAAGTAAATTCATCGCCAGGATTAGAAGGTATTGAAGGGGCAACTAAATTAGACATTGCTGGAAAAATTATTGAATACATTGAACGTAATGAGTTTCTTTAAATTGGTTTGAAGTAGTATACATACTGATTATAAAATAATATAATCAAAAAAACCCAAAAAAGTATTTCAGCCAAACGCAGTCGTTGTGTATTTAAAAAGTAATTTGCAACATACAATGCAATTGGCATTGCAGCAATTGCCAAATAGTTAAACTTAAGTACCGGGGCAATAAAAAAACTAATAAATGAAAGTCCTATCATCCACAAGAAAAATAAAAAAACGTTGCCAGAAAATGCTGTATTCACTGGCAATCCATTGAGCAATTTTATGAATGAAACTGCAATTACAAACAATATAGTAGTAACCAAAACAATAAAAGAAGTTGGTTCAGAAGCAATACTAAATTTACTATCCGACACAGGGAAGAAAATTTTATCAAAAAGAAAATAATCTACTTTGTCAAGCCAAAAATAATAGGTAAAAGCAAAAAGATAAGGCACTGTCAAACCTAAAAAAGAAATAATCCATTCACGCCATACGAATGGCCTTATCACCAATAAACAAACCCATACCAATGGGAATAAAACAATGGCAGGGAAATAAAATAAGGATGCTATAGAAATATAAAGCCCTGCATCAAATATGTTTCCAAAAGCCTCATCTTTACGGTAAGTACCTAACATTTTATGTACAGCTATCAAAATAAAAAAATTACAAAACAACAATGGATGCAGCATTAAATATGCTTTACAAACACTCATAAACAAAGCATACACCAATGCAGGAACGTAAGATACTTTTCCTAATAACTCGTGCTTATTAACAATGTAATTGAAATAAAATGCTTGTATTAATACAAGCAGTATTGCAACAATATATTGGACGAGCAAATTAGTCCCCAACCAACTGCAACATATTTCATACAAAGGCATAGTGTTTTTTATATTAGCAGCTACTGGACGTAAAAATCCAAACACCCAAATTGCAGCTATGAGCAATACTATTGCTACGACTGCAGCAAATTGATTGTATCTAAAAAATCGAATCACCTTATTTTGTTAATTATTATTTTTGTGTGAATTAAAATAAATTTTACTTTTGTGCATCAAATAAACTAAATTAATATGGATAAGGTATTTTATTGTATAGCAGATATTTTTAACGGACTTTTTGAAATATTGGTTAAAGTCGGTCGTCCTTCTAATATGATTTTTATTGCCATTGGATTTGTAGGATTCTTTATTTGGACTACATACGGGCCAAAATACAAAGAGCCTAACAAATAGTTATAGCTTTATTAAGTCATTTCCTATATCTTTTCTATAATATTTATTATCGAAATTAATTAGTTCTGCATTCTTCATAGATAATCCAATTGCTTCTTCAATAGTATCACCAAAAGAAGTTATTGCCATCACCCTACCTCCATTTGTTACCAAATCCTTTCCTTCTATTTTGGTACCCGCATGAAAAACCAAACTTTGTTTTACATTTTCTGTACCTGTAATAATTTTTTCTTTTTCGAAATCACCTGGGTACCCAGCTGAAACAAGCATTACAGTAACTGCTATTCTTTCATCAAGCTCAACCTGAATTTCATTTAAGGTTTGGTTTCCAACGGCTTCAAATAATTCCAACAAATCCGACTTTATTCTTGGCACAACCACTTCTGTTTCAGGATCACCCATACGACAATTGTATTCAATTACATAAGGTTCACCTCCACAATTCATCAGTCCGATAAAAATAAAGCCTTTGTACTCAACATTCTCTTTCCTTAAGCCTTCAACCGTAGGTATTATCACTCTTTCTTCTACCTTTTTTAAAAAAGTTTCATCTGCAAAAGGAACAGGCGACACAGCTCCCATACCTCCTGTATTCAACCCTGTATCGCCTTCTCCTATTCGCTTATAATCTTTAGCCGAAGGAAGTATTTTATAATTTTTACCATCTGTCAATACAAACACAGACAACTCAATACCTTTCAAAAATTCTTCAATTACTACTTTACTGCTTGCATTGCCAAACTTAGCATTTACAAGCATTTCAGTTAGTTCAACTTTTGCATCTTTTAGATTATTTAGAATTACAACTCCCTTTCCTGCTGCCAAACCATCCGCTTTAATTACGTATGGAGGATTAAATTTTACCAAAAAATCAAGTGCTTCGGGTAATTGCTCTTTTGTGAAAGTTCCATAACTAGCCGTTGGAATACTATGACGAATCATAAACTGCTTCGAAAAATCCTTACTACCTTCTAATTGAGCACCAATTTTTGAAGGTCCTATAACCGGAATATTGCTTAACTGAGTATCTTCTTTAAAAAAATCGTAAATGCCATTAACCAAAGGTCCTTCCGGACCAACCAGTACCATTTTAATGACATTTTTAATCACAAATTTTTTAATTTCTTCAAAATCTGACTCTGCAATATTCACATTGGTAGCAAACTGTAAAGTGCCTGCATTTCCGGGGCAAACAAATAAGGTGTTCAATTTTTTACTTTGTGCCAATTTCCAAGCAAAAGCATTTTCCCTTCCTCCAGAGCCTATTAACAATACATTCATAAAATAATAATTTAAATCGCTAAGGTATTGAAAAATTGAGACATCATAAAACAAGTGTTATTCACAAGTTATATTTTTCGAATCACAAAAAGACCGTCACGTATTGGAAACAATATTTTTTCAACACGCATGTCTGTCTTAATTTTTTTATTAAAATTATCAATTGCCAATGTATCCTTATCCATTTTTTCACGTTTATTAAGTACTTTTCCACTCCACAAAACATTGTCAACTATAATAAAGCCACCCTTTCTCACTTTGTCAAAAACCAAATCGTAGTAGTTTGAATAATTTATTTTGTCGGCATCAATAAAAATCAAATCAAATGTTTCATCCAAAGTCGGAATCACATTCATTGCATTACCAATAATGTACTTTACTTTGTTAGCACATCCTGCCTTTTCAAAATAATTCCTAACCAATCCCTCAAGTTCTTCATTGGTATCAATAGTGTAAAGCAATCCACCCTCCGACAAACCCTCACACAAACATATTGCTGAATAACCTGTATAAGTACCAATTTCAAGTATTCTATCCGGTTTTAACATTGCACTAAAGGTACTCAGCACCCTTCCTTGAATATGTCCGGATAGCATACGCGGCATCATTACTTTTAAATTTGTTTCTCTATTAAGTTCTGATAAAACACTATCCTCATTGGTAGAATGCTGAATAGAATAATCTTCAATCGCTTTATCTAAGAATTCCATTTTAAAGTTTTTAAGTTTCAATATTGCTTTCACCACAAATATAATTTATAAATAATAACGAACGGTTATCTATAATTGCTTGTTTGTAAGTTATACCAACCAAGATAAAATTGATTTATAAAACTTTTTAAATACACTTATCGATGACATGTTTGTAAAAAGACAATTCAGAATAAAACTTATTCCCCTTTCTTAACATCCTCTTTTACTTCCACCTTTTTCTTCTTTGATTTTAAAAATGCTTTATACCTACTCATCAATTCACCAAAGGTGTTAAACTCTTCTTTATATGTTAAACCAACACCCTGTTTATATGGCGAGTTATTGGATACATTTGTATTTTCATAAGACTGATTATAAGCTTTAACTCTTAATTTCCCATCCTGTGTTAATTTGTATTCAATATTCACATCACCTACAAGGTTACTGGCTGAAGAAGAATTATTTGTTGCTGTAGGGCTTTTTGTTGCACCAAAATTCCCATCTATGCTCAATCTATCTTGAAACAATTGTTTGGAGAGAGAAACTTGTACTTCTTTATTTGTTACTTGATCGCCTCCCTTAAGATTTACACCAATTTCTACTGGGAAATCAAGATGAGAAAGCCAATTATTTAACTGGTTGGACAACAACTCGGATGAATTAGAACTAACTGCTCCACCAGTTACTGAAGATGCTCTATCGGATGAAGGCTGGAATTTACCGGCTAAAAGCAACGAAAAAACTTGCTTGTTCAACTCTCCATCATTTTGAGTTATACGTATTAATTCATTTTGAATTTTTTGATCTGAATTAGGAACCTCAATGTCAAACTTAACAGTAGGATTCATCAACTTTCCTGTCATTGTTAATTTACATTCAACGGGTACTCTTTTACTATAGTTTGTATTTGATGTGTCTTGCATTAAATCAACCAGCGAGGTACGCAGATTGTATGTTGCATTTAAATTTATTTCTGCATCGTATGGATTACCGTGCCAGGCTAAGGTGCTGCCTTGGTCAATTTTAAACTTTTTGTTGATAATATTTTTGAGTGTAAAAAGGTAGTCCCCTTTCTCAATTACATAATCGCCAAAAATATTAAACTGACCTAGTGTGTTGATGTTCATTTTTATGTTCCCACGTCCATTGGCTTTAATTACATCTCCTATTTTAGAATCGAAAATAAGCTGAACTTGTGCATCAGGAGTTACATCTAAATTAAAATTAAGTTGAATACCGGAAAGATCTAATTTATACTTATCCTCCAATTTAACTGCGTTTCTATCTTTATTTACAAAACGAATAAAATCATTTGAGCTAATATCATCTGCGCCTGCTAATGGTATATTAAAATCCGTTCCTTTATTTGTTTTTGCATCAATATCAATAGTAGTATTTTTAAAATCCGTGAATACATGAATAAGTCCTGTTGCATAAGCATTTCCATAATAAGAATCATTTTGACCTTCAGTTGTATTTAAACAAAACAGGTTTTTCGCATTGATGTTTACATCAACAGTAACATTTTTAAAATATCTGTGAACAATAGCAACATTAACCATCGCTGTATTTGGAGAAATTGGTTTTCCTTTTTCAGGAATGGGTGAATCAAACATCAACATATCTTTTATAAAAATCTTATTTTCAGTAAATTCAATAACACCACTAGGAATGGTATAAAATGTATTCAAATAGTCAAATAAAAAACTCATTTTTTGAACTTCTAATGAGCCTTTCAGAATTGGCCTTTCAGGAGTTCCTTTTAAAAACAAATCACCTGTTGCAACGCCACCAATTTTACTTACTAAATTTGAAGTGAACTTCTCAAACAATTTCAATTTTGTTTTTTGAAGTTGTAACTCCAAATCAAAGTTTTCACTTTCTTTATTGAGATAATAAAAACCCGAAAAACCAATCGTTGGTATTTCACCACGCATAAACTTTCCATTAAGTGCAATGGATTCTTGTTTACTATTCCACAATGATATTAATGAACCGCTACCTATTGGAACATCGTTTACTAGTAAGTCTATAATATTAGCATCAGCAGTATACACGGGGCTATCATACAAACTTGAAATGGATGCATTTCCGGTAACAATACCATTGATGGCAACATCATTTTTCTTTAAAAATGGGTTCGCATAAGATAAATTAAACTTATCAAAAAACACCATTAATTGATCGCTTTTGTTTTCCGAAACCTTGCCAGACAGCTTTACTAAATGCTCTGAGTTTGATAAACTAAAATCATTTATACTAATTTGTGTACTATCAATCTGTATACTATTATTATCGCTAACTATCCACAACGAATCTTCGAGAAAGAATTCCGATGTTAAAAACTTCATATTTATTTTATTTTTCGTCTCAAAATGAGTGTTCAACCTCAGCCGTCCATAATTTCTTAATGAGTCCAAATTTCGCCAATCAAAGTATGTCTTTATGCTATCATTATGCGCTTGGCTATATATCTTAACATTCCCCAAATGGGCATCTTTGGTAAACTCTATACTTTTGCATTGGGCTGAAAAATACAAAATTTTATTATCCGATTGAGAGGTCACATTTAAGGTTTTAACGATATTTCCATTAATTAACACTTCAGGGGCATCTAAGTTTAATGAAAATTTATTCGTCTCTGTATTTATAGCACCATGCAATAATGTGTTATGCTTAATAATAATATTCTTTAGTAATAACTTACTAAGTGCCTCTGATTCCTTACAATTTACCGAATAACTAAAATTTTCTACAACTTCGACAACATTATTTTTATCTTTAGATGATAATGCAGGAATGAAAACAGTGATAAATTCTTGCATGGACGTTTCCAGTTTTCCCAAATTAATAATCCCACTAAAATCAGCGTCCACAACATTTGAACGAAGCGTAATTGTTTTTATACTTCTATTTTGCTGAGAACTCATATTGAGATCTTTTATAAAATAATCCTTCCCATTTTCAGTATACACTATTTTTTTAGATGATATCGACCCAATAATATTATCTAGATTATCACCGCTTACGTTTACATCAAAGTCACCAACTAATGAATTCCGACTACCAGTTTTTAGAATGTTTAAGTCACCTAAATCTGCATTCTTAATATTTGCAGTGAACTTATACAGGGGTAAATTGCCCGTAAAGTCAATATTCCCCTTGTATTCTAATGCAATGTTTTCATCTTGTACATCAAAAGCACCTTTAAAAATATTTTTTACAAAATTACCTTCAATATTTATGTTTTTGTAATTGTAATTATTCAACTCTAGCTGCTGTACCTTTCCCTTTATATCAGCATTGATAGTATTTATGTTTAAACCTTTGCCATTTACATCTGCATCCAAACTAATTTCCCCTATTGTGCTTTCAGCCTCAACTAACCTACCTAAGTCAAAATTCCTAGTTTTAATATTACCGTGGTATGTATAAGTCTCCTTCTTTTTATCCTCTTGAAGAGCAATATCTGAAGATATTAAACCAATAGTAGTTTTAAAAGTTCCATAAGCAACAAAGTCATAAATAAATCCTGTAAAATCTCCATTAAATTTAATACATCCCAGTTTATCCAACTCTTTCGGAATTTTCAAATATTTTTTTTCCACAAATGGTGGTGTTGGCAAACTTCTCAAATCTTTGCTATTCGTTAATGCTTCATCAACATTTAATTGAATATACGTTTCATTAATATTAGGCAAGCCTGTCAACTTTATATTGCCTTTAAAATAAGAACTCTCACCAAAAGTTAAATTCATATTTTTTGCTTTTAAGCTGCTTACGGTTCCACTTGCATCTCCGTTAAACGTAACGATTTTATGAATTCCCTCTAACTCAGGTGTAAAATATGCTATATCATTCATCTCAAGTCGGGTATTGCGAAAGCTACCGTTCATATACACATTCTCTATAAAATCATTATAGTCTTCGTATTTCTGGTACGTAAAAGTAACATCGCAATTTATATGGCTATTGTTTGTAGCAAACTCTAATTTTTGTAGTTCTGTTTGCACAGGACTTATTTTAGCGAGTACATTAAGATATTTCAACTCAAATCCACTTTTTTCAATGCAGGACAAGTTTTGTACTGCTCCGTGAATTGTATCACCTTCTATAAATACATTTTTTATGGCACCATTTATTTTTTTTATACGCATATCACTGTAATTTATTCCAACGTTAGGTATCGTATCATTTTCATAACGGTATGAAAAATAAATGTTATTCAATTCAATATTCTTGCAGCGAAATTGAGGAATATTAGTTTTTTTAGTTGTGCCTATGTCTCCAGTATCAAAGGCATCTATTAAAAACTGAAGGTTTAGCTCCCTTTCTCCTTTGTATTTTACAACATTGAATCGCGTATTTGTAATTCCAATGCTGCTCAACATAAATCTGCTACTATCCAAATCGAATGATTGTATGCCCAATTTTAATTCCCCTAAATACAACAAAGTGTCGTGGTGCAAATCTTCTACATATAACCCTTCTAGCAACAACTTATTAAAAAATTCAATATCAACACCTTTTACAGTAACTATAGTATTCAGTTTGCTCGAAAAATAAGATGCTATTACTTGTGTAAGATAAGTTTGTCCTTTACTTGACCGCAACATAATATAGCCGCCAAGCACCAGTAAAATTAGTACGGATAGTATTATTAACGCTATTTTGCGAACCTTTTTAATACGCTACTTTTTTATTATTTACCTTTGCAAAGCTAACTATAATTCATAAGCCTCCCAATGATTAATATACTTGGAATTGAGTCATCGTGTGACGAAACATCGGCTGCCGTTATACAAAACGGAAAATGTCTTTCAAATATTATTGCGGAACAAAAAGTACACGAACAATATGGAGGTGTTGTACCCGAACTTGCATCCAGGGCTCACCAGCAAAACATAGTTCCAGTTGTTGATGCTGCACTTAAAAAAGCAAAGATCCATAAAACTGAACTAAGTGCAATCGCTTTTACAAAAGGTCCTGGTTTAATGGGCTCCTTATTGGTGGGAACCTCGTTTTCAAAAGGATTATCTTTGGGACTAAACATCCCTCTTATTGAAGTGAACCACATGCAAGCACACATTCTGGCTCATTTTATTAATAAGTTAGACGGCCTTACTCCTTCCTTCCCATTTTTATGTTTAACCGTATCGGGTGGTCATACCCAAATTGTACGAGTCAACGATTACTTAAAAATGGAAGTGATCGGAGAAACTACGGACGATGCAGCGGGAGAAGCCTTTGATAAAGCTGCTAAAATATTGAAACTGCCCTACCCCGGTGGTCCATTAATTGACAGCTATGCAAAAGAAGGTAATGCTATGGCGTTTTCATTTCCAAAAATATCTGTCCCTGAATTAAACTATAGCTTTAGCGGATTAAAAACAGCCTTTCTATATTTTATAAAAGATGGTATACGAAAAGATGAAAAATTTATTGAGAAAAACTTAGCGGATATTTGCGCTTCTTACCAACAGGCAATTGTTTCAACTCTATTAATTAAACTTGAAAAGGCAATTGACCAAACTGGAATTAGTCAAATAGCTATAGCAGGTGGCGTTTCTGCAAACAGTGGTTTACGAAACTCATTATTACAATTGCAAGAAACAAAAAATGTAAAAGTATTTTTACCACCATTCGAATACTGTACCGACAATGCTGCAATGATTGCCATTACTGGATACTACAAATTTCTACAAAATAATTTTACAACACAAAGCGTAACGGCTTCGGCAAGGTGGAATTTATAAATACTATGCAACTAATATTCGCAACTCAAAATCAACATAAACTTTTTGAGGTTACTAAACTTATCGACCTAAGCATACAGCTTCTTAGTCTTAATGATATAAACTACACTCCAGAAATAGAAGAAACTGCCAGTACTATTGAAGAAAATGCATCCTTAAAAGCTTGGCATATTTACAATCATACCTGCAATAATTGCTTTGGAGATGATTCCGGATTAGAAATTGAAGCATTGAATATGGAACCCGGAGTATATTCCGCACGTTATGCAGGTGTGCATAAAAGTGATTCCGACAACATTAAAAAAGTATTACATGAAATGAAAAGCAAAACAAACCGCGCTGCTCAGTTTAAAACAATTATATCACTTGTAATGGAAGGAAAAGAACATATTTTTGAAGGAATTATTCAGGGAAGCATAGCTGAAAAACCAAAAGGAGTTAATGGTTTTGGGTACGACCCTATTTTCATTCCAAAAGGACAGAGATTAACCTTTGCAGAAATGTCTATAGAAAAAAAAAACAGGATTAGCCACCGATCTATAGCTGTTGGTAAACTTGTTAATTTCTTAAATCATCGCAATAGCTTGTAAGCATACAAATTCATTACTTTTGTTATAGAGGTTACAAATTGTATGAAAATAAAAGTAGGAATCATTTTCGGAGGCTTTTCGAAAGAGCGAGAAATATCATTTGCGGGCGGCAGGACAGTATATGATAACCTAAACAAAAGTTTGTTCGAAGCCATTCCTGTTTTTGTAGACAGCTTTGGCAACTTTATTCTACTTAATTGGGAATTTATTTACAAAGGAAGTATTCGCGATTTTTATCCTCCTGTGGAATTTCTTCCTTCCGGCAATCAAACTTTTCCGTTATATGCTGAAAATTTGGGAAACCTTTCCATATCCCAACAAGAAGAAATGATTTCGCGAATTGGTAAAAAAATTGAATCCGAAAACATTTCACAATTAATTGATATTGCTTTCCTTTGCTTACATGGACCATACGGTGAAGATGGACGCATTCAAGGATTTTTAGAATATTTAAAAATACCCTATACCGGCTCGGGAATTCTACCTTCCTCGATTGGTATCAATAAAAGTATACAAAAAAAATTAATGGTCAATGCGGGGTTTAATAGTCCTAAATTTATGAGCATTGATCGAAATGATTGGATAAACGGAAACTGCAAGGACTCATTCACAAAAGCAAAAAATGAAATTGGATTCCCAATTGTTGTAAAGTCGGCACATCAAGGCTCATCCATTGGAATAAGCATACTTCATAAAGCGGATGATGAATTTACCTTTATGGAAGCCGTGGAAAAGGCATTGTTTACAAGGTGGATTAATTCCGCCTTTTGGAATAAGATGAAAGATAGTGAGAAAGTTGAATACATTAAAACGCTTTCTGACATCCGTGAAGGAATCGGACTTCCCGTAAAAATAGATGAAGAGATTATTTACGAACCAAGCCAATTAATAGACTTTTTAAACAAAGGACTTACAAACATTGATGGTTTAGTTGTTGAATCTCTAGATGGTGAAAGCACAGTGCTCATTGAGGGATTTATTGAAGGAAAGGAATTTTCTTGTATTGTTGCACAAAAAGAAAATGGCGATGTAATTGCGCTTCCCCCTACCGAAATCAGAAAAGGAAAAGAACTTTTTGATTACCGATCAAAATACTTACCAGGATTAGCACGTAAAATTACACCCATCGATGTTCCTAAAGAACAAATTGATGCCATCCGTTTAGAGTGCGAAAAACTTTTTCGTGCATTGCACTTTAATGTATACGCCCGTATAGATGGTTTTATAGGAAGAGATAATACTATTTACCTAAACGACCCAAATACCACTTCAGGAATGATGCCCTCTTCTTTTTTCTTTCATCAGGCTGCCGAAATTGGATTAAATCCTTCTCAATTTCTTACTTATATACTGCGTACATCACTATCTGAAAGAGCAAAAGAAATAGGAATAAATGACGCATACAATTCCCTCTTAAAAAAATTAGACAACAGCATACAAAATGACAAAGAAGCGAAACATAATAAAATTAAAATTGCTGTATTGCTTGGGGGCTATTCTTCGGAAAGACATATATCCATTGAAAGTGGCAGAAATATTTATGAAAAACTGGCCTCATCGGAAAAGTATGAACCATTTCCAATTTTCTTAACAGGTGACGATAACAATCACTTGATGTATCAGATTCCCATCAATATTTTATTGAAGGACAATGCAGACGATATTAAAGAGAAAATAGATAATTATTATGTTCATGATGTGGTAAAAGAAATTATTGAAAAAGCATCCGATATCACAACAAAATATGCCCATACTGACAATCTTGCTAAACCAAAAAAGATAAACTACAGCGACCTGAAAGAGATCGTAGATGGAGTGTTTATAGCACTTCACGGTAAGCCCGGTGAAGATGGTGCTGTTCAACGAGAGTTAGATAAAGTAGGATTGGCTTATAATGGATCTGATGCCAACAGTTCAAACATTACCATCAACAAATACGAAACCAACGAAATACTAAAAAAAGAAGGTTTACTTGTTGCCGAACATTTTGTTGTAAAGGACGATGAATGGAATATAAATCCTGAAAAATATATCGAGGAGTTGCTAAAAAAAATAACCTTCCCTTTTATTGCAAAACCCGTTGATGATGGCTGTAGTTCGGCAGTGCGAAAAATAAAAACAAAGCAGGAACTAATTGCTTTTGCGGAATTAATTTTCAGAAATTCCATAACCCTCAACCCTCAAAGTGCAGAAATATTAAAAGTAAAACTGAACGAAGAATTTCCACAAAAAAGACAATTTCTTGTGGAAGAGCTTATCAGCAAAAAAAATGCGAAACACTTTTTAGAGATTACAGGTGGAATGCTTACCACTTTTGATAAAAATGGAAACATTTGTTACGAAATATTTGAAGCATCCGAAGCATTAGCAGATGGAGAAATACTGTCGTTGGAAGAGAAATTTTTAGCAGGACAAGGTCAAAACATTACACCCGCTCGGTATTCAAACATTAAAGCAGACAGACAACTAATTTCGGATAAAGTAAAGGTACAACTTGAAAAAGCTGCCAAAGCACTTAATGTTAGCGGATACTGCCGAATTGACGCTTTTGTACGTGTGTTCGATAAAAATGAAATAGAGGTTATTTTCATTGAGGTAAATTCATTGCCCGGAATGACTCCTGCTACTTGCATTTTTCACCAAACCGCTATCAATGGATACAAACCCTATGACTTTATTGATCGGATTTTAGAGTTTGGTTTTGAGAGGAAAGCTATTTGTTAGTTGGTAGTTGTTCTAATTTTTCGAATATCAAATAGAAACTATTTCAACAAATCAGGTCTTCTTTGTAGCGTTCGCTCCACAGCCTTTTCGTGTCTCCACTTTTCTACTTCAGGTGTATTCCCACTCAATAAAATATCAGGCACCTTACTTCCCTTAAAATTTGCGGGACGTGTATAAACAGGGGGTGCCAGTAAATTATCTTGAAAAGAATCGGTAAGTGCCGATGTTTCGTCCGATAATACGCCCGGTATTAAACGAATGATACTGTCGCACAACAATGCTGCAGGCAATTCCCCACCACTTAACACATAATCTCCAATTGATATTTCACGGGTAATAAACAACTCACGTACCCTTTCATCAACCCCCTTATAATGACCACAAAGTATCATTATATTCTTAAAAGTAGAAAGATGATTTGCCACCCTCTGCTGTAACAACTCTCCATCAGGCGACATATAAATTACTTCATCGTATGTTCTTTCACTTTTCAGTTTTTCAATACAAGCTGCAATAGGCTCAATACCCATAACCATTCCTGCACCGCCTCCATAACACATATCGTCAACCGATTTATGCTTACCAACAGCATAATCTCTTAAGTTAATTATATTCAACTCCACAAGTCCCTTTTGCTGTGCACGCATCAATATAGAATGCGAAAAAGGACTTTCCAGCAATTGTGGTAAAACAGTTATAATGTCTATACGCATAATGGTAAAATTAAAACAAATGTAATTTAATTTCCTTTTTTAAAATAGAAGCTTAATTTTGTAGGAATAAATTTTTTTATATGTCACAAGAGAAAAAACACACAAAGGGAGAATTGTTGAGTATATACAATTTACCCTTTTTAGACCTATTATACAAGGCTGCTAGCGTACACCGTGAATTTAACGATGCAAATGAGGTACAAGTAAGTTCGCTATTATCTATTAAAACAGGAGGTTGCTCGGAAGATTGCGGCTATTGCCCACAAGCTGCTCGTTACCATACTGATATTGAGGTTCACAAACTCATGACCGTGTCACAAGTTTCTGAGGCTGCCGACAAAGCAAAAGCAAGTGGTGCTTCCCGTCTTTGTATGGGTGCTGCTTGGAGAGAAGTACGCGACAATTCGGATTTTGACCGAGTATTGGAAATGGTGAAAGTGGTAAATGCAAAAGGAATGGAAGTATGTGCCACTTTGGGTATGTTAACCGAACCACAAGCTCAAAAACTTGCCGATGCAGGACTATATGCCTACAATCACAACATAGATTCATCGGAAGAACAGTACAAAAAAATAATTACCACCAGGAATTATGACGACCGTTTAAATACCATTAAAAATGTTCGCAAAGCAAAAGTTACAGTTTGCTCGGGTGGAATAATCGGGATGGGCGAATCGATTGAAGATAGAATGGGGATGTTAATGACCTTGATTAACTTAACACCGCAACCCGAATCTGTTCCAATAAACGCATTGGTAGCGGTGGCAGGAACACCACTTGAAAACCAACCCTTAGTACCTATTTGGGATATGGTTAGAATGATAGCAACAACAAGGATTGTGATGCCTAAAACAGTAGTAAGGCTATCTGCAGGAAGGACACATATGAATTTGGAAGGTCAAGCACTTTGTTTTATGGCAGGAGCCAACTCAATTTTTGCAGGCGACAAATTGCTTACTACACCAAATCCAGAATTCAGTGCAGATATGGAAATGTTTTCCATCCTTGGTTTAAAGCCCCGTGAGGCATTTAAAAAGTCGACCAAAAATAAAACGGCAGAACTTATTTAAGTGAATGAAACAAACACTACTCCTATTTTTATTCATAATATCTGCTTATCAGTGCTACTCACAAAGTAAAATTGAAGAAAAAAACAGGAAGTATTTTATTGGCGGAAGCTATGGTATGGGAACTGCACGCTGGTACTCTAACTTCAATTCAAGTCTATACGATACATCGGGCAACATTATTCAATCCGGTGACATAAAATTAAAAGCACAAAACCCTTGCCGCTTAATGAATTTTGAAGTGATTGGTCCCATTAGCAACTCATTAAGAATAGGACTAGGAGTAGCATTTGAAGATTATTATTTGAACAAAATACTTATTCAAAGCAAAGGTTCGGATAAGTATATGCTATTTGAAGAAACATTTACAGTAAACAAGGTTTTTATTCAGGCTGAATTTCCAATAAATATGAGACAAAATAACCTTTGGTCATTAGGGGCAAACACACATTTAGGCTATTTTAGTTACAATGGCTTAAAACGCTATAATTTTTTCGGCACTAAATTGGGAAACCGATTTCTTGTTTCTTTAGCTCTAATGGCAGACTATAAAGTATTTGACAAAACTTATATATTTATTATGCCCAATGTTGAATACAAATTCTTTAAAACCTCACCCAAGGAATTACCTACAGAAATTAATCATAACATTATCAATTATTCTATATCGGCAGGCATTCGTATGAATTTATATATCCGTTAATTTTCAAGCAATTAACACATATAAATTAATTCTATTTTTTACTTCTAAAAAATGATAGTGACCAACAAAGAACAATTTTTACAAGAAGCGCTTAACAAGAGAGGTGCAGAAAATGCATTACGAAAGTTGACCGCAACAAATGGATTGATTGATTTTTGCTCAAACGACTATTTAGGATTTGCCCGTTCGACCGAATTGGCAAAAAATATAGAAAATGAATTTCATTCTACAAAAAATATTCGAAATGGATCAAGCGGTTCACGACTATTAGCCGGCAATACTAAATATGCAGAAACACTGGAGAAGAAAATTGCAAAATACCACAATTTTGAAGCGTCATTACTATATAATTCAGGATACGATGCGAACATTGGCTTATTCAGTTGTGTAGCTAAAAGAGGCGATACCATTATTTATGATGAATTAATTCACGCATCAGTGCGCGATGGAGTAAGGTTAAGCTTTGCTACTAATTATTCTTTTAAACACAATGATCTTCTAGATCTTGAACAAAAGATTAAATCGGCTAATGGTAAAATTTTTTTAGCAGTAGAATCAGTTTATTCAATGGACGGTGATTGTGCTCCCTTAAAAGAAATCGCTACTATTTGTAATAAATATGGCGTGTTATTAATTGTTGACGAGGCCCACGCAATAGGAGTATTTGGAGAAAATGGAAAAGGAATAGTTTTTGAACTACAATTGGTAAAAGATGTATTTGCAACGCTATTTACCTTTGGCAAGGCAATGGGTTGCGATGGTGCTGTTATTTGTGGCTCTGAAATTTTAAGAAATTACTTAATCAATTTTTCGCGATCCTTTATTTACACAACAGCAAAACCCTTGCATGGATTAATTTCAATCAATTGTGCCTATGAGTTATTAAAACAATCTGAACAAGCTATAATAATGCTTAAAAATCGCATTCAGTATTTTAAATCGAAATTTGATAAACTACATCATTCTTTAACTAAAATAGAAAGTGAAAGTACTATTCAATGTATTATCATTCCTGGAAATGAATCAGTAAAGAAGGTTGTAGCTAACTTACAAAAATTGAATTTTGATGTAAGGGCAATTCTTTACCCAACGGTTCCTAAAGGACTTGAAAGAATACGAATTTGCCTTCACGCTTACAATACAGAAACAGAAATAGAAATACTGGCAAAGCAATTTCAAGCACCTGTTTAAATAATAATTACATTTACATAAAATTAATAGTTAACTATGAAATTTCACAAAGAAGGTTATCCAACTCTTTTAGCAGCTTTACTATTTATTGCATTAGTAAATATTTCCATTTATAAATGGTTAAATTACCCCATTGTTGTTTACTTAGGTTACGCACTTTCGGTATTTGTTTTGGTTACTGTATTACAATTTTTTAGAAATCCAGCCCGAATAACAATAATAGATGGAAATACAATTGTTTCACCTGCTGATGGGAAAGTAGTAGTAATTGAAGAAGTCTATGAACCGGAATATTTTAAAGACAAACGAATTCAAGTATCGGTTTTTATGTCACCTATAAATGTACACGCAAATCGATTCCCTATAGGTGGCTTGATTAAATATGTAAAATATCACGCGGGCCTCTATTTAGTAGCTTGGCACCCTAAATCTTCTACCGAAAATGAAAGAACAACGGTTGTTGTGGAACATACAAATAAAGAGCAAATATTATTTAGACAAATTGCAGGTGCCCTTGCAAGAAGGATAGTTTACTATTGCAAAGAAAACGATAAAGTGGAACAAGGTGGGGAATTTGGCTTTATTAAATTTGGCTCGAGGGTAGATATTTTCCTACCCTTAACATCAAAAGTGTGTGTTAATTTAGAACAAAAAACAAGAGGAGGAGAGACTGTTATCGGAACGTTTAGCTAAATTTTGTTAATTATTTCAACAATTCTACTTTTGGTATAAAAGTTGCCTATATTTGTGTATATAAAAAAACCTAAAATATTAAAAATGAAAAAATTATTATTATTTGTTGCTGTTGCAAGTTTTGCATTAGCATCTACTGCTCAAAACTCTATTACAAGTAAAGATGCAGACAAAAAAAAGTGTAATAAAGAATCCAAATCTTGCTGCAAAAAAGACAAAGCTGCTTGCTGCAAAAAAGGTGAAGAAAAAGCTTGTTGCAAAAAAGATGAGAAAAAAGCAGACACAACTCCTGCTGCTACTCCTACTACAAAGTAATTTTAGCAATTTGATATAAAAAAGGCTTCTCAAACGGGAAGCTTTTTCTATTAAATAAATTTCGTTAAAAACTATTTTCGCTTCTTTTCTTAGATTTCAAAATAGTGTAATAGATTTGTATAAAACGATTATGAATAAATTATTGATTCTGTATACAATCTATCGCTATTAAATTGATTTAAAACATGAAACACATTCAAGGGTATTAATACGAAATAAAAAGAAATGGACACTCAACAATCCCTATATTCAGTAATCATTCCTGTATTCAATGGTGAAAAAACTATCGAGATTTTGAGTGTTGAATTGCAACAGTTGTTTGACTCACGAAATGAAAAATTTGAATTAATATTTGTTTTTGATTGCGGTAATGAAGAAGCTTGGCAGAAAATATTGAAACTGAAGGCTAAATCACCTTCAAGTATTACAGGAATAAGACTCTCCAAAAATTACGGTCAACACAATGCGACAATATGTGGTATTAAGCATTCGAAAGGCAAATTTATTATCACAATGGACGAAGATTTACAGCACCCTCCTTCTGAAATTACCAAATTAATAGAACAGCAAATAAAAACAAATGCTTGTGTTGTATATGGTAAATACAATGAACTTAAACACAGTTTTTTCAGAAATTTAACGTCAAAATTAGCAGGTAAGTTATTACAAAAAAGTATTCCAGGATTACACCCCGACTTTACATCTTTTAGGCTTATTAAAAGAAAAATTGCACTTGAGATTACGAAAATGAATAATTCTTATACATTTTTAGACGGTTACATTACTTGGACAACAAATAACGTGACTAGCATAAGGGTGGAACACAACAATAGAGAAATAGGGAAAAGTGCTTATGGCATCAGTAAATTAATACGCCATACAAGTAATATATTTTTTACATTTTCATATGCTCCCATTCGAATAGTGTCCATTTTATCAATGTTTTTCTTTTTATCGACAAGCAGTTATGTAATTTATATTTTATTGAGAAAACTAATATATAATGACCTTGTTAAAGGTTATGCGAGCATCATTATTTTTTCAGGATTAGGCATTGCTGCAATACTATTTGGCATAAGTGTGTTAGGTGAATATGTTTACAGAGTAAATGAAAAAACCACGCAAAAACCGAATTTTATTGAACAAGAGGAGATATGAAGGAATAGTGGTATTGGTTTCAGGTAGTGGCGGTAATTTACGTTTTTTATACCACTTCCTTAATTCAACAAGTGCTCCTTTTCGAATAATAGCAGTAATAGCTGACAGAAATTGTGAAGCTCTTGAATTTTGCGATCGTAATAGTATTCCAAATTTTCTGATTCCATATAATAGAAAAAACAACAATAATGCTTTATATAATAAGTTAATTGAATTACAACCAAATTATATTGTTTGTCATATTCATAAAATACTAGATGAAAAGCTTGTTGGTGATTTTAAAGGCAAACTAATAAATCTGCACTACTCGATTTTACCAAAACACAAGGGATTAATAGGTTTTGATCCCATTAAAAAAGCATTTGCAAACCACGACAAAGTGACTGGGGTTACTTGTCATTATATAAACAATGATGTTGATGAGGGAGAAATAATTGCAAACGCCATTTTAGACATTAATGAGTCTGAAACAATTGAATCGATTAGCAATGTTATTTTTCGTTGTGGTTGTTTAAGTATAATTAATAGTCTTTACTTAACGGAAGAAAATCCCCCGCTTTTTCAATCAGAACCTCAAACATTGAATATCCTAAACAGAAAAATAACCTTCAATAAAGAACTGCGATTTGATCTTAATCAACTGAATGAAACCTTCTGGGAGAAGGTGAAGGAGAATTAAAATGCAAATTTTTCCTCCATTTTAAAGAATTCCTTTTAAATCCAATAAACTTGTTACTTCGTGCGTAAATTTTTCTTGGTGAATAATATTATCCGTATTATAAAAAATTTGATCCATCCCAAACCTTCTTGCACCTATACAATCCGCCTCCATATTATCCCCTATCATGATACTATTTTTTACTGTTGCACCAGAAACTTTCAATGCAAAATCAAAAATAGTCGGAGCGGGCTTTTTACTTTCGGCCTTTTCTGAAGTTATTATATGTGTAAAGAAATGTTCTACCTGAGAATTCTTCAATTTTACAAACTGTACATCATTAAAACCATTGGTAATGATATGCAAGGTGTATTTACCTGATAAATATTGTAGCACATCTATTGCGCTTGGCATAAGTGCTTTTTTCAAAGGACTTCTATTAATGTAGGCATCACTAATAGCTAAAGCTAATTTAGCATCATTGATATTAAATAAATGCAGTACCCTTTCAAAACGTTCATTCCTTAAACGTTCTTTTGTTATAGTGTTATTTCCATATGCACTCCACAATTCATTGTTGATTTTTTTATACACTTCAATAAAATTTTCAGTATCCGTAAATCCGGTGTATGTATGTAACTGAAAATCGCTAATAATTTCCATTAATGTTTCTGTGGAATTGGTGTCAAAATCCCAGATAGTTCTATCTAAATCAAAAAAAATATGGTTGTACATTATTCTGGAAAAAGCAACTTAAAAGAAGATAGTGATACAGCCCAAAACAAAACAGAGGCAAACATATAAACCAAAATACGCTCTTTGTTTTTAAAAAAACGAACCGCCAAAAAGCAACCAAATGGAATAGACAATAAAAGTGGTGTTAGCAGGGAAATCCCCAATAAACCAAAGCGTCTTTTTACAATAATAATTATTTTATTCTTCCAAGTAAACCGTTTTTTAATAACGCCATCCTTCTTTTTAGTTCTAAGTTTGTTCCACCATATTATTAAAAAATCACTAACATAAACAAACATAATAGTACCTATAATACCTCCGATTGAAGTAGTTGTTACGGCCTTAAAAAATGGGAAGCCTAATCCTAGGGCAAGCGGGATTCCACCAATGCTAAATTTAACACTACTTAATAATATTACAGAAATAATTTCCCAAAAATCCTTCATTTATATTACTTCGTTCCAAAAGCTAAATCCCCAGCGTCTCCTAAGCCCGGCACTATAAATGATTGAACTGTTAACTCTTCGTCTACTGCACCTAACCAAAAAGTAACATTTTTAGGTAAATATCTCTTAACATAAGCAAGACCTTCCATACTTGCTACCACTGATACTATATGAATATGAGCAGGCATACCACGTGTTATAAGTGCTTGATATGATAGCACCATAGAAGTACCTGTAGCTAACATCGGATCGGAAAGGATAAGTGTACGACCTGTTAAAGTAGGAGTAGCAAGATAATCAACCTTTACTTCAAAAGTATTGTCTTTGTGATGTTTTCTATATGCCGATATAAATGCATTATCGGCATCATCAAAATAATTTAATAATCCTTGATGAAGTGGCAAGCCTGCCCTAAGTACTGTTGCCAAAACAGGTTTTTCAGAAAGAAGGTTCATACTTGCTACTCCCATTGGAGTTATAACATCCTTCGTTTCATAGGTTAATTGTTTGCTTATTTCGTATGCCATTATTTCACCAATTCGTTCTAAATTTCTTCGAAACCGCATACTATCCTTTTGCACTTCAGCATTTCGAAGTTGAGACATAAACTGATTAAAAATAGAATTTTTTGCACCTATAATATTTACCATAACATCATTTTTTTAACCAATTAATTAAAAAAGGAAGGCGGTTTCTCCTTAATTGTAAATATACGCATTCTTTAGAACCAAATCCTTTATAAAAACGAGCCAAATTTTCATCGTTAGACCCCTCAAAATCGAGAGTAATATTCTTTTGTGAGTTTTCCTTTATAAAACTATCCAACAACAAAAACATAGCACTTTTTTCTTTTGCTTCTTTATTTGTACTAGAAAATATAAAAATCACCTTATTATTACTCTCAATGAAAAATGCCCCAGCACATAATGTTTTATCCGAATTAAAAACTCCAACGGTATGACCTATTCCACAATTAGTACAATGCTCAATTAATTTAGTAAGAGTTTCATAATCCTTCTTTTTAAATGTTTCAAGATTTTTTCCTCTATTGTCTTTAAAAACACTTATAACATCCTGAATATTGACTTGATAACTAATCACTAAACCATTCTGGCGTGCTTTTTTAATATTTCTTTGATGATTCTGAGAATAATTTTTTGCAATATTTTCATACGACTCAATCAAATCAAGTTCTATATTCGATTTTTTTTCAATTGTAAAGGACGTATCGCTTGTTTTATTAAAAGTATTTAGATTAATTTCAATTAACTTAAAAATAGTTGGTATTGAACTTAAAAACTCATTGGTTTTATCTTCAGTTAACCTAGCAGTAGAAAAAACTCCATGTTGTTGAGTGAAAAATGGTTGAAATAAATAGGATATTCCAATTTTTTTTCTTGAACACAAGGGCATTACTGATATGTAATCGTCCTCCACTAATCCTTTCCAATCGGGCGATACAATACCCAAATACCAAGAATATGCATAAATAATTCCATTAAACGATTTGGCTACACAGGCATCCCACTTTTGTTTATTGATTTGATAATTTTCTAGATACTGAATCACTCGTTAATTTTTAAAATATTATAAGCCTATATTAAATCCTACTCTTACTATAACTGGACTTTGGTATGGAGAATAGACAGTATGATTGAGGTTATACAATAACATAAACGTAAAAGATGAAAAATCACCCAAAGGTTGTCTGTATCCGGCACCAACCGGCAATGCCAATTCCCACCAACGATCGGGATACACCCATTCACCGTTTAACTCTTCTGCTTCTGCGTGTAAAAATAAATTTGGAAAAAGATTGTAGCGAGCAAATACTCTGCCCCCATACACATTTGTTTTATATTGATTTACATTGTCTGAATAATGTAAATAAGTAACTCCGAGCCCTGCTGATACTTTATCCGTTATTTGATACCCCAGCAATGGTGAAATATCTATAATTGTAATGGTACCAAATGACAAACCAAAATTCCCACCTGAAAACAATTTAGAAGAATCGAATCCCTTTTTTTGGGGTTTAACATTTTTATCCGGAATGCTATCCAATTGCGCAAAACAATGAAAGTTCGCACAAAAAAAGAATAAGAATATTGCATTTATTTTTATGTTCTTCATTACTAACTATTTGTTATAAAGTATTCCAATATCATTAATTGAGTCGGAATATACCATTGTGTGTGTTAAATTCATTGTGACATTACTGTATACATTTATACTTTTACTATTGGCAACAACGATTTCATCACTAATTTCATTGTATTTTAAACACTGTGATTTTGTTCCGAAAAGTAACGTAAATAAGCTATTGGTATTGTATCGATAACGATATATGGAATTACTTGTAGAAATAAAGTATGTATTCTCATCCATCCTATCTGCTGCATATATAGTTCCTGAAATAGTATGCGGCTCCCATAATGTGTTTTGCAAAACAGAATAAATATACATTTTTGCTTGTCCATTTTGATTCGCAAAAATAAATGTGTTGTTATCATCTTTAAAAAACATATTTACTACATCTGCCTGAAATAAAACCGATTGTTTTAATGCACCTGTAGAAGAATAATATACTGATAACCTTTTTAATTGTCCAACCAATTGCTTTTCTTCCGAAAATATTAAATCGTTATTCGCGCTTATTTTAGTTGGGTAGTATTGATTGCCACCAGCTGTTGTATTGACTGTAATCTGCCCATTTTTATTGTAACCACTTATGTGTCCATCATAGTGCCCAACATACAAAATATTTTCGGCAGAATGCATTGCAGTAAAGTAAGGCACCCCTGCACCATTATTATTACTGTTCCACACCATTGAATGATTCGTTACAGTACGCGCCTCTAAATTACCTGTTAAACTACCACAAGTATAAACCTGATTATCATTTGAATTCACCTCTATACCTATACAATCTCCAATATGAGAAAAAGCGAGCGAAGTAGTATAAAGCGAATCTACTTTGTGAGTATCAAATTGATTTTGACCGGGAGATGTTAATACATATATCGCTTTGCTATATTTAGGTATTTCACTGATATAAATTTTTCTACGAACACTCGACTCATTCGTACCATCAAAGGCGCGTATATAAATATAATAATCACCCGATTTCAATTTATTATTTTCAATAACAAAATCGTTGCTTATAAAAGCTTTTTTCTCATTCGGTATGGATAGAATTTGTGGTGTAACGGCTATTTGATTTTCATCTATTATCTGCATCATAATATATTCAATGTTACTTTCATCACATACAGTTGCTGTTACCGTTATTTTTTCCGCTATAGCATATTGAGCATTTTCACTAGGAATACTGATAGTGATTACAGGTTTTAAAGCATCACTATCCTTTTTACAAGAAAAAAGGAAAATGCTAAATAAATACATTATAAATAAACTCATTTTCATTGAATACTAAGGTACAAAAAAACAATTTACAGAAACATCATTCAAGCAATTTTACAAATTGAGCCAATAAATAAACTTAAACACAAGTGCTCTGTTTTTAATCCCAAATACAGGTGTGATATAATTTTCAGTATACACTATGTAGAAATCACTCATTGGCTTAAAACGCCATTGTAAACGACTATTAATGTTGAAATTGTTGAGCTGTGTATTGTACTGAAAAAAAGTAGTGAAAAATAAGCTTTTAGTGAACGACAACTCTACCTTAGGTCCAATTAAGGTTAAATATGCATGTGAATAAGGTTCAGGTAATTTTATTTCATCTTGCGAAAAGGCAAGTGAGAAAATGCCCAAAGGCTGTTGGCGGTAATTTAATTCTCCGGAATAACTAAACTTTGTACCATTGTAAAACTGACCGTAATTTATGGTTAACAAATAATTAAACAGTTTGCGCTTATTGGAAGTATACGAAAGCAAAGTATTGTTATAATTATAATACCCTATAGCCAATGGTAATCCTTTTGAAGTAATATTGGATGCAAACAGTAATTTTACAAAACTTTTATTTAACTCCAATTTAGTTTCGGCCGAACTTTGAAATATTACTTTATAGCTCCCTTGCAATAAACTTTCATTGCTAGCTAATTTTGAATCAAAATATTGACTCAAATAAATACCCGGACCATGATTGTTAATGATGGATGATTTAGGATAAAACTTATACATAACAATTGGTTCAAAACGCCAATAACTGTTACGCACTAATTTATTATTCACCGCATCAAACTGGAAAATACGCGGCACAAAACCAACATCGGCAAAGTGATTTTTACCCACATACTCGTGGTTCCACATCACAAGCCAATTTTTATCAAAATACTCGAACCAAGAAGCGTGTGTATAATTATCGTTTAATTGCAAGGGTGTAAACGCGTGATGATAAAAAACCTTCCCCCTGAATTTGTTATTCTTCGATGCCAAATTAAAATCCAAACCGGCTACTCGATTAAAATCACTTATCAGTTGTTGGTTACTTAAAAATGCTTGACGGTTCACAAATATAGCAGCCACATTGCTACGCGCAAATACTTGTCGTTGTAATGCTACCACTGTGTAATTTTGACTCTTTACATTCAATGATTTTACTTTATCAGTTTGCATACTCATAATACCGATACGCCAATTCTTATTTATTTTACCACTTAACCTTGCCCCTCCAAGAATAGGAATTACATTGCCACTATTCAAACCAATTTGTCGTGAGAAAAAAGGACGTATTTGCCTGAAACCATAACGCTCAAACAAATCACTGTTCTCAATAAAAAACTTTCTGCGCTCAGGGAAAAATAAACTAAAACGAGTAAGGTTTGTAACCTGCCTGTCCACCTCTACTTGCGAAAAATCTGGATTAACCGTAATATCTAAATTTAAGGATGAACTAACTGCTATCTTAGCATCAAGGCCTCCATTAGGTTTTGTATTTGTTTTATCATCTATTTCATAATTGTGATTACCCTCACCACTAACATAAGGAATAAGAGCTACGTTAGTCCCTGATTTTTTAGGTGAAGTATCCCACTCCATATCGCCAGTAAATGCGAGCGAAGATATATTGTAAACCCTAGGAACTGCCGACCAGCAACTACTCTCATTACGCTTTAAATCATTCCGGGTAAAATTCACTCCCCAATGCGGAATATTTGTTTTATACCTTAATGAAACAAAAGGAATAGCCATTTCAACCACCCACTTCCCCGTTTCTCGCTTCACTTCACTGTACCAAACATTGTCCCAATCAGTAGAAACACCTTCCCCACCACCAAATGCAACAAGACCTTCTCGTTGCACATTGTATGGATTTACGGCAAAACTAAAACCGTTTGTATTGTCATCGAAAGGATCAAAAATTACTGAAAATGCATCACTAACAGGGTAAGAAAAATCGCGTTTTAAGGATTGAATAACATAATTTCCTTCTAACTCATCATAGCAAATTGCCGACACGTAAATATTCTTATTATCGTAAGTAATGCGCGATTCTGTTTTTGTTTTAGCGTATCCAGTATCGTGTGGAAAGGTATTGTAAAAATCCTTGGCTACATCTGCACTCAACCAATCCTCCTCATCCAATATTCCATCCAACACTATTTTACCGATTGCTTTTTTAATTTTCACAGTCGGTTTTTGCTTCAATTCGTAGCTGAAGGAAAAATTTGTAAAAAGAGAAAATACAAGGAAAATCCTTAAAATATTTTGCATCAGAACTCTATACTTTTACCTATTGGAGTATGCCGCTTCCTTTTCGTTACTAAACGAAAAGTCTTTGTAATCGGTAATTACATTATACAAAGTATCGCGCTCAATAGGATGCTTTCCTACTTGTTTAATTAATTCAACCAACTCCTGCGTGCTTAATTTAGGGCTCTGCTCTTCCGAGCCTGCCATCGTATATATTTTTGTTGAATCGTCAATTGTTCCATCAATATCGTCCACACCAAATGACAAAGAAAGCTGAGCTGTGGTTCTTCCTATCATAGGCCAATAAGCCTTTATGTGATTGAAATTATCCATAAATATTCGGGCAATTGCATAATTGCGCAAATCTTCAATTACTGAAACCTCCGCTATATGCGACATCTGATTGTCTTTATTTCTAAACTTAAGCGGAATAAAAGTATTAAATCCACCTGTTTTATCTTGCAATTCCCTTAATCGGTTCATATGATCAACTCGGTGTTCAAAATTTTCTACGTGACCATATAACATCGTTGCATTGGAAGGCATTCCCAATTTATGCGCTGTTTCGTGAATTTCGAGCCATTGTGCTGTAGTTGCTTTATCATCACAAATTTGTGCGCGCAATGTTTCGTCAAATATTTCAGCACCACCACCTGGTAAGGAATCTTGTCCGTGTTCTTTCAATATGCGTAAACCTTCTTCGTAGCTTACTTTGGCTTTCCTGCACATATACTCCAACTCCACTGCTGTAAATGCTTTTACGTGTATATCGGGACGAATTTCCTTTATTTTCTTTATCAAATTTGCAAAATACATCAATCCCATTTTTGGGTGTACCCCACCAACTATATGAACTTCCGTAACTGGCTTTCCATCGTAACTACGAACAATGTTTAAAATTTGTTCCTCGCTCATTTCCCAACCATCCTCCTTTTGTTTTAATAAACGTGAGTAAGAGCAAAACTTACAATCGAACACACAAATATTGGTTGGCTCAATGTGAAAATTACGATTGAAATAAACGTAATCTCCATTCTTTTTTTCACGCACATAATTCGCTAACATTCCCAAAAAAGCAAGTTTGCCTTTTTGATATAACACTAAGCCTTCGCTTGTATTTATGCGTTCATTATTTAAAACCTTCTTAGCAATACTTAAAAGTTCTTTATCAGTATTCGTGCTGTTAAGCAATAGCTCAATGTGATTCTCTTTCTCCAATGTATATTAATATTTCAACAATGACTCAATCGCAATTTTCAACTTATCGGCATTGGGTAACATAGTGGCCTCCAATATAGAATTAAGTGGAATAGCCGGTAAATTTTCAGAACCAACAACCAATACAGGCGCATCCAATGACTTAAAACATTCTTGACTAATTCGTCCGGCCAAACTTTGAGCAAAGGTGTTATTTGTAGGTTCTTCCGTTAAAACAATGCACTTGTTGTTTTGTTTAACCGAAGTAAAAATAGTTTCTTCGTCAAGCGGATACAAAGTTCTTAAATCTATAATTTCTATTTGGCAAGAAAAATCCTTAGCAGCATTTTTTGCCCAATAAACGCCCATTCCATAAGTAATAATAGTAAGTGTTTTTCCTTTTGCCTTGCAATCTTCTGCCGCCCCTAACACAATTCTTGCCTTACCAAAAGGTATGATATAATCTTCATCAGGCTCAATGGTTTTAGCATCTTCGGTACCCTTTATTTTACTCCAGTACAAACCTTTGTGTTCCAGCATTACTACCGGATTAGGATCATAATAAGCTGCTTTCATCAATCCTTTTAAATCGGCTCCTGTGCTAGGGTATGCTATTTTAATACCACGAATGTTTGTTAATACTGATTCAACACTGGAAGAGTGATAAGGACCACCGCTGCCATAAGCACCTATAGGTACACGTATAATACAACTTACCGGCCATTTACCGTTACTTAAATAACATGAACGACTTACTTCCGTAAACAATTGATTAAGACCCGGCCAAATATAATCGGCAAACTGAACCTCTACAATGGGTTTTAATCCTGCAGCACTCATACCAACAGTACTTCCAATAATAAAGGCTTCTTGTATAGGCGTATTAAATACCCTATCGTCACCAAATTTTTGAGCCAAAGTTGCGGCTTCCCTGAATACTCCACCCAATCGTCCACCGACATCCTGACCATAAAGCAAACACTCTTTGTGCTTTGTCATTAATTCTTGCACAGCAAATAAAGCACAATCAACCATCACTGTTTTTTCTTTGCCTTTCGGTTCACGCACCCCTTTCTCCTCAGTAATTGGTGTAGGAGCAAAATCGTGTAAAAATAAATCTTCCGGTTTAGGGTCTTCTGCCTTTAGTGCTTGTGTATATTGTTCCTGAACAGCCTTTGCCGCTTCTTCTTCTATTTTTGTTAATTCGTAGCTTTCGAAACCTGCAACAATCAATTGATTTCTAAAACGCGGAAAAGGATCTTTTTTTGCAGCCTCCAACAAGTCATCACGGTACCATTCTTTGCGTACACCAGATGTGTGGTGATTGAGCAAAGGCACTTTGGCGTGAATCATGAAAGGTCTTCTTTCTTTTCGAATAAGTCCTATTACCTCTTGAACGGTTTCGTAACACTTCATAAAATCGCTGCCATCAATGGTTCGAACCTCCAAACCTTTAAAGCCCTTTGCATATTCGCTAGCATCTTGGGCCCTTATTTCTTTTGCACTTGCCGATATATCCCATTCATTATCTTGAATCAAATATAAAATTGGCAATTTTTTAAGAACTGCCATTTGAAAAGCCTCCGCTACTTCGCCTTCCGTAATAGATGCATCACCCAGTGAGCAAACTACCACAGGTTTATCAGCACCATAGTTGGTGGGCATTTTTTGATTTTCAATATACTGAACACCCATTGCTACACCTGTAGTAGGAATTGCCTGCATTCCGGTTGCGGAACTTTGCATAGGAATTTTGGGCATGTTGTCGCGCTTCAAACTAGGATGACAATAGTAGGTACGCCCTCCCGAAAAAGGGTCATCGCGCTTTGCGAGCAACTGCAACATCAATTCGTAGGGCTGTATTCCAATACCCAACAACATACTGTCGTCACGGTAATAAGCGGAAAGAAAATCCTGTGCTTTTAGCTGTAAGCCCATCGCCAATTGAATGGCTTCGTGACCTCGAGAAGTAGCATGAACGTATTTAGCTGTAACATCCTTATTCGCCTCGTAAAGCTCTGTCATAGCCTTTGCGGTACACATCAATGAAAACGCTTTCAATAAAATAATTTCAGGTATAGGAGAGTCTATCTTTCTTTTTTTATCGGTCATTGCCTGGCTCATAAAAGCGTATGGTATTATTTAATACAAACATAACAATTAGGAGCGTAAAAGTAAAGTATTGGAGCTTTTAATTGAGTTGTTTTTAAGACCCAAAAATAGTATATAAAAATCCCCCATAGGATATAATTCTATGGGGGATTTGTTTTGGAAAGAAAAAATTACTGCTTCACTAATTTAGTAGTTTAGCCATCGTTGGTTCTAATAAAATAAATGCCTGAACTAAGTTTGCTTATATCAATGCTTGAAGTGCCTTGGATATCCTGTTCCATTATAACTTTACCCAACATATTTACATTCTTCAAAGAAAGCAAATATAATGAATAATTGAAAAAATAGCAATGAAATTAAGTTTATCACAATTTATTTGTCCGTTTAGAAATAATAATTGTTGGTTGTTAGCCTTGGTATAGCTAACAACCAACAAACCATTTTAAACACTTTCTCTTTTTCTTCGACTGCTTATCAACATAAATAAGAGCAACAGCATCGCACCCAAAGCAACTATATAATAAGCATCTGTCCCTTTGGAACCATCAGCACTATTATTACCACCTTTGTTATCGTCATCGAGGTAAATAGGATTAAATACAGCTTCTTTGGTAGGATTTTCAGAAGTAATTGTTCCATTATTGGGTAAACCAATTTGATTATTGGGTTTGCTAATAAACCCTGTAGTATCATTTTTTGTATTTTTTGTAGAAGTGCTTTTTGATTCCATAGGAATTTTAAAGCCATTAATTGTGTATGCATAATCGGCATAATTAGAAACATCCCAACCTGTTAGCCTAGAAAGTTCCTGCAACTCTTCAACTCTCCTTTTATATACACTGCTCAAATAATTTTTACCTTCGGAACAATCAAAAGGGCCTTGTGCAGGATGTGTTATAACATAACGGGCTTGGTAATTTTCTTTATTGGGTGTTTCCTGAAACATCAAGTCTTGCGGAAAATTTTCTCTATCGTATGTAACATGCAAACGAGTAAGGAACACACTACCATTATAAGTATTGTAATGATAATCGAAATCTAGCCAATCTACACCGGCAGTCATCATTTCTGCAATTTCGGGTGGTGTTCCAGAGCAAGGGTCGCATTTGATATAGGCATTCATACTTACATCCCAAGCATATTCAAGATATACATTATTTCCCCCTTCTCTTTTCATATTCTTGCGGTATAAATCGTGATAAAATTTACCAAATACATCCGCAACAAATTCAGGAACCAAATTGTCAGTAGGCATTTTCAATGTTCTATAATTGGTGGTTTCAACCCTTCCTGTTTTTGATAAAGCGTAAACAATCATATCCTGCTTACCATTCGCATTCGCCATTCCTAAACGAATAGGAAGCATAAACTTGGGCGAATTAAAACTAATTTGAATGGGACGAATGGCGCTTGTTCCCCTTTTTTTAAGTTCATCGGTATTCACCTTTACAACAAAAAATTTCATATTACTCTTAATGTAAGGCTCTAACACCTCATTTGCACCGCTTGGTATTTTGTACCCATTTTCTGTTAACCAATCGGCAAGTCCAACCGATTCCTTTGAGGATAAAATAAGAATATCGTATTCCCCAACAGAATACCTTGCTTCAATTTTAACAACTTCTTTTTTAGCACTTTTTGATTCCTCTTGCATACCTGCTCCACGTGCCATAGATGATGGATACGCCATATCTGACACTGATTCTAAATCATAATTTTGACAAGGATTATTATCGTAGTATTCTGCCATTCTTGGTCCTGAATAAGCATCCAACATTTCGAACAACGTATGTTCTACTACCTTAATATCTGTCTTTTTTAATACAACTGGAACAGGTACTACCATTGCAAAATCCTTTACATCGCCCTTAAAATCGCTCCACATAGTTATGGTGGAACGTTGACCGTTACGTGCAAGAATTACTTGCGATGAGGTGTTGAATAAACTGGCATCAGCCTTTGCAACATAAAAACCACAAAAGGCACTCATCTTTGTTGCTCCTGCGCATAGCAAGAGGATTGTCATTAATTTTTTCATAATCATTTCCATTTAAATTGGTTAGCACTAAATAATTTATCGAATAAGATTGTTAAAGGCGAGAGTATAAAAAGCGCCCAAATAGGTGCTCCGTTTACAAATAATATATGTTGCATATAAAATGCCACAACTCCAATAAGCACCGACCAAACAATTCTCGCTATTTTATGTGATGGGGTAGATACCGGATCGGTAATCATAAAGAAGGTGAACAGTAAAAGAGTACCACTTGTAAATTGATGAAAGAAAAAATCTATTGGCCATCCTTGATATACTACATTTCGAATAAAAGATAATCCAACAAATGTGATAAAAAATGCAAAGGCTGTATCCAAACGTTTTACTCTAAGCAATACTGTTAAACCAAGCAATCCAATAAAAAGCAACAAAAGTCCATTGCTTCCCCATTGTCCGGGTGATATCCAAGCTTTCCCTGAAAGTAAAATGGTAATTATGATTCCAAAATTAGTTGGGTTAAAAATATGCTTGCCATTGATACGAAACATAAACTTACTGGCAATACTTAAAAAACCTGCAAGAAATATAGTTCCCATTTCATTGGTTTTAAACATTAAGCATAAACTAAGCGAAGAAATAAGCGCGCTTTTCAAGGAATTAAAATCCTTGTTGGTGAAATAGGTAAATACAGCTTGTGTGCTTAAACAAGTAATAAAAGTGACAATGAATTTAAATTGTTCCACCTCCCAACCAAGATTGGTAATTCCGAAAAGTAAAAAAATAAGTAAGAAAGTAATTTGATAGTGCCGAGGGTCGCTGGTAAATTTATCGGTTGCCTTGTTAATAAGACTACTACTATGTTGTAGTTCCGACTTTATTTGAGTAGTTATCATAAGCAAAAGTTTTAGATTCTTTTGCTGTATAGATGCAGGTATTTTTATTTTTCCATAAAATTGAAAAGAAATACACTAGCCTTTTGGGAATAATAGAAGTATAACATTTTATGTTAAACCAATGCCACATTGAAATTAGATGCAAAAAAAAGCCCCGAATAATTCGGGGCTTTTTTATTATACATTATTTAGTAATTATTTTACTAAAGTTTGGTTATCGTATTTTTCTTGCAAAAGAACAGCTCCTGATTTCTCATCATACCAAGTCCAATCACCGTGTCTTTTACCCATTTTGTAGTTACCTATGTATGTAACTTTACCAGATTTAAACCATCCAGTCCATTTACCTTCATATTTAAAACCAGGATACATATCACCAGCACAAAGTTTTTCTCCATCTAAAAAGTAAAATACTGCTTTATGGGTATCGTAATTAACATCGTAATCTAATTTGCCATTTTGGAAATAAGATTTCCATTGACCTGACATAACACCTTTAGTAAATTGCATTTCTTTCATTACTTTACCGTCTTCAAACCATTCAGTCCATTTACCATCACGATTAACGTAATCGTTCATAGTTAAACTTTCCAGTTTAAAGTTTGGGTCCATAATATAACCTTCGGTCTTCTTTTTTGTTTTAGCAGCATCGTAGTAATCTGTTTTCAATTGAGATTGAGCTGTAGCAGCTGCAAAAATGAAAAGTGACGCGCAAATAGTAATTGTTTTTTTCATAGCAATTTTTTTAATTTTCAATAAACAAATGTAATAATAATTTTACTGACCAAAAAATTTTTTTTGTTTAATATTTGATTTTGGTTACAATTTATTTAGTTAACGGTAAAATTCACTAAAATAGACCTATTTCGGGTATTCTATTCGTAAATGATACATATTTAACAGCTTTTTCTTAAAAATTTTCTTTATACTACTTATATTCTTGAATGTAATGTCCGAATTAATAAATTGATTTTCCTTAATCTGAGCATCAATAATTCTCTCCACGAGGCTATCTATTGTTTCTATATCATATTTTTTAAGACTTCTTGAAGCAGCTTCAACCGTATCTGCCATCATTAACACAGCAGTTTCTTTTGAAAATGGTATGGGGCCCGGATACTGAAATAACGCTTCGTGAATTTCTTCACCAGGGAAATTTTTCAAGAATGATTGGTAAAAAAATTGTGTTTTTGTGGTACCGTGATGAGTCCGAATAAAATCAATTATAATATCAGGCAAACTGTTTGCCTTTGCTATTTCTACCCCTTTACTTACATGACCTGTTATGATTGAGGCACTTTCTTCGTATCCCAACTCGTCATGAGGATTTACTCCAGTAAATTGATTTTCAATGAAATACATTGGCATTTCCATTTTACCTATATCATGATACAAGGCACCTGCCCTAACCAACAAGGGTATACCGCCTATTTTAAGTATAGCCTCTTCTGCCAAACTTGCCACTTGCAGTGAATGTTGAAATGTACCAGGTGCTTTTAATGCTAATTCTCTTAATAGCGGGGAATTTATGTCTGAAAGTTCCATTAAGGATACATCTGAAATAAATCCAAATAATTTTTCAAAAACATAAATCAATGGGTAGGCAAACAAGGTAAGCACTGAGCTAATGGCAAACCAAGTAATATTCTGCCATTCAATATTTTGCAAAGATCCTTCTTGAATTGAGGAAATTCCAATATAAGCTATACTGTAAGCTGAAAAAATAATAGCAACAGAAAAAAACAATTGCGACCTGTTACGCATGTTGATAATACTAAATATAGCAAAAATACCTCCTATGATTTGAATAAAAACAAATTCGAAAGGATTGGCAACTATTAATGATAGTATGAGGACGGATGTTAAGTGTGTAAAGAGAGCAATTCTTGTATCAAAAAAAGACCTTACTAAAACCGGAAATATACAAAAAGGCATAATATAGACACTTTCAATTTTAAGCTGTATACTAACTGAACACATCAATGAAACAGTAAATAAGATAACCAGCATAAAAAATATTTTCTGATTATCAGCAATAATGTCTTTACGAAACAAAAACAAAAATGTCATTAACATTAAAATGCATAAAGCAACCAACACAAATTGACCACCCCTGATAAAAAAGTAATGGGTATTATTTCCAAGTTGATTGATGTATTCTGTTTTTAATGACTGAAGCATATTGAATTTATCTTCGTCAATTAAGTCGCCACGCGAAATAATTCTTTCACCCTTTTGTTTCATATCGAGGGTAAGTGAAATGTTATTTAATTGTTCACTCTTAAACTTTTCTGTGGTTTCATCGTCATAAAAAACATTTTGTTTTAATACATTTTGAATAAGGAGCATTTTATTAATGTTTCTTTCTAGGGTATCGTCTTTTAATTCTCTTGCAACATATTTATAAGCCGTTTGAATTGTGTATATATCTAACAATTCAACCTCAACAGCAAAATTATCTTTCAATATAAAAATGGAATAATCTGTTCCCTTATTTTCTATTTTATCATTTACTTGAACAATACCTTTTTTATAAATTTCGTTTAAAATTTTCAATCCCTTTTCGATACTCTTTTCTTTTGAATCATTTTTTATTAGTGATTTATTTATATTCCAAACGCTATCGAATTTATTTTCCAATTCCTTTTCTACCTCTTTAAGAACATCATTATTTGACTTAAAATATAATTTAGAGTTTTGTTGGATTTGACTCTGTTCCGATTGTATTTCTTGATACTTTTTATTGATTGCAAAATCAAAAGGAGCTATCAAGTCTTGAGATAGCCAGGGTTTACCTTTTTGAAACTCATACTTAAACTTGCCTTCGCGAGGAAAGAAATAAACAATAGCAGATATGCAAATAAGTACCAAACCTATTTTATAAATCTCAGAATGTTTGTCTCTAAAAAAAGAGAATAATTGTGCTATTTGTTTTTTCATTTAGCAAATAGCCTTAATGATATCATACTTTGTAATGATGTGCATATTTCCTCCATTGTCGCGAAGCATTACAGCACCACTTTCTTTCGTAATTTTTGAAGACACCTCTTCCACTGTCATATCTATGGTTACCACTGAAAATGGTTTATCCATTACCTTTTCAATTGTTTGAGTTTTAAGTTCTGGGTTCTCAAGCAGCTTCATCAACAATGAACTCTCATTAATTGCCCCCACAATTTCATTGTTTTTCATAACCGGCATTTGCGATATATCAGAATTGGTAATTAATTTCAGTGCATCTTCTACTTTTTGATCGGCTTTTACCGAAATTAAATTATAATTTTTACGACTGTCAACAATGCTTCTAACGGATGGTTTACTTACATCCAAAAACCCTCTGTCACGCATCCAATCATCATTAAACATTTTACCCAAATACCGAGTTCCATGATCGTGAAAAATAACAACTACAATTTCACCTTCTTTAAAATTATCCTTTAACTGTATCAATCCTGCCATTGCAGAGCCTGCAGAGTTTCCAACAAAAATGCCTTCTTTTTTTGCAATTTCTCGGGTCATTATTGCAGCATCCTTATCGGTCACTTTTTCAAAGTGATCAATGATACTAAAATCAACATTAGCTGGTAAAAAATCTTCTCCTATTCCCTCTGTTATGTATGGGTAAATCTCATTTTTGTCGAGAATCCCTGTTTCTTTGTATTTTTTAAAAACAGAGCCAAAGGTATCAATACCCCATATTTTTATATTGGGATTTTTTTCTTTTAAATATTTTCCTGTACCACAAATTGTTCCACCTGTACCAACCCCTACTACTAAGTGATCAATCTTACCCTCAGTTTGTGCCCATATTTCGGGTCCTGTTTGTTCATAATGAGCAACAGAATTTGATGGATTATCGTACTGATTCGGCTTCCAAGAGTTTGGTATTTCGTTCACTAAACGGGATGAAACTGAGTAATAAGAACGAGGGTCTTCAGGGTCTACATTGGTAGGACAAACAATTACTTCAGCACCAAATGCCCTTAATGCATCCACCTTTTCTTTCGACTGCTTATCAGTAGTTGTAAAAATACATTTATACCCTTTTATAATAGCTGCAATAGCCAAGCCCATTCCTGTATTACCTGATGTTCCTTCTATAATAGTGCCACCAGGCTTAAGCACTCCGCTTCGCTCAGCATCTTCAATCATTTTTAAGGCCATACGATCCTTTATGGAATTGCCCGGATTGGTAGTTTCTACCTTAGCAAGCACAATAGCTTTTACACCTTTTGTAATGGTATTAATTTTTACAAGTGGCGTATTTCCTATAGTTTCAAGAATATTATTATAATACATATCTGTTTTTTATAAAAAACAAAGGTAGTTAAATACCCAAAAGTGCTTGATTGAAAATATCAACAGCTATTAACAATATTTTTTGAAGAAGATTGAATCTAGTCTTGATTATCGGTATGGTATAAAAGCAAGCCCGCAATAGGCGATTCAAGAATCCTATCAATTACAAGTCCTTTTTCCTCAGCAACTAAACGCAAAACATTACTATAATAAAATGCCACAGAACCCACACAGCTTATTTTCACCTGTTTGTGCATTGGGTATTTGCATATATGTTTATCAAAAAATTGCCTAAAACAATCGGCAACCAAATCAAAAACTACTTGCTCTTTTTGTTGTTGGAAAATAAATTGACTAAAAGACGCCAAATAACGATTTGGCATCGGTTTCTTGTAAATATTTTCAAGAATTATTTCTTTTGATAAAGAAAAGCGTTCTTGAAATCGCAATGAAAGTTCTTGTGGCAATTCCTTATTTAAATAGGCTGACATAAATGTTTTTCCAATATGAGCTCCACTTCCCTCATCGCCTAATATAAATCCTAATGAATCGATGTTTTGTACAATTTTTTCCCCGTCATAATAACACGTATTAGAGCCAGTACCTAAAATAGTTGCAATCCCTTTGTTTTTACCACATAAAGCACGTGCAGCAGCCAATAAATCGTGTTCCACTTCAATAATTGCTTGTGGGAAATTTTGCAATAGTGCACACTTTATTATTTCCTTTTTATTTGTACTGGAACATCCAGCACCGTAATAAAAAATTGTCAAAGGAGCACCTAAATTTATACTACAAATAGGAACTAATTTAGTTTTTATTTCAGCCGAAATTTCTTCAAGACTTTGAAAATAGGGATTGAATCCTTGTGTACTAAACTGATGTATTTTATTTTCGGAATCAATTAGCCTCCAATCTGTTTTTGTTGAACCACTATCTGCAATCAATATCATACTTTGGAATTGTATTCAAAAGTAGATATATTATTAAACAGTAAGAAATATTTTATCCCTTATTGCTGTCAAAAAGGTTAACCATTTTTAATTTTAGAATGATGCACCGATGCTCACAAAAACAGTTCTGCCATTACCCGGCATAATGCCAGGTCCAGGGTAACCGCCAGCCCTGCGGGTTGCATATTTTTGGTCAGCAATGTTGTTTACACCGGCTTTAAAATTATAATATTCCATAAATTTGTATGAAAGGGATGCATCCATTACTTGATATCCTGAAAGTTTTCCAATAGTTCCTGTCGCATTTGGTGTCTCTGTATTTACTGCATCGGTAAATACATCTCCAACACTGCTTAATTGAAATGTTGCAGAAAATTCTTTCAGAAAATACGTTGCTCCAAAGCGATGAATGTATTGTGGCGCATTTTCAACTCGTTTATTTTCAATTGATTTTGCTTGGTCATTTGCAATCGCAGGATTATTCCACTTTACATATTTTGCATCAATAAAGGAATTAGATGCAAAAAAACTGATGCTTCCAACCTTTGATTTCTCTGTAAATATTTTCACAACATCTATTTCAATATACGATTCAACGCCTTGACTTACTGATGTGCCAATGTTCGTTTTGAAAGGCGCTCCATTTTGAGTAAGCGTTCCTATACGATTATCATAGTGCAGGTAAAACATGCCAACATCAAAACTCAAATAGTTTTTTACATTACCCCTATAACCAAAATCAGCATTGAAACCGCTTGCATCTTTTAAATTCGGATCAATGATTTCAGTAGTGGCGGAAGGAGTAAGTTCTGAAAATGTAACAGGGCGATACGCTAGAGAATAGTTGCCATAAAGGTTTGTTTTTTCTGTAACCTTAAATTCGCTTCCAATTCCATAAAGTAGAAGTTGGCGTACTCTTTTGTTAGAATTTAATGTACCTGTTTTTGTTGTATTAATATATCCCTCGCTTTGATTTTCAATATAATCAAAACGAATGCCCGGCACTACTTTAAGCCGTTTTCCAATTTGAAAAATATTTTCAGCAAAGGCGGCATAGTTCGTTGTTCCAAAATCTAACGAACGTCCGTACTGCGGATTGGTGAGCGTTAAATCAAAATTATTGCCAGTTGTTCCTGTTCCAAGTTGATTTCTTTTTGTGCTTCCGCTGTAAGCTCTTATGCCCCCTGCAAAAATATTTTCTTTACTAAAGAATTTATATTTCACCGATACACTTACTTCCGTTCCGTAATTTTCGTAATTATCCCTGTCTACTTGTCTTGCACTGTATTGAAGTGTAGTAGGATTTATACTGTCTTTTGTTGTGATAGATTTAGTGAAACCAACACTGTTTCGTTCTGCAATCGTAGCAAATGATTTGATTTGTAAATTTACTGATGTAGAAATATCATATTTAACTGTGAGCGATGCAACATTAAACGGAGCACCGAACCAATTTCTTTCTCTGAACGATTGACGATGATTTTCTTTAAACTGAACATCGGTAAGTCCTCCCGGCTGTTGACTTTTATAATTCATATTAGTATATTCTCCTGCTATATTTATTTTTTTTGTTAGCTGATAGTTTGCAGAAAAATATCCTGTGTAAATATTGTAACGACTGTTATTACGCCACCCTTCGGCAGTACGATGATGTAAGAATCCATAATAGGAAAATTTTTTGTGCGTTCCGCAAATGGCATTGTATGTATTAAATAAAGCATAAGAGCCAACGGTTTGTTGCGTTTCAAATGATATAGGCTTGTTTGGATTTCCTTTTTTAATTTGATAATTGAGCAATCCTCCAAACTGCGGACCATATTGCAAAGATGCTGCTCCTCGTATTACTTCAATTTTTTCCAATGCTTCCATTGGAGGAGTATAATAGGTTTCAGGGTAACCAAAAACTTCCGAACTAATATCATATCCATTTTGCCTAACGTTAAATTCCCATGAACGATTCGGGCTTAACCCTCGTGTTGCCACTCCCGCCTGAATACCTGAACCATCATTTTCCCAAATGCTCATTCCCGGAACTTTTGCGAAAATCTGACGAGTATTGTTAGTGCTTAGGTCGGCATTTATTTTATTCATTTGTATTACTTCAGTTTTTTTACCTGCATAAATTACATTATCTTTTAAATCAGGCATACGGTCTATGCCCAAAGGTTGATTTCCCTTAACTACAACTTCTTTTAGGGTTATTACTTTTGCTCTGTCGTTTTGTTGTGAATACGCAGTTGAAAATGCGACAATACTAATAGAGATAAGTATGAGTGATTTTTTCATATTGAATTTATATAAATAGATTAACAGAACAAAAATATTGTTTAGAATCATTCTAAACAATACCTAAAAAAGGGTATTTTAGAATGATTCTAAATAATATTAATCCTGATTGTCAATTAGTTATTAAAACTAATTGGGAGATGAGAAAAGATATTTATTGGGGGAAATCAAGTTTTCTCTTACCGCAAAAAGTACTAAGCCTGCAGCATTATTTACACCCACTTTTGCCATAATATTTTTACGGTGTGTATTTACAGTATGAGTGCTTAAAAATAAAATATCTGCGATTTGTTTATTGGAATTTCCTTCGGCAAGTAGTTTTATTATTTCTATTTCCCTTTCAGTAATATTGAACCCTTCGCAGGAAGTTTCACTTGAAGTTTCATTTGTAACAATCGCAACAATCTTACCACACATAAATTTATTTCCGGTTGCTGTTTTGTAAATGGCCTCGGTAATTTCATCCATATCACAATCCTTCAATAAAAAGCTATGTATTCCTATCTCTATAGAGCGTGCAAGTGACAATTTATCCTGATGAGAACAAACAGAAAGAACTTTTACATTCTTATTTTTATTTAGCAAAACTTTAATATCTTGGGTAGAAAAACTGTTGCAATTACTGTCTATAATAAGCAGGTCGGGCTGACAAAAAAGAAGTTTTTCTGCCAGTTCTCCTGAATCGCAGGCCTCACCTGAAAAAACAAAATCCTGATTACCTGCCAATAAAGCTTTTAATCCTGTACGAACAAGGTAGCTATTGTCGGCAATTAATATGTTGATACTTGAACTCAATTTTATTTAGAATGATTTTAAACAACGCAAATGTAACAGAAATTATTCTACTACAAAACACTAAGCTGAAAAATTCTTATCCACATGCTTTTTTATTTCGTTTCTGATAGCATCTACAGTAAGAAACTCTGTATTTGTTCCTGAATTATATTTAAAACCAGGCTCAACCATTTTCCCTTTAAATTTTTCAATAAAATCAGAAGTTTTCCACGTTGGCGTGGTAGGTGTTATTACATAATACTTATCCAATTCAACTGTATATAATGAATCTGTTTCAGTAATCATTTCTTCGTGTAATTTTTCACCAGGGCGTATGCCCACAATTTCTTGTTTGCAATTAGGCCCAATGGCTTTAGCAACATCGGTTATTTTATAAGATGGTATTTTTGGAACAAATATCTCCCCCCCCCAAGCGTGTTCAATAGCATACAATACCAGATCAACACCTTCCTCTAATGAAATATTAAAACGTGTCATTTGAGGGTGTGTAATGGGTAATACGCCCTCTTTTCTTTTATCTATAAAAAAAGGAACAACTGACCCTCTTGAACCAATTACATTTCCATAACGAACAACCGAAAAAAACAAATCCTTAAATCCACGAATATTATTGGCAGCAACAAATAATTTGTCGGAACAAAGCTTTGTAGCTCCATATAAATTAATTGGAGCAGCCGCTTTATCTGTGGATAATGCTACTACTTTTTTCACACCGGAATCCAATGCAGCATTAATCACATTCTCAGCGCCAAAAATATTGGTTTTTATACACTCCATTGGATTATATTCGGCTGCTGGTACTTGCTTTAATGCGGCAGCATGAACAATAATATCAATGCCTTCACAAGCTCTTTTAAACCTTTCCGCATCACGCACATCACCAATAAAATAACGGATAAAATTATGCTTTGAATGTGGAAATTGTTGAGCCATTTCATATTGCTTCAACTCATCACGTGAATAAATTACCAACCTTTTTATGGCAGGGAAACGATGAATAATTGTTTCGACAAACTTCTTACCAAACGATCCTGTACCACCCGTAATTAAAATCGACTTTCCGTTTAAATCAAGCATTATTTAAATCTTTAAAAATCCAAAAGTATGTATTTGCTTTAACATTTCCATTATAAGTGCTATTTTTCGATAAAGTATCTTTCTATAAAATAAAGTGTAACAAATCGAAAAATACTTAATCCAAAATAATTTAAAGTAAGCAACTTGTTATACTTTTACATTATAAAGTTAAAAAATCGCAAACGCCAAAAAAGCAAATCCATACAACCATAAGCAACACTTTGCAGAGGGTGTTTCACAAAAACACAAGACCAACTAAGGAGAATCATTTGAAAGGGTAGAAAATATTACGCTTATTAGATAAAAAGAGAACTCACAAACAGAATAACAAATAAAACAGTAAAAGTGTCAGGTTGCATAATGACACACCGCCCCTCTTTGTTTTTATAACAACTACGACTAAAACTTATTCTATTTATCTTTGATTTTGCTAATCCATAATAATGCAGTATATTTGCAACCCTAAAAAACATAAAGCATTAACAAACAATGACTAAGAACGATATAGTAAATCAAATTGCCGAAAGAACAGGAATAGAGAAAATTGCTGTACAAGCTACTGTTGAAGCTTTTATGAAAAGTGTAAAAAATTCACTTTCAGAAGGTAAAAATGTATATTTAAGGGGCTTTGGAAGTTTCATAGTGAAAAAAAGGGCAGAAAAAACAGGTAGAAATATTTCAAAAAACACAACCATTATTATCCCTGCTCACAAAATCCCCGCTTTTAAACCGGCAAAAACATTTGTGGAGAAAGTGAAGAAAAACCTTAAGTAAGAATATGGCTTCCATTAATAAATTCCAAGTTGGAGCTATTATTGGAGCAATATTATTAATAGTTCTTTTATTTATTGCGCCTAAAAAAGGCAATCCTGAAGCAACAAAAGCGAAAGGAAAAGAGAGTGGAAATGAATTTTCAATGCAAGCGTATATTGACTCATTGAAAAAAACATTAAACCAGCCTCAAACTGATAATATTACAGTACAGGAACAATTGCTTCAAACGGCAAGAAATCCTCAACAAAAATCGTCTCTGTTGGATTCACTTTCTAAGTTGTGGAATTCCAGCAAACAATTATCCGTTGCAGGATATTATTTAGAGCAAAAAGCTCTTATTAATAACAATAGTGGAGATTGGAACAATGCAGGAAACAAATATTACGGCTCATCAAAATTTGGGAGTGATCAGTATAAAACGATTTGGATGAGTAAAGCGATAGAGTGCTATACAAAAGTAACTGAATTTGAACCAAACAATTTGGATGCAAAAGTATGTCTCGGTGTATGTTATGTTGAAGGAACAAAAGATCCAATGAAAGGAATAGGCTTATTGAGAGAAGTGATTCAATTGGATTCTACAAATATTAGTGCGCAACTAAATTTAGGAATGTTTGCAGTGCAATCAGGGCAATACGAAAAAGCCATTGAACGCTTTAAGAAAATATTATTGATGCACCCCACCTATATTGAAGCATATCTTTATTTGGGACAAACATATGCTAGTAAAGGTGATAAAAAAACTGCGATAGAAATTTTAGAAAAATATAAAAAAATAAATACGGACGAAACTATAAATACAGAAGTGCAAGGATATATAAACGAATTAAAAAACAGTTAAAAAAAAACATTATGCCAAGCGGTAAAAAAAGAAAAAGACATAAAATTGCAACGCACAAGCGTAAGAAACGTCTAAGAAAAAACAGACACAAAAAGAAGTAATTATTTTATTAGAATTAAAGTCGTACATTTTGCGTATATTCGAATATGCACAGTTACAACATTAAATACTCTTAGATTTTACTCAAGCCAAAGCGGTAGGTATTTATTACTGCCCAAGCAATACACCATGTAATACACTTTACGTTGAACTACGAATTAGTAATAGACTCTACACCTTCAGAGGTGGTAATTGCCTTGTTGAAAGACAGGCGACTTATTGAACTGCATCGAGAAAAAAGAAATAACAATTTTTCTGTAGGAGATATCTATGTAGCAAAAATCAAGAAGGTGATGCCTGGTCTTAATGCTGCATTTGTAGACGTAGGTTATGAAAAAGACGCATTTTTACATTATCTCGATTTAGGTCCTCAATTTAACTCATTTATGAGTTATGTTAAAAGAACTATATCAAACAAGCAAACCGATAGTTCCTTATCACAGTTCCATCTTGAAGCCGAGATTAACAAAAACGGAAAAATAAACAATATAATACAATCTGGTCAAACTGTAATGGTTCAAATTGCAAAAGAACCAATCTCAACAAAAGGACCGCGTATTACTGCCGAAGTATCAATGGCAGGAAGATATTTAGTACTGGTACCATTCAATGACAAAGTATCTGTATCACAAAAAATCAAAACATCTGAGGAGCGCGATAGATTAAAAAAGCTTATTCAAAGTATTCGCCCAAAAAACATGGGAGTTATTATACGCACCGTAGCCGAGAATAAAGAAGTAACCGAATTAGAAGCCGATTTAAATGATTTACTTAGCAAATGGGCTGACTGTTATAAAGAACTAAAAGTAGCTACTCCTCCTAAAAAAATATTAGGTGAATTGGATAGAACTTCTGCCATATTAAGAGACATACTCAACTCTACATTTATTAGCATCACTGTAAACGAAGATGGATTGATGGAGGAAATGAAAACTTACCTTCATACAAATGCGCCCGACAAAGAAAATATCTTAAAATTATACAAAGGCAAAGAACCAATTTTTGATTTTTTTGGAGTTGATAAACAAATTAAGGCATCCTTTGGCAAAATAGTAACTTTTAAAAGTGGTGCTTATCTTATTATCGAGCATACAGAGGCTATGCACGTTATTGACGTGAATAGTGGTCACAGAGCAAAATCAGAGAACACACAAGAAAAAAATGCACTTGAAGTAAATATTGATGCTGCCGTTGAAGTAGCACGCCAACTTCGTTTGCGAGATATGGGGGGTATTATTGTAGTAGATTTTATTGATTTACACGATCAAGAAAACAGAAAAATACTATTCGAAAAATTGCGTGACGAAATGAAAAGTGACAGGGCAAAACACAATATTCTGCCACCTAGTAAATTTGGACTTATACAAATTACGCGTCAACGTGTACGCCCTGAAATGAATGTGATTACCGTAGAAAAATGTCCTACTTGTAGTGGCAGTGGCGAAATTCAAGCAAGCATTTTATTGGTGGATGAAATCGAAAACAACCTGCGTTATATTTTAAAAGAACAAAACGAACAAAAAGTATCACTCTCCATACATCCATATTTAGCAGCCTATTTAACCAAGGGCTGGTTTAACTCCATTCAAATGAAATGGAGAATAAAGTATAAAAAGTGGATTAAGATTAATGCTGTTAGCTCCTACCAAATTCTTGAATACCGCTTTTTAAACGGTAATGATGATGAAATAAAATTGTAATTCAGCGCAATTTCTAATCTCGCTTTTATCACCCCTACTCTTTCTTGCACACAAGTAAAAAAATTATAACTTTGTTATTGCTGTAGGAGAAGATAATAGAAAGAACTAATATTTTGCTAAAATACTGCACAATGAAAAATACAGCAAACATACTTTTCATAGTCATCCTTATACTTAGCATCACATCGTGTACTAAACAACGCGAAGCTAATTTTACTACCGACAAAGATACCTACTTTGCAGGCGAAATTGTTCATTGCAAAAATGCCTCCGATAATGCCTACACTTGTCTATGGACAGCACCCGATGAAATAAAATACTTCCTTAAAGATTTAGATTATCCTATAAGTATTAATGACCTTGCTGGTACAAAAAATTTTACGTTGGTAACTACTTCAAAAAATGGTAAAAAAAAACGATAGCATTACAAAAACCATTAAAGTAATACCCGTTCCTACAACCACAAGTGGAAGCAGTACCGCAAGTACTGATGATTGGTTTTCGTATAATGGAACAGTAGCAAATCCAACTAAAAATTCTTGGGGCCTGATGCCGCCAATTGGAAAATGTATGCGCAAGTATTCAGCCCATTTAATGACGACCTTAATTGTATAATATTTTTACCTGGAAATCTGCCACCTACAGTAGGTAAAACCTATTTCTTAAAATCGACTAATACGTCCTTATCAAATGATACAGCTTGCATAACAATTGTTCCTCGTGATTTTGAAGGGGGCGTTCTTTGGATTGTTTTTTCAACTGCCGGGCAACTTAGTATTTCAATTACACCCGAATTTAAAGTGCGTGCCGAATTTAACAATGTTGATGCAGTATATAATTTTCCAATAATGAAATACAAAATTGCTGGAGATATTACTTGCCGTTAAATTTTTAATTTTAAAAACATGAAACTATTTTCTGTAGATTGACGCGGGCAAAAGCCCTCGTAAAGACGATGTAAATCCAAAAAAGCGGTTGATTTCATTAACTCGCGTTAAAATAATTACATTTGGTTTATGGAACAAAAACTAAAAGCCTTTGAGCGTTTGCTTGTTATTATGGATGAGTTGCGCGAAAAATGTCCTTGGGATAAAAAGCAAACAATGGAATCGCTGAGGCATTTAACCATTGAAGAATGCTACGAACTTACCGATGCCATACTTGAAAAAGACCTAAAAAACATACAAAAAGAATTGGGGGATGTGTTATTACACATTGTGTTTTATGCACGTATTGCATCTGAGGCAAATGATTTTAACATTGCCGATGTAATCAATTCATTGTGCGACAAATTAGTACACCGACACCCACACATTTATGGTGATGTGAAAGTGGAAAATGAAGAACAAGTAAAAGAAAATTGGGAAAAATTAAAATTAAAAGAAGGAAATAAATCTGTATTGGGTGGTGTACCCAAAGGTTTACCGGCTCTTGTAAAAGCTTGTCGTATACAAGAAAAAGCTAAAGCCGTAGGTTTTGACTGGGAACAAAAAGAACAAGTGTGGGGAAAAGTAAATGAAGAGTTACAAGAACTGAAAAATGAAATCGATGGGAATGCTTCCAAAGAAAAAATTGAAGAGGAATTTGGCGATGTATTGTTCTCCATTATTAACTATGCTCGCTTTATTAACGTAAACCCTGAAAATGCACTGGAAAAAACCAATATTAAATTTATCAAACGCTTTCAATACTTGGAAGTGCAAGCCCTAAAAAACGGAAAAAATCTTCAAGATATGAGTCTTACTGAAATGGATGTGTATTGGAACGATGCAAAAAAATTGTAGAAATGGAAAATAAAATACCCAGTGGAGAATAAATTGGTGTAATGCGCAAATAATGCAGTTTTGAGTTATTGCGAGCAACGAAGCTATCTACTTTTTTACAACTGAATTGATTTCAATTGATCAATCGTTTGGCTTGGATTTGGAGATAAAAATACAGTATTACCTGCAACTAATACATTCGCACCCGCTTTTAATAAGGGCAAGGCATTTTTCAAATCCACTCCCCCATCAATTTCAATTTTTGCTTTCGAATTTTTCGATTTTATAAGTTCGGTCAACGAAATTATTTTACTATACGTATTTTCAATAAATTTCTGTCCACCAAAACCGGGATTTACCGACATCACACAAACCAAATCAATGTCGGCAATAATATCTTTCAGTAAATCGATAGCGGAATGTGGATTAATAGCCACGCCCGATTGCATACCTAAACTTTTTATGTGTTGCACTGTTCTGTGTAAATGATTACAGGCCTCAAAATGAACTGTTAATATATTGGCACCTACATCGCAAAAAGTTTGAATGTATTTATCAGGCTCAACAATCATTAAATGTATATCCAGTGGTTTGTTCGCATATTTTTTAATTGCTTTAACTACAGGAAATCCAAAAGAAATATTCGGTACAAATACACCGTCCATTATATCCACGTGGAACCAATCGGCATTACTAGCATTAATCATTTCAACATCTCGTTGCAGGTTAGCAAAATCGGCCGAAAGAATGGAGGGTGCTATTATTGGTTGCATAGTATTGAATTATTGCCGACAAAGTTAAAAAGAAAAACTTTTCTTTTAGATGTTTTTATCCAACTATCCTAAATATGCTTTCAAATGCTTGCATCGAGAAGTGTTTTTCAATCGCCTTACAGCTTTTTCTTTTATTTGACGAACCCTTTCACGAGTGAGTTCAAATTTTTCTCCAATTTCTTCTAATGTCATTGAATGTTCACCACTTAAACCAAAATAAAAACGAATTACATCTGCCTCCCTACTGGTAAGTGTTCCAAGCGCTCTTTCAATTTCTCTACGCAATGAATCACCTATCAAACCATTTTCCGGGCTAGGACTATCTTCACTCTGCAATACATCGTAAAGACTACCAGTATTGTCGTCAGATATATTTAAGGGAGCATCCATAGATATATGTTTACCCATATTGCGTTGTGAATCCTTAACATCTTCCTCTGTTATTTCTAAAATTTTTGCAATTTCTTCGGCCGATGGCTCTCTTTCAAATTGCTGCTCCAATAGCGAAAATGTTTTATTTATTTTATTGAGTGCTCCAATTTTATTCAGCGGCAACCTCACAATTCTCGATTGTTCAGCCAATGCTTGCAATATCGATTGCCGTATCCACCAAACCGCATACGAAATAAATTTAAAACCACGTGTCTCATCAAAACGTTGAGCTGCCTTTATAAGACCTAAATTTCCCTCATTAATTAAATCAGGTAAACTTAGTCCTTGATTTTGATATTGTTTTGATACCGATATTACAAATCGTAAATTTGCTTTTGTAAGCTTATCTAATGCATCTTGATCACCTGCTCTAATTCTTCTAGCCAATTCAACTTCTTCATCGGCCGTAACTAAATCGAGACGACTTATTTCTTGAAGGTATTTGTCGAGGGATGCAGTTTCACGGTTGGTAACTTGTTTAGTAATTTTTAATTGTCTCATAGGCAGTATCTAATCAATTTAGAACTATTAAATACTTATACGAACACTTTAAAAAAAAGTTACGATTAACTGTCTTTTTTTTGCGATGAACACTATTTTTATTAAGACTAATACTTAAAACAGTTATTCATTGGGGTCTTCAAATGTTCTGCTTTTAGAATAAATACGCCATTTTTCAAGTACCTGTGTCATATCGTCAGGAAGTACCGAATCAAAAAACATCATATCGCCCCTCTTCGGATGTTTAAAACCCAATTCTTTCGCGTGCAGTGCTTGTCGAGGTAAAATATCAAAACAGTTTTGTATAAATTGCTTGTATTTCGAGAAAGTTGTTCCCTTTAATATTCTATCTCCACCATAAAGTGAATCATTGAACAAGGGGTGCCCAATATGCTGAAAATGAACCCGTATTTGATGCGTTCTCCCGGTTTCTAATTTACATTCAACTAAGGTAACATAACCAAATCTTTCCAATACTTTATAGTGTGTTACAGCGTGCTTGCCTTCGGATGCATCTTCAAAAACATCCATCTTTTTTCTATCCTTTATGTTACGCCCAACATTGCCTGTTATGGTTCCTTCGTTATCCAACATATCGCCCCAAACAAGGGCAACGTATTTACGTTGTGTTGTACGTTCGAAAAACTGTTTGGCTAAGTGTGCAAGTGCTACTTCGTTAGTAGCCATAATCATAATACCAGTTGTATTTTTATCCAATCGATGCACCAAACCCGGTCGTAAATTATTGGTATGAAACAAGGGTAAATCCTGCAAATGATACATCATTGCATTCACCAAAGTTCCTGAATAATTACCAAAACCAGGGTGTACCACCATATTTGACGATTTATTTACAACAACCACTTGGTCGTCTTCGTACACAATGTTCAAAGGAATATTTTCGGGTTTAATCTCTTTGTCTCTTGGCGGATGTGCTAATACAATGGAAATTACATCAAATGGTTTTACTCTGTAATTTGATTTTACAGACTTGTCATTTACCAGTACATTTCCTGCCTCTGCTGTTTGCTGAATCTTAGTTCTGGTTGCACTCTTAATATGATTCATTAAGTATTTATCGATACGCAATAACTCCTGCCCCTTGCCCATCACAAAACGAAAATGTTCAAAGAGTTCCTGCTCCTGATCTTCTAACTCACCTTCAACTATGTCTTTCATCACGACTATTTATTTATAATTACTTTACTTGTGTAAAATAAAGCATTTGAAGGGGATACAATTCTTAGTAAATAAATTCCATTCGAAATTTCTGAAATATCTATCCCTTCATTTTCTTTTACAGCTTGACTAATAACGATTTTACCTAACATGTCAATTAAATTCACTATACAATCATTTGTATTAAGTCCTTTTATGTAAAGCAAATTACTTGTAGGGTTTGGATACATAGAGATTACATCCTTTTCAACTTCACTATTTTCAATACCGGCAGGCAAATAACACTTGCCAAACACAGGGCGTATCATCCAGGAACCGGGGAATTGAGTATTTAACCAATTTCCATTTGTATTATAAAACATATTGGCAGTATTGTCAATATTTCTATCCAAGCCAACATTCAACAAATCGGCTGAATTTTGCTGCCAACCAACATAAAAAACATCGTTCATCTCAAACAATGAATCAATAGGGTATTCACTGAAACCATTGTAACAGTAAGTATACTGAGGATTGTAAACTATGTCACTTTGATAAATAATATTTCGCGGACGGTTATTCATCACATCATGATCCCAAACAGTAAGCTTGAATTGCTTTAAACTTACATCGTTTACTACAGGATTAAAATGAAACTTAACTCCCGTAAGTGTATCCGGAACGGTCATTATAAATTTATATGCCAATGAAGAATACGGTTGTGTTAAACCATACGCAGCTTCGGCAGAGCCGTCATCGTAAGAAAAATAATTCTCAACCCGTTGTATAAATCGCAGCGTATCGTTATTACGAACGGCATCCGAAGTAGCTTTTATACTCTGTTTCACAAAATAATCGATACAGGCTGTAGTATCAACATACGAAAAACTAATTGGTGCTGATATAATACCATTAGCTTGATTACATTTGTTAAAGCCATTTAAAAAAAGATCAGTTACAATACCTTGATTATGTAAACTTGTTCCATTGTACCTAAATACATTGTATTTAAAATCAACAACTTTAGTACTAAATAAATTGCGAAAATTATTGCTAATACTTGCTACCATCATTGAAGTATTGTAATGTTTCCAAGGAACCGATGTGTATTCCTTGAGTAATGAAAGAATAGGAGTAACAAAAGCAATATCATCAAAAATAGTGTCTGTAATACTTCTAAAATCATTCAACTTTACATAGTCTAAATTCCAATGGTCTAAATTTCCCGATAGCGTTGCATAATTTTTAAACCTCAACTGAAATCCATTGTAAAACCATTTAGGGGCAGAAATAGGTATCATTACCCTAAAGAAAGAACTATCGGAAGCAATGCTATAGCCCGACTTTGCCCATATATGAAGCCAATTATCCAGTGAATCTTTAAACTCTAACACCAATGAGTCTTGCACTTCAGGTGCATTGCCTCTACCTTGTGCTTGATAATAAAAACTCAAATATACCGAATCACTCAATTGCATATTATCCATATAAATATACTTTGAAGTTAAAAAATCGGCTAATCCCTGTGAGTTGGGTTGAGCAAAATTATAAGGCATTCCATTTTTCTTTAAGCCATCAAACGTAGCAACGCCTATAGTAGGTTGGTTTACCGGATAATTTGAATTAATAAAAACGTTGGTATCCATCCATAAAGAAGGATCGGGATTAGAGAAAACAGAAAATGAAAAATCGTCAAAAAAACCGTTTACCCCAACGTTAGGGTCAATTGTATCGTTTATTCCTCCCACTTTCTTTGCATGAGGAATATACATTTGTACTTGTATGGCAGAGCCCTTATACCCAACACTTTTTTGTTTTACAATTTCACTTTCGCAAAAACTAGCTTGTATAATAGGGTTCACAGAAAGGTCATAAATTGCTTCCTGAGCAAACACATTCGCTGACAAACAAAAAACAGAATATAGCAATGCAATTTTTCTCATTATTCGTCCCCTAATTGAAGTGAGTCACTTGTACCATTCATTTTTGCCTCATCTTGGGTAATAAAAATATCTATTTGTTTTCCTGCTTTTACATTTATACCTGATGAATAGCCCGGTACTTGTTTATACACCTTTGCTATGGAGGAATCTTTTACACTGGCATCGTGAAGAATAACACCTACGTTTAATGAGGAAGCAACTATTCGAGATATAGCTTCGGCTCTTGAAAGTCCTATTAAATTTGGCAAAGATACTTTGTCGCCCTTTAATCCATCGCCCAATACTAAATCAATTTTTGATTCTTTCACAATCATTTGACCCGGTTTAATGATGTTTCCATTATAGAATTGTTCGATAACAGCATTCTTTGCAAAATCGGGCACGTAACTTAATTTACCTACTTGTAGTCCATACGTTTCAAGCATAGCGGTTGCTTGTCGTAAGGATACATCAACTAAACTGGGCATTTGAACTTTTGCTGGATTAAACGAAGAAAGCGTTATATATATTGTACGGTTCTTTTTTACATTAAAATTGGCGATTGGGTCTTGATCTATTGCAGTCCCCTTTTTCCTTGTTTTGTCGTACAAAGAATCTACAATTACAAACCTTAAACACTTTTCATCAATTACATTTTTAATTTCAGACAAAGTTAAACCTACAAGATTAGGAACAACAACCATTTCGCCATGCAATGTATAATTTGAAATCCATTTAAAGGTCACCCACAATATTAGGGTTAGCGTTATTAATGCAATTCCTAACTGTTTAAAAAACGATTTACTGATTATAAATTTAAACACAATGAAATGATAGGTAATTTAGTAAGCAAAGTTACTATTAGTTTTTTACGATACATACAGTATATCATATTATTCAATATTTTTACGCCAATGAAGTTTTCTTTAGCTATTTTTATATTTTTAGTATTATGCAATAACAATGTATTTTCGCAAAACCTTTTACACAATTATGCAAACTTAAGTAACTCTGAAAAAAGCTGGATAATAAAGCATCCATTTGTAGCAAAAAAAACACATAACGTCACTCAAAAAGTAATAAAAATATGCACCGAAGTAAAAATAGAACAAATGCTTGACCAAGAAAATATTGGCGGGAAATTAGATGCATTTAGGCACGCTTATTGGATGGCTGTTCTAACACAAAAAATAGGAAAAAGAAAATCTAAAAAATTGGGACTTGCGCACGAAAAAGGGAACAGAATACTATTCGACAAAAACCTAACAGAAGACGGTGAAACACCCGATTCGATAAGCTGTGCAATGGATTTATTCAATAATGAACAGGGAATTCGAATTGGGCAAGCCAATAAAAAAGCAAATTCTGTTGATATAAAACTCATTGTTATTAAAAAAATACAGGAAGGTGCTATGAAAATAATAGCAAAAAATAGTACTGGGCAATTTGTTGATTGTAACGATAAAGAGATTCCCCTACCCGAAATTCAAAAAAAATGGAAAAACTCTAAATGCCTTGTTTCCTCTAATTACAATCCACATTAAAAAAAATGCAATTTTCGAGTCGAAATATTTACAAAGAAGTCGAATTTAAAGCCACAAAAAGTAGTGGAAAGGGAGGGCAAAATGTAAACAAAGTTTCTACAAAAGTAGAAATACGGCTTAATATTAATGACTCAGCATTGCTTACTGAGGAAGAAAAGCAAATTATACTTCACAAACTCGACAGCAAAATATCAGCGGAAGGTTGGTTGGTCACAAGCGACCAAAGCTCTAGGTCGCAATTAGACAACAAAAAAGCTGCAATTGCCAAACTTTATAAGATGCTTGATAAATGCTTTATTGTAACAAAAAAAAGAAAAGCAACAAAACCCAGCAAAGGTTCTAAGGAAAAGAGACTGCAAACAAAAAAAATACGTTCGGAGATAAAAGCAGGGCGAAAACTACTATCGGAATAAACACAAACGATAAACAGCCTATTAAAACATTTTATTATTAGGACTTAAAAACGTATATTCGCAACCCAAATTAATTTAAAATAAAATGAGCATTTTAGCAAAAATCAGAAACCGTTCGGGTTTATTAGTTGGTATTATAGCGCTTGCGCTACTTGTATTTGTACTGGAACAAGCATTTCAGTCGAAGAATTCCTTTTTTGCAGACGATAGAACCAAAGTAGCCGAAATTGCAGGTAAAGAGGTAAACATTCAAGAATTTGAGGCACGAGTTGAAGCTTCACTTGAAAACGAAAAAAACAAGTCGGATAAACCTTTAGACGAAACTACAATAGACAATTTAAAAAGTCAAGCTTGGAATCAATTACTTTTTGAAAAAATAATGCAGCCTCACTATGACGATTTAAGTATTACCGTTTCAACCGATGAGTTATTTGATATGGTTCAAGGGAAAGAACCTCACTCTTCGGTAAAACAAGCTTTTACCGACCCCAAAACGGGTGAATTCAACCCTGCGCAAGTTATCAACTTTCTGAAAAATATGGATAATGATAAAACCGGTGCAACACGCGACAGATGGTTAAAATTTGAGGCAGCTATAAAGCAAGAGCGTATTGCAAATAAATACAACACTATTATCAAACAAGGTTTTTATGTAACAAAAAACGAAGCTAAAAGAGATCATATTTCAAAGAGTAAAACAGCAAAATTCACTTACCTTGTTAAGCGTTATATTGATATTCAAGATAGTACAATTAAGGTTACGGATGCTGATTTGCAAAAATACTATAACGAGAATAAAAATAAATACAAGCAAGAAAGCAGAACCCGCGGTTTCGATTTTATTACCTACGATATACTTCCTTCAAAAGAGGACAATACTAATACGGAAGAGCAATTAAAGAAATTGGTGGATGAATTTAAAACCGTTACCGATGACTCTTCTTATGTTAATGGTAATTCTGACGTAAAATTCGCGGAGCGCTATTCTAAAAAAGGTGAATTACCGCCAATGTTGGATACTGTTGTTTTTAAAGCGCAGATAGGAGCAGTAATGGGCCCTTATTTTGAAAACAATGTTTACAAGCTTGCCAAGGTGATGAAAATAAGAATGAGCAGCGACTCTGTAAAAGCGCGTCATATTTTAATAAAAATAGAAGGAACTGACACAGCTAAATATATGACTCGTGCCGATAGTATTAAAAATGCTATCAAAAAAGGCAAAAAGTTTGAAGACCTTGCTAAACTTTACTCAAAAGACCCAGGTAGTGGTGCAAAAGGTGGCGACTTAGGTTGGTTTGCAGAAGGAATGATGGTTCCTTCATTCAATGATGCTTGCTTTAAAGGAAAAAGGGGCGATATGCCTATTATTAAATCGCAGTTTGGCATTCATATTATTGAAATAACAGATAAAAAAGCAGAGACACCAAAGGTAATGATGGCTATTATTGAACGAAATGCCCTTCCGAGTTCACAAACTTTTCAATCCTATTATCAAAAAGCCAGCGAATTTGCAGGAAAAAACACAAGCGTTGAATTATTTGATAAGGCTGTACTTGACCAGAATTTAAATAAACGTATAGCCGAAAATATTAAAGACATTGATAAAAATGTGAACGGACTGGAAAACTCACGTGAAGTAATTCGTTGGGCCTATAACGAAGATACCAAAAAGGGTTCAATATCAAAAGTATTTGAACTGGGTAACAAATATGTAATTGCTATACTTAAAGACATAAAAGAAAAAGGTGTTTTGCCATTAGAATCTGTTAAGGCGGCTGTTGAGTTAGAAGCTAAAAAAGAGAAAAAAGCGGAACAATATATTGCATCGTTTAAAGGCGCAATAAGTGGTGCAAGTTCGCTTGAACAAATTGCGTCAAAAGTGAATACAAAAGTAGAAACGGTAGAAAATCAAACTTTCGCATCCAGTTCAATTCAAGGCTTAGGCAGAGAACCACAAGTTGTAGGAACTATTTTTGGAATAAAAGCAAATATTGTTTCCAACCCAATCAAGGGCGAATCAGGCATTTACGTTATAAAGGTGACTGAAGTTAAAGAAGCGAGTACTGAAAAAAATTACGATGATGCTAAAAAACAATTATTATCGGGTATGAAAAACCGTGTAGATTATGAAATGTTTGAAGCGCTAAAAGCAAAAGCTAATGTAGTTGACAACAGAGCAAAATTCCAATAATACCAACAACCATAATAGATAGCCGGACTGTTCAAACATTCCGGCTGTTTTTTTTAAGTAATAAAACTAAATACACCTCATAACAATGACAATTTGTCCGTTTATAGTAAATGGCAAAATTTTTGAAAATACTCACAAATAATTAATGAAAAACAAATTCAAAAAACTTTTTAATATGAATACTGATAATACTGAAAAAGAGTTACAAGAACTTAATGAAGAAGAGACTACCCAATCCGATTTAAACGAAAACCCCACAATTGATATAGAGCAATCTTCTGAAGATAAGTACAATCAACTAAACGATAAATATCTTCGTTTATATTCCGATTTTGAAAATTTCAGAAAGCGTACGGCAAAGGAAAAAATAGATTGGAGTAAGTTTGCCGGAGAAGAATTGGTAAAAGCACTTTTACCTGTTGTTGACGATTTTGAAAGAGGAATAAAATCGATGAATGAAACCCAAAATGTTAATGCCTTGAAAGAAGGAGTAAATCTTATATTCCATAAATTTAAAAGCACTTTACAACAAAAAGGTTTAGATGAAATTGACTCAAAAGGCACAGTATTTAATGTAGATATACACGAAGCTATAACAAACATACCTAGCCCCGAAGTAGAATTAAAAGGAAAAGTAATTGATGAGTTGGAAAAGGGATACACTTTAAATGGAAAAGTAATTCGTTTCGCAAAGGTTGTTGTAGGAAACTAAATACTCTTGGTAAAAAATAAAAATAATGAGTAAAAGAGATTATTATGAAGTTCTTGGTATTGGCAAAAGTGCCGATGAAAGCGAGATAAAAAAGTCCTATCGAAAAATGGCCATGAAATATCACCCTGATAAAAACCAAGGTGATAAAGCAGCCGAAGAAAAGTTTAAGGAAGCTGCCGAAGCATACGATGTGTTAAGCAACTCCCAAAAGAAAAGTAAATACGATCAATTTGGACATTCCGCTATGGGTGGAAATGGTGGGGGAAATTATGGTGGAGGAATGAATATGGAAGATATCTTTAGTCAATTTGGAGATATTTTCGGATCGGGCTTTGGAGGTGGTAATCGTGGAGGAAAAAGAGTAAATAAGGGAAGTAATTTACGTGTAAAAGTAAAACTTAACCTGCAAGACATTGCGAACGGTGTTGAGAAAAAAATTAAAGTAAACAAATTTGTTAGTTGTAAACCCTGCAGTGGAAGTGGTGCTGCAAATGGAAGTTCGTTTAATTCGTGTAAAACCTGCAGAGGAAGTGGTCAAGTTACACGCATTATGAACACAATGCTAGGACAAATGCAAACTTCAACTACTTGTCCCGATTGTGGTGGAGAAGGTCAAACTATTACCGATAAATGCAAAGTATGTTACGGTGATGGAATTGTAAAAGATGAGGAAGTTATAACTATAAAAATTCCTGCAGGAGTTGCCGAAGGAATGCAACTGTCGGTGAGTGGAAAAGGAAATGCAGGTGCCAGAAGCGGAGTGAATGGTGACTTAATTGTTGCAATAGAAGAAGAGGTGGACGAACTATTAAGACGCGATGGGAACAATTTATTATACGAACATTTTGTAAACTTTGCTGATGCCGCCTTAGGAACACAAATTGAAATACCCACCATTGATGGAAAAGCAAAAATTAAAATTGATGCTGGAACACAATCCGGAAAAATACTTCGCTTAAGAGGAAAAGGCCTACCAGAGGTAAATAGCTATTCAAAAGGAGATTTATTGGTAAATATAAACGTATGGACACCCCAACAACTATCGAAGGAGGAGATAAAAATATTAGAAAAATTTCAAACAGCCGAAAACTTTGTCCCAAAACCTACTAAAAAGGACAAAGGCTTTTTTGACAGAATGAAAGAATATTTTGATTAACAGCTTTAATTTATTGTTAGTTTTATAAACAAATCACCCTTGAATGGATATTTTAACGGCAAACAATATTGTTAAAAAATACGCTAATCACACAGCACTTGATGATGTTAGTATTAGTATTCCTGAAAAAAGTATATTCGGGCTTCTCGGTCCAAATGGAGCAGGAAAAACATCCCTTATACGTGTTATTAATCAAATTACCGGTCCCGATAGTGGTGAGGTCTTGTTTAATGGAGCAAAATTAAGCCAGAACCACATTGCCCATATTGGTTACTTACCAGAAGAAAGAGGCTTGTATAAAAAAATGGAGGTGGGCGAACAAGCAATGTATTTAGCTCGATTGAAAGGTTTGTCAAAAAATGATGCTACAGCCAAATTAAAATACTGGTTCGAAAAATTTGAAATGGAAAGTTGGTGGAAGAAAAAAGTAGAGGAGCTTTCGAAAGGTATGCAACAGAAAGTACAATTTATTGTTACTATTTTACATGAGCCAAAACTATTAATACTGGATGAACCATTTAGCGGTTTCGACCCAATAAACGCGAACCTAATTAAAAACGAAATACTCGAATTGAAACAAAAGGGTGTTACAATTATTTTCTCCACTCATAATATGGCATCGGTAGAAGAGCTTTGCGACCATATTGCACTCATCAATAAATCGAAAAAAATATTGGATGGTAATGTGAAAGACATAAAAAAGGCACATCGTACAAACACATATGAGATTGAATTTACAGGAAATTTAATGGGCTTTACAAACGCAATGTGGGCAGGATATGAATTAATCGAAAAATCACAAGAAGGTGAATATTGTAAAGTAAAAGTGAAATTACAAGGCAGCAATACTCCCAATAGCTTACTGCAATCAGTATTACCTAGTGTACAAATTAATTCCTTACGCGAAGTAGTACCCAGCATGAACGACATATTTATTACCAACGTGAATAGTTCTATTAACCACCCAATTGGCAATTTAACAGAATAGTAATGAGCAAAATTACACTTATCATACAGCGTGAATACTTAACCCGTGTTAAGAAAAAATCCTTTATCATTATGACTCTTGTTGGTCCTCTACTAATGGCCGGATTAATATTTGCAAGAGTATGGCTTGAAATGATTCCTGAAGTTCCTAAAAAGATTGAAATTATTGACGAATCAATGATGTTTAAAGGAAAATTAGAGAACAGTAAAAATTTACTTTTCTTTTTTCCGAACAATACGTTAACAAATGCTAAAGCTAATTTTTATAAGAACGATTATGACATTTTAGTTTTTATACCCGAAAACATAATAGATTCACATAGTATACAACTTTTTTATAAAAAACAACCGGGATTAACCACCCAGGACAACATTAAAAATTTAATACAAAACAAACTAGAAGATTGGAAATTAATAGCTTCTGGAATTGACAAAAATAAATTAGAGTCTGTAAAAACAAAGCTCAATGTTATTGCCAACAAGTTGCAAAAAACAGGCGAAGAAGAAAAAAGCAACAATGAAGCTGGGATAATTATCGGATTTGTAGGTGGGTTACTTATTTACTTATTCATATTCCTATACGGTGCACAAGTAATGCGAGGAGTTATTGAAGAAAAAACAAGCCGTATCATAGAAGTAATTATATCATCTGTTAAGCCCTTTGAACTAATGATGGGTAAAATAATTGGAATTGCTTTGGTAGGTTTAACTCAATTTTTATTGTGGGTAATGTTAACAATCGCTATTACCAGTGTTGTAAGCAATAACTTTCTAGAAAAAAAATACGACTCAACCATGGTAGTTGAACAAACCTATAAAAGCAACACACCTACCAACGTAGAACAAGAAATAAACAAACCCGATTTGGGCGAAGTGGGTGAAATGTTGCAAAATATTAATTTACCCGTTATTCTTGCTTGTTTCATATTTTACTTTTTGGGAGGCTATTTGTTATACGGTTCATTGTTTGCAGCAATAGGGGCTGCTGTAGATAGCGAAGCAGATACACAACAATTTATGATGCCGATAACCATTCCACTTATTTTTTCTTTTATTGCGGCTCAAGTGGTGGTTACAAACCCCGAAAGTCCAATGGCGTTTTGGTTTTCAATTATCCCCCTTACCTCACCTATTGTTATGATGGTACGTTTACCATTTGGTGTACCCTATTACGAGGTTGTACTTTCAATGGTATTGCTGGTATTAGGATTTATTGGAACAACCTGGTTGGCTGCAAAAATTTACCGAACTGGTATCTTAATGTATGGCAAAAAACCTACATACAAGGAATTATGGAAATGGTTATTCTATAAAGCATAAAAAACAGAAACCAAAAAAGCATTCTTCATAAAATGTAGTTTTTTTCGTAACATATTCCTGAATCTTAAATTACGACTAAAGCATTGGCCGAATACACTCCACACTAAAACAATCCATATTTTTAGGTGTAGCATTTTTATAAAATTCTCGAAAAAACTCAAAGTCTTTTGTTATATCCCCTGTTGGTTCAAACAACTTTCCAATGTATGCTTCCTTTTTAGCATAATCCAAAATTCCCAGCACAATTGGAACGTTTGCATTTAAAGCAGTATAATAAAATCCTGTTTTCCATTTATCTACTTTTTTACGAGTGCCCTCCGGGGGCACCATCAATATTAACTGTTCATTTTCATTAAACAACTTCACCATTGAATCAACCAAACTGTTGCTTTTACTTCTATCTACGGCTATTCCACCCAAAGAAATTAAAAACCTCTTTATCGGAAAATGAAATAATTCTTTTTTTGCTAAATAATTTAGTTTTATTCCCATAATTGAAAGTGCGCACATACCATACACAAAATCCCAATTACTGGTATGTGGAGCGGCAACCAACACACATTTTTTTATTTCAGGAGGAATACCTCCAACAGCTTTCCAGCCAGCCATTTTAAATATTAATTTAGGAATCAAGCTCATAAAACAAAATTAGTAAAACGCTTCAGCCCCGCAATAGCGGGGCTGAAGCGTTTTAAATTTACTTACAATTTATACATCTATTTTTGCATACTTCGCATTCTTCTCAATAAACTCTCTTCGTGGAGGAACCTCATCACCCATCAACATTGAAAATACACGATCCGCTTCTGCAGCACTTTCAATAGTAACCTGTCTAAATGTTCTATTTTCAGGATTCATTGTAGTTTCCCACAGTTGCTCTGCGTTCATCTCTCCCAAACCTTTATAACGTTGAATGCCTACACTCGACTCTTTTCCTTCGCCACCAGCCATACGTTTTACGGCTTCTAGTCTTTCTTCCTCTGTCCAACAGTACTGTTGATCTTTCCCCTTTTTTACTAAATACAAAGGAGGCGTTGCAATATAAATATGACCGTTCTCAATTAACTCATTCATATGCCTGAAAAAGAAAGTTAAAATAAGTGTTGTAATATGACTTCCATCCACATCGGCATCACACATAATAACTACTTTATGGTAGCGCAACTTCACAATGTTTAACGCACGCTGGTCTTCTGGTGTACCACGAAAAACACCCAGTGCTGTAAAAATATTTTTTATCTCCTCGTTATCATAAATTTTATACTCCATTGCTTTCTCCACATTCAATATTTTACCGCGCAAAGGAAGTATTGCCTGAAACTCTCTGTTTCTTCCTTGTTTAGCAGTACCACCTGCCGAATCACCCTCTACTAAATAAATTTCACATAACTCTGGATTGCTATTGGCGCAATCCGAAAGCTTACCAGGAAGCCCTGAGCCTGTCATCACATTTTTACGTTGCACCATTTCTCGTGCTTTACGTGCAGCATGACGGGCAGTAGCCGCTAAAATAACTTTATCTACAATTACTCTTGCTTGTTTAGGATGCTCTTCTAAATAATTATTAAGCATTTCACCAACGGCAACATCCACCGCACCCATCACTTCATTGTTACCGAGTTTAGTTTTAGTTTGTCCTTCAAATTGAGGCTCCTGAACTTTTACTGAAATAACAGCCGTTAACCCTTCGCGAAAATCGTCTCCACTTATTTCAATTTTAACCTTTGAAAGCAAGCCTGTTTTATCGGCATACGATTTAAGTGTACGTGTTAAACCTCTGCGAAAACCTGCAAGGTGAGTACCTCCCTCGTGTGTATTAATATTGTTTACATAGGAGTGAATATTCTCGGAATAAGAAGTATTGTATGTCATCGCAACTTCAATTGGCATACCATGTTTTTCACTTTCAAAGTATATACAATCTTCAATTAATTTTTCCCTTGTAGAATCTAAATAAGTAACAAATTCTTTTAATCCGCCTTGTGATAAAAACTCATCAGATACAAAATTTCCTTCTGCATCCACATTTCTTTTATCGGTTATGGTAATTTTAATTCCCTTGTTCAAAAAAGACAATTCACGTAAACGAGCCGATAATGTTTCGTAACTGTATTCGCTTACCAAACTAAAAATACTTACATCTGGTTTGAAGGTAACTTCTGTCCCTCGTTTATCGGTCGTACCAATTTCTTTTACATCAAACATTGGCTTTCCAATTTGATACTCCTGAGTAAAAGCTTTACCATTACGATAAACAGTAACTTTCAAATGCGATGATAGTGCATTTACGCAAGAAACACCTACACCGTGTAATCCTCCTGAAACTTTATAGGATTCTTTATCAAATTTACCTCCTGCATGCAAAACAGTCATTACTACCTCCAATGCCGATTTCTTCTCTTTAAGGTGCATATCAGTAGGAATACCTCTACCATTATCTATTACGGTAATAGAGTTATCTTCATTAATAAAAACCTTAATATCGTTACAGTGACCCGCCAACGCTTCGTCAATTGAATTGTCTACCACCTCATATACTAAATGGTGAAGTCCTTTAAATCCAATATCGCCAATATACATTGCCGGTCGTTTTCTAACAGCCTCTAACCCTTCTAATACCTGAATACTGTCTGCCGAATAATCAGTACTTGCTAAATCATTTGATGTTTCGCTCATAAAATCAACTTGTTATGGAATTTTTTAAATTTTTTTTAATGTGTTTAAAGTTACATTATTAATGCCAACAAACATCATTATAACATCAATAAAACCGAGTGTTTTTTATGAACAACTAATTAACAAAAAAGGGAACATTTTGCACATAAAAAAAGCCTCGCAAATGCGAGGCTTTTTTCTAAAAATTTATTGGAAGGAATTAGTTCCCTTTCACAAATTTTGTTTTCTGAATAGTATTTCCGTCACTTACTTGAACAAAGTACATTCCATCTGACAAATCAGTCAAATCAAACGATGTGGTTGAAGTAGTCTTGGTTTTATTGATTGCAACTTGTTTAACAATTTTTCCTAGTACATCCGTTACCGACAAGGTAACAGCGCCTTTCATTTCATTGTTAACAGTAATGTTAAATGAACCATTGTTTGGATTAGGGAAGATAATGATACCTAAATCAATATCGCCCAATGCATCCACACTAACTGTGTTAATTACATTAATATCGCGACTCACAATATAGCTATTTAAGAAACCATCAGTAACCATAAACGTTACAGTACGCATTGCCTGGTTAGGAAATGCTGCTAAGTTTTGGTATTTTACAGCTTGTAATGCCATTTGATAAGCATTAACACTTGCTATACCTGTTAAAGTTAAAATACCGTTTGCTGCATTCCAATTGCTGGTAATACCTACTTGGTTTGCTATCGATAACTCATCTTGTCCGTTAAAGTAGTTTCCTGTTATTTGAACAGAACCTGCGGTTAAATTAACGTTATCCACATCTGTTGCAACAATTGTAGCTGACATTTGTGTTGCAGGTGCGCCTTGTGTATAATTCAATGGCGGTATTTCAATCAAGGACAATATAGGAGAATCGTTTACAGCAGTAATGTTTATTTTTCTAATAACGGTATTACTATTTACAATTCCATCATTTACAGTAAATGATACTGATCTGGATAATACAGATGGATTGTCGCTATTGCTACTAAACCTTACATTTCTAATTGCTGTTTGATAATCTGCCAAGGTTGCAACACCTGTTAAATTCATTGTTCCTGTAAGAGTATTGTACAAGCCTACTATACCGTTTTGGTTTATAAAGCTTAACTCGTCTTCGCCAAGTGCAAAGTTTCCCGTTATTTGAATAGTTCCACTCACCAAAGTTAAATTATCTATATCATTTACAGTAGTTGAACCTGTAAGTTGAGTAAAGAAATCATTTTCAATATAACCAATTGGATTTACTTCTATATCAGCTAAAACCGAAGGGTCGTTTACATTAACAACATTAATATCACGTGTTTGCATATTGCTGTTAAGTGCCCCATCATTTACCATAAAGGAAACAGTTCTGGTAACTTGACTAGGAAGCTGACTTGTATTGAAATAGGTAACTGAACGAAGTGCTGCTTGATAATTTGCCAACGAAGCCAAACCTGTTAAAGTTAAGGTTCCTGTTAAAGCATTCCAAGAACCAATAATACCGTTTTGGTTATTGAAACCTAAAACATCTTCACCATTTACATAGTTATTTGAAATTTGAATCCAAGCATTGTCCCAATTAATATCGTCTAAATCACTTCCTATAATGGTAGCTGATATTTGGGTTGCAGGGTCATTTTCTGTATATGTAAGAGCAGGTACTTCTATGTTAGCCAAAACAGGCACATCATTAACCGGTATAACATTAATTTGACGCGTTACAGTATTACCCCAAGCTGCAGTATCTTTTGCAACATAACTTACAGTTCTAACAACACTGCTTGGATTTTCACTGGTATTCATATAAGTAATCGACTTCATTGCAGTAACATAATTTGCCACAGTAGCCGAACCCGAAAGTGTTATTTGTCCTATTAATGGATTATAAGTACCTGTGATACCATTCTGATTTGCAAATGCTATAATATCTTCAGTAGGAATAAAATTACCTACTACAGTAACAATTGCAGTATCCCATTTTCTATTATCCAAATCGATACCTGTTAAAGTATTCGTTATAATAGTTGCAGGATTGTTTTCAGTATATATTAATGCAGGTACTTCTATATTACTTAATAAAGGTAAGTCGTTAACAGGAATTACACGAATATCTCGTGTAAGTGAATCACTTCTCCAAGCTAATGCTGCTTGAGTATCCCACACTTGAAAAGAAACAGTTCTTGTTAAAGGTGAAGGTGTGTTAACCATATTTTGGTATGTAACCGAACGCAATGCCAATTGATAATCGGCACTTGTTGCGGAACCTTGAAGACTCATAATACCAGTAACGGCATTCCAAGTTCCTGTAATACCATTCTGGTTTACAAATGTTAATACATCCTCAGCAGGAAAAAAGTTTCTTGCTATATGAACTCTTGCACTGTCCATATTAGGAATCAATGGATTACTTAAAGAAATATTACCTGTAATTGGAGTTGCTGGATCGTTTTCTGTATAAACAAGAGCAGGAATTTCTAAATTGGTTAAACAAGGACGAACAATACCTGCCCATGATGTAGTACCTGCATCAGAATTGTGAGCATAATCTTTTACAGTAAAACTTTTATTAGGAACATCCACATCCATCCGTACCCAACCATAATGATTTTGTCCGGCAATAGGGAATTTTATTCCCAAATATTTATTTGTAGCCGCTAACCAACGACCACCTGAGTAAGACCATCCGTTGCTGGTATATGCAAATGCCATTCTTTTATAAGAATTCCATGGTGCAACCCAGTTGTTAGCTGCATTAATTGGTGCATTAAAATTAAAAGCGGAGGCGGAATTTGAATTCCCTCCAATAGCGGCAAGCGGTGCACCTACAGGCAATGCAGCAGCATTAACATTTGTTCTGGAACGTGTTCGAAGTACCTGACCACCAAACCAAGAATTATAAATATAAGAAGTACTTGTGGTTGTCATACTAACACGAACTTCAAAAACTCCATCGTTGTTTAAATCTATGTTTTTAAAAGCTCCATTTCCGGTAAATATTTGATCCGGATTAACATCTGTATATATAACACATCCTGCATCTGCTGCGCTTGACGCTAAAAGTAATGCGCCTGATAATGCAGAATAAGATTTTAATTTGTTTTTTAATGTATATTTTTCCATTTTCATAAAGATTTAATAAGAATATGTTTATTTAACGATGTCAAAATTAAAATAAATTTTACTATAAGCAAAATAATTAGGTAGAAAGTTTTAAAAAAAACAAACACAACCTATTTCTTTTGAAGTTTTTGGCTGTTTTTCGCAAAAAACGGCATTAAATCTATTGTCACTTAAAAAAAATAGTTTTCTTTGTCAAAAAAAAGACAATGTATAAAAACTTTATCAATTCGTTAACATTACTTTTAGTGTTCGTATTATCCAATTCGGTGTATGGGCAAAATAAAAGCAACAAAAAAAACGGAGCCTATCAATTTACTAGCGTAAAAGAAGTGGGTGCTACTTCGGTTAAAAATCAGTTTCGTTCAGGAACATGTTGGTGCTTTTCTGCTCAATCTTTTCTTGAAAGTGAAATCATAAAAAACGGAAAAGGAAGTGTGGATCTTTCAGAAATGTATGTGGTTCGTAATGCATACCAACTAAAAGGCGAAAAATATTTGCGAATGGGGGGGAAAACAAATTTTGGCGAGGGTGGTGCTTTTCACGATGTAATGAACGTTATTCGTGAAAAAGGTCTTGTACCGCAAGAAGCGTATAGCGGAATGCCCGAAGGGCAAACAAAACCTATTAACGGTGAGTTAGATGCTGTATTTAAAGCAATGTTAGATGTTATGGTAAAAATGCCCGATGGGAAATTAAATCCAAATTGGAACAAAGCATATATTGGTGCCATTGATGGGTATTTTGGTAAAACACCCGAAAAATTCGATTACCAAGGAAAATCTTACACTCCAAAAGAATTTTCGAAATACTTGGGAATTAATCCCGATGATTATATTGAAATAACATCCTTTACCCACCATCCTTTTTATGAAAAATTTATTATTGAAGTTCCCGATAATTGGTCGTGGAATGATGTTTACAATGTTCCGCTAAATGAGTTTGAACAAATACTTGACAATGCTATCAATAATGGTTATTCAATAGGTTGGGGAAGCGATGTAAGTGAGCCTGGGTTTTCTTTTAAAAATGGAATTGCCATTGTACCCAATAAAGATGTTGAAGATATGAGCAAAACTGAAAGGGATTCTTTGTTTTCTGAGTTAGTAATTGAAAAAACCATTACACAAGAAATGCGTCAAAAAGCATTCGATGAGCAAAGCACCACGGATGATCACGGCATGCAAATAACGGGCATTGCAAAAGACCAAAAAGGAAATAAATACTACTTGGTTAAAAACTCTTGGGGCACCGACAGAAATGATTGTGAAGGATATTTTTATGCTTCGGCAGCTTTTGTAAAGTATAAAACAACTTCCATAATGATTAACAAAAATGCATTGCCGAAAGACATTGCTAAAAAGTTAAAAATACAATAGTCACATCACCTAACATATTTCGACAAAAATAATTGATTTTATTTGCATTAAATTTATAGTTTATGAACTTTAATTGCGATGAGATTTTAGCGAAGAAGCAATCTTACTCACGTAATAAAATTAATAGCACATTTGAATATAAATACTACAACCATTAACCCTAATTTATATAATACAAATAAAAAAGGTGCTTTTATAAAAAGCACCTTTTTTATTTTTTATATCATCTTCCTTGTTACTTTCTCCTCTTGTAGAATTACAAAAAAAACTACAAGTGCTTCTTCACCCAATAACCAAAGTAGGGATAAAAAAACTGAAACAATGTTGCACACTGCAAATGAGTATTTATCTACGCCTTACAAATATGGCGGTGTCGATAAAAACGGAATGGATTGCTCGGGCTTAATATGGACTTCCTTTAAAAGAGTTGACATCACATTGCCACGCACCACTAAAGAACAAAGCAACTTTGGTAAAGCTGTAGAATTAGGAAAAGCCGAAGAAGGCGACTTGGTTTTTTTTGCCACCAACTCTAAAAATAGATCAGAAATAAATCACGTTGGAATTATTACACGCAAAAAAAATAATATCCTTTATTTTATTCATAGCAGCATAAAATTGGGTGTAGTGGAAAACAACTTAAGCGAAAAATATTATAACGATTGTTTTATAAAAATAATGAGAGTTTATTAAAATTGGTTTTAAAGACTTCTATTACTCGGCTGTACTATAAAATATGACCAAATTTTACTGCAAAATTAATGCTTTTGATGAATCGGTTATAATTTTAGTGCCAATTTAAAAAATCAGCTGGACGAAAACGGAATTGCCGAAAAAATGTATAGTTTTGCTCATAGTAGATTATAGTTTTAGCGAATCAAACTTACTAAAAAAAGACTTTAAAAGTTTTAGCTGACAACAATAAAAATTAATATAACATGAAAAAAAAATTATATTTTATTCAAATCGTATTGAGTGCTATATTTTTTACCTTACACGCATCCGCTCAAAATAGAGCACAAGCACTCAACAACCGAAGCGACACTATTGACATCATTAATTACACACTAAATCTTGATATCACCGATTCGGCAAACACACAAATAAAAGGAAGTACAATTATAAAATTTGCTGCCAAAATAAACGGAGTAACTCAATTGGATTTAGATTTATTAAAACTACTAATTGACTCCATTACACTAAACAATATTCAAATACCTTACAATTACAATGATACACTTTTACGCATTCACATGCAAAATGCACTAAATATTATTGATACTGCCAATGTAACAGTATATTATCATGGTGTACCACAAGGTGATCCATCGGGCTTTGGCGGTTTTTATTTTTCGGGTGGCTATTATTATAATATTGGTGTGGGCTTTGCTGCTAACCCTCACGTATATGGACGTGTATGGCATCCTTGTTTCGACAATTTTGTGGAACGCGCTACTTATGACTTTAATATTATTACCAAGCTAAATAACAAAGCAATATGCAATGGGGCATTAATGGGGCAAACAAACAACGGAAACGGAACACAAACCTGGACTTGGAAACTAACAGAAACAATACCTTCTTACCTTGCCTCTGTAGCAGTAAGTGCATATACTACCGTTTATCAAACCTATAATGGCATTAACGGTACAATTCCAATTGAGTTAACATCTAACCCGGTTGACACAACAAATTTTAAAATATCCTTTACACACCTTCCCAACGCTTTATCATTATTTGAAAGCCGTTTTGGGCCTTACCGATGGAATAAAGTAGGATTTGTATCGGTACCTTTTAACGGTGGCGCAATGGAGCATGCTACTTGTATATCCTATCCAAGAGTGACAATTGACGGAACATTAACATACGAAACACTTTTTGCACACGAGTTATCACACCATTGGTTTGGCAATTTAGCAACCTGCGAAACACAAGAAGATATGTGGTTAAACGAAGGCTGGGCAAAATATTGCGAACATTTATTCACCGAAAGTGTATACGGAAAAAGTCTTTTTATTAGTGCCGTAAAAACAAACCTTATCAGTGTACTTCGCTATACACATCTAAAGGAAGGTGGCTATAGAGCAGTTTCAGGAATACCCCACCAGTATACTTATGGTGATCACGTTTATAAAAAAGGTGCAGTAGTTGCTCATTCATTAAGAGGCTATATGAACGACACTACTTTTTTTAACGGGATAACATATTACCTCAACAACCACCAACATAAAAAAACAAACAGCAATGAGTTTAAAAATGATATGTCAACATACTCGGGAATAAATTTAACCGATTTTTTTAACGATTGGGTTTACAGTCCGGGCTTTCCGCACTTTTCAGTCGATTCTTTCAATGTTGTTCCCAATGGAAATAATTTTGATGTTACAGTTTTTGTAAAACAAAAACTAAAAGGAGCACCACATTTATACAACAATGTTCCACTTGAACTAACCTTTATGGATGCTGCTTGGACCAAACAAACAAGAATAATAAATGTAAGCGGAGCTAATTCGTCTGCAACATTTACATTAAATACTAATCCTATATATTGCGGAAGCAATACAAATCAAAGGTTAAATGATGCCATCAGTAGCTTAGATAAAGTAATAAAAACAACAGGGGCGCACAATTTAACAAATGCATTTATGAATATAGTAGTAAATGCAGTTCCCGACTCGGTGTATTTGAGAATAGAGCACAATTGGGTTGCACCCGACAGTATTAAAATGTATGGAAAGCCCTACCAATTATCAACAGAAAGATATTGGAAAGTTGATGGCATTATACCACCAAGCTTTAAAGCTGCAGGCAAAATTGCTTACGATGGGCGTACAAGTGTAAATTACACCTATGGGCTTTTAGACAATGGGCTCATTACTGTGAACGAAGACAGTTTATTATTGCTATTCAGAAAAAATGCAGGAGATGATTGGATTATATTCCCTAAGTATACTAAGACAATGGGGAATACTGCTGACAAAACAGGCTCCATTAGTATTGACTCATTGGTTGTAGGAGAATATGCGCTTGCTAATAAAAATTATACGCACAGTGCACAAAATAAACCCATCATTGGTTCTAATATTATTATTTATCCAAACCCTGGTGATGAAAACATAACCGTTAAATGCGACAATAAACACGATACGATTCTTGAAATAACGCTTATTGATACACTTGGCAAAATAATAGTAATAGAATATAAAAATGGTAACAACAGCACCTGTGTTTTAAATACCAAACAAGTAAAAAATGGCACTTACACTATAGTTGTAAAAACAACCAACTCTACCATCAGTAAAAAAACAATCATTACACATTAACTAAAAAGTGATAAAAAAACTACTTTTCTAGTATCCTTAACTTGACATTAATTATTACAAATGATTTAACAATAGCTATGTGATTATCAGTTAAGCAATCGGGTATACTTAGTATTTGTTACCGATATAAGAGGTGCAACGGACACAATGGCAGAAATTTATTTATTACCCATTCAAAAAGTAAGAACTTCTCTGTTTTCGATAGTAGACAAATGTAATTAAGATCTAAATTCGTATCGTGTGCTTTTAATGTAGCTTACCGATTAAAAGTTCGATGAAAGGCAGTGGATGAAAAAATTCAAAGAAAGCACTCTTTATTGCTTATTGTAAGCTTTTAATCCTTTTTTTTAATCGTCTTTTTTACAAATAATGATTACTTTTGTAGGGAATTAACCCTATGCCTGATATTATCCATCTTTTACCTGACTCTGTTGCCAATCAAATAGCAGCTGGTGAGGTAATTCAACGACCCGCTTCTGCTATAAAAGAGTTAATTGAGAATGCCATTGATGCCGATGCAACAAATATTAAACTAATCGTAAAAGAAGCTGGCAAAACACTTATTCAGGTAATTGATAACGGAAAGGGAATGAGCGAGACGGACGCTCGTATGAGTTTTGAGCGTCACGCTACCTCAAAAATAAAAACATCAGAGGATCTTTTTAAACTTACTACAAAAGGTTTTAGAGGCGAGGCATTGGCTTCTATTGCAGCCATTGCTCAAGTTGAAATAAAAACACGTACACCCGATAAAGACACAGGAACACAAATTGTTATTGAAGGTAGTGAACTGGTTCTTCAAGAAGCTTGCAGTTGCCCCATTGGAACCAGTTTCTCCATTAAAAACTTATTTTACAATGTTCCTGCACGTAGGAATTTTTTGAAATCGAACAACATTGAAACAACACATATCATTCAGGAATTTTTACGTGTTGCCATAGCTCATCCCGAAATTGCTTTTAGTTTTACCCATAACAACAACGATGTTTACCATCTCGAAAAAGGCAATTTAAAACAGCGTTTAGTAGCTATTTTTGGTAATAATTACAATCAACGTTTAGTACCCATCGAAGAAGAGACAACTATAGTAAAGCTTCATGGATTCATTGGCAAACCGGAATTTGCACGAAAAACAAGAGGTGAACAATACTTTTTCATCAACAACCGCTACATTAAAAACAATTATTTGCACCACGCTGTACAAAAAGCATTCGATCAGCTATTGCCCAGCGATTCTTTTCCTTCCTATTTTATCTTTATGGAAATGAACCCTGCGAGTATCGATATAAATATTCATCCAACAAAAACAGAAGTGAAGTTTGAAGATGAAAAATCAGTCTATGCCATTTTGCGTTCAGCTATTAAACAAGCATTGGGTAAAAATAACATTGCTCCTACAATTGATTTCGAATTGGAAGCAAGTTTGGATTTTCAACTTAGACCTAGTAATCATATTGTAGAAGCTCCAACAATAAAAGTTGATACAAATTACAATCCCTTTAAAAAGGAGACTGAAAATAACAGTAATTACTCCTACAAACTAAAACCCAATCAACATACCATTTCCGATTGGGAAAAGATGGTGGAAAATAACTTGGTAGATACTAGTAAAAATGTGCAAATAGACTACCAAGATACTGAACAGGAAGAGAAACAAGTATTCCAATTACACAACAAATATATTGTTACACCTATTAAAAGTGGATTTTTAATCATCGACCAACAAAATGCACACGAACGTGTACAATACGAAAAACTAACACAGTTAATTCAACACAATAAGCAACTGTCGCAACAATTACTTTTCCCGCAAACTATTGATTTTTCGCCTGAGAATATGGCTGTTTTATTAGAAATTATACCTGCGATAAAACAATTGGGATTTGACATAAGTGAGTTCGGCAAGTATACATTAATCATACACGGCATACCACAGCAAGCAACTGAAAATAATATACAGAACATACTCGAAGACTTGGTGGAGCAGTATAAATTAAACAAGAGTGAGATTAAATTATCGGCTACTGATATACTTGTGCGTTCTATGGCAAAAAGTGTTTCAATAAAGTCAGGAAAGAAATTATCGACACAAGAAATGCAACATTTGGCTGATGAATTATTTGCCTGTCAAATGCCCTACTCTAATCCATCAGGAAAACCAACCATCACCACTTTTTCGTCAGAGGAACTGGATAAACGATTCAAAAAATGAGTTACGACTATCGCCCTACCGGTTTTAAATTATTGCCCGATGTAGTAAAAAACCTGCTCATTATAAATGTGCTTTTTTTTATTGCCACCTATGTTTTTGAAAGCAAGTTGGGTATTGAACTAACTGACAAACTTGGCTTACATTATTTCGGTTCAGACAAGTTCAGACCGTATCAGTTAATCACTTATATGTTTATGCACGGCAGTTTAGCACACATATTTTTTAATATGTTCGCCTTGTATATGTTTGGAAGCAGTATAGAAAATTACTGGGGGCCAAAACGCTTTTTGATATACTACTTAGTTACCGGACTTGGTGCGGCAGTAATACATTATGTAGTTGTTTACTTTAACGATTTAAAGCCCATTACAGATCTTATAAACGATTATGTAGCATCTCCAAGCGGAGAAAAATTACAAAGCTTTCTCACTTCAACAAAATTTACTTTGGCAAGTCCTGAACTGCAAGAATTGTATACAGGCTTTTCTAAAAATTACAATTTGAATATACACACAAATCCTACTGAAGCCATTAGTAGCTCAATAACTTTTATGCAAGAGTATAAAGAAGCCTATTTAAATTTACCGGTTGTTGTAGGAGCTTCAGGCGCAGTTTTTGGTTTATTACTTGCCTTTGGTATGATGTTCCCTAACAATGTTATTTACATTTATTTTGCTATCCCAATTAAAGCAAAATATTTTGTGATGTTGTATGGTGCAATTGAAGTATTCTCAGGCATATCGAATAGCGGAAACGATAACGTAGCACACTTTGCACACTTAGGTGGTATGCTTTTTGGATTCATACTCATTATGTATTGGCGTAAAAGCAAAACACTTTTTTAATTATGAGCAGCTTAGGAACACAATTAAAACAAACCTTTAGCAGTGGATCTGTATTAACGCGATTAATATATGTGAATGTTGCTGTTTTTTTAATTGTAAACCTTATTCGTATTCCTTTCTTTTTATTTGACGCCAACGATTATGCGCCTGCTATAACAGAATGGTTGGCAGTTCCATCCAACCCACTATTGTTGCTTTATAAACCTTGGACAATCATTACTTATATGTTCCTGCACGAAAACTTTATGCACATCCTCTCAAATATGTTAATGTTATTTTTTGGCGGGCAACTTTTTATGGAATATTTGGGCGAAAAGAGATTATTGGGATTGTATATACTGGGAGGAATTGCAGGTGCATTTTTGTACATTTTTGTTTTCAACCTGTTTCCCGTTTTTTCGAGGGCTGTTCAATTCTCTTACGCCCTTGGAGCATCGGCAGCTGTATTGGCAATATTTGTAGCAATTTCTACCTATATTCCACACTTTATTGTGAACCTCTTTTTTGTATTTAGAATTAAACTAATATATGTAGCAATAGGTTTGGTAATACTTGATTTAATTAGTATCGACAAAGGTAATCCCGGTGGACACATTGCGCATTTAGGAGGAGCGCTATTTGGATTTCTATTTAGTAAACAACTTCAAAAAGGAAATGATTTTACATTGTTCTTTAATAAAGGGATTCACTCCATTTCAAACTTGTTCACCACAAAAATCAAGATGAAAGTTGTTTATTCCGATAAAGAAAATGTAAGTAAAAAGAAAACCGGAAACAATAAACAACAAGTTGTAGATGCTATTCTTGACAAGATATCCCGAGCAGGATATGAAAGTTTGAGCAAAGAAGAAAAAGAAATACTTTTTAATTTTAGCAAGGAAAATTGAAACAACTCGGCAAACTAAATAAACTATTTTTACTGCTGAATATCATTGCTATCGTAGCGATTTTGTTTTCTTACCTAGCATTATTTTGCAGCCCCGAAACATTCTGGATGTTGGCATTTTTCGGATTAATTTACCCAATAGTACTTATCATTAACATTTTATTTATTGTTTATTGGGCTATACAATTTAAACCCCAAGCATTTTTATCCTTTCTTGTAATTATATGTGGCTGGAATGTATTAACACGAGGCATACAACTTAATTTTAAAAACCAACTCAGTAAGGAAGAACTTGAAAATGCTCCCTTGATGAAAGTAATGAGCTATAATGTGCGATTATTCGATTTATACAACTGGACTAAAAACAAAAAAACACGCGATGACCTGCTCAACTTTATAAAAAATGAAAAGCCTGATATTATTTCATTTCAGGAATTTTATGCAGACGATAATAATAAATTCATCAGTGTTGATACCCTAAAAAAAACACTTCAGCTGCCCTATGTAAACACCCGTTATAGTGTTACCTTGCACAAAACAGATCATTGGGGAATTGCTACTTTTAGTAAATATCCAATTATAAATACAGGAGCCGTTATTTTTAATAAAAAATCAACAAACAGTTGTATGTACTCCGACATTGTTATAAATAGTGATACCATACGCGTATACAATGCACACCTTCAATCAATACATTTCAACAAAGAAGATTATAAATTTATCAGCAAACTCGAAAACAATGAAGATGCGGAAGAGATTGATGGTTCCAAAAAAATATTGAGACGAATGAAACGCGCTTATGTAAAAAGGTCGTCACAAGCCGATTCAATTCACGCCAGTATCAATCGTTCGCCTTACCCAGTTATTGTTTGTGGCGACTTTAACGATTCACCCAGTTCATATACCTATCAAACCATTTCGAAAAATTTAAATGATGCTTTTATGGAAAGCGGAAATGGATTGGGCAGAAGTTACAAGGGAGAATTCCCCTCCTTACGAATTGATTACCTCTTATTTAGTCCCATCCTTCGGTCCTATAATTTTACAACTTTCCCCGATGAGTATTCCGACCATTATGCCATAAGCTGTTATACAAGATTGGTAAAATAATTTTTCTTTATGAAAAATACCCTTAGCATAAACGAGGCGCGCAATATTATTCTGCATTGTCAACAATTGGGTGGGATAGCACCTCAGAAAAACAAGAAAAATGCACTTAAAAGTATTGAACATCTCGGCTATGTTCAAATTGATACCCTAGCCGTTGTTGAACGAGCGCACCACCATACACTTTGGTCAAGAAACAAGGGCTATCAAAATACAATTTTAGAGGATTTAGTACAAAAGGATAAAAGCGTTTTTGAATACTGGAGTCACGCAGCCTCCTACCTTCCTATGTGCGATTACCGTTTTTCACTGGTAAGAAAAAACGAATACTTACAAGGGAAACAACATTGGTTTGAGCAGGACAAAAAAGTGATGCGCTTTGTGCTAGACAGAATTAAATCGGAAGGGGCTTTAATGTCGAAAGATTTTGATAATCCCGATAAAAATAAAGGTTCGTGGTATTATTGGAAGCCTGCAAAAAAAGCACTGGAGCAATTGTTTATGGAAGGTAGTTTAATGGTTGCTGGTCGTAAGGGATTTCAAAAAATATATGATATTACGGAAAGGGTTTTACCTTCCTCAGTAAATACTAAAATGCCAACGGCCAATGAATATGCCGAATTCCTAATTACAAGCGCCATACGCTCAAACGGAATTATTACTGAATCAGAAATTGGGTACTTGAAAAGCAAGTATAAGCCCTTAATCAAAAAACAATTGTTGAGCCTGCTAAAACAAGGTACTATTGTAAAAATAAAATTGGCCGGCCTTGAAGAAGATTATTACACAAAGCCACAAAATTTAAAATATGTTACCATTGAAACATCACAACAAGTTCATATTTTATCGCCTTTCGATAATTTATTAATACAACGCAAGCGAATAGAAAAACTATTTTCCTATAACTATCAAATAGAATGCTATGTTCCGGAACACAAACGCATCCACGGCTATTTTTGTTTGCCACTTTTATACGGAAGCAATTTCATTGGCCGTGCTGATATGAAAGCCGACAGACAAAGCAAAACACTTATTGTAAAAAAAATTATTTTTGAAAATAAGCCGCTTATAAATGCTGAACTGATAGATGCATTAAAAAATACCATCACCGAATTTGCTGTTTTTAATGGCTGTACTGCCATACTTGTTGAAAGTACCAATGCCAATATTAAAATAGACAAGCTGATAAAATCTGCCCTAAAAATCAGTTGAGCTATCCCCTATCTTTTTTGTATTTTTGTACCTATAAATCAATTGTAATTGAAGCTGCTGAAGTGTTTTCTTTTTTGTATATGCTGCTGTACCGTGCTACCCACACTTGCACAGTCCCCAAACGACACCATTAATATTCTATACAACGATTCGAGCTTGTATCGCGTTCACGTATACAACCCCTTGATGAAGTGGAATAATTTTTACAGTAACAATGGAAGCCTACTTTTGGTTAGCACTCCGCTTATTTTTACGGATGTAAACGAGATTGGATTTAAAGCCATCCCCAACAGTTTTAGAGGAATAGAACACTATTATTCGGGAAATTATGGTTTTCCTAAAAGACAACTGTTTACAGAAATACAGTTTGTAATGGGACTCAAAAAAGAGCAGTTTTTTACCGTAACACATCGGCAGGTAATTAACAAATACGTAAGTCTGGCTATTGATTACAGAAGAATAAAATCGGATGGATATTTAAACAGACAAACAAGTGAAGGCTTGAATTTTTCGGCAAGTCTCACCCAAAAATACGCGAATGAACGCTATAATATATATACAAGAGGATATTACGAAAAAATAGTACTGCAAGAAAATGGTGGAATATTGGATGTTGCACAAGTAGACAATAAAAGTTTTGTGAGCAAGCAACTATTGGACATAACCCTGCCTCAAGCAAAAAACTACAAACAAGTACGCGGTGGAGAAATAGAAAATAGGTGGAATTTTGGTAATTTAGTTGAAGTAAAAAAGGATACTGTTATTTCTAAAAAAGTTGTACCTACCAGTGCCATTTGGCATAAAATAGCATACAGTGAAATCAATCGTGTTTACAAGGATACCTTGCCGGGTGCTTATTATGAACGTTATTACTTTGATGCAGATTCTACGAATGACAAATTTTTTAATTTCATTACCGAAAATTACCTGGGATGGAAAACCCTGGAAAATAAAAGAGGGGGCGAAAAAAGAAAAATGTTTTTCTCAAGCAATTTGAAATATGAACACATCGACCATTGGCAAAACAGAACAAAAATAATTATTGATAATGTTATTTTACAGTCCGACTTGCAGTCGGCAGAAGGCAATTGGAAGGTCAATGGCGGGTATGTAGTATCGGGTTATAATGCGGGCGACTTCCTACTATCGGGGGATTATACAAAATTGCTTTTCGACTCCAGTCGTTACAAAAGTTATTTGAAAGCAACAGCAACGTATAAGTCGCAAGAAGTTGCTTATACATTCCAACACTTTGTGTCGAATAATTTTGTGTGGTACAACAATTATTCAAAAATTAACACCGCCAAATTTTCAATCGATTTCTCAATGCCCCGATACGATGCCGCATTGTCTATCAATGCCTATAGTATTTCTAACCTTGTTTTTTTAGGATTGGATCAACAACCGCTTCAGGCAAATGTTCCCTTGCAAGTTATTACAGCTATGTTCAATAAAGATTTCAAATTGGGTTATTTTCATTTCAACAACCTAATATGTTACCAAGCAACAAACAGTTATGCAGTAGCCAATATTCCTCAATTTATTTCTAAACATTCCTTGTACTTTCAAAAATACATTTTCAAAAATGCAATGGATGCAAGCATTGGTATAGATCTTAATTACTTTTCAGGATACTATGCGAATGCATACTCCCCTGCCCTTAACCAGTTTTATGTACAACAATCATACATCACCGGAAATTATCCTCAAGCCGATTTTTTCATTAGCTTTAAAGTGAAAACTGTGCGTGCTTTTGTTAGGGTTGACAATATTAACAATTACATTATGCCTGCTAACTATTACATAGTTCCTTTTTATCCAATGCAAGGAACTACCCTGAAATTTGGAGTTAACTGGCGATTTTTAAATTAAAAAAAGTTCAATGAAAAAATATGCAATAGCAATTCACGGTGGTGCAGGAACAATATTACGTTCTACAATGACCAATGAAAAAGAGAAAGCCTACAAACAAGGCTTAGAAGATGCTTTGCTTGCTGGAGATAATATTCTTAAATCGGGTGGGCTTGCACTTGATGCTGTGGAAGCTGCCATCATTCAGCTTGAGAACAATGCATTGTTTAATGCAGGAAAAGGTGCTGTATTTACACACGATGGAAAAAACGAATTGGATGCTTCAATTATGTGCGGAAAAACATTGATGGCAGGAGCTGTTGCAGGGGTTCAACATATTATTAACCCTATTCGATTAGCAAAAACAGTGATGCAGCAATCGGAACACGTATTACTTTGTGGTAAAGGTGCCGAAGAATTTGCCAAGCTTAAAAACATTCCTTTTGCAAAAGATGACTATTTTTTTATACAACAACGTTACGACCAATTACTGAGTATGCGCGATAGCGATAAAACATCACTTGACCACGCAGACGATAAAATTGAAAACGGAGAAAAAAAATTCGGAACAGTCGGTGCCGTTGCTCTAGATGTAAACGGTGATATTGCAGCAGGCACTTCAACAGGTGGTATGACCAATAAAAGATTTGGCAGAGCGGGAGATAGCCCCATCATTGGTGCGGGAACCTATGCCAACAATAACACTTGTGCTATCTCTTGTACCGGACACGGAGAGTTTTTTATACGTGCTGTTGTAGCCTATGATATTTCTTGCTTGATGGAATATAAAAATATGTCTTTACACGATGCCTGCAAATTAGTAGTCAATGACAAACTGGTTAAAATGGGTGGTGAAGGCGGTTTGATAGCAATCGATAGAATGGGAAATATAGAATTGCCTTTTAATTCGGAAGGAATGTACAGGGGAACAAAAAAATCGGGGGAGGATTTATTTATCGCTATTTATAAATAAAAAATGCAACAAATTGATGTGGTGATTGCTGAATACGAAATATAAGAAAAGAAGGGAAACAAGTACATCTAAAAATGTGTCCGGGAGGAGATTCGAACTCCCACGGTTTCCCGCCACCCCCTCAAGATGGTGCGTCTGCCAATTTCGCCACCCGGACATAAAGGGTAAATTTATTTTATTCTTTTACTACTGCGTCTGCCATCCCGATAGCTATCGGGACGCCACCCGGACAATAGGAGTACAAATGTATTATTTATCAATACAATACGACTATCCCACCAACAACCAACAACTATCAACTAACAACTGCCAACTCCTTCGGAAAATTTTCTTTCAATATATACACACCATCCATAGGGTTTTCCATTTCCAATTTGTCTTTCAAATAAAAATACAAATGGGTTTCCTTTTTATCGGCATTCACTATTCTATCTGTTTTCTTCACCAACTTTTTTGAAACAGCAAACTGTGTATTTTTACCACTTATCAAATTGCAATCACATACAACCATTTCGGAAATGCTAAAAGTAAAAGGAGCATCGTTAGGGAAATAACCTGCCAAAGTGTAAGTGGCATTGTTATTAATTTTAAAATCAGTTACCGCTTCGGCAACCTTCAACTCATCTTCCCACAAATATTTAATATTGTCTTCCGATTCTTCACCACCGTGAATATTATCGGCCATTGTTTGGTTAAACTGAGAATTTACCTGTATAAAATGTACTATTAATTCCATTGCGCAAAATTATACAAAATATCTTCTTTATTTGCTTTCAATTAGTATTTTAATTGAAGTAAATAACTCAATCTATACAATGAATATTCAAATTAAGTTAAGATCTTTAATAAAATTAATGCTTAACTAATTTCATTCTAAAGATATTTTCAATTTCGTTTATTTCTAAAAAATATATACCGTTTGCCTGCTCTGAAATGTCAAATAAAAAGTGGCTTCCTGAGATATTCGCTTTTTCGAATATTGTTTGGCCCATTAAATTAACTAGCCGAAATCTAGCATTGCTTATTTTATAATTTAAATCAACCTTCATCTCTCCATTTGTTGGATTAGGGAACACACTAATTGTTTTTAATGATAAAACAGAATCAATCCCCACATTTGTTATATTGCGACAGCCGGATGTATCAATACAATTACCCATCGTAACAATTACTGCGTAATTACCATTAACAAGTACTGTATAATTTTTATTTGTTGCTCCTGCTATTGGCATATTGCCATTAGCACAATCAATCCACTGATAAGCTGCTCCATTGGTATTTGAAGAAAGCACAAGTCCATTTTGTTGTATTGAAGTATCAATTTGACAAACATTCATTTTATGTATAAAAATATCACTAAAACCAGCTGAATAAAGATTATACATTCCAACACTTGGATCAAAATCAGAAGTATCCGAAAAATATCCAGTAATATATACATTGCAAAGATTATCTAATGCTATTGAATTAGACCAATCAAACCCTCCTCCTTCCTTTCCACCTCCAATTTGTTTTGCCCATCTAAAATCACCCATTGAATCTAGTTTTGATATGAAAATATCATAGGTGCCAGTACCAGGAATTCCAGTATTCGTAAAATTATAAGTTCCGACTCCAGGGTCGAAATCTACTGTTAGTGAATTAAACCTACCAGTAGTGTACACATTTTCATTACTGTCTATATCAATTGAAGCAGCAACATCATCGGTCCCCCCCCCAGAACCTGGCATTTGTTTTGCCCAAATAAAATTTCCAGCAACATTTAGTTTCAATATAAAAATATCTGAAATTCCTGACAGATTGAATGCCCCAAATCCTGGGTCAAAATCAGCAGTGCCATTAAATTGGCCTGTACAATATACATTTCCGGAAGGAGCAACTATAATATCGTTACAATAATCTAAGGATGCACCCCCAATTTGTTTGGCCCAAACAAAATTACCCGAGGCATCTAATTTGGTTATAAAAACATCTACTTGTCCTGCCGTAAAGCTATAAATACCTGCTCCCGGGTCAAAATCCACTACACCTTCAAAGCTTCCTGTAATATATAGATTGCCTAAAGTATCTAAAGCTACTTTTTTACCATAATCTTGTAGGGCACCTCCAATTTGTTTTGCCCACATAAAATTACCTGAGCTATCTAATTTTAATATATATATATCTGAACTGCCTGCCGAAATGAGATTGTAAGTGCCAGCTCCAGTGTCAAAATCTGCTGTACCTTGGAGCATTCCTGTAGAATATACATTTCCAAAAGTATCAACAGTTAATGCCGAAGAAGTATTACTCGTAGTTCCGCTGATTTGTTTTGCCCAAACAAAATTCCCAAAAGAATTTAATTTTGAAATAAAAATATCTTGAAATGCGTTGGAAGTAAGGTTGTAAGTGCCAGCCCCAGGATTAAAATCAGCTGTTCCCTGAAAGATTCCTGTGATATAAATATTTCTCTGCCTATCCAACACTATCGAGTAAGAATTCACAGCTCCCATTTGCTTTACCCATATAAAATTACCTGCAGAATCCAATTTAGAAATATAAACATTCTGATTTCCAACAGCAATTAGGTTATAAACTCCTACTCCAGGGTCAAAATCAACATTGCCTTGAAAATTACCTGTCGTATACACATTTCCTGAATCATCTAAAGCTATTGAATAGCTCTCATCGTAGCCTAAACTTCCAATTTGTCTAGCCCAATCAAAATTAACCTGCTGAGAAAATATGGGAGAACTAGTTACAAGTATCAACATAACAATAATTGTGAAACATTTAGTTTTCATATATTAATAAATAAGGTTTAAGATTTTCTAAAAACAATATACTAAATGAACTTTAAAGTTAGTTAACACCAAATATAGTAAATTCAATATATAAAGACATTGTGTAAAAATTCTACTATTAAAAAATGAGAGTAGAGTAACAAATTCCCCCACTCTCATTTACAATTTAATTAATTGTAGTTACTGTGCTAGTCCATGTAGCACTTGCCCCACCGGGCGTTCCTGCACAATTTATAAAAGTAATTGGAGAATTACCAGAATTAACGGTTTGATTAACTGCACCTCCGTTTACTGTCAGGATTGTTATTGCACAATCAGTAGGTGTGGCTGTACACCCAGCACCTACACCACAAGCGAAAGCTTGTGTTTGTCCAGCACCAATAGTTGCAAAAAGAGTATTACAAACAACAACTGGATTAGTACCATGAACGCTCACAAATTTTACACTTATTGAGCAAGTTAAATTATTAGTAACATTTTAAGGACAAGAGCATTGGGCTTCTGCTTTTGTGCTAATAAAAATAGAAATAATTGAAATTGCAACAATTACAATTATTCTGTTGAAGGATTGTATGTTTTTCATTTTTTTTAGTTTTTAAATTATAAAGAGAAATATTACTCTTTAGCAAATACAAATTCTAAGCTCTTTGGTTTTATATGTACCTGTATGTCTTCAAAGTAATTTGAACTTTTCATTAAGGAGTGTTTATTGTTAATTCAAAGCTAAGTTATTTTTTTTGTTTTTCAATTTTAATTTTTCGTATTCCATTTTTCTGCTCCTAATACAATTTTGTTTTATTCGTTCTCTTTCCTTTAAAATCAATTCACCACGACCACAATTTACATCAGCAGGAGTTAAATTTTGCAATGATTCATGATATCTTTCATTGTTGTAAGTATTAACAAATTTCTCTAAAGCACATTCTAACTCTTCCGGACAGTAATAATTATCGAGCTTCACAACATTTTTCATTGTTCTATGATATCGTTCAATTTTGCCCTGTGTTTGAGGATGGAAAGGTCTTCCATGTACTTGATCCATATCATAATTATCTTTCAAATAATTTTTTAGTTCAGAAGCAATATAACATGAGCCGTTATCTGATAATAATTTTGGGCGCTGTTTGGTTACAATTTTTGCTTTTACAATCGCTCTATCAACAGTTCTTTTTACATCTTCAACCTTCATCCCAGCACACAGCTCCCAATGAACAATATATCGGCTGTAATCATCTAAAACGGTGCTTAAATAATACCAACCCCAACCAACAATTTTAAAATAAGTAAAATCAGTTTGCCACATTTCATTAACAAAACTAGTTTTCTTACTAAATTCATCTGCTGCTGAAAGAAAAATATGTGCAGGAGCTGTTATCAAACCTCTTGCTTTCAAAATTCTATACACGCTTGATTCTGAAATAAAAATTTGTTGTTCATCAGTTAATTTAAATGCAAGTTCTCTTGATGATAAATGTGGAAACTCTAATGCAAGCTCTATAACCAAGTTTTTTTGTTCTTGCGGTATAGTGTTCCACTGTCTGTTAGAACAACGCTGATTGGGCGCTAAACCATCAATGCCAAAGTCCGAATAAGCTTTATACCAATTGTAAAAAGTGCTTTTATTCAAACCGATTTCTTTTAGCGTTTTATTCACACCAATTTTTGAACGATCCACAATGTGAATGATCTCTTGTTTTTCGGATGCTGTAAATCTCATGTACTTTTTATATTTTACAGTTAATCCAGCGCGGACAAGCTTTTTTTTACGATGTCATACCGAAGCACTAAATCTGCAACCATTTCTTTTAAACGTTGATTTTCTTTTCTTAAATCAGAAACTTCATCGCTCGTTGCTTCCCTGGTTGTATCACCAGATAATTGCTTTTTACCTGCTTCTTAAAACTCTCTGTTCCATTTGTAGAATTGTGATTCCTGAATGGAATACTTTCTGCATAGCTCTGATACTGACATCTCTGCCCGCAAAGCCTCCATTACAATTGTGATTTTTTGTTCTGAACTAAAAACTCTTCTAGTTTTTCTGCGAATCTCTTTGATGAAATTTTCGGTGGTTTGTTTTTTCTTTGTTTCCATGGTTATATAAATTTATTGATTTATTGGAAACACTTTCTTATATTTGATTAAAACTAGTCCACTTTATGCTGAAGATTTACAAAAATGACAAAGTTTAAGGATGCTTTTGCAATTTGCAATCGGGCTTTACAATTAAGCAAAGACAAAGGCAGATGGGATATGGGCATACTTTATTTAAGAATTATGTGTATGATTGAAAGCAAGAATGAAAAGGTGTACGATGCGATTGAAGCACTCCGAAAAACTGTAAAAAGATTATCTATAAAAAAGCTACTAAGCGATAGAGATGAATTAATTTACATACTTTTTAAGGAGTATGTTTCAGCAACATTACCTAACAAAGCAAATCCAAAACTGCTTAAAATTCTCCAAGAAATAAATTTACCCAACAATAAGTGGACGTTTTATACTCACGAGCCCATACCCATAGATAGTTGGATGATGCAAAAACTACAAAAAAACAAGATTTAATATTTAGGTGTTTAATTAACTACAATACAATTATATTAGGTCATACAGCGCATTTGCAATAGAAAGCTAAATTTGTCCGATTTTATTCGACTTATTATGATATACAACACTCTTGAAAGCACTTATACCTCATTTTTAAACTCAAGTTTAAAAAACACCATCTCCCAAAATATTTTTATATTTGCTCTCAGTAATGGTTCATTTAATTTAAATGATTAAAAGGGAACAGGGTGCAAATCCCCGACATTCCCCGATACTGTAAGTTCCTTCAACAATTGCAATACATAAGCCACTGTTAATAACGGGAAGGCATTGCAACGGAACAAGTCAGGAGACCTGCCATTATCGATATATTCAACCCTTCGGAGGAAAGGATGTGAGTTGATGGTTGCTCTCCATTACTCCATTTTTCATTAGGGAATACATTATTTGAGAGCATTATTTAAAACCAATTAAAAAAATGAAAAAAAAATTATTTCTCTTGGCATCATTAGTAGTAACTATTAATGCCTTTGCACAAAATGTGCTGAAACAAGTTATTGTTGTAAACGAAGGTCATTATGATTATATGACCGGCAACATTGACGTACCTGTTTCAATTGGCACCTACAACCCTGTTAACAAGCACTACACTACTATTGAGAACATTGTAGGTTCGCGCTTTGCAACCGATGTTATCATTGATGGAGATTATTTGTATGTGGCTGCCGATGACAAAATTATTAAGTACAATAAAAACACTTTTGTACGAGAGGGTGTATTGCCTGTTTTTGGAGTACGTAAACTCGCTATCTGGAATAACCATTTGTTGGTTACCAGAGGAGAATACGGTTATGTATTCACCAACAATTTTCAGGTATTTGATAAAAATGATTTTTCATATCAATATGAGTTAACCACTCAAGCCGGTCCTCAATATGCCTGTGAAGGAATTGTTGTGCATGGCGACAGCGCATACATTGCCGTTAACAATGCATTTGATTTTCCGAATTATAAAAGCATCATTGGTGTTGTTAATTTGAATGCACATACCTATGTTAGGGAGATTAATTTAGGGTTAAATGGTACCAACCCTGATTATATGACCATTTCAAGTGATGAAATTTTCACCTTGAACAACCAAGATTATTCAACAGCTTCCATCAGTAAATACAATGTACTTACTGGTGTGTTAAGTACTACTGCTTTGGCTACTCCGGGTGGTTGCGGAACATCTGTACTTGCTTCAACAGATATATTGTATCAGGTTGCCGGTGATAACCAATTGGCTAAATTTAATACTGCCACCCTAGTTACTTACGATACTTTAACGATTAACAAGAGTCTTTATGGAATGGCTTATGATAACTTGGGAAGTAACATCTATGCAGGTAATACTGATTATGTAAGCTACGGAAAGGTATTTATTTACCAAGCAAACGGTATGTTGGTAGATTCATTTTCGGCAGGAGTTTCTCCAGGGAATATTGCCTTGGATTATGTAAATCTATCTTCTGTTCAGGATTCAAAAGAAAATGTAAGTGTTAGTGTTTACCCTAATCCTGCATCTGATAAGCTTACACTTTCTTTATCAGCAACAATGAAAGGAACTTTCACAGTAGGCATTACAGATTTAATGGGAAGAAATGTAGCTGTATTTGAATTGAATGCTTCAGAGAGAAATCACAGCATTGATATTTCAAACTTTGCTATAGGGACTTATATTATGAAAATTCAAAACTCAGAAATAAATAAAGTAGTTAAGATAAAAAAAGAGTAATTTTTTATAGAGTAATTAAAAATGGCGAGAGAGGCGAGTGTAAACCTCGCCTTCGCGCCATTTTTACTGCCCATCTTTGTAATACTGATAAAGGTATTTTATATAAAGAAGTCTTCTGCCATTACCGTCCTCAATTACCTCTTCCACTTTATCTGTTCTGAAATTATACTTATAACTGTATTTTTTTAACAATACATTATCGGCATTATATTGCATTGCATATAAATTATACCCCGATTCGTCATACTTATAAACCCATTCCTCCAACTGATTTCCATAAGCGTCCAACAATATTTTATCCAATGGATTGCTATTATAATCGTAAGTAATATTGATTACATAGTTTAAATTTCCATCTACATCATAACTCACCTCTTCTATTTTATTGCCTTTTGCATCGAATTTATAAATCCACTTCTCGTTGTTTTTATAACTCTTTGGGGGCGTTTTCTCAACCTGGTTAGCCTTCTCATCGTATTTGTAAAACCATTTTTTATACACCGTTTTATCCGTTCGTGTTTTATAAGCAATGCTTTTCGATTCCAAACCTCTTTCATTATAATCATAAGTACATTCGTAATCAGAATATTCGGGATGCGAGTACAACGCCTCCTCTACCCTATTTCCGAATTTATCGAAACGTTCAAAGGAATATTTCACTCCTTTTAAATTCAATAAACTATCCGAAATATTATAGGACCAACCAATAACAAACTTTATATTGTTTAAACGAATTTGCTCTTTAAACTTCGGTGATGATATTTGCTCGTCAAATATTTGAGAAAAACCATTTCCATAAATGAATACTAAACAACAAGCTAACTTTAATATAACTTTAATCATTGTACAAAAATACCCTTCAAAAACATTATTTCTATAACTAAAAAAGAATATAACTAACAGGCCAATGTTAAAAGCTGTTAAGCCTCGTGATACGAACTTCTAATTGTAGTAATAATTGTATATTTACTACGTTATAATGGAAAAATCACTAAATACATTTAAAAAAAATGAACGTTTGTGCAGTAAGAAGTTGCTTTCCGAACTTACTGAAAAAGGAATTTCAATTTACCAACACCCCTTTCGCTTTAATACTTTAGTTACATCATTAAGCTACATAAAACCGGCTCAAATAGTGATTGCTGTTCCCAAAAGGAACTTTAAAAAAGCAGTTGACAGGAACAAAATTAAACGCAGAATTAGAGAGGCGTATCGCAAAAACAAGTATTTGTTGTACGAACACTTACATAAACAAAATAAAAAACTGGCAATATTATTGATATATGCAGCAAAGGAAGAGTTGACTTATCAAGAAATTGAAAGTAAAATAATCTTAACTTTACAACATTATATAAAGAGTAATGAAAAGCATAATTAGTTTACCTTTTGTATTTTTAATTAAGGTGTATCAATATGTTATATCGCCTTTATTACCAAATGCTTGTCGCTATACACCTACTTGCTCTCAATACGGCATTGAAGCCTTACAAAAATACGGCCCCATAAAAGGTGGCTTTTTAACTATTAAACGTTTTTTAAGTTGCAATCCTTGGGGTGGTCACGGGCATCATCCTTTAACATAAAATTATAGATTATGAATATCCTGAAAAAATTTAAAGTAGCCATCATCATTGCAAGCATTGGTATAGTTTCCTTTACCTCTTATGCCTTTGTCGACAACTATTTTGAGGTATCAAAGAACCTTGACATTTTTGCCACCCTGTACCGCGAAGTAAATATGTATTATGTGGATGAAACCAAGCCAGGTGAATTGATACAAAAAGGTATTGATGCAATGCTTGAATCATTGGATCCATATACCAATTACATTTCAGAGTCAGACATAGAAGATTACCGCTATATGACTACCGGACAATATGGTGGCGTTGGTTCACTGATTCGCAAAAAAGGTGAGTATGTGGTAATTACCGACCCGTACGAAAACTATCCCGCTTTTAAAGCCGGACTAAGGGCAGGAGATTTGATTTTAGAAGTGGACGGAAAATCCGTTAAAGGAAAAGAAACGGATGAAATTAGCAAAATACTAAAAGGGCAACCGGGCACTACTCTAAAACTACTTATTAAGAGAGAGGGTGACAAAGAAAATATTGAAAAATCAGTTACACGCGAAGAAATAAAAATTAGCAGCGTTCCTTATCACGGAATGTTAAACGATGAAATAGGATACATACAGTTAACCGGATTTACAGAAGATGCAGGACAGGACGTAAAAAAAGCATTGGTTGACTTAAAAGAAAAAAACAATATAAAAGGCTTAGTCTTTGATTTACGAAGAAATCCAGGAGGATTGTTGAACGAAGCTGTGAATATTTCCAATTTATTTGTTGATAGAGGACAAGAAATTGTAAATACAAAAGGAAAAGTAAAAGAATGGGAAAAATCCTATAAGGCATTAAATTCTGCTGTTGACTTGCAAATCCCCATCGTAGTATTAGTAAACAGTGGTTCCGCATCGGCTTCTGAAATTGTTTCTGGCTCATTACAAGATTTAGATAGGGCTGTAATTTTAGGACAACGTACCTTCGGTAAGGGATTGGTGCAAACTACTCGTAACCTTACTTACAATTCAAAATTAAAAGTAACTACTGCTAAATATTATATACCAAGCGGACGTTGTATACAAGCATTGGATTACAGCAACCGTAACGATGATGGTAGTGTAGGTAAAGTGCCCGACTCCCTTATTACAAAATTTAAAACAAAGGCCGGCAGAATTGTATACGATGGAGGTGGAATAAAACCTGACATTACAACAGAGGTAAAACGGTATAGTAAAATTGTAATTAGCTTGGATAATAAAATGTTGCTTTTTGATTATGCCACTAAATACAGACTAGAACATGCTGCCATTGCACCAGCAAAAAGTTTTAAATTATCCGAAAAAGAGTACAATTACTTTACGGAATGGTTAGGCGATAAAGAATACGACTACACTACCCAAAGTGAACAAATGATGAAAGACTTAAAAGAAACCGCTTCAAAAGAAAAATACTATGCTAACATTACCAGCGAATACGAAGCATTAAAGGCGAAAATGATGCACAATAAAAAAGAAGATTTAGTGACCTTTAAAGATGAGATTAAAGAAATGCTTGAATTAGAAATTGCATCGCGCTATTATTACCAAAATGGAAGAACAGAAAATAGCTTTAGGTTTGACTACGAAGTGAACAAGGCAATAGAATTGTTGAAAGACAATAAAAAATACAATTCCATTTTGGTAGGCACTTACAAAGAAGAAGCTGCGGTCGAGAAAAAGAATTAAGCAATAATGAATAAAACACTTTACTACATATGAATTACTTCACCATATGCTGCTGCGGCTGCTTCCATAATAGCTTCACTCATTGTAGGATGTGGGTGAACTGTTTTTATTAATTCGTGACTCGTTGTTTCCAATTTACGAATTGCCACAATTTCCGCAATCATTTCAGTAACATTAGCACCTATCATATGTGCACCCAAAAGTTCACCGTATTTTGCATCAAATATCAATTTAACAAAGCCTTCTTTCGCTCCCGATGCACTTGCTTTACCTGAAGCGGAGAATGGAAACTTACCTACTTTTATTTCATAGCCTTTTTCTTTGGCAGCCTTCTCCGTATAGCCCACAGATGCTATTTCAGGCTGACAATAGGTACATCCCGGTATATTATTATAATCTAATGGTTCAGGATTATGTCCTGCTATTTTTTCAACACAAATAATCCCTTCAGCACTTGAAACGTGTGCTAAGGCTTGTCCGCCTATGCAATCACCAATTGCAAAAACACCTTCTATGTTCGTCTTGTAAAATGGGTTTGTTAATATTTTTCCTTTGTCAGTTGCAATACCAACTTCTTCTAATCCTACACCTTCAAGGTTAGCTTGTATTCCCACTGCCGAAAGCACCACATCGCATTCAACTGTTTCATTCCCTTTAGCAGTTTTAACGCTCACTTTACAAACACTTCCTTTTGTATCAACACTTTCAACAGAAGCATTGCAGATTACTGAAATGCCAATTTTTTTGAAGGAACGTTCCAATTGTTTCGATACCTCGTCATCCTCTACTGGAACAAGGCTTGGCAGAAACTCTATTAAAGTTACTTTAGTTCCCATAGTAGCATAAAAATACGCAAATTCCGAACCTATCGCCCCTGAACCAACTACCACCATCGATTTTGGCATTTTAGACAATGACATCGCTTCACGGTAACCAATAACCTTTTTACCATCCTGAGGCAAATTCGGTAATTGGCGCGAACGTGCACCCAATGCCAATATAATATTTTCAGCTTCGTAAACAGTCGATTTGCCATCAGCTGTAACCTCCACTTTTTTGCCAGCTTTTAACTTTCCGGTACCAACAATCACATCTATCTTATTCTTTTTCAACAAAAATTGCACGCCTTTACTCATTCCATCAGCTACATCGCGACTACGCTTTATCACAGCTCCAAAATCTGCTTCGACACCGTTCACTTTAATACCATACTCGGCAGCGTGATTCAGGTATTCAAACACTTGTGCGCTTTTTAACAATGCTTTGGTAGGTATGCATCCCCAATTAAGACAAATGCCTCCTAAATTTTCGCGCTCCACAATGGCAGTTTTTAAGCCTAATTGTGATGCACGTATAGCAGCCACATATCCTCCAGGACCACTACCTATAACTATCAAATCGTAATTCATAACAATACAGTTTTATTTACTGCGAATATAATAAGTTATTTTAAAAATGAGGGTGTTTTATTTTATTTAACTTTGTTTTACTCAACACTAGTATGTATAATTTATTAAAAGGGGAAAAAATTTTTTTAAGGGCACTTGAACCTGATGATGTAAATATCTTGTACAAATGGGAGAATAAAACCTCTGTTTGGCACTTGAGCAATACTGTAAGCCCCTTTTCGAAATATGTATTGGAGCAATATGTGCAAAATTCGTATTTAGACATTTATACAACCAAACAACTAAGACTTATTATTTGCGATAAAGCAGAAAAAACGATTGGATGTATTGATTTATTTGACTTCGACCCAAAAAACTTAAGGGCAGGAATAGGAATATTGATTGCCGAAGAACCTGAAAAACAAAAGGGATACGCTACAGAAACCTTGCAATTATTGATTACCTACTGCTTTGATGTGCTAAATCTTCATCAACTATATTGTAATATTAATACCGACAATACTATCAGTATATCACTATTCGAAAAACAAGGATTTATTGTTACAGGAACAAAAAAGCAATGGAACAAAAGCGTCCTTGGCTGGAAGGATGAATGCTTTTTACAATTACTAAAAAACGATTGAGTTCTCAATATGCGTAAAAAAGTATACGGCTTACTGCTTTTTACTTCACTTTCCTCGGTAGCATTTTTTTCAATCCACTGTGGTAATGAATCCAAATTACCTGTAAGCGACACAACGTCAGTTGCTCCTTCTACCTACCTTAATCACGCTGATAGTGTTAGTTATGTAGGTATGAATGCTTGTAAGCAATGTCACGCTAGTATTTATGAAACATTCATACAAACAGGTATGGGGAAATCGTTCGACTTGACTACTAAGCCAAAGAGTTCAGCAAAGTTTGATAAACATACTACCGTTTACGACAAGTATCTCGATTTTTATTATCATCCTTATTGGGAAGGCGACTCAATGAAAATTATGGAATTTAGATTAAATGGGATGGATACTATTTTCAAACGAATTGAAACCGTTACATACATCATCGGGTCGGGACAACACACCAATTCGCATATAAATAACACAAATGGATACCTTCGCCAATTACCACTTACGTTTTATACACAAAAAGGAACCTGGGACTTACCTCCCGGGTTTGAAAATGGGTTTAACACTCGCTTTAACCGTAAAATAGGATTGGAATGTATGAGTTGCCATAACTCCCTACCCGGACTTACTGAAGGCTCAGAAAATAAATTTAGCGATGTACCAAATGGCATAAGCTGCGAAAGGTGTCATGGTCCTGGCAGTGCTCACGTAAAAGAAAAAAATGCAGGACACCTTATAGATACTTCTAAGTACATTGACTATAGTATCGTAAATCCTGGAAAGCTCCCCATAGACTTACAGTTTGATGTTTGTCAGCGGTGTCACCTCCAGGGAAATGCTGTATTAAAAGATAACAAGTCCTTTTTTGATTTCAAGCCAGGAAAGAAATTATCGGATTACTTAACTGTGTTTATGCCAAAATACAAAGATGCCGAAGATGAATTTATTATGGCATCGCACGCTGATAGATTAAAAATGAGTGAATGTTTTATAAAAAGTTTTAGCCCTACCGATGCATCAAACAAACTGCATCCTTACAAACAAGCACTCACCTGCGTTACCTGCCACAATCCTCACCTGAGTGTAAAATTTACCGACAAAGAAGTATTCAATACAAGCTGCCAAAACTGTCATAGTAATCAAAAAAACAAAACTGTTTGTACCGAAAAAGAATTTGCACGAAAAAAACAGAGTAATAACTGCGTAGCTTGCCATATGCCAAAATCGGGAGCTATTGACATACCACACGTGCGTGTAACCGACCATTATATTCGAAAACCAATAGCAAGTAAAGAGGCAAAAAATGTAAAGCAGTTTATAGGTTTGTATGCTATAAATGATCCAAATCCGAAAAAGGGAACAATTGCTTTAGCTTACATTTATCAATATGAAAAATTTGATTTTAATCCAACTTACCTCGATTCGGCACAAAAATATTTAGATGACAAAACACTTGCCAATATAGAGGCAAATTTTTCTTCCTTGGTTCATCTTTATTTTGCAAAGAAAGAGTATGCAAAAATACTATCCTATGTTTCAAAACTAGGTGAAACTAAAATACTGACTTCTATGCTAATTAAAAAAAGTTGGGACAATAAGCAAGCTTGGACTGCCTACCGTATTGGAGAAGCATACTATACTAATTCAAATTTTTCAGTAGCACTGAAGTATTACAAAAAAGCAAATGAATTAGCAATAAGCAATCCTGAATTTCAAAACAAGTTGGCGAGTACTTATTCGCAACTAGGAAATATTCAAGACGCTAAAAATATTTTTTATGACATACTAAAAGAAGACCCTACATTTGTACAAGCTATTTCAAACTTAGGATATATATGTTTGCTAGAAAACAATACGAAACAAGCAGCAATATTATTTAACAGAGCGCTACGTTTAGACCCGGATTACGAACTTGCATTAATGAATAAAGCCGGATTATTGATATATGGAAACAATAAAAAAGAGGCGAAAAAATTAATTGAAAAAGTATTGAAAATGAATCCCAAAAATGAAAAAGCGAAAGAGATTATCAAAAGTTTATAGTAATGGCAAAAAGTAAAACATCTTTCTTGAAGAAAATAATCATCTCGCTTATTGTAATACTTTTGCTTTCGGGAGGCTATATTGTTTATTATGGGTACCGAATGATATATAAATCTAATGTGGTAATCATTGGAAAATCAACTACCTATATTTACATAAAAACAGGGTCTACTTTTGAAGATGTGATGCACACACTATATGAAAGAAATTTGATCAAAGATAAAACTTCCTTTGAGTGGGTAGCTGAGCGGAAACAATACAAAAATAAAGTAAAGCCAGGTCGCTATCTTATAAAAGGAAAAATGAATAACAGCAGCTTAATTGACTTACTGCGTTCAGGAGAACAAAAGCCCGTTAAAGTCATTTTCAATACTGCCAGAACCAAAGAAGACATTGTGTCGAAAGTTTGTCGTGTTATAGAAGCCGACTCCACATCCTTGATTGATTTATTGAACGACAATGAATACTTGAAAAAATATGGTTTTGATGAACAAAATGTATTGGCATTGCTTATTCCGAATACCTATGAATTTTATTGGAATACAAGTGCCGAACAGTTTGTTGACAGAATGACAAAAGAGTATAAATCGTTTTGGAATGACGAAAGAAAAAGCAAAGCAAAGGCAAACGGGCTTTCACAAACGGAGGTTGCCATTATAGCATCCATTGTTCAACAGGAATCAAATGCTAAATCGGAAAAACCAATTATTGCAGGGGTTTATATTAACAGGTTAAAAAAGGGAATGAAACTTCAGGCCGATCCGACAGTTATATATGCTATCGGTGATTTCAATATTCATAGAGTACTTTTCGAGCAATTAAGCTACGATTCACCTTACAACACTTATTTGTATGCAGGATTGCCTCCTGGTCCTATTTGTTTGCCCACCACAGCCTCGATTGATGCGGTGCTATACTACGAGCACCATAACTATATTTATTTTTGTGCCAAAGAAGACTTTTCGGGGAAGCATAATTTTGCAAAAACGCTTAACGAACACAATACCAACGCTAAAAAATTCAGAGCAGCACTTAATAGAAGGGGAATTAAAAAATAAGGAAGAAAAAGTGTAAAACTAAAAATGCCTATTTATTCTTGTTTTACTCCAATATCTTCGCTTCAGGGTATTTTTCTTGCCACATTTTTATAGCATCTAAACTTCTCACAGTAATCACTGTTCTGTAATCTATCCTAACTTTAAAGATTGGACGATTGTCGATTTTAATTTTTTTAGTTCTCATTGTTTTAGTTTTTAACATAACAACAACAGCATTGCTAATGTTGTACCAAAATCAAAATGTTAACGTTTTTTAACAATGACAAAAAGCGAGCAGGGCTCGCTAAAATTAGCAGCGCTGCTCGCTTTTATTAAAAAAAAGTATTTTATTTTAAAATTGTAATCTTCTTGTACTCAACTGAATTATTGGCAGTAAAACGAACAGAATAAATTCCGTTTGCAACATCCGATACATCAATGCTACGTATTACTTTTCCTGTAGTTACATTCCTGCAAGAATATGTATTTACTATTTTCCCGTCAATTCCTATAATCTCGCAGGTAACTTTAGAGTTGCTCAAGCTATTATTAAATTCAAGTGTAAGCATGCCATTTGATGGATTCGGATAAACAGCGAGGGCCACTTTATTAGTTTTCTCACTGACAGATTGATTGTTAAGAGGACCTCGTTTTAAGGTTGCGTTTATCATTAAGTCCTCAGTTTGTGCCGAACGGTAAGTAGACCAAGCATTACCCAACAACTCCAAACTTCTAAATGAAATAGGATTTGAAATATCCTGTCCTAATTGAATACCATCACCATCCATTACCCAAGCCACATAAAAACCACCGCTTGAAACACCTATTGAATCATTAATTCCAATAGCATTCCAAGAATTGGTAAGGATATCTTGCGCCAAAATTAATGTGTCGAAAAGCAATGCTCCCGGCTGATTCACTAAACTATCCTGAAATATTTTAGCATGGAAGTTTGCATTGGTTGGGTTACCCATAATAAAAAAGTACAAACTATCAATTTTACAAGGCGTATACGGTGGAATAAAATAAACCGCAGCACCGCCATCGCCTCCTTGCCAACTAAGTCCGGCACCTTCCGAAGTTAAATCAGTAAAAGACAAGTTGATATAGGGTTGAATAGTATCCACTACAACCAATTCCATTGTTCGAGCATTGTTACTCATCGTTGCATCACCGGCTAATTGTGTCGTGGTAGTGTATGAATAAGTTCCAGCTGTAATGGGCGCAAACTGGTTGGTCATTGACATTGCTTGTGTTTGTCCCGGAGAAAGCCCCCCTGTCATTTGATTGTCCTGCAACTGAGTAGCATTCAATGAATTTTTAATAGTAGAGTTTACATTGAAAGGAACGCAAGCTTGATTTCCGGTATTCTTAATTAAACTAGTCATTTTAAAATTGTTCCCGTCTTTTGAAATAAAACGTCCGCCATTCTCCGTATTATCGCAATATGAAACCGATGCATCGGTTACTTGATAATTTGTAAAGCTGGGGTAATAATACTTAACTGCATAGTTAAGGGGAGGATAAATATCGTGTGAATGTTGTAAACCAATATTTCCGGAATTATTTTCAATGCCTATTGCAAGAAAATTAAAGCCTTGTGCATTTTGTCCTTGTTGCGTATTGTACTGAAAAGTTATGGAGCTATCCACAGCAGACAAAATCACTTGAAAAGTATTTGAACCCACTTGATTGTTAGCACCTGCATTCGCATCCCAGAAAGGAACATTTATCCATGATATTACCATTGTGTCGGCTGCCAAATTTTTCCAATACCAGCAAGCAGCAGGATTATTTAAACCATCAAAATTTAAATCGGCATTGAACACAGAAATAAAATCATTTGGTAAAGCCATTGAAGGAATTGCTCCAAATGGCGATGACAATTGAGCATTATTAAAAGCTATATAGCCATTCGACCCAACCCAAAAAGTATTTACATCGTACCAATAATAATGAAAAGGAAATCCAATATTAAAAGAACCACGTGTATTGTCATCTGCTAAGTTTTTTACCTGAAATGCACCTGGTTTTGTAGGCACATCAATCCAACTGTAGGTTGGACCGCCCGGTTGAAAACTGTCTTTCCAAATGTAACCATAAACATCTGGTCCGCCCTGCCCTGCCATTGCAGAAACAGATAGTATAGTTAGAAGAAATACGTATAAAAGTTTTTTCATTTTAAAAAATCTTAGTATTGAATACTTAAAGTGCATTCAAAAATATAAAAAAATAACGCTTTGTACAAGTTTAATTTTTACTATTTACTGCCAATAAGGTGTTCATCAGCAAAGAAGCAATGGTCATAGGACCTACTCCACCCGGCACAGGAGTTATATAACTGCACTTGGGCGCCACCTCGTCAAATTTAACATCGCCCAACAATTTAAACCCGCTTTTTGTTTGTGCAGATGCAACACGGGTAATGCCAACATCAATTACCACAGCACCTTGCTTTACCATATTGGCGGTTAAAAATTCAGGTCTGCCCAAGGCAATAATAATAATATCGGCAAGCAATGTATGCTCTTTTAAATTGACTGTTTTACTGTGACATAAGGTAACGGTGCAATTTCCCGGATTGGAATTTCTTGCCATTAAAATACTCATTGGAGAACCAACAATATTACTTCTACCAATTACTACACAGTGTTTTCCTTCGGTTGAAATGTTATATCGTTTTAGCAACTGAATAATTCCATAAGGAGTTGCAGGTAAATAAGTAGGTAAGTTCAAAGCCATTTTTCCAACGTTTTGCGGATGAAACCCATCTACATCTTTTTGTGGGAAAATACTTTCAATTATTTTTTGTTCATTAATGTGTTTTGGTAAAGGCATTTGAACAATATAGGCATCTATAGCACTGTTCGCATTTAATTCATTTACTTTTTCAAGCAGTTCCTGTTCAGATGTTGACTCAGGCAAACGAACTAAAGTCGATTCAAAACCAACTCTTTCGCAGGCTTTTACTTTTGCTGCTACATATGTTTGACTTGCCCCATCATCACCCACCAAAACAGTAGCCAAGTGCGGCACTTTTTTTCCACGTGCTTGTAGTTCCTTAACTTGTATCATTATTTCATCAAGTATATCCGATGAAATTTTTTTGCCGTCAATTAGTTGCATATCGTTCTTATTGTTCGATAAATTACCTTCTACCGCCTTGTGGCATAATGCGCATCATTTTTGCCATTTGCTCTTTGTTGCCCATCATCTTCATCATTTTTCGTGTATCTTCAAACTGCTTTATCAGCTTGTTTACTTCTTGAATATTGGTTCCACTTCCTTCAGCAATTCTTTTTCTGCGACTGCCGTTTATTAAATCGGGTGTACTTCTTTCTTTTGGTGTCATCGAGAAAATGATTGCCTCAATTCCTTTAAAGGCATCGTCTTTAATGTCTAAATCTTTCAACGATTTCCCAACACCGGGAATCATTCCCACCAAATCTTTCAAATTCCCCATTTTTTTTATCTGCTGTAACTGACTTAAAAAGTCATTGAAGTCAAATTGATTCTTAGCAATTTTCTTTTGTAACTTTCTGGCCTCTTCCTCACTAAACTGCTCTTGTGCTTTCTCTACCAATGAAAGCACATCGCCCATCCCTAAAATTCTATCAGCCATACGCTCAGGATAAAATACATCCAGCGCCTCCATCTTTTCACCTGTTCCTACAAACTTTATTGGTTTATCCACCACATAACGTATGGAAAGTGCTGCCCCTCCTCGTGTATCACCATCTAGTTTGGTTAATACTACGCCATCAAAATTCAATTTCTCGTTGAATGCTTTTGCTGTATTTACAGCATCTTGTCCGGTCATTGCATCTACCACAAATAAAATTTCGTGCGGCTGAATAGCTTTTTTCACGGCTGCAATTTCATTCATCATCAACTCATCAATGGCCAAACGACCGGCAGTATCAATTATAACTACCGAATTTCCATTGTCGCGGGCTTGCTGAATGGCTCTTTTAGAAATACTAATAGGATCTTTGCTATCGGGATCGGCAAATACATCTACACCTATTTGTGCGCCCAAGACTTTTAATTGCTCGATGGCAGCAGGACGATAAATATCGCAGGCAACCAATAATGGATTTTTTCCCTTTTTAGTTTTTAAGTAATTGGCTAATTTTCCTGAAAAAGTTGTTTTTCCTGAACCTTGTAAACCCACCATTAATATAATGGTAGGATTACCTCCAAGTTGTATATCTGATTTTTGTCCACCCATTAACTGGATAAGTTCTTGGTGAACAACTTTAATCATTAATTGACCGGGAGAAATGGCAGTAAGTACGCTTTGACCCAAAGCTTTCTCCTTAACCGTTTCGGTAAACTGCTTTGCTATTTTAAAGTTAACGTCAGCATCCAAAAGTGCTTTTCGTACTTCTTTTAACGTTTCGGCAACGTTAATCTCTGTAATCTGTCCCTGGCCTTTTAATATCTTAAAAGCACGGTCGAGTTTATCGCTTAAATTTTCAAACATAACATGCTATTTTTGAGACCACAAATGTAGCTAAAAATTTGCAAGATGTGAAGGTAAAAATGGACTTTTGGGACGATTGCGAAAGATAAAATTATTAGATTGAACTATTTAATTACAACCAATTTAGCAATATGTGAATCATTATACGCTTCAATTTTAATAAAATAAATTTCTAATGGCACTTTGGGCACTACCTATAATGCTTAAGAAGAAGATTAAATAAATATTAGAACTTAATTTAATCGTTAAAAAATTATATATTTGTTAACATTTAACATAAACAAAATTGGCGAAAACCGAAAAGCCTTAAAAGAGTAGGTGAATTTTAACACAAAATTAAAATGAAAAAAAAATTTAAATTAATTTATGCAACACTAGTATGTTCTATCTTTTTATCAAGCTGTACATTAATGACTAAGAGTATGCGTGAACCAAATAACCGCGTGAACTTTGCAAAAGATGATTTTACTTATTCTGCCCAGCTTTCTGCAGAGGCAAGTTCAACAAAAATTTTCGGAATTGATTTTGAACGTTTATTTACGAAAAAAACAGGAAGTATATCTGGCGGTGGTGCAAGTACCATGATCAGCCTTGCAAGTATCCCTGTAATAGGTGGATTTGTTGGTGGCGATAAAACTTCAAGTTATGCATTATACAAGTTAATGACTGACAATGCAGGTTACGATATCGTTTTTTATCCTTCATTCGCAACTACGGTTAAAAGACCAATTATTATTCCAATATTTACAATTACAACAGTAAAAGTAACTGCAAAATTAGCTAAATTTAAATAAGCTTTATTGCAATTTTAATTATCATTTTAATGATTTAAAACAACCTCATACTCTTTTTATGAGGTTGTTTTTTTATAATCCTTTTGGTAAAAATCGATTGGTCTTGGACTAATATTTACAATCAATTAAAATGAGGAAATACTTAATTTTTCTTTTTGTAACAATCTCCTCACCCTCTTATTCTCAAATTAAAAATACAGGATTCGGTCTTGGCTTTTCGGGTTTCAAAAATGAATATTCAATTAGTATTTGCCCCCTTTTACCAGTAACAAAAAAATACTTTATCATTGCCAAATTTGCTAATCTAACACAAATTCAAAAAGATGTATACAATAATAACACTATCAGTAATTCAATATTTTTTCCATTAAATAATATTATTCAAGCTGTATTTTTTCATAGAAATGCACTAGGGAATAAAATACACCTAAATAAAAATAATATTTTACCGCTTCTATTGCCCCAAACTATTATAAATACAGAACATCACTTTGTTTTTTCAACATTTGACTATAAAAAATCACATAATTTCTTTACCGGATTCTTAGGATCGAATTTGAATTATTATAAGTACAAAAAAGTTAACTGGACAAATTATAAGTTAGGGCTAGGGCTAACATTTAATTTAAATTTTAAGACTAAAAAAGAAAATGATATTTTAATTATGTTCAATACAAGTGCCGATCAAGGTATTGTATTTGTTACCAATGAAAGAAACTACCAAAAAATACAACCAAACTTTGGAATGAAAGTCTTTTTTTGCTTAAAAAATGACAAGGGAGATTCGCAACAATAATTTCTTTTGCAAGTATAACAAACAATGTGTTTTTACCCAAAAAACAAATACGCCACCGTAATTGCTCCTAACAAACCAAAAAAGTCGGCAAGCAAACCGCAGGTAAGTGCGTAACGTGTTTTCTTGATTCCTACCGAACCGAAATATACAGCAAGTATGTAAAAGGTGGTGTCTGTTGAACCTTGAATGGTACACACCAATTTTCCTACAAAAGAGTCGGGGCCATAAGTTTTCATTGCATCAATCATTAGTCCCCTTGCACCGCTTCCACTCAATGATTTCATAAAAGCAGTAGGAAGTGCAGGAACAAAATCAGTATTGATGCTGAATGCTGCAAAAACAAAAGCAATGCCGTTCACTAAAAAATCCATTGCTCCCGAAGCTCTAAAAACAGCCACTCCAACCAATATTGCAACCAAGTAGGGGGCAACTTTTATAGCTACTCCAAAGCCCTCTTTTGCTCCTTCAATAAAAGTTTCGTACACATTTATTTTTTTTATGAAACCTCCTACCAAGAACAATATAATGATTCCAAAAAGAATGAGATTGCCTGATACTGCCGATATTTTTCCGATTTTTTCCTGCGGCAAGGTTGAGAGGAACCAGGTAATGAATCCTACAAACAATGAGAATCCAACCAGAACCGACAATAATACCCTGTCGAGCAAATTTATTTTTTGGTAAAAAGCTACAGCAAGAAAACCTGATAAGGTGCCTACAAAAGTTGCCAATAAAATCGGAATAAAAACATCAGAAGGATTTGCTGCACCCATTTGAGAGCGATACAACATAACACTTACTGGAATCAAGGTAAGCCCTGCAGTATTCAACACCAAAAACATTATCTGTGAATTAGAAGCTGTTTCTTTGTCTGGATTTAATTCTTGTAAACCTTGCATCGCTTTTAATCCAAGCGGAGTAGCGGCATTGTCTAAGCCCAACATGTTTGCCGAAAAATTCATTAAAATATGTCCCGATGAAGGATGGTTCTTTGGAATTTCAGGAAAGATGCGCTTAAAAAAAGGCGATACTATTTTTGACAATACCCTTATTGCTCCAGCCTCTTCACCTACTTTCATAATTCCAAGCCAAAGCGTCATCACGCCAGTAAGTCCGAGTGAAACTTCAAATGCTGTTTTGGCCGAATCAAAACTTCCGTTTACAATGGTTGAAAAAATTTCTGTGTCGCCTAAAAATAAGAGTTTAACAAGCCCAACCACAAAGGCAATGACAAAAAAAGCAATCCAAATATAATTGAGTACCATAATGTTTTTTATCGTCCGTTACACATTAACAATGCATCCTTTTTTGCATCCTTGCTTCCCATACTTTCTGCCACAGAAAAATCATCGCACATTCCCTTTTTGTTATTCAGCTTAAAATTACATTTTCCACGAATATAATGGGCATTGGCACTAGGCTTTAGCTTTATGGCTTTTGAAAGTGATTCAACAGCTTTTTCATATTTTCCCGATTCGAAATAAGCATTACCCAGTCCAAAATGCCCATCGACATTATCGGATTTTAATTCAATTGCTTTATTAAAATCGTTTACAGCAAGCGGATACTTTGTTTTGCCTTGCTTTAAATATGCATTTCCTCGCTGACAATAGGCGAAAAAATCAGTCTTGTCGATGATAAGTGTTTTGGAAAAATCTTTCGCGGCTCCTGCACCATCACTCTTTTGAAGCAATAACAATCCACGTGAATTAAGGATGGTGGTATTTTTTGTCTTCATTACATCAATCAAGGTATTGAAATCTTTTAATGCTTCCTCAGGTTTTCCCAAAGCCAAATTGGAGGCAGCTCGTTGAAAAAACAAATCCTCGGTATTCATTTTTAGTTCTACGCATTTGGTAAAATCAGCAACTGCCTGAGCGTATTTCTTTAATCTAGCCAACACCAATCCTCTTTTGTAATATGCATCCAAATAATTTGCATCAATGTTAATGGCTTGGGAATAATCATTTGCAGCCTCTTCGTTTTTATTCAATGCTTTATAAATACTTCCGCGTGCAGCAAATATTTTAGCATCCCTACTGCTTTGTTCAATGCCTTTATTTAAATCTTTTAAGGCAAGGTCGTTTTGTGCACTTTTAAAATAAAGCATACCGCGTTTTACATAGGCATCTGTGAAAGCAGGTTGTAATTGTATTATTTTCGAAAAATCGGCAATAGCTTCCCTGTCCTTGTTCATATCGGAGTATACAATTCCTCTAAAATAATAGGCTTGTTGATAATCGGGATTTAATTTAATTGCTTGGGAGTAATCCGCGAATGCCAAATCCTTTTTACCTAATGCATATTGACAGCGACCACGATCGGTATAGGATTCAAATTCATTTTGGTCTTTGGCAATTGCTTTATCAAAATCCTTTATGCCTTCAATATAATTTGCTTTGTTCATCTTATCTACGCCCTGTTCGTTAAACTTATAGGCAGGTTGAGCGATTAAAAAATTAACTATTAAAGAAAACAGAATAATTGCTTTAAAAAAATGCACTTACTAAATTTATGTTTATGAGAAAGTCTAAATGTAAGTAAATAATGAGCAAATAAAAAAGAGGCTATTTAAATTTCAATAGCCTCTTCCACTTTTAGTGTTTTTAAATACTATTTAATGTTTGCCAAATAAAACTCACGGTTCATACGAGCAATATTTTCTAAGGATATTCCTTTTGGACATTCTACCTCACAAGCACCCGTATTGGTACAGTTACCAAAACCTTCTTCGTCCATTTGATTCACCATATTCAATGCACGTGTTTCACGCTCAACTTGTCCTTGAGGCAATAAAGCGAATTGGGAAATTTTAGCAGCAACAAACAACATTGCCGATGAATTTTTGCAGGTTGCAACACAGGCACCACAACCAATACAAGCTGCCGCATTAAAAGCTGCATCAGCCTCTGTTTTAGGAATAGGAATATTGTTGGCATCTTGAGCATTTCCTGTGTTAACAGATATATAGCCACCTTTTGCAATGATACGATCGAATGCCGAACGATCGACTGTTAAATCCTTAATTACAGGAAATGATGCTGCTCTCCAAGGCTCTACAACAATTGTATCACCGTCTTTGAATGAGCGCATATGTAATTGACAGGTAGTGATTCCCTCTTTGGGTCCGTGAGCACGACCATTGATAAACATACTACACATACCACAAATTCCTTCGCGGCAATCGTGATCGAAAGCAATAGACTCATCACCCTTATTAATAAGCTGTTCGTTTAATACATCAATCATTTCTAAGAATGACATATCCGGAGAAATATCCTTTACTTGATAGCTTACCAAATTACCAGCTTCTTTTCCGTTTTTCTGACGCCAAATTTTCAGCGTTAAATTCATATTTCCAGTACTCATATTTTTTCTTTTTTCTCTGTGCGACTCTTCCTATTCTTTGTGTTCTCTGTGTTTAAATTTTTAACACGGAGTTCACAGAGGTTTTTGGAGTTTCACGGTTTGTTATTATTTATAACTACGAGCAGCAATTTTAATCGCTTCAAATTTTAATTCTTCTTTGTGTAATTCGTAATTGTTGTTGCCTTTATTTTCCCATGCTGCTACATAGGAAAAATTCACATCATCACGATTTGCTTCCCCTTCATCTGTTTGATATTCTTCACGAAAGTGACCACCGCAGGATTCATTTCTGTTAAGTGCATCAATACACATTAATTCGCCCAATTCAAGAAAATCTGCAACTCTTCCTGCCTTTTCTAATTCCGGATTAAACTCATTTGGAGTACCTAATACACGAAGATCTGTCCAAAACTCTTCACGTAATACTCGAATTTCTTGTATTGCCTCTTCCAGTCCTTTTTCGTTGCGTGCCATTCCACACTTGCCCCACATAATTTTCCCTAAACGTTTGTGAAAATGATCAACGGATTTTGTACCCTTTATCGAGAAAAATTTATCGATAATTGTTCTCACATCATTCTCTGCATTAACAAATGCCTCGTGGTCGGTAGATATAGGTTTTACGCTAATTTCTTTCGATAGGTATGCACCAATTGTATATGGAATAACGAAATAGCCATCTGCCAATCCTTGCATCAAAGCAGAGGCTCCTAATCGGTTTGCACCGTGATCGGAGAAGTTTGCCTCACCCAATGCATACATTCCGGGTACGGTTGTCATTAAATTATAATCCACCCACAATCCACCCATTGTGTAGTGAACGGCAGGATAAATACGCATTGGAACTTCATACGGGTTTTCACCTGTAATCTGATCGTACATTTCGAATAGGTTACCGTATTTTTCTTGTACAACTTGTTTCCCAAACTCACTTAACTGCTCGGCAGTTGGATTATCAATGTTTAATTTTTTTGCTTGTGTTTTACCATAACGGTCAATGGCTGCCTTATAATCGAGGTAAACTGCCATTTTGGAATTCCCTACTCCAAATCCCGCATCGCAACGTTCTTTTGCTGCACGAGATGCCACATCACGTGGAACAAGATTACCAAAAGCTGGATATCTGCGTTCCAAATAATAATCTCTTTCTTCTTCCGGAATTTCATTTGCTTTGCGTGTATCGCCTTGTTTTTTTGGAACCCAAATTCTTCCATCGTTACGCAACGATTCACTCATCAAGGTTAATTTCGATTGATGATCGCCCGAAACAGGAATACAGGTTGGATGAATTTGAGTATAACAAGGATTACCGAAAAATGCACCTCTCTTATGTGCTTTCCAAGCAGCAGTAACGTTACTGCCCATCGCATTGGTGGATAAATAAAATACGTTACCATATCCACCGGTACATAATAACACAGCATGACCAAAATGGCGCTCTAACTTTCCATTCACTAAATCGCGAGCGATAATCCCGCGTGCCTTTCCATCAATAATAACTACTTCCAACATTTCGTGACGCGAATACATTTCAACCGCTCCTAAACCAACTTGACGCTCTAGGGCACTATAAGCTCCCAATAACAGTTGTTGACCAGTTTGTCCGGCTGCATAAAAAGTACGTTGTACCTGAGTACCGCCAAAAGAACGGTTACTCAACATTCCTCCATATTCACGTGCCAAAGGAACCCCTTGCGCCACACACTGATCAATTATATTTGCACTTACTTCAGCCAAGCGGTGGACATTTCCTTCACGCGCTCTGTAATCACCACCTTTAATTGTATCGTAAAACAAACGGTAGGTACTATCTCCATCGTTCTGATAATTTTTTGCTGCATTAATCCCACCTTGAGCAGCTATTGAGTGAGCTCTACGAGGAGAATCTTGAAAACAAAACACTTTCACTTTATAGCCCATCTCGGCTAATGATGCTGCTGCAGAGGAACCTGCAAGACCTGAACCAATAACTATAATCTCCAGACTACGTTTGTTGGCGGGATTTACCAAAGCAACAGTGGACTTGTATTTACTCCACTTCTGTTCTAAGTTTCCTTCCGGAATATTACTTTCTATTTTTGACATATATTTTTCTAAAACTTTCTATTTTATCAAACCGAAATAAATTGAAATGGGCATCATTGCAAAAATAAAAGGAACAATGATTGAAAACCAAAATCCAATTGCCGCTATCAATGGGCTGTACTTTTTATGATTTAATCCCAAGGACTGAAAAGCTGATTGAAAGCCGTGCAACAAATGGTAACCCAAAGAAAACATTGCAAGCACATACAATAATACGATCATTGGATTCTCAAAAACTTCTATCATTTCTCCAAATAAGGTTTCTTCACCGCTTGTTATTTCATCAGTTAATCGGCTTACATACCAAAAATGTTTTAAGTGAATAATCAAAAACATTAAAATCAAAGTACCTAAAAGACCCATTGAGCGAGAATACCACTTACTATTTGCTGCTCCATTTTGCACAGCATATTTAATTGGTCGCGCTTTTTGATTTTGCAAAGTCAGTATTAAGGCTTGCACAATATGGAGAATAATACCAATGAACAAAACAATCTCCATTGTTCTGATAATTGGGTTATGGGCCATAAATTCAGCACCCTCATTAAACATCACGCCTCCATCATTAAAAAAAATGAAGGAGTTCAAGAAACAGTGTACAACCAAAAAAGATATTAAGAATAAACCCGTGATACTCATTAGTACTTTTTTTCCGATAGAAGATTGTAAGAAGTTGGCCATATAGTATTTAAACTTTTGTTTATTTAGCACTACAAATGTAAAAATTGATTTCAATTTTTACTAGTCAAAACAATTTTAATTGTTTCTTATTAAAACAGAATATAGGATAATCGAATAATCTATTAATGAGACATTTTACAGTTGTTGCAATCCTACTTTCAAATAATTATTCACCTTTTTTACCTTATATTTTTATCATTTTTTTGATTAAAACAAAATATTAACTTTGATGGGTTACTTATACATAAATAAATTATATGAAATACTCCTCCATCAATCAACAGCTGTTTATCGATAACCGTAATCGGTTTGCGAAAATATTAAAACCGAATTCCATTGCAGTATTTGTAAGCAATGACATAATGCCTACTAATGGAGATGGCTCTATGGGATTTATTCAAAATTCCGATTTATTTTATTTAACCGGTGTTGATCAAGAACAAACTATTTTATTGATTTATCCTGATGCCACGAATGAAACACAAAAGGAAATCTTGTTTGTGCGCGAAACAAATGAAACCATAGCAATATGGGAAGGTGCTAAACTAAACAAAAATCAGGCAACAAATACTTCTGGCATTAAAAACATTCATTGGTTTCAACATTTTGATCAGGTATTTCAAGCAATAGTATTTCAAGCAGAGTTTCTTTACCTTAATAGCAATGAGCATACTAGAAGATATATTGATTTGGAAACTGCAGAAATGCGGTTCAATAAAAACCTTGTTTTAAAATACCCCTTACACAAGTTAGAACGTACTGCTTCTATTATGCATTCATTGAGAGCCATTAAATCATCTTATGAAGTCGATTTTATTCAACAAGCTTGTGATATTACCGAAAAAGGATTTCGCAGATTATTGACATTTGTAAAACCGGGAGTAATGGAATACGAAATAGAAGCTGAATTAATTCACGAATTTATTAATAACCGTTCTAGAGGATTTGCATACGGACCAATCATTGCATCGGGTGCAAATGCTTGCGTATTGCATTATGTTGAAAACAATAAGGAGTGTAAAGACGGTGACGTAATACTCTTGGATGTAGCGGCTGAATATGGACATTATACATCTGACCTAACGCGTTGCTTACCCGTAAATGGAAAATTTTCAAAAAGACAAAAAAACGTTTACAACGCTGTGCTTCGTGTAATGAAAGGTGCTACAGCAATGCTTACGGTTGGTAATTTGATTCCTGAATACCATAAAGCAGTTGGAGAATTAATGGAAAAAGAATTGTTTGATTTAGGATTGTTAACAGTTGATCAAATCAAAAAGCAAAACTCTGATATGCCTGCCTACAAAAAGTATTTTATGCATGGGACTTCTCACTTTTTAGGATTGGATGTGCACGATGTAGGTGATTTTAATCGTAAACTAGAAGAAGGAATGGTTTTTACCTGCGAACCAGGAATATATATACCGGAAGAAAACTTAGGAATACGATTGGAAAATGATATTTTAATCAGTAAAAAAGGTCCTGTTGATTTAATGAAAAACATTCCGATAGAAGCAGATGAAATTGAAGCCTTGATGGCAAAATAATTTTGCATAAAAGGTGAAAAAACATATTACTTTTAAAAACACAGAGATAGGTTTTTCCGATAAGGGAAAAGGGAGGGCTATTGTTTTGCTTCATGGTTTCTTGGAATCGTCTACCATTTGGGCTGAATATCAAAACAAATTATCAAAACAATACCGTGTTATATGTATTGACTTACTTGGCCATGGTGATTCAAATTGCAACGGCTATATTCATACAATGGAGCAAATGGCTGAATATGTTAAAGCAGTTTTAAACAAATTAAATTTACGCAGATACATCATTATTGGTCATTCAATGGGAGGGTATGCCGCCTTGGCTTTTGCAGAGATGTACCCTGATAATATGAAAGGACTAGGGTTGTTTAACTCAACAGCAATGGCAGATAGTGCAGAAAAAAAATCAGAAAGAGATAGAGCTATACAAATTGTTAAAAGAAACCATAAAAAATTCATAAAAGAAGTTATTCCAAATTTATTTACCAATGAATACAAACCATTACTGAAAAAGGAAATTGTACAACTATTGAAAGAAGCAAGTCAACTGCCAAAGCAAGGTATTATTGCCGGATTAGAGGGAATGAAAATAAGAATGGATAGAGAGGTAATAATTAAATTTGCACAATATCCGGTGTTATTTATTGCAGGAAAAAAAGACAAAACGGTTACGTTCCAAAGTTTAAAAGAGCAATTTTATTTGCCCGAAAAATCACAAGTTTTAGTATTAGAAAATTCAGGACACATGAGCTACTTAGAGGCAAAACAAGACTGCTTTAAAGCAATACGGAAATTTGCAAGAAGTGTTTATAAAAGTTGATAATTACTTTCTAATTTGAAACATTGATTTGTCAAAAAAATCAATTTCAGAAGCAACCACTATCTTTTTATCTTGAACTGTTAATATACAATTTGTAGCTCGTGCATACAATTTTTTTATAGTATTATCTGGCATCATAAACTCCATCTCTGTTTCAATACTCATGGGACCTTCAAAAGTAAATGGTGTTTGGTAGTAATCTGCAAGATTGATATCTTTTATGTGATATTTTTTTCCGAAAATAACAGTGTATAATTCAAAAACAGCTTCTTTCACTTTTATGCTAATCAAATTGGTTTTAATGTCATACGTTACATCTACATTACCGTTAACCTTTGAAGAATATGTGAATGGCCCTACGTCTACTTTTACATCCGATATAAAATTCGCTTTACCGGGCATTAACTCAAAAGCAGATTTCAATACACTCCATTGGTAATGCCAAGTCATAAACATAAAATCGTATTCGGAATCTCCTTTTACTTCACCTAAAGCCACAACCAACTTATTCAATGTTTCTTGGTGAATTACTACATTTATATCGTTGAGCTGAGCTTGTTGCTGTCCAAATATTCTTAGAGTAGGTAATAGCAAAAAGAAAACAATGTGTGCAAAAATTTTATTGCTTTTCATTTTGCGATTTTTTATTCAACTCGTCTCGTAATTGTTTCGATGTCTTAGAACTCCCATCGTGACTCCATCCTGGTGGCATAAATAAATACCCCAACTTTATTTTCAAAGATAACTTTCTTTTTGCATCATTATAAATAGCTTTCCATTCGTGAAACACAATATTGATTGGGTGATGAGGGTCAGGTAGCTTTTTCGTTAAACCATACTTTATAGGTTCTGCATCATCCTCCTTTTGAAATGTTCCAAATAACTTATCCCAAATAATTAATACCATTCCCATATTTTTGTCAAGGTATTTAACATTGGATGCGTGATGCACTCTATGATGTGAAGGGGTAGCTAGAAAATATTCTAAAAATCCAAGTTTATTAATGTATTGTGTGTGTATAAGAATTCCATATATCTGAGTAGCAGCATACATCAACATAATATCCATTGGCTTACATCCAAAAAGGGCAAGTGGAATAAAATACACATACCGGTATAGCGGTTGAAAAACAGAAGAACGAAAACCTGTTGTCAAATTAAAATGGTCGGAAGAATGGTGCGTAACATGAACTGCCCAAAAAAATCGACTAAAATGATCTACTCGGTGCTGAAAGTAAAATGCTAAGTCTTGAAGTAAAAATAAAAAAAACCAGTATGCATATACATTTTTAATTTCAAAAAAATGATATTGAAAAAAAAAGTTTAATACAAGCAAACAGAACACACGCACTAACACATCTAATCCTAAATTCAAAACCGAGAGGTAGACGTTTATAAAAGTATCTTTTACAGTATAATAATGCTTGTTATGGATATAGGTAATCCCCATCTCAATGCCAATTAAAACAGCATAAATGGGAGTTGTATATTTTATTAGAAGTGCTTCTTTAAACAATTCCATTATGAATCTATTTTAACATTTCTTCGGGTAAATTCCGAACAAATAATCCCGGCAGCTACTGCAACATTCAATGAATCTGGGCCATTAATTGTATCAATGGAGAAGTGAGGAATGGAAATTTGAGTATTACATAATTTTAATACTTCCTCAGAAATACCTTTTGACTCATTTCCCAACACAATTATTCCCTTATCAAGATTAGTGGCTGAGTATATATTATTGCCTTTTAATGCAGCTCCGTATATAGAAATTCCGGACAAATGAGCTTCTTTTAATAGTGCATCGAGTGTTTTGTAAAACACATTAACCCTCATAAAAGACCCCATCGTTGCTTGAATCACTTTAGGATTATACACATCAACAGTATCAACTGAACAAACAATATTTTGCACGCCAAACCAATCGGCTATTCGTATAATGGTCCCTAAATTTCCAGGAATTTGAACATTGTCCAAAACAAGTGTGATCTTATTTTTGCAATTAAGGAAAGAAAATTCATTGTGTTTTATTTCACAAACTGCAAGAACCTCATTTGGAGTAGAAAGCGAACTTATCCTTTGCAATTCTATATCCGAAACCAAGATTAGTTGACTACCAATTGAAGATACAACAGCCTGATTAGCATCTACCCAGGCAGATGTTGCAAAAATGTTATTAATCTTAATAGAAGAAACTATTAGTTCTTCTACCATTTTTATACCTTCTACAACAAACAAATTATTCTTTGCGCGAATAGCTTTTCGCTGTAGAGATGATATAAAGTTTATTTGATTTTTAGAAAGCACAATTAATGCTAAATTTGTAGCACTTACAAAAGTAAAAAAACAATCCATTGAATTCGGTAAAAGCCTATATTTATTACTTATTATTTGTTTACTTTATTTCATTTATGGTTAGTTGCAGCCCTACCCGATTATTGAATGACAACCAATATTTATTGCAAAATAATCGAATTATATGCAAAGACTTAAGGATTGATAAAGACGAAATAAGCCGAATTATAAAGCAAAAACCCAATAGAAGAATATTGCAAATTTTTCATTTTCATTTGGGTGTATACAACTATACATCCTTTGGAAAGGAAAGGAAATGGAAAAAATGGTTAAAGAATACTATTGGCGAGGAACCGGTTGTACTTGATAATAACTTAACCAAAAAATCATCGCAACAAATAAAACTACATCTAAACAAAAAAGGATATTTTAATTCGGACGTAAAAGATTCCACCTTTTACGGTTATAAAAGAGCAAAAGTATTTTATACTATCAAACCTGATAAGCACTACACCTTCGGTAACATAAAATATGTTATACCGGATGCTTTAGTGAATTCATACATTGAATCGGACAAAAGTAATTCACTCGTAAAAAAAGGAAATATTTATGATGAAGATGTTTTAGAGAGAGAAAGAGTGCGAATCAGCTTATACCTAAAAAACAATGGCTATTTCGATTTTATTAAAGAATATGTTCACTACGAGGCAGACAGTGCATTAAAAAATCACACAATTAACATGGTTCTTGAAATTCAAAATCCCGAAAAGGATACATTAGTTAGTCAATCAGGTCATAGTCAGTATCAAATTAATAACATAACTATAAATATAAAGAACAGTGCTAAATTACTCCTTATCGATTCTACATTCGTGATTCCTGCTTTTACATTCAGTTACCATAAAAAGCTTCCAATTAAAACACCGGTTATACTTACTCCACTTTTTTTTAGTAAGGGGGATCTTTTTAAGGAAAAAAATGTGGATGATTCATACCGAGGCTTAGCTGAATTAAGAACCTTTAAAAGCCTATCTATAGAATTCAAAAAAATAAATGGCGATAATTCACCAAAACTACTTGACACCTATATTAACCTAACGCCATCACCAAAACTATCTTTGGCTTTATCGATTGACGGAACACATAACTCAGGTGATTTTGGAATTGGTGGAAGTGTTGTTTTTCAAAATAAAAATTCTTTTAAAGGGGCTGAAATTTTTGAAATAAAACTTAAAGGATCCTTTGAAGTTCAAAAACTAGGAACAACCTCTAAAACTCTTGACCAACTTTCAATTATTCCCATAAAAACATTCAATACTATTGAACTTGGACCAGAAGTTTCACTAAATATTCCAAAATTCTTTTTTCCATTTATTCGGCCATCTTTTTCAAAACGAGCAAACCCAAAAACAAAATTCACCGCATCTTACAATTTTCAGCAGCGGCCGGATTACAAAAGAAGCATTGCAGCAATTTCAATGTTTTATACCTACAAAGAAACACCAACGAAACAACACATTATCTACCCTCTTGATATAAGTTTCGTAGGAGTCGATTTATCAACAGATTTTGAAAACACACTTTTTGCGACTAACAACGCACTTATTATTCAAAGCTATAAACCCCTTATGATTACAGCATTGAAATACAGTTACATTTTTAGCAACCAAGAAGTTGCAACAACAAAAAGATACTCGTATTTTAGATTCAATGCTGAATTTGCTGGTAATGGGGTTAATGCTATTGTGAATACCAACAACAATAAAGAAAAAGGAGAGGATGGATATTATACCTTGTTCAATATACGCTATTCACAATATATTAAGGTCGATTTAGATTACCGATTTTATAAAAAACTTTATGGTAAAACTATTTTAGTAAATAGAACAACTATTGGAATCGGTAAACCCTATGGAAATGCAGATGTATTGCCTTTTGTAAAAAGTTTTTATGCAGGAGGAACTAATGATATTAGAGCTTGGACAGCTCGATCATTGGGCCCCGGATCGTTTTATGGCGGGTCTGCTAATTATGAACGGATTGGTGACATAAAATTGCAATACAACATAGAGTATAGGTATAATGTTTATAAAATGCTAAATGCAGCAACCTTTATAGATGCAGGTAATATATGGTTGTTAAACAAAGACTTATTAAGACCGGGTGCAGAATTTGATATGAAAACTTTTTACAAACAGATTGCTGTTGGAAGTGGATTCGGTTTGCGTTACGATTTTAGTTTTTTCATTATCCGTTTAGATGCCGCCTTGCCTATATATGATCCTGGGCAGTTAGTAGGCAATGCATGGATAATTACACACCCTAAAGTAAAAGATATTAATTTTAACCTTGGAATAGGATACCCTTTCTAAAAATTTAGACAAACTATGAAAAGTTTACACCATTTTTTACAAGACAATAAAACTTATTTAAATACTAATTTTGAAGGTGTTCTGCACATAATGGATAGCATTCAAAAAGCCTCAATAATTATCAGTAAAAAAGTGAGAAAGGCGGGTTTGTTAAACATTACAGGAGAAGCGGGTGCAACCAACGTGCAAGGTGAATCGCAAAAAAAATTAGATATAATTGCCAACGATATTTTTATAGAAGCATTGACTACAAGCGGTTACTGTTGTGGAATAGCTTCTGAGGAAAATGATGACATACTGATAATTGATTCTAAAAATGGGCAATACCTTGTTTGTATGGATCCATTGGATGGTTCTTCCAACATTGATGTGAATGTATCTATTGGCACTATTTTTTCTATTTATAAAAAATTAGATGAAAACACACCAGTTACTGTTGATGATTTTTTACAAAAAGGAAATAAACAACTTGCTGCAGGATATGTATTATACGGATCATCAACGATGATGGTATTTACCAGTGGAAATGGAGTAAATGGGTTTACGTACGACAGCGACAAAAATGATTTTTATTTGTCCAATCCCAATATGAATTCGCCTAAAAATGGAACTATTTATTCACTTAATCAAGGTAATTTTATTGAGTTTCCAATCGGAGTTCAAAACTATATTCATTACTGTCAAGAAAAAGATAAAGAAAGCAATCGCCCGTATTCACTTCGTTACATTGGTTCATTGGTTGCCGACTTCCATCGCAATTTACAAAAAGGGGGAATTTTTATTTATCCACCAACTGCAAAAACACCAAATGGAAAACTCCGACTTTTATACGAATGTAATCCTATGGCATTTATAGCAGAGCAATCGGGAGGCAAAGCTTTCACACATAACCAACGTATTTTGGATATAAAACCTACTGAAATACACCAACGCGTATCCTTGTTTATTGGGTCGTCAGAAATGGTTAATAAAGCGCTTGATTTTGTAAAAGAGTATTAAAAACCTTTTTAAGCTTAATTCTTTATTACTTTTTTTATTATAGTTGTGGATGGCGAAGAAAGCTTAAGAAAATACATTCCGACAGGTAATTCTGAAGAATTAGGTATTCTTATTTTCATATATCCATCATTATATCCCTTCGCACTTTCAGTGTATAAAATACGTCCCGTAATATCGTTAAGTGTTATTTGAATTAATTCAGATTTGGCAGAATAATAAACAAAATCCAATTCTGAAACAAAGGGATTAGGAAAAACATCTAAAAAACTAATTGATTTCTTTTTAGCATACTCCGGCTGTGATAGCAATAAACTTGCAATAGAGTAATTTGGAATACCATATCCAGTAAGCGAATCAGGTGAATTATAATGATCGCAACTTCGTTGTATAGCATCCAATATTTCCATATTGGTTTTAAGAGGAAAAGCTTGCACCAAGCAGGCAGTAGCACCTGAAATAACCGGAGCAGAAAATGATGTACCATTCCCTGAAAAGGTTCCTCCTACTCCATCTGTAATAATTGTACCTGCTCCTTGTGCCGCAACGTTTGGCTTAATCTGCCCATCATAGCTTGGGCCGGTTGAACTAAACCCTGCTCTTATTCTATTCGCATCCACTGCGCCAATTGTAAAAACGCTGTCTCCATCAGCAGGAACCCCAATATAATGCCAAAGGGTTCCACCTTCATTCCCTGCACTGTTTACTACAATAATACCTTTAGAGGCTGCTTTATCGGCACCTATTGTTGCAATTGCCACATTGCCATCCATTTGTGCGTATGTATGATTTTGATTTGCATCATCAAAGGTTGTATAACCTAAAGAAGAATTAATAATATCAGCCCCTACACTATCAGCAAATTCGGCAGCAATTACCCAATTTACTTCTTCAATTAAATATTCGCTTCCAACATCTTCAGAACGCAATAACCAATAATTTGCTTTAGGAGCTGTGCCGATTAATTGCCCGGGTAAATTACCTCCCATTGTTGACAATACAGCCGAACCATGATAATAATCTTCGTATACACTACCATCACCGGTTACAAAATCGCGTACTCCTAATATTTGATTATTCAATCGAATACTATCGAACACAGGGTCAACGTTAACATTCAAAAAACCCGCATCAATAACCGCTATAACAACACCTTGTCCTTGATAGCCTGCCACGTGCAAATAATTAGCACCAATCATATTAATTTGGCTAAAGGAATTACCATAATTTAATGCATGTAAGTCGTTCTCCCGATTTATTATTGATTGTTTAGCAAATACTCCTGGCAACGGATCGAATTTATCAGATGTTTTAGTTTTATACTTTTTAAAAACAGGTTGCGATGATACTACAAAAGGCAGAGCTTGAACAGCCGTTAATTGCGAAGCATTTGCAATTAATATAGTAACTGAATTAAACCATTTTGAGTTATTAATAACTTGAGCACCGGTAGCATTTATTGCGGATATATACAATGCATTAATGGGCAAGTCTGTTGAATCAACAGGTATATTTTGCAGCAATCTTCTATTCACAGCACGCTGTGTTAAGAATCCTTGCGGATTACTTAAAGTATAAGGTGTATTGTTTTTATCAGCTAATTTAATCCAATATTTAGAAGGAGAAACTTGAGCAATACTACACATTGCCCAAAAAGATAAAAAACAAGTGAGTACTTTTTTCATTGCTATAAACTCATTTATAAACAAAGATAAGAAAAATATGACCTTTGTTTTAAACTATTTCGGGTTTATTTATAGAGCAAAAAAATAGTCGGACGCTTATTTAATAAGGGCGCTTTAACTAGCCATTCCGCTATAGTTTTGGTTTGCACACTCTCAGTGGAAATTGTTAAATCTACTGCAATACATAGTTTAGTAGAGCCCTTACATACTTTTAATATATCTTGAACCAGTTTATCATTCCTAAAAGGCGTTTCGATAAATAATTGTGTTTGATCAAATTGGTAAATCTGTTTTTCAAGCAATTGTATTTTTTTATGCCGCTCATCTTGTTGAATTGGCAAATAACCATTGAAAGCGAAATTTTGCCCATTAAACCCTGATGCCATTAAAGAGAGCAAAATTGAAGATGGACCTACCAAGGGAATTACTTCAATCCCTTTTGTGTGAGCTAACTTTACTACTTCTGCTCCCGGATCGGCAACACCCGGACAACCCGCTTCAGAAATAACTCCAATGTTTGTTCCGTTATAAATATTTTGCAAATAACTATTTATATCATTCGGATTTGTATGTTTGTTAAGTGGGTGAAGTATTAAATCATTTAGGGGAGTTTTAATTTCCAATTTTTTCAAATATCTCCTTGCCCATTTTTCATCCTCAACAATGTATTCACTAATAGAATTAGCTACTTCCTTTACTTGTGCAGGAATTGTTGCAGTCGGTTCAATGTCTCCCAATGTTGTTGGTATCAAATATAGTTTCCCTTTCATCTGTTTATTTTTTTAGCTATCACTTCACAAGCTTTATCCAACAAACTAAAAACTATTTCGAAATCATATTCTCCTCCAAAATAAGGGTCTGGAACAGCTTTGTTTATACTCGGGTAAATTTCATTTAATATAAGCTTTACTTTCTCCCTATTATTTTCATTGCCGGCTAATTGAATTATATTGTTCATGTTTTCACTATCCATCGCATAAATCACATCAAATTGTTCAAAATCATTCACAATAAACGGTCTAGAAACCAAGTTAGATATATCTACACCGTGTTTTGCACCACTCAATATACTTCTTTTATCGGGATGTTCCCCTTGATGACAACTTGATGTCCCTGCTGAATCAACAGTAGCAGCCAATTTGTATTTTTTTATTTTTAAACGCATAATGCCTTCTGCCATCGGTGAACGACAAATATTGCCCAAACAAACCATCAATATTTTCACTTTTGTTGAATTAATTTAAAATCAAAAGTAAAAAACTATTGCTATTCATTAAAAATATAGCAATATTTGAGGAAAATAAACCTTACTATGGAAACAAATCGCAGATCGTTTATGAAAAAAGTTGGTTTAACTGCAGGAGTATTTTCTATTTCATCCTTTATAAACAATTCATTTGGAATCGAACTAAAGGAAGCTTTTAAAAGAGTTGAAACTCTAGCCCCTTCCGAGTTAGCATCTGACGAAGACTTTTGGTATTGGGTTCAGCAATCTTACACAGTATCTTCTTCTATGATAAACTTTAACAATGGAGGAGTTAGTCCGCAACCAAAAGTGGTGCAAGACGCCTTTATAAAGTACAATGAATTATGCAACGAAGCCCCCTCCTTTTATATGTGGAGAATATTAGACAAAGGGAGAGAACCTTTACGAAACAAACTAGCTGATTTAGCAGGTTGCTCACCGGAAGAATTAGCCATTAATAGAAATTCAACTGAAGCACTTAACAGCGTTATTTTTGGATTAAATTTAAAGGCAGGTGATGAGGTGGTACTTACAAAATACGATTACCCGAATATGATTAATGCTTGGAAGCAGCGCGAAAAAAGAGATGGTATTAAATTGGTATGGCTCGACTTCAAACTTCCTATTGAAGATGAAGAATCAATTGTGAGTCAATATGAAAAAGCCTTCACCGACAAAACAAAAATAGCTCACATTACGCATATGATTAACTGGACTGGACAATTGATGCCCGTAAAGGCAATTGCTGCAGTTGCTCACAAAAAAGGCATTGAAGTAATCGTGGATGGAGCACATACCTTTGCACACATTGATTATAAATTATCGGATTTAGATTGTGATTATTTCGGAACATCACTTCATAAGTGGTTATGCGCACCCTTTGGAACAGGAATGCTGTATATAAAAAAAGATAAAATAAAAAATGTATGGCCATTGATGGGAAATGATAATCCACAAAGCGAGGATATTCGCAAATTCGAAACATTAGGTACGCGATCATTTCCAACTGAACAAGCTATTGGAAACGCTATCAATTTTCATTTAGCCATTGGTATAAAACGTAAAGAAGCACGTTTGCGTTATTTAAAAAATTATTGGGCAGAAAAAGCAATCAAAATTTCAGGTGTAAGACTCAATACTTCTTTAAAGACCGAATTTTCTTGTGCTATAGCAAACTTTTCCATCGAAGGAATGAAGCCTGAAGATATTGACACTCAACTTTACGATAAATACAGAATACACACTGTTGGTATTAATTGGGAAAATGTTCACGGAGTAAGGGTTACACCAAATGTTTATACCACCATAAAAGATCTCGATTTATTAGTAAAAGCTATTACTGAAATTGCCTTAACTGCATCAGTAGTAAAAAAGTAAATTACGTCTTTAGAAATAATAGAAACGAAGTACCAACAAGAACTTGGTGCAATAATCGACCCGATTAAACGATCAAAACTTGGTATACACAATCCCAAAATTGAGCAGATTGCTTTTCCGAATTTCATTGAACGTGAACTCCGTATATATATTTCTTCTGATGGCTATAGCGACCAGTTTGATGAAAATCAAGGTGCAAAAATTTTAAATACATATTATTAAAAAACAAAAGCAAAAACATTTAGCAACAAGTTAAATGTTGGACGAGACCTTTGAAGCTTGGCGAAGTAAATTTAGAACAGGTAGATGGCATTTGTGTAGTAGGAATAAAAATAAAATAGTGAATTATACCTCAATAATTTACCAATACAATTATCTTTGTACCACCAAAAAATAAACTAAATAGATAAATCAAGCATTATGAGCAAAATTAAAGTAGCAAACCCTGTAGTTGAATTAGATGGCGATGAAATGACTCGCATCATTTGGAAATTTATTAAGGATAAACTTATTCTTCCTTACCTTGATTTAGATATAAAATATTTTGATTTAGGAGTAGAATACCGCAATCAAACAAACGATCAAGTAACAATTGACTCTGCCGAGGCAATTAAAAGATACAATGTGGGTATTAAATGCGCTACCATTACTCCCGATGAAGAACGCGTAAAAGAGTTTAATTTAAAGCAAATGTGGAAATCGCCTAACGGAACCATCCGCAACATTTTAGATGGAACTGTTTTTCGTGAACCCATTGTTTGTAAAAATGTTCCACGTTTAGTTCCAAACTGGACTGCACCTATTTGTATCGGTCGTCACGCATTTGGTGACCAATACCGTGCTACCGATTTCGTTACAAAAGGAAAAGGTAAATTAACCGTAAGCTTTACTCCCGAAGATGGAAGTACCCCTCAATCGTTTGAAGTATTTAACTTTAAAGGAGATGGTGTTGCATTAACAATGTACAATACTGACGAGTCTATCAAAGGGTTTGCTCATTCTTGTTTCAATACAGCATTGGCTAAGAAATGGCCATTGTATTTATCTACAAAAAATACCATTCTAAAAAAATACGATGGTCGTTTCAAAGATATTTTCGAAGAAATTTATCAATCAGATTACAAAGCAAAATTCACCGCTGCAGGTATTGTGTATGAGCACCGCTTAATTGACGATATGGTTGCTTCTGCATTAAAATGGAACGGTAATTTTGTGTGGGCTTGTAAAAATTACGATGGTGATGTTCAGTCAGACACTGTTGCACAAGGGTTTGGCTCATTGGGTTTAATGACATCGGTACTTGTTACTCCAGATGGAAAAACAATGGAAGCAGAAGCAGCACACGGTACAGTTACCCGCCATTACCGCGACCACCAAGCAGGAAAACCTACTTCTACAAATCCAATTGCATCTATTTTTGCTTGGACAAGAGGATTGGAATTTCGTGGCAAATTGGATGGCAATCAAGAACTAATAAACTTCTGTCACGCCTTGGAACAAGTATGTGTTGAAACAGTTGAGTCAGGTAAAATGACAAAGGATTTAGCAGTGTGTATTCACGGTAACAAAGTAAATCACGGCGAGCATTACTTATACACTGAAGAATTTTTAACAGCTTTGGATACCAATTTGAAAGCGAAATTGGGTAAATAATATAATTCAATATAAAAGAAAGTAATACCTACACAATATTTTAAATTCCGAACGAACACAATATTTTTTTTACATTTACAAAGTATGAAAACCTTTTTTAGGATTTTAAGTTTTGCAAGACCTTACAAAAGATTTATACCTCCTTATTTTATTTTTGCACTCTTTGGCGCCATTTTCAGTTTAACACTTTTCACCTTTTTAACTCCCTTATTAAATGTTTTGTTTGGAACGGTAACAGAAGATAAAACACCTACAATTCCTTATTTTTCACTTTCAATCAACTACTTGAAAGATTATTTCAATTACTACTTCCATACCTATATCAATGAAAGCGGAAAATTAGGGGCCTTGAAGTTTGTATGCTGGGCCATCTTTGCATCAGTACTCATCGCAAATGTATTCAAATACCTTTCACAAAAAGTGCTAACAGCAATGCGTGTTCACTTGCTTAAAAACATTCGCCAAACCATCTTTAATAAAATAACTGATTTACACTTAAGCTATTTTCATAATAAACGCAAAGGTGATTTAATGTCGGTACTTTCAAACGACCTGCAGGAAATAGAAAACTCAGTTATCAGCTCCGTACAGGTACTATTTAGAGAACCCATTATGCTTATTGGTTTTTTTGTACTGCTTTGCATCATCTCCTTTAAGCTTACAGTTTTTACCCTTATTTTATTACCCATTTCATTCGGGCTTATAGCCGAAATTACGAAACGTTTAAAAAGACAAGCTGCACAAGGGCAACAACTACTTGGCACTATTTTAAGCGTGATTGAAGAAACCATTTCCGGCATTCGTATCATCAAAGCATTCAATGCCCAAAAGTTTATGCAAAGTAAATTTGATGTGCAAAACCATCAGTATTCACGTACACTTAAATCCGTCATTAACAAACGTGAAATGGCATCACCACTCAGTGAATTTTTAGCTGTTTCGGTATTGTGCGTTATTATTTATTACGGTGGAAAATTGGTTTTAACTGAGGCTGATTCTGAGCTTACGGGAAGTTCATTCATTACCTATTTAGCCTTGTTCTCTCAGGTGTTGGTACCAGCCAAAAATATTTCAAATGCGGTATCCAACATTCAAAGAGGTATTGTGGCAGGTGATAGAATATTTCAAATATTGGATGAAGAATCAAACATTAAAGAAGTAGAAAATGCAATTGAAATTGATTCACTCAAAAACAATGTGGAATTTAAAAATGTAAGCTTCGCCTATCAAAAAGGTGATGTAGGGTGGGCATTAAAAAACATCAACCTAAGCATAGAAAAAGGAAAAACCGTTGCATTGGTAGGGCAATCAGGATCTGGAAAATCAACCTTGGCCGACTTACTGCCTCGCTTTTACGACCCCACCGAAGGAGAAGTATGCATTGATGATATATCCTTAAAGAACATTCGGAAACATTCCGTTCGGAATTTAATGGGCATAGTAACACAAGAATCTATTTTATTTAATGATACTGTGTTTAATAACATTGCTTTCGGTATAGAAAATGTTACCGAAGAGCAAGTGATAACAGCCGCAAAAATTGCCAATGCCGATGAGTTTATTGTACAAATGGAAAATGGCTACCAAGCAAATATTGGTGATAGAGGAGTGAAACTTTCAGGTGGTCAACGGCAACGATTAAGCATTGCACGTGCAGTTCTTAAAAACCCACCCATTATGATTTTGGACGAAGCTACCTCTGCCCTCGATACCGAATCGGAACGTTTGGTACAAGATGCTTTGAGTAAATTAATGAAGAACAGAACATCCTTGGTAATTGCACACAGACTGTCTACCATTCAACATGCTGACGAAATTATTGTTATGGGCAAAGGTGAAATACTGGAACGTGGTACACACCAACAATTACTAGAAAACAACAGTCATTATAAAAAGTTGCACCAGCTGCAATCATTTGTATAAATGATTTATATGAGCTTGTAATTTTTATACTCCCCTATTCTCCATCCCGTTTTCTTCTCAATAAAGTGTAGTATTTTATTCTTGAGCGTGAATTTTGCTTTCGATGCATCGTAGGTAAAATCCCAATTCTGTGCGGCTACTTTCTCCTTCATTAATGCTGGATGCGTCCCTGTAAAATCTGTAACCTCGTCTACAATAGAATAATCATAATCACCTGCAGAAGAGCTGTGTTCTTTTATCCAAGCATCGTTATGCCAAAATGTATTAAAGTAATTACTTTTTTTACGCATCGTTTTAGGGTCACGTGCATAACTGTAATGGTAAACTGCAGCGTTGGCTTTCTTTACTTTTAATGAACGTCCTTTGTGTCCATTGTAATAATCGTTTAACGATGGGTACAGTCGAAAGCCTTGAGAATCCCTATACGAGCGTATGTTCTTCAAATTACGCACGATACGAATTTCTTTACTGTGCCATTTTCGCGTAGAACCTATATGATGGTATCCACCATAAAAATTATAAAAATCGAAAAGCAAACCTTCTAATTCAGCATTACTAAAATTGGCAGTCATTGCTTGTTTTATTGACTCAATGTCTTTCTCGTGAATTACTTCATCGGCTTGAATGTGAAATGCCCAATCGCCTGTAACAGCATCCAATCCTATGTTTGCCTGTTGCGCAAATAATTTCCCTCCTTCGCGCATTGTTTCATCCCAAACAGTATCGATAATTTTTATTTTGGGTGAATTTATTCTTTCTACCGCCTCACGTGTGCCATCCCTTGAATCGCCCACCACCATAATAAATTCATCGCAGAGTGGCAATACAGATAGGATTGATTCTATGAACGGATAACCATATGTAAATCCATTTCGAACGTATGAAAAGCCGCTTACCCTCATCCAATTATAATTCCCGCAATGGTTGCCGACATATACGATGCCAGCGTTCCGCATATAAGTGCTTTAAAACCCAACTTGGCTAAATCTTTTCTTCTTTCGGGAGCAAGTTCGCCAATGCCTCCCACTTGAATGGCAACTGAACTAAAATTTGCAAAACCACAGAGTGCAAAACTTAAAATGGTAACAGCTTTTGCACTCAAAGCACCACTTTTTATCATTGTCGAAAGATCGCTGTAAGCAACAAATTCATTGATTACTATTTTTGTTCCCAACAATCCACCTGCCGCGTGAATATCTTTTAAAGGAACACCCATAACCCAAGCAAACAAAGAAAATACAGAACCTAACAATTCTTTTAAACTCAAGTGTGTCATATCTATACCAATTCCACTTAGCGAAACACCAATGTGAGCTAGTTGTCTGCCAATGTATCCAAGTCCGGCATCCACCATCGCAATCAAAGCAATAAATCCGATGAGCATTGCCATAACATTTAATGCAATACGCAAACCATCGGATGCACCGTGCGAAATAGCATCCACTAAATTGGAGTGCGTTTGCTTCACTTCCAATTGTACTTTCCCTTTGGTGGGCGATTCAACCGTTTCTGGATACACAATTTTTGCAATAACCAATGCACCGGGAGCAGCCATTAAGCTTGCAGCTAATAAATACGGAGCTGGTACACCCATTGAAATATAAACAGCCATAATACCCCCTGCAATACACGCCATGCTACCTGTCATAGAAGCAAGCAATTCGCTCATTGTCATAGTAGAAATATAGGGTTTGATTAAAATTTGTGCTTCCACTTGTCCTACAAATGCACTAGCAACATTCGAAAGTGCCTCACTTCCACTTACCCTCAATAGTTTATAAACCACTTTCGCAACGGCTGCAACCACACGTTGCATAAGTCCTATATGATACGAAATACTTACCAACACCGAAACGAAAATAATTGTAGGCAATATTTTAAAAATAAAAATAAATCCACTGCCAACACCAAAAACATCGTCTAATTTTTTTCCGTTTACTAATATCCCAAAAACAAAGTCGGCACCTTTGTTTGAGAAATCTAAAATGCGTGTGATAATATATCCTGCTTTTGCAAAAATAATTTGACCAACAGGTATTTTTAAAATAAAAATTGCAAGCAAAATTTGTATAGCGATGCCCGTAAAAACAAGTCGTTTGTTAATGAGTTTTTTGTTATTCGACATTAGGAAGGCAATTGCCAATATTACAACAATGCCTATTAATCCGGTGAATCTATCCATTTTAATACTTTAATTATCGATTCGTTTAGTTATTTCATCGCGTATGCGACTAGCTTTTTCATAATCCTCATGTCCCAATGCTTCATTCATTTGTTGCTGTAAATCTTCCAATGTTAAAGTTAAAAATTCCCCTCCTTGTTTCTTTGGTTCAGTTTGTTCATCGTCATCACCCACAGGATTACGCATAGCAGATTTGGAATCATCGTCTAAAATAATACCGGCCGTGGAAAGAATAAATTCAAAGGTATAAACAGGGCAATCAAAACGCAAAGCCAAGGCAATCGCATCGGATGTGCGGGCATCTATTTCTATTTCCTTTTCACCATTAGTGGCAATTAGCTTGGCAAAAAATACACCCTCCACCAAATTATAAATAATTACTTCATTGATGCTGATGTTAAAATTATCTGAAAAGGTTTTAAATAAGTCGTGGGTTAATGGACGAGTGGGGGCCATTTTTTCTAATTCAATCGCAATGGCTTGTGCCTCAAAACCACCAATAATAATAGGCAGTCTGCGCTTACCTTTTGCTTCGCCCAATACCAATGCATAAGCACCCGATTGTTTTTGGCTGGATGAAAGTCCTACTATTTCTAGTTTAATCTTTTTCATTGAAGTGGTACTGACGCTTTGTTATTTAGTTTTGATGCGATTTAAATTTTTTTGCTGCTTCTACTAATTTAGGAACAATTTCAAAAGCATCTCCTATTATACCATAATCGGCCGATTTAAAGAAAGGCGCTTCTGGATCCTTGTTTATTACTACAATTGTTTTACTTCCATTCACACCTGCTAAATGTTGTATTGCTCCCGATATGCCAATGGCAATGTACAAGTTTGGACGAATGGCAACACCCGTTTGCCCAACATGTTCGTGGTGTGGACGCCAACCAATATCGGCAACCGGACGAGAACAAGCTGTCGCTGCCCCCAAAGCTTTTGCAAGGTCTTCAATCATTCCCCAATTTTCAGGTCCTCTCATCCCTCTGCCTGCCGAAACAACTAAATCAGCATCTGGCAATGACAGTTCTGCCGTTTGTTTCTTTACCTCTTTTACTTTTATTCTCGATTCAATCCCATCCAAGTTGACACTAAAATTTACAAGTTCTGCTGTATTTTCACTTAGCGTAACAGGAAATGAATTTGGCAATAAGGATATTATTTTTTTTGCTGAAGTGATGGAATAATCTGCAATAGCTTTACCGGAAAAAACATTCTTTTTTATCGAAAACCCACCTTCTAAAACAGGATAAGAAACAGCACCTGCAATCAAACCTGCTTTTATGCTAGCCGACAATCGCGGTGCAACTGCTTTGCCGGTAAAGTCGTGCAAAAAAATAATTACTTCGGCATTTTCGGCTGCAGCTGCTTGCTCAGTAGCAATCACTAATAATTGTGGATCTTGAGAAGCAAGTTTATCATTCTTTAAATGCAATATTTTTTTTGCTCCTGCGTTTCCCAATGCAACAATATCATCATTACTAGCTTCACCAATAATTAAAGCAGTAGCAGTTGTGTTGGTTAGTGCAGCAATATGATTCCCGTAATTCACCGCTTCCAAGGAAGATTTTTTTATTTTCCCTTTTGCAGTTTCGGTATAAATTAGAACAGCCATTTTTTTAATTTTAAATTTAATTTTTCAATCCCGACAATTAAATAACCTTTGCTTCGGTGTGCAACAACTCAATTAATTTTTCAGGCTCGGAGGAGTTAATGTATTTACAATCTATACGACCTTCTGCCAAAGTATAAGATTTAACAGCCGTTAATTTTGGCGAATCAATAGCAGAAACTACAGTTAATGACTTTGTTCTTGCTGCCATAATACCTCGCATATTCGGAATACGTTGTTCTGCCATTCCTTTTGCAGCACTAATTACCAAAGGTAAGTCACATTCTACTACCTGTGTGCCACCGTCAATATCTTGTTCAATTGTTGCAGTGTTAACTGCTATCACCAATTTTGTAGCCAAGGAAACATAAGGTAATCCTAGCAGTTCGGCTACCATACCTCCAATGGCTGAACCATTGTAATTGATGGTTTCTTTACCTGTTAATATCAAATCAAAATTCTGTACTTTTGCGTAGGCCGAAATTTGCTCAGCAGTATACAAAGCATCACTCGGGTCAGCATCAATTCTCACCGCATCATCGGCACCAATTGCTAAGGCTTTACGAATAATGGCATCGTTTTCTGCCAATCCAACATTTATAATGGTTACGTTTCCTCCAAATGTTTCTTTCAATTCCAAAGCACGTACCAAAGCATACCATTCATCGTAAGGATTTACAATGTACTGTACCATCGCATCGTCAAACTGTGAATTATTTTCCTTAAAGGCAATTTTGGTAGTTGTGTCGGGCGACTTACTGATACAAACTAATATCTTCATTTTTGTCGATTTTTTTTAAGTATCGCAAATTTAGTGAAAAGAAACGTTTTTTTGTCAAAAGAGTGCAGAAAAATTTCGCCTATGAAATGGTCAAAACAGCTAAAACTCATTATATAAAACAATGTATTCAAAAATTACCTTATTTTTGCGTTAAAACAAGATAATAAATGAAAACAGTACAATTTAGAGAAGCCCTGCGCGAAGCACTTAACGAGGAGATGAGAAGAGATGAGAGTATTTTTTTAATGGGTGAAGAAGTAGCAGAATATAACGGAGCCTATAAGGTGAGTCAAGGTATGTTGGCCGAATTTGGCCCCAAAAGAGTAATAGATACACCCATTGCCGAACTTGGTTTTGCTGGAATTGCTGTTGGTGCAGCAATGAACGGCCTACGCCCGGTGGTAGAATTTATGACCTTTAACTTCTCGCTGGTTGCTATTGACCAAGTAATTAATTCGGCAGCAAAAATGATGAGTATGAGTGGCGGACAATTTACTGTTCCCATTGTATTTCGCGGACCAACAGGCTCTGCAGGTATGCTAAGTTCACAGCATTCACAAGCATTCGAAAATTGGTATGCCAACTGCCCAGGATTAAAAGTAGTAGTACCATCCAACCCATACGATGCAAAAGGTTTATTGAAATCGGCTATACGCGATAACGACCCCGTTATTTTTATGGAAAGCGAGCAAATGTATGGTGAGAAAGGAGAAATACCCGAAGGCGAATACCTAATTCCCATTGGCGTAGCTGATATTAAAAGAGCCGGTACCGATGTTACCATTGTTTCCTTTGGGAAAATAATTAAAACAGCTTTTGCTGCTGCAGAAGAATTACAAAAGGAAGGAATTTCCTGTGAAATAATTGACTTGCGCACTGTACGTCCCATTGATTATAAATGCATCATTGAGTCCGTTAAAAAGACCAATCGTTTGGTGGTAGTAGAAGAAGCTTGGCCATTGGCATCTATCTCATCAGAGATAGCTTTTAATGTGCAAAAAAATGCTTTTGATTATTTGGATGCTCCTGTAACACGCGTTACTTGTGCCGATGTTCCATTGCCCTATGCTCCTACCCTTATTGAAGCATCATTACCCAATGCTGCCCGAGTGATTAAGGCGGTGAAGGAAGTGATGTATGTGAGTAAGTAGGTATTTTATTAAGCATTTTAAATCATCAAAGTTTAATTTTTAATTAGTCCCCCTGATTGGTGTTATCACCAGGCACTTTATTTCTAAAAACTTCTTACCTTTGGATACAATAACTTACAATTAAAAAACTAAAAAAAATGAAATTAAAACTGGTATTAATAGTTTCGGCAGTTTGTTTGTTTATAAATGCAGCAAGTTCTCAGGACTTAAGAAAAAATGGTTCCTCTTACGGTAAGATTGAATCCAATGGAGATGTTCGTATCAACGGAAGTATCAAAGGTAAATTTGAATCGAATGGAGATGTTCGTGTAAACGGAAGTATTATAGGTAAAATTGAAAGCAATGGAGATATTCGTAAAAATGGATCCATTGTAGGTAAGGTTGAAAGCAATGGAGATGTTCGTATGAACGGAAGCATTGTAGGTAAAATTGAAAGTAATGGAGATGTTAGAAAAAATGGGAGTATTGTTGGATCGGCAAGCGGTGTAAATAAAGCAGAGGCTGCTGTTATGTTCTTTTTTGATTTCTTTTAAGGTATAAAGTTTTCTTCTTTCTATAATGGTTGGTGTTTCACCAACCATTTTTATTTTAAATAATTTCTTATCTTTCCCATACAAAATCGAATAAAATGACATCTTAATATTTACGAAAAGATTAGCGTATATGCGTTGTTCTCAAAACCAGTAACACCCTATTGAGCGAAATAAAAAGTATTAATAAAAATAAAAAACAATGAAAGAATTAATTTCTATTATACTAATTACTTTATCGCTAAACTGCTTTGCTCAAACCAAAGAGGAAATAAGCAAATGGGAACAACAAGCCGCTAGGGTAACTATTATTCGCGACAACTGGGGTATTCCACATATTTATGGCAAAGAAGATGCTGATGCTGTGTTCGGTTTGTTGTATGCACAATGCGAAGACGATTTTAAACGTGTGGAGATGAACTACATTGAAAAATTGGGTCGTATGGCTGAAGTAAAAGGTGAGGCAGAGCTTGCCAATGATTTACTCATTCGTCTTATAATTGATTCAACAGATGCAAGAGCAGATTATGCCGCGGCAGAACCTTGGCTGAAAAAATTACTCGATGCACATTCTGATGGCATCAATTATTATTTATACAAGCATCCGAAAGTAAAACCACTTTTACTAAAACGCTTCCAACCTTGGTTTCATTTATTGTGGACTGATGGAAGCATTGGTGCAATCAACACCTCTGATATAAATGCAAATGAAATAAAAGAATTGTACCTCGATAATATGGGTATTGGTGCTATCTCTGAAAAATCGGAAGAATCGTATCCTACAGGCTCCAACGGTTTTGCTTTTGCACCTTCCATTACCGAATCGAAAAATGCTATTTTATATATTAATCCGCATGTTACCTTTTATTTTCGTCCCGAAGTACATATGGTAAGCGAAGAAGGATTGAACGTATACGGAGCGGTTACCTGGGGACAATTATTTGTATACCAAGGATTCAACGAACATTGTGGTTGGATGCATACTTCCAATTATACTGATATTGCCGATACGTACATTGAAAAGCTTAGCGAGAAAGATAAAAAATGGTTCTTTGAATACGACCAAGAACAAAAATTAATCATGCAAAAAAAGATTGAACTACATTATTTAAAAGGAAACAAAATTGAATCAAAAACTGTAAATGCTTTTTATACGGGACACGGACCTGTTATGGCAAAGCGCAATGGACAATACCTGAGTATGAAAGCCAACAACCGTTCAATGAAAGGATTGATTCAAAGTTGGAAACGTACTAAGGCAAACAGTTTTGCTGAATACAAAGAAGTAATGGGACTTTTAGCAAACACTTCCAACAATACCATTTATGCCGATGCGGAAGGAAACATAGCCTACTGGCATGGCAACTTTTTACCTGTACGAGACATTGCTTACGATTGGTCGAAACCTGTAGATGGGAGTACTTCCAAAACAGAGTGGAAAGGATTACACCCAATCGAAGAATCGGTACACCTTTACAACCCAGCCAATGGCTGGATACAAAATTGCAACTCCTCCCCTTTTACTGCCGCAGGAAACAATAGCCCTAAAAAAGAACAATATCCTACGTATATGGCTCCCGATGGAGAAAATTTTCGTGGAGTAAACGCAGTAAGAGTATTATCAAAACCAAGTAAGTATACACTTGACAAAGTAATTGCTGCAGGATACGACAAGTATCTTTCTGCTTTTGAATTAATGTTGCCAGTACTCATTCAGGCATTTGAAAAGAACACTAAACTCTCTGATCCGCTTTATAAAGAATTGTCGGAGCCTATCAGCTTATTAAAAGACTGGGATTATTATATCAACGAACAATCTGTTGCAGCTACACTCGCTATTGAATGGGCAGAGCGTATATCTCATTCTATATCAAATAAAAAAACAGCAGATGTATACAATATGGACCGCGTTGAAAAAACAAAACTCTATTTGCTTACTGCTAGTCCGAATGAATTAGTACAAGCATTTGCTTTAACTGTCCGCGATTTGCAAAAAAAATATGGAAGCTGGAAAATGCCTTGGGCTGATGTGAATCGTTACCAAAGGTTATCAAGCGATATCGATCTAAAATTTGATGACAATAAACCAAGCATTCCAATCGGCTTTGCATCTGCCACATGGGGAATGTTACCTTCCTTTGGAAGTGATATCTACCCGGAAACAAAAAAAAGATATGGCACAAATGGTAATAGTTTTATTTGTGCTGTGGAATTCGGAAAAACAATAAAAGCAAAAACCTTATTGGCAGGAGGAGAAAGCGGAGCGTTTGATTCAAAACATTTTGGCGACCAAGCTGAGATGTACCGGAATGGGCAATTTAAAGATGTAGTGTTCTATAAAGTGGATGTGCAAAAAAATGCCGAGCAAACGTATCATCCCGGAGAAGAAATAAAATGAGTTTTTAAATTGCTATAAAAAGGATTCATTAAATCTTAAATAATGTCAATGACATAAATTATATTGTATTTCTTCATTTACTACTACAACAATTACAACTGTAGTGCTTTTTGGAATATTGCCAATTCCCATCTTTATTCTCACATAACAAAATAAAAAAGATTTGCCTGCGTTAAATCTTTGGCATAAATAAAACAGCCAAATTTTTCTATGAAAAAAAACGACTGGGCATTAATCATCTCTGTATTTCTTTACAGTATTCTGTTCTATAAGCAAACTGCAGGAATAAACTTCCTACTGTTTAATACAGTACTATTAGTACTATTAATTCACATAAATACCCGATTGTTAAAAAGCAAGATTTGGGTATCACTAGCTTTAAGTTCCCTTGTATCTTCCTACTTTATATATGTTTACGGGAGTTCATTAGCAATTGTTACTAACCTCTTTTCCTTGTTTATTCTTTCTGCTCTTAGTATGAATGTGCGCACTTCATTTCTTACAGCGCTCTTTCTAAGCATATGCTCAGTAGGGTCTTCATTTGTACGAATGTTCATCGACTGGATAAAAAGAAAATCAGTTCCGATTACGGAAAACTATAACAGACCAATTTATGTAAAAGTGTTCTTGTTTATTATTCCCTTATTAATAGCTATTGTATTCTTTCTCTTTTATCAAAATGCCAATCCCTTGTTTTACGATTTCACAAAGGACATTAACCTTAATTTTATTTCCATAGGGTGGACATTCTTTACTTATAGCGGCTTACTGCTTTTGTACGGATTTTTCCACAATGGCATTCTTCCATTTATTGTTGAAAAAGATCAAAATATTTTACTTGAACTTAGTCCTGAAATTGCCTCTAGAAATAATTTTTTCAGCGAATTGATGAGAACCGACACTGAAAATATCTCGGGAATAGTTTTATTCGCTATGCTCAATCTTTTACTTCTACTTGTAAACACTCTTGATTTAAATTACTTATGGTTTGATGGAAATTTACCCAAAGGAATTAATCACAAAGCCTTTGTACACGATGGAATAGGAACACTCATCACCTCCATTATCGTTGCAATCGTCATTCTTCTTTTCTACTTCAGGGGAGAATTAAATTATTATAAACAAAATAAATGGCTTATAATATTGGCTTATGCTTGGATAGCTCAGAATGCCTTTATGATATTCTCAACAGCTTATAGGAACAATATGTATATTCAGGAATCAGGCTTGTCGTATAAAAAGATTGGCGTGTATGTTTACTTAATTCTTACCCTGATAGGCTTAACAACAACATTCATAAAAGTTTTTAAACTAAAAACAAATTGGTATCTGTTTAGGGTGAATGCGGCAGTTTACTTTTATATACTTATCCTCTCTTGTACATTTAACTGGGATACAATCATTACCGATTTCAATATTAAACAACACGATGTTGAGCATAAAAAACTGGAAAAGTATTTATTGCTGGATTTGAGTTTTAAAAACCTCCCACAACTGCTATCTCTCCCTGATTCACTTGCATCTAAAGATGATTTTGAAGCCCGTGATTACTATAACAGTTTGAGAGGAACTGAATATTATAAATTCAAATCTGGATTGAGTTTAAAATTGTATAACTTCTTGGAGGAATATTTAAAAATGGACTGGCCTTCTACCAACAAAGAAAGAGAGAGGGTTTATAAAGAACTCGAGAATGAAAAAGGAAATATCCGTGAACTTAAATTTGAAAATCATACTTTAGCAAGCCTAAAGCCACTTGAGATATTTAACAAACTCACAAAACTGGAGATAGAAAACAGCACTATATTTAACCTTTCTGAACTGAAATTTTTTCCTAAATTGGAAGTACTGAAATTAAGAAACTCTCAATTGAATACGCTCAAAAAACTTCCTTCTTTGTATAATTTGAAAGAGCTTGACCTGTCAGAAAATAAGCTCTACACCATTGAATTTATTTCAAAATGTTCAAATATTGAAAAACTTGATCTTACTAACGCAGGGGAAATTGAAAGTTACACTCCTTTATTCTCTTTGAAAAAATTAAAATATTTACGAATAGGTGCAACAAACAAAGTAGATTTGGAAATACTAAAGCACTCTTTTCCTAATGTAAAAATTGAGGCGACAGAAATTATAACGGCAGCTGATTATTCCAACAAATTATAAATGGTGGGCATTTTTTATCGGTCAAGGAATTATCGTTTCAGGAATATTGCTATTTATAAAAAGAGTAAAATTAAAACACAGTTTATTGAAAAACAGGTGAAAGAATGTTGAAGCTATAGTTTATATATACCCATTAAATAAAACCCTTTGCTGCCTGAGCTAAAACACCTTCTTTCAATGAGTAACGTGATAATTTCATTTTTTTAATGCCTAATTGTGTAATAATTAAATGTACAAATATGGCCGAAATGACCATCATATCTACTCGCATTTTGGCAAGTCCAGGCATTTGCATACGCTCTGCCTTAGTAGACTTAAGTAATTGTAAATATATTTGGTAACAGTCATCTAAATTAAAAGTATACTCCGTTACGCCTTTCAAAACATCTATGCTATAATATTTATTTGCAACCATCTCAGCCAAGGAATCAAATGAACCCGAGGAGCCAATCATTTCAGTAATCGGATATTTTTTTACAGCTTCAAACAATAAGGCTAATTCAGCAATCAAATAATTATTCAGCGTATCTTCCTCATTTTCTGTCATAGGATCAGAAGGGTGAAAACGTTCCAACAAACGGGCTGCGCCCAATAAAAAACTGTGTTTCCAAAAAATGGTATTCTTGTTTGCAATAATGAATTCTGTGCTACCACCTCCAATGTCAATTATTAAGGAAGTAGCATCGCTTAGCTTCACCGCCTGCCGTATACCGTAGTATATTAGTTCGGCTTCCCTTTCCCCTGAAATAACCTGAATGTCCACCCCAGCATTTTTCTTTGCCTTTTGTACAAAATCATTTCCATTGATTGCACTGCGAATTCCTGATGTGGCAAAGGCAATAATTTTATTTACTTTGTAATCATCAATGGTTTTCTTATGTTTTTTTAAGGCTTTTATTCCACGCTTAAAAGAAACAGCTTCAATGTGATTGTTATTAATACCTCCCTCACCCAACTTAACAGCTATCTTGGTTTTGTATACTCTTTTGTAGGTTCCATCCTTCAACAAATCGGCAATGAGTAAATTAAACGTGTTTGTTCCGAGATCGATTATAGCTAGGCGCATAATTGAATTGTAAAATTATTTACTCCTTATCCAATTTTAAATTATGTCCCATTTTATCTCGTTTTGTTTCTAGGTAAAAACGGTTGTGTTTGTTCGATGCAATTTCAATGGCAATGTTATCTACTATTTCTAGTCCGTACCCGATTAGTCCGGCACGCTTTTTCGGATTGTTGCTCAATAATTTTATTTTACTCACACCCAGGTCTCGAAGAATTTGTGCTCCTACACCGTAATCACGCTCATCCATTTTAAAACCCAATTCCAAGTTTGCTTCTACTGTATCCAAACCTTGTTCTTGCAATTTATAGGCTTTTAATTTATTCAACAAACCTATTCCTCTACCCTCCTGGTTCATATACAATACAACACCCTTTCCTTCTTTCTCAACCATCTCCATCGCTTTTTGTAATTGTGGTCCACAGTCGCAACGGCAGGAACCAAATATATCACCTGTTAAACAAGAGGAATGTACACGTACCATAATTGCTTCATCCTTTTCCCACGTTCCCTTTATCAATGCTAGATGTTCTTGGTCGGAATTAATTTGCTTGTAAGCAGCCAATTTAAATTCACCCCATTGAGTAGGCATCTCAACTACAACTTCACGCTCCACCAATGTTTCATTTTTTATACGGTAAGCAATTAGGTCTTTTATTGAAATTATTTTTAATCCGAATTTTTTTGCAATGATGAGTAAATCCTGTAATCGTGCCATAGTACCATCTTCGTTCATTATTTCTACAATAACACCAGCGGGTTCAAATCCTGCTAAACGCGACAAATCAATTGCAGCTTCAGTATGCCCCGCTCTTCTAAGCACCCCTTCTCGTTTCGCTTTCAATGGAAATATATGTCCGGGCTTCGCTAATTCGTCAGCTCGGGTTTCAGGATTAATCAATGCTAAAATTGTTTTTGCTCTATCAGAAGCTGAAATACCTGTTGTACAACCGTGTCCAATTAAGTCAACGGAAACAGTAAAAGGTGTTTCATACACCGCATTATTTGAACTTACCATAAGGTTAAGTCCTAGCTCTTCGCAACGATCCTCAACAAGTGGCGCACAGATTAAACCTCTGCCATGTGTGGCCATAAAATTTACAATTTCGGGCGTAATGCAACGTGCTGCACACAAAAAATCGCCCTCGTTTTCGCGGTCTTCATCGTCCACCACTATAAGAACCTTTCCGACTTTTATATCCTTTATTGCCTCTTCTATTGTATTAAGTTGTGACATTTTTAAAAAAAATTAATTTGCTGCTAACACTTTTCCTTTTACTTCTCCAAAACCAACTCTTACACCATTTTTTTCGCAATATCCGCGCATAACAACTGTGTCATTATCGTTAATAAATTTACGTTCCGTTCCATTATTCAACTTTAAGGGCTTGGTTCCTCTCCAAGTAAGTTCAAGCATTGATCCGTATGAATCTTCCGACTTACCACTGATGGTTCCTGATGCGTACAAATCGCCCACTTTAATATTGCAACCATTAACAGTATGATGCGCTAATTGCTGGTTCATATTCCAATACATATACTTATAATTGGAAGTACTCACCAGTGTTTCATCCTGTTTTTCATCCTGAATGAATACTTGTAAATTGATGTCGATGTTATTGTTTCCTTTGTATTCTAAATAAGGCAACACCTTTGGTTCTTGCACATATCCTTCAGTGCGAAATGGTTCAAGTGCTTCCAACGTAACCACCCAAGGAGAAACTGATGAGGCAAAGTTTTTTGCTAAAAACGGACCCAATGGTACATATTCCCAACTTTGAATATCGCGTGCACTCCAATCGTTAAACACCACCATCCCAAAAATATATTCATCGGCTTTATCCGTTGTAACGCTATCGCCTAGGTTTGTTTCCTTGCCTACAATAAAACCCATCTCCAATTCAAAATCCAATTGTTGTGTCGCACCGAATTTTGGAATCTCATCGTTCGGTCCTTTCGTTTGTCCTTTAGGTCGGTGAAAATTTGTACCCGAAACTATGATAGAAGAGGCTCTTCCGTGATAGCCAATCGGAATGTGTTTCCAATTAGGAAGTAATGCATTTGCCGGGTCACGAAACATTGTACCTACATTGGTTGCGTGCTCAATACTGGAATAAAAATCGGTGTAATTTTCAATTCTTACAGGCAAGCACATTTGCACTTTTTTAATCTCTAATAGAACAGTATTTTTATGTAAATCGTTGTTTTGTAGCTCAACATTGCTAACATTCATTAAGGATGCAATTCTCTCACGCAATGCATTTGTTTTACTTTTCCCTAGTGCAATTAAATCGTTCAGGAATTTATTCTCTAGTGTATTCTGTGGTATTTCAATACTTTTTAAATAGCCCAATTTATTCAAACTGCTTACGTCTATCAACCTATCTCCAATAGCAGAAACCACTTTGTATTCATCATTCACAAAGGCAATACCAAAAGGTATGTTCTGAATTGAAAAATCAGAATCGGGGTTTATTGTTATCCAACTTTTGTTGGAAGGGTCATTCACGTTGTTCATAATTTTACTTCAATGTACGGCAAAAGTACCAAAATTATAGCTTAATTTTATTTCAGACCCTTTTTGTACCATTGTATTGATGAATTACTTAAAATTAATTGCTAGTTTCGGTATTATTTTACTGGTATTCTTATTGTCAACCTGTAAAACAGATGACCAGATAATAAACTTGGAGGGAAGTAAATTCCCTACAGAGGTTGGTAAATTGCTGCTTACAAAATGTGCAACACCCGGTTGTCATAATAATATTAGTAAAGATGGAGCTTCGGGACTTTCACTTGAAACTTGGGACGATTTATTTAAAGGCACTCGAAATGGAGCAGCAGTTATCCCATACAATCATGAATTAAGTACACTTTTTCTCTATACTAACCATTTTATTGAATTGGGTATCAGCAATAAACCCAATATGCCCATTGGGGATGAACCATTAACAAAAGATGAAGTTATTTTGTTGCGCGATTGGATAGACAAAGGAGCACCCAACAAGGAGGGTTTTGTAAAGTTTTCTGACAATCCAAAACGTAAAAAATTTTATGTACCCAATCAGGGTTGCGACTTGGTTTTTGTTTTCGATGCAGAAAGTGGATTACCGATGCGTGCTATTAAAGTAGGAAATAGCTTAGCCGTTGAATCGCCACACCAAGTAAGGGTTTCGGCAGACGGAAAATACTGGTATGTGATTTTCATTAACGGACAAAGTGTACAAAAATACAGGTGCAGTGACGATACTTATGTAGGACAAATTAATATTGGTTTTGGAAACTGGAACACGCTATTGTTAAAAGACGACAACAAACACGCATTTGCAGTTGATTTTTCAAGCAACGGAAATATTGTGTATCTCGATTTAGAAAATCTTGTAATGCTTAAATCCTATTTAGGTGCAAACTTTGATTTTCCTCACGGACAAGCCTACAATAAAAACCAGGATACTTTATACCTCCTTTCACAAAAAAACAATTTGTTTTACAAGTTGGATATTGCAGACCCCTTAAACAATCCTGATTTTAGCTTACCCATCAATTTTAATGGAGCAATTGCAAGTTTAGAAGCACACGATATTAAATTTTCTCCTGATGGAAACAGCTATTATATAACCTGTCAAAAAACAAACGAAGTTAGGGTATACAGTAGGTTCAACGATTTATTAATTGCTACCATACCTGTTGGTGGCTATCCTCAGGAATTGAGTTTTTCTACAACAACAGATTATCTTTTTATTACCTGTATGGAAGACGAAACAACTTTTGCCGGAAAAGTAGGAAGTGTTGCAGTAATAAACTACAAAACAAATACCCTAGTAAAATCAATTTACACCGGCACGCAACCACACGGAATTGCAGTGGACGATGCAAAAAAACTGGTGTATGTTGCCAATAGAAATGCCACAACAAAAGGCCCAGCACCCCACCACACTAGTCTTTGTGGAGGAAGAAACGGAACTGTAAGTGTAATTGATTTAAATACACTAACGTTAACGAATAAAAAAATAGAAGTTTCTGTAGACCCTTATTTTGTTGACATTAGAAATTAATCGGGCAGGGCTTCAAGCACCTTTTCCATTTTTATTCCACGTGAACCTTTAATAAGTATATAAGCGTTTGTGAATTTCTTTTTCATAACATACTTAGCAGCTTTTTTTGAATCTTCAAAAGTTGTGTTGTCAATTTTGCCATCACCGGCATCTATAAACTCCTTACCAACTAATATAAAATTAGCAAATCCTTTTTGTTGAATTAACTCAATAATGTGTTTGTGTTCTTTGTGACTATCTTCACCTAATTCAAGCATATCACCTAATACAAGAATTTTATTAGGCGTATCAATCAACCAAAAATTTTCCAATGCTGCTTTCATACTCGAAGGGTTTGCATTATATGCATCCATTAAAACAGTATTTGTTCCTTTCTGTATTAGTTGCGATCTATTGTTGGATGGAACATAACTTTCAATGCCTTCAATTATTTTTTCGGCAGCAACGTTAAAATAATTCCCAACACACACAGCGCATAAAATATTTTCAAAGTTATATTCACCCATCAAATGAGAAGTAATTATGGGAGCAGATGTAAAGTCTACGTCTTCTTTATTGTATAAATAGCTAAATTTCATTACAGGATTCGCTTCTAATAGCTTACCGTAACAATTACTGTCGATACGTGTTCCATAAGTTATTTTTTGCAGCTTGTTGGATAGAGCAGATAATAAGTCGTTATTATTATTCACAAAAGCCAACGAACCATTTTTTGCAGCATACTGATATAATTCATTTTTCCCCTTAATAACACCTTTAATTCCGCCAAATCCTTCTAAATGAGCCCTTCCAATGTTTGTTATAATAACATAATTAGGCCGTGAAAGCGAGCATAAAAATTCAATTTCATTTTGATGATTTGCACCCATTTCAACTACAGCTATTTCGCAATCATTGGGTATAGATAACAATGTAAGTGAAACACCAATGTGATTATTCAGATTTCCTTGCGTGTAATAGGTTTTATATTTTTTACTGAGTACACTGCTAACTAATTCTTTTGTGGTGGTTTTACCATTTGACCCAGTTATGCCTATAATAGGTATAGACAATTGCTTTCTATAATATTTTGATAGTTCTTGTAATGCAGTTAATACATCATCCACCAAAAGAAACTTATCGCTTACACAATATTTCTCTTCATCAATAATAGCGTAACTACTACCTAATTCAATGGCTTTTCCTGCAAAAGTATTTCCATTGAAACTATCGCCTTTCAAGGCAAAGAACAGGGAGTCCTTTTTAATGGAGCGTGTATCAGTGCATACAATGGGATGCTGAATATATTTTGAATAAAGTTCTTCAGTACTTATTTTTTTCATAAAACAATAGTAAATAAAAAAAACGGGGCTGAAATTTCAGCCCCGTTTTTTTTATTAAGAGTTTAAAGTGAATTACTTACCCAAACCAACAGGACTACCTACACGAACCATTGCGCAACGAAAACCAATAGCGTCAGTCGACATTTTTTCGTCCAAATATCTACGAGTACCCGGATTCATAAAGTAAGCACGATCTTTCCAAGAAGCGCCTTTGTACACACGTGCTCTGTCGTTTACCATTGAATTTAAACTATAGTCATACATTGAGGCACTTTCTTCTTTAGAACCTTCACCTGTGTCAAGAGGATCTGTCCATCCATCAACTTGCGATTCTTTATCACCATCCAATACGTTTTTATTATCTGCACGTCTGTAATTTCTTCTTTCAGCCAAATTATCTTTATCAAGTTGAACATCCCGCATTTTAAGGTGGCCTAAACTATCTTTTTCCGCTATTACACCTTCCTCATCACGCTCATAGGTTTGATAAACGCTACCTCTGAATGAACGAAAATCCGATTTATCCTCATTGGTTAAAGGACGATATACATCCATTACCCACTCACTAATGTTACCCGCCATATTGTACAATCCATAATCGTTTGGCCAATATGAATATACAGGAGCAGTAACATCGGCATTGTCATTTAATGCACCTGCAACACCCATATTATCACCTCTTCCTCGTTTAAAGTTCGCCATCATCTGACCTAAGTATTTCTCGTCAGAATTTCTAACATAAGAACCATTCCAAGGATAAATTTTCCTTTCTGTAATTAAAGACATTGCAGAGTTCCCTATTAAAGAATATGCTGCAAATTCCCACTCAGCTTCTGTTGGAAGCCTGTAACGCGGCAATAGTATACCGTCTTCCATTCTTACTTTTCTTTCACCACTACTTTTGGGGTTTAAATCGGGAATATTTTTTATTATCAAACCTTCATATTGTCCAGCTAAATAAGCTTCAGTATTAAAGTTGTTTTCATTCACCCAACTTGCAGGGTCAAATTCTATTAATCCTTCACGTACTAAAATAAACTCATTTACGCGGTCGGTACGCCAAGCACAAAAGTCAGTAGCTTGTTTCCAATTAACACCGACTACAGGATAATCTTGGTAAGCAGGGTGACGCAAATAATAATCTACGTAAGGCTCATTGTAAGCTAATTTATCTCTCCAAACCAAGGTATCAGGCAATGCTTTTTTGTAAACAGCATCGTAATCAGCACCGTATACGTTTCTTGTCCAAAACAAATACTCTAAGTAGTTTAGGTTGCTTATCTCTGCTTCATCCATATAAAATGAAGAAACAGTAACTCTTCTTGGAATAGCTGCCCACTCATACATTACATCTTGCTCGGTTCTGCCCATAGTAAAGGTACCACCTTCTATAAGCACCAAACCCGGACCTGTTTCTTGCTCATAATTATTAATTTGCTGGAAGCCTCCATTTTTAGGATCGTTGTAATTCCAACCTGTAATGTTAGAAAAATTCGGGCTACACGATGCGATAAAAATAGTACCAACGATAGCTAGCGTCCCTTTGCTGATAAATTTCTTTATTTGTTTCATATCTATGCTTTTACTTTATATTAAAAAAAAGGTTACAAAAATAGTAATTATTGTATTTGATTAGAAAGAAGGGCAACTAATAGTACGGAACTTCTTCTTTTTAGGTTTACAAGGAAATACCATTGACAAGGATATCTCGTGTGAACCTGCTGAAGCATTTGCCAACTTTGAGATGGTTACATCATAACTGTATCCAAATTTAATAATGCCTGTTTGGAAACCTAAAAGCAAAATAAATGCATCTTGATTACGGTACCACAAACCACCTACTAATGGACCCTTAACTAGATAAACTCCTAAGTTTAATTGTTGAAATTCTTGTTGTTTTTGAAACAAAATATTAGGAGATATACTCATATCTTCAGCACTTTTAATAGGTATAACTGCTCCCGCATGGCCTGTAATTTTCATCGGAAGTGGACTATATGTAATAAACCCTTCATCAGGTTGTGTTAAATGGTGTGCAGCAAAGCCAACAAAATAGCGTTTACTAAATCCTAAAATACCGGCAGCAAAATCAGGTTTTCCTACTGTAGAACTAGGAGGAGCAATCTCATTAGTTTGTTTTACGAAACCAGCTTTTGCATCAATTTGATCGCCAAAGGTAAGCTTGTCCCAAGCAATTGATTTTTGAAAATAAGACGCTTGTAAACCAAATTTTAAGGAAAACCCACGTGAAACATTTAACTGGTAAGCATACATAGCACCTAAATAATTGGTATTTAAAATCCCCTTACCGGCTCTGTCATTATATGCTATTATACCTACTCCACCGGCTACACCATCTAAAAACTGATCGTAAGATGCACTCGTTGTTACATACGTGCCTTGAATTGCAGGCCACTCATTACGGTAATTCATACAAACTCTCGGGCATCTTACAGAACCTGCAAAAGCAGGATTCAAATATAAAGGATTGGCATAGAATTGAGTAAACGCAGGATCTTGAGCAAATGCGGGACGGCACATAAAAACAAAAATCGAAATACAGCAAACCGCAAATATTTTATTCATAAGTTGATTTCTTTAAACGTCAAAATTTAATAAAAAAAAATTGCAACAAGAACTTTTAAAACATTAGCTGTTGAAAAACTTTTGCTACATATTAACACAAATATATAAAAATTATTTATAAAAATGAAAAACATCCGATTTTGAGCTAAAAAAGCTTATTAATTATATACTTAATTAATAACAATTTATTGCTTAGACAAATTTTTACGAAGCAATAATATTTTACAAAATACGTTTGAGATTTGATAACACTAAAATTTGGTGAAAGTATATTCTATATAAAACAAATATTTTTCGTAAAATTGTTCGGAATGCCAATGATGACTAAACGCAGATTACTTTCACTTTTTTGTATATTCGTGCTAAGTCTACAATTCTGCTTTTCCATCGAAATAGCAAAACATAGAACAGTCACTTGGAAAGCCTCGCAGTACTATCAGTTAAGTGAATCACAAAAAATAAATTATTTGTATTTTTTAGGTGCGAATTATAATTTTTCGACTAATTATTTACCCTTTTTAAATGAAGATATTCAATTGCCTGCCAGCACAACAAGCATTCAAGTAAAACTGTTTAATGTAGTTTATTTGAATTTAAATGATGATGAAATAAAAACACTTGTTGCTCAAAAAATAAGCAACGAAATAGTTGTTGATTATTTTATGAGCTATGAAAAAAAATTACCCTTCGCCACTTTTTCCTTTACACCAATTCGGATGAATGACAAAACCGGGAAAATTGAAAAAGTTGTATCCTACTCTGTACAAATTAGTACTACCGAAAAAGCAGCGCAAAAAGTAGCGAATACCTATGCCTATGCAGCAAATTCAGTATTAAAAAATGGTGCCTGGTTCAAAATTGGTGTCACAAAAGATGGATTGTATAAAATGAATTACAATTACTTAAAGTCCTTAGGTATTGATGTAGCAACTGTTGACCCTAAAAAAATTAGGGTATATGGAAATGGGGGCGGATTACTTTCATTTAAAAATTCAGATTTTTATTACGATGACCTTCAAGAAAATGCCATTGCAGTTGAAGGAGAATTAGATGGTAAATTTGACACAACGGATTTCGTTTGGTTTTTTGGACGAGGTCCGAATAAATGGGTCAAGGATAACAATTGTGCTACATTTAGGCATATTTTACACCTCTACTCCGATACAAATTATTACTTTATAAATATCGATTTAGGTTTGGGAAAAAGGATGGCAACTCAAGAATCAAATCCAAATAATGCGAATAAAACTATTACCAGTTTTGACGATTTTCAATTTTATGAAAGCGAGTCACAAAACCTTGTGAAATCGGGACGTATTTGGTACGGTGAAACATTTGATGTACTCACCAGCTATAATTTCCCCTTTACTTTTCCAAACATAGATGCCAGTACTCCAGCATCTTTACGTGGAGATGTAGCTGCACGATCCGCTCCATCCAGTACATTTACACTCTCTTGCCAAGGAGCCAGTTTATCCATACAACCCCAAGCAATAAGTCCAGGGTGTTACTTTTGCGATTGGGCAGCACCTGCAGTCGGATGTACTACTTTTACACCTTCAAGTTCTACATTTGACGTAAATATAAACTTTGTAAAAAGTCCATCCTACTCTTCGGCTATTGGTTATCTCAATTATATAGAAGTAAATGTTCGCAGATTTTTAAAATTAAGCGGCAATGAAATGATTTTTCGAGATACAAAATCGGAAGCGGCCGGAAATGTAAGTGACTTTATTGTTTCGGATGTGTTGCCTACAAGTCGTATTTTAGAAGTAACAGACCCATTAAATGTTAGAATACAGACTTCTAGCTTATCCGGCAGCACTCTTTCATTCCGACAAGCAACAGATACCTTACGTGAATTTTTTATTTTCAACGATAAAACAAATGCATTTAAAATTCCGGCCAAATTTGGTGCCGTTGCTAACCAGGATTTACACGCAACAGGATTTAAAGATTTTCTAATCATTGCTCATCCTATGTTTTTAGGTGAAGCAAACAGAATAGCAACATTACATCAAACAAAAGATGGGCTATCGACCTTGGTGGTAACTCCACAACAAATTTACAATGAATTTTCATCAGGCGTGCAAGACATTACCGCTATAAAGCACTTCGTTAAAATGTTTTATGATAGAGCAACTAACCCTGCTGAATTCCCTAAATATTTATTATTGTTTGGCGATGCATCCTATAACAATCGCTTACGATCAGTTGCAAGTAACACCAATTTTATACCTTCCTACGAATCTTTTAATTCTTATTCCTATACTCAATCGTATGTTACCGATGATTATTTTGGGTTATTGGATTCAGCTGAAAGCGATGGCTTAGGGGAAAAAGTTGACATTGGTATAGGGCGCTTTCCAGTAAAAAATAATGATGAAGCAAAAGCTGTGGTAGACAAAATAGTAGATTATACTACAAACAAACCACTACAACTAACTCAAACCTATGCTTGTAACACAGGAGGGGCAAGCAGTTATGGCGATTGGAAACATTGGGTATGTTTTGTTGCCGATGACCAAGATGGTGGCGCACATATGAATGAGTCGGACCAATTAGCAAACTATGTAGATGTTACTTACAACAAATACAATATTGATAAAATATACCTCGATGCATACAAACAAGAAGCTTCACCAGGTGGACAACGTTACCCCGATGCAAAAAATGCATTGAATCAGCGGGTAGAAAAAGGGGCATTAATTTTAAATTATACGGGGCACGGAGGCGAATTAGGTTGGGCTCACGAAAGACTATTAGAAATTTCCGATATAAACAATTGGAAGAATGATGACAGACTGCCCTTGTTTGTAACAGCAACTTGTGAATTTAGCCGCTTTGACGACCCCGCCAGAACTTCGGCAGGAGAGTTGGTTTTTCTACATCCCAATGGAGGAGGTATCGGTTTGCTCACAACCACTCGACTGACTTTTGGAAGTGAAAATTTTAATTTGAATAACAATTTTTATAAAAATGTATTTAAGCCCGTTAATGGCGCAATGCCACGTTTAGGTGATATATGTCGCACAACAAAAAATTTAAGTGCCAACAACGCTAATCCAAATCATCGCAACTTTACTTTTTTGGGCGACCCAGCCCTAACATTACACTATACTGAAGATGATGTTGTGACTACAAGCATAAACAACAAACCGCTACCTGCCGATACCAATCTGCACGAGACGATAAGCGCACTAAGTAAGGTTACTATTACAGGATATGTATGTGATTCAAATGGAGTTAAGCGTTCATCGTACAATGGAATAATATATCCTACAGTTTTCGATAAATTCGATATCATTACAACACTTGCTAATGATGGATTACCCGACCCCTCACCTCAGTTCAAATTTAAATCACAAAAAAATATTGTGTACCGAGGAAAAGTGAGTGTTACCAACGGTGAATTTTCTTTTATGTTTATTGTACCAAAGGATATAAGTTACCGAATCGGAAAAGGGAGAATAAGCTATTACGCATACGATGGAACTATTGATATAGGTGGATACAACGAAAACTTTAAAATTGGCGGAATCAATCTAAATGCTCCGATTGATAATACAGGTCCGGAGCTAAGTCTCTTTATGAACGACCCTAAATTTGTATCAGGAAGTATTACAAATGAACATCCTAATTTATTAGGCATATTAAAAGATGAAAATGGCATTAACACCGTTGGAAATGGTATTGGACACGACATTGTGGCTGTAATGGATGAAAATACAGAGAAATCAATTGTATTAAATGACTATTATCAATCCGACTTAAACAGCTACCAAAGTGGGATTGTTTTATACGGGTTTAATAATCTTACGGAAGGGCGGCACACACTGAGTTTAAAAGCCTGGGATGTATACAACAATTCTACTAAATCGGCTATTGAATTTGTGGTTGCAAAATCAGCTAAACTTGCCATAGAGCACGTGTTAAATTATCCAAATCCATTTACAACACATACGGAATTTATGTTTGAGCACAATCAACCTTGTTCGGGTTTGGAGGCGCAAATTCAAATATTTACGGTTTCTGGAAAAGTAATAAAAACAATACGGGCAGCTGTGAGGTGCGATGGTTTTAGGGCCGACGGAATGGATTGGGATGGCAAAGATGATTTTGGCGACTTTATAGGAAGAGGTGTATATGTTTATAAACTGAAAGTAACTGCTGCCGATGGTACGTATGCTGAGAAGTATGAAAAATTAGTTATTTTAAATTAAGGGCAATAAAATTCCATAAATAACGTATATTTGATGTTCTTTTTTAAAAACAGATGATGAAATTTTGGAGTTTTTTAAGTATAGTTTTCTTATCATTAAATTCTATTGCACAGGTAAGTGGCACGGGTCAGATATCAGGTATTGATGATACAGATAGATTGAATACCATTACAACTGCAGTTCCTTTTCTATTGATAGCACCCGATGCGCGTGGTGGAGGGTTGGGTGATGCCGGAGCAGCTACCAGTCCGGATGCAAACTCCATACATTGGAACCCTGCAAAACTTGCTTTTATTGATAAAAACATAGGATTTTCAATGTCCTATGTTCCTTGGTTAAGAGCCTTGGTGCCAGACATTAATTTAGCGTATTTAAGTGGTTATAAAAAAATAAGTAAACGCGAAGCTATTGGAGCTTCACTTCGCTACTTTTCATTAGGCGACATTACTTTCACGGATGTGGTAGGAAATACTACCGGTCAGTTTAGACCAAATGAGTTTGCTGTTGACCTAGCTTATTCCAGAAAACTTTCCGATGAATTTTCGGGTGGTTTGGCATTGCGTTACATCTATTCCAATTTAACAGGCGGCATCAATGTTCAAGGCCAGAATACAAAGGCTGGACAGGCTGCTGCTGCCGATGTAGGTTTCTATTACACAAAAAAACAAATAAAGCTTGGAGAAAAGGAAGGTAAATATGCAGCCGGTATTGTGTTTTCAAACATAGGTTCCAGAATTTCTTATTCCGATGCCGCTGTAAAAAACTATTTACCGATGAATTTACGATTAGGAAATGCACTTACAGTATTATTGGATGATTACAACTCAATTGCTTTTGTTGCCGATTTCAATAAATTGTTGGTTCCCTCACCTCCTATTTATGAGCTAGACAACAATGGAAGTCCGAAATTAGCTGCAGATGGAACTAATGTAATTTCTGCAGGAAAAGACCCCAATCGTCCTGTAGGAGAAGCAATATTTTCATCCTTTAATGATGCTCCGCTTGGTGCCAGCGAAGAATTAAAAGAGGTTAACTATTCGGTAGGAATGGAATATTGGTACGAAAAACTTTTTACTATTCGTACAGGAATGTTTTATGAAGACCCTACAAAAGGAAACCGTAAATACGTAACCTTGGGTGCCGGATTAAGATATAATGTATTTAGCTTAGATTTTACTTACTTGATTCCTATTACACAAAATCATCCTTTAAAAAACACCTTACGCTTTACCTTGTTGTTCGACTTTGATGCTTTTAAAGCACAAAACAAAGAGGCAACTGCGGATCCTACAAAATAATGAAAACACGCATAGGCTTTGGCTACGATGTTCACCAATTGGTTGAAGGAACACCTTTTTGGTTGGGAGGAATTTTATTGGAACATCATTCGGGTGCTAAAGGACATTCGGATGCCGATGTGCTTATCCACACCATTTGCGATGCATTACTTGGTGCTGCCAACTTAGGCGATATTGGGTTTCATTTTCCAGATACATCAACCGAATTCAAAGGGATTGACAGTAAAATATTATTGGCAAAAGTAATGGAATTGATTCGCAAAGAAGGTTATGAAATAGGCAATATTGATTCTACCATTTGTTTGGAAAAACCCAAAATAAACCCGCACGTTCCTGCTATGAAAAAAGCATTGGCAGATGTAATGAATATTCCTGAAGACGATATTTCTATAAAAGCTACCACAAACGAAAAACTGGGTTATGTTGGTCGAGAAGAAGGCGTACACGCCTATGCAGTGGCCTTGATTTTCAAAAAATAAACCGACACATAAAATTGTCTAAAATATTTTTCATAAATATATTATTAGCTTTGTCTTGCAACTTTAGTTAAACCAATGTCAGTAAACAAAGAAGTAAAAAGAGTTACCACACACGTTTTATTGGAAATGAAACGTAAAGGTGAAAAAATTGCAATGCTTACGGCATACGATTTTTCGATGGCGCGCATCATCGACCACGCAGGTATTGATATTATTTTGGTAGGCGATTCAGCATCCAATGTTATGGCGGGTCATCAAACAACTTTACCTATTACACTCGATCAAATGATTTACCACGCATCATCTGTTATCAGAGGAATAAATAGAGCATTGGTAGTGGTTGATTTACCTTTTGGTTCCTACCAAGGCAATTCCAAAGAAGCACTTAACTCTGCCATAAAAATCATGAAAGAATCGGGCGCTCACGCAGTAAAACTAGAAGGTGGGCGAGAAGTAAAAGAATCCATCGAAAGAATACTTACGGCAGGAATACCCGTAATGGGACATTTAGGGCTTACCCCACAATCCATATATAAATTTGGTACTTACACAGTAAGAGCAAAAGAAGAATACGAAGCTGAACTATTGATAGAAGATGCAATTATATTGGAAAAATCAGGTTGTTTTGCAATAGTACTTGAAAAAATTCCCGCAAGTTTAGCACAAAAAGTAGCGAAACAACTTACCATACCTGTAATTGGTATTGGTGCAGGTGGTGGAGTGGACGGACAAGTATTGGTACTACACGATATGTTGGGAATTACAAATGAATTCAGTCCGCGCTTTTTACGCAGATACCTCAATCTTTTTGACGACATTACAAAGGCAGTTGGCAATTATGTAAAGGATGTTAAGTCGAATGATTTTCCAAACAGTGGAGAGCAGTATTAATAATAAAATGGCAGTTGATGTTCTTTACGAAGACAATCATATTATTGCTGTAAATAAAAAACCTTCACAAATAGTTCAAGGCGACAAAACGGGTGATGTTCCATTAAGTGAATTGGTGAAACAATTTATCAAAGAAAAATACGACAAACCCGGTGAAGTGTTTCTTGGCACTGTTCACCGCATTGACAGGCCTGTTAGCGGAATTGTTCTGTTTGCAAAAACAAGTAAGGCTTTGTCGCGACTGAACGAATTGTTTCGTGAAAAAACAGTACAAAAAACCTATTGGGCAGTTGTAAAAAATAAACCAGCAGAACCGGAAGGGAGATTGGTGCATTATTTGAAAAAAAATGAGCCAACCAATAAATCAAAAATTGTTGGGAAAGATATTCCGGGTGCCTTGCATTCCGAATTAGAATATAAGTTGCTGTTTAGCTCCGACAATTATCATTTACTGGAAATAAGACCGTTTACCGGTAGGCATCATCAAATACGTGTACAATTGGCTTCTATGAATTGCCCCATTAAAGGCGATTTAAAATATGGGTTTAACCGCAGCAACAAAGATGCCTCCATTCACTTACACGCAAGAAAAACAGAATTGATACATCCTGTGAGTAAAGAGAAATTGGTGATTATTGCACCACCACCTGATGAGGTGTTGTGGAATGAATTTGGGAAAAGGGTTTAAATAAAAGGGATCGATAAATATCGATCCCTTTTTCAATTCTATAGTTAAAGCAATTATTGCTTCACCACTTTTCTCACTACAGTTTCTTTATCAGAAACTAATTGCAAATAATATACACCCGTTGATTTACCTGATAAATCAATTGACTTTTTATACTCTCCGCTTACTTGCTTTTTGGTTTCATTGAAAACAATTTCGCCTGCAGCATTATATAATTTAACAGTTATATCCGATGTTCCTTTTGCAACATAAGTTATGGTAAACATATCCTTAGCAGGGTTGGGGTATACACTTAAACTATTGTTGTTGGCTAATTCATTTACTCCAACACATTCAACCACGTTGATGGTTTGTGTGGCAGTATCGGAACAACCCGCAGCATTCATAAATATGTAAGTAATAACGTGTGAGCCTAGACCGGCCAAAATAGGATTGAAATTATTTCCATTTACTCCTGTTCCGCTATAAGTACCATTTGCGGGCATTCCACCGGTTAATGAGCTGGTGGCATTTCCTGCGCATAAAGTATCATCTGCCAATGTCAATGTTACATTGGGTGCTTGGTTAACAAGTATGGATTGACTTGCTGTATTGGTACAACCATTTTGATCGGAGAAAGAATAAGTAATAGTATGTGTTCCTGCACCCGCAACAATAGGGTCAAATGCACCATTTTCAACACCTACTCCACTATATGTACCACCGGCAGGATTCCCTCCCGTAAGTGTTATCACTAAATCATTTAAACATACCGGATTTAAGTTTGTCAATGAAACAACAGGCAAAAGGTTTACGGTAATCACTTCTTCCAAAGATTTAGAAGAACAACCATTACCATCTGTTACCATAACACTATAATTTCCCGAATTATAAACCGTAATGGTTTGTGTTGTTTGACCTCCGGGTGTCCACAAATATCGACTTGCTTGTCCGGCATCTAATATTACAGAATCTCCCACACAAAAAGTCGTGCTGCCTTGTGCAGTAATAACAGCAGTTGGAGGGGTAAAAATAGTTGCAGTTACAGGCACTCTTAAGCTTCTGCAACTTGCCGATTGAATTTCCCAATTATAAAAGAAATAATAAAAACCTGAACCTGCATCAGAACCTGTAATGCTAACCATTCCGTTTTGAGTATAAGGATAAGTAACACCACCGTTGTTTCGGTATAAATTCATATTTACACCACCTAATCTATAACCTGTACCGGATGTTAGTGATAAATTCAAATTCACTCTACTCATACCTAAAGGAATATTTACAGTAAGTGTTTGAATAACATTCCCTGCATTATCCCACAAATTAATTGTTCTTTGTCCGGCAGTACTTGCATTTACCCAAACAGAGTTAAGGGTTAACGGTTTCAATACATTAAAAATAAGATAATGTATAGTTCCCGAATTATTATTTGCTCCAGTACCTATTATATTGTCAATTGGACCAACATGTAATGGTAATGCGGGAACCTCATTCTCAGCATAATAGGTTATAGAATTTATTAAGGTAGGCGTATTATAATTTGGCCCTGTATAAATAGGAGAGCCACCTTGCTGAACAGTATACCAATTCGTATTAACACCACCGGTTGCAGATAAAGAAACAGAGCCAGTATCGCAACGGCTGCCATTAACTACAGTTACAGACGTGGGGAGAACGATACTGATATAAGCAGTTTTAATCATAGAATCCAATCCACAAGCACCTGTTGAATTAAGCTTAACAGTATAATTTCCTGCATTGGTATAGGTATGTGAAGGATTAGCAGCATTGCTTGTATTTCCATCACCAAAATCCCAAGTATAGTTATTTAAGTTAACGCTTAAGTTTGTAAAATTAACAGTAGCGGGAAGGGAGCAAGCAGAAGTAACATCACCTGAAAAATCAGAATTAATGAATACTGAGTACGCTGCACCAACACCACAAGCATACCACGCATTAGTTACTGTAATTTCTTCTTGAGAACACATTCCAAATAAATCGCGGGCTGCTTGTATACTATAGGTTCTCGCATCAATATACTGCGATGTAGTTGTTAAATAAATAGACAAACTTCTATAAGCAATATCAGCAGCTTTTGCCATTCCAATGGAAGTTACATTAAATGAATTTCCAATATCATTTGTACCAACACCTCCTTGGCAAACCAAGTAATACCAATAATTTTGTACACCACTGTTGCTATGTACACCACCATTATCTCCCGCACCTGCATACCAATTGGTTCCTAAATAAGTATCGGGGTCGCCATAAGCATTTGGATTTGACATACTTCTCAAAGCACCTGCTCCGCCAAACATAATTTGTTCTCCAATAAGAAAATTAGCAGTATTTGGTTTTTTATAATATTCAATTGTAGTTCCAAAAATATCAGAAAAGGATTCGTTCAATGCTCCTGATTCGTATGAGTACTGTAAATTGGCTTCGTATGAAGTAACTCCGTGTGTAATTTCGTGCCCACAAACGTCAATTGCTGTTAAAGGAGTAAACCCTCCAGGAGAATTACTACCATCACCATAGGTCATATTTGTGCCATTCCAAAAAGCATTATTATAATTAACACCGTAATGCACATAGGATTTTATAATAGCACCAGCGTTATCATAACTATTTCTATTGTGTATTATGCTGTAATAATCCCAAGTTCCTTCTGCGCCCCAATGAGCATCTAATCCAGCATCGTCCATATTTGCATTATTCAATCCATTCCAATTGGTACTAATATTTGTAAAATCAACCGCAGTACCATAGTTTGTGCCTTTCTTTAAATTGTATGTTTCAATACCATTGCCTCTTCCGGTTTCGCGTAAACGGTATTGGTTGACACCAAAGTTATCGGTCATAAATGGTTGATTGCCACTATAACGGGTATTTCCAGAAGCCGAAACATTCGCTTCACAAATTCTATTATCTCTTCTGATAATTTTTCCTGTGTGTGCATCAACATATACAAATTCTCTAGTCATTGGCTCATCGGCATATACATCAAACTTATAAGCCAATGACATTTCTTTCTTAAAATAATCTGCATTTGCAGCAGTTATGGTTAATTCAGGTTGCGGATAATAAGTTGCACTATTGTTTTTTGAACTGCTTTTTAATAAAGCCTCTTCCTCCTGCACCTGCCACTTGTATAGTTTTGCACCAATACTTTTAAGTGCAGCATCAATAGCTTGTTGAGGAGATAAAGCAGGTTGGGTATTCAAAACTATATTATCAACATAAAAACCATTTGCAGATAAAACAGTGTTCGGTTTTGTGTGAACATTAAATATCCCATCCTCCACTTTTACCCCTTTATAAAATTGATTGTATTGATAGTGTACAACACCAAACTTATCCTTCTCGTCCTTTAACAACTTTAATTCATCATTTTTCTGAAAATTAAAAGAGGGTTTCAGTAATTCTATCGCCATTTCTTTAGAAGTCACCCCAACGAATTCAACAAAAGAGGGCACTTTTGAGGGTGTATTAATGATTATATGATTACTTTGTTTTACCAATGCATTTGCTTCTAATCCCCTTAATTCTTTTTGCAGTTTACTTGAAGTAGAGGCAAAAGTTAGCCCTGCAAATAAAGTTAAAGAAATAATTGAACACATTTTTTTCATAGTGTACGTTTTTTATTTGTGATAGAATTTAAACTATTTATCCGTACTTTAATTAATAAATTTTTTGGTAATTACCTTGTTGTTAGCTATTACAGTAACATAGTAAACACCAACAAATTCTTTTGGCAAAGCAACAAGTATACTTTCTTTTTTAGTACTGGTTTCAATTGTGCTTACAATGTCTTGTCCAAGTACATTTATTACTTTAATAGTTACATTTTGAGTAAATGAAAAATCTACATTTACTAAATTCCCATCTACCGTTTTTGTAATAAATATGTTTTCTTGAGCAATTGTTTGCGTGTCAGATTTCTTTATTGCCATAACACAATCGTTCGATTTATTAAGGTGTAGTACAAATCTATCTTTATCATCACTCGCATTAATATCAAAAGAATAATTTGCATTGTGTCTTAAATCAACAAACTTGCTTGCTACTTTATCTTCAAGCATTACACAAGAATAATCTTTCACATTTTCCATTCCTGTAATATCAATTGTATAATTACTTGATACACCAACTCCAACATAAACAGGAACTGTAACCGAACTTGGATTTGAATTAAGTTTATTCACACACAACTCCATACCATCTGCTGATACAGTAGATATGTATGGAGCTTCCTTTATCGGACTTTCCATATAAGGCAAATCGCCATTGTCATAATTATCTTGCGAATCAGTGCTCAAATCAATTTGGGAAACGTTATAGTAAGATATACTTTGATCCGATTTCGAAATTTTAAAAGTCAAGAAATTATCTTGGTCGGCTGCTTTGTGAAATACACTCGTAACAGTAGCCGTTTTTGCACTTTCAAGTATACTTACAGTAGGTGTTGCCGTTGCGTGTACATAAAAACCTTGCGATGAAGGAATTTCTGTACCTGCACCGTAGGTTAAATAATTACCTGCAGCTGCATCAAAAATTCTATATGAATTATCGATATTTGTTGAATTAGCATATACAGAATTCCAAGAAATATAAGAAGCAAAAGGGTTTCCAATTAAATTGTAACCGTTGCCATTGTAAGATAAGCCACCAACTACTTGAGTACCTTGATTCGGAGTTCCACGCGTATCAAACGTTGTATTATTTAAATTCTGAGCATTTGTACCTAAATAAACTTCAAAACCTAAGCCCGGAGTTAATGCCGTTGCTTGAGAAACAACCGGAACTAATGCAGCAGTAGGTTCGCTCCAATTAAAAACCGTATTGTTCATTCCAAAAATATTAGCATCAGGTCCGCCTACTCCGTACATATAAATTTCATTTGTACCATTTGGCTGAGTGTCCCAATCGGCAATTGTAGACACTTGAACCGGAGAAGACAAATTTGCATAATTAGTTAGTCGTGCCGAAACATAACGTTGAACAACAAAATTATTACCTGTTATAGATGCGCCTGCTGGAAGCGCAGCAATCCTTGCAGTAGAAGTGGCAGTAGAAGTTAAATAGAACATTGTATTACCTACAGCCAATGTAACAGCATTAGTTAAACTTAATGCTCCTGATAAAAATTGAGTACCTGAAACCACAGAAACCAGTCCACTTGTATTAGATATGGTTAAATTAACCCATCCACAAGTACCCGTTATTGTTTGAGCGGAGGTTCCATTAAAAACAACTGTACTCCCATTACTAAAATTATAAAAATTTCCGCCAGTACTAAAATTACCTTTTATATAAACCGGATTTGTGTTATCCCAATAACGTAATGCTAAACCACCCGAACACCTTAAATTATTGTAGGTGAAGGCAGTAATTGTTTGTGTAACAGAACCGGCATATCTAATGGTGCTACCTGTAATAGTATATGTATTGGTGCCAGGAATGAAAGACGTGTAAACATCAATAATATTTAAAGGATCCAAAACTCTTGCTCCCGTTGAAGAAGAAGACAAAGTACCATAGTAAAATGCACCCGGTATTGTTTGAGAACTTGCACTGTTAAAATTGATAGTATTTCCTAAAGTACTATACCTATAATTGTTAACAGGAGGGGTGAAAGTTCCTGCAACATTAATTACGCCTGAAAATGTTTTATACACTCCGTTACCACAACCCCTAACAGTTAAATTATTGTAACTAAAAGGTTGGATTGTTTGTGCGCCAGTAGAATAATAGGCAATTGTACTGCCGGTAATAGTGTAAGTATTTGAACCCGGAGTAAATACACCATATATTCTAATTGTTCCACTAGAAGCCAAAGTACGTGCACCGTTGCTGGATGAAGTTAAATTTTGATAATAGAATGCCGGAATGGTTTGAGAACCTGAACCACTAAAATCAATGGTTGAAGGAGTACAACCTGTACAATATTGCAAATTAGTTGGAGGTGTAAATACACCATCAACTTGCATACTTCCAACAAAATTCTTATACCCGGGCGCAACACTGTTTAAAGCGGTAATGTTATTGTAATGAAATGGCTGAACAATTTGAATAATATTACTCACATTTGTATAACGAATGGTACTTCCAGTAATGGTATGTGATGGTCCGGTACCAGGAGTAAACACATTGTTAATATCAATATTTCCGGAAGAAGCCAACACTTTATTGAAATTACTAAATGTTAAATTACCATAAGTTCCTGCCAATACATTTTGTCCGTTAGATGCTTGATTGTAGGTTACAGTTCCTGTAGATGAAGACGTAATAGTTCCTCCTAAGCCGGTAACAGTGCTGTTCAAAGTTAGCGTTTGTGTTCCAACAGAAACACTTCCGGCAGCACCCAATATAAAATTATTAATGTTAACAGGTGTAGCAATTGTCATTGCGTGATTTATAGTTACATTATCACCTGTGGTTGGTCTTCCATTAGGAGTCCAATTTGTTGTAACATCCCACGAACCCGCTACTGCTGTTACATAATTACCTCCAGGTGGAACATATGCGGCACCAACACCTACTGCATACCAAGCATTGGTAACTGCAATTTCTTCTGCTGAAGCGGCACCATACAAATCAATGGCTGACTGAATACTATTGGTACGAGCATCTATGTACTGCGAAGTAGAGGTTAAGTATACCGTTAAATTTCTATAAGCAATTGCTGCAGCTGCGGTCATTCCAATTCCTGTAACAGAATAAACACTTCCTATATCATTTGTGCCGGATCCACCATTACAAACTAAGTAGTACCAAAAATTTTGCACACCACTGTTGGTATGAACCCCTCCATAATCATTTCCTTGATTATATGGAGGAACAGGAACAATCCAGTTTACTCCCAAATAAGTATCGGGCTGACCACCAGCATTTGGATTCTGCATATCTCGTAATGCACCTCCTCCAAAAACAACTTGATCACCAATTAAGAAATTTGCATTCCCTGGATCTTTAAAATATTCAACATTGGTACCAAAAATATCGCTAAAAGATTCATTCAACCCACCTGATTCATCTGAATAATTTAAGTTTGCCGAATAGGTTGTTACAGCGTGTGCTATCTCGTGTCCACATACATCAAGTGATGATAGTGGTGTAAATCCTCCCGGTACGTTACTTCCGTCACCGTAAGTCATACATACACCGTTCCAATAAGCGTTATCGTAAGCCACATCATAGTGAACATAAGAAATAATTGCAGCACCTGCATTATCATAGCTATTACGACCAAAAGTTCCGAAAAAATAATCATAGGTAGCTTCAGCACCAACGTGCGCGTCTAATGCTGCATCGTCCATCGCTGGGTTGTTTAATCCTACCCAACTGTTTCCAACATTTGTAAAATCAACAGCATTACCATAATTTACCCCTGTTTGCATATTGTATGTTTCAATTCCATTACCCCTAGCGGCTTCACGCAATCGGAAAGTACCACCGCCAATATCATCGGAAGTAAATGCTTGTGAACCAATATAACGAGTTGTTCCTGTTGCGGCAGCATCTGTAAAACAAATTCTATTGTCTTTTCTGATAACTTTTCCTGTATGTGCATCCACATAAACATAAAAACGACTCATTGGTTTATCGGCATACACATCAAACTTATACGCTAAACACATTGTTCCTGTAAAGTAATTAGCATCTGTAGCTGTAATTAGCAATTCGGGATGCGGGTAATTCGTAGCATTCGGATTTTTTGTTATTTGTTTCAACATCGCTTCCTCTTCCGGCACTTCCCATTTGTAGCGGGTTGCACCTATATCCTTTAACGCTGCATTGATGGCATTTTGTGCCGATAAAACATGCTGAGTATTTAATTTAATATTATCTATAAAGAAACCATTTGCTGACAATACAGAAGCATTTTTCATATGTATATTGTAGATTCCATCCTCTACTTTTACACTGTTATAATACTGTTGGTATTTGTAATTGGTCATTCCTAAATTATCTTTCTCCTCTTTTACAAAAACCAAAGCATCTGCCGCACGAAATTTAAAAGATGGCTTAAGTGCATCAATCGCTTTATCTTTGGTTAAGCTACCTGTAAACTCAACAAAAGAAGGAACTTTGGATGGAGCATTGATTACAACACATTTACTTTGGTTTACCAAAGCAGTTGCATCTTTTCCTTTTAATATTTTTTGTTGATTATTTGAGGCATATCCAACAGAAATCCCTACAAATAAAATCAACGACAGTAGTAAGTACGAACTTTTCATAATTTTGGTTTTAGTAATTAATTTTTAATAATTTTTTTCATTTTTATTCCCTCAGAAGTAGTAACCTTTGCTACATATAAACCAGTTGAAAAAGCAGACATATCGATACTGTTTTTATACTCGCCAACAAAATTATTTTGTGTGTCTTCCCAAATAAGTTTACCTGTAAAAGTATAAATTTTAATATTCACATCGCTCCTGATGCTATTTTTAAACGATAAAGAAAAATTATCGCTTGTAGGATTTGGATAAATACTTATTGAATTATCAATACCATCTTCGGATTCAACTCCTACACCACAATTTATAATTGTAGCTGTCATCATTGTTCTGGCACTTACGCAAGGTTGTGCTACAACTTCCCAATCATAAAAATAATAATACCTGTCGCTTCCTGAAGTAGCCGATGTAATATCAACATAACCGGGCAAAGTATAAGGAAAAACCATTCCTGTAGTATTTCTAAACAAGTCCATTGAGTTTCCGCCAATTTCGTAACCGGTTCCTGGAGTTAAATTAAAATTAAGATTTATTCTACTCGCAGAGTCGGGAATATTTAAAGTAATTGTTTGCAAAACTGTTCCTTGACTATCCCATAAGTTAATGGTCCTATTGGCTGTATCTTGCGCGTAAACCCAAACAGACTTAAGTACACAAGGTTGGGTAACATTAAAAACCAATCCTCTATCTTGAGCACTGTTATGATTATTTGTAGTTCCAATTGTATTGTCCACAGGACCAACATATGCAGGTATAGCAGGCACTTCACTTTCAACATAAAAACTAGTCGTTGAATTTATTAATGGTGTAGTGTATGGAGTTCCTGTATACAAAGGCGTACCACCTTGAGGCACATTATACCAGTTTAAATTTGCATTTCCAGTTGCATTCAATACTAAAACATCTGGATCACAATGTGTGATATCGGGTGAAACTGGTGCCATTGGTAATGTGATACTAATATACCCTATTTTAGTTATTGAATCTGTTCCACAACTACCACTTGCTACTAATTTTACTGTATAAAGTCCTGAAATAGTATATATGTGTGAAGGGTTTATAAGATTGCTCGTTGAACCATCACCAAAGTCCCATGCAAAAACGGTTGTGTTTTGACTAAGATTCGTAAAGTAGACAGTAAATGGTGCATTACAAGAATTTAAAATTGGAGCCGAAAAGTCACACACTACTGTTGGACTAAATTGACCTCCAACACCAACCGCATACCAAGCAGCAGCAACCGACATTGCCTCAGGAGAACAAGCACCATATAAATCCTGGGCTGCTTGAATGCTATATGTTCTAGCGTCAATATATTGAGAAGTATTCGTTAAATAAACTGACAAACATCTGTAAGCAATTGCTTCTGCTTTTTGCATTCCTATACCAACAACATTGTAATTATTACCATTGTCATTTGTTCCTGTACCACCCTGACATAAAAGGTAAAACCAAAAATTTTGAACCCCACTATTATAATGTACCCCACCATTATCGCCTGCACCTGCATACCAAAAAGCACCTAAATAAGTATCCGGATTTTGATATGCTCCAGGGTTCTGCATATCTCTTAGCGCTGTTCCTTGGGTTACAGTAATTTCAGCTCCTATTAAAAAATCGGCAGTATTGGGTTTTGAGTAAAATTCAATAGCTGTTCCAAAAATATCACTAAACGATTCGTTCAAAGCGCCTGATTCGTATGAATAATCCAAATTGGCAGTAAATTGTGTTACTCCGTGTGCAATTTCGTGACCACAAACATCCATTGCTGTAAGCGGTTTAAAGCCTCCTGCTTGTCCGCTTCCATCTCCATAAGTCATTGATTGTCCATTCCAAAATGCATTATCGTAACCCTGATCATAATGAACATAAGATAAGATAACAGCATCATTACCATCATAACTGTTTCTGCTGTGAATTGTTTTGTAATAATCATACGTTCGTTCCGCTCCCCAATGCGCATCCAAGGCAACTTCATCCATAGCACCATTGGCAATATTCCATACTGCTGAGTTGTTTGTAAAATCAACCGCATTACCATAATTGGTTCCGGTAAGCATATTGTATGTTTCAATTCCATTTCCGTGTGATGCTTCTCTCAATCTATATTGATTGGCAGCAAAACTATCAGTAAGAAACATTTGGTTTCCGCTGTAACGAGTAGCGCCCGAAGAAGCTACATCTATTTTGCATATTCGGTTATCCTTTCTAATTACTTTACCCGTTTGAGCATCTACAAATACATAGTTTCGGCTCATTGGCTTATGAGCATACACATCAAATTTATATGCCAACCGCATTTCTTTGGAATTAAAATCTCCATTGATAGCGGTAATCACCAACTGTGGTTGAGGATAATACGTTGCGCTGTTATTTTTATTTATCATTTTCAAACGAGCTTCTTCTTCTGGAATTTGCCACTTATAAAGCGAAGCAGCAATTTCATTAAGCGCGGATGAAATGGCTGCATTAGAATTAATAACTGCATTCGGACTCACTTTTAAATCTGTCACAAAAAAACCGTTAGCGGTTTGTATACGATTATCCTTTTCATGCAAAAAATATTGACCACCTGCCACTTCCGTCCCACTATAATACTGATGATAACGATAATGAATAAAACCTAATTTATCCTTTTCGGTTTTATATAAACGCAATTCATCGCTTGCTGTAGCTTTAAAAGATGTCATTAGTAAAGCAATTGCTTGCTCTTTGTTTAATATAGTTTCTTCTTTAAAATTTACAAAAGACGCAACCTTTGATGGAGCATTAATAATGATATGATTGCTTCCCTTAACAATAACTTGTGCTTCATTCCCTCTAAATTCTTTCTGAGAACTATTTTCATTTTTAGAAAATACGGATATTGAAATAGTAAAAAAACATAACAGTAGTAAAATATTTCTCATTGATTCTTAATTTTCATCAATGATATGTTTTAAATTTGTTAAAAACAAGCGTTTTAGATGAATAACAAACATATTACCTAAAACTATAAAATGAATTAGTAATTTTGAGGTCAAAATATAACAAAACGATGGATACAGCAATATTGACAAGCCAATACAATATATTAGAAGCACTAGAACAGCTCGGAATTAAACTAAATAATTATGGTGCATCAACCGGACTAAATCATTTTGAAACGAAGGGAGTAAAAATAGAATCATACTCACCTGCGGATGGGAAACTCATAGGCAGTGTAAGTGCTGCAACAAAAGAGGATTACGAAACAGTTGTTAAAAAAGCAGAAATCGCCTACAAAATTTGGAGGAGCGTTACAGCACCTAAACGAGGAGAGATTGTTAGACAAATGGGCGAAGAGTTCAGGAAACACAAGTCTGCATTAGGGAAATTAGTTTCGTACGAAATGGGAAAAAGCTATCAAGAAGGATTGGGTGAAGTGCAAGAAATAATCGATATATGTGATTTTGCAGTCGGGCTTTCTCGTCAATTATATGGACTTACCATGCACAGTGAACGACCACAACATCGTATGTATGAACAGTACCACCCATTGGGTATCGTAGGTATTATTTCGGCCTTTAATTTTCCTGTAGCAGTGTGGAGTTGGAATGCAATGTTAGCATGGGTATGTGGCGATGTTTGCATTTGGAAGCCATCCGAAAAAACACCTTTATGCGCTATTGCTTGTCAAAATATTATAACAAGTGTTTTAAAAAACAACAATGTCCCCGAAGGTGTTTCTTGCTTGCTTATAGGGGATTATAAAATTGGAGAATTGATGTCGAATGACACACGAATCCCTTTAATATCAGCTACAGGCTCTACACGTATGGGCAAACTGGTATGTGCTAATGTTGGTGCTCGATTGGGACGATCCTTATTAGAACTAGGTGGTAACAATGCCATTATTGTAACCGAAAATGCCGATTTATCAATGGTGCTTGTTGGTGCTGTATTTGGAGCGGTAGGAACCGCAGGTCAACGATGCACCACTACACGCAGATTAATTGTTCACGCAAGCATTTATGATAAAACCATGGAAGTTCTTAAGAAAGCCTATTCACAATTAAAAATCGGAAATCCATTGGACGAAAAAAATCACGTTGGTCCTTTAATTGATATAGATGCCGTAAAAAACTACTCACACGCCATTGAGCAAGTAAAAGTAGAAGGAGGTAAAATGTTAGTGGAAGGCGGTGTATTAATTGGTGAAGGCTATGAAAGCGGTTGCTATGTAAAACCTTGCATTGCCGAAGCAAATAACACTTACAAAATTGTTCAGCACGAAACGTTTGCACCTATTCTTTATGTATTAAAATACAATACCATAGAAGAGGCCATTACTATACAAAACGGTGTACCACAAGGATTGTCGTCATCTATATTTACAAACAATATGCGCGAGGCTGAAAAATTTCTTTCGCAAGAAGGCTCTGATTGTGGCATTGCAAACGTAAACATTGGAACTTCGGGAGCCGAAATTGGTGGCGCCTTTGGTGGAGAAAAAGAAACAGGTGGTGGACGAGAATCGGGTTCAGATGCTTGGAAAGCATACATGCGAAGACAAACCAATACTATCAATTATGGTACACAATTGCCTTTAGCACAAGGTATAAAATTTGATTTCTAGATCGTTAAAAGTGTCATTACAAAAACTAACATTTAGCACCTTACTACTTTTTAACGTATTAGTTCAAATAGCTTGTAAAAAAACTATTGAAAGCAACTCTAATACAATACACGACTTTAGCATCCGTAATTTTTTTGATGCTGAAGCAATTCGACTTTCCAACAGCAAAACCGCTGTACGAAAAATAACAATAAAAGGAAATGAATTTGAAGAAATTAAGTTGACACCGAAAAACTGGAATGAAGAATTTGTAATTTTTTCGGAATGTGATATCAATAAGCCTGCTTGGGTTCGCAGTTACTCTTTGGATAGTATTGTAAAACCTGACTATACAATTGTAACCTATAGCACAGATGAAAATATTCCAGTAAAAAAAATAATTCTAATTAAAAATAAAACAGAAATTTTATCAATTTCAATTGAAAAAAATACAAGCAATTTTATTTATGAAAGCTCTCAAAACCTTATTTATTCTCTAAAAAACGGATATGAAATAATTGGTGTCCAACACGTTTATTTTCTATCACCGAATCAGTATCGAATCTCAACTATTTTTCTTTAAATCATTTTTTTTACTTTTGCTTTTATTAAATTTAGAACTCAACACTCAAACAACACAGATTATGTATAATACCGACTTCCAACAGCACCTTACAAAAGAGCTTGCCGAAATTAATAATGCAGGTTTATTTAAGCGCGAAAGAATAATTGTAAGTCCACAAGGAGCCAATATAAAAGTGAATACAGGTGCCGAAGTGGTCAACTTTTGTGCCAATAATTACTTAGGATTATCATCAAACCTAAAAGTAATTGCGGCTGCTAAAAAGACACTGGATACTCACGGTTATGGAATGTCATCAGTACGTTTTATTTGTGGCACCCAAAACATTCATAAGACACTGGAAGAAAAACTTTCGAAATTTTTAGGAATGGAGGACACCATTTTATATGCTGCAGCTTTTGATGCAAATGGCGGTGTGTTTGAACCACTTTTTGGAGAAGACGATGCCATTATATCGGATGAATTAAACCATGCTTCAATTATTGATGGAGTAAGACTTTGTAAGTCGAAACGTTATCGATACAAGAACAACGATATGGCTGACTTGGAAGAACAGCTAAAGCAAGCACAAGCACAACGTTTTAAAATAATTGTTACCGATGGATCATTTTCAATGGATGGATACATTGCAAAGCTTGATCAAATATGTGACTTGGCAGATAAATACAATGCTTTGGTAATGGTTGACGACAGCCACTCAACGGGTTTTTTAGGTAAAACAGGAAGAGGAACACACGAGCATTGTAATGTTATGGGTCGTGTAGATATTATTACAGGAACATTGGGCAAAGCATTGGGTGGTGCAATGGGCGGTTTTACTTCGGCAAAAAAAGAAGTGATTGATATGTTGCGTCAACGTTCACGGCCTTATTTATTTTCAAACTCATTAGCTCCTTCTATTGTCGGAGCAGCTATTGGAGTAATGGATTTACTGAGTGAAACTACTGAGCTTCGAGACAAAGTAATGAGCAATGCTTTATATTTTAGAGAAGAAATAACCAAAGCAGGTTTTGATATTCGCCCAGGTATACATCCCATTGTTCCGGTAATGCTATACGATGCGAAGCTATCGCAAGTATTTGCCGACAAATTATTGGAAGAAGGAATTTACGTAATTGGTTTCTTTTACCCAGTTGTTGCAAAAGATTTAGCGCGTATACGTGTACAAATATCAGCTGCACATGAAAAACATCATTTAGATAAAGCGATTGCCGCTTTTACTAAAATTGGTAAAGAGTTAGGAGTTCTGAAATAAAAATTTCAAAAAATAGAATTAAAAATACCGCTTAATGATTCTTAAGCGATGGGAATATTTTTTGGTGCCTGTATTGTAAATACCATAATGATCAAATTTGTCTACCCTTACTTTTCCGGCTGAATGAATTATTTTATTGTCCTTTAATACTACCCCTACGTGAATAATTCTACCTTCTTCATTATCAAAAAAAGCTAAGTCTCCCTGTTCCGATTCTTCCACAAAACTCAATGCTATCCCTTGAATAGCTTGTTGGTGAGCATCCCTTTTTACTTTTAATCCGTTGAGCTTATATACCATTTGTGAAAAGCCAGAACAATCTATTCCAAGAGGTGATTTCCCTCCCCATAAATAAGGACTATTTAAATACATAAATGCCGTTTCACCAATTGCATTGCGTAAATTTTCTTTCTTAAATGTAGGAGCAATTTTATTACCGTCAAAAGTATATTCTTGATTTACAATTAAACATTTATTTCCTTTTAGTAGGGGTAAATTAGAACCTAATACGATGGGGAATATAACATTCTCTTCCTTTTTTGTAATAAGTCCAATGAGGTCGGCAGTAAGTGTATTGTCGGATGAATTTATTTTTTTGTAAATTTCTTTATCAATTACCACACATTGCTTTTCGTCTACCCAACACTCATATCCTTCGTAATACGTTTTTATTTTTACCCAGCTTTTATCGCGTTCAATAATTTCAAATGTTTCACCAAACAGCAATTGCGTAACCATTTCACTTCTATCGGAAGATTCCTTTCGGCAAGGGACTGTACTTAAATTACAAATTCCAAACTGCATTTAAATAGGTGTATTTATTTTAAAATATTGTTGTATCTAATAATTTAAACCGACTCAATGACTACTGCACTTGCTCCACCTCCACCGTTACAAATACCTGCAGCACCGTATTTCCCCTTATTTTGTTTTAATACATTTATTAATGTAACTACAATTCTTGCACCGGAACAACCCAATGGATGCCCTAAAGAAACCGCTCCACCATTCACATTTACTTTGCTCGCATCCAATTTCATTTTCTGCATATTGACAATACCAACTGTTGAAAATGCTTCATTCAATTCAAAATAGTTTATATCACCAAGTGTTAATCCTGCTTTTGAAACCGCTTTTGGGACCGCTAATGAAGGTGCCGTAGTAAACCATTCCGGAGCGTGTTCGGCATCGGCATAACCACGAATAACTGCGATAGGTTTCAAGCCTAACTTTTCTGCTTTTGCTTTGCTCATTAATACTAACGCTGCCGCACCATCATTCATTGTTGAAGAATTTGCAGCAGTCGCAGTTCCTTCCTTTGAGAATGCGCCTTTTAATTCAGGAATTTTATCAAAGCGAACATTTTTATATTCTTCGTCCTCTTTCATAATGATTGGATCGCCTTTGCGTTGAGGAATTTCAACAGGAATTATTTCGTCATTGAATTTTCCAGCAGCCCAAGCAGCTTGTGAACGCCTGTACGATTCTATTGCAAAAGCATCTTGCTCTTCGCGAGAAATATTACATTCCTTTGCACACAAGTCTGAAGCATTGCCCATTGGATAATTATGGTAAACGTCTAACAAGCCATCTTTAATCAAACCATCTATCATTGCAACATTTCCAAATTTATTTCCCCAACGTAAGTTCTCTGAATAAAATGGAACTTGACTCATATTTTCCATACCACCAGCGACAACCACATCAGCATCACCACACATAATACTTTGAGCACCAATCATAATTGCTTTCATTCCCGAAGCACATACTTTATTAATAGTAGTGCATTGAACTGTATTTGGCAAACCGGCAAATATTGCAGCCTGCCGTGCAGGCGCCTGACCTAAATTAGCTTGTAATACACTGCCCATATAAACTTCTTGTACTTCTTTTCCATCTAAACCTGCTTTTACAAGTGCGCCTTGTATTGCCACTGCACCTAATTTAGTTGCAGACATTCCTGCCAATAATCCGCCAAAACTTCCCATCGGTGTTCTCACTGCAGAGATAATATATACTTCTTTCATTTTTTATATTTTATGGATTCAAAATTACTATTTTATCGCTGTATAATTAAAGTTCTTTCAGAAGCAATTTATACATATCCACCATTGCTTCAATATCTTTCTTGTGCACTTTCTCATCAGGCGAATGAACATGGGACTCAGGAGCGCCTATAAAACACCAATCAATTGGATAAGGACTGCGATGTATCACATTACCATCACTCCCTCCGGTACCTTCCACTTCTAATTGAAACGGAATTTTACTTTTTTGAGCTATTTTTACAATCCGATTAATATACGACCTACGCGGCAAACCCGAATCACGCAAAGATATGGCAACACCTTTCCCATGTGGCACACCGTCTGTAACCCAAGTGATATCAGAAATTAAGGCCTGCTTTACTTTATACTTTTCGTATATAAATTTAGCCAAATAGGCAACACTTCCACCACCAGTTTCTTCCCAGCATGAAAAAACAATCAATCCATTTTTAAGAGTTTTTGCAAGTTGTAAAGCATTCCAAACACCTAAGCGATTATCTAAATAACAACACTGCACATAATTTTTACTTTCTCGAAACTCTGGCTTAAACGTAAGCATTGTTCCTCTGTCTATTTCACGTTTAAAATCGCATTTTATGGTATTCTTCTTTTTATCTAGTACAATCTTTGTTTCTATTTTCCCTTTGCTATCCTCTCCCACTAGTAAGCATCCATTTATTATTTGGGGGCCACCGATTTTAATAAGTTCGTTTTTGTATCGTACAGTAAATCCAATTGAATCGATGTGTGCAAAAACTGCCGTACGGGGTTTACCAAATGCTAACACAATGCAATCCTGAAAACCATCACCACTGTATACAAGTGGCTGTTTTCCCCAACGCTTCTTTTCATTCTTGATATAGTTTAGAATAAATTCAGTCATTGCACCTTCATTCCCGGAGGGTGCTTCAATTCGACACAATTTTTTTAATAAATCCATTTTTAAAATCAAAACTACAAAGCGCAATATTCGTTAAAAATAAACATTGTAACAAATTTAAGTGTTCCAAATTTCCCAACCCTTTTCAGCCTGTAGATACAACATAGATAACCCATTTTGCGTTAAAGCACCTTTTTCTTTGGATTTTTTAATCAACAACGTTTCTTCAGGATTATATACCAAATCGAAAACAAAATGTGTTTCATTAATATATTGAAATGGCAATTCAGGACAAGTTGATACATTCGGATACATACCGAGCGGTGTCGTATTCACAATTAATTTGAAACTGGACAACATAATTTCATTTATATCACTGTATTGAAACGTATTGGTTTGCTTTTCTCGTTTAGTTTGCGATACAAAATAGCAATCTATGCCCAATTGATTCAGCACATAATAAACAGCTTTTGATGCACCTCCTGTACCAAGTATGAGTGCCTTTTGATGACTCGATTCTAAAAATGGTTTTATAGCCGAAGAAAAACCAAGTATATCTGTATTATAACCCTTTAAGTACAAAGCACCCTTATTTCTAATTATTTTAATGCAATTCACTGCGCTTACAATTTTTGCTGTTTCGTCCAGTTCATCCAAGTAAGAAAGTATACTTTGCTTGTATGGAATGGTTACATTTAGACCACAGAGAGTTTCATTGTTTTGCAAAAATGTATTCAATTCGCCTAATTCTGTAATTTCAAATAATTCATATTTAACATCATTCCAATTGTTGCGTTTAAATTTGTCGGTGAAATATTGTTTTGAAAATGAATGCTGTAATGATTCCCCTATAAGTCCGAATGTTTTCAAGAATTATTATTGTTAGTATGCTTAAATGTATTAACTTGAATAATTTTTATTCCTATCTTTCGCCTACAAATTAAAAATAAATAATCATGAAAAAAAATTACATAGCACTTTTATTTCTTTTTTTAAGCGCAGGCATCAATGAAACTGTATTGGCACAAAATTGTGTTGATGCAACAATTCAGGTTACTACAACAGTTCAAACAAACCCACCTTCTATCACTTTTAGCTGGGCAACTATTACAGGTGCCACAAGCATAAAACTATATCGTAAAACAAAAGTTGCTAATTCTTGGGGAGCTGCTATTGCAAACTTGGCAGGAACAGCTACAACTTATACTGACAATACAGTTGTTGTGGGTAATGATTATGAGTATAAAATAAATAGCATAGGTGCTTTAACAGCAAACACTTATATATATGCCGGAATAAAATTTCCTCAAATTGAAAATAGACGTAAAATTATTTTGTTGGTTGACAATACCTTTAGTGTATCATTAGCTCCTGAACTTAAAAGACTTGAGTCGGATATGATTGGTGATGGATGGCAGGTAATACGTCACGATGTAATGAGAAACGATAACCCTCCAAATATTAAAGCACTTATATTAGCCGACTACAGTGCAGATCCACAAAATGTAAAAACTATTTTTATTTTTGGACACGTTCCAGTACCCTATTCCGGGGATTTGGCACCTGACGGTCACGTTCCCGATCATCAAGGAGCTTGGCCTGCTGATGGTTATTATGCTGATATGACAGGTACCTGGACAGATGCTTCAGTAAACAATGTTGTTGCAAATAGGCCAGAAAACAAGAATGCAGTAGGCGATGGAAAATTTGATCAAAATTATATACCTACTACTGTGCAACTTCAAATTGGACGAGTTGACCTTTCAAATATGCCTTCTTTTCCTGGAACAGAAGAGCAGTTGTTAAGACAATATTTAAATAAAGATCATAATTTTAGGTTTAAAGTTGTGAATGCTCAACGAAAAGGATTGATTGATGATAATTTTGGATATTTTGGAGGAGAGGCATTCGCAAGCAGTGGGTGGAGAAATTTCACCTCTATGTTTCCACCTGCTGATATAACAACAGGTAATATTTTTGCCGATGACATAAACCAAAGTTTTCTTTGGTCATATGGTTGTGGAGGCGGAAGCTATAATAGTTGTAATGGCGTAGGTGGAATACCAGATTATGTAAACAACGCACCAAAATCTGTTTTCAATATGTTGTTCGGCAGCTATTTTGGAGATTGGGATAGCCAAAATAATTTTTTGCGTGCACCCTTAGCTTCCGCAGGTTGGGGATTAACAAACTCTTGGTCGGGGCGCCCCTATTCCATATATCACCACATGGCATTGGGCGAAAATATTGGATACGCAGCTTGGAGTACTATGCGCAATAACGGAGCTTTGTATGTTTTCAATTACGCTTCTGGTTTTGTTACTATTGGTTTTATGGGCGACCCTACATTAAGAATGCATACAGTTGCTCCACCTACGAATGTAGTTGCTACAAATACTTTCCCACGCATAAATTTAAATTGGACAGCTTCGGTCGACAATGTCTTAGGATATTGTGTATACCGTGAAGATACTGCTACTGGAGTTTACAGCAGAGTAAACAATGCAATTATTAATGGAACAAGTTATATTGATTCATTTCCGAATAACAAAGGAAACTACTATATGGTACGATCTATTTTATTAGAGAGTTCAAACAGTGGAACATATTATAATTTAAGTCAAGGTGTATTTGATACAACTGTTATTAATGTTACAGGAATTACAAATGCATACCAGTATGATAATCGTTTCAAGATATATCCGAATCCAGCAACTGAAAATGCTTCTATTGAATTTTATTTAGCTGCCGAATCACAAGTAACTATCAGCTTATTTGATTTAGCCGGCAGATTAGTGAAGGGGATAATTAGCAACAATATTTCACAAGGAAATCATATTGTTAGCTTAAATACAACTACCCTATCAGAAGGCATTTATACGTGTCGATTTACGGTGAATGATATATCGAATTACACAAAATTTGTGGTATCAAAATAAAATTAATTAAAAAAAATTAAAAGCCGCTTCATAGTATAGAGGGGGCTTTTTTATTATAAATAAATCCCTTTAAGCAATCAATATTTAAAACCAATTTTTACCTTCGTAACAATTCTATTTAAAATAAAATGAAAGAAAACATAATAGGAATACAGCAAGTAGGCGTTGGAATTCCCGATGTACAAAAAGCGTGGCAATTTTATCGACACTATTTTGGCATGGATGTTCCTATTTTTCAGGAAAGTGCTGAAGCAAAATTAATGACACCTTATACTGGTGGAAGTGTACACGCAAGAAGCGCGGTACTAGCAATTAATTTATTAGGAGGAAGCGGATTGGAAATATGGCAGTATACAAGTAGGAAAACGGAACCTGCCACTTTCGATTTGCAATTGGGAGATTTAGGAATATACATTACACGTATAAAATCGCCCAATGTGCAAGCGGTATACGATTATTATAAAACTCAAAAAATAAAGGTAATAGGTGACATAAAAACAGACCCAAATAACAATCCTTATATTTTAGTAAGCGACCCTTGGGGTTCATTATTTCAAATAGTTGAAGCCAACGACTGGTTTAGAACAAAAGAAAAAAAATTAACCGGTGGTGTATGTGGTGCTCAGGTGGGCGTTAGCAATATGGACAAATCCTTAAAATTTTATACCGAACTACTTGGTTTTAATAAAGTGGTGTATGACAAGACAGATGTATTTAATGATTTAACTGAGCTATCTGGAGGAAAAGGAAAATGCCGAAGGGTGTTGCTCGAAAGAAATGTAGAAAATACAGGAGCCTTTAGCAAACTATTGGGAAAAGGTCAAATAGAGCTCATACAAGTATTAGACAGAGCACCGAAAAAAATATTTGAGAACCGCTTTTGGGGCGACTTGGGATTCATACACCTATGCTTTGATGTTCGAAATATGAAAGAGTTAGAGTTGAATTTTGCCAAGCATGGCTACCCTTTTACAGTTGATAGTTCTGCGTCATTTGATATGGGTGAAGCTGCCGGTCATTTCAGTTATATTGAAGACCCCGATGGAACATTGGTTGAATTTGTAGAAACTTACAGAATTCCCATACTTAAAAAAATAGGATGGTATTTGGATGTTGCAAAACGCGATAGAATGAAGACATTACCCGACTGGATGTTAGCAACCTTACGCTTTACGAGGGTAAGGGATTAATTAATAGTTTTCAACAAGCGAAAATCTGTAAGGGCATTTCAGTAAATTTACAATCCTGATTTTAGGGTGAATTTTATTTATTTATTGAATGTCTCATTTTTCTCACTTACACGTACACACGCAGTTTTCATTGCTTGATGGCGCTGCCGATATTTCATCGCTTTATAAAAAAGCAATTGCCGATAATATGCCAGCTATTGCTATTACCGATCATGGCAATATGTTTGGCGTTTTTAAATTTGTTGCCGAAGCTGGAAAACACAATACTCCTGAAAATCCAAATAAAATAAAACCCATTGTAGGTTGCGAATTTTATTTGGTAGAAAACAGACACAAACAACAGTTTACAAAAGAAGATAAAGATATACGATACCATCAGTTGCTTTTAGCAAAAGATGCAGAAGGCTATCGCAACTTGATAAAACTGTGTTCGTTGGGATATATGGAAGGATTGTATGGAAAATACCCACGTATTGATAAAGAACTTGTTTTAAAATACCATAAAGGATTAATTGCAACCACTTGTTGCTTGGGAGCATCTGTTCCACGTATCATTCTTAAAAATGGAGAAGCTGCGGGCGAAATAGAATTCAAATGGTGGTTGGATATTTTTGGTGAAGATTATTATGTTGAAATACAACGTCACGATATTCCAGAACAAAACATTGTGAATGAAACCTTGCTTAAGCTGGCAAAAAAATATAATGTGAAAATTATTGCATCCAACGATTCGCATTATGTTGACCAGCCTGATTCAAATGCACACGATATTTTACTGTGTATAAACACAGGCGAAAAACAAAGTACGCCAACAATGAAAGAATTTTCGGACGAGGAAGGATTTTCAAAAGGAAGGCGTTTTGCATTTTATAACGACCAATTTTATTTTAAAACCACTGCCGAAATGGGGAACATTTTTAGTGATATTCCCGAAGCACTCGACAATACTAATGAAATTGTCGCAAAGATAAGTCCGCTGAAACTAAAGCAGGATATTATGTTGCCACATTATACAATTCCAAGTGGTTTTGATACACAAGATGATTTTTTAAAAGACTTAACCTACAAAGGTGCCAAAGCACGTTATAAAGACATTACACCGGAAGTTGAAGAGCGCTTAAACTTTGAATTGTTCACCATCAGAACAATGGGCTTTGCAGGTTATTTTCTTATCGTTGCCGATTTTATAAATCACGGACGTGATATTGGAGTATTAATAGGCCCGGGACGTGGCTCGGCTGCAGGCTCGGCAGTTGCCTACTGTATTGGCATCACAAATATTGATCCCATAAAATACAATTTACTGTTTGAGCGATTTCTAAATCCCGACCGAAAAAGTATGCCCGATATAGATACTGATTTTGACGATGAGGGACGACAGAAAGTAATTGATTATGTGGTTGGTAAATATGGGAAAAATCAAGTAGCGCAAATTGTAACCTATGGTACAATGGCTGCAAAGATGAGTATAAAGGACGTAGCACGTGTAATGGACTTACCGCTTAATGATTCCAATGCACTGGCAAAATTAGTCCCCGACCGACCCGGAATTGAATTAAGAAGATTACTTACCGCACCGCTAAAGGGAGAAAACAGTTTGGTACAAAAAGAAAACTTAAACAAAGAGAATATTGAAGACGTAAAAAAATTACGTGCTATACATGAAGGTGAAGGGCTGCAGGCAAAAGTGTTGAAAGAGGCTTTTATTTTAGAAGGCTCAGTAAGAGGCACAGGAATTCATGCATCGGCAATTATTATTGCACCAAAAGATTTAACAGACATTGTTCCTATAGCAGCATCGAAAGAAACGAATTTATACATTACACAATACGATGGAAGAGTAATTGAAGATGCGGGAGTAATTAAAATGGACTTCTTGGGTTTAAAAACTCTTACCATTATTCGCGATGCACTAAGACTTATTAAACAAATTCACGGAGTAGAAATTAATATTGACACCGTTCCGCTTGACGATGCTAAAACATTTGAACTTTACCAACGTGGCGATACCAACGGAACCTTTCAGTTTGAATCGCCAGGTATGCAAAAACATTTGGTATCCTTAAAGCCCGATAAATTTGCCGACCTCATTGCAATGAATGCATTGTATCGTCCTGGTCCAATTGAATACATTCCAAATTTTATTGCACGGAAGCACGGAAGAGAGGCCATCACATACGATCTTCCGGAGATGGAAGAATTTCTTTCCGACACCTATGGTATCACTGTTTACCAAGAGCAAGTTATGTTGCTTTCACAAAAATTGGCAAATTTTTCCAAAGGTGATGCTGATGTGTTGCGAAAAGCAATGGGTAAAAAAGACAGGTATACACTTGATAAAATGAAGGGTCAATTTGTTGCAGGAGCAACTATAAAGGGATTACCCTCAGATAAATTGGAAAAAATTTGGACCGACTGGGAAAAATTTGCTGAGTATGCTTTTAACAAATCGCACTCCACCTGTTATGCATTTGTTGCATTTCAAACGGCCTATTTAAAAGCACATTATCCGGCCGAATTTATGGCATCCCTACTTACGCACAATTTGAGCAACATTGACAAAGTCACATTCTTTATGGAAGAAGCCAAGCGTATGGGAATACCTGTGCTCGGGCCCGATGCGAATGAGAGCGATTATCAATTTACTGTAAATAAAAAAGGCGGCATCCGTTTTGGAATGGGTGCGGTAAAAGGTTTAGGCGAAGCGGCAGTAGCTTCAATTATCAACGAACGAAATGCCAACGGCCCTTTTAAAAATGCCTTTGATTTGGTAAAACGCATTAATTTACGAACAGCAAACAAAAAAACATTTGAAAGTTTAGTTTACTCCGGAGGCTTCGACTCTTTCGAAAATATGCACCGTGCACAATATTTTAGTACCGAAGGAGACGGAGTGACCTTTATAGAAAAACTATTACGCTTTGGAGCCATTTTTCAAGAAGGAGTCGATGCCATGCAACAATCCTTGTTTGGCGATGCAGAAGAAATTGAAATGCCCGAACCCCTTGTTCCTCTTTGTGCTCCTTGGGGAAGTTTGGAAAAATTAAAATTTGAAAAAGATGTGGTAGGCATTTATATTTCGGGACATCCTCTGGATATGTATCGTATAGAAATGGATCTTAGCTCGCACAAAATTGAAGCACTTAGCGACCTTAGCAAACTAAAAGGCAGAGATATTACTATAGCCGGACTTATTACTAATGTACAAGAAAAAACAACCAAAAAAGGAAATCTTTTTGGCACCTTTAATGTAGAGGATTATAATGACACCTTCCAATTTGCATTGTTTTCGAGCGATTACAGAAACTTCAGAAATTTTATTGTGAACGGCACATTTATATTTATAAAGGGAAAAGTCGATACCCGTTGGAATCAAGCCGAGCAGTTAGAATTTAAAATACAGCACATGCAATTGCTTTCGGAAGCAAAAGATAAATTGCTAAAAAGCATTACGCTCTCCTGCAAAATTGAACATATAAATGACAAAATGATTGAGCAATTGAACAAGATTATTTTAGCGCACACCGGCAAATGCATACTCAATATTCACATTGAAGAAAGCATAGAAAAAATAGGCGTTCAAATGGCATCACGCAAACACAAGGTGGCTATTTCGGCACAATTTATAACTGAATTGAATAAATTAAACTTGGTTTATAAGTTGAACTAGGATACTTAGCGTAAATATAAATTATTTAAAATTGTTTCGATGAATGTAGCGGCCAACCAAAATACACTATTGAAAACAATTGTGCTCGACAAAACTATCCATAATGGAACTGAAGTTGTGATGATCAAATTTCCAATTGATACGGAATTAGGAAATGCTGTACGAAAAATTAAATCTACAAGTTGGAGCAGAACACTAAAAAGCTGGTATGCACCCTATACTATTGCAATTCTGAATGAAATAAAGGCAATATTTGATCCCATTTCAAGAATTGATGCACAACCATTAAAAGACAAAATTGAGAAAGAAAAAAGGAATAAAAAGGAATTAAATACTGAAACGGTTGAAAAAATTGAAAAATTTAAACACTGGATGCAATCGCGAAGGTATAGTGAAAATACAATAGACACTTATTTAGATGCATTAAAAACATTTTTAAAATATTATCACAAAAAAACAATTACAGATATTAGTAATGATGATGTAATTGAATTCAACAATGAGTATATTTTAGCAAATAAACTATCGTCATCTTATCAAAATCAAGTTGTAAATGCTATTAAGTTGTTTTTTAAGACGATGCAAAATACAAGTTTGAATGCCGAGCTAATACACAGACCAAAAACCTCCTCCTTGCTACCAAAAGTAATATCAGAAAACGAAGTTGCAAAAATTATAAATGCATTGGATAATATTAAACATAAATGTATGTTAAGTTTAATTTATTCAGCAGGTTTAAGAAGAAGTGAGTTATTGGGTATGCGAATTAATGATATAGATAAGGAACGAATGATTGTTCATATTAATCAGGCGAAAGGTAAAAAAGACAGAATTGTACCGTTAAGTGAAACTATTTTACTTTTACTGAACTATTATTATAAGGAGTATAATCCTAAAGATTATCTCTTTGAGGGTCAAGATGGTAATCAATACAGTGAACGTAGTTTAGCATTAGTATTAAAAAAGGCTTGTAATTTGGCTGGTATACAAAAAAAAGTTAACTTGCATATGCTAAGACATAGTTACGCTACACATTTGCTAGAAAACGGAACCGATTTGAGATATATTCAAGAGTTGTTAGGGCATAAATCATCGAAAACAACTGAAATTTATACACACGTGAGTAGAAGGGCGATAAGTAAAATAATGAGTCCATTAGACAAATTAAGTATAAACATAAAGGGAAACAAATAAACAAAAAAACTTCCTCAATACGTCCAAATTGGAGATATTGAGGAAGTTTTTAGAAAAAAAACTTCCCCTATAAATGAGTTAGCGGTCAGGCTGGCAGACTTGAAAACCTTAGAAATAAATCGAGGATAAATTAAAATATATGAATAGAAGAATTAAGTTTTTGAGTGGGCTATTTTTATCAGTCATTATTTTTATAATAAGTTGCAATGACAAAGGAAATGGGCAACACGTTTCACTTAAGACACTTCCACCTATTGTGATTAAAAAAAGTGGGGCGGAAATCTTTCAATATTGGGAGTTCAAGGATGACCCTTTTTTATGGGACACCAATTTTGTTCAACCACCTGCTTTAAAATTATATAAAGATTCGATAAGTAAAATACTTGGTAAGGACACCTTTCAACTTATTTTACAAAAATTATCATTCCAAGATATTTCTTATAAATCAATTAGCACTACGAATGGAGATTCCATTAATGCTCAACTAGTTCATACTAAAACCATAGGCACAATAAGACCTATAAACTATTTGGAAGCTCAATTATTAGATTATCAAATAAGCCGATACCCTTTATTAAGTCATCCTACAGAATTTCACGGATTTATATTGTTTCACGATTCTTTAAAACTTGTCAAGATTTATTTTGCTGCTAGCGACCAGCCTTGGCCTCCTAAACCAGGAGTTATTTTAGAAGCAGTAAAAAATGATTTGAAGCAAGGGTGGAGTTTTAAATACCACCTTCATAATCATTATGAACCAAAATCTAATCGCTATTTGGGGATACTTGCCCCAAGCATGACAGATGCACAGTATTATATGTTCTTATCAGAAGAATATAATTTACAGCAATCTCTTATTACCAATGGGTTTCACACTGTTGAAATTAAAAGAAATGAATTTCAAAAATTTAAATCACCTGACAACAATTGAAAAATCTAATTGACAGTGAAGTAAAAGAAGCCCGAACCGCTAACAGCGGGTTTAAAAAATTGGCGATTCAGTGGTTAATTGAACATGCTACCTCGCATCAACATTTGTGGTGGCTTGACAGTTTTGTGCTCCGAAATCGCCAACTTCTTAAACCCGCAAAACGTTACCGGTCATGCTGGGACGACAAACCGAATACTAACAATTAAGAGATTTAAATGACAAGAAGTTACTACTCAAATACAATTTCGGACTTCTTGCAAGACGATGAAACACGAATTCTTGGACAACTAAGTTTGCATCACAATCATGCACTTGAAGACTTACAAAAAAACGCTTGGGTTAAACAAATAACAATTCTAAAAGACACACTGCAAAGTATTGACAACGGACAAATATATTTTGAATTTTCAATCCCACGTATGGGCAAGCGAGTTGACAACGTTTTAATAATTAACGACCTCATTTTTGTTTTAGAATTTAAAGTTGGTGACAATCAATATCAGAAACACTCAATAGAACAAGTGGTTGACTATTGTTTGGACTTGCAAAATTTTCACGAAGGCAGCCATCATGAAAAATTAATTCCTGTATTGATTTCAACAAAAGCAGAACCAATAGAGAACGTATTTAATAGCGAAGACAATCTATTTGAGCCTTTAAAAGCTAATCAACAGAATTTAAGTGACGTAATAAACAAGACACTTTTACAAAGCAACGGAAAACAAATAAATGCTACTGACTGGGAAAATTCAATTTACAAACCCACGCCAACTATTATTGAAGCTGCACAAGCTCTCTACAAGGGACACAATGTAAAAGAGATTTCAAGGCACGATGCAGGAGCAATCAATCTTTCAAAGACAACCGACTGCATCAATAACATAATTGAAACTGCAAAAAGAGAAAATAAAAAATCAATTTGTTTTTTGACTGGAGTTCCTGGTGCTGGGAAAACATTAGCAGGACTAAATATTGCTAACGAAAGAATGAAAGCGGATGAAGATGAACATGCAGTTTTTCTTTCTGGAAATGGGCCGTTAGTAGATGTTTTGAGAGAAGCCTTAACCAGAGATGAAGTTGCAACATCAAAAGAAAATGGTGAACCACTAACAAAAAAAGTTGCTGCAATAAAAGCTAACGCTTTTATTCAAAATATTCATCACTTTCGAGATGACAATTTAATTTCTAAAAAAGCACCAGTTGAAAAGGTTGTAGTATTTGACGAAGCACAGAGAGCTTGGGCAAAGGAACAGGTAAGCTCCTTTATGAAACGAAAAAAAGGAGTTGAAGATTTTGACATGTCAGAGCCAGAGTTCTTAATCAGTGTTATGGATAGACACGAAGATTGGTGCACAATCATTTGTTTAATCGGAGGCGGACAAGAAATAAATACTGGTGAGGCCGGAGTTTCTGAATGGCTTTCTTCTTTGAAAAACAACTACCCCCATTGGGATATTCATTACTCAAATTTGATTTCTACAGACGATAATTATTTATCAGACATTGAATTACGAAATTGGGTTCAATCTGTAGCCACTGAAAAACATGAATTGCATTTATCGGTTTCTGTAAGGTCTTTTCGTTCAGAGAAAATTTCCGAATTAATGCACGAAATTTTAGAAGCAAAACATGAAAGAGCAAATACTATTTTAGGAGAAGTCAAAAATGATTTTCCAATTTTAATTACTAGAGACTTGACAACAGCAAAAAAATGGTTAAGAACTCAAGCAAAAGGAAGTGAAAGAATTGGACTAGTTGCAAGTTCAGGCGGTAGAAGATTAAGACCTTTAGGAATTGATGTGAAGAATGAAATTTCAGCTCCAAATTGGTTTTTAAATAATTCAGATGATATTCGTTCTTCTTATTTCTTGGAAGAAATAGCAACAGAGTTTGACATTCAAGGTTTAGAAATTGATTGGGTATGTTTAGCATGGGACATCAATTATTTTTTCAAGGATGGGAAATGGAATTGTCAATATTTTTCTGGTACTAAGTGGCAAAATATCCACAATGAAAACGACAAAACATATTTGCAAAATGCCTATAGAGTGCTGTTGACAAGAGCCAGACAAGGACTAATAATTTATATTCCAGAAGGTGACGACCTTGACCACACAAGACCAAAAGAACTTTATGACAGCACATTTAATTACTTTCAATCATGCGGAATACAGACTTTATAACGACCTTAGAAAAAGAAGCACGAACCGGTAACAGCACCTACCCAAAAGGCGGGGTTTCGTGTTCCAAAGACAGTTTTGTGGTTAATCAAACATTTGTTTTTCAAATCAAGTTTTGTGGTAAAAGTCCCGCCCTTCGGGTAGCTGCAAAACGTTAGCCGTCAGTTTGGCGAAACGTGTGAGAATTTAATAAACTAAAATAACAATTTAATACAAAATATATGAGACAAATTTTATTAATTCAGACCATTATACTAATTTGTATAAATGGCTACAGTCAAACATTAAATTTCACTTTAGCAAATCCACAGCCTAACATAATGGAGGGTTATGGCGGAATATTTGCAAGTGGAGATATAGATGGAGACGGAGACTTAGACTTATTGATGACTCGAATAGGTCCTTGGACGAAACTTTATAAAAACGATGGAACTGGAAATTTCACAGAGGTAACTCATAATTTTCCTCGTTCAGGAAATAGCCAAGCATTTTTTAAAGATTTAGATGGTGATGGAGATTTAGACTTGTTTTTCTCTGGACAGAATGAACTTGCCCAAAAATTTGCAAATATTTATAGAAATGATGGCTTGGGAAATTTTACACAAGTACCTAATAATTTGCCTGTATTTATTGAAGGAGCTGCTATTGCTGATGTGGACAATGATGGTGACCAAGACTTGGTTATTACAACTGCTACAATTTCTGATATTTACCTTAACAACGGAAATGCAGTTTTCACGCCACAAGGAAACTCCGTTTTTACTCCAGTAGATGGAATTGTACAAATTATTGATATTGAAAACGATGGAGACCAAGATGTTATTATTTCTGGTTCAAATACCATTAAATTATATCAAAATAATGGTTCTGGGGTATATACTTTAAACATAAATACAACATTCCCAGCAATTTCTGCTGAAGGTATTGAAGTGGCTGATACAGATAATGATGGAGATTTAGATTTAATTATCAATGGCAATACTCAAAATTTATTATACATCAATAATGGAGCAGGACTTTTTTCATCTATTTCCACCAATCTTCAACAAACTTTTGCTGGAAAAAATGCCTTTGCAGATTTGGATAACGATGGAGACCAAGACTTATTAATAGTGGGTAGTCAAGCTGGTGGTTTGCCGAATATTTTCAATATAGTTTATAGAAATGATGGTAATAATACTTTTGTTCAAACCCAAATTTTGGGAGGTGAATATATTGCCGATTGTGTCATAGCCGATTTTAATGGAGATGGACTAAAAGATATCATTATTCAAGGATTTGCAGATGACACAAATGTGTATTGGAATACTTCTACTGTTTTAGGTATTTCTGAACAAATAGTAAATAATAATAGTATCATTTTTTATCCAAATCCAGCTAAAGATTTTATTAATTTAATTTTAAAAGATGAATCCCTCATAACTATTTACAATTCAGTTGGTCAGATAGTGTTCACTAAAAAAATGAATTCAAATGATTTTATTATAGACATTTCTAATTTAACAAACGGTGTTTATATTATTAAATTAAATGAAAATGGAAATTCTAAAACAGCAAAATTCATAAAACATTAATAAAAACCGAACGGCTAACAGCAGTTTGGCAAAATGGCGGGTTCAGTGCTAAATTGAACATTTGTAATACTAATGAACATTTGTAATAAATTGAACATTTGTGCTTTTAAATCCGCCACTTCGCCAAGCTGCAAAACGTTAGC
>CAMAVS010000002.1 GCA_945861665.1 Chitinophaga pinensis | reverse complement strand
TTGAGTTTCAAATCCTTTTTTACGCTTACACACACAGCTTTTGGTAAACCGGCACCGAGTATAAAAGTAGGTAAAATGTTGAGCGAAATAGGATGGCGATTAGAAAGGATACGCCACTTAAAACCACTTATTACAAAGGAAACGGCAAGGGCATCGCAACAAAAGAATTATTACTCCAACGATAAAATTAAAAAAGTGATAAACAATAATTTTATTTCCATTGAAGAATCGGTAAAACACGTTTGCAATTTATTTCTAAAAGACAATGCATAATTTAAAAGTAACATTGGTTCAAACAGAATTGCATTGGGAAAATGTGGATGCTAATTTGGCTATGTTTACTCAAAAGCTTTCTGCTATTGAAAAAGAAAGCACACATTTAATTGTATTACCCGAAATGTTTAGCACAGGATTTTCAATGAATGCAAAACACTTGGCAGAAAAAGAAAACGGTAAAACAATACAGTGGATGGCGCAACAAGCCAACAATAAAAATGCTGTTATCACAGGCAGTATTATTTTTGAAGAGGATGGAAAGTATTACAATCGCTTAATATGGATGCGACCCAATGGCTCTTTTAATTATTACAACAAAAGGCATTTGTTTAGTATGGGCAACGAACACTTGCACTATACCGCTGGCGATAAAAAAATAATTACTGAATTAAACGGGTGGAAAATTTGTCCTTTAGTATGTTACGATTTGCGTTTCCCGGTATGGAGCCGCAATCATTTTATTAAAGAAAATGAAACAGCAATTGGGGAGTATGATTTATTGTTATACATAGCCAATTGGCCCGAAAGAAGAAATCACCCTTGGAAAACTTTATTGCTGGCGCGTGCCATTGAAAACCAGTGCTATGTTGCAGGATTAAACCGCGCTGGGGCTGACGGCAATGACATTATTCATTCAGGTGATTCGGCTGTTATCAATGCAAAAGGAGAAATAATAAGTACTATTCCTGCACACAAAAACTATATTTCGACCATCGAATTAAATTATAATGAGCTTATAAATTTCCGCAAAGAGTTTCCGGTAGGTTTGGATGCGGATTGAGGATGTGAGGTAGAGATATTAGTTAAATATTTAAATTGTTGATTTTCAAACAAATATGACTCGGGCTGTAATTAACACTTATTTAACCCTAAATTTAGGGGTCAATTAGTTCTCCCAATAAAATTGTTTATAATTTTGTTGAAACAAAAAATAATTCTAACTTCGCAGCCCGAATTTTTAGGCAAGAAAGCCCAAAAAAGTGATTTTAATACGAATTAAAAATAAAGAAAAGTGGATACTTTAAGTTACAAAACAGTTTCGGCAAACCGCGCTACTGTTACAAAAGAATGGGTATTGATAGATGCAGAAAACGAAGTATTGGGTCGTTTGGCATCTAAGGTGGCAAAATTGGTTAGAGGTAAGTATAAAACGAACTTCACCCCACACGTTGATTGTGGCGATAATGTGATTGTTATCAATGCTGAAAAAGTTAAGCTTACCGGTAATAAATTAACCCAAAAAGAATACGTAAGATATACTGGTTATCCTGGAGGTCAACGCTGGACAACTCCAAAAGAGTTATTGGCTACTAAACCAACTGCTATTATTGAAATGGCTGTTAGAGGTATGTTGCCGAAAAACAAATTGGGCAACGCCATCGACAAAAACTTATTTGTGTATGTAGGTACTAGTCACCCGCACGAAGCTCAAAAACCAACTTTAGTTAAATTGAATACTTTAAAATAGGTAAATGGAAGTAATTAACACATCAGGAAGAAGAAAAACATCGGTAGCACGTATTTATGTTACCAAAGGAAAAGGTAAAATTACCATCAACGACAGAGATTACAAGGAATATTTCCCTACTACTATGTTGCAGTATTTGGTAAATCAACCCTTTGAAATTACCAAAACATTGGGCGAATATGATATTAAAGCCAATGTAGATGGTGGTGGGGTAAGCGGACAAGCAGAAGCTGTTCGTTTAGCAATTTCAAAAGCATTAGTAGAAATGAATGCCGACAACCGCTTGGCATTAAAACCATTTGGAGTGTTAACGCGTGACCCAAGAATGGTTGAACGTAAAAAGCCCGGTCAGAAAAAGGCTCGTAAACGTTTCCAATGCAGTAAACGATAATTATTATACTATATATAATATACTTTATTAAATAAAATAAATGTCAAGATCAAATTATAACGAACTATTAGAGGCAGGTTGTCACTTCGGACACTTAAAAAGAAAATGGAATCCAGCAATGGCACCCTATATTTTTATGGAAAAAAATGGCATCCATATCATTGACTTAAACAAAACTATTGTTAAGCTTGATGAGGCTGCAAGTGCATTGAAACAAATGGCTAAGTCGGGCAAACGTATTATGTTTGTTGCTACTAAAAAGCAAGCAAAAGATGCAGTTGTTGCTGCCATTAAGCCCTTAAATATGCCATATGTTACTGAAAGGTGGCCGGGTGGAATGCTTACCAACTTTGCTACTATCAGAAAGGCAATTAAGAAAATGTCGTTAATCGATAAAATGGCTACCGATGGTACATTTGAGAACATTTCTAAAAAAGAAAGGTTAAGCATTAGTCGCGACAGACAAAAATTAGAAAAGAACTTAGGTTCTATCGCTGACCTTACAAGATTGCCCGCTGCTATTTTTGTTGTTGATATTTCCAAAGAACACATTGCTATTGCAGAAGCGAAAAGGCTTAACATACCAACTTTTGCAATTGTTGATACCAACTCGGACCCACGTTTAGTGGATTATGCAATACCTGCAAACGATGATGCTACAAAATCGATTTCGTTAATTTTAAACACAATAGCAAAAGCTATTGAAGAAGGTTTGACAGAAAGAAAAGTGGACAAAGACAAAGATGCTGAAAACGAAAAAGAAGGACAAGAAGGAGCTTCAAAATTTGATAAGGAATTAGAAGAAGATGGCACACCTAATGTATCGTTCAAAAAAAATTCGAAAGACAAAGAAGAAGCCCCTGCTAAAAGAACTACAAAGAGGCCAAGAGCGAAAGCATAATATAAAGCATAAAAGAACTATGTCAACATTAACAATAACAGCTTCAGACGTTAATAAATTACGCTTACAAACCGGTGCAGGTATGATGGACTGTAAAAAAGCCCTTCAAGAAGCAAACGGAGATTTTGAAGCTGCAGTTGACTACCTTAGAAAAAAAGGTCAGAAAGTAGCTGCTAACCGAAGTGATAGAGATGCTAAAGAAGGGTTGGTACTTGCAAAAACTACTGCCGATAATAAAAGAGCTGCTATTATTGTGTTGAATTGCGAAACAGACTTCGTTGCAAAAAACGAAGATTTTGGAAAATTTGCTAATTCAATATTGGATGTTGCCATTGCAAATAATCCGGTAAGTACTGAAGAATTGTTAGCGCTTGACTTAAACGGTCTTATGGTGTCTGAGCGTATACTTGAACAAGTAGGGAAGATTGGTGAGAAATTAGAAATCTCAACCTACGAAGTAATCAATGCCGTAAAGGTAGTTGCATACAATCACCCTGGTAACAGAGTTGCTACAATTGTAGGATTTAACAAAATAGCGGATGATCAAGTTGCAAGAGATGTAGCAATGCAAGTTGCAGCTATGGCTCCTGTGGCAGTCGATAAGAATGATGTTGACTCTTCAACCATTGAAAGAGAGTTGGATATTGCCCGTGAAGTAATTCGCGCTGAAGGCAAACCTGAGGATATGGTTGAAAAAATTGCTCAAGGTAAATTGAACAAATTTTACAAGGATTCAACTTTATTAAATCAAGAATTTATTAAAGATGCTAAATTAACTGTAGCACAATATTTAGACAAAAGCGAAAAAGGATTAACCGTTACCTCTTTTAAAAGAGCAGCGTTGAGCTAGTTCCTACACATAAACACGAAAAAAGCCCGGTAAATTAATTTTTATCGGGCTTTTTTGTACGCATAAATTTATCCTATATTTTCCATTTTTTGTGCTAAAAAGTTGGTATTTATATTCTTTACCTTTGTTTCAGTTAATCATTGATCAAGTATAATACTCAAGGTTATGAAAAAACAAGCGCTACTATACGCATCGGCAATTCTGATTTTTATTATCACCACTTCCGAAATTTTATCCAGCAATGGAAAAGCAGGCTATACGGGCTCCCCCAATGAATCAACATGTATTACCTGCCATTCAGGAAGTCCACTTAATTCGGGAGGTGGCTCAATCACTATAACAACCAACATTCCTAACGACCAATATGCACCCAACATTACTTATCAAATTACGGTAACCGTATCACAAAACAATGTTTCATTGTTTGGCTTTGGTTGTGAAGCGCTAACTGCCACTAATAACAATGGTGGAACTTTAATCATAACCGATGCGGGGTCGACAACATTAAAAACGGTTTTGAAAAATGGTGTTAATCGCAACAATGTAGTGCATACTGTATTAGGTGGTGCAAATACCAATTCTAAAGCATTTACTTTTAATTGGAAAGCGCCATCGAACAATGTTGGAAATATTACTTTTTATGCAGCAGGAAATGCAGCCAATAGTAACAATGCTTCAAGTGGCGATTTCATTTATAGTACATCAAAAATTATTACCCCTGACCCTGCAACAGGAATAGCGGAAGAAACAATTGAAACGGGATTAAGTGTTTTTCCCAATCCTATAAAAAACACTTTCTCAGTAAAACTATCTTCGGAAGCAGGACACGAATCAAGCCCTAAATTCAATTTATTTAATCTCAATGGCGCAATTGTAAAAGAACTTAACATACAAAACACATCTTTTGAAGTAAAAACCTATTCATTTAATCGCGATGACATTGCCTCCGGAATATACCTTTTACAGGTAATTGACGGAACAAAAATGAAGTATAGCAAGGTCGTGGTTGAATAACTTTGTTTTGATAAACAAGCAATTTGGGCTTATTTAATCCTATTCAAATAAAGCGCTAATATCAATTCCAAGGCATTGCTAATTTTATAAAGCGCTAATATCAATTCCAAGGCATTGCTAATTTTATAAAGCGTTTAACAACAGCGATGTGCCGCGATGGCTAAAAAATGAAGTGAAAAGTTACTTGGCTCAAAACGCGTTAGCATTTAGTTGGTCGCAACCATACCTAGGCATTAGGAGCGAACTAACAGTAGGATTCAGATTCTAATTTCGCTATTTATCTGCATTCTTTTTATGCTTTACCGGTAATGAAAAACCGAGCGATGCAATGGCTTGAAAAGTATAAAAATGATGGTTTGCTTTGCCTGTTCCTACGGTTAACACATTTGTATAATTGGCAAAACTCCCCTTTACACTACTTTCAAAAAACCAATAATTGAAAAAATCGTATCGTATGCCTATGTCTGCACCTACAATGTATCCTGCAATGTGAAAGCGATTATCCAAACGCACTCCAAATAAACTTACATCGGTTTTGGGAATAACAACCCCTGGCCCGGCCTTTACAACCGCACTTAACCAATGTTTTTTGTTTTTTGTTTTTAAAAGGGTTTGTCTTTTAATGGCATTAAACATTAAAAAATTTGCGCCATTGGTATGTTCAAATTTTAAAAAACTTGGACTAACCAAAGTATCCATAGCGTAGCGCGTTCCGTGTATTTGTCCCGTTAAATATGCTGTTTGATTGTTAATCATTACATATTTAGAATGGTCAAAATTTATTTCAATTCCGATATTTTTTTTGTTGTTAAAATAATAACCTATACGGTATACGTACTGAGGAATCGTAAGGTCAGTTCTTAAAATATCCCTAAAGCCTGTTCTGTCTTTTGCCTTTAAATCATGCAAAGTAAAATCATAATTATCACTTCCTGAATTACTAAAATAGATGTCGCTTTTGGAATAATAATCTTTGTTGTATCCCCACGCAAAATAAAAGGTTCCTGTAGCTATATTCTTCTGTCCAGGGCAGTCACAAACACTTTCTTGGGCCTTAGCATTGCTTATTAAAAACAATGTAATTATACCTAATAAAAATATTTTATTCATTCCTTTTCTTCTGTTCATTTCGCCTTAAATATCCGATTAAGAAAACTGCACAAGCAGGTAATAATAGTGGCGCAAGCATATATGCCCCGCCAACAGTAGCTTTTAATATGCCGATAATTGTGCTAATTAATACAATTAATGCTATGCCTATTTTTTCTAGAATATGAAATTTCATACGAAGTCAAATGTACTACATTCTATTTATGTGATATAGGGTAATTTCTATTAAAATATTAATAAATATTGTTGAATAGTTAATATTATGGGTTGGTTACCGATAGTGCTAAATTCTTTAACGGAGGAAGATCTTTTAAAATTAAAAGTCGAAAGAAAGGCCAGAAAAAATAAATTACATTACAAAATTGGGTTATGAATTTGTGTTGTAACTTGCTTGAAAAATTAATGGTTACTATATGCTAAGATCGCTCAAACAATATTCGTTTCCCTTTTATTGTTTCTTCAAAAACACCCTTACTGTATACCAAATTACCATTTACGAAGGTGTGTATTACTTTTGCAGAAAATTGGCAGCCTTCAAAAGGACTCCACCCACAAGCATACTGAATATTATTTTTTTCTACTTTCCAAGAGTCATTTAAGTTAACTAGAACTAAATCGGCCCAATAACCTTTACGTATAAATCCACGCTTTTCTATTTGAAAGCAAATAGCAGGCGAGTGGCACATTTTTTCAACTACTTTTTCCAATGTAATCTTATTCTGCTTATGCAATTCAATCATCGCAACCAATGCGTGCTGAACCAATGGCCCACCGGAAGGGGCTTTAAAATATGACTGCTCCTTTTCTTCTTTTGTATGCGGAGCATGATCGGTTGCTATAATATCTATTTTATTATCAATCACAGCTTTTAAAATTGCATCTCTATCGAATGTTGTTTTTACTGCGGGATTCCATTTAATCAATGTTACTTTTGTTTCGTAATCGGCATCAGTAAACCAAAGATGGTGAATGCAGGCTTCGGCTGTTATTCGTTTTTTACTTAATGGAATTGTATTATCGAAAAGTGTTGTTTCTTTTGCCGTTGAAATGTGTAGTATATGTAAACGCGTATTGTGCTTTTTAGCTAACTCAACTGCCAACGATGACGACTTATAACAAGCTTCGGCACTTCTAATTTGCGGATGCATTTGTATAGGAACATCTTCTCCGTACTTTTCTCTTGCAGCAGCAGCATTTGCTTTTATTGTTTCTTCGTCTTCACAATGTGTGGCAATTAACAATTTACATTCTGCAAAAAGCGTATTCAAGGTAACAGGATTGTCGACCAACAGATTCCCTGTTGAAGAGCCCATAAATACTTTTATACCACATACATTGTTGGGGTTTGTTTTAAGTACTTCCTCTATATTGTTATTAGAAGCACCCATAAAAAAAGAATAATTTGCCAAAGAAGTGCGGGAGGCTATCTCGTATTTTTGTTCCAATAATTCCTGTGTAAAAGTATTGGGAATGGTATTCGGCATGTCCATAAAGGAGGTTATTCCCCCTGCCACTGCTGCCTTCGACTCGGAATAAATATTTCCTTTGTGTGTAAGTCCGGGTTCACGAAAATGCACTTGATCGTCAATGCAGCCGGGCAATAAATGAAGCCCTATTGCGTTTAACTCAGTTGCATTTGAATTTGCAATGGGACTTTTTGAAACATTTACTATAATGCCATTTTCTATGAGAACGTTTCCTACAAAAATTTCTCCTTCATTTACAAGCGTAGCATTTTTTATAAGGATGGCGGACATACAATTATTTGCCTTTAAAACGCATTTCTATCACTCCCCAAAAAGCTTCTTTAAAAATACCTGTACTCATCTTAGACTGCCCTTCTCTTCTGTCTGTAAAAGTAATTGGCACCTCTCCAACCTTGAATCCCATTTTTTTTGCATCGTATTTCATCTCAATCTGAAAAGCATATCCAACAAAGCGAATATTATCTAGATCAAGTGATTCCAATACTTTTCGTTTATAGCATTTGAATCCTGCAGTAGTATCACTAATATTAATCCATAACACACATCGAACATATACCGAAGCAAAGTAGGACATCATTACCCTGCTCATAGGCCAATTTGCAATCTTTCCACCCCTAGTATAACGTGAACCTATAGCCACATCCATTCCCTTATTTTTACAAGCGTCTAACAGTCTTACTAAATCATCTGGATTGTGTGAAAAATCGGCATCCATTTCAAAAATATAATCGTATCCCTTTTGCAGAGCCCATTTAAATCCATGTATATAGGCTGTTCCCAAACCCAATTTCCCCTTTCTTTCTTCCATAAAAAGTTTTCCGGGAAATTCACTCATCAAATTACTTACAATTTTTGCAGTACCATCAGGCGAACCGTCATCCACAATCAACATATGAAAAAGTTCTTGTAAAGAAAACACTTTTCGTATCATCTTTTCAATATTTTCCTTTTCGTTGTAGGTAGGTATGATTACTAAGCTCGGCAATTCCAATTTTTTTGCTAAGATAAGGCTGAAATTTTTAAAAATCGATTCCTTTACAAAATTTAACGAGATAGTAGTGTTCATTAACTAAGCATTTTTTGTACATTTAGAGTATAAAATTTGAATTTAGAGATGGATAAACGTTGGGTCATAAAAGAGAGGGCTGATGCGAAAGTAACAAAACAACTTTCACAAGAATTGGGCATTAGCGAGGTTATTACCGAATTATTGATTCATAGAGAAATTGACACTTTTGAAAAAGCTAAAAAATTTTTCAGACCGGAACTAAGCCATTTACACAATCCATTTTTAATGAAGGATATGGATAAAGCGGTAATGCGTTTGGAAGATGCCATACAAAAAAAGCAAAACATATTGGTATACGGTGATTACGATGTGGACGGTACTACATCCGTAGCAATGGTATATTCCTTCCTTAAAACTTTTCATAACAACGTTAGCTATTATATTCCAGATAGATATAAGGAAGGTTATGGAATATCCATTGCTGGAATTGATTTTGCTTCCGACAACGATATTTCTTTGGTAATTGCCTTGGATTGCGGCATCAAAGCAATTGATAAAATTAATTATGCCAACACTAAAAATATAGATTTTATAATTTGCGACCACCACCGTCCCGGAAATGAATTACCCAAAGCCATTGCTGTACTCGACCCTAAAAGAAGCGATTGCGAATACCCCTTTAAAGAATTATCAGGCTGTGGTGTAGGATTTAAGCTCGTTCAGGCGTACGTTCAAAAAAATAATATTAATTTTTCGGAAATTACAAGTTTACTGGACTTCGTTGCGGTAAGTATTGCTGCCGACATAGTTCCAATTGTGGACGAAAACAGAGTGCTTGCACATTATGGCTTAAAGCAACTTAACAACAATCCACGAAAAGGATTTAAGGCAATTATTGAATTGGCAGGATTAAAAAAAGAAATAACTATCAACGATATTGTTTTTGGTTTTGCTCCACGTATCAATGCCGCAGGACGAATGGAGAGCGGCAACAGCGCTGTTCAATTGCTAATTTCTGATTCAGATTATGGAGCAGAAAAATCGGGAGCCGGAATTGATTCGGTAAATACGGAAAGGCGTACAGTAGATACTGCTATAACAGCAGAGGCAATGAGTATGGTGGAAGAAGATGCTTCTTTTACAAACAAGAAATCAACTGTGTTATTTAACAGTCAATGGCACAAAGGAGTTCTAGGTATTGTGGCATCGCGTTTAATTGAAAAATATTACCGCCCAACAATCATATTAACTGAATCAAATGGTTTCGCAACGGGTTCTGCCAGATCGGTAAAAAACTTTGATGTGTATAACGCAATTGAAACCTGCAGCGATTTGCTTGACCAGTTTGGCGGACATAAATATGCAGCAGGCTTGTCCCTCAAAATAGAAAATCTAGATGCTTTTAAAGCTAAATTCGAAAATGTAGTTTCGGAAACAATTGATGTAAATAGTTTAGTTCCCGAAATTGAAGTGGATGCCACTATCGCTTTCGATGATATTGATGCTAAATTTTTCAGAGTACTTAATCAGTTTGCCCCTTTTGGTCCTGGGAATATGGCTCCGGTATTTATAAGTGAAAATATTTACGACAAAGGGAATGTACGTATTGTTGGAAACAAACACCTCAAAATGGGTTTGCTGCAACAAAATAAAAAAAGAGGTTTTGGTGCAATTGCTTTTGGTCAATCCGACCATTATACAGCCATTGCTGCGCGACAATCATTTACTTCTTGTTTTACCATTGAAGAAAATAGTTGGAACGGAACCACTACCTTACAATTAAATGTGAAAGATATTCGGATTGAAGAATCGTAAACAGTGTTTTCTTAAAAACGCTATTTATTCTTTTAAATCAAACGATTCCATAAACTTGGTAGTGTAATTACCTTTTATAAAATCTTCGTTTTTCATTAAACGTAAATGGAATGGAATAGTAGTTTTTACTCCTTCAATAACATACTCGCTCAACGCACGGTGCATTTTAGCGATAGCTTCCCCTCTTGTTTGAGCAACGGTTATTAATTTTGCAATCATTGAATCGTAATTAGGCGGAATAGTATATCCTGCATAAATATGTGAATCAACGCGAATACCATGACCTCCCGGTGTGTGTAATACAGTAATTTTTCCCGGTGATGGCCTAAAACCATTAAAGGGATCTTCTGCATTTATTCTACATTCAATGGCGTGTAATTGCGGATAATAATTTTTTCCTGAAATAGGTGTGCCCGCTGCTACCAATATTTGCTCGCGAATTAAATCGTAATCAATTACCTCTTCTGTAATAGGGTGCTCAACCTGAATACGAGTATTCATTTCCATAAAATAAAACTCACGGTGCTTGTCAACCAAAAACTCTACTGTTCCTACGCCTTCATATTTTACTGCCAAAGCTGCATTAATAGCAGCTTCGCCCATACGGTTACGCAATTCATCCGTCATAAACGGAGACGGTGTTTCTTCCGCCAATTTTTGGTGTCTTCTTTGAATAGAGCAATCTCTCTCGCTTAAGTGGCATGCTTTTCCAAACTGGTCACCTACAACTTGTATTTCGATATGGCGAGGTTCTTCGATGTATTTTTCAAGATACATTCCATCGTTACCGAATGCTGCTCCAGCCTCTTGTTTGGCCGAATCCCAAGCGCCTTGCATCTCCTCGTCTTTCCAAACTATACGCATACCTCTACCACCACCACCTGCAGTAGCTTTTAATATTACGGGGTATTTTATTTTTTTTGCAATTTTTATTCCCTGCTCAACACTTTCCAATAATCCATCCGAACCCGGAATAGTTGGAACTCCTGCTTTTTTCATTGTATCTTTGGCATTCGATTTATCGCCCATCCCTTCAATCATTTCGGGCGAAGCTCCAATAAATTTTATTCCGTGCTCCTTACAAATTTTCGAAAACTTTGCATTCTCCGATAAAAAGCCATAGCCGGGATGTATAGCATCGGCATTGGTAATTTCAGCAGCCGATATAATATTGGGAATATTTAAATAAGAATCTTTACTTGGCGGAGGGCCAATACAAACGGCCTCGTCTGCAAATTTAACGTGTAAACTTTCCTTGTCGGCAGTGGAATAAACAGCAATTGTTTTAATTCCCATTTCACGACAGGTACGTATTATTCTCAAGGCTATTTCACCTCGGTTTGCTATTAGTATTTTCTTAAACATATTTTTTAAAATTGAAAATTATATAATTTGTCCGCAAGGGCCCACTGATGTGGAAATCTGAAGATAAGGCTAACAAATGAATGGAACTGTTTTTCATATATTAATTAGCGCATATATAAATTATCAAATTAACTCGGATCCACTAAAAATAATGGTTGATCGTACTCCACTGGACTTGCATCATTCACCAATACTTTTACAATTTTCCCTGTTATATCGCTTTCGATTTCATTGAATAATTTCATTGCTTCAATTATACAAGTAACCTTTCCGGGCTTAATTTCATCACCTATGTTTACAAATATAGGTTTGTCTGGTCCAGCAGAACGATAAAAAGTTCCAATCATTGGCGATTTAATGGTGATATATTTCGCTTCACTATTAACTTGTTCTGTTTGTTGAACAACCGGAGCTGTTTGTTGAACACTTACTATCGGTGCAATAACAGCTGGGGCGGCTTGGACAGTAGCTTGAATATGAGTAGGCTCGCTGATATGTCCGGCAGGTGTTTTAATTACAATTTTAAAGCCTTTTGATTCCAACTCAACTTCACTTACACCCGACTTAGCGACAAACTTTATTAGGTCTTGAATTTCTTTTAATTCCATATTGCTGTTGTTTGAATATTTTAGATAAAAGTATAAAAAATTTTATATTTAAATAATTAACTGTTATATGCCCATTTAAGGTAAATAGCACCCCAAGTAAATCCACCGCCAAAAGCCGAAATAATAAGATTATCTCCTTTTTTTAACTGTTTTTCATAATCCCACAAACACAAAGGAATTGTTCCTGCTGTGGTATTTCCATAACGCTGAATGTTTAACATTACTTTCTCGGGCCCCAAACCCATTCTGCTTGCAGTTGCATCAATAATTCGTTTATTTGCTTGGTGTGCTACCAACCAAGCCACATCATCACTCGTTAAATTATTACGCTCCATAATTTCTGCAGAAACATCGGCCATATTTTTTACGGCAAACTTATATACTGTTTTCCCTTCTTGGTAAACAGCGTGTTCTCGCGCATCTACAGTTTGATGAGAGGCTGGTTTTAATGAACCACCTGCCTTTTGATGTAAATAATTTCTGCCTGAACCATCTGAACGTAAAATAGAATCCACTATTCCATTTTCGTCCGTTGATGGTTCCAATAACACAACTCCTGCACCATCACCAAATATGATACAAGTTGACCTATCTTGATAATCAATGATAGACGACATTTTATCGGCACCAACTACCAATATTTTTTTGTGTGTTCCGGTTTCAATAAATTTTGAAGCTGTAACCAAGGAATATATAAATCCCGAACAAGCCGCACTAACATCATATCCCCAAGCATTTTTTGCTCCTATTTTATCACATATAATATTTGCTGTAGAGGGGAAAACCATATCGGGAGTTACTGTACCAACAATTAACATATCAATCTCCATTGCTGATATTCCGCGCTTTTCTAATAGTTTGTTGATAGCTTCGACACACATATCGGATGTTGCTTTTCCTTCACCTTTAAGTATTCTACGCTCCTCAATCCCGGTGCGAGTAAGAATCCAATCTTCTGTGGTGTCTACCAATTTTTCTAACTCTTTGTTGGTTAGAATGTAATCGGGAACATATCCGTTTACAGCTGTTATGGCGGCTCTTATTTTTGTCATTAGCTAAAGGATTGTTTTATTTTGTCAGACAATTTTAATTCCACTACTTTTTTTGAAAGCAGCAGCAAATTTTTTATCGCCAAAGGACTTGATATCCCGTGACCAATCATTACCGTTGAATTTATACCCAACACGGGACTTCCACCGTACAATTCATAATTAAAACGATTAAAATAGGTATCATCGATATTGCGCTTTTTTATTAGCGTATAAAATGCTTCAACTTCTTTTAATACCACATTTCCGGTAAATCCATCACATACAATTACGTCTACATTTTCTGAAAACAAATCGCGACCCTCAACATTACCAATAAAGTTAAAATGCTTACTATTTGTCATTAAATTATGTGCTGATTGGCTTACTAGATTTCCTTTTTCGGCTTCTTCGCCAATATTCAGTAACCCTACTTTCGGATTTTCAATATTATAAACATGTTGAGCAAACAAAGACCCTAACATTCCATACTGATACAACACATCAGGCTTACAATCGACATTGGTTCCAACATCTAAAACAAGACTAACACCACCACTCTCCTTTGGCAAGACTGATATGCTACATGGACGAATGACACCCGTAATTGTTTTTACTGTAAGCATGGAGCCTACCAACATTGCGCCTGTATTTCCTACACTTGCAAAAGAATCAATCTTCCCTTCCTTTAACGAAGAAAACCCAAGTGATATACTTGAGTTGGGTTTTTGTGAGTAGGCCTTTGTGGGGTGTTCGGCCATTTCTATTATCTCCTGAGCATCTATTATCTCAAAGTTTTCGGAACTCGCCCCTTGCATTAAGAGTTCCTTCTCTATAAGACCCTTCTTCCCTATAAGTACAATTTTAACAGAAGAGGGCAATTCGGCTTGAGCCAATATGGCTCCTCCGATAGTAGCTTTGGGGGCAAAGTCGCCACCCATTACATCTAAACCTATCTTCATCAAAAAACAGATTAAGCTTCTTTAGTACCTTTCATTACTTTTTTACCTCTGTACATACCTGTTTCGGTATTTACACGGTGCAATAATGAAACATCACCGGTTGTAGGATCTACAAACAAAGTACTTGGTACTGCATTATCGTGTGTTCTTCTTTTGTCGCGTCTCGATTTCGAGATCTTTCGTTTAGGATGTGGCATTTTACTTTTTTATTAGTGTTTATTCTTTTGTTTTTATTTTCTTCAGTGCTTCCCACCTACTATCATTTTGTTCTGTACTTTTTAGCGAATATTGTTCTAACTTATTCAATACTTCTTTGTCGCACAAAGAGGTATCTTCCTTATCTTCACAAGGTATTCGCTGGTATGGCAACAACAAACCCAAGTATTCATATAGCGTTTGTGCTAAATTCAAAATTGTTGTGGAGGGACTTAATACCAATATATCATCGGTATCGTTATACGGTTCGTTATCAAATTTTACAATGAGCTTTTGTTGCGAATTTACAGGCAAGGAATAATTTGTTAAACACCTGTCGCAATCAACGCCTATAGTGGCTTCGATATCGAAATTTAGTATAAGTAGGGTTTCCTGTCTGTTCAAAAGCACCTTTACCTTAACATCGGCACTTTTAATTTCGGAATCCATAAAACCCTCCTGCTCAAAGAACGCATTGGTTATTTGGAACTCGTACTCGTGTTCTCCTAAACTTAATCCCAAAAAAGGGATTGTAAATTGATCCAAATATGCCATTTTTCCCCTCAAAATTTTAGAAAGGAGGGCAAAGATAGCATTTATTTTGAAAGTACGAACAAAAAATTGGTCGATTTGCTTGTGTGAGTAATGGTAAGCCAACAAAAAACAGGCTTATTCCACCCAACTTTTGTAATATGCACCATCATCAATGTCCAAGGCCTCCTGTGTTACCATTAATGGCTTAAAAGTGTCCACCATTAAAGCAAGTTCTTCGGTTTTAGTTTGGCCAATGCTACGCTCCATAGCACCCGGTGCAGGTCCATGCGGAATCCCCTTCGGGTGTAACGATATATCGCCTTGTTCAATATTGTTACGGCTCATAAAATCACCATCAACATAATACAATACCTCATCGGAATCAATGTTGCTGTGATTATAAGGTGCCGGTATAGACTGTGGATGATAATCGTACAAACGCGGACAAAAGGAACAAACTACAAACGTGTCAGTTTCAAAAGTTTGGTGCACTGGTGGAGGTTGATGCACTCTGCCTGTAATGGGTTCGAAATTATGGATGGAAAAACCATAAGGATAATTAAATCCATCCCACCCAATTACATCGAAAGGGTGACTGGCATAAACAACCGGATGAATAATTCCTTGCTTTTTTATTTTAATTGTAAAATCGCCCTTTTTATCGTGTGTTTCCAAGTCTTGTGGCAATTTAAGGTCACGTTCACAAAAGGGAGAATGCTCCAACAATTGTCCAAAATTATTTTTGTATCGTTTAGGAAAATAAATAGGGCTAAACGATTCCAAATAAAACAAGCGATTTTCAGTAGTATCAAATTCAATTTGATAAATCATTCCACGAGGAATAATCAAATAATCACCATACTCAAAAGGAATATTGCCCATAAAGGTTTTTAGGGTCCCACTTCCTTTGTGCACAAAAATCATTTCATCGGCATCGGCATTTTTATAAAAATAATCAGACATTGATTGTTGCGGAGCTGCTAAGCCCAAATGCACATCGCTGTTCACCAATAAGGTTTTACGACTCTCTAAAAAATCGGCAACGGGTTTTACTTTAAACCCTTTTAACATCATTGCTTTAATATTATTCTCAACTGCAATCTTAGGGCGTACATCTAAAGCTTTTCCAATTTCCTTTACTTGTGTAGGCCGGTGTGTATGGTACAACAAGGATGACATTCCGTGAAAGCCTTCTGTTCCGAACAATTGCTCGTAATAATAATTCCCATCCTGTTTCGTAAATGTTGTATGGCGTTTTTGCGGAAAATTTCCGAGTTTATGGTAGATAGGCATTTGAATTTATATTATAACAATGGTGCTTCTTTATTTATACTGTAACATCTTCACTAACTTTTGGTAAAGAAGTGTTTTTCAAGGCATCAAAACCATCTGTAATATTCACAATGTGGTAACCACTTCCTGCAAGCATTGAACCTGCAATCATAGAGCGATAGCCGCTTTTACAATGCAAATAATAGGTTTTACTTTTATCTAAGGCGGGTATATTTTCATTCATAAAATCAAGCGGACAACTTGGAACACCTTTTAAATGCTCTGCGCTGTACTCACCTGGTTTTCTTACATCCAATACATCTAATTTTTTATCTTTTAACAACTCTTCTAGTTGCAAAGCACTAACCGAATTTATAGTTCCCAATGGTCTTCCTGAATTTTTCCACGCCTCAACTCCACCTTCCAAATATCCAATGCTATTGTCGTAACCCACACGTGCCAGACGCAACACAGCCTCTCCCTCTCTTCCTTTATCGGTAATTAAAATTATTTGGCGCTTGATATCGATAATAAGTGTTCCTGCCCAAACAGCAAACTGCCCGTCAATACCAATATTCAAAGCTCCTTTAATAAATCCTGTTCCAAACTCTGCAGGTTTTCGGGTATCTAAAATCAAGGCTCCTTTGTTAACAGACACCTCTACCTGAATAGCAGTCATTGGATTTGCTCCGCTGTGCATCACTTCCTCAATAGATATATAACCATTTTTATTGATATTAGCATTTTTTGCAAAATATTGAGGAGCTTGCATTATTCCATTAGTAACTTGTTTAACAAATTCCTTTTTGCTCATATTCTGCAAAGCATAGTTGAATTTTTTCTGCTCACCAATGGTGGATGATTTTTCGATGCTAATATTTTTTCCGCAAGCCGAACCTTCACCGTGGGCTGGATACACCAATACACCATCAGGTAAAATCATTATTTTATTGCGTAAGGAATCAAATAACATTGCTGCTAAATCTTCTTGAGTTAAATCACTTTTTATCGCTAAATCCGGCCTGCCTACATCGCCAATAAATAAGGTGTCTCCACTAAATACAGCATACTCCTTACCATTCTCATCAAACAATAAATAACAAGATGATTCGGCCGTATGACCCGGAGTGTGTAGTACTTTAATTTTTATTTTTCCAACGGTAAAAATATCGCCATCGGTAGTACTTATAATTTTGTAATTGGTTTGTGCTGTTGGTCCATATACAATTTGAGCTCCTGTTTTTTTTGCCAAATCAACGTGACCGGATACAAAATCTGCATGAAAATGTGTTTCAAAAATATACTTTATGCTTGCATCTCTGCTTTTTGCCTTTTCAATATACGGAGCTGTCTCTCGCAAAGGGTCAATAATGGCAGCCTCTCCGTTCGACTCTATGTAATAAGCAGCCTCCGATAGGCAACCTGTGTAAAGTTGTTCAATATACATAGTTCAAAAATAGTAAATAATACCCACTTTGTCCAATCCTATTTTTTTTAGATTTGACAAAGCAAATTTACAAAAATGAAAAGTATCTCTATTGTTTTCTATCTCTTATGTTTGTCGTTGTCAATAGCAGCTCAACCTTTAGAACAAAAATACCCTAGTGGCTCAAAAAAAAGTTTTGAGAACTACAAAAATGGGATGCAAGAAGGACGCTCTGTTTTTTGGTATGAAAATGGAAAAATAGCAAAAGAGGGCGAATATAAAGATGGGAAAGAAGAAGGGAAATGGTTATTTTATTATGAAAATGGCAAAACTAAAACAGAAGAAACTTATAGGTGGGGTAAAAAAAATGGTCCTTCTACCTATTATTATATAAACGGCAATAAAGCACAAATTGCTTATTACGTGCTGGATGTTCCTGACAGTACTTGGAACACTTGGCACGACAATGGGAAACCCAAAAGTATAGAGAGTTTTAAAAATAAAAAAAAGAACGGAAAGTTTATTTACTACTATGAAAATGGTAATGTGCAAGCGGATGGGAATTTCAAAGAAGATAAACCTACTGACTTATATACATCCTACTATGAGAATGGCAAGACTGAAAAAAGGGGAAATTATAAAAATGGCAACCGAGATGGTAAGTGGACTACGTTCCACTTCAATGGATCAATAAAAGAAGAGGGAGAATACAAAAATAACAATTATTTTTTATGGACTTTAAACGATGAAAAAGGGAAAGAGTGGATCAAAGGTGGCAATGGAAAGCTTATTAATTATTATGCAAACGACATGAAAAAATCGGAGGGAGAATACAGAGATGGCCAACAAACTGGTGAATGGGTGTTTTATTTCACGGATGAGAAAAAAGAATTCCAAGCAACCTATATTTCGGGAAAAATGAATGGAAAAGCCACACACTGGTTCTCTTCAGGAAAATTACAAAAAGAAGGATTATATGCGAATAATCAAAAAGAAGGATTGTGGAACTGGTTTAACGAAGATGGAACATCCGATATGCAAGGCTATTTTGAGGAAGACAAACAAAATGGACATTGGATTTATTTTTACAAAAATGGTGTAAAGGAATTCGAAGGGAATTACAAAAGGGGATTGCACGATAGCGTTTGGACTTATTACTATAAAAACAAAGCATTGTGGAAAAAAGGGGACTTTGTGAATGACCAAAAAAACGGATTATGGCTTACCTATTTTGAAAGTGGCACAAAACTGCAAGAAGGTAATTACAGCGAAAACTTAGAAACAGGATTATGGATAGCCTATTACGAAAACGGACAAAAAAAGGATGAAGGCAGCTTTAAAAAAGGAAAAATGGACGGCACTTGGAATGGATGGTACGACACAGGAAAACAAAATTACTCAGGTGCATACAAAGATGGAATCAAAGTTGGAGCTTGGAGCTTTTGGAACGAAAACGGTGGGAAAATAAAAGAGTGCGGATATGCATTTGGAAAAGAAAATGGGAAATGCACAATATGGTACGACAACGGAAATAAAAAAGAAGAGGGGCAGTATAAAAATTACTTGAAAGAAGGGCTTTGGGTATTTTATTATGAAACAGGTGGGCACTTTGAAGAAGTGAACTACAAAACAGGAAAGCAAGACGGCAAAAAAACAACTTGGTACGAATGGGGTATTTTATGGCAAAAAGGCAAATTTAAAACGGGTGTTCGTGATGGTAAATGGCAATATTTTGACCAAGAAGGGAAATTAAAAACCGAGGCTGTTTACAAAGATGGAAAACTGGAGAAAAATTAATCAACAAAACTTTACAGGCCCCATTTGATAGGAATTATTAAATATTTCAAGTGCACCCTTTTTCATCTGTTAAAGCAATAGGATAAATAAGCCCCCTTTCACAAATAGCTTTAAGCAGATAACTCGTTTTTATTTGTATTTTTACAGAAACATTACACTTTAAAAATGAAAAAGTTCTTTACATTTATTTTACTTTTTGCAACAGCGCAATTGTTTTCTCAAACTATTGATACTACTAACGGCAGATATTACAATGAGATATTTCCACAGATAACAACTACTTCTAACATTACATATGGTTCAGGAATTGGTGTTAACGGACAGCCCGTAACGTTAATAATGGATATTTATCAACCTACAGGAGATACCGTTTCAAAAAGACCCTTGATTGTTTGGGCACACGGAGGAAGTTTTATTGGAGGAAGCAAAACTAATAGTGATGTGTTAGAACTAGCTACACATTTTGCAAAAATGGGCTATGTGTGTGCTTCTATTGATTACCGAATAGGAATGTTTCCAATAGATTCAGTAAACGCTACAAAGGCAGTTGTGAGAGCGATGCAAGACATGAAAGCTGCAGTTCGTTATTTCAGAAAAGATGCCGCAACAAGCAATCTGTATAAAATACATTCCAATTATGTTTTTGCGGGTGGAAGTTCAGCAGGAGCTTTTATGTCATTGCATTTAGCTTATATGGATAAGGTAGCAGAAGTGCCCGTTTATGTAAACATTAACAATATGGGCGGAATAGATGGAATAAGTGGAAGTCCGGGATACTCACATCTAGTTAATGGAGTGGTAAATTTGTGTGGCGCCTTGGGCGACTCCTCTTGGATAGAACCCGGTAATGTTCCATTTGTTAGTATGCATGGAAATGTCGATGCCACTGTTCCTTATGGATCAGCATTGATATCGGTTGCTGGTTTTCCTTTAATGGTAGTGGATGGAAGCGCATCGTTAAATCCTCGCGCAACCAATTTGGGTATTAACAATCCGTTTCACACTTATTGGGGGTCCGATCACGTTCCTTATTTTGGTAACATTCCATATATGGACACTACCCTTAATTTTGTAAAGGTATTTCTACGACCATTATTGGTGCAACCTTCTGTTACACCTATTTTAAGCGAAGAAATTAAAGCAACTGTTGCATTATTCCCTAACCCAACAACAAATACTATCACTGTTGCAATAATCGATAAGTCTACACTGTTGCAATCTAATTTAAGTATTGTGAATTTACTCGGGCAAGAAAAAGAAATAATTATTGTAAACAAAAGCAAAAGCAATGTAACGCTGAATGTTAGCCGTTTACCTTCAGGCATTTATTTTTTAAAATATGGTGCTTCGAGCGAAGAATTTGTAAAATTTGTAAAAGAATGATTTAACTGTAATAGCCCAACACCTCTTTCAAGCTTTCTTGTATTGAATAAGTAGGGGTCCAGCCGGTATCTTGTTTAATTTTTTCGTTGCTCCCAATAATAATTTTATTGTCATTCGGGCGAACCAAGGTTGCGTCAATATGATGGGTAACTTTTATATTTAGTATAGATGCCATTATCTGTATTACTTCACTCAAAGAAACCCCTTCACCTCTGCATATATTATATATAGTACCCTTTCTCCCTTTTTGAAACAACAAATAATACGCTTTAACTACATCGCGCACGTCTACAAAATCGCGAATAATGGAAGTATCGCCAGTGGTTAAATCCTTTGCGATTGAATTACTTTTCTTTAAGTCAATTAATTGTTTTGCGAAGGAAGGAATCACAAAAATATCTTTTTGATATGTCCCAATATGATTAAACGAACGGGTCATAATAATATCCATTCCATAGCTATCTACATATACTTTCGAAATCATCTCTTGCGAAACCCTCGCCACTGCATAAGGGCTTACAGGCTGTAACAGGTGGTCCTCTTTCAATGGCAAATCCACTGAATTTACATTACCATATTCTTCGGACGAACCTATTGAAAGTATCCTACATTGTATTTCTGATAAACGAAGAGTTTCGATTAAATTTAGAAAGATGGTTGTATTATTTGTAAAACTCTCAACCGGACATTTCCAGCTCATAGCCACACTGCTGTTGGAAGCTAAATGCAAAACAAAGTTAGGCTTAAATGTAGAAATTATTTTCTCAACCTTACTTTTATCTAACAAATCTACTCGTTGAAATTCACACTTAATATGCTTGAAATTTTTTATGTCAAGCGCATTATCATTTATGTCAATACCTAATACCTTTGCATCTATTTCATTGTTTTCAAGGTAGTCTAAAAAATGCTTACTCACGAAGCCGGAAAACCCTGTAATTAAAAATTTATTTGCAGTCATTTATATTTATTGGAGTGTTAAAAGTAAACATTAACAGCTAAATATAAAAACGGGAAATTCTAAACTGTCGGCTAATTCTTATATTTGCGAAGTAGATAGTAAAAATAGAACTGTTAACTATTTTATGAGAATATTGCAAATATGCAGCAAAATGCCCTTCCCGCCAAAAGATGGTGGCAGCATTGCTATGAATATATTAACAGATGGACTTATTAAATGTGGCAATAACGTAAAGGTGCTTGCAGTAAATACTCCCAAACACTTCATTAAAGAAGACGATATTGACGTTGAATATAGAAAACGAACGGCATTTCAATCAGTATATATTGATACTTCCGTTAAACCGATTGGCGCCTTTTTGAATTTATTTTCAAACAAATCGTATAATATTATCCGATTTTATTCCAAAGAATTTGAAAATACATTAATAGATATTTTATTGAAACAAGAATTTGATATTGTTCATCTTGAAACCTTGTGGGTAGCATCGTATGTCGATACAATACGCGAATATTCAAAAGCAAAAATTGTATTGCGTTCACAAAATGTAGAGTATGTAATATGGGAACGATTGGCTGATGCGTCTACTAATTTTTTTAAAAAATGGTATTTAAAATTACTTGCCGAGCGATTAAAGAAGTATGAATTATCAATGCTAAATAGATACGATGGAATTGCAGCCATTACAGACATTGATGCAAAAATACATCAAAAGCTGGCTTGCACCTTGCCCATTATAACAATTCCTTTTGGTATTGATGTGTCTAAATACAAAAAAGATGAATCGACAACAGAATACCCCTCCGTTTTTCACATAGGAGCAATGGATTGGATGCCTAATGCAGATGGAATAAAATGGTTATTAGAAAATGTTTGGCCAAAAGTGCTACTTAAACACCCTGCCGTAAATTTATATCTTGCAGGGAGAAATATGCCCAGCTGGTTGAAGCAATTATCCATTCCAAACGTTCTTGTTTTGGGAGAAGTAGAAGACTCAAATCAATTCATCAATTCAAAATCCATTATGCTAGTACCACTTACTTCGGGCGGAGGAATGCGCGTAAAAATAATAGAAGGAATGGCATTAGGAAAAACCGTTGTTTCTACTTCTATCGGAGCCGAAGGTATTGAATATGAAAATTTAAAAGATATTTTAATTGCTGATTCTGCCGATGAGTTTGTTGAAGCTATTCATACTTGCTTATCGGATAAAATATACGCTGATACAGTTGCCCGCAATGCGCGAATACTGGTAGAAAAAAAATACGATAACATTACAATTTGTAAACAACTAACATGGTTTTATAAGGCGTTGATACAAAACTAGCAACTGTCTTGATTTATCTGTGTTGGCAATTATAAATTATTTTTTATATCTTTACTTTATCAAGGAATAACACAATGAAAAAACTCTTTTATCTTTTAGCCGCAAGTGTTTTAACAATTCAAGGCTGTGATAAAATTGAAATGCCTTACAGGCAAGTAGAGGCTCCAACCGGTGGTGGAAATGGAGGTTCCGCTTGTCTCGACTCTACCGTTGTTGAGGAAACCAGTGTTGTTGCAAAAGTAAGAAAGGTATTGCTAGAAGATTACACTGGACATACCTGTGGAAATTGCCCTAAAGCTGCCGTTAAATTGCACGACATACTAGTTGCTAATCCCGATAAAGTTGTCGGTATTGCTATTCATGCAGGTTCCTTTGCACAAATTTCTTCTCCAAAATACACTACCGATTTTCAAAGCACAGAAGGAACTGCTTGGGATGCCTTTTTTGGAATATCCAGTGCGGGAAATCCAAATGGAATGGTAAACAGAATTGACAAACCTACTGGGCAACACATTAAATACCACGATAACTGGGCTGCTGCTGTATCCTTAGCACTCGCAATTGCACCCGATGCTCATTTACATATTCGAAACACCTATTTTAAAGATTGCAGAATACTTAAAACGCATATAAACAATGAATACCTTACTGCTCAAAATGGTATATACAATTTATCGGTAGTAATTGTTGAGAACGGTATTATTGATTATCAAAAGGATTACTCTATTTTTCCAGATGCTGTTCCTGATTATGTGTTTAATCACATACTGAGAGGTTCTATGAATGGTACTTGGGGGGACGAAATTGCAAGCGGCTCTATTGTTGTAGGCGCAACTCAAACAAAAGATTACCAATTAACACTTCCTCCAACTTGGATTGTTGGTAACTGTAAAGTAGTGGCTTTTGTATACAATGCTACTACGTACGAAGTAATTCAAGCAGAAGAGCTGAAAATAGTTCCATAACACCTTGAAAAAGCTAATTATTATTGTTATAGTGCTCTTTTTATATGAGAGTAATCTCGCTTTAGCACAAAGGAATTTCAAAGCAGGATTATTAACGGGAATTATTGGGAGTCAAGTGTCGGGTGACAACTTAGGTGGTTTTAACAAACCTGGGCTTGTTGCAGGAGCATTTGTTTCTCGACAATTAAAAAACGAAAAGGCATCTCTCGAACTTCAACTCACCTATATTCAAAAAGGCAGTCGTAAACAAGTACATCTCGACAAAGGCGATTTAACTTTTTACCTATTACGACTTAATTATATTGAAGTTCCCCTTTTATTGAAATATAAAATTAAAAAATTTACCTATGAAGTTGGCCCCTCAGTTGCCTCTTTACTAAAATATTCTGTTCAAGATCAGTATGGCTATATCCCTTCATCTTCGCCTGAAGTACGCCCCTTTAAGCGAACCGATTTTTGCATCAATGCTGGAATCAATATGCCGCTTGGAAAAAGAATGGAAATGAATTGGCGTTGGTCAAACTCTTTTTTACCTATCCGTAACAATTTAAGCACCGGAACATCTGTGCGCTATATCTATCTTTTCGATTGGTGGCATCGCGGACAATACAGTACCCTCCTCAGTTTGAATTTTAGGTATAATTTTGGAATAAAAAAAGAACAAGAATAGCCTTAATTTATTCTTGTTGTGGTAAGGACGATAATGTCGACCTATTTTGTACTTGACTCTTATATCTTCGGAATTATATCTAATTTCACAAACTCCATTCCTCCTCCATATCCCAACCTGCACGTAAGGTATAATTTTTGGGACTATTTATTGTTTTTTCCGGTTGAAGTTTTTTACTAAAATCGCCTGTATCCCATTTGTCATTTTTGTTATCATCTACAATAATTTTAACACTATATGTTAGTGGCTTAAGGTTTTCAAATACACACAATTTTGAGGCGTTAATTTTCTCTTCTCGAAACACATTTCCCTTTTCATCTAACAGTTGCACAATATAATTTTTTGCAGATGGTGGAACATTTATTTTCAATTTCAATTTGCCAAAATTATCCTCTTTTTGTACTTTAAATAGAGCTTTTGCTGTATCGTTTGTTAGTCCGAAAATATCGATAAATGATTGCGGTGGAATAAACAATCTGTAGGAGCTGTCGGGCAATAAACTAAATGTGCTGACTTTAAATTTGCGCGATGCTTTATCCATAATTTCCAAAGTGCATTTCAACGTTTGAGTGCCCTGCTGCAATAGTATTTTTGATGCATCGTATTCCTTTATAGGATTATTAAGCATTAAAATTATTGGTTGGTTGGGCGCTATTTCCTTCACAAAATTGGTGCTTACCAGCAAATTGAAAGTTGCCACACCCTTTCCAGCTGATTGAATATTATTCTGTCCTGGCTTTTTGGCAAGCAAAATTTCCAATGTGTCAATTAGCTTCTTATCATTCGTGACAAGCAATTTAAGCGTATCCGCTACTATGTCCGTTAGCCATAAGGAAAGTGAATCTCTATTTAGACTGTACTCTTCAATATACCATGATTTTTTGAACTGTACATTTAGCGCTTCAATTTTTAAATCACCTGCCGGCTTATTGAATTGCATTCTGATTTCACCGTGCCGAACACTGTTTGATTTTTTTACAAAGAATTTAGGATTTATTTGTTGAAACAATGACAATGATATGTAAGAATTGCTATCGAGCGAATAAACAGAATCCGAAAATCCGATAAATTCATCAGGTGCATCGTAAACGTAATTATTATTTGCATCTTTTAGTGCTATTACCTTATACTTTCCTTGCCTTATATTATTAATTTGAAAACCTCCACCCCCATTTGTTTTGCCAAAATAGCGAGGTATTTGTTTGTAAACAAATGAATCGGTATTGTATGTTTTTTCATCATACAGCATAATAAGTATCCCTTTCTCCACTTTATGATTCTCTGCGTAATCAACTCTTCCAAACATATTGGAAGAATCAAGAAATGTGCCGGTTGAAAAAATGTAACGAAAATCTTCCAATGCATTTCCTTCCGTTAAATCTACAATTGCCTTTCCAAAATGGAATGAATAAGTCGTATTTTCCATCAAGGTGTCCTTCAGCTCTATTTTTATTGATTTGTTTTTTTCTTTAACAATGGGAGGGTATTTTAAAGGTGGTGACACTGTAAGTTGTCCTTGTATATCACGCAATGAAACATATTCATTAAACTCAAGCATTATGCTTTTAGAGTTAAAATGAACGCTTTTGTTTTCAGGGGTTGCTTTAATTAATTTAGGAGAGACAATATCCTTTGCTCCACCTGTGGGAGATACAACTTGAGCACAGCCATAAACAAATAGTACAAAAAGAAGAACAAGGTAATTTTGCATAATACGAATAAAGATCATATAGCTCTTTCAATTAGTGCAATAACTTGTTGCAAATATTTTTTATCTGTTTCATCAAAATCGGCGACCTTATCACTATCAATATCCAATACCATAACCACTTCCTTCATTGAATTAAAAATGGGCAATACAATTTCTGAACGAGACAAAGAACTGCAAGCTATGTGTCCGGGGAAAGCATCCACATCATCTACCATTTGTATTTGTTTGGTTTCCCAGGCTTTTCCACAAACACCTTTTCCAAAATCAATTCTAGTACAGGCAACGGAGCCTTGAAAGGGCCCTAAAACAAGTTGATTGTTTTTTACACTGTAAAATCCAACCCAAAAAAAATGCATACTTAAATGCAAAGCAGACGAAAGGTTCGCTAAATTAGCAACAAGATCACTTTCGCCTTCAATAATTTCTTTTAACTGTGGCAATAACTCTTGGTATTTTTTTTCTTTTGTTACAGAATCTGTAGTGTTAATTAACTCAACCATAGTACAAAGATGCTAATTTTTGATTATAGATTTGCGAATGCAATTGTTGCAACAGTAACTTGTGTTTCAGAAATATTCAACAACTGATTTGCGCAGGATTCCAAGGTAGCGCCTGTTGTTATTACATCATCCACCAACAATATATTTTTGCCTTTCAATAAATCGGGATTGGGTATTTCAAATACGTTATCTACATTTTCCCAACGTTTAAATCGGGCTTTATTTGTTTGTGTTTCATTATTTTTTGAACGCAACAAAACATCATTCATCACAGGCTTTTTTAATACAATCGACAACCCTATTGCAATCATTTCACTTTGATTGTAGCCTCGTTTTTTTTCTTTTTTAAAATGAAGCGGTACTGGAATAATGCAATCTATTGTTTCATACTCAGCAATCTGAATTAGTTCACCTCCATACATCCTCCCAAGCTTTATCCCTAAGTCGCGCTGGCCACTGTACTTTAATTGATGTAGTAAATTTTGAACTTTGCCCCCCTTGTTAAAATAATAAAATGAAGATGCTCCTTTTAGTTTTACTCTGCCCCAAAAAAGCCTCATTATAGGGTTATCGTCAATTTTGTAAAAATTGGTTTTAGGTAAATTATATTGGCAACGCGAACATATATGATCTTCATTTTTATGTAAGGCATTTCCACAAGCCATACATATGTTAGGATAAATAAGCGAAATAAAATCAGAAAACAAATACATAGAAATGCGTTGAAATATGGAAAAATGGCCTAATTTTGCATAAAAATAATCACTAATTACTTAACAATCAACATCCAGTATGAAAAACAACGAACAAACAAACCAAAAAAAACCGAACAACCTTTTTTTTATTATACTTTCTGGAGTATTAACGCTGGTATCGTTATTTTTAGGATATCAGCTGTATAACCAAAAAACACTTACTGAAACCGTAATCGTTGAAAAAGAAAAAATAGATAGTATTTACGTTGGCGTAAAATCAGATTTAGATGAAGTGCAAAAATTATACGATGGACTTCAAACCAACAATAAACAACTTCAATCGGAATTAGATATAAAAAGAGAAGAAATAGAAGAATTGGGCGTACAGCTTGAAAAGTACAAGGGCGATGCGGAAGTTGTTCGTAAACTACAAAAAGAACTTAAAACCATTCGTAATCTAATAAAGAGTTATTTACACGAAATAGACTTATTGCAAATTGCTAACCAAGGATTAAAAGACTCGAACTTGGTGGTAAACCAAAGTTTAATAATTGAGAAAGAGAAAACCGAGCAGCTAAATAATGATAAGAAAAACTTGTCAGAAAAATTAGATGTTGCGGCTAAATTAACAGCTTACCAATTGTTTGCCGATGCTGTTAAAATGAAAGGGGAGGCGAAAGAAATTACAACTACCAGAGCAGCTAGAGCCGACAAAATAAGAGCTTGCTTTACACTTAGTGCAAACCGAATTGCCAATCAAGGAGAAAAAATAATTTATATGAAAATTACTTCACCAAATGGACAGGTATTAGTAAATGGTACTGATGATTCTAACAGCTTTACAGCAAATGGTCAGAAACAATCATTTAGCTCAAAAAGAGGAGTTGAGTACGAAGGCAGTGCTAAAGAAGTATGTATGGGCTTCATAAAAAAAGATGAGTTTGCGAAAGGAAAATACAAAGTTGAAATATTTGCTGATGGAGTTTCCATTGGAGCTGCTGATATGGAATTAAAATAAAACAATATGAAAAATGCTTTTTATTCTTTTCTTGGCTTAACTGCTGTTTTTGTAATTGCCGCTTGCAACAGTGAAACAAAACATACTGATGCAACTATATCACAAACAGCTGCCGCAACTACTGCCGATGGCGAATTGTGGGGTGAACACGTACGCAGTCAGGCTGAAATTATAAAGCCGGAAGATTGGGATTCTTCTGATTGGGTAAGAGTAAATAAATTTGTTGATCAACAAAAAATTGTAAGCACTATTATGGACGCTGTTATGTCAGGTAAACAAAAAGCATACGATCCTTTTGATGAGAATGTAGAAATTCCGGTTGAAGAGCTATATAAACAAATGCACAAAAAGGATACTCTTCAAATTGAAGAAACAGATAACCCAGGAGTCTTTGTTCAAAAAATTCTTGAAAGAGAATTTAATAATGAAAGCCTTACGTATATTCGTTTTATTGAAGATTGGTATTTTGACAAAGTGAAATTCAAACTAACAAAAAAAGTTACGGCCATTGTATTGGGACAGTCAGCTTATAATGATGACGGAACTTATAAAGGATTAAAACCTTTTATTTTAGTAAAACTGAGCAATTAATTTAAAGAATGGATACAAAAGATATAGCACCCGGTTTGGAAAAAATATTCAAGGATGCGGGTGATTTTTTACCGCTTAACGGAACCGATTATGTTGAATTTTATGTGGGCAATGCAAAGCAATCGGCACACTTTTATAAAACAGCTTTTGGGTTTCAGTCGTTAGCTTATGCAGGACTCGAAACAGGTCTAAAAGACAGGGTTTCCTATGTATTGCAACAAGACAAAATCCGCTTGGTATTAACTACAGCTTTAACTAGCGATTCGCCAATTGGGGAGCATGTAAAAAAACACGGTGACGGTGTAAAAGTAATTGCACTTTGGGTGGACGATGCCACCAAGTCTTTTGAGGAAACCACATCACGTGGTGCGAAACCATTTATGGAACCAATACGCGAAGAGGATGAAAATGGTTACGTTATTCGTTCGGGAATCTATACCTATGGCGAAACAGTTCATATGTTTGTAGAACGTAAAAATTATAATGGCGATTTTTTACCAGGCTTTAAAAAATGGGAAAGTGATTATAAACCCACAGCTATAGGATTGAAATTTGTTGACCATATGGTGGGTAATGTAGGTTGGAACCAGATGAATACTTGGGTAAAATGGTACGAAGATGTGATGGGTTTTGTAAATTTTCTTTCGTTTGACGATAAACAAATTCACACAGAATACTCAGCATTGATGAGCAAGGTAATGAGTAACGGAAATGGTCGTATTAAATTTCCAATCAATGAACCAGCAAAAGGAAATAAACGCTCCCAAATTGAAGAATATATTGATTTTTATGAAGGTTCCGGAGTGCAGCATTTAGCACTTGCAACGGATGATATTATTAAAACTGTACGCGAATTAAGAGAAAGGGGTATTGAATTTTTACCTCCGCCACCTCAAGCCTATTACGATGAAATCCCTGCCCGCTTAGGAACCCATCGAGAGGCAATGAAGGAAGATATTCAGCAACTTCAAAAATTATCAATTCTTGTTGATGCCGATGAAGATGGTTACCTATTGCAAATATTTACAAAACCGTTGGAGGATCGTCCAACTTTATTTTTCGAGATTATACAACGTATGGGTGCAAAAGGCTTTGGCGCAGGAAATTTTAAAGCATTATTCGAATCTATCGAACGCGAACAATCTTTAAGGGGCACCTTATAGCAATAAACAAATAATTATTTTTATTTATTCGCTTTAGCTGGAGGTTCCATTTTACAAATTTCTTCTCCCCATATTTTTACCAAAACAAACTTCTTGCATTTAAAAAAAAACATAAGAACAGGAGAACCTGAACTTATAATACGATCAATAAAAGGTTTAGCAAAAAATAGCAGCAACTAACTTACAATATGATTTATTTTAGGGGAGCTTTGTAAATCGTAAATTGAAAGTTCAGTGGTTCTAAGTCCGCCACATCGCAAATTTGCAAAAAGTTAAACTCATCAAAGTAATTGGAATTGTAGTTGCAGGTAATTTTAAAGCACTTTTTGAATCCATAGAAAGAGAGCAAGCAAATAGGGGAACTTTGTGAAAATTATTACCGAAAGTTAGGTGGCAAATTTATAAAGTAATTAAAGTAAATTACTTCGGAAAATTTTTCGAGTGTAGCATTTTAAAGAGAGCGCCAATTTTTTTTCTAAAAATCAAAAACAATATTACATAGGGTACTGACATTAAGTACAAAATTCCTTTGTTAATTCCTTTCGCCACACTACCCCCGCCCTCTAAATTAGAAGTTGTTGTTGCCTTGCACATAGCACATTGTGCTAGTGAAACATCATAACTAAATAAGATAAAAAAAATTAATACCACAAAAAAAAAGGGGGACTTGTTCATTGAATTAATGCGTATAATAAGGAGACAACATTAAATACACTACAACTCCTGTAATGGTAACATATAACCAAATTGGATAACTCCAACGTACTATTTTTTTATGCAGTTCAACCTGTAATTGTAAGCCTCGATAAAAGGATAACAATATGAGTGGCAATACCGCGGCTGCTAATATGATGTGACTAATTAATATTACAAGATAAAGTGGGCGCAGTGGATTATCCAATGGAAAAACTGTTTCAACTGCCAACCAATGATATGTGATATATGAAACTAAAAACAAAGAAGAAAATGAAAAAGCCCAAATATTTATTTTTTTATGCAGTGTAACATTTTTTTGTTTTATAAAATAAAGCGAAAGCAATAGTAAACAAGTACAAGTACCATTAATAATTGCATTAAACTTTGGTAGCTTATACACAAAATCCGGAATTTCATTTGGCACAGGCAATACTTTTTTATTCAACAATACTACCACACAAAAAACAAAGATGGAAACAGCTGCAATTATTCTGAAAATAAGTTTGTCGTTCATTGGTACAAAAGTACAAATTATTGAATATGTTGTTTTTTATTTCTTGCTTTCATTCTGTATTCTGCGAATAAAACCCTTACCTCATCCTGCAACCTATTAACATCCGTGACACTCGTTCCATCATAAAAACCTCTAATGTGCCTTTCCTTATCAACCAATACAAGTGTTTTACTAAAAGTAAAGTTATCAAAGTCGCCAACATCCACTAAATATCCATTTGTAGCTATGGTATACAATTGCTTTTTATCGCCTGTTACTACATTCCACATATTATCAATGGCGTGTACTTCGTAAGCATATTGTTTCAAAACCGAAAGCGTATCCTCTTTAGGATTAACAGTGTGAGAGAGTAAAAGAAAATTATTGATAAAACTTAGCTTTTTTTGTATATTAAAATATTGTGCAGCAAGTTTGATAGAAACCGTTCTGTCGGAACAAGAAAGGAAATCGGCAACGTACATTTTTCCTTCGTAGTGTTTTTGGGTAATTACTTTACCCTCCTGATTCACAAAAGCGAAATCTGGAATGCTGTGATAAATTGTATCCTTTCCGTTGGGGCCTAATTGTTTTGGACCAAAATAAGCAAGTTTTACAAATACAGAGTCATTGCCAGAGACTAGGGGTTTACGAACAACAAAATAATAGTAAACGAAACAAAGAATTGCAGGGAACAAAAAAAATGCAAGTAAGTATCCTCCCTTTTTATATTTAGTAGTTACTTTACTCGCATTCATATGTTAAACATTAATGGTGAGCTTCGCCTGCTTTTGATACTTCTTTAGCTGCACCTTTATGTTCTTCTGATGGCTTGTTGTGTTCCTCTGAATTATGTTTATGACCCTGTTCTCTTTGCTCAGCAAATGCCTTATCCATTTCTGCTCTGTACTCTTTTGAATAATTGCCTTCTCCAATATCAACCATAATGGCTAAATATAAAATAAACACAGTATACGGACCTAAGATTATCCATTTATATGCTTTTGTTTCATCACCAAGGTGCATAAAAGAGAGTACAATGAAACCCGCTTTAACAATTGTTAATGTAATAAAAAGGTACATTAGGAATGTTTTATTTAATCCCCAAGACTCTGCTTTAAATCCGACAATTAGCTCTCCAATTGTAATTGCCAACATTATCCAAAAAACATTCCACAACTTTCTTCTTTTCTTTTTTCCGTCTTCTTCACTGTGATGAGCTAAATGCTCGTAACTTGGGTATGGGTCGTTAAATCCTGACATGATTTTTATTTATATTATATAATTTATTTTTAAAGTAGATAAAAGAATGTAAACACAAACACCCACACAAGATCTACAAAGTGCCAATACAAACCAACCTTTTCAACCATTTCATAGTGGCCCCGTTTCTCATAAGTATCATTCAATACATTAATATATATGACAGCATTTATAACAACACCACTAAAAACGTGAAAACCGTGAAAACCTGTGATAAAGAAAAAGAAATCGCCAAATACAGGTAAACCGTATTCGTTCACTTGTAAATTTGCTCCTTTAAATACCTCTGTTACCCAAATCCCATCTTTTAGAAATGTTCTCACAGCACCATGATCTGTTCCTACAATAAAATGATACCACTCCCAAGCCTGAGACCCAACAAACATTAAACCACCAATAATGGTTAACAACATCCAGTTACCAACTGCTTTTTTATTCATTCTATGACCTGCTTCAACGGCTAGCACCATTGTAACAGAGCTCATAATGAGGATAAAAGTCATTAGCCCTACATATGCCAATGCAATGTGACCATCATAAAAAGGGAAGTGTGTAAACACATCTCCCGGAATTGGCCAAAGGTCGGGGTATTTGTGGCGCATAAATCCATAGGCGCAAAGCAATCCTGAGAAAGTAAGAGCATCTGAAACAAGGAAAAACCACATATACATTTTCCCATAACTGATACCAACTGGGGATACGCCTCCGTTCCAATGTTTTGTTTCGCTTACCGCGGTTGAATGACTTGACATAATTATATTATAAAAATTAATTTCAGAATGCAAGTTTAAGAATTAACGAATAAATAACAAAAATAAAAATAAATAAATCCATAATATATCTAGAAAATGCCAATAAATGGCACAGAGCTTTAAATCAAGATGGCTTACAGAACTGTATCTTCCCTTTTTAGATCGAACCAACACTATTGCCAAGTAAATATAGCCCCCAATTAAGTGAGCCAAGTGCAAACCCGTAAGAACATACATAAATGATCCGGCAGCATTACTTTCCTTACCAGCAAAAAAGACTTTTTGTTCAACCAAATTATTCCAGCCCATAAACTGAAATACAATGAACAAAGTTGCCAATATTAGCGTTAACAGCAGCGCGTTAGTGGCGGACTTCCGATTATCTTTTTTTGCAGATAAATATCCCCAGTTTAACGTAAGGCTACTAAGCATAATAACTGCTGTACTAAAATAAAATGATTGAGGTAAACTAAATTGTAACCAATGGCCTGTTGCTTGCCGAACCAAATATGCACTTGTTAATCCAGCAAAAAGCATTACCATACTGCCAATAGCAATATACAACAACGTAGATGCCGTTTTTTTTCTTATCTCTTCTTTTTCGATTTTTGTTAGGGGTGATGTTGTTTGGTATTCCATTTTTATATTTTATCAATTAATAATGCTATTTGTACAATTGGCAGGTAAATAAATGAGCCAAACATTAATTGTTGAGCCGATTTTATCTCACAGGTTTTTAAGAGTTTAAAAGCTTGAACTGAAAATGCTATCCCACAAATTAAAATAATTGTAGCACCAATGCCCCCAATCATATTATAATACCAAGGCATTAAGCTAATTGGAATTATTCCTAATGCATACACCAATGTTTGAAATGCTGTCCCCTTTCCTCTTCCTTCCGCTGTGGGAAGCATTTTAAACCCTGCCTTTTTATAATCATCGTCTAAAACCCAAGCAATAGCCCAAAAATGAGGAAATTGCCAAATAAATTGAATAGCAAAAACCAATATTGCACCCAAACCAAAATTGTTTGTAGCTGCAACCCAGCCCAACATGGCTGGAATGGCTCCTGGGAAAGCCCCAACAAATACGGCAAAAGGTGTTATTCGTTTTAAAGGAGTATACACCACTGTGTATAAAATTAGTGCCAATAAACCTAAAATACCGCTGTACGTATTTACGCATAGCCATAGCATTATAACACCACAAACACCTAACATAAACGCAATTATATGAGCTTCCGATAATGACATTCTACCCGAAGGCAATGGCCTATTGCAGGTTCGAGTCATTAATTTATCCAAACTTCTTTCTATTATTTGATTGTATGCATTAGAAGACCCTGTAACTAAAAAACCTCCCAATATCATAAAAAGTAACTTTTGCCAATCGATTGAATTTGAGGCAAACAGAAAAGACAAAGCAGCAGATAACACTACTAAAAAAGACAACCGAAGCTTTATTAATTGGACAAAATCGTCAATTTTAGATACTTTTCGAAATGCCGGATTTTCTATTAAAATTTCCTTATTACTCACTTTACCCAATTTGTTTGGGGTACAATGTTACCAAATATTTGTAATTCTTACAAACAGAAAAGGCGTAACAATGTCGAGCCTTTTCTATTTATTTATAAACATTTTATGCTTTTTTGTTATCGTCATCTTTAAAACTCATATACATTGCTATACCAACAACACTTAATACTCCAATAACACCTAAAACAGAGAAAATGGTATTATCATCTACCTTAGTAATTTCTTTCATTTTTTTAAATATACTTTTTTGGGTTTGGTTTAAGCCCGGATCTACAGCTTTAGTAACAGTATCTACTGGTGCTTCAGCCATAGCTGAATCAACCACTTCTGCAACTACTGAATTTGTTTGTCCTATTCCTGAATTGCCCATAGAGACTATCAAAACAAACATTAAAACAAAACGTATCAGTATTGTTTTTTCTATTGATTTACAATTATCCATATTACAAAGATTTTGGTTATTTTCTCTTTACTAAAGAAGCACTATTTTTATGTAGTTACAACAAAGATAACTTTTATCCACGTTTTTTCCTAAATTAATCTAAGGTTTTCACTATTTTCTTTTGTTTGTAGGATTTTCTTTATACATTTGTGGCTGAAAGTTTAGTATTAAAGGAGGGGACAACAAGTCCCCTCTTTTATTTATCAAAATTTAAATATGATAACTGCCGAGCACATAAAACCTATAGTAATAGAAGCGTTGCATACCACAGAAAACTTTCTGGTGGATATAAAAGTGAATCCGGGTAACCGAATAATTGTACTGCTGGATAATATAAATGGCTTAGCGATTGACGAATGTGTAAGAGTAAGTAAGTTTATTGAAGGAACACTTGACCGAGAGATAGAAGACTTTGAACTTCAAGTATCATCACCGGGATTAGAAAGCCCATTTAAAGTTATAGAACAATACACAAAAAGTATTGGAAAGCAAGTAGAAGTAACGACCATAGAAAACCAAAAAATAATTGGAAAACTAATTGAAACAGATGCGAATAGTATTGCAATAGAAGAAACGAATAAAAACAAAAAAGAAGCTAGTCAAAAAAAAATAGTTATAATACGAAATCAAATAAAACAAACCAAAAGAATAATTTCTTTTAAATTTTAATAAAATGGAAACCATTAATTTAATTGAGTCATTTTCGGAATTCAAAGAATTCAAAAACATTGATCGTCCTACAATGATGAGCATCCTTGAAGATGTTTTTAGAAGTATGCTGATAAAAAAGTACGGCACCGATGAAAATTGCGATATCATCATTAATATCGACAAAGGAGATTTGGAAATATGGCGTAACCGTGAGATAGTTGACGATGAATTTGCCGATGACAGTTTTGATTATGACGAGAACAGGCACGTAAGTCTTACAGAAGCAAGAAAAGTAGAGCCCGATTTTGAAATTGGGGAAATATTAACCGAACCTGTTCGCTTACTTGATTTTGGAAGAAGGTCGGTATTGTCTGTTCGTCAAAATCTTGCATCACGAATACTTGAACACGAAAAAAATGGCATTTTTCAAAAATACAAAGAAAAAGTTGGCGATATTATTACCGGTGAAGTATACCAAATATGGAAAAGAGAATTGCTTATACTTGACGATGAAGGCAATGAACTTATTATGCCAAAATCAGAACAAATCCCTTCCGATTTTTTCAAAAAAGGGGATACCGTTAGGGCAGTTGTAGTAAGAGTTGATTTTAAAAATAACAATCCTGTTATCGTTTTATCAAGAACATCGCCATTACTACTTGAAAGACTTTTTGAACTTGAAGTTCCTGAAGTATTTGATGGTTTAATCACCATAAAGAAAATTGTACGTGAACCAGGCGAAAGGGCTAAAGTTGCTGTTGAATCGTATGATGACAGGATTGACCCTGTAGGTGCTTGTGTTGGTATGAAAGGTTCGCGAATTCACGGTATTGTTAGAGAATTAAAAAATGAAAATATTGATGTTATAAACTATACAAGCAATATTCAACTTTTTATTACACGATCGTTAAGTCCTGCAAAAATAACTTCAATTAAAATTGATGAAGAAACAAAAAGAGCAGAAGTATTTTTAAAACCCGACCAAGTATCTTTAGCCATTGGAAAAGGAGGGCACAATATTAAATTGGCAGGAAAACTAACAGGTTACGAAATAGATGTTTATCGTGATACAGATGTTGACATTGAAGATGTAGATTTAGAAGAATTTGCAGATGAAATTGACAACTGGATTATTGATGAATTAAAAGCAATTGGTTGTGATACTGCTAAAAGCGTACTTGAATTAAGTGCCGAAGATTTGGTAAAAAGAACAGATTTGGAAGAGGAAACAGTAAAAGAAATAAGGGCTATTTTAAGTTCAGAGTTCGAATAATTAAAACGTTAACAGAAATAAAAAGGCAAAATTAAATATGTCAGAATCAGAAAAAACAATTCGAATAAGTACTATTCTTCCAAAATTAAACATTAAGCTGGATAGGGCTATTGAATTTTTTGCCAGCAAAGGTTACAAAATAGATAATAACCCTAATCAAAAGATTAGTGAGCCGATGCGCGATATTTTGATTTCTGAATTTCAATCAGAAAAATCTGCCAAAGAAGAGGCTCAAAAAGTTGGTCTTAATAAAGCAAAAGAGGCTGCGGCTAATTTCACCGAAAAAAAAATTGAAGCACCTGCTATAGTTGAAACAAAGAAAAAAGAAGTAGATGAGTCGGAAGTGCTAATAAAAAACACAACCACACCTAACGAGACAAAAAAGGAAGATAAACCAGTTGCAACAACCGTTAAAGCTGAAGAAGAAATATCAACAGTTAAAGTAGTTGGGAAAATAGATTTAGACTCTAAAAATTTTAAGACAAAGCCCGATAAGAAAAGAAAAACGAAAAAAGAAACGGCTATTACAGTTGAGAAAGAAGTAAATACGACAACAGAAGAAAAGAAAAAAAAGGAGGATGCTTTAGCGGATACTAAACCAGAAACAAATGTAATAATTGAAGTTAATGCCCCTGTAGAGGAAACAACTGAAAAGCCAATCGAAAATTCGGAAGACAATTTTATTAAAACAAATTACGAAAAGCTTGATGGTCCTACCATATTAGGAAAAATGGTATTGCCCGTAAAAGAAGATAAGAAAAAGCCTGTTGGTTCATCAAATCCTTTTACTGAAAAATCGGGAAAGAAAAAACGAAAACGCATTAAAAAAGGCCCGGTGAGTGCCGGAGCTGATGCTGCAGTTAATGTTGGTAAAGGCACAAGCCTTGAATCGAAAGATTCCTTTTTTACGAAGAGAAAAGATTTTACTAAAAAAACAACAGAAGTAAAACCTGCCGCAACAGATGAAGAAATTTCAAACCAAATTAAGGAAACGCTTGCTCGATTAAGCGGTGCCGGAAAATCGAAAGCTTCAAAACACAGAAGGACAAAACGGGAAGAAATTGGTCAACAGATTCAAGATAATATCAATCAACAGGAAGCTGAAAAGAAAATTATTAAAGTAACAGAATTTGTTTCTGCAAATGAGTTGGCAAAGATGATGAATGTTCCTGTGAACAATATTATTTCTACATGTATGAGTTTGGGAATGTTTGTTTCCATTAATCAACGTTTGGATGCCGAAACAATAAGCATAGTAGCAGAAGAATTTGATCATACAGTTGAGTTTGTTAGTGCCGAAGTTCAAATACAAGTAGCAGAAGAACTTGACAAACCCGAAGACTTAAAATCTAGATGGCCTATCGTAACCGTAATGGGGCACGTAGATCATGGTAAAACATCGCTACTGGATTATGTTCGTAAAGCAAATGTTATTGCAGGTGAAGCCGGTGGCATTACACAACACATTGGTGCATATAGTGTACAGTTGGATAACGGAAAGAAAATAACATTTTTAGATACTCCTGGACACGAAGCTTTTACAGCTATGCGTGCCCGTGGTGCAAAAGTTACAGACATAGTAATTATTGTTGTAGCAGCCGACGATAATGTAATGCCGCAAACAAAAGAAGCAATCAATCACGCACAAGCAGCAGGCGTTCCTATTGTAATAGCAATCAATAAAATTGATAAGCCGGGCGCCAACCCCGATAAAATTCGTGAAGAGCTTTCGGCTATGAATATTTTGGTAGAAGAATGGGGTGGCAAATACCAATGTCAAGAAATATCAGCTAAAACAGGAACCAATATTGAAACCCTTTTGGAAAAAGTATTGTTAGAGGCAGAATTGCTAGACTTAAAAACAAATGCAAATAAAAATGCTGCAGGAACAGTTATTGAAGCTTCGCTCGACAAAGGAAAAGGATATGTTACCACCTTACTTGTACAAACCGGAACTATTAAAGTGGGGGATGTTGTATTAGCAGGTTGTTTTAGTGGAAGAGTAAAAGCTATATTTAATGAGCGCGGTACTACCATAAAAGAAGCCGGACCATCAAGTCCTGCATTAATTCTTGGTTTAACAGGTGCTCCGCAGGCAGGTGATAAGTTTAAAGTAATGGACGATGAGCGTGAAGCGCGTGAAATTGCTACAAAAAGATTACAACTTCAACGCGAACAAGGTTATAGAACCCAAAAACACATTACATTAGATGAGATAGGAAGAAGGCTTGCTATTGGTGATTTTAAACAGCTTAACTTAATCGTGAAAGGTGATGTGGATGGTTCAGTTGAAGCTTTAACAGATTCCTTATTAAAGTTATCGACTGATAAAGTTGCCATCAATGTGGTGCTTAAATCGGTTGGGCAAGTTTCAGAAAGTGATGTGTTGCTTGCATCTGCATCCGATGCAATCATTGTTGCTTTTAATGTACGCCCATCATTAAACGCACGCAAGCTTGCCGTAACAGAGCAAATTGACATACGCACCTACTCTATTATTTACAATGCAATAAATGAAATTAAGGCGGCAATGGAAGGAATGCTTGCTCCTGAATTTGAAGAAAAAATTGTGTGCAACATTGAAATCAGAGAAGTATATAATATTACTAAAGTAGGAACTATTGCAGGTTGTATGGTGCTTGATGGAAAAGTTACACGTCATACTAAAGTACGTATTATACGCGATGGTATTGTTATTCACACAGGTGAACTTGGTTCGTTAAAACGATTTAAGGACGATGTGAAAGAAGTAGCTACCGGATATGAATGCGGACTTAATATAACTAATTTCAACGACATTCAATTGAATGATATTGTTGAAGGTTATGAGATGGTGGAAATAAAAGCTAAATTGTAATTAGCAATACATAAATTAAGTTTGGAGCATACAAAAATTATCGCTTCTAATCGCTCTGTGCCGCTGGGCATTTTCTTTTGTCTTGATACAAAATAAACAAAACTCCGATAGCTATCGGGGCAAGAACAAAAGAAGCTGCTTTAACACTTGCAACCACACGCTCGCCTTTTGTTAGGGCTTACGCGCCCTACTAAAAATGATTTGAAAATTATTGTTTGAAAGGCGGGGAGCAAATGAGCAAACGGTGCGAATTTCAGGTTTCGTGGAAATAGATAGCAATGGCTTGTGCGACAAAACGAAGACCTGAAAATGGCGTTTGCTCTTGACTTTTTTGATTACTTTTTTCGTCAAGGAAAAAAGTAATTGGAGTGTGAGGCAAAGCCCTCACGGCTAAATATCTTTATTAAATAAATTATCCCAACGCTTATTAATTACAAGAATATCACTTAGATATTTACTACTTTTCAATAACTTCTAGCGCTTTTGTAAGTGTCTTGTCCATCTTGTTAAAGATGGGATAAAAACCTTCATTGCGCCATATGTTACGCGCAATCAGCGCTTTTATTTCCATTTCAATAATTGCCTTTGAAGCACTTATCCCTTTTTCGTCTTTCTTAATTTTTCTGCCTTCGGCAAAAACTACCAAAGAGTTAAACAGTGCTTCGTCTACCTTAAATTTTTTGTCAAAGTCGTTTACATCTTTGTATTTATATAATGTAGTTCTGTTTTTATCTGCATACAACAAAGCAAATTCATTTATTATACCATTGAAAATTAAATTCGATAAATACTGAGAACGCCCCATTGTATCAAGTGGAACAAACACATCGGGCATAATACCGCCTCCGGCATAAACTATTTTACCTTTCGGTGTTCTGTATTTTAAGGTATCTGCAAAGTGCACACTATCTGCATTTTGCAATTCACCTTTTTCATAACGATGTACTTCTTCGCTGTAATAATCTGCTAAATCGCCTTTCTTATAGGGCTTTTGAATGCCCCTTCCAGTGGCAGTATAATATCTTGCAATGGTTAAACGTATAGCCGAACCATCAGTAAACTCAGTTTGTTCTTGCACTAATCCTTTCCCAAACGACCTTCTTCCTACTATCGTTCCACGGTCATTGTCTTGTATACATCCCGACAAAATTTCACTTGCCGATGCCGATCCTTCATCGATAAGCACACACAATTTTCCTTGTTCAAAGCTTCCTTTGGAAGTAGCCTTGTACTCTTCTTTAGGCCTTGCTTTTCCCTTGGTATAAACAATCATTTTATTATTACTCAAAAACTCATCTGCAATAGCTGTTGCTGTATTCAAATAACCACCACCGTTATTTCGTAAGTCGATAATTAAATTCTGCATCCCCTGAACCGTTAATTTATTGAAAGCATCCATATACTCCTGATAGGTGGTTGCCGCAAATCGATTAATTTTAATATATCCCGTTTTATCACTTAGCATATAAGCTACATCTACACTGTACAATGGAATTTTATCGCGCGTAATTTTAAAATCAATGAGCTTGTTGCTCCCTCTTCGCAAAATAGAAACTGTAACTTTTGTTCCGCCTTTGCCTTTTAGTTTTTTCAATACTCCTTCATTGGTAATTTTTACGCCTGCTACTATTTTTCCATCTACTTTTACTATCCTGTCGCCTGCTCTTATTCCCAATATTTCAGAAGGACCACCTGACAAGGCAGAAACAACAATGATGGTATCTTTTAGAATATTAAACTCTATTCCTATTCCTTCAAAATTTCCTTGTAAGGATTCATTGGTAGATTCTAAATCGCTTGCAGGAATATAGGCAGAATGTGGGTCGAGATTTTCAAGCAAAGATGCAATGGCATTGTCGGTAAGTTGCTTTTTATTAATTGTATCAACGTATTCGTTTTGAATATAGCTGAGTACCTCATTTATTTTATTATTTCCTGTAACGCCCTCGGTAGGAATTAATGAATTCATTGTGTTGGACTGATTGAGCTTTAATCCAATAAAAATACCAACAATAAGAACCACCGCAAAAATGAGCGGCAACAATGAATTGTATTTGGGTTGTTGAAACATCTATTTTTTCTTGGTGTATCTTTCTACTGCTACACCGAACTTACTTAAAAAATCAACGCCTTCATCACTTGCCAATCCTTTAAAATCGGCATAGGAATGTAAGTAATATACTTTTTTTATACCGGTTGTATAAATTACTCGCGCACAAGCAATACAAGGCGAAAGGGTTATATACAAGGTAGAACCTTCAATGGAAACATTGTTTTTTGATGCATATAAAATTGCGTTCTGCTCAGCGTGCAATGCCAAGGAACAGCTTCCTTTGCTGTCGCGCGGACAACCCTCTTCGGGCCATTGTTCATCGCAGTTATGTGTGCCTGCGGGTGGGCCATTATAACCCAAGGACACAATGCGTGTATCCTTAGTAAGCACAGCGCCCACTTGCGCCCTTAAGCAGTGCGAACGTTTGGCAAGATTCTCTGCCAAGTCCATATAAATATCATCGAAACTGGGTTTGCTCATTAGTATTTGTTATGCAATTAAAGAGTGCAAATTTACGAATTATATTGTGTAATTGACTTCTATAAAATGCGAAAACCCTTTACAAAAACAAAGCTATACTCGATACATTATGGAGCACAACAACTTAGTCCTTCACTATTTTTTATTTTTGACAATAAATCATAAGCTCCTTTCAATACAATATCAGCTTCCTTGTCAATTTCTTTTATGAAAATAATTTCAGTATAATTCATTTCAGAAACACCTGTTTTTATTTCTACCATCTCAAAACCATAATCTTTTGGTTTTTCATCTTTACAATCCTTATCGGAACAAAAATCACCTTCGGTTCCTATAAAAATGTATTTCTTACCCTCGAATGCAACGATTGCTTCATTTGGCAACGTAAATACTTCATTGCTGTTGGTTTCAACCAAAGCTTTTAAATACATTCCCGGAATTAATTGTGTGTCCTCTTCATCTAAATGACAATGCACTCGTACAGTTCTGTCTTTTTCTATTTCTCTTCCAATAAGATGTATTGTTGCGTGACGCTCTTTGCCTTCGTTGGCTAAAATGAATCGTACGTTCTGACCGATTTTTAATTTCGGTACATCCTTTTCGAAAACCGTTAACTCAGCATGCAAATGTTCCGTGTCAACAATCTGAAACATAATATCGTTTGGATTAACATACACACCTATATTTACATTAACGTGCGTAACATATCCGGTAATAGGGGCGGTTATCACAATAGATTGTTGGATATTTCCTGCTGCTAAATTTTCGGGGTTAATGCCTATTAAACTTAATTTCGATTTTAAACCGCTGAATTTGGCTTGCATTCCCAAATATTGAGCCTTGGCTTGTTGTACTGTTTTTGTGGAATTTACATTTTCTTTTGCCAATTCTTGTTGTCGCGCATATTCTGCTTCCAAATATTCTAACTGACCTTTACTTTCCAAGTAGTCCTGCTGTAACTGAATATAATCAGGGTGTTGCATCACGGCAACAATTTGTCCTTTGGTAACTTTCATACCCTGCAACAAGTCCGTATTTTTTACAAAACCGCCCAAGGGTGCCGATATACTCACTAAATTTTGTGGTGGCACATCCAACATCCCATTTACTTTTATAGTCCCACTTAGTGACTTTAGTTCGAGCATCCCAACCTCAATTCCTGCAATTTTAAACTGCTCTTTTGTTAATCCTACTTTAGTAGACAAACTATCTTCGTGCTTTTCTTCTTCCTTTTTTACCTCTTCGGTTTTATTTCCACAAGAGAAAAACAACATACTCGCTAATGTTGCCGTAAAAATTATTTTAACTATACTTTTCATATTGTTCTTTTTAAATATTTTATTTTTTACCTAATAAATAGTCAAGCCTTACAACACTTTGGTTATAACCGTCCAAACTCTGTAAATAATTTGTTTTAATCATCAAGGCACTTTTTATAGCCTGCAAATATTCAACATAACCAATCTCGCCACTTTTAAAACCTTTATCTGCTTGTTTAATAATTAAATCGGCATTGGGTAAAGCACTTTTTTCATAGTACTCCAAAGTGTTTGTGCTTTTCAAATACTCTTGAACAGCCTCACTATACTCCCCTTGCATTGTTGCTTTACTTTCCTCATAATTGCTTTGAATCACTTGCTGATTGATACCTGCAGCTTTCACTTTTGCAGTTTGAGGCACAAACCACAATGGGATTGCAAGTCCCAACTGCACTCCGGTAAAGCGTTTGTCAGCACCAAAGTATTGATCTGTTCCAGTGGGATTTTGATAGCCAAGCAATGTTTGACTAAAATAACCAATTGTAAAATCAGGTAGCACTTTTGCCGCTTCTATCCTTTTTTGTTTGTTGCTTATTTCTATTTGTTGTTTTAAATAGTTCAAATAGGGATTTTGATTTACAGATGTACTATCAGCCGAGATACCTATTCCTGCAGTTGCGGGCACTAACTTCGTTACATTATTCTGCGCTATCTGTACCTCACTTTTACTATTCATCAAGGCTTGTAATTGTGATTGATAAATTGAAATGTTGGATTGATTTTGCGATAACAAATTTTTTATTTCCATCAATTGTGTTTCGGCAGTTACTTTTTCAAGCAAATTACTTTCCCCGGTTTTAAAACGCAACTGAGATGTTTTTAAAAATGCTGAGTAGATGCTGTCTTGTGTAAGCAATAACTTTCTTTCACTTTGCAAGAATTCCAAGTGGTGGTAGGCTGATTTTACCTGACTCACCAATTCATTTTTAGTAACAGCTAACATCAATTCACTTCCCTTTATTTGGGCATTTCCTAATTTCGCCTGACTGCTGAATACAGTTGGAAATGGAATGTTTTGCGAAATAGAAATATGATTGTCGCTATTTAATGAATTGTACTGACCAAGCATTAAAGACACATTTGTTTTACCAATATCAGTCGCTGTTCGCTTCAGCGATTTAGTATAATCTACTTCTAAAGTAGCTGCTTTTATTCCTGCATTGTTTTTTAATGCTTCATCTATAACTTGTTGCAAAGTATAGCCTTGACTGCTTGATTGTGCATTGCTAAAACACGGAATCAGCATAAGCAAAATCACCGCACTTGCAATAACATTTACTTTAGGCTTTCGTATTCTTTCTATAAACAAGTATAATACAGGCAACACCAGTAAGGTTAGTAAGGTAGCTGATAATAAGCCTCCTATTACAACTGTTGCTAATGGCTTTTGAACTTCAGCACCGGAACCATTCGAAAGTGCCATAGGTAAAAAACCAAGTGAAGCAACCAATGCTGTCATAATTACAGGACGCAAACGAATGTTCGTGCCTTTTAAAACTATTTCTTTTAAATCTGTCATACCTTCCTTTTTTAATCGATTAAACTCTGCTATTAGTACAATGCCGTTTAAAACAGCCACTCCAAACAAAGCAATAAAACCCACACCTGCCGAAATACTAAAAGGCATATCTCTTAACCATAAAGCAAAAACCCCACCGATAGCGGATAATGGAATTGCTGTAAAAATTAAAAAACTTTGCTTTAAGGAACGGAACGTAAAGAATAATAAAATAAAAATTAATAGAAGTGCCACAGGAACAGCAATAGACAAGCGTTCACGTGCTTCAATTAAATTTTTAAATGTACCGCCATAAGTAGGATAATACCCTGCATCAAAGTTAACTTCCTTGTCAATTTTTCCTTGTAACTCGTTTACAATACTCTCCACATCACGACCACGAATATTAAATCCAACTGTGATTCTTCGTTTGGCATCGTCACGTTGTATTTGTTTCGGACTTATTTTAAATTCCACATCAGCCAACTGAGCAACTGGAACTTGATTGCCATTGGACGTTGTAACAAACAAATTATTAATATCATCAATAGTCTGTCTGTTTTCATTGTCTAACCTTACCACTAAATCAAAGCGCCTTTCTCCTTCAAATACCATTCCTGCACTTTCACCCGCAAAACCGGTTCTAATTACTTGATTTACATCTTCAATGCTTAATCCAAACTGTGAAATTTTATCCCTATCCAATTTTACAACAATTTGCGAAAGACCAGTTACTTCCTCCACCGCAATATCTTCTGCACCTTTTACTGTAGCCGCAATTTTCCCAATTTGCCCTGCATATTGTGCTAGCACATTTAAATCTTCGCCATACACTTTTACCACCACATCTTGTTTTGCACCTGTCATCAACTCATTAAAACGCATTTGAATGGGTTGCTGAAAACTAAAGGTAACACCGGGAATATCCTCCAATGCTTTTGACATTGAATCGGCTAAAGCCTCCCGTGATGAGGCGCTTATCCATTCCGATTTATCTTTCAAAATTATCATTAAGTCGCAAGCTTCAATAGGCATAGGGTCTGTTGGGATTTCCGATGTCCCTATTTTACCAATCACTTGTTTGACTTCAGGAAATTTATCCATCAAAATTTTAGAAGCTCTCGTAGATGCTTCTACCGTTTGTGAAAGTGAACTACCTGTTAACACTCGCGTTTCAACAGCAAAGTCGCCTTCGTCAAGTGTAGGAATAAACTCACCACCCATTCTAAAAAACAAAAGCAGACTTACAAAAAATAAAGCCAATGAACTTGAAATAATAACAGACTTTCTTTTTAATGCAAAATGAATCACAGGATTGTACACTTTATGGAAAAAGTCCATTATAAGATCGGAAATATTGCGTTTGTGCTGCGTTGTTTTACTTAGGAATAATGCCGACATCATTGGTACATAGGTAAGTGATAAAATAAATGCGCCAAGAATTGCGAACGATACTGTTTGTGCCATTGGTTTAAACATTTTTCCTTCTATACCAACCAAAGCAAGTATTGGCAGGTAAACAATTAAAATAATTATTTCACCAAAAGCTGCAGAGTTCCGAATCTTAGATGCAGATTCGTACACCTCATTATCCATTTGCAGTTGTGTTAATTTGGTGCTGCCAAATTTGTCAAACAAACGTCTTCCTGTTAAATGATGCAGGGTAGCTTCAACAATAATTACGGCGCCATCTACAATTAAACCAAAATCAATAGCACCTAAACTCATTAGATTACCTGATACTCCAAACAAATTCATCAATGCAATTGCAAAAAGCATTGCTAATGGAATAACAGAAGCAACTACCAATCCTGCTCTAAAATTTCCAAGCAGCAATACCAATACAAAAATCACAATCAATGCACCTTCAGCTAAATTTTTTGTAACAGTTCCTATAGCGTTGTTTACTAATTTGGTTCTATCAAGGAATGGTTCTATTACAATACCTTCGGGCAAGTTTTTCTCAATTTGTAGAATGCGCTCCTTCACATTGGCGATTACTTTTGATGAGTTAGCACCTTTCAACATTAATACCAAGGCTCCTACAGCTTCTCCTTCATCGTTACGTGTCATTGCTCCATATCGGGTTGCACTACCAAAATTAACGGAAGCTACATTTCTTATCAAAACGGGTATTCCGTTTGAATTAAGTTTAACCACAATTTTTTCAATGTCTTCAATACTGCCTATCAATCCTTCGCTTCGGATAAAATATGCATTGGGTTTTTTATCAATGTAAGCACCACCGGTGTTTTGATTGTTTTTTTCGAGGGCAGTAAAAACATCACTTATACTGATATTCATACTTCGTAACTTATCGGGATTCAATGAAATTTCGTACTGTTTTAAATAACCGCCAAAACTACTTACATCGGCTACACCTTCAGTTCCCAATATTTGTCTGCGCACAATCCAATCCTGAATAGTTCGCAAATCCATTGTGCTATACTTTTTTTCAAATCCCTTTTTAGGGTGAATAACGTATTGATATATTTCTCCTAAACCAGTTGTTACCGGAGCAAGTTCGGGTGAACCAACGCCTTTGGGGATTTGATTGCGGATATCTCCCAAGCGTTCATTTACTTGCTGCCTTGCCCAATACACATCAATATTCTCTTTAAATACTATGGTTACCATAGATAGTCCGAAACGTGAAAAGGAACGCACCTCCTCAATTCCTGGAATGGTTGCCATAGTTTGTTCCACAGGAAAAGTCACAAGCCTTTCTATATCTTGAGCTCCTAATGAAGGCGAAGTGGTTACAATTTGAACTTGGTTATTGGTTATATCGGGCACGGCATCAATGGGTAATTGGGTTAGCGAGTAAACTCCCCAAACTACCAAAGCCAATGATAACAGTGCGATAACAATTTTATTCTTTATAGAAAAGTGTATTATCTTATCTAACATAATTGATACAATAATATCGTAAACAGGAAATGCCTATTTACAATCGTAAATAAATAATTTGATTACAAGCTGACATAATTTGTCAATACTCGATTTAGAAAATAATTAATTAAGCAAGTTTGGGCGGTTGCCAAATAGAGGAATCAGAGATACTTCTTATTTTTTCGTTCTCTAAGGTATATTTTTCGCTTGAAGCAATTGTGAGAACAAATTCTACTTCTTCAAACACAGGCATAAAAGCGATGAGCGGAACATGTGTACTTACGCAACAGCCATCACAATTTTTAAAAGGTAAATTACAATCCTTATCTTCCTCTTGATGCTCATCCTCTTCGTGATTATCGGAGTAGTGGTTCACTAAATAATCTACAAAATCATCGCTATCGTGGTGTTCTTGCGAGTGATGATAGTAATGAGTAAACAGCCTGGGCAGCTTACTTAACTCTTCTGCAAAAGTATTGTTCGTTACTAATTGTAATAAAAGGAATATGGATATTAATTTTTTCAACAATGTAAAAGTACAAATTATTTTATTTGAAATTACAGCATTGATCTTAAAAATCATTGGAATGCGCCATCTTACTTATCCCAATCGTATAATTTTAAGCCTTGCAACAAACGATTAATCCTTTGTCATAAGCCATCACTATTAAAATTGTTTGCCTTTTTTCTAAAACGTATTTTTATTTTGCAGTATGTTCTGCAAAAATTTGACGCAACCATTTTAACATCATAAAAATAGCTGCTGCTGCAACTATCAGCAAAATAAAATTCACAACAAAATACAAGGCCTTGTTATCGTAATTGTCCCACATAGTGGCCAAGATTCCTGAAAGTTTATTACCAATGGAAGTGGATAAAAACCAACCTCCCATCATCAACGCTGTAATCCTCGGTGGACTTAATTTCGACACCAAAGACAACCCCATAGGACTTAAAAACAATTCACCGATAGTGATTACACCATATGACGAAATGAGCCACCAAGGGGGGCATTTTATTTCCCCGTTGCCGCAAGCAAACACCGCCCCAACCATTACCAAAGTAGACAATGCACTTACTACCAAGCCCCACCCAATTTTAGCAGGGGTAGATGGTTCTTTGCGCCTTCCTCGCAAAAAAGAGAAAAAAAGCACTACTAATGGCGTAAGGATTACTACAAAAAAGGGATTTACCGACTGGAATAATTCGGTACTTACCAAGTTCGCGCTTACTGTTTCACTTGGAATTTTTGAAGGTGTCTCATTCTTAAAATAAATATTTTTCGCTACTTCTTTCATCGATTTCCCATCAGCATCCTTCACTTTTCTGAATTGACTGTCGGTAACAAATACGCTATCAGACTTCCCACTGAGTTGCTGTGTCATTCTCAGTTTTTCGGCAGGGCCTTCGACCATTTCAGGCATTGAACGGTCGGTATACAATTCAGCCCAAGTAGTGAGCGCTGTTCCGTTCTGCTTAAATACTGCCCAAAAAATAATCACTACCGCAAAAATAGAAAGCATTGCCCCAATGGGTCTTTTATCATTTTCTGAAGCTTTAAAATACAATGAGATGTAAAAATAAGCTACTGGTAAAGCACCAAAAATAAAAGCATCTGTGGCATCGCTGCCCAACAAATTGCCCGGAATTGCCCAGCCTATGCAACCCGCAACAATTGCAGGCAATATGGTTGTTCCAAAAATACGCGTCAATGTTTGGTCTTCGGGTTGAACAGGTTTTAATACATCTGCGTGTTTGTAATGTTTCATCCCTGTCCAAAAAATAATTACACCAATGAACATACCAACACCGGCAGCAATAAAAGCATAACCCCAACCAAAATTATGGCGTAAATAGGCCGCGAAAAAATTACAGATAAATGCACCAATGTTGATCCCCATATAAAAAATATTATAGCCAGCATCCTTTTTATCCACATACTGTTCTCCTGTATATAAGTTACCCAACAAAGTAGAAATATTGGGTTTAAAGAAACCGTTACCTAGAATAATTAAAATTAAGGCCATGAAAAAAAATAGTTCTCCCTTTATTGCTAGCATACAATAACCTATCCCCATCATTATTCCACCTATGGTTATAGATGTGCGATAACCCAACTTTCTATCGGCTAGCAGACCTCCCAGAAAAGGTGTTAAGAAAACCAGTGCGATAAAAGTTCCGAATATATCTGCAGCATTGGCACGCTCAAGTCCTAATCCCCCTGCTGCTATATCACCGGTCATATACAGCACAAAAATACCAATCATCAAATAATACCCAAAACGCTCCCACATTTCGGCAAAGAACAAAAAGTAAAGTCCCGTAGGGTGTTTTGAATTAGTCATTCATCAAATATAAATAAAAATGCGACCTGTTTAAAATACTCGTAAATCGCACTAATAAAAAAGCCCCTGAAAATCAGAGGCTTTTGTTTTGGTGGGCCCACTTGGAATCGAACCAAGCACCCACAGATTATGAGTCTGTTGCTCTAACCGAATGAGCTATAGGCCCAAATTGCTTTTAAGAACAATTTTAGGACTGCGAAATTATATATTTGTAGCCAATTAAGCAAACCAATATGACTTTTGAGGGTGAGATAATAAAAAACATCATTTTTGATTTAGGCGGTGTTATCATTAATATCGACTCAAGGTTACTCAACTTAACGGGAGGAAAAGCGTTCTGAATGTTTTTAGCGACCAAATAAACTCATAGAGTTTTTGGTAGTTACTTCTGCTATTTCAGCAAGAGAACATTTTTTAATTTCAGCTAATTTAGTTGCGACAATACAAATGTAGGCGCTTTCATTTCGTTTACCTCTGTAAGGAACAGGCGCCAAATATGGCGAATCGGTTTCCAAAACAATGTGGTTTAAATCTATTTGTTGCACAACTTCTGCTAATCCCGCATTTTTAAAAGTAAGTACGCCACCTATGCCGAGAAAAAAACCAATATCAATAGCCCGTTTGGCTTCTTCTAAATTTCCACTAAAACAATGAAAAATGCCCCGCAATCCTTTTCCTTTATATAAAGCAAGAACATCAAAAATTTCTTCAAATGATTTTCTGCTATGTATTATAACGGGCAAATTAAGCTCTAATGCCCAATCTATTTGTCTTTTAAAGGCTATTTTTTGCTGCTCAAAAAAGTTTTCATTCCAAAACAAGTCGATCCCAATTTCACCAATAGCACAAAATTTATTCGCAAACAATTGCTTCTTAATTTGATTCAACTCTTCTTCGAAATTCTCTTTAACCGAACAAGGATGTAGGCCCATCATTGCAAAACAATTTTTTGGGTAACGTTCCGTTAATTGAAGCATAGTTTCAATGCTGCTGCTGTCTATGTTGGGTAAAAACATTCGATCTACCCCTTCTGCAATGGCTTTTTGAATTATGGCATCGCGATCGGTATCAAATTCGGCAGCGTACAAATGTGTGTGTGTGTCGGTAAAAATCATAGTACAAAAGTAAACTAAAATCAAATGCGTATTTTTGTTTTTACAACAATTTTAAATGCCTAAATTTTTAATCATTCGTTTTAGTTCCATTGGCGACATAGTGCTTACAACACCTGTTATTAGATGTATTAAGCAACAAGTGGAAGGTGCAGAAGTTCATTACTTAATCAAAAAATCGTTTGAAAAAATAGTTTCACTTAATCCACATATATCAAAAACACATTGTATTGAAAAAGATATTTCTGAAGTTATTGATGTTTTGAAAAAGGAGAAATACGATTACGTTATTGACCTTCATAGTAATATTCGAAGCCTACAAGTAAGGCTAGCATTGGGAACAAAAGGTTTTTCGTTCAATAAACTTAATTTCAAAAAATGGTTGCTGGTTACTTTGAACATAAACAAACTCCCTTCTTTGCACATAGTTGAACGCTACTTAGAGCCTTTAAAACAACTTGGTATTGTAAATGATTTAAAGGGATTGGAGTTTTACATTCCCGAAAAAGATGAAGTAAATCTTAGTTCATTGCCCATACCGCAACAAAAAGGCTACATAGGAATAGTAATTGGAGCAGCCCATTTCACAAAGCGATTGCCCGATGAGAAAATTATTGAAGTATGTAAAAAACTACAGCAAGCGATTGTTTTGCTTGGCGGTAAAGATGATAAAGAGAATGGAGAAAAAATTGCATCTGCTATAGGAGAAAAAGTATACAATGCTTGTGGAATATATAATCTTCAACAATCTGCTTCTTTGGTTAAACAAGCGAAAGCTATTATTACTAATGATACCGGATTGATGCACATTGCTGCCGCTTTTAAAAAGGATACCGTTTCTGTTTGGGGAAATACAGTCCCTGAGTTTGGAATGTATCCTTATTTATCGGGAAAAGAAGGAAACGGAAGGGGGGCAACTATACAAGTAAATGGACTTTCTTGCAGACCTTGCAGCAAAATTGGACATTCAAAGTGTCCAAAGGGGCACTTCAACTGTATGACAGACATAGACAGCAACTCTGTCGTGAAATTAGTAGAGGCTTATTTAGACAAATAAAAATATTCCTAAAAAACACTCCATAAAGAAAATATTATCCAAAAAACAATAGCGTGTATGTTTAAATTTCCCTCCTGTTTAAGGTTGGCCTTTTTGGATATTTTTTCGTCTTTTTATTGTGTACTATCAAGAGTATTTTTCTTTACGAAAAAAACTAGCAACTGGTTTTTATTTTCTGTGGATTAAACAAACCAGTCGGTAAATTGTAAAAATGTCGGATTACAATCCTAATAAGAATGTCAATTCACAAAATACACCTACGAAAAAACCTACATAAACCTGTGCAGGTGTGTGCGAATTTAGTTTTAAGCGGGAACTGCCTAGTATTCCCGCTAACAAAATCAATAAAATTATCAATCCTCTAAAATCGACATGCTGCCTTAAGGATATCCCTATTAAAGCACCTATTAAGCCGCCAATACCAATCATATGCAAGCTTATTTTCCATTTAAAATTCACCATCATTGCAATAATAATGGAAATGGTTGCTGCCATCATAACCACATAAATAATGGGTGATAACCGCACTTTTAGAAGTAAGTAATAAGTAAACACATAAAAAAGTGTCGTTATGAGCAGTGGCAATCTCCGTTCCAGATTGGAAGACATCTCCATATCACTAACTAATTTTCTTCTAATTAAAAAAAAGGACAAAATTGTTGGTATAAGGAATGTATTTACGAAAACCAACAAAAAAACAAGTTGTTTGGCTTTTGAAGTTACACCAAAACCAATGTATGTATTGGAGCTAAAAATAAGCAATAAAGCATAGCTGGGCATTAAAAAAGGATTTAACAAATACGAAAAAATTCGTGCTAATGAATATGACATCCTATAATTCTTTACGTAAACGCGCTACCGGAATATTAAGTTGCTCACGGTATTTTGCAACTGTTCTGCGAGCAATATTGTATCCCTTTTTCCTTAATATATCCATCAATTTTTCATCTGTCAACGGTTTCTTTTTGCTTTCTGCACTAATACAGTCTTTCAGTATTTTTTTTACTTCTCGTGTAGAAACCTCTTCCCCACTATCGGTTGAAAGAGATTCGGAAAAAAAGGATTTGAGTAAAAATGTTCCGAAGTCGGTTTGTATGTATTTGCTGTTTGCAACTCTCGATACGGTAGAAATATCCATTCCCACAATCTCTGCAATATCTTTAAGTATCATTGGTCGCAGTTTGGTATCATCGCCTTCCAAAAAATAACCCAATTGATAATTAATAATTGCCTGCATTGTATACAATAAAGTTTGTTCGCGTTGCTGAATCGCATCTATAAACCACTTAGCAGAGTCTATTTTTTGCTTCACATACTGAACGGCCTCCTTTTTATCTTTTTCTTTTAATTTTGAACTAGAGTATTCGTTCAACATTTCATTGTATGATTTGCTTATTCGCAATTGCGGTGCATTTCTTGAATTAATAGTAAGCTCCAACACTCCATCTGTATTATTGAGTAAAAAATCGGGGATAATTTGTTGCATCGATTTTTGTCCATCACTCAATGAATTTCCAGGCTTGGGATTTAGTCGTAAAATTTCATTGATAGCTTTTTTCAACACATCATCGTCAATATCTAATTTTTTAGAAATTTTTTCATAATGCTTTTTTGAAAATTCTTCCATGTTGTCTTCCACAATTTCAAGTGCTATTCGAAATATAAATTTGCTTTCGTGTGTTTCGTCTAGCTTTCTTTTTAATTGTAATTTCAAGCATTCTTGTAAGGTTCTTGAACCAATTCCAGGAGGGTCCAATTCTTGGATTACTTCCAAACAATCTTTTAATTCATCTTCGCTGGTGATGATGTTTTGTGAAAATGCCAAATCATCCACGATGTCGCTTAATTCTCTTCTCAGATAACCATCGTCATCCAAATAACCAATAAGGCTTTCTGCCATACGATAATGATGATCGTCAAGCACTTTTAATCCTAATTGAGAAACAAGCACTTCCTGAAAAGTATTTCCTGCCGAAAATGGGATTTCCTTTCTATCGTCATCTTCGCCACTATTTTTTACTGCTAATTTATAGGATGGAATTTCATCGTCATCAATATACTGGTCTAAATTAAAATCGTCCCGTTCATTTTCTGATCCATCAACGTCAGAAGTATCGTCAAACCCTTCGTCAAAATCCTCGCTGTTTTCCTTTTCGTCATTTCCTTCTTCCAATGCTGGATTTATTTCCATTTCTTCTTTAATACGCTGCTCGAGTGCAATAGTGGGTATCTGCAACAACTTCATCAGCTGTATTTGCTGAGGAGATAATTTTTGAAGTAGTTTTTGGTGTAAGGATTGCTTTAACATAAATCGATCTATTGCTGTCACTAAATTAGCAAAATAAGAGCCAATATTTATTTCTCGGTATAAATGGTTTGTAATAGCGTTTGACCAACAGCCTTTAAGGTTTGCTTATCAACCGATTCCATATTATCGGAATGGGTATGCCAATAGGGTGCAAAATTATGTGTTGTAGACTCATCATGTTGAATAATATCAATGCTTGGAATATTCGCTATTGTGTTCACATAATAATGATCGTCTGTTATAAAATTTGTTTGCTCGTACTTAAAAAAAGTACCGTAACCGGCTTTTGTTGCTGCTGCCCAAACTTTTCCAACAATGTTTTCTGCAAATTGAATAGAGTTTCCTTCTTGGGTAAATACAGCATTTTTTCCTCCAACCATATCGAGTAGTATACCATAGTTGGCTGTGTATCCTTTTATATGTGGATTTCTTGCCCAATATTGTGTACCTAGTCCATAAGAATCTTCGTGTTCTGACTTACCATAATCTTCCAAATCAAAAAAAGCTAAATCTAGTCCTATGCTTATTTTATTATTGGCTAAAACCCTTGCTACTTCCAACAAAACAGCAACGCCACTTCCTCCATCATTGGCACCATCAATGGGTTTATCCTTATCCTTAGTATCCTGATCACCCCATGGACGTGTATCCCAATGTGCAAAAAGCAGTACTCTGTTTTTGTTTTCGGGATTGAAGGATGCTATGATATTTTTTATTTCAAAATTATTCCCATCGTAAGTAGGAATCAATGCTTGCTGCACATAAACGGTATCGGCATAAGCTGTTGTTTTTGCAATGATGTAATTGGCGCATTGTGTATGTGCCTCGGAATTTGGTACGCGTGGACCAAATGCAACCTGAGTGCTTAAATACTTGTATGCCGAGTCGGCATTAAAACTGGGAACAACAACCGATTTTTCAGGTGTAACAATTAAATTATCGTTTTTGGGATCTTCCGAATTAGGATTTCCACACGAAAAAACGAGCAATAAAAATACTACTACACAAACACCAACTATATTACTTAAAATTCCAATTCGTCCCATCTTTCGAGTCCTTTAGTTCAATGTTTGCTTTTAATAACTCATCCCGTATCTTATCGGAGGTAGTATAATCTTTGTTCTGCTTCGCATTGTTTCGTATGTCAACAATTAACTTCATTATGGTATCCAATGAATCGTTCTTGGCACTTGATGTTTCTTCGGGCAATAAACCCAATACCTCCACAATGTAATCGTTAAAAAGCTTTTTCAAAACGGCAATATCTTCAACACTTATTTTTTCCTTCCCATCGTTTACGCTGTTGATAATTCTAACAGCTTCAAATAAATTGGCAATTACAATTGGGGTGTTAAAGTCATCGTTCATTGCTGCATCGCAATTTTGCTTAAGCTCTGAAATATTGGAAGTGGACTTGCCTTCGGAAGCATTTAACTTTTCAAGGGTTTTCATTGCTTCCATCAATCGTTTAAATCCTTTTTCAGAAGCCTGCAATGCTTCATTTGAAAAATCGAGGGTACTTCTGTAATGCGTTTGCATCATAAAAAACCGAACCGTCATTGGCGAATAGCCTTTTTCAAGTAGGGGGTGATTGCCCGTAAAAAGGTCTTCTGGCAAAAAGCCATTGCCTGCACTTTTAGACATACGTACTCCGTTTACGGTAAGCATATTGGTATGCATCCAGTAATTTGCAGGTGTGTTATGATTACAAGCTTGAGACTGCGCTATTTCATTGGTGTGGTGTGTGGCAGCTAAATCCATTCCGCCACCGTGTATATCAAAGGTGTCGCCTAAGTATTTTCTGCTCATGGCCGAACACTCAATGTGCCATCCAGGGAAACCTTCTCCCCATGGAGACTGCCAACGCATAAGGTGATCGGGTTGTGCTTTTATCCAAAGTGCAAAATCCAATCGCCCCTTTTTCTCATCTTGTCCGTGTAGCTCGCGTGAGTTTGATATCAAATCATCCAATTCCCTATTGGTAAGTACCCCATAATTTTCCTCTTTGGCATATTTCTCAACATCAAAATAAATGGTTCCGTTTGCCTCATAAGCATACCCGTTTTCTATGATTTTTTTTGTCATTTCAATTTGCTCCACAATATGGCCTGTTGCTGTTGGTTCAATACTAGGAGGCATACAATTAAAATGGCTCATCACCGAATGAAAGCCTAAGGTATATCGTTGAACAATCTCCATAGGTTCCACTAGTTCCAACTTAGCCTTTTTTGCAAACTTGTCTTCACCTTCATCCCTATCGCCTTCCAGGTGACCGGCATCCGTAATATTTCTAACATATCTCACTTTATAACCTACATAACACAAATAGCGGTATACAATATCAAAAGAAATAAAAGTGCGGCAATTACCCAAGTGTACATCGCTGTATACCGTTGGGCCGCATACATACAATCCCACTAAAGGTATATGAAGGGGTTTAAATACTTCTTTTTTACGTGAAAGTGTATTATAAATAAGCTGATTGCTGTTCATAAAGCAAAGGAAAGGATAAATATTATAATATGGGATAATATAAAAAAAATCCAACCCATAACGGATTGGATTTATATAAACTAAAATGTTATTTCTATTTTTCCAACTTTACGCCAATCACTTTTCCTTCACTCCAAGTCATAGTCTTTGTTAATTTGTCCCCCTCATATATGTATTCCTTCCCAGAAATGAAGTTTCCATTTTTCCAATCTCCATCCTTTGCAACTTTAGTTGTTCTTGGGTAGTAGCTTTTATTATACCCATCTTTAAATAACGTAGGCGCTTCCACCTTTTTAGGCTCTTCTTTAATAGGCTCTTCTACCTTTTTAGGTGCTTCTTTTACAGCAGGTTCATCGTAAAACTTAGATGTTGAAAAATCTATTTTGCCATCGGCATAATTTTCTTCGGATTTTATAGAGCCATCGTCATTGTACTTTTTTAGTACCCCTGCCTCTTTTCCATCTTTCCAACTACCCTCTATCATTACTTTTCCATTCGGGTGGTAATACTTTTGGTACCCTTCCCTTTTCCCTTGGTTATCGTAAGAAAATTCATTAGAAATTTGTCCGTTTTCGAAGTAATACTTATAATTACCTACCCAACGATTGTTTTCCCAATTCCCTTCTTCGGAAACTTTTCCGTTATCGTAATAAAACTTTGCATAGCCGCTTGCGCGATTATTGTCATAAGTAAGTTCGTTTCTAACTTTTCCATTACAGTAAAATTGTTGCCAAATACCTGTTTTCTTACTATCAGCATACATTCCCTCTTCTACTTTCACATCGTCTGGACAGTTCGCTATTTTTTTTATCTTATTAAAAATTATCCAATGCCCTTGCTTCTTATTTCCGGCATCAATAAAATTTACAGTGTCTTGCCCAATTACTTCGAAAGATTGAGCCAGTGCCACTTTGAAAGTAATTAACAAAATGGTAAGTACAACTTTTTTTATAAAATTTTTATTCATAACGCAAAATTAATACATTTTTAACATAAACCTATGCTCTTTTCGACTAAATCCACAATTTTTTCGACTTATCGTTTAGCAATATGCCTTATTTACGAGATGAGTAGAGATAAGGTTACGTTTATTTTAAATTTGCTAACATTATTTCTGTCATTTTTGCTAAATCGTACTCGGGCATCCACTTCCAATCTTTTTTAGCCTCTATATCCACAATACTTTGCGGCCAGCTATCCGCTATTTCTTGCCTAAAATCAGGGGTATAAGAAATTTCAAAACCCTTTATATGCTTCCTTATTTCGGCAGCTATATCTTTAGGAGAAAAGCTCATTCCTGAAATATTATAGCTTGAACGAATTTTAACATCAGCTGCATTTGCTTCCATTATACCTATGGTTGCTTTTATAGCATCATCCATATACATCATAGGAAGTGTAGTGTTTTCAGAAAGGAAACAATCATATGCCCCTGTTTTTAATGCTTGGTGATAAATGTGAACTGCATAGTCAGTAGTCCCTCCTCCAGGTGCTGATTTCCAGCCAATTAAGCCTGGGTAACGCAAACTTCTTACATCCACATTGTATTTATTAAAATAATACTCACACCATCTTTCTCCCGCTTGTTTACTAATGCCATAAACGGTACTTGGTTCCATTACAGTAAATTGCGGGGTATTTTTTTTAGGAGTATTCGGACCAAAAACTGCAATGGAACTTGGCCAGTAAATTTTTGAAATAATTTTTTCCTTAGCAAGGTCCAACACGTGAAATAATCCTTCCATATTTAATTGCCAACCAAATTTCGGCATCTTTTCGGCAGTTGCTGACAGCAAAGCTGCCAATAAATATACTTGAGTTACCTTGTGCTTGCTAACAATATCAAGCAATTGTTGCGCATTCATAATATCCAGCACTTCAAAAGGGCCTTCCTTTGCTTGTTCCGTTTTTTTTAAATCGGATGCCACCACATTATCGGTACCATAAACTTCTCGTAACTTTTGAACCAATTCTGTCCCTATTTGCCCCGAAGATCCTATGACAAGAATCACATCTTTTTTGCTCATAAAAACCTGTTTTGGAGGCTAAATGTATAAAAATCTATGTAAATTTGTGCAATAGATTTAAAAATATATGTTTTTATACAATCGTATAAATAAAAGAGAGCTCAAGCAAAAACTGTTAGAAGACACTACCAAACGTATTACTGTCTCCTTTTACAAGTATGTAATTATTGAAAAGCCAGCAGAATTACGCAATCAATTATTTGAGAAATGGGCAAATGTGAATATTCTTGGGAGAATATATTTAGCAAATGAAGGAATTAATGCACAAATGTCTGTTCCCGAAGAGAATTGGGATATTTTTAAGGATGGCTTATATGCAGATGAGCGCTTTAAAAATGTTGCATTTAAAATTGCCGTAGAAGACGATGGGAAATCATTTTACAAACTCGCTATAAAAGTTAGAAGAAAAATAGTGGCGGACGGATTAGAAGATACAGCATTTGATGTGACAAATGTGGGAAAACATCTTTCAGCAAAAGAATTTAATGCTGCAATGGAAAAAGAAGGGACTATCGTAGTGGATATGCGTAATCATTATGAGAGTGAGATAGGTAAATTTACCGGAGCTATTACACCCGATGCGGATACATTTAGGGAGGAATTGCCAATGGTGCTTGACAAATTAAAAGGAAAAGAGGAGAATACATTGTTATTATATTGCACAGGCGGTGTGCGATGTGAAAAAGCAAGTGCCTACTTTAAGCATCATGGATTTAAGGACGTAAATCAATTGTACGGTGGCATTATTGATTATGTTCGACAAATAAAAGCAGAAGGATTAAAGTCAAAGTTTATTGGAAAAAACTTTGTTTTTGATGAACGCTTGGCAGAAAAAGTAACCGACGATGTGTTAAGTAACTGTCATCAATGCGGTGTGGTATGCGACACACACGTAAACTGTGCTAACGATGATTGCCATTTATTATTTATACAATGTCCGAATTGTTCTAAAAAAATGAAAGGGTGCTGTTTACCAAAGTGTGTTGCTATTATTGAACTTCCCCTGGGAGAACAAAGAAAAATTAGAAGATGTCGAAAAAAAGAGGACTCGCTTTCGGTGTATAAAAGCAGATTAAGACCTAACCTTAAAGACATTATTAAAAAACAGCATTAACAATGTCGATTACTTCCAATTTTGGAAGCGAAATTTTAATAAATAACCTACTCAATTCACAAATGATATGCTTGTTTTGTGGTGCGTTTTATCGTTATGGGACTTTACCAACTACGAAGGAGAATGTTTCGATAAATATTTTCTTTTAAATCAACATTTAAGTATTGCTCCTTCTTCTGAGTAATGCTCTATGATTTCTTGCAGAGTATCGTAAATTGTTTCTTTATTATTACTTGTAACAAGGCGCATACGGTACTCTTTAAAATGATCGAGCCCCTTAAAATAGTTTGCATAATGCCTTCGCATTTCCAGCAGCCCTAATACTTCTTTTTTCCACTTAATAGAATAATCAAGATGTTTTTTGCACACTTCTACCCTTTCCTTAATGCCTGGTTTTGGTAAATGTGTTCCATCTTTCAAATACTGTTTTATCTCATTGAATATCCAAGGGGAACCTATGCTGGCACGACCAATCATAATGCCATCCACATCATATTCATCAAACATTTGTTTTGCTTTTTCGGGTGAATCAACATCGCCATTTCCAAAAATCGGAATGCGTATACGCGGATTGTTTTTTATTTCTCGAATTAAATTCCAATCGGCATTTCCCTTATACATTTGCACACGGGTGCGACCATGAACAGTGAGGGCTTGTATTCCTATATCTTGCAATCTTTCGGCAGCCTCAGTAACATTTTTTGTACTGTCGTCCCAACCCAAGCGGGTTTTAACTGTTACCGGCAAGTGTGTTGCCTTCACAATTTCGGATGTCATTTGCACCATTTTAGGAATATCACGCAACAATGCAGCCCCTGCACCTTTGCAGGCTACATTTTTTACCGGACAACCGTAATTAATATCTATTAAATCGGGATTTGCCTTTGTCGAAATAATAGCCGATTCGCGCATAGAATCAATATCACTGCCAAATATTTGTATTCCAATGGGGCGTTCTTCATCAAATATATCTAACTTTTGAACACTTTTAGCGGCATCTCGAATAAGTCCTTCTGACGAAATAAACTCTGTATACATCATATCGGCACCATACAATTTACAAACCGAACGAAACGGGGGGTCGCTTACATCCTCCATAGGAGCAAGAAGCAAAGCTTTGTTGGGTAGTAGTATGTTGCCTATTTTTATCACAATAAAAACTGTATTTTTGCTGCAAAATTACCAAAATGAACGCAACGAACCTACGTCAATCATCAGAAAAAAATTCTTGGCTTAAGCTATTAGTCATACTTGTATTTATAATTGGCTATGGTGTGTTAAATATTATGGGTGGTGATTCGGAACTTCCTATTGATTTTAACAAAAGTAAAATGATAAACTTGCTTAAAATTGGTCAAGTTATTAGCGTAATCATTGTTTTCATTTTACCAGCAGTACTATTTGCACAATTATGGACAACAAAAAAAATTCATTATTTAGGACTAACAAAAATTCCACACACTACTACTATACTTTATGCGTTATTTGCTATGCTATTTGCTATGCCATTAATAAATTGGCTTTCCGAACTAAATCAACAAATGAATTTCCCCGAATCATTTAATAACATAGAAACCTGGATGAGGAATAGTGAAGAAAAATCTGCAAAATTAACTGAGGCATTTATGAATACAACTTCAGTAAAAGGATTGTTGCTAAATTTTTTTGTAGTAGCCTTTATGGCAGCTTTGAGCGAAGAGATATTTTTTAGAGGAATAGTTCAAAATGTGTTAGTAGAGTGTTTAAAAAATATGCACATAGCGGTGTGGACTGGAGCAATTCTTTTCAGTGCTTTTCATATGCAATTTTTTGGCTTTTTTCCACGAATGATTATGGGTGCCTTTTTAGGCTATTTATATTTGTGGAGCGGCTCTTTATGGCCTTCAATGTTGGCACATTTTATTAACAATGGAATCGCAACACTATTATTTTGGCTCAATAAAAAAGGGTTAATTTCTGACAATGTTGAAAATATTGGAGTTGGCAACAAGCAGTCAATTCTTGTTTTGTTCAGCATTTTCATAGTAGGTGCATTAATTTATTTGGTTTATAAAAACGAAAAAAAACGAACACTATTGATTTAAGCTAGTTTTGTTACATTTGCAATCCTGAAAATTAACAAACGGAGAGGTGTCAGAGTGGCCGAACGTGCAAGCTTGGAAAGTTTGTGTACTGCAAGGTACCGCGGGTTCGAATCCCGCCCTCTCCGCTCGAAGGGACTTGCCATTTAAAAAGGGGAAGTTTCTTTTTTCTAGAAGATTACTCTTATTGAATTCTCACTAAAAATCCAATCCATCACCCCCATCCATATTCCTTGAACCGCCTTTTGAACCTTTTCGTTTAAAGATAGATGAATCAAATTTTCCAAATGAATACGTCAGGCTAAAACGCAAAAAACGAGTTTCTCTTCTTCTCGACAAATCCTGAATATAATAATCTGTTTCTAGCGTTGTCCCCATACGCTTAGAGTCAAAGACATCGTTTAAGGTTAAGTTGAAAGCCCACTTTGTTCCAACGGCTTTGTTTAACGAAACATCCATAAAATACACAGGCAGAGTTTTGCCATTGATAATTACCTTAGGGGCTTCATAAGTCCCGTTTACTTGCAGGGTTATCTCCCAAGGAAAACTATAACTTACACTCAGTTTTCCTTTGTCGCTCCAACCTTTTGTAATGGTTGATGCTTCATTATTTACTATGTCGCTTGTCAATGAAACATAAAACACATCCACATTAAATGTGATAGTTAGCTTTTTAAAAAAAACATATTTAACAGTATTTTCCATACCATAACGCAAACTACTTTTGCCATTCACATAGGTATTTATCAACATTGTAGAATCCTGTAATGATGGATATATTTTATTTGTTATCGGTTGCTCAGAATAACGACTATACAATGCGCTTAACCAGTTTCCATTTTTAAATACTTGATTGTAATTTACTTCTGCTATACTTATAAATTCGGGTTTTAATGCCGGATTTCCTGTTCGTATATTTTTTTTGTCCGCAAACATCACATAGGGCATAGTTTGAAAAAAATTGGGGCGTTCGATTTTTCTTGAAACATTGAACTGCACCTCTTTTTTTTCACCTCTTTTTTTTGACAAATAAATGGCAGGGAAAAGAGAATTGTGTAGGTTATTGAAATTACCAGGGTAGAAGTATTTAAACGACTGATTTTTGTCAGTAAGGGTCCCTTTATAAAACGTTTGTTCGAAACGCAAACCGGCTTGATAGCCTACATTCCAGGGAATATAATTAGAACAGCTAATATAGGCTGCATTAACCACATCGTCAATTACGTAATTATTACTCATTATGGTATCCTTATCATAACTATTTGTTGTATAACTATAATTTGACGTATTATTAAATCGCAACCAATTTTTATAAAAGGAACGGATACCCATTTCAATTTTTGATTTTTCCGTTTTAGGGTTTATTAGGTCTAATTGAAAAATATACTGGTTGGACTTACCTCCACCTACATTTTTTTGAAATTCCGGAGAAAAGGGCAAGTCGTATCCATTGGCATCTTGGTTATGAGTAGTAAAAGTATACCAGTTTGCTGCGGAAGAATAGTTGTGATTTGCATCAATAGTTAACTCCTTTCCTGCTGTTGGGAATATTTTTCGGTAGAGCAATTGAGTCGTATAATTTTGAAACCCGCTCTTAGAATCATTTACTCTGTACCCTTCACCAAATGATGTGTTATCATTTGAATATTCGAAATTTTGTACATCACTTGTCTTAAAATCCCCCGCAACTCCACTTCCCGATAATGTAAGCGTGTTTCTATTATTTACATTATAATCTAAACTTATTTTTCCGAACTGGAACATACTTTTTGTACGTGTAATATTATCCTGAATATAATGTCCTGTTGCTTTTTTATTTTCTAAATCTGTGCTTTTTGTAAAGCCATCGTTGTCATTTATTTGCGAATTTGCCGAGTACATTAACGATAAATTTAATGGATTTTCTTTTACACTCATATTCCCCATAAAGCCATATCGGTCACCAGTTCCCACATTCCCCATCACCGTACCATTGTATCCCGGCTTTGTGTTCTTTTTTAATATAATATTCAAAATGCCACCTGTGGTATTTGCAGTAAATTTTACAGATGGATTAGATATAACTTCAATACGATCAATTTGGTCGGCCGGTATTTGCTGCAAAGTCAAAGTCGTTGGCCTTCCATCAACATAAATTTCAACATTATTATCTCTTAACGTTGCGTTTCCATCAATATCAACTGTAATAGTTGGAATATTCTTCATAGCATCCAAGGCCGTCCCGCCTTTCGAAGATAAATCTTTGCCTACATTATAACTTTTTCGGTCTACATTCATTTCAAAAACACTTTTCTCTGCTGTTACCTCTATTCCTTTTAACAACTCTTCATTCGCTTCTAACTTTATATTTCCTAAATCGGTCTCTATTTTACTAGGCAATGCTATTTCAACCTTCATTTCAACCGTTTTGTAACCCAAATTTTTTATCCTTAAACGGAAGTTCCCATAGGGTAATTTTTCAAGGGAAAAGTCTCCATTTTCCTTTGCAAGTACCCCCGAAATTAAACTGTCTTTATCAAAAGAAAATAAAAGTACCGATGCAAATTCTACCGGTTTTTTTGTTTTAGAATCAACAACTTTTCCATACAAGCGACCAATATTGGGACTAGCATGCGCTTTTGCAATTTCTCTCGCATTTACTTGCGAAACATCAATAACAAAAACAATTAAGCAAAACAGGAATACAAACTTTTTTATCAATTCTGACATTTATTTAAAAACTTCTTTTTTATTATTTGAACGACTTCGGAATACTTGGATCTGTAAAAATTACAAAGTCGGCTAACGTATTAAACTGTTTAAAGTCAATTGAAGCTAAATCTTGGTCCGATACAGTTGATATTACCAATACCTTTTTTCCTTTAGCATACTTTTGAAGCTGTTGATAAATCCCCAAAAACTCATCGCTATGAAATCTTCCGTTTAAATGAATCACCTTTGCATCGCGTGTTTTTTTATAAACAGCAGAAATTGAATATGCCATTGTAGCATCCCATAAAGATTGTCCACTTAAGCTTTTGGGCATCATACTTTGCACAGCAACGGAAGATCCTGTTTTTCCTTTTTCATCGTGTCCGCCTTGAGACATATTATACCCCATAATTTCACGTAATTTTTCATAATACTTTCCTGTTGCAGTATCAAATGGCAAAGGTGCAATCCATTTTTTTGCCTCCGGTGCAAGCATTTCAAGTTCCTTAACCCCTTTACGGTTTGCAATGCTGGCATAACGCATTGCGGCATTTGCTGCAACAACTTTTATTCCTTTTGCTTTTGAAAATTCTACCATAGGGCGATAATCTTTGTAATTGCTCCAAACCTTTGCATCCTTTTTAAAATGACTTTCTTTAATGTATCCATGAAGATATTCGTCAAGAATAGGTTGGGACTCACGTTCAAACATTTCCATAGATAAAACGATTGACTCTCCATATTTTTTATGCGATTTCTCTAAAAGCTCCATTTGCAAATAGTGAGCAATGGAATCATTGTGTTCTTCGCCAAATAAAACAATATCATAGTTTTTAAACGAATTAACGATAGAATCAAGCGTTACTTCTTTTCCTTGTTTTGAATAAATCTTATAGCTTTTTGCAGCAGAATCATTATCTACTTTAGTACTAAAAGCTGTTGATATTAATAAAATACTACATCCTAAAATTGTTTTTCTCATTTGATTTATATGTTATTTAGTTTATTCTTAGTGAACTAAATTAATCCAAATTACGACTTATAATTGTGCACACTTGCAAAGTAATCTACCAATATGTGCAATAAATCGACCAACCAAGAATTATAATAGAATTATAATAAGGATTTAATTTGTTTTGAAAGAAAAAAACTAAATAATTAACTTTGAAGTCCACGAAGCGATGAAGTACGACAAACATAACATAGATAAGATTAATAAAACAATACAAGATAGGATGATATATTTTCTTCGAAGCTATATGCAAGCTAATTCATTTATTTATAGAACAGGAAAATAGAAAAGTAAAAGTAATTACCTCACCCCACTCCCATCATTCATTACATCTTTATCGGGTGCAACAAAAGATAATTCGCCTTTGCTATTCTCTGCCATTAAAATCATCCCCTGCGATTCAATTCCTTTTATGTTTCGCGGAGCAAGATTCACCAGTATAGAAACCTTTTTACCAATGATATCTTCCGGTTTATAGTATGCTGCAATGCCCGAAACAACTGTACGTTGGTCTATTCCGGTATCAATTTTAAGTTTCAATAGCTTGTCTGTTTTAGGGACACGTTCGGCTTCCAAAATGGTGCCTACTCGGATATCTGTTTTTGCAAAATCATCAAACCTAATATTTGCTTTTGCAGGTTCAATTGTTGTGGGTGTGGAAGCTTCTATCATTTTTTTTACTACTTCTAACTTTTGCAATTGAATGGCAATAACATCGTCTTCAATTTTTTTAAACAACAAACTTGCTTCTCTAATTTTATGTCCGTTTGTAAGTAAATCAGTGCGTGTTGCATCGTTCCAAAACTTACCCGAAACATTTAACATGTCGGCTAACTTTTTAGCAGTAAATGGAATAAACGGCTCCATCAATATGCTTAAATTAGCACATATCTGCAAAGATATGTTCATAATGGTAAGCACCCTGTTCTCGTCTGTTTTAATAAGCTTCCAAGGTTCATTGTCGGCTAAGTATTTATTGCCCAAGCGTGCTAAATTCATCAGCTCTGATAGTGCTTCTCGAAAACGAAATTGATCCAAGGAGGTTGCAATTCTATCCGGAAACTTCGCTATTTCCTCCAACAAGTGTAAATCCTCTTTTATGTAAGTATCTGCCGAAGGAACTACTCCCTTGTAATAGTTATGCGTTAGCACCAAAGTGCGGTTTACAAAATTTCCCAATATGGCAACCAACTCATTGTTGTTACGTGCCTGAAAATCCTTCCAAGTAAATTCGCTGTCTTTTGTTTCGGGTAAAATGGAAAGCAAACAATACCTTAATGCATCTTGTTTATCGGGAAAATCACGATTGTATTCGTGCATTTCAATCGACCATTTACGGCTGGTTGACATTTTATCGCCTTCCAAATTCATAAACTCGTTTCCGGACACATTGTCGGGAAGTATAAACTCTCCGTGTTGCATCAACATCAATGGAAAAGTAATGCAATGAAACACAATATTGTCCTTTGCTAAAAAGTGAACTAAACGGGTTTCTTTATCTTTCCAATAAGGTTCCCAATCTTTTTTATTATCGATTGCCCACTGCTTTGTTGCCGAAATGTATCCTATGGGTGCATCGAACCATACATACAACACTTTCCCTTCGGCATCGTGCAAAGGAACTTTTACTCCCCAGTTAATATCACGGGTCATTGCACGCGGCTGCAATCCTTGGTTGAGCCAACTTTTACATTGTCCGTATACATTCACTTTCCAATCTTTGTGCGATTCAATATAGGCTTCAATTTTTGGCTGCAGCTTATCCATCGGTAAAAACCAATTTTTTGTTCTTTTCAAAACAGGCTTTTCTCCGGTAAGTGTCGACTTAGGATTTATAAGGTCAGTAGGGCTTAGCGACTTTCCACATTTTTCACATTGATCGCCATAAGCACTGTCGTGACTGCAATTTGGGCAAATGCCAATGATGTATCTGTCGGCTAAAAACTGTTGTGCTCTTTCATCAAAATACTGTTCGGTGGTTTCCTTCACCAAAGTTCCATTGTTAAATAATACGGTAAAAAAATCTTGTGCTGTTTGATGGTGTAAAGTACTGCTGGTACGGTGATAAATATCAAAAGAAATACCGAGTTTATCGAAATTCTCTTTCATCAAAATATGGTACTTATCGATGATGGATTGAGGGGTAGTATTTTCTTTTATTGCTTGATTTGCAATGGCTGTTCCGTGTTCATCGCTGCCACACACATAAATAACATCTTCCCTTTTTGAACGCAAGTACCTCACGTAAACATCGGCAGGCAAATAAGCTCCTGCTAAATGTCCAATGTGTTTTGGTCCGTTTGCATAAGGCAATGCGGCAGTTATGGTATATCGTTTAAATTTCAATTTTTTGAATTAAATATAGTGCAAATATAGTAGTTTGTTGCGTTTATTAATCATACAAAATAAGGACCTGTTTAACAAAAGATTGTTACTAACTTGTTTTATTATGGAACTTTGTGGCAGACATTAAAGCTTAATTTTGTTTCCTATATAAAACAACCATTTTATGAAAAAAACATTGTTCAAACACTTCGCATTTTTGCTTTTAGGAGTAAGCGTCATAATGGTTTCTTGCGTTCCTCAACGCCAATTCCAAGACATAAAAGATAAACAAAAAAAATGCGAGGAAGACAACAGTGCACTAAGAACACAAAACCAAGACTGGAATACTAAGTTGACGGAAATAACCGATCAGATGACGGATATTAAAAGGCGCATTAACAACTTGCAAAATGATACTTCTATTCAAGGAAAATCACTTCGATTAACCGCTGTAAACTACGACAAATTGTATCAAACATATGAATTGTTATTGCAAAAAAACAAAGAGCTCCTTGCCGGAAATGCTGTCGAAAACAAAAAGTTGGTAGGGGATTTACAAATGACACAGGAAGAATTGTTAAGAAAGCAAGATGCGCTTAAAGTATTAGAGAAAGAACTTGATTTAAAAAAGAAAAATTTGGATGCGCTGCTGTTGGAATTAGAAAAAAACAAAATGGAGTTAGCAAAACGCGAAGCCAGGGTAAACGAGTTAGAGGGTGTGTTGGCTAAAAAAGACTCTATTGTGATGGCACTTAAGAAAAAAGTATCGGATGCTTTGCTCGGTTTTGAGGGAAACGGTTTAACGATTCAACAAAAAAATGGCAAAGTGTATGTTTCATTGGATGAAAAATTATTATTTGCTTCAGGTAGCACGGTTGTAGACCAAAAAGGAATTGAGCCTTTAAAAAAATTAGCAAAAGTGTTGGAGCAAAATGTCGACATAAATATACTCGTAGAAGGCCATACTGACAATGTTCCAATGATAGGTAAAGGGGAAATAAAAGATAACTGGGATTTAAGTGCAATGAGAGCAACTTCTGTGGTAAAGATAATTACAAATAATAGCAAAATAGATGCAGCGAGATTAACAGCCGCAGGCCGAGGTGAATTTTTCCCTTTAGATGCTGCCAATACTGCCGAGGCAAGGAAAAAGAACAGAAGAACTGAAATAATTTTAACACCAAAATTAGACGAAATCTTGAAAGTGCTAGAGACAAATTAATGTGTGATAGTATAAAAAAATTATCGGAAGGCTTATTGTTGCTTTACTAATTTTTTGTGTCAGCCCTATTCATTCTCCCCAAAGGAATCAGAGTATTAGCTTCCTCAACAAGATATATCTTTCCAAAACTAAAATTCATACAACACAAAAAAGTGAATAGAAGTGTTGTGGGTATAAGATAAAACCAATGAGACTTACAAAAAAAGTAGTCCGTTGATTTTTGCAATTTGTTAAAAAACAGGTTGCTTGGGCTTGTTCGCAAGTATAGTTTCTATTTTTTCAATTATTTCAGGGGTGATTTTTTCCACTACTTCTATAGCATATATATTGTCGACCAACTGCTCAAGCTTTGAAGCACCTGTTATAACGGTACTAACGTTTGGATTTTTTAAACACCAAGCCAATGCTAAACGAGGTAAATTAGTGCCAATTTCTGCTGCTAAATTCCCTAACTGCTTTGCTATTTCTATTTTCGGTTTCGCCAATTCACCGATCATTGATTCCTTTAACCATTCCATCCCCGGTCGGTTAATACGTGTATCGTCAGGTACTGCATTGTTGTATTTTCCGGTAAGTAAGCCCGAAGCAAGGGGCGACCATATTGTTGTTCCTGTTCCTATCTCAGCATACAAACGACTGTATTCTACTTCTACTCTTTCGCGGTGAAACATATTATACTGAGGTTGCTCCATTGTTGGCGGCATCAAATTGTACTGACGGGCTACACTGTATGCTTCCATAATTTGTTGGGCACTCCATTCACTGGTTCCCCAATACAAAATTTTTCCTTGAGCAACTAAATCACTCATCGCACGAACGGTTTCTTCAACGGGTGTATTTTTATCCGGTCGGTGACAAAAAAATAAATCAAGGTACTCAACTTGCAATCTTTTTAATGCTGCATTGCATGCCTCGACAATGTGCTTGCGGCTTAAGCCCATTTGGGTAGGCAACTTTCCTCCCCAAAACACTTTGCTTGAAACGATATAACTTGTTCTGTCCCAGCCTACCTTTTTCAGTATATTGCCCATCACAATTTCTGATTTCCCACTTGCATATGCCTCTGCATTATCGAAAAAATTCACACCTTCATCGTATGCTTTTATCATACATTTTTCGGCAATGCTATCGTCTATTTGTGCGCCAAAAGTTACCCACGAGCCGAAAGATAAAGCACTTACTTGCAATCCCGATTTTCCTAATCTTCTATATTCCATATTATTATCAATTTAAGGTTTATTGGAAACACTATCTTATTTTTAATTAAATTTAGTTCACTTTATGTTGACGATTTACAATGTTGGTTTTATCAAGAATTACTCAGGCATCGTAAAATTGTTTTTACGGCAATATTCTTCGATGCTTTCTAATCCAATCTGCGCACGAATTTTATTTATATTTTTTCTATCTTGCATTACGCATAAAGTTTTAAGTCCGCACTGATAGGTGCCATACATTTGATTATCTCCCCTACGAAAGTACATCCAATCAACCAAAGCTGCATAATCATAAGGTTTCTGAATTTTTGCTTTTACGGCCTCTAATACCTTTGGTTGATAATAAGGTTCCATAATATCATCGGGCATATGCGAAAAAATAGAAACAAAAAAACGTTCATAATATTTTGCTGCCAAACAGTTGTAGCTGTACTTATTAATAAGTGTCGTTAATTTTACGTGATTCTTTCTATCTATCACTTCTTGTAAAGCTTCAATAGAATCCTTTAAATACTGAAACGAATCGCGGTAACTAAGATAGTAGCGTGTTCGGTACGTTTGATCGAAATCCTTTATTTGTTTTAATTCTTTGGTAACTTTCAATGTATCCTTCACAAGCAAATTACAATTTACTATAGGTGCTTTAAATGCAATTGAACCCACAATGATAAAAGTAAAGCAAAAAAGCGATAGAATAGTGCGCAATGTATATTACTTACTACGAATGTAGGTGGCGTATTCTTTTGCAAAGTATGTTAGGATAACTTTTGCTCCGGCTCTTTTTATAGAAGTTAAACTTTCTACCATTGCTTTATCTCCATCTATCCAGCCGTTCGCTGCTGCAGCTTTTACCATTGCATACTCTCCGCTTACATTGAAAGCGGCAATAGGAATATCAAAATTGTCTTTTAATAATTTTATCACATCCAAATAAGGTAAGGCGGGTTTCACCATTAAAAAATCGGCTCCTTCGCTGTAATCCAATTCCGCTTCTATCAATGCTTCTCGCTGATTAGCAGGATCCATTTGATAGGTCTTTTTATCGCCAAACTTCGGTGCAGACTCCAAGGCATCGCGAAATGGTCCATAAAAAGCACTGGCGTATTTTGCAGTATATGCCATAATGGAAACTTTGGTAAATCCGCCATCGTCCAAAATATCACGTATAAAACCTACTCTTCCATCCATCATATCAGATGGCGCCACTATGTCGGAACCTGATTGTGCTTGTACCAATGCCATTTGCCCCAAAACCTCTAATGTTTCATCATTTAGTATTTCCCCATTTTCCACAATGCCATCATGTCCATCACTGCTATAAGGATCCATTGCTACATCACTGATGATACAACTCTCTGGAAATTCCTTTTTTATTTCACGAATGGCTCTCAAATACAACCCCTTTTCATTATAACTCTCAACAGCGTACTTGTCTTTCAGAGCTTCTGCAATATTTGGGAACAATGCAAAAGAATGCACTCCCAAATTCATACAAGCATCAATTTCCTTTAGTAAATTATCTACTGTAAATCGGTAAGTGCCAGGCATCGATTTAATTTCAGTCTTTGTGTTTTTTCCCTCGGTTAAAAATAAAGGAAATATTAAATCGCTGACAGACACAGATGTTTCTTGTACAAGTCCTCTAACGGCTCCTGATTTACGATTTCTGCGAGGGCGGTGTATCATAATTTTGTTTTTCAGGATATATAACAGATTGCTCAAATACGGCTTGTAACAAACCCAAATCATCAAAGGTTATGGGCATTACACATTTTTTTATACCGTGTTTGCTAAGTTCGTGTTCGGTTGCTCCACCCATCGCAACAATACGTTGAGAGGAAGACAATTTATTCTTTTTGAAAAAAGCATCCACATTGGAAGGACTTGTAAATACCATAATTCCAGCTTGTGGCACTTCCACATCATCATACAAGATAGTTTGGTACACGGGCAAATCCGTAATTTTTGAAACATCAGTAAACTGCTTTTGTATGCTTCTTAAACTTTCTTTTGCTTGTGGGAACAATACCGTTCCGCCTTTTACTTGCGAGGCGAATTGTTTTCCTGTTAATTTTGTATCGGTTGAGTAGCCAATAAAATCTGCTCTTTTACCGTACTTACGAATCGCATCGGATGTCCCCTTTCCAACCGTTCCTATTTTCTGATTTGTTAATTGTGGTTGCTGATCAAAAAAATATTCTACTGCGTGTTTGCTCGAAAAAAATATCCATTCGGTTTGCGGAAGTTGCTTGTATTCAATTTTTTTAAACTCAATCAATGTTTCTCCTTTTACTTCATATCCAAACTTCGAAAGATTTCTTAAGAACAAACTGTTAGGGTGTAAATTGCGTGATATAAAAACAGAAGTGGGTTGTATGCAGTTTATTTTATTTACAATTTTTTCAGCAAACCCTTCCGGTTTTTGATTTTCACTATACAAAAATACAGGAGCACTATCGGAGGTTTTGGCTCTTGATGTCCACACCTTATATATTACTTCATCTTCTTCGTTCACATCCTTTTCACAATATACTCCCAAAGGCAATTGGCAACCGCCATCAAACAAATTTAACACTTTGCGTTCGATAGCTATACTTGTCGCTACTTCCGGTTTGTTTATTGATTGAAGTGTTTCGAAAAGCAATTTATCCTCTTCTCTTATTTGCAAGGCTAACACCCCTTGTGCAGGCGCAGGAACAAACTCTTTTGGATTTAATTTTTGATAATAAAATTCCGAAAGGTTTATTTGTAAACGCTCTACACCAGCTACTGCCAACATAATCGCATCGTACCTTTTTTCACGTAATTTCTGAATGCGTGTAGGTACATTTCCACGCAAATCTTGTATCTGCAAATCGTCTCTAAAGGCAAGCAACTGTGATTTTCTACGCGCAGAGGATGTTCCAATAATAGCATTTTTTTTAATGCAAAATTTTTGCTTTTCATCTACAGCATTCTTGTTTATCAAGATTAACTCAGAAGGGTCTTCTCTATCTGAAACGGCGGCAATAATTAATCCTTCTGGCAATTCTGTCGATAAATCTTTGTGAGAATGTACTGCTAAATCAATTGACTTGTTGAGTAATGCATCTTCAATTTCTTTAGTAAAAAAACCCTTTCCTTCAAGTTTATCAAAACTTAAATCTTGTGTTTTATCTCCCTGTGTTTTAATGATTTTCAATTCAACGGTTTCGCCCAACTTTTCAAGTTCAGACATAATAAAATTAGCCTGCCACAATGCAAGCTCACTGCCTCTTGAACCTATTACAATTGAATTTTTAGCCACTTAATTATTGTTGATTAAGATTCATTCAATAATACTTCCTTCGCAATTTTCATTGGCACGCTGATGTATTTTTTTTCAACATAAGCCAATATCTTTTCGAGTACTTCTTTCGACTGCTCGTTTAGATTTTCAATGTCTTTTGCAAATACCCTTTGAATTGCTGTTTGGTGTATTTCTTTTACTTTTCTAGGAACTTCACTCATTGCTAACTCTACCTTTCGCACTTTCAATAACATTTTAAATTCCTGTATGTTTTGAGCAATTATTTTTTCGCAAGCAACCAACTCTTTTTTACGTGCTTGTATATTAATATTAGCAATCGCTTGAAGTGATGTTACATCAATTAAATCAACATTAAATTGCCCAACAACTGAAGGGTCAATATCATTAGGAACAGACAAGTCAATAATAATTTTTTTATTGGTTTGCTCTTGTAATAATGTTCTATACATTTCAAGAGTAATTATATGCTCAGCTGCGGCAGTACAAGTAAGTATAACATCAAAACCTCCTTTATGGTTTTTTAATTCGCTTAGGGGCAGCGCCTTTGCGCTTAACTCTTGCGCAAGTGTTTCGGCATTTGAAAGAGTTCTATTAAAAACAGTAAAATTATTGAAGCCGTGTTTTTTAAGAAACTTAGCCATTAGCACATTTGTTTGCCCTGCTCCAATAATTAAAAAACGAGCATCCAACTTTACATTCAAATCTTTCAACTTTCGATAAGCCAAAGACACTACAGACACAGGCTTTTCGGCAATACTCGTTTCAGTATATACTTGTTTAGCTGCTTCAATTGTTTTTTTAATTACAATGCGAATAAGGTCACCGGTAAGTTTGTACTCATTACAACGATCGTAGCTGTTACGTACCTGGGTTATAATTTCTCTCTCACCAACCACCAACGAATCAATGGACGATGCAACATTAAACAAATGTGTTAAAGCCTCATCACCTTGAAATACCGTTGCATTGTCAATTGCCCATTTTATTTCATTTGCATCCCAACCCGCATTAAATGCTGTAAAAAAAGAATGTAAAAAATTATTCGATATTTCTTCTCTTGTATTTAACAAAAACTCTACCCTGTTACAGGTTGACAGGTACATTAACTCATCTAATCGAAGCGATTTTTTTAGGGCTGACAATTGGTGTTGCTGTTCAGTATCAGGCAGATGTAATCGCCCAATTTCCTTTACATCAATTTGCTTATGTGTAAATGCTATAATTTTAAATCTGTTCACGCTCTTTATCCCTATTTAACACTACAAATGTGGTAAACAAAGGTGATTTGTTTGTCACAGCATTGTCATAAACACTTATTTAGAAAAGGTTTAAATAGAGGGAAGGACTTACTGCGTTGAGATTGCAATAATCTGAATTTTCCTTTCCACAGCAGCAGCGCGGCTATACACCGAATTTTTTTGATCATTGGGGTTGTCGCTTACATTTGGACTGGCTTTTAATTCCCCTATATCTTCGTTAAAAAACTCTATACTTCCTGCATTCGGATTGGGATTGTCCATATATTTTTTAAAATAACCGTTATCGTACTCCATAAAATAGTTACGTAAACTGGAAATTCTGCGCTTTGCTAAGTTAACATTGTAACTGTTAGAAGCCAAGGGGCTACAATATCCTTTCATTGTTATTTTAACGTGTTCACTATCCAACAATACTTTGACCATCAATTTTGCAAATTTTTCAAGGTCTTGCATACCGGCATCTACCGAATCTTCAAAAAAATTATCGATGTCGAATTGGGCTTTTTCTTTTGATTCGCCTGAAAGTCCATTGCTGTACTCTGTTTTGTATTTATCACGCAATACGCTATAGTCTTCGTATGTTTTTTTGTAATTTTTTGTGGTAGTAATGTTCAGTGTTTTGTTATCGGGCTCATCGTTGTGGAAATACAAAGTAAGCGGCACCAATAATTTCATTTGCTTGATAAAAACCAGTGTACTGTCCACTATTATTTTAACAGGGGGCAAGATGGTGTCTTCCAAAAATGGAAGTTTATACTTCCAAATATCATTGCAACAATTCTCATTCTTAAGGAACAAGGCACCGTCTCGGTTTGAAGTAAAATAAGCTTTATTTCCTTTTGTATTGATTGTGTAATACAAATCATTCTCTGACGAATTAACTGGATAGCCCATATTTTCGGGCTCTGAAAAATCACTTTTAATTTGTTTGGACGAAAAAATATCAAAGCCCCCCAAGCCTTTGTGCCAATCGGAACTAAAAAAGAGTACCTGGCATCGATTACAATAATACGGTGTAACCTCATTGTCGATTGAATTTACTTTTTTACCCAAATTAAACGGTTTTCCATAGGTCCCATCTTCCCAAATAATACTTCCCCAAACATCCATTTTCCCTTCTCCGTTTGATCGGTCGGACGCAAAATATAGTGTTTCTTGCTTGGTAGAATCATTGTAGCCAATATTAGGTTGCGTAGTAGTGTAACCTTCAGCATTTACTTGTTCAGGGAGCTTTTCTGCATCCTGCCATTTACCGTCTTTTAATTCGCGTACATAAATTTCGCACCTCACTTCGATAGGCGATTCATTTTTACAACGGGTGAAATAAAATCGTGTAAAATTGTGATTAAATGCGGTGTTTACATTGTGGTATTCGGGATTATTAAATAATTCATCCAATACTTGCGTATCGCGTAAGGTATCTTTTTTGTCGTTTACCGTATACAACTTCGCATTTTTTGAATCAACATTGTCGCGTAAAGAAGAAAAATACAATAAGGTATCAAAGAGCTCATAGGCTCCAAACTCTGCGTGAACACTGTTTACGTGATTGTCTAAATGAGTAATTGCAACATCGCTTTTACTTGCCATTGCCAACTGCGCAAAGTCACAAGCCAATGATTGTTGCTGTGCTTTCAAAGCAAGGTACGTCTTTTTTTTCTTGAACTTTTTTGCATACTTGTCGAATAATTTTTTCGATTCTTTGTATTTCCCTTCGTACATTTTGCACATTGCCATCCAAAAAGGAGCATCAGGATATTTTACTCCCTTATCTTTTAGATACACTTTATTATACCAATATGCTGCCTTTTTATGGTCGTTTACTTCCCGCAACATATCTGCATATCGATATTGAATATCTAACAAAGAAGAATCTAGCTCAAGCGCTTTTTTATAATTCAAAGCTGCATTGTAATATTCTCCTTTTTGAAACATTGCATCTGCTTCACGTATATAGTTTTTAATGTTTTGAGAAGTTCCAAAAAGGGGTATTGACAAAAGAAAAAAAAGTGTTCGAAACAGGTGTTTTATTTTTACCACACGATACATATTAGGCTTACATATATATCGGACATAGTGTTTTACGTGCCCGGATTGGAACAAATTTTTGAAGAATGTAAATAAAAGAAAGTTCAAATCCTCCACGACCATTTGTGGCAATTTTTAAGGACGAAAGATTTATATCGTAACTCAACCCCGCATACATATTTTTATAATCCATTCCCACTATAATGATGTCGGCATCGCCCACACGATAATAGTTTCCAAGATATGCATTGATATTATCGGCATTGTCAATAATATATTTAAAAGCTGTACCAGCAACAATTTCTTTGTACTTTCCTTGCGTGGATAAAATAGACGAAATAATCATATCCATTTTCTCTGCTATTTTAAATTGACAGGATGTATTTATAGCCATCTTTCTACCCAACTTCACATCCGAATTTTGCATAAAGGATTGCTTGGGTGTATTTAAATGAAAGAACGATGTTCCTATAGAAAAAGACATTCTTTCTTTTATTCTGAAAACATAATTTAGTCCTGCTCCGAAATCTAGATAGGTAATTTGCGATTTGGCAAAAGCTTCGTTGCTTGCCATAGAGGCATCGTATGTGTCGCCATTGTACTGACTGTCAAAAGTAAGTTTTGACGTATTAAAACTTTTATTGGTAACCCCTGTTTGAATTCCTATTGATAGTATATGTGATGAATCGGGCGTTAATTTTTTTAACCAACTAAATGAGCTAATCGCTTGAGTGATCCGCATATCCGAATCTCCGGCTTTATCTGAGTTCAGAACCAAGCCCGCACCTGTAGTTTGATTTTTTAAACGTATTGGATTTCGCATATCTGCCCCTAAAGAAAATGTACTGTAGGGAATAGGGACAGCACTCCACTGACTTCGCTGATTCGCCATAATGCGATAGTCTCCGTTAAAAAGTCCGGTTTGAGCAGGATTTAAATTGAGAGGCGAATTAGCAAATTGTGAAAAATGAATGTCTTGCGCAAAAACAACCTCATTCACAAAGCAAAACAAAACAAAAATTTGCAAGTAAGCCAATCGAAGCATAGACTCTTTTTTTATTAAAGATAGCGATTTTACTTTTAAAACAAAAAGAGCAGCCCTATATATTCTAGTTCTCTAGCTGATCCAAGATACTATTTTAAACTGCAAGCTTTTTGTATCGTATTCTTCGAGGTTCTACATCGCCCAATCTTTTCTTTTTGTTTTCTTCGTATTCGGTATATCCTCCTTCAAAGAAATATACGGACGACTCTCCTTCAAAAGCAAGTATGTGTGTGCAAACACGGTCTAAAAACCATCTATCGTGACTTATAATTACGGCACATCCGGCAAAATTTTCCAATCCCTCTTCCAATGCTCTCAAAGTATTTATATCAATATCGTTGGTTGGTTCATCTAGCAGCAACACATTGCCTTCGGCTTTTAAAGCCATTGCAAGATGTAAACGATTGCGTTCCCCTCCGGAGAGTATTCCACATTTTTTTCCTTGGTCGGCCCCACTAAAATTAAAACGAGACACATAAGCTCTGGAATTAATATTCTTTCCGCCCATTTCAATTACTTCATTGCCTCCTGTAATAATTTCATAAACAGTTTTGCTTGGATCGATACCATCGTGCGACTGATCTACATAACTTATCTTAACCGTTGGACCTACCTTGAATTCACCACTATCAGGCTTTTCAATTCCCATTATCATTTTAAATAAAGTAGTTTTTCCTGCACCATTGGGACCAATAATTCCAACAATACCTGCGGGAGGCAGCTTGAAACTGAGGTGTTCGTATAATAATCTATCGCCATATCCTTTAGAGATATCAATCGATTCTATTACTTCATTTCCTAATCTTGGACCATTAGGAATAAATATTTCCAACTTCTCCTCTTTTTGTTTTACATCTTCACCCATCATTTTATCGTAATTCTGCAAACGCGCTTTCGATTTTGCTTGTCGGCCTTTTGCACCTTGCCTAACCCAGTCTAACTCACGAGCCAATGTTTTTTGACGCTTACTTTCTGTTTTTTCTTCTTGTGCCAAACGCTTTCCTTTTTGATCTAACCAAGATGAATAATTTCCTTTCCAAGGAATACCTTCACCTCTATCTAACTCCAATATCCAACCGGCTACATTATCAAGGAAATATCTATCGTGGGTTATGGCAATTACAGTTCCTTCATAGTTTTGTAAAAATTGTTCCAACCAATCTATCGACTCAGCATCCAAGTGATTCGTAGGTTCATCAAGTAATAATATGGATGGTTTTTTTAACAACAAACGACATAAAGCAACTCGTCTTCTTTCACCACCTGATAATACTTTTATAGAAGTATCTCCTTCAGGGCAACGCAAAGCATCCATTGCTCTTTCCAATTGATTATCTAATTCCCAAGCATTCGCAGCATCAATTTTGTCTTGAATAATTGCTTGCCGGTTCATCAACTTCTCCATCTCATCAGCATTTTCATATACTTCAGGCAAACCAAACTTATTGTTAATGTCTTCAAACTCTTTTAACAAATCAACCGTTTCCTGTACTCCTTCCATCACAATTTCCTTTACTGTTTTGGTTTCGTCTAAGTGCGGCTCCTGCTCCAAATAGCCAACTGAGTAGCCGGGTGAAAAAACAACATCGCCTTGAAAAGATTTTTCTATACCAGCAATTATCTTTAATAAAGTAGACTTTCCAGAACCATTCAATCCTATGATGCCAATTTTTGCACCGTAAAAAAACGAGAGGTAAATATCTTTGAGTACTTGCTTTTGAGGTGGAAATATCTTACTCACCTTCACCATCGAAAAAATAACCTTTTTATCGTCTGCCATATATTCTAAATATTATTGAAATGCAAAGATAAAAACTTTAAGCAAGGTATCTTAGTGATTAAAGCCTCTTTGTCGCATTGCTTCAAACACCAATATAGCACAACTTGTAGAAACGTTTAATGAATCAATTTTTCCAGCCATTGGTATTTTTATTTGTTCATCGGCCCCTTTTAACCACTTTTCTGAAAGGCCAAGCGCTTCTGTCCCCATCACAAAAGCTACAGAACCTGACAAATTCATTTGGTGATAGTGTTGTTTTGAGGTTAAGGCAGCTGCATAGCTACGAATATTGTTTTTTCTTAACCATACAATAGCTTCATCGGTTGTACAAACAACAACTTGGTTGGCAAACACGCATCCCACACTTGAACGAATAGTATTTGGATTATAGGTGTCTGTTTTTGGGTCGCAAATGATTACGGCATCCACTTTTGCAGCATCGGCAGTTCTTAGAATGGCTCCCAAATTTCCCGGTTTTTCAACCGATTCTAATATAATTATTAGCGGATTAGCACTTAATTTTATTTGCGAAAATTTTAATTCTTTAGGTGTCACTAAGCCAATTATGCCATCTGAATTTTCACGGTAAGCTACTTTCTCAAATACGGCTTTTGTGATATAAATTATGTTAGAATTATGTATTGATTTTTCAATTTTAGTTTTTGATTTTTCATCTATTATTTCGGAACAAATGAATACCGTTTTAACTTCGATACCTGCTTCAAGTGCAATGAAGAACTCTCGAAGTCCTTCTATTTTTGTAAGATTTTGTGCTTTTCTTTCGGCTGTTTTTTCAAGCTTAATAATGTTCTTTATCTTTGTATTTTGTAAACTTGTAATAATTTCAGCCATAATCACTTTATATTAAAAAAAACGAGCGGTCCGTGTAATACGGACCGCTCGTAATGATGCTATTTTTTATTTTATTTATCTAATAAGTGTAACATTTCCTACCCTTTCAAATGATTCTCCGAAATTTGTCTTGATTCTGATTTTATACACATATACATCTTGCTGACATTGTGTGGTTCTGAATTTTGCTGTACCATCCCAATTGTCTGTTAAGCTTTGTGATCTAAAGATTAACTCCCCCCATCTGTCAAAAATGTTCATTTCATACTCTGCTATCCCTTCTCCTTTTCCATTGAAGCTATCATTCACACCATCACCGTTTGGAGTAAAGGCGCTTGGTACATAGAAAGAGAAGTCTGGACCGATTGTTATTTTTATTGTTATTGTATCTGTACAACCAAATTGGTTCGTTACCAACAACGTTGCATCATATGTGCCCGGTTGTCTGTATATGTACATCGGGTTTTGTTCTGTGCTTACATCGAATATATCATTCGGGGGTAAGTCGCCAAAATCCCAAGCCCATTTTGTTGTGCCCAACGACATATCCGAAAAAGTAATTTTGGGGTTACGGATGGTAGTCGGTTGCGGAAACACTGAAAAAAATGCTGTTGGATAAGGGTCTACGCGTATCATATCAGTAATAGTGTATGAGGAGGCACAGCCTTTATCACTAGTTGCTGTTAATGTTACTGTATAGGTTCCCGGTACACTGTAACTGTGTGTTGGGTTTTGTGTATTGCCGTGTGTTGTGCCATCGCCAAAATCCCAATCCCAACCTGTTATCGATCCTGATGTAATGGTTGAACGATCCTTAAATATAGCATTCAGCGGTCCACAACCTGTCAAGTTTGTTCCTGTGAAAGAGGTAACTGGGTTTGGATATACCATCACTTGTTTGATAGCGGTGTCCTTGCAGCCATTATTGGTAGTAACGATTAGGATAATGTTATATACTCCACTACTAAGATATAAGTGACTTGGATTTTGTGCGAAACTGTGTGCTGCTCCATCACCAAAATTCCAATCCCAACTTGTTACTGTATTACCTGCTCCGTTTACTGTTGAGACATCTGTAAAGTTCATTGTTTTTAATAAACACACATCTATTGCAGTAAATCCAGCCAATGGCAATGGATAAACTGTTACTGCTATGGTTATATCATTCGGACATCCATTGTTAGAAGTGGCTATTAATTTTACTTGGTAGACTCCTGCCGTAAAATACATATGTACTGGATTTTGGGTCATATCGTGGGGTGAGCCATCGCCAAAATCCCAATCCCAACCAGTTACGTTGTTTCCGTTACCAATTATTGTTCCATCGGTGAAAGACGTAAGGTTGTTTAAACAAACTGAGCTTGCTGTAAAACTCGGTTGTGGTGCTGGGTTTACTACTACTTGTAAAGTAGTTACAGCTATACAACCATTGTTTGTAGTTACAGTAAGTTGAGTAGTATAAGTCCCTGCTGCTGGGAATACATACGTTGGATTCTGAGTATTATTGTCTACTGTGCCATCGTTATTAAAATCCCATGCCCAAGTAGTAATGGTATTCCCTACGCCGATTACTGTTGATTGGTCAGTAAATACTGTCGCTGTTCCAAAACACTCGGTCGTGTTTATAAACAAAGCAGTTGGATTTGGATGAACTGTTACTTGTTGACTTATTGTTCCGGTACAACCGTTGTTACTTGTTACTGTTAACACTACTGTATACGTTCCTACTGCTCCATAGTTATACGTTGGGTTTTGTGAGTTGGCATCTATGCTGCCATTGTTATCAAAATCCCAAGCCCAACCTGTTATCGTATTACCATTGGTTATCGTGGATTGATCTGTAAAAGACATTCCCGCTCCCAAGCATACATTTGTTTGAGCAAACAATGCTACCGGATTCGGATTTACCGTTACCTGAATTACCATTTGTCCTTGACAACCGTTGTTTGTGGTTACTGTTAACATAATAGGGAAGCTGCCAGGTGTTGGGAATACATACGTTGGGTTTTGATTCACATCGTCTGTGATGCCATCGGCATTAAAATCCCAAGCCCAAACTGTTATCGTATTTCCGTTTCCTACTGCTGATTGATCTGTAAATTGTGTTGCTGTTCCTTGACATACGGTTGTGTAGATAAACGTAGCATTGGCTGTTGGGTTTACTACTATTGGATGCGTAATGGTTGATGTACAACCGTTGTTAGTTGTTACAACAAGTGTTACGTTGTAATTTCCTGGATTGGCATAAGTATGGGATGGGTTTTGGGTGTTGCCATTTTGACCATCTCCAAAGTTCCAGCTCCATCCGTTTATATTGTTTCCGTTTCCTACAACTACCGATATATCTGTAAAGCTGGTTGCTTGTCCTAAGCAAGGTGCATTAAAAGTAAAGTCTGCTGTTGGATTTGGGTGTACTATTACGTTCTGTTGAATGGTGCCTGTACAGCCATTGTTGGTAGTTACTGTTAGTATGACTACATACGTTCCTGCGGCTGCATAGGTATGGGTCGGGTTTTGGATATTGCCATTTGGCGTTCCGTCACCGTAAGTCCAGCTCCAAGTAGTGATGTTATTTCCTGCTCCGATGATAGTCGACTGGTCAGTAAATACCGTAGCTGTACCTTGGCATACTGCAGGTGCTGTAAAGATTGCCGTTGGATTTGGATGTACTGTTACACTCATCAGTGTGTCACCTATACAACCAAAGCTATTGGTTACGGTTAATTTTACTAAAAATGTTCCTGCTGTTGGGAAAACATACGTTGGGTTTTGCGTAACATTATCGGTTGTTCCGTTATTGTCAAAGTCCCAAGCCCATTGATTAAGTACTCCTACCGTTGTGGTTGATTGATCGGTAAACTGTGTTGCTGTGCCTTGACACACTGTTGTTGCTGTAAACAATGCTATTGGGTTGTCAAACACAGATACTTGTAAGGTGATAGTATCTCTACACCCGTTAGCTGTTTGAACAGCTAATAACACAGTGTAGTTACCCGGTAAATTATACGTATGGGCTGGATTTTGCATGGTAGTATCCATCGTTCCATCGTTCTCAAAATCCCAAGCCCATTGGGTAATTGTGGTATTGTTAAAGTTGTTTGGAATAGTACTCACATCTGTAAAGTTTACAGTTAAAGTACAAGGTATTGGAGCTGCTGTGATAGCTGCGATTGGATCGGGATATAAACTTAAGGTGTACCATAAAGTTGGATTTGGGCAACCTGTTACTGATGTTGATTGTACTGTATATTGACCCGGCAAACAAGTAGTGATGATTTGGGTAGCGGCACCTTGTGCAGCACCGGGTCCTGACCATAAATACGATTGGGCTCCCGGAGGCGCTATTAAGTTTACACACTCCCCTGAACACAAAGTGTCACTAGCTGAGATGTAAAACGGCAAACAAGAACCGTCTAAATATGCGTAACCATAGTGTCCACCGTAACCACAATCACAGGTAGTAAAACGGATGGTAACATTTTGGTTTACATAACCTGTTAAGTCAATGTTTACGGTTGTCCAGTTTTTCCAACTACCAATGCCGTTTCCATAAAGTTGAAATCCAGGAATATTTTGTCCTGCGGAAACATCATATGCTGCACAGTTAATAGGTACTCCGTTAGCATCCACCATATCAATCATAAAACGCGGTTGATTACAATAATCGTGCTGAGGGTCATTTAAAACTACAGCATATCGGTATGTAAAACTGGTTGTATTGTTAGAAACCATAAAGGTTTGTTCTATTCGTTCTGCCTCTGCGCCCGTTCCACTGTTTCCTAATCGGCAAGAGAAAGTTCCACTTTGAGGATCTACTTCAGGCAGTAAAACTCCGCCTACTTGTGGGTCATACCCATTTCCATTCATCATTGTGTGACGACCAGCTACGACAGCATTTACCTGCCCCATAGTAACAGTACAGTTTCCATACGACCCAACAAAACAATCCCAATTAATTAAAGCTCCATATTCAAAGTCAACGTTATCGCAAGGCTGTCCCGGTGCCTGAGGAGTTGGATTCGGGGGCAACAATTTCTTTTGCCATTTAGCACCTTTTACGCTGTCTAAAAATGCTTCTTGCTTTGCTTCAACATATTTTTCGATTTCCCAAGGGGCTATGTGATTCTCTTGTGCTTTGTCAATGAAGGGTTGAGCGTTAAAGCCTTTTAACAATAAAGCATCCTCTGCACTGTGTTGCTTATGGTTGTGTGGGTTTGCTTTTTGGGGCACCTGGGCACTTACCCATAAAACAGAAACAGCCGCTAAAGTTGTTAATGCGATTGATTTATAATATTTTTTCATTGTATTGAAATTTAAGTACCAATTCCTTGTTTTGTTAAATATTTTATAAATATATACAACAATTTTTGAATAAAAGTCGACTTTTGCATATAATCAATAAAAGGTTACACTTTATTTATTAAACGGTAGTCTTGCTTTTTTAAACATTTAGCCTTAATTTATTTAATAGTAAACCAAAAATGTTAAAAATATACCACAATCCCCGTTGCTCTAAAAGTAGAGAAGCCTGTTCCATTATAATAGAAACAGGTAACAAATTGCAAATTGTAGATTATTTGAAGGCGCCTCTAAAAGAGCATGAAATTAAGAGCTTGCTTGTAAAATTAGGAATGAGAGCAGAACAAATAATACGAAAAGATGAGTCGCTTTTTAAAGAAAATTTTGCTAATATAAAGCGAACAGAATCGCAATGGGTAAAAATCCTTGCCAACAACCCTATTCTCGTTGAAAGACCTATTATTGTAAAAGGGAACAAAGCTGTGCTGGGACGCCCACCCGAAAATATCTATAAATTATTGTAATGTTATTAATGAATTACGAACTTTGCATAAAACAAACAATTAATCTTTCAAAAATATGGACTACCGAATAGAAAAAGATACAATGGGGGACGTCAATGTGCCTGCTCAAAAATACTGGGGTGCACAAACCGAACGATCTCGAAACAATTTTAAAATTGGTCCGGAAGCATCTATGCCTCATGAAATAATAGAAGCATTTGCTTATTTGAAAAAAGCGGCCGCCTACGCAAACGCTGAGTTAGGAGTGCTGCCTGTAGAAAAAAGAGACCTCATTGCCCAAGTTTGTGACGAAATACTTGCAGGGAAATTATCAGAAGAATTCCCTTTGGTAATTTGGCAAACAGGCTCCGGCACACAATCCAATATGAATTTGAATGAAGTAATTTCAAATCGTACGCACGTAATACAGGGCCATAAATTAGGAGACGGGAAACCTTTTGTTCATCCAAACGATGATGTAAATAAATCACAATCTTCAAATGATACTTATCCAACTGCATTGAACATTGCAACCTACAAAATGGTAGTTAAAACTACTATTCCCGGAGTAGAAAAACTTCTTTTAACACTAAAAGCAAAAGTCGTAGAATTTAAAAACGTTGTTAAAATTGGTCGCACACACCTAATGGATGCAACACCTTTAACCTTAGGACAAGAAATTAGCGGCTATGCTGCTCAATTGGAGTATGGAATTAAAGCATTAGAAAACACCTTATCGCATTTGTCGGAATTAGCATTGGGGGGCACTGCAGTGGGTACAGGCATTAACACCCCGAAAGGTTATGATGTTTTGGTTGCTAAAAAAATTGCCTCCTTTACGGAACTTCCATTTGTTACGGCACCCAATAAGTTTGAAGCACTTGCCTCGCACGATTCAATTGTAGAAACACACGGAGCTATTAAGCAATTGGCTGTTTCTTTGATGAAAATCGCAAACGATATTCGTATGCTTGCTTCGGGCCCTAGAAGCGGTATTGGAGAAATAAACATTCCGGAAAATGAACCCGGTTCATCCATTATGCCCGGAAAAGTGAATCCCACACAAAATGAAGCATTAACAATGGTGTGTGCTCAAATTATGGGCAACGATGTTGCTATTACTATTGGCGGAATGAGCGGACATTATGAATTAAATGTTTTCAAACCAATGATAGCCTATAATGTTTTACAGTCGGCACGACTGTTAGGGGACGCCTGTGTTTCCTTTAACGACCACTGTGCTATTGGAATTGAAGCAAATTTAGCTTCCATAAAAAAACACGTTGACAATTCCTTGATGCTGGTTACAGCACTTAACCCACATATTGGATATGAAAATGCTGCTAAAATTGCTAAAACAGCGCATAAAAATGGCACTACTTTAAAAGAAGAAGCCCTTAAATTTGGATTGCTTACCGCAGAACAATTTGATAATTGGGTGAAGCCCGAGGATATGATTGGCTCACTTAAATAAACTTTGTTTTGCATTTAAAAAATGGTATTTTATTGTTCTTGTTTCTACTGAGCCAAACACTTGCTTTTTCACAAGTCGACTCCTTAAAACAGCGACAGCTATTGCTTAAGAAACAAAAAAAGGATTCCCCGGATTATATAGTGGTAAACGGTAAAAAATTTAAATCCCTCAATAATTGGCTGAATGGAGGCATAGGTACCTGCACAAAATTAAGTTACGGAAAAAACTCCGTCCCTATTGGTATCGGATACAACTTTCATATAAAACAACAATATTTTAAAATTGGCTATTTACGTTCGGAGGTTAGCGGTGCTTTTGGAAACCTTACAGGAGATTACCTCAGCGCAGTGCACTTTTGTTACGGTGTTCGCTCAGAAAACACGAACTCCCACTTTGCTTATTTTGCAGGTATTTCGAAATCAAAGGGATTAAAAACAGATACATCAAGCTACAGCACAATAGGCGTTTATAGCGAAATACAACTGGTAAAAAAAATAGTGTACGATGTAGGAATTGGAGCTACGGCATTTATTGATTTTAACCCCGATTATCCCATTGTTGGAGTACGCATAGATTTATTTTTCTCTAATGCTTACAGAGGGAAAGTAAATGATTAATTGCTAAAATAAAAAATGAAAAGCAAAAAGAAGAGCACAAAGACTGACGCTGTGGGAACAAAAGCTGCTAAAAAACAATTTCTTTTATTCATTTATGATTTAAAATTTTAATGCTGAATAACACCCTTCTTGTCAGCACGTAATAGATTATTGTTCACTCCGACAAAATTTTCATTTTTGCTTTTAAGGCAAATAGGTTTTTCTGAACTGCATAATTTAAAAAAGTAAATATTGTAAAACTTTCCTATCGGAGTATTTAAATATGGAATTAACGTACTGTCCGAAAGCAATGTACTATCACTTACTACCAAATATTTGCAGCCCTTTTTAATTTTATTCTCTATTGCTCTTGTATTTAGTTTACTATATTCAAAACCATAATTGCTCCACCCTTTGGTATTAATCATATACAAGGATGCATTTGGTGTATCGTCAGGAATACTAAGCACGGTATCACTAGGATTAATTCCTATGGATTTCAAATAAGCAGGGAAGGCGGGATTGTAAAAATTTTTATTGAGCTGAGCGTGCTTCCAGCCATTTCGATAAAAAACTTTAGTGCTTGCATTACCATTATAAATACTCACAAGCAATAATCCAAAAATTAAAAATCGAAAAACGTTAGAGTTAAATACAAGTGGCAATTTTTTACTCACAATAATAGCAGAGCAGATAAATGCAAAAATAGGCAACACCAATAAATTAATATAATAATAGCCTTGATTGCGGAAACCAACGTAAAAAAACATATAGAATACTACCATTCCTGTTATTAGTAAAATAAAAATTCCTTTAAGTAGATAAGGAAGACTACTTATATTAAACAAAACAAAGGGCAGAAGGAAAAAGAAAAGCACCGATAAAGGCAATGTAAAAAGTTCGTTAAGATTATGAAAAAAAACAACCAAGGAAGATATGAAATCTTCATTGCTTACTTCCCAAAGTGGCCACCCCGGCCAAGCCTGGGTCCCTAAAAAAACAGAATGATTCGCTTCATTATAGTGTATCGCCCATCGGTACCAAGCAATTACAAGAAGCAAAGAGGCAACAAATCCCAAGGCATTGATTAAATTATGTTTAAATATTTTCGTTTTCTCCTTTACTCCCCAATTGTTCCATTCAATAAAAAATAAGGAGCCAAGTGCAACAAAAACAATAATAGAATTAGCTTTCAGTAATGCCGCCAAAGTAAAAAACAACATCGATATCCAAAAGTGCTTCAGTTTATGGCTTTCCTTGTAGTTTAAAATATAATTAAAAGCAATAAACACAAATGAAACAGAGGGCACATCGCTTAAAAAATTATTGGCATAAAACAAAACCAATGGCGTTGAAAAAAATAATAAAGGTGTTACGATGGCAAAGAATATATCATTTGTTAAGCGATGGGTAAGTTTAAAAAGTGCAGTTAGCCCAAGGTAAAATATCACCAAATTGAATAGGCGAAAAATAAAAACATGAGGGCCAAAAATCTTATACAAAAAAGCAACACAATAATAAATAATGGGAAATTCACCCACAGCCTTTCCGCTTCCACTCAACAAATTGTGAATTTCAGGCTCAAAAAAATGCATGCCGTTTTGATAGTAATTAAAAGCAAAAGAAGCACAATCGGCTTGTCGCCACATATCGGCCGACTGCGGATAGTAAAATAAAATATCCTGGTATTTGAAATGTATGGACATTGCTAAAACAGTAGCAAAAAAGAGGATGTAATACTTTTTATTTATTTGCATTTAGTATGCCTAAAATTTATTTAAACGCTTTTGTACTGAATAAATTATACTTCAATATGCAGTATATAGCTCTGAAACCATCTTTCCACCCTATTTTTTTACCTTCCTCATAGGTTCTGCCGTAATACGAGATTCCTACTTCGTATATCCTTATGTTTGGCACTCTTGAAATTTTCGCTGTTACTTCCGGCTCAAATCCAAATCTATTTTCTTTCAGTAAAAGACTCTGCACTATTGAAGTCTTAAACAGTTTATAGCAAGTTTCCATATCCGTTAAATTCAAATTGGTAAACATATTTGAAAGTGCAGTAAGAAATTTATTTCCAAGCGTATGCCAGTAAAACAATATGCGATGCGGATGGCCTCCCAAAAAACGAGAGCCATACACAACATCTGCAAATCCATCCACAACAGGTTTGAGAAGCATATTATATTCCTCCGGATCGTATTCCAAATCGGCATCTTGTATAATAAGGTACTCTCCGGTAGCTAAGGATATCCCTTTGTGCAAAGCGGCTCCTTTTCCCATATTCACAAGCTGATTAAATAATTTAATTCCTGCTTGATTATTTTCACTGATGTATTTTTCAATAGTTTCAGCAGTAGTGTCTGTTGAACAATCATTTACAATAATCACTTCCTTTTCAATTCCACTCATCAAGTTTACGGCAGCAACTTTGTTTAAAATTAAGTGTATGGTTGCTGCTTCATTATAAGCAGGAATAACAATGGATAACTTTTTAATTACAACGCTCATTTCTTTCAATTTTACAACGTAAAAATAACATTATTTTCAGTCACTTTGGTTTTTAAACTCTTCCACAAATTCTCTCGAATAAATCTTTTTCAGTTCTTCTGCTACATTTTTAGCAATCTCCCTTCTCCCTCTTTCTTTATAATGTTCTGTAGTCCAACGCTGGTCTATAAAATCCTTCCCTTGTACTACCTCAAAATTATCAACTACCAAAGCACCTTTTTTAGTATAACGGTCAATGAGTAATTGCTTGTTTTGTTGCATTAAAAAAACAAGATCTTTGCCAACCAATGAATCGGCATATGTAACATTTTCTGCCAGTAAGTTAAATACTACATTCAATTTCTTCTGTTTTGCAACGGCTACAATTTTATCAAAATCTTTTATACGGGGATTAGTCTCGGTGTTTATTTGAAATCCGTATGTTTTAATGTAGCTAGTAGCAAGTCCTATTTTAAGCATATCCCAAGAGCCGTCAGGATTTAAAAAACTGCCGTTTCCTACTCCGTTATCCCATTCAATTACTGTTTGGTATTTAAACGGATAGGGAAAGTGAAAAGGTTCATTTGCCCACTGCCTTTTCATATCCGCATCTCGTTCAACTTCATTTTTCTTCTCGTAACAATTTAAAGAAAGCATAAACCTATTTACCAAAGGAGGATACAATTGATACATCACATTGCTTTTTTGCAGGGGAGTTTCCAATTTAGAATGTATCCAATTGGCACCAAAGGAACGTAAGTTCATTGTAACTATTAATGTTTTAACTTTCGCTGTAGCAGGAATATTTTTTATAACGGATAAATAAATTCCTGCGTGCATTGCCGGTCTGTCGACAGAGGCCAAGCGCAAAGAAGGATAATATTCGGCAGTTAATTCGCTGATGTATTTTTTACACAACTCAAAACTATCGGTTGTACAGTTTGACGATTCACCAAAGTAAAGAATATCGCAAGTGTCTTGTTTGTTAAGCAATTCCAACAACATATCAGCTTCCTTATCCAAATCCTTTTTCCAGAGGGTACCCTTATAAAGCATATTTAATCCCACCAACAATAGTAACAGTGCAATTACTTTTATAGATATGCTTTTAATGCTCATCGTTAAAACTGAAAATAAATAAATGCTTGTTTTTCAACTCCCGCCAAAGCTAAAATGCAAAACAACAATAATGCGTATGCAACCCAACGTATAGGTGTTTTAAGCTTGCTCATATAAACATCTGCTCGGTTATTGAACAATAAAAAGTCGCTGATTATAAATAACAAAAGCAATATCCATATACGAACATCCACAACAAAATTATCGGCAACGGATGTATTGTGAAACAGTGAATTAAATATTTGTTTCGCTTTTGTTAGGTTCTCGCTTCGAAAAAACACCCAGATAAAACTAACCAATACAAAATTCTTAAGGACTAAAAACACATTCATTAATTTGAATGAAGGCAATTTGATAAAACGTGACGTAAAGTGTTCAATTAAATATATTGCTCCGTGCAAAAAACCCCAAATAATAAAAGTCTTGTTGGCACCGTGCCAAAGTCCGCTTACTGTAAACACAACAAGAATATTAAACATCCACCGGCTTACTTTCACCTTACTTCCTCCCAAAGGAATATACAAGTAATCGCGAAACCAGGTGCTGAGCGATATATGCCAACGCTGCCAAAATTCGTGTATATTTTTTGCTAAATAAGGTGTCTTAAAATTGTCCATCAACTGTATTCCCAACATACGCGCACTGCCCACTGCAATAAGTGAGTAGCCATAGAAGTCGGCATAAATTTGAAGTGAAAAAAAGAAGATACCTGTTAGAATGTGCTTACTGTTGAGCATTCCTACATTCGCATACACTTCATTCACAATCGGTGCAAGATTGTCGGCAATTACCATTTTTACAAAAAAACCATAGAGTATAAGACGAAGACCATTTACAATGTTCTCATAAGTGAGGCGATGATCTTCTTTCAATTGTCTACCAAGGGATGCAAAACGTTCAATCGGACCAGCCACCATTTGCGGGAAGAACAATACATACACCGAAAAATAACCTAAATGCCTTTCTGCTTTTTGATTTCCCCGATACACCTCAATGGTATAGCTCATTGATTGAAAAGTATGAAAAGAAAGTCCTATAGGCAAAATAATTTCCATAAAAGGAAAAGGAGTAGCACTACCCAATTTCCACATCAATGTGCCAAATAATGTATTGGCAAAATTGTAGTATTTGAAAAATGCCAACAGCGAAACATTGGAAAGAATACTTACAATGAGGAGTGTTTTTCTTTTTCTACCTTCTGCTTGCTCAATGTATATTCCCGAAAAATAATCGATAAGTATAATTGCAGACAGAATAAGTATGTATTCCGGCTTGAATACCATATAGAAGAAACAGCTGGCAAGGAACAATAGAATCCAACGGAATCGGTTCGCTAATAAATAATACAGTATAACTACTGCAGGTAAAAAGAAAATATAGTGGAGTGAATTGAACAGCATTTACATCCGTTTCAATTATTGAAATTGTTCCTTTTTAAGTCCAAGCCAATTTAAAACAGATCCTTCAAAAAGCTGCGCTTTTGTTGCGGTCGAAATATCCTTCATCTCTTCAATAAATTTACCGTGTTCTAAATCGCCCAATGGAAAAGGGTAATCAGTACCATACATTATTTTTTCTGCACCAAATAGTTGTATTAAATAACGCAATGCATCTTGGTTGTGTGTAATACCGTCCACCCAAAATTTACCAACATACTCCACCGGATCTTTGATATTGTTTACATTGCATAGGTCGGGTCGGCAATGCCAACCGTGCGAAACCCTACCAAGTGTATGCGGAAAAGACCCTCCCCCATGTGCGAACATTACTTTTAATTTCGGAAATTTATCGAAAACACCTCCAAAAATCATTGAGCAAATTGCCAAAGATGTTTCGGCAGGCATACCCACCAACCAGGGCAAAAAATAATTGGGCATTTTCTCCTGTCCCATCATATCCCAAGGATGAACAAAAATTGCCATATCTAAATCTTGTGCAGCTTCCCACAAAGGAAAAAAACTAGCATCATCTAAATTCTTATTTTCAATGTGCGAACCTATTTCCACACCAGGTAATCCAATCTTCTTACATCTTTCCAACTCTTTGATGGCAAGTGTTACATCTTGCATTGGCAATGTTCCCAATCCAATGAATTTTTTAGGGTATTGTTGTTGCACACCAACCAAATGGTCGTTTAGGAACATACTCCAGTCTAGTCCATCTAAAGGTTTTATCCAATAATTAAACAACACAGGCACGGTACAAAGTACCATTGCGTCTACATTGTGCTGTTTCATATCCAGCAATATACTTTCAGCGTCCCAACAGTTCTGTTGTATTTCACGGAAAAATTTTCCATCATCGCGCATCATTTTCGCAGCCCCCTCTTTATGGTGATCGAGGTAAATGAAGCCTCCATAGCCGTATTTGTCTTTCAAACTAGGCCAAGTTGGAGGTAAAATATGCGCATGAGAATCAATTTTAAGCATAGAAAATTATTTAGAGCAAAATTATAATAAAATAAGACCGTTTGCGGTTAATTATTAAATTTGTTTACGCAATTTGCAATTGAAATTGAATCAGAGCGAACTAAAATTACTTTCCGATATTGAATTGATAGCACATTATAAGCTAAACAGTGATAATGTATGCGTTGGAATTTTGTATGAACGCTACACTGTCCTTGTATTTGGTGTTTGTATGAAGTATTTAAAGGACGAAGACGAAAGCAAGGATGCTGTAATGCATATTTTTGAAAAATTATTGTCGGACTTGATCAAACACGAAGTCGCAAACTTTAAAAGTTGGCTGTTTAGTGTGACGCGCAATCATTGCTTGATGGCAATAAGGAAGGAGAAAGGGATTTATGTAATTGGAGGGGAAGCGGCAGAAATTATTACCCCTATTATGGAATTTAAACAATATGCGCATCAAGAGAACGAAGTACAAAAAGAAGGCACTTTGCAGCAGTTGGAAAAAGCATTGTTGGAACTGAATAAAGAGCAGCGTGTGTGTGTTGATTTGTTTTATTTAAAAGAAAAATGTTATCAGGAAATATCAGATACAACCGGTTATACACTGAATCAGATAAAGAGTTTTATACAAAATGGAAAAAGAAATTTAAAAAACAACATGTTGGCATTAGCAAATGGATAAAAATAAATTAAATAGCATATTTGGTGACGATGAGCATATCTATCAAGATATGATTATCCAATACTTCGAAGGAAAACTTTCACCTAAGGATATGCACCGTGTAGAGAAGTATTTATCGGAAGATGAATTTACAGAAGAGGCAATGGAAGGGCTTTCTATGATGAATAATAAGGAGAAACTGAGCCCAACCATTATTGAAATCAACAAAAAAATTAACGAAAAAACTAAGTCGAAGAAGCCGAAGTTAATAGTGTTACACCCTAGCGTAAAATATGCAATTGCGGCTACTATTTTATTGATAATATGTATATCCTTTTTCTTTAACGTTTTTTTAAAAGGGTTAGAACAAAAAGAGGTTGCCGAAAACAAAACGGATGAACAAAAAACAGAAGAGCCTGCCGTTCCTGAATCATTGAATGAGAACGCAACTATAAGCGAAGCTTCTAAAGATGTTACAACTGGCGAAAATCAGGAACGACAAAAAGCTTTTGCTATAGATCCAAAAGGAGAAAGAGCTACAAATAAGGTTGTGGGCCAAGACAATAACGTTTTAGAAGATGCAGAAACGGTTCCTAGTGAATCTGTAGAAAGATCTGTTTCGGAAATTGCTGCCGATGAATCAAAGAAGAGCATTGATGCAAACTTAAGTATGGGTAAGGCCAAGCTTCAACCTTTAAAAGAGATGGATAAAGATGCAAAAGGGGAAGCCATTGCAGATGATGATAAAATGAAAGAATTCAACGCAAACTCGAAAAATGATTCGCCAAAAAAATCCGCAGAAAGTAGAAAGAAAGAAAAAACCAGGGCAAATACTGAGTCAAAATCGGCACCGATGCCATCTTCTGTTCAGTCGGGCGCAGGAGCCAATAATGAACAAGAAATTATAAACAGACGAGAAGATGAAACTGCTGCCGGAGCAAAAACAAAATTGGCAATGAGTTTAGAGGTTCTTAAAAAAGACCCTGCCAACGATGAAGCGCTGTTTTATGCAGGGATTAGTAGCAGTACCTTGAAGGAGTATAAAAAGGCAATTGAGTATTTTGATAAAATTATTCCTAAAAAGCAATCTACTTATTATGAAGATGCTTTATACCATAAGGCATTGGCATTAATCAATCAGAAAAAAGTGAAAGAGGCAAAAAAATTGTTGCAACAATTAGTCGACTTAAAAGGACGTAAAGCTACAGATGCTTCAACAAAGCTAAAGGAGTTGAAATAAAACCGACTCGTTTATCAAAAAACAAATGTTTTGTTATTCAAGAACGAAGTACCTAATTCGTTAAACGATTGTCGAATGTTTTTTATAGGAACGAGAATTTCTACGCTATTTGTATCTGAACAATCAAGACCAATAGGATGTTTTTGATTGTTCATCCTTAGATTTGAAAAAATTGATTTTATTAGCTCTGCGATTGATATGTATAACTTTCTCATAGGATATTGTATTAATTTCTGTAACAAGAGTACAAACTGATTTTCTGATTTTAATGTTTACTGAATATTAAAATGCATCCTGTTACATTTTAATTAGCCAATGGTTTAAACTGTTCCACTTTTATTAGTTAACGGCTAATCTGCTTTCAAAAAAATAAATAACTGATTATCAGCACACAATATAATTTTATTTGTTTATATATAAGATACTTATATATATTTGTAACCTTATATTATTAATTACGTTATATAGTCTAAAACAATCATTATGGCATCAAACGATTTACTTAAAGGAATGCTCAAACCAATTATCTTGAAACTTTTATTTGAAAAAGGACCTATGTACGGTTATGAGATAACCCAACTGGTGAAAGAAATTTCGGCAGGTGAAATTGAACTTACATTCGGAGCGCTTTATCCTATTCTGCATAAACTAGAGCAAGAGGGAATTGTTCAAACAGAATCGGAAGTAATAAACAACCGAAACCGAATTTATTATTCCATTACTCCAAAAGGAAACAGTTTAGCGCAAGAAAAAATTGCAGAGCTGGAAGAATTTGTAAAGACATTGAAAATTTTCTTTAAACCAAATTTTGGACTAAAGTTTAGCCATGCTTGATACAACTCAAATACAACTTATTGAATCGGACGTTGAAAGCGCTCGTATCACCTTGTACAATCTTTCGGATGAGTTGGTAGATCATATATGTTGTGCTATTGAAGACCAAATGAGAAACGGAAAAAGTTTTGATGAAGCATACGCTCTTTTAAAAGAACAAACAGGAATAAAAGTATTGCAGAGTATACAAGAGAATACCCTTTACCTAACCGATAAAAAATACAGACTTATGAAAACAACAATGAAAATTACCGGAAATGTTGCCCTAGCCCTATTGGGAATGGGAACAGTAATGAAAATATTCCACTGGCCGGGTGCCGGTCCGGCCCTTGTGCTTGGCTTCGCACTATTATGTCTTTTCTTCTTTCCTGCAGTGGTTTACATCAATCACCGTGAAGGTAAATCAAAAGGAGGCCCCATAATGAACTTCTCCATCCTAGTTGGTGGCGTTGGTTTAATGGCGGGGATTTTATTTAAAGTAATGCATTGGCCGGGAGCAAGTATGTTACTATTGGGGGGGTGGTTCTTTATTTTATTTATTTTCCTTCCTACTCTACTTTATGCAAAATTAAAAGATGCGAAAAGTGGTTTTGAAAAACGAGTATATGTACTAGGAGTAGTTGCATTAATTATTTTTGAATTGGCAACGATGTTTAAAATGATGCACTGGCCGGGTGCGGGACCGCTAATGATATTGGGTTCCCTACTGTTAGTTGCAGTATTTCTGCCTCTTTATACTAATATGAGGTTTAAAAATGTCGAATTAAAAACAGGACAGTTCATTTACCTTATTACTATTTCTATGTATGCTGTTGTGTTGACTGCATTGTTGGCAATGAATGTTTCTAAGGATATACTTGGCTGCTTTGTTAGATCGCAAGATAATGGAACAGCAATCAATCATTATTTTGAGCAAAAGGAAAGAATTCTTGCTGCAAGTAATACTGTTAAAGACAGTGTTGTAATGATGAATGCCGAGAAGATAAAGCATGTTTCCGAGGAAACCGCCAAAGTAAAAAATGAGATTCAAAATTTAAAACTGAACCTTGTTCAGGAAATAGAGCAGGTGGATAAACAAACGGCTCTTGCAGCTATATCAGAATCGGTTAAAATAAGTAAAAAGGATAATTACGATATAATTGACCATATACTCTTTGATCAGAATGGAAATGGTTTGGCAAATTCGTTGAAAGGGAAATTAGATACATATAGAGAACTAATTTTAAAATTAACGACTTCTAACAAAGAACTTTCCGAAAGTATTTCAAGGATACTTGATACCTCTTCTAAGAAGAATTATAATACTATGGTTAGCTGGGAAGAAGATAACTTTAAACACAATCCTCTAATCAGCACCCTGGCTCTGTTAACTGCTCTTGAAAAAAATGTTAGTATGGTCGAGTCTTCAACGATTCAATATATAAATCAATAGAACTAACTCAATAAAAATAGAAACTATGAAAAAGTCAATTTATTATTTAGGAATAGCTTGTGCTAACCTAATGTTATTTGGTTCCCTTTTTAAAATTCAGCACTGGCCAGGAGCGTCAGTTATGCTGGTACTTGCTGTATTCCTTTTTTGTTTTGTGTTTTTACCTATGGCACTTATAAACAGTTACAATGAAGGCGGACAAAAATACAAAGCCTTGCACGCTGTTACTTTCTTTGTTTTTTTCATTTCTATGATGGGGGTAATTTTTAAAGTACAACATTGGCCAGGGGCAGGTATGTTCTTACCATTTGGTATAACTTTACCATTCATTTTATTTCTTCCGGTTTACCTCTATCAAACCAGAAATGAAAAAAATAAAGAAACCATGAATTTTTCTGCCATCATGTTTGGATTAACCTTTCTTGCAGTCTTTAGTGTTTTACTGGCTCTTAACGTGAGCAAAAGTATAATTTTAAAGATTGGAACAAGCTTACGGATGAGTAGTGAGGCATCAGCCTTTAACATGGCTACAATAAATGTAACCGATAAACAAAATCCAATTTTGGAGGAATCCGATAAGCTATGTGTTTACATAGAAGGTTTGAAAGATCATTTATTAATTGCATCTGATAATACGGTGGATGGTAAAGCATCACTTGATATAACGCAGATGGCAAATATGGAAAATTCTAATATTCCGGTGCATATATTATTAGGCGATGATTCTAACAATAAAATGGAAGAGCTTAAATCAAAAATTAATAGCTACCGCGAATCCGTTTTGGCATCCGAAAAGATAAGTCCCGAACTAAGTGAGTTAAGTAGTACTATATTTGATGTGAGCGATAAAGATACTGAAGATGGTAAAATGACTTGGGAGCAACGTACATTTGGGGCTTACCAGTTAATAGTGGTATTGGATGCGCTTACGCAAATTCAAAGCAATGTGAGGTTGGTGGAATCGGAGTTGTTGGCGGTGAAGTAATTCGAATGTAACATATTCGCCTGAGCTTTCTAGGAGGGGTTAACAATTTAACCCCTCCATTTTTTTGCTTATACTTTTAGTAAAAATCAATTTTAGACAAGTTTACTTTTAGTACAATTTGCAAATAAGCACGATTGATATTGCAACAATTGCCGAATACAGTTAAATTAAAAAAACTTAAGCACCCTTTTAGTAATAATCGCAATTATGCATCTCCAATATTGTGTTATTCCGTTTTTGTAGTTCTTTAATTTTTTTTACTTTTGTACCGAAACATGTTAATGAGTAAAGAACGCCCTAGCCATTGTAAATACTGTTAACTTTACTAATATAATTAAACAAACACTTAATATTTTGATATGAAATCCCTTTTACTTTTTGCTTCTGTTTTATTTTTGTCTATTTCTAATTTGGCAATTGCTCAAGAATATGTCAAAGACTCGTCTAGTACACAACTATATGTAATTACAAAAAACGACAACACAGAATATATTGGAAAAATACTAAAGGATGATGGTCGTGAAGTGCTAATAGAAACTGAAACACTGGGTAAAATTTATATCCCTAAATCGGATATAAAAAGTATGGTTAAAATTCAGGATAAGTCGAAAATTGTTGAAGGGAAATACGTGGTAGCAGGTCCATTTACAACTCGATATTGTTTCACAACCAATGCCCTGTCAATAAAGAAAGGAGAAAATTATACAAAAATTAGTGTGTATGGTCCGGAGGTGCATTTTGCCCTTACAGATAATTTTTCTTTAGGCTTTATGTCTACCTGGATTTGTAGCCCTTTAATGCTGGCAGCAAAATACTCGTTCAAAACTAAAAATGAAAAACTAAACTATTCAGTGGGCACATTAATGGGCTCATCAGGATATCTATTTGGTTTTAGAGGTTTTTTAGGCTTGCACTTTGCAAATATTACTTATGGTAGCCGACAAAACAACATCACTTTTGCGGGTGGTTATACTTATTTAAAAACCGGAAGAATGATCGAAATCTATGAGGAGGGAACTTATACTGATCTTTCAACTTCTAATAATTATGGTTACGTTTCTCATAGTCATCAAGGACTGGCAGCCCTAACGCAAGGACCTATCGTTTCAGTAGCTGGGATATTCAAAGTTGGTGCTAAAGCCAGTTTGATTTTCGATTCGATGTTTGGCTATTTTGCTCAGGAAACAACTTCAACTAAGACATCGGAAAAAGAAATTTCGCCAGCCATAGAAGCAGTTGGTTATGTCGCCAATAATGTATGGGTTCAATTGAGCCCTTACGTTCCTGCTGTTATTGAATATACAACTATTAATACTAAGAAAAAATTAATGTCTGCTGCAATAATGATTATGCCTGGAATGCGTTTCCAAAGTTCAGATCGATCGGCAGTGCAAGTATCTTTGGCGGGAGTTACTATTATTCCGGAATCTGGCAGGTCAATATCATTTCCTGTTCCAATGCTATCAGGATTTTATAAGTTTTAATCATTTGTGAGTCCGAAGGGATTAATCGTTGATCTCACTTAGTCCGTGCAGTGGATTAAAATCACCAAATGCTACGCATTTTTTTTAATACTTCACAAAGATTGAAATAAAAGGGATTAACTCCGTTGATCCCTCCTTTTCCGCGATTGGATCAAAAGCTTAGATGCTTTGCATCTTGTTACTCATCATTTCAAAAATTTCAAATAAATTAAGAAGGATTAGCTTCGCTGATCCTTCCTAGTCCGTGCAGTGGATTAAAATCACAAAATGCTACGCATTTTTTTGTATTTCACTTCACAAAGATTCAAGTAAACTTGAACTTTGTTTCGTTTTATACAAGTTTGGTGATTTTAATCATCAGTGAGTCCGGAGGGATTCGAACCCCCAACCAACAGAGCCGAAATCTGTCATTCTATCCAGTTGAACTACGGACCCAATATTTTTATGCAAAGTTATTATTATCTAAGTTTCTTTACTAAAATATTTAAGTATGAATTTTCTTAAATCAGGGGAATTTAAATTTTTTAATTTTTTCTCCAGAATCATCGCTTCAGAACGAGTTTCTTTTTCAATTACACCAACTAAATTCCAAGGCAAATATGGCTTTGTCGATTTGGTCAATCCAGAATTATGGTTTTCCAACCTAACAGAAATATCATTTGTTTGACCTATATAAAATCTATTATGGTGAACAGATTGTAAAATATAAACGTAAAAATGCATATCGAATCAAAACAACATCAATTTGAATGGCGAGGGTTTCTCGCCATCGCGAGCCCGCCTCGCGACTACGGACCCAATAAAGCTGCGAAAATAAGCATTAAAACAATTAATACCCTATTTTAGCTCTAACGCGTTTCAATACATCATTCGCAATAATGGCAGCCTTTGCTTCACCCACTTGTAACTTTTTCTCAAGCTCATCAACATTGTTCATATAATAGGTAAATGAATCCCGCTCATTTTTAAAGTTATCCAATATCAATTCATACAAGGCGTTTTTTGCGTGCCCGTATCCATAGCCGCCTTTAATATAATTGCTGCGCATATCTTGCACCTGTTGTTCAGCCGCAATTAATTTATATATATTAAATACATTGCAAGTATCCGGATTTTTAGATTCTTCCAATGCTTTGCTATCCGTTACTATAGTCCCGATTACTTTTTTCAGTTCTTTTTCAGGAAGAAAAATATTGATGAAATTGTTGTAGGACTTACTCATTTTTTGTCCGTCAACCCCCGGCACACTCATTACCTTTTCATCCGTAAGTCCTTCAGGCAATACAAATGTATCTCCATAAATATGATTGAACTTGGAGGCAATATCACGCGTCATTTCCAGGTGCTGAACTTGATCTTTACCTACAGGTACAAAATTAGCATCGTACAAAAGAATGTCGGCCGCCATCAGCACGGGATAAGCAAAAAGTCCTGCGTTTACATCCGCCAAACGATCTGATTTATCTTTAAATGAATGTGCATTTGCCAACATTGGAAAAGGGGCAAAGCAGCACAAGTGCCAATATAGCTCGCATACTTGTGGTACGTGCGATTGTCTGTAAAAAATATTTTTATCAATATCAAAGCCAAAAGCCAACCAAGCAGCAGCTACCGAAAAGGTATTCCTTTTGAGTTCCTCTGCATTCCGTATTGTAGTTAAAGAATGCAGGTCGGCAATAAAGAATAAAGATTGGTTCTCAGCCTTTTTAGAAAGCTCAATAGCAGGCTTTATTGCGCCCAAAATGTTTCCTAAATGAGGTATTCCTGTACTTTGTATGCCTGTTAAAATTCTTGCCATAAAATAATTTTAAGAATATAAAGGTATAAAATAGTAGGGGAAGAAGCACCTACAGCACAAAAATCAATATTTTTTATTGGAAACTTTGTAAATTAAAAATGTTTCCATAGTTTTGCGCCGAAATTGAAAAATGGAAACAAAAGATAGAATAGTTTTAGGTGCTAGAGAGCTGTTCTTCAAGTATGGCATTAAAAGCATTACAATGGATGATATAGCCAAACACCTTGGGATATCAAAAAAAACCATTTACCAATTTTTTGATGACAAAGATCAAATTGTGTTATCCCTAATGAATCAAACCTTGATTATCAATCAAAGTAATTTTGATGCAATTTCTAAATCTGCAAAAGATCCCATTCACGAAATTGTTTTAACGGCTGAACATATGCGGAATATTTTTACTCAAATAAATCCGATAGTTTTTAGCGATATGAAAAAATATTACCCCGAAGCTTGGATTCAATTCAGACAGTTTAAAGAGAAGTGCATTTTTGAGATGATTGTAACCAATTTGGAAAAGGGAATTAAAGTAGGATTGTACAGAAACACCATTGACCTAAAAATATTGGCAAAATTTAGAATAGAACAGGTTGAAATGGCAATGGACCATAATATTTTTCCTTTGGATAAATTCAACTTAACAAAAGTGCAAGTGGAATTACTAGACCATTTTTTACGTGGAATTTGCACCTTAAAAGGACATAAATTAATGAATAAATACCAACAAATAACAGAAGAAGAGTAAGTCGCAATGAAAACAAAAAAAACAATCATTATGCTCAGTATTCCTTTGATTATAGGTAGTGTAAATGCGCAAAATGCCGATACGAAATCGTATAATTTTACCATACAGCAAGCGGTGGATTTTGCTTATCAAAAGCAAGTCAAGGTAAAAAACGCATTACTTGATGAGCAAATAGCCAATCAAAAAGTGAAGGAATTTACCAGTATAGGTTTACCGCAACTAAACAGTAATTTCGATATAAAAGATTATGTAGAAATACCTACATCATTGCTTCCAGGACAATTTTTTGGAGCTTCTCCAGGAACCTATATTCCTGTAAAATTTGGAACACAGTACAATGCTACTGCAGGACTTTCCGCTTCTCAATTATTATTCGATGGTGGGTATATAGTAGCGCTTCAAGCAACTAAATTAGTAAGTGAACTTAGTAAACAACTTACTACCCGTACTAAAATTGAAATTGCCACAAACGTTCGAAAAGCATACTATTCTGTACTGATTGGCGATGAAAGAATGAAACTAATGATTGCAAATGTGGAGAGAATAAAAAAATTATCGGAGGACACAAAAGCACTAAATGCAAATGGCTTTGTAGAAAAAATTGATGTCGATAGAATTACGTTGGCATATAATAATTTAATGGTAGAGAAAGAAAAAGTGCAACGCTTTTTAGACTTAAGTCTTAACTTGTTGAAATTCCAAATGGGAATGGAACAAATTGCTGCACTAACATTAACGGATAAGTTGAGCGATATCACTTTTCAAGTGATGGATGTGAGTGCCGAAAAAGTTGATTATAAAAAGCGAGTTGAATATTCCATTCTTACTTCCCAAAAAAGAGCAAATGAATTGGATTTAAAAAGACATAGATTCGGATATTTCCCAACTGTTGTTGCTTATGCCGCAGCAAATGCAAATGCACAACGTGATGAATTTGACTTTTTTGATACTAAAAAAAGCTGGTACCCTATCGGAATAGTAGGTGCTACCATAAACGTTCCCATTTTTGATGGACTACAAAAACACCACCGCATACAACAATCAAAACTTAACTTGATGAAATCGGAAAACGATTTAAAATCGATTGAAAGTGCGATTGACTTAGATGTTGCAAATGCGAAAACACTTTTACAAAACTCATCTCAAAGTTTAGATATGCAAAAACAAAACATTGCTTTGGCTGAAGAAGTTTTTCGTGTTTCGAAATTAAAATACGACCAAGGCATTGGCTCTAATATAGAAGTTATAACTGCTGAAACGGCTTTGAAAGAATCACAGGCAAATTATTACAGTGCATTGTACGATGCATTAGTTGCTAAAGTAGACTACGATAAAGCTACAGGAAATAGTAAATAATTAAAAAAGAAAAATAAAATCCAATGAAAAAGGTCATAATACTAGTAAGTGTACTATCAATATTCACATCTTGTTCCGGTCCGAAGGACAAAAAAGCAGAGCTTGAAACACTAAAAAAAAAAGAAGCAGAGTTAAAAGCAAAAATACTGGTGCTTGAAACAGAATTAGCAAGTAATGATAGTACTCCAACTGGATTGGTAGTTTCTGTTTTTACATTAAAGGCCGAGCAGTTTAAAAATTACATTGACGTACAAGGGAAAGTAGATGCGGATGAAAATGTTGCCGTAAGCACAGAAATGCCGGGAACCATTACTAAAATTAATGTAAAGGTGGGCGATGAAGTAAATGCTGGGCAAGTATTAGCCGAAACGGATGTTCGTGTATTAAATGAATCCATTTCGGATTTACAAACCAATTACGAATTGGTGAACCAAATTTATACAAAACAAAAAAACTTATGGGATCAAAAAATTGGAACCGAAGTTCAATACTTACAGTCAAAAACAAACAAAGAGAGTTTAGAAAAAAAGTTAATTACGATGCAAGAGCAAGTTCGTATGAGTAAAATTATATCTCCAATAAGCGGTACTATTGATGCTGTAGATATTAAATTAGGTCAGGCTGTTGCACCAGGATTACCTGCAATACGGGTCATTAATTTCTCTAACTTAAAAGTAAAAGCTGACGTTGCTGAAAGCTATGCTTCGAAAATTAAAAAAGGCAACGAAGTAATTGTACATTTTCCAGATATGCAAGATTCCATAATAGGAAAAGTGAGTTTTGTTTCACGCGCAATAAATGCTAGTTCACGTACTTTTAATGTAGAAGTTATTTTACTAGACAAGTCAAAAGAGTACCACCCAAATATGGTTGCAAGATTGAGTATCAACGATTACCTGTCGGCACAACCTGTAATAATTATTCCGGTGAACGTAATTCAAAAAGATGAAAACAATGCTTCTTTTGTTTTTATCGCACAAGGAAATAATGCAAAAAAACAAATTGTAACTCTTGGTAAACAATACAATGGGAAAGCCGAAATTACAAGCGGATTAAAAGCTGGCGATCTGCTTCTTGATAGTGGTTACGACTTAGTAAACGATGGAGATGCCATTGCATACAAAAAATAAACACACTCTTTATACATTCGCTTCTATCCAGAATACAAAGTATAATATGAGTGGACAGAATTACAAAAAGAGTGAAAATAAAAAGTTAAAAATAAAATAACTAAGTGCTCTTAGTGACTTAGTTGTAAAAACCATAGTTATGAACTTTAAAGAATTTAAACCCTCAAGCTGGGCAATCGATAATAAAATAAGTGTATACGTACTTACTGCATTTATTACCATTGCAGGTATTATGTCATACAACAGTTTGCCCAAGGAAAGTTTTCCCGATATAGTTGTACCTACTATTTATGTAAACACTGTTTACGTTGGAAACTCCCCGACAAACATCGAAAACCTTGTTACGAAACCAATTGAAAAACAGCTAAAATCAATCTCAGGAGTAAAAAAACTAAACTCCACTTCCCTACAAGACGTGTCTGTTATTTTGGTTGAATTTAATACCAATGTGGATGTGGCTCTTGCAAAACAAAAAGTAAAGGATGCTGTTGATAAAGCTTCGACAGATTTACCGAAAGATTTAACACGCCAACCAAATGTAATGGAAGTGGCATTTTCCGATTTGCCAATTATGTATGTTAACATAGCCGGTAATATGGATTTAAACAAACTTAAAACCTATGCCGATGATTTGAAAGATAAAATCGAGGGAATGAAACAAATATCAAAGGTGGTAATGGTGGGTGATTTGGAGCGAGAAATTCAGATAAATGTGGATATGTATAAATTGCAGGCAGCATCGCTTTCATTGGGAGACATTCAACGTGCTGTACAATATGAGAATATGAATATTTCTGGTGGGCTTGTGCCAATGGAAGGAATGAAACGTACGATTTCTGTGAAGGCAGAGTTTAAAACTGTAGAGGAAATAAAAAACTTAGTAGTTGTTTCAGGTTCAGGAGCAAAATTATATTTAAGAGATATTGCTGAAGTGGTAGATGCCAATAAAGAACAAGAAAGCTATGCCCGTTTGGAAGGAAAAAATGTAATTACGTTGAACATCGTTAAACGATCGGGCGAAAATTTAATTGAAGCCTCTGATAAGATTACAGCAATGATTAAGGAAATGAAGAAAACCGATTTTCCTAAAGATCTAAAAATAACTGTTACTGGTGACCAATCAGAAAAAACAAGGAGTACACTTCACGACTTAATAAATACCATCATCATTGGATTTATTTTGGTGACTTTTATTTTGATGTTTTTTATGGGTGTTACAAATGCCATATTTGTGGCATCTTCTGTTCCTTTATCGATGTTCATCGCATTTTTAATAATGCCAAGCATTGGCTTCACATTAAATATGATTGTATTGTTCGCCTTTTTACTTGCCTTAGGTATTGTAGTGGATGATGCCATTGTAGTAATAGAAAATACGCATCGCTTGTTCGAAAATGGCAAGAGGAATATTAAAACCGCGGCAAAAATGGCTGCCGGTGAAGTGTTTTTACCCGTCTTGAGTGGAACCCTTACAACCCTTGCTCCCTTTATTCCACTTGCATTCTGGACAGGTATCATCGGTAAGTTTATGTTCTTTTTACCGATTACTTTGATTATTACCTTACTCGCATCGCTATTGGTTGCCTATATCATTAATCCTGTTTTTGCAGTTGATTTTATGAAAACGCACGAAGAAGAAAAAGCAAAGTATGGTAAACTAAATAAGTTAGGGAAAATCCAATTAGGTTTATATATAGTTGCAGCAATTCTTTCTCATCTAATGGGACATCCTGCCTTTGGAAACTTAGTTTTATTCTTTGCCTTTTTTATGCTAGTACACCGCTTTTGGTTGCACAAAGTGATTGAAAAATTTCAAACCAAAACTTGGCCTGCCTTTCAACAAGGGTATACAAAACTGTTGTTGCGCTTTTTAAAGCGTCCTTGGACAGCCTTAGCCGGAACATTAGCGCTGTTTGTTTTTTCGTTCGTATTCTTTGCCATACGCAGTCCTAAAGTGGTATTTTTTCCTCAAGGCGACCCAAACTTTGTTTATGTATACGTTAAACTGCCCGTTGGTACCGATCCTGCAAAGACCAATAAAGTAATGATGCAGGTGGAACAAAAAGTAAATACCGTATTGGGTGATTCAAACAAAATTGTAAGCTCAATCATAACAAATGTTACAAGAGGAACTACCGACCCCCAAGACCAAGATCAAAACAATTATCCGAATCGTGGTAAAATAGCCATTTCATTTGTTGGCTTTGAAGCAAGACACGGTGAATCTACGATGGACTATTTAACAGCATTGCAAAAGTTGAATTGGGGAATCCCGGGAGCTGAAATCAGCGTTTCTAAAGAACAAGCAGGTCCACCTGTTTCAAAACCAATAAACATTGAAGTGCGAGGTGATAATTTTGACGACTTGGTTAAAAATGCGATTCACTTAAAACGCTTTTTGGATGAGCAAAAAATTACCGGAGTGGAAAATTTGAAATCGGATTTTGAAAGTAATAAGCCGGAAATTGTTTTTAATATTGACAGAGAAAGAGCCAACAGAGAAGGTGTTTCAACAGGAACAATTGGTATGGAAATTCGAAATGCCGTGTTTGGTGCTGAAGTAAGTAAATTCCGTGATGCAAATGATGAATACCCTATTCAAATGCGCTATAAATACGATCAAAGAAATAATATTGAGGCGCTGAGAAATTTAAAAATTACGTTCCGAGACATGAATATGGGTGGTATTTTGCGAAGCGTTCCATTGTCATCATTTTGTGAAGTTCAATACAGCAATACCTATGGTGGTATAAAGCGTAAAATGCAAAAACGTGTTATTTCACTTTCGTCAAATGTAACAGCAGGAAACAATGAAAATGAAGTGGCTGCTGCAGTTCAAAAAGCAACGAAAGGATATAAACCTATTGGAAATGTAATTGTTGCAATGACCGGACAACAAGAGGAGCAAGCTGAAACAGGTGCTTTTTTAGGAAAGGCAATGTTGTTTTCATTGGGACTTATATTGTTGATTTTAGTAACTCAATTTAATTCCATTGGAAAGCCATTCATTATTTTAACCGAAATACTCTTCAGTATTATTGGTGTATTGTTAGGTACTGCGTTGTTTAAAATGGATATGAGTATTGTAATGACAGGTGTTGGTATTATAGCATTAGCGGGTATTGTGGTGAGAAACGGTATATTGTTGGTGGAGTTTGCCGAAGTGGAAAGAGCTGATGGGAAAAGTTTATGGGATGCAACGGTAAATGCAGGACGTACGCGTATGACACCTGTAATATTAACGGCTACGGCTGCTATACTTGGTTTAATTCCATTGGCAGTTGGCTTAAACATCGATTTTGAAACCTTGTTTTCACACGGTAATCCACATCTTTATTTTGGTGGTGACAGCGTTGTGTTTTGGGGACCATTATCTTGGACAATGATATTCGGATTGAGTTTTGCAACTTTCTTAACCTTGTTGTTGGTACCCGCAATGTACCTTATTGCAGAGCGTTTAAAACGCAAATCAGAAATCCTCTTAAAACACTTGGGCTTGCCTTCTGTTGTGATGTATATCCCATTTTTTATATTGATTACCCGCTTAATGCTTTATATAAGAGGAACTAAATTGGATTACGGGAATTTGGATTACTAGTGAAACTTATATTGATTGTTTTCGTTAAAGGAAACAACCAATAAACAAAATCTAATGAGAGCAAGCTCCTCTTTTACAATTATAGGGATACTGTTTTGCAACCTGCTATTCGCACAGCATGAATATCCTTGCGAAAATACGCGCATAGGTAAATTAATTATAAAGCCATTGGTAGAGAATGGTAAAATAAATTATGGCAATGCTATAACTGATGTAGAAGATGCCCGACACTGTAATGCAGATGGTGTTAGCCTGCGTAAAGACTCCTTAAACAACATTTACATTGTTCGATTTAACGAATCAAAAGGCTTGCACCTCGATCTTCTTTACGTTTATTATAACGCAGACAAAAGCTGCCGCTATCAAATAACGAAAATAGAGAATAAGAAAGTCCAGGGTTATCGTTTAGATGAAAATGGGAAACTCGTCAATTGGGACGAAAAGGAGCATCTAAGTGATTCCGATAAAAAATGGATGCAAAAACAAGTAGACGATTATTTGAAGAAATTCAAATAATTAAATGCACACTTCCAAATTACTAATCCTAATTTTTAACTTTCGTTAAAGCTGTTTCCAAACGTTGTAAGGTTTCCTTTTTCCCTAACAGTTCCATCATCTCAAAAAGCATTGGTCCGCCCCCTACTCCGGTTAGCAAAACACGTAACAACTGCATTACAGTTCCAACAGCAACTCCCGTTTGCTCACCTGTTTGCTTGAAAATATTTTCGGTTTCAGCCGCTGTGAAATTGTCTATTGCTTTATAATTATCTGTTAGCACCAACATAAATTTTTCAGATTGCTCGTTCCAACGTTTTTTCAATACATCGGCATCATAGCTTTCTGGAGCGATAAAAAAGTAAGAACCCAAACTCCAAAATTCATTTACAAAATGAGCCTTCTCTTTTATCAATTTGCAAAAGGTAGTCACATACTTGCTCTCTAATAAAGGAGAACCCGCAGGTAAATGTTCTTTAAGAAGGGGTAAAAATAATGCCGCAATTTCTTCATCCGATTTTTTTCGCAGGTATTGTTGATTGAACCACTTTGCTTTTTCAGGGTCAAATTTTGCGCCTGATTTACTCACTCTTTCAAAGGTAAATAGTTGCGCTAATTCTTCCAAGGTAAATAATTCTTGTACTGTACCGGGGTTCCATCCCAACAATACCAATATATTTATAAAGGCTTCGGGGAAATATCCTTTTTCTCTATAACCCGATGATAGTTCTCCTGTCGCAGGATCGGTCCAGTCGAGTGGAAAAGTAGGGAAGCCAAGTCTGTCGCCATCACGTTTACTCAATTTACCATTTCCATCGGGTTTCAATAATAAAGGCAGATGCGCATATTGCGGCATTGTGCTTTCCAATCCTAAATAACGGTAAATAAGCATATGTGCAGGCGCTGATGGCAACCACTCTTCGCCACGCACTGCGTGTGTAATTTCCATTAAAATATCGTCCACAATGTGCGCCAAATGATAGGTAGGCATACCATCGCTTTTAAGCAATACCTTATCATCAACTTGCGATGAATTTACCACAACCCACCCCCTAATAATATCGTGAAAACGTATTTCTTCGCTGCGTGGAACTTTCAAACGTATTACATATGGTACATTTTCGGATAACAATTTTTTCACCTCGTCTTCCGAAAGCGTCAAGGAGTTCTTCATATTTTGTCGCGACACCGAATTGTACTGGGGAGCTACCACTTTTGCTGCCTCCAAGCGTTTACGCATTTCGTCCAATTCTTCTCCTGTATCGAATGCATAATAGGCAAAATCGTCTTTCACCAATTGCTCCGCATATTTTTGGTAAATGCCCAAGGCTTTTCTTTCCGATTGACGATATGGTGCGTGTGGACCACCTACACTAACTCCTTCATCTATTTTAATCCCACACCAATTAAGCGATTCAATAATATACTCTTCTGCCCCTTTTACAAAGCGTGTTTGGTCGGTATCTTCAATGCGCAATATAAAATCGCCACCGTGTTTTTTTGCAAACAAATAACTAAACAATGCTGTGCGTATTCCACCTATGTGTTGAGGACCTGTTGGACTCGGTGCGTAACGTAACCTTACTCTCTTATTTTCCATTTTTAAAATTGTACTGCAAAGATATTGATTGTTGCCTATTATCTCCGACTTAGTATTTAATAAATTTAATAATGCTGCTACCTGCTACAACAGTATAAATGCCGGAAGCTAGATTTCCGATGTATATTGGCTTTTGGGCATCAACACTCGATATAGTTTTCACACTATTTCCATACATATCGAAAATCATTATCTCTTTTTTTCGATTGCTTGAAGATTGTATTGAAATAGTTGTTTGACTTGGATTGGGATAAATTTTTAATTCATCTGTAACTGGCAATGACTCACTTATACCACTCAACAAGTTCTTTTTATATCTCCTGAAAAAATTCCAAATACGAACACTTGCACTAAAATCCTGATTGGTAACCGCAAAAATAATAGAAGCACCAGGCCAAGTATGCGCACCACCGTTTATTTTCACCAAAACGGCTTCGCTGTTGTTTATTCCATTTAAATAGGCATACTCGGTTGCAGTGCAAAAATCATTTAAAACTATATCGGGATAATTACTTATCATAGGAGCATTGTTTGTTCCATTTACATTCGACCAGTATTTCATTACTGTATCTATTGCAACAAAAGAAGCACCTCCTCCAAACGGAACCGTTCCATCGGCATCTCCGTGAATTTCAATAACGGGAGTTGGTCGCGATGGATTACACCCTGCGAAAAAAGCAGTGTCCATTGTTCCGGTAACGGAACCTACTGCAGCAAAACGATTGTTGGGGTCACAAGCCACATAGTATGACATAATTCCTCCATTACTCATTCCACACATATACAACCTGTTTTCATCAATTGAATACGAGAGTTTAAGCGAATCTACCAATGCATTTAAAAATGCTAAATCGTTGGGAGGACCTTGATAAAAAGCATTCCAGAATCGTAATCCTTGACTAAATGTACCATTGGGTTGAACAACGATGAAATTGGCAGTATCGGCAATGGGTCGGAAATCGCCATAATATATTTGCTGTGCAGCGTTGCTTGTATATCCGTGAAGATTATACAATAATGGCACAGCAGTATTTCCGTTGTATATAGCAGGAATGTATGCAATGTAACTTCTATATTGCCCACCATAAAATATACTGTCTATAACTGTTGTTTGTGCGTTACAATGACTTGCAGCAATAGTTAACCCAATTAAAATGTATTTTTTCATATAATAAGCTTAGTAATTTTACATCAATTGCCTTTTTATTTTAGTCCTAACACAAAATTTAACTTTTGTTATTTTTCTTTCTTAGTATGCTAAGTTAGACCCTAGCCAACGTTCAGTATCTTTAATGCTCATCCCTTTGCGTTTAGCATAATCTTCAACTTGATCTTTCTTAATTTTTCCTATGCCAAAATAATGTGATTGTGGATGAGCAAAATACAAACCACTTACTGCTGCTGTAGGAAACATCGCCATACTTTCGGTTAATATTATTCCTGTATTTTTTTCTGCTTCTAACAATTTAAACAAGGCAGGTTTCTCTGTATGGTCTGGTTGTGAAGGATAACCAGGTGCCGGACGAATACCCGCATACTCTTCTTTTATTAAATCTTCATTGCTCAGGATTTCTTCTTTTGCGTATCCCCAAAATTCTTTACGCACTTTCTTATGCATCAATTCAGCAAATGCTTCCGCTAATCTGTCTGCTAATGCTTTTAACATAATAGCCGAATAATCATCGTGATCTTTTTCAAAACGAGCCACGTGTTCATCAATGCCAAGTCCTGTGGTCAAGGCAAAAGAACCAATGTAGTCGTTCCCGTTCGGATTCACAAAATCCGATAAGGCAACATTGTATTGCCCGGCAGGTTTTTTAGTTTGTTGGCGTAATGAATGAAAAACAGTTTTTACTTTTTTACCTGTTTCATCTTCACAAACTTCAATATCATCCCCGACAGCCTTCGCAGGATAAATTCCAATCACCGCATTTGCGCGAAGCCATTTTTCGTTGATAATTTTTTTCAACAGGGTTTGTGCATCTTCAAATAATTTGCGTGCCTCTTCACCGCGCGTTGGATCTTTCAAAATTTTCGGATACGAGCCTTTCATTTCCCAAGAGATGAAGAAAGGCGTCCAGTCGATGTACTCAGCTATTTCTTTAATCGAGTAATCGGTAAAAACCTTATTTCCGATAAAGGACGGTTTCACTATTTCAGTTTTTGTCCAATCAATAGGGAATTTATTTTCACGCGCTTCTTCAATTGAAATAAATTTATTTTGCGATTGTGCATTTTTGTTTTGTTCGCGAACACGATCGTAATCTTTTGTAATTTCAACCATAAACGCATCTCGCAATTCATTCGAAATTAAACTACTGGCAACAGGTACCGACTTGCTGGCATCGTTCACGTGTACAACGGGTCCTGAATAATTTTGCGCAATTTTAACAGCCGTATGCACTTTAGAAGTTGTTGCACCACCAATCAACAAAGGAGTTTTAAATCCTAGGCGTTCCATTTCTTTGGCAACGTGAACCATCTCATCCAAGGATGGAGTAATCAATCCGCTCAAACCAATAATATCAACATTGTGCTTTTTCGCTTCTTCTAAAATTTTATCTGCTGAAACCATTACACCTAAATCAATGATTTCATAATTATTACAAGCCAACACCACTCCCACAATATTTTTTCCAATATCGTGCACATCCCCCTTTACAGTTGCCATTAATATTTTCCCTGCATTCGTTCTCCCGTCACCCACAATACCTGCTAATTTATTTGCGTCCTTTTCGGCTTGCAAATAAGGCTCTAAATAAGCAACCGCCTTTTTCATAACGCGTGCGCTCTTTACTACTTGCGGTAAAAACATTTTTCCGCTACCAAATAAATCACCCACCACATTCATTCCATCCATCAATGGTCCTTCAATAACGTGCAACGGCCGGCCAAGTTTTAATCTTGCCTCTTCTGTATCAACATCAATGTACTCTACCAAACCTTTTACCAATGCGTGACTCAATCTTTCCTCTACTGTCCCTTTTCTCCAGGCCTCATTTTTCTCTGCTTTTTCTTTTGTAACTCCTTTTAATGATTCAGCATGTTCAACCAACCGTTCAGTTGCATCTTCTCTTCTGTTCAACAATACATCTTCAACAAGTTCCAACAATGTTTTTTCAATATCATCGTACACTTGCAGTTGAGCAGGATTAACAATTCCCATATCCATTCCTGCTTTTACAGCGTGGTATAAAAATGCACCATGAATGGCTTCACGCACGTGGTCGTTACCGCGAAAAGAAAACGAAACGTTACTTACTCCACCACTCACTTTTGCAAACGGTAAATTTTCCTTAATCCATTTTGTTGCATTAAAAAAATCGAGCGCATTTAAACGATGCTCATCCATTCCGGTTGCAACAGGAAAAATATTAGGATCGAAAATAATATCTTGAGGAGTAAAGTGAACTTTATTTACTAAGACATCATACGCTCGTTTACAAATATCAATTCTGCGCTGCAAGGTATCTGCCTGTCCCTGCTCATCAAAAGCCATGACAATTACAGCTGCTCCGTATTGCTTTATTTTGTTTGCGTGTTCAATAAATTTTTCTTCTCCTTCTTTTAAAGAAATAGAATTTACAATTGCTTTTCCTTGCACACATTTCAATCCTGCTTCAATCACTGACCACTTCGAAGAATCGATCATAATTGGAACTTTGCAAATATCAGGTTCAGACGCAATGAGGTTTAAGAATTTTGTCATTGCTGCTTCACTGTCCAACATTCCTTCATCCATATTCACATCAATCACTTGCGCTCCGCCATCTACCTGGTCCTTTGCAATCGATAATGCCTCTTCGTAATTTCCTTCGTTGATTAATCGTAAGAATTTTTTTGAGCCGGTAACATTTGTTCGCTCACCCACATTCAAAAAATTACTTTCCGGACGAAGTGTCAAAGGTTCCAATCCGCTCAAATGCATCAATGTATCTGCAGCAGGTTTTTTACGTGGCTTTGACTCTTTCGCCAATTCAGCAATGCGTTTAATATGCGCAGGGGTTGTTCCACAACAACCACCTACAATGTTTAAGAATCCCGCTTTTAAAAAATCTTCAATCTGGTGTCCCATTTCATGCGCATCTTGGTCGTACTCCCCAAACTGATTTGGTAATCCTGCATTTGGATAAGCGCTCACATAGAAAGGGGCTTTATTTGAAAGTTCCTCTAAATATGGTCGCATATCTTTTGCGCCCAATGCGCAATTTAAACCTACACTCAATAAATCAACGTGTGAAATGGAATTCAAAAATGCTTCGGTTGTTTGTCCAGATAAGGTTCTACCGCTGGCATCCGTAATTGTACCGGAAACCATCACAGGCATCTTAATGTTTTTTTCTTTGCATACATTTTGAATGGCAAACAACGCTGCTTTTGCATTTAATGTGTCAAAAACAGTTTCTACCAATAATAAATCAGCGCCACCCTCAATTAATCCAAGTGCTTGCTCCGAATATGCAATTACCAATTCATCGAACGTAGTGGCGCGAAATCCGGGATCATTAACATTTGGTGATAAAGACAGTGTACGATTTGTCGGACCAAATGCTCCCGCTACAAATTTTGGTGCTTTATCTACTGATTCCTTTTGAAATTCTTCCACCGCCTCCTTTGCAATTTTTGCTGATTCGTAATTTAACTCATACGCAAAATCTTGCAAATCATAATCCGCCATTGCAATGGTAGTTGCGCTAAATGTATTGGTTTCAATAATGTCAGCACCTGCTTTCAAATATTCTTTATGTATGGCTTTAATCATTTGTGGCTGAGTAATAGAAAGCAAATCATTATTCCCCTTCAAATCTTTGTGCCAATCGGCAAAGCGTTTGCTTCTAAAATCCTTTTCCTCCAGTTGGTATTGCTGAATCATAGTGCCCATTGCACCGTCAATCACCAAAATTCGCTTTTCTAATTCTTTTTTAATGTCTGCCATAAATACTATTCTTATATTCTGCCCAATCTTAAATCTCTTTTTTTTTCATCATAAAGCTGAAGCTACAGCATAAAAAAACTCCTCTCACTTTTTACAGTCAGAGGAGTGTATATGTTTTTCTTATTTATTTTTAAAAATATACTCTGACTTATCTGCTTCGCAAATTGCGAACAGGATTTAGCACCTTCTAGAAGAAATAAATTTCAACCAGGGTTGCTAAGGTTTCATTGGGCAAGTCCCTCCACCTTTCTGGATAAGTAATAATAAAGAACTGGAGCAAATGTACGGAAGTTTTAGCAGAATCAAAAGAAATAACTTGTAATTGTCATGAAGGAAAGCTTTCCCGTTGCCTTATTCTATTGAAATAATAGCGAAAAATCACCAATAATCCTGTCACAAATAAAACCAAAGCATATTGTTTGCCAACATTGTTAAAAATGACCTCACATAACGTCCAATATGCATTTGCTCCTACCCAAAAGCAAACCGCCAAATTAGAAAAAAACGATCTGTTTTATAGCTGTGGTATGCAATTCTTATGGCAAGAAAAATTGCAGGAAATATCATTATTACCCCAAGTGTTTTCCACTCCATCTCTGGCAAGTATCCTTTATTAAACACAATAGGATATGTAATTTTTCAAGGTACTCCAACCGAATTGAGCAAGCAATCTTATACAACTGCAAGTAAACAATTAGTAAGTGTAATAGCCGATCTTAAAGGAGTAACAGAAGAAGTAAAATTGTTGGAAAAGCAATTGGATATAATAAATGCCCCTTATTCTCCAGGCCGACTTCCTGAATGGAATGGCAATTAAGGAGTAGAAAATAATTTGTACCCTTAGATGGCGGGCTTATAATAAGTCCGCCCTCTATTTTTTATTATTATTATACATTTACGCAGTTACCATTGCAATGATCGATTTAAACAAATACAAACCATCCGTATTGTTTAATTCTGTATCGGCAGCTCTTTCGGGGTGAGGCATCATACCAAAAACATTTTTACCTTCATTACACACTCCTGCAATGTTTTCAATAGCTCCATTCGGATTGGCAACTTCATTTACAACACCATTTTCATCACAGTAACGGAATAGAATTTGCCCGTTCGCGTTTAATTTTTTCAAGGTGTCGGTATCAGCGTAATACCTTCCTTCGCCATGTGCAATGGGTATTTTTAGTGCTTTTTCCTGCGGTATTGTTTGGGTCAATAAGGTGTTTTTATCTTGCGATTTGATAAATACATTTTTACAAATAAATTTCTGATTGTTGTTGTGCAATAAAGCCCCCGGTAATAATCCTGCTTCACACAAAATTTGAAACCCATTACACACACCCAATACGCATCCCCCTTTAGCAGCAAAAGCAATAACGCTTTCCATAATGGGCGAGAAACGAGCAATGGCTCCTGAGCGTAAATAATCGCCATAGGAAAAACCTCCCGGCAATACCACAAAATCTGAACCTTGTAAATCAGTATCCTTGTGCCACAATTCAACTACATCTTGTTTCAGTATATTTTTAAGAACATATATCATATCCTGGTCACAATTCGATCCCGGGAATATTACTACACCAAATTTCATATTTTTTGTTTTTTACAAAAGTACAATTTGCCCAATATAGTTTTATACAAGAAAACAGGTTTTAATGTTTATTTTTGAACAGATTATGATACAAATACACCGCTTTACTTTTAATCCCTTTCAAGAAAATACCTATGTTTTATTTGATGAAAGCAATGAATGTGCAATAGTTGACCCGGGTTGCAGCAATACTAGTGAGCAACAACAATTGGTGCAATTTATTTCAGGCAGGCAATTAAAACCTGTATTGCTGTTAGATACCCATTGCCACATCGACCACATTTTAGGGAATAAATTTGTGTACGATACCTATAAGCTAAGCCCTCAAATACACCAAAAAGACTTGGTGATATTGCAGAATGGTATGCGAACAGCCCAACTTTATCAACTTAATTATGCTGAGTCGCCTTTGCCCGTAAAATTTATTGAAGAGGGCGATATCGTTTCATTTGGAAATTCCCAATTGGAGGTGCTATTTACCCCTGGGCATTCACCCGGCAGTATTATTTTTTACAATAGAGTTCAAAAATTTGCAATAAGTGGCGATGTTTTGTTTCGTGAAAGCATTGGCCGTACTGATTTTCCAGGTTGTAACCACAACGACTTAATTTCAAGCATAAAAAACAAGTTGTTCTTATTGGACGATGCAACGGTAGTATATTCCGGTCACGGGCCCGAAACTTCCATTGGCTATGAAAAGGAAAACAATCCCTTTTTATAGTTTGTTGAGGGGTACAATTTTGCCAAAACAAAACAAATAAGTACTTTCGCAGTCCCTAAACCAATAATTAAATGCCCAGTTGGCGGAATTGGTAGACGCGCTGGTCTCAAACACCAGTAGGAAACTGTGCCGGTTCGACTCCGGCACTGGGTACAAAATCAGAGTGAGAAACAGAGCGGGAGCGAAGTTTCGAACTCTGATTTTTCTTCATTCTCATTCTGTTTCTCGCTCTTAAATTATAGAAATGTTCGATTTTCAAAAACTTGAAGTATATAAAAAGGCAAAAGTTTTTCATTTGGATTGCAAAAGCTTTATAGTTAAAGTTAAACCGGATTCGTATGTTAAAGATCAATTAGGCCGAGCATCATTTAGTATTGCTGAAGGATCCGGGAAATTTTCCAAGGCTGATAGAAAAAACTATTTCACCACCGCTCGAGGGTCAGTATTTGAATGTGTAGCCGTTTTGGATATTTTGTGCGATCAGGGAATATTACAAAAGGAAGAATTTGCGGTATTTAGTGCTAAAGCAGATGAGCTTTCAAGAATTCTTTATGCGATGATTAAAAACCTTTCATAAAGCACCAACTAAATTCTGCCCTAACCTTTGCAGGCACAATGCTTATATTGATCGCCAAGCGATTAAGAAATTAGCAAAACGTGAAAATGATGTGAAGTTCAATCACAGGAATATATGTTCGGTGTTTGGGGATATACCGATGAGTTTTGCTCTCAGAAATGTGCAGTTGAATCTTGTAGGTCAAAGCAATAGCTGGAAATTTCACTCACTCAGCCCACGAAAGATCAGAAATTATAGACATCTCTTCTAAACAAGTGGCTTTTACTTAAAAGCAATACCTTTAGTTTGTATTATTGCACACTTTTCATATATTTGCTATGAACTAAACATATAAACAATCAAAAAACAACTACATATTAGGACGCTATTTTACTAAAACTAGTATTGACTTTTTTGAGATAAGGTTAATACTGAATAATACTTGACCTAAGTTGAACTTGATATTTATTAAATGTAAGTGGAGTTCAGACACCACTTTAAAAAACGGGGCGGAATCCGAAAAGCTAATAGAGTAGGAAATAAAAAAACTAAACTAAAACATTATGGCAGACATCGAAGTATCTGGAAGAACAAAAGTAAAATCATTTTACAGTGCGTTTTTAAAAGCTTATCCTTATTTACATGCAGGCTTAAAATATCCTGATGGAAAACCTGTAGATGCTGAATCTTCCCTTGCAAATGCAAGGTCGTTATCTAAGGGGGGTGATTACACGCCAACAAAAGAAGCAGACCTTTCAGTAAGAGGCAATTTAAATATTGGCACCTTTGAAAAGCGTTTTAAGGAAATATTTTCTATTACATGCCAAGTTCATTTTAAAAAGAATGGAAAATGGGCTGCTACAGGTGCAAAATATGATGGTATGACCTTAAACGAAGCAAACGCTTTATTAAAAAATGAAGGTGCTGATATAATTAAATTATAATTAAAAGTTTGCTTAAAATAAATTATCATTTTCAAAAGTAATAAATAGCCAACCTTAAAAAAATCAAATTATGAAAGTATTAAATAGCTTAACTGAAAAAGAAAAGAGTGAATTAAAAACTGGCATAATTGAAGTTACGGGTAAAGCTATGAACAGAACTGCTTTAGGTGTAGTTGACGCAATGATACAACTATATCCTAAAGCAACTTTTGAGGAGTTAAAAGAGATGCTGCCAGATTCAATTAATACTGCTGCGCCTAAAAACTATAAATCCTTATTTAAACCATATACCGAAAGATTATATGGTGTTATTCAACCAGGAAGTATAAAATCAGAATGCGAAGCACAAGGATTAGATATTAACGCTTCGCATTTTATAAAACCTGAGGAAACATTTAAAACTAGTGACGATGTTGAAGTTTTGGTTTCAAAATCTTGGGAATCAACCGATACATCAACTAGTGAAAATGATTTACAAAACTTAATTAACCATGTTTCACAATATGGAGTTGTGGTTACAAAAGTAGAGAAGAAAGAAGCGTTTAATAAGGGCGAATATAATTTAGAGATTATTAATCCTATTTTATTTAAACGAATAACAAATCCAGAGGAAAAGAAAAAATTTCCATGGTGGATAATTATTTTAGCACTCTTATTATTAGGCATATTGGCTTATTTTCTATTAAGCAAAAAATCAACACCTCAAGTTGTTGCAGCTCCTCAAGTTGCAATTACAACTCCAACTATAGCACCAGTGGTAGCAAAAAGTTTGGAGATACAACCAGAAGTTGATACGATTACCGTAATTAAAAATGCAATTGCAGCAGGGATAAGCACAGAAAACCGTTCTATTAATTTCAACGATATACTTTTTAAATATGATAGTGATTCTATCTTAACTGAATCAAACGAATCACTAAATGAAGCCTTTTCATTTTTAAATGATATACCTCAATTAAAAGTTAAAATAGTTGGGCATACAAGTAACGAGGGCAAGGCAAAGTATAATGAGAAATTATCTAAAAAAAGAGCAGTTGCTGTTTTAAATTATTTAGTAGGTAAAGGAATATCAGAAGACAGGATGAATGCAGAAGGAAAAGGAAGTTCTGAACCAGTGGCTGAAAATGATACTGATGAAAATAAGCAAAAAAATAGAAGAATACAGTTTATTATAACTGATGATGGAAATAAATAATTTTATAGCAAGTTTAAAAGATATAGCAGTTTAAGGCCTTTAGGCCAAATAAAATGATAGACTAAAAAGTGGAGACCAGAACCCACTAAAAAAACGGGGCGTAATCCGAAAAGTCAAACGAGTAGGGGAATTTAAAATTTTAATTATGGAATGTACAAGTTGTGGTATTAAGTTAGACATGAGGAAAAAAGGGCAATATGTTTATTCGTCCTATCGGCTTAACTCATCAAATTTTTCCGATTTGCTGCTTGGAAAAAAAGACTATTGGGTTTTTTGCACTAGTGGTTGCAAATCTAATGGTGATAAGGATTGGATGGCTGGAAATTTTGAAAAAAAACATGGCGAAAAGAAAATAAATTTTAAACCTTAACATAAATTAGTCTGCCTATAACAGCACATTTGCAATAGGCGAGGTTTAGTTTTAAAATAAACAATCTGGATTATAAACATTTATGGTAGCATGAAAGATAATTCTACTAAGTCTGCCACATCACAAATCTGCAAACCGTTTAAAGAAAAACAAAATATAAAGTCAAACGAAATATTAGAATTAATAAACAACATCACCTATTTATTTATGCCTCATATTTAAAGAACAGTAACTCAAAATATTCAAACCGTTGCGAATTTATTTATTTCAATAGGATTACTTAAAAACAATAATGAAATGAATGAATTAGCAAAAAAAAATTCTACAGATTTAAAAACAAATTAAAAACAAATTAATAAAATGGCATTAGAAAAATTTGTACAATTAATTAAAACTGTAATGTAATTCTGTGGAGTCCAGAATCCACTAAAAAAAACTGGCATATTAGTAAAAACAAAAATCGGAAGAGTAAACAGCATTGTAAACCAAATTGAATCTTAAAAGAACGATATAGAGCGCATTAACGGATATATAAAAAGCATTAAAGGACAAGTTTAAATAAAAATAAAATTGAATAAACTTAACCATAAAGATCTTCAGAAAAAGATTACGGTAGTACTTTCGGAGAATTTATTTAATACTAGTTTTCATAATACATTAGAAAATTATTATGAATGTATTTACAATAATTTCGAGTTTGAAAAAGAAGATAGGTTAATTTTAAATAATGTTTTGTTTAAAGAATTAAATCTATTTTCAAACATAGCACAACAAAAAGTTAACTTAAGTAATTGCGGAATTGATTTTCCTATATTATTAGGAAACACAAATTCATTCCAAAAAAAAATAATGATTGTTGCGATGGATCCAAAACGCAATGCGCAGCATCATGATGAAATTAGCTTAAGCACTGTATTTAGCCTTCATAACAAAAATGATAGAAATACTAAGAAAAATGATTATTGGCGTTTTATAGAACCACTTACAAAAAACAATTTAGTTTATATCACTGATGTATATAAACTTTATTATGAATATCAAGAACAAAACAAAACACTACTAAGCAATAAGGACAAAAGTTTTACAGGTAATAATAGTGAGTATTATGCGCTACATAAATTTATATTGAATGAAGAAATTAAAATCATTCAACCTGATATGATTATTACGTTAGGCATCGAATCGGCAAACGCCTTAAAAACAATACAAAATATAAAGTCAAAGGAAATATTAGAAACCATAAACAACATCACCTATTTATTTATGCCTCATATTTCAAGAACAGTAACTCAAAATATTCAAACCATTGCTAATTTATTTATTTCAATAGGATTACTTAAAAACAATAATGAAATGAATGAATTAGGAAAAAAAATTCAACACTTTAAAAAACAATTATTTATATAATAAACAAATTAATAAAATGGCAATAGAAAAATTCCAAGAGAAATTTATTCAAATAATTATCCCACTTTTTGAGGGATCAATTGAGGATAGAAAAAAATATTACTTAGAAAATGAAAAGCCTAGTAAAGAACATGTTGAAGACATCATTAGTTCTTGTAGCAAAACTAATGGGGCAATTTCAGGTATATCTGGAATGATTCCTGGCCCCGCTGGGTTATTAGCAATTATTCCTGAATTAAAATTTACCATTGAAAATCAGATTGCAATGATTTATGACATTGGCGTTGCGAATGGAAAGGAAGAGCATATGTCAAAAGAAACGGTTTTAGCACTCGCCATGCAATCTGGTTTTGGTTCAGCTGGCATAAATGCAGTTGCAAGGCAAGGGGAAAAAATACTGATTAAAAAAGCAAGTGTTAAAGTATTTCAACAAATGGCTAAAGTATTAGGAATTAAGCTTTCTGCAGGAGTAGTAAAATCTGCAGTAGCAAAATTTGTTCCTGTACTAGGTGGTTTGGCTATTGGAATATGGGTAAAATATACAACTGCAAAAATCGGAGAAAATTCAGCGCTAATATTAAGCAAAGATATAGATGTGCAAGAGACTGATCAAATAGATGAATACCAATTAGATCCTGAAGAAACAATAGAAGTGCTAGAAAACAAAGTTATTGTTTTGATGAACTTAATGAAAGTTGATGATGAATCTAATGAAAAAGAAAAAGAATATATTAAACAAATAATTGATAACATTGATTTTAGCTATTACACATCAGCTAAACTTAAAGTTGATTTAGAATTAAGTTCGCAAAGTAAGGTTGATTTTAAATTACTTGAACTATCAAGTAAATCTGATAAAGACAGCTTATTAATAGACATGATTTCTTTAGCTAAACGAGATGGCAAAGTTCATGTAAAAGAATTTGAATATATTATGACTGTATGCGAAAAATTAAATCTCGATGTTAAATTTGTTATAAACGAATTATTCGCTAATTACTTAGCCGTAAAGTACTTTCTAAAAGTTGATGCCGTTGAAATAAATGATATTATTGAATATACTTTCAATAACACTAAAAATAAAGCGCAGTTTTATGCAGACAATCGACTATTTATATTTGACAACAATAATGAAATAATATTAAAAGGTAGCTACCAAAATGGTGGCAGAAAAATAATAATTGATAATGGCAAAACAATTGAATCTAATGATATAAATAATAATCTCATTGAAGCCCTTTGCTGATTTAGATAATGATTCAGGAGATTTTATTGATATTGGCAGCAAAATTTGATTTACAAGATGCAAATGCAAAAATACTAAACGGAAAAAAGTAGCCAACAAATTTAATTAACACTTTAAAAAACAATTATTTATATAAAACTATGAACCACTCAAATATTATTGATAAACCTAGAAAAGCAGGCGCACCAGATTTATTAGGCGTAGATGATTACATGCATTCATTAATTAAATTTATTGAAACATGTAATATGCCAACAACCATTGCTGTTCAAGGCGAATGGGGAAGCGGAAAAACATCTATGCTCAATCAAATTAGACATGAGCTTTGCGAAACTGGATTGAATGAAAACTTGGATAAGGAATTGCCTTACTATGGCATTTGGGTTAATACCTGGCAATATTCAATCATGAAGACGAGAGAAGAAACGCTAATGGCTATTATTAGCGGTTTAACAAATGAAATATCTCGCATCATAAAAAGAAAGCATGAATCCCAATCTAAAGCTGTACTAAGCAAAGTAACTAGTTTTTTTGGCAAAGTAGCTAAAGCTGGCGCTAAAGTGGCGGTGAGTAATATCGGCTTAGAAGGGGATGTTGTGGATGGTTTTTTTGATGGAGAGGATGAGTCTGTAGACCTATTAAACTTCAAAAATTCACTACAAGACGCAATTGCTGAATGCTTAAGACTAGACAAAAAACAAGGTAATAACAACAGAGGATTTATTTTCTTCATAGATGATTTGGATAGGATTGATCCACCAGTTGCCGTTGAAATATTAGAATTAATTAAAAATATTTTTGAAGTTGATAATTGTATTTTCGTATTAGCAATTGATTATGAAGTTGTTGTAAAAGGCCTTATCCCAAAATTTGGTCCGTTAACCGAAAAAAACGAAAGAGAATTTCGTTCGTTCTTCGATAAAATTATTCAACTTCCATTTTCGATGCCAGTAGCAATGTATGATGTGAATCATTTCTTATTGCAATCATTAGAAGACATTGGATATATTGATGAAAAATTTGCGGCAAACGAATCTTTAAAAGATAAATTAACTGATTTTGCGATGTTATCGGTAGGTACAAATCCAAGGTCATTAAAGCGATTAATTAACACCCTTTCTCTTTTAAACATCATTGATAAACGAAAAAATAATTCGAATAAAGAGGCCTACGAATTAGTTATCAATTTTGGTTTAGTGTGTATTCAAATTGCGTATCCTAAAATTTACCAAGCCCTCATTGAAGATACAAATTACAAGGAATGGAATGAAAAAACAGCAAAGAAAATGCGCCTTCCTGATATAACAGAATCTCAAAGTATTATATTAAAAGATACCACAGAATTTGATGAAGAATGGGAAACAGTGCTATACAGACTGTGTCAAAAAGATCCGTATTTATCTTCAAGAACATTTCAAATTTCACAACTCTTAAATTATTTAAGCGAATTAGTACCAGAGAATTTGGACTTTCATGACGAACTAACAAAAATTATAGGAACAAGCGCAGTAACAAGTGTTAGTTTAGATTATACGCCTAAACAAACCAAAAAAGGAGATAAAGTGAGGTATGAAGGTTGGGCAGGTTTTGAATTTATGTTGAAGGAAAATAAAAACATTGTTCCATTTATTCCAACATTAAAATCTATTCATGATTATTTTGAAACAGAATTTAAAGATTTAATACAGTTTAATTATACACCAAATTTTTTAACGATTGCCTGTAAATTTGCAAGCACAAGAGTAAAAACATTAATCTTTATTCGATTAAAAAAAGACTTTGTTATTTTTGAATATGCAGGTAAAGCAGCCGCAATTAAAAACATAGACGATTTCAATGAAACCATTAAAACAGAATTAAGAAATCGATTCAATGAATTATCAAACACAAAAAAATAAATATAAAAACTAGGCGAAACCGAAAAGCATAAAGAGCAAGGAAATTTAACTTATAACAATGAAAAAAAATATATTTAAAAACAGACCAATGATAGCTTTTATTGCTATGCTTATAATTATTGTGTTTACTCAAACAGGATGTAATGAAAATAAAAAACAGAGCAACACAAATGAAAATCAAAATAAGGAGACTATTTCTAAATGCAACGAATCATTAAATTCAAGTGACAACATCATCGATTACGTTCCCAAAAACATAGAATCGGATCCGGTTTTAAGTAAATATGTGAAGGGTGCATTTGAAGCATTTTCAACAACGGGTGATAAAATGTGTAACTTTTTAGATAATACGGCAGAATTTGTGAACGATTCTATTACTGCCGATCAAATAGATAATAAAAATGCACTCTCGGTTGCTAATGGTTCATATAAAATATTAAAATCATTTGCAAAAGGGGCTTGGAATGGTGCAGGGCTAATAGTTTCAGTATCAGGAGTAGCATTTGACTATAAGTCTAACTACGAGGAGTATAAAAAAACGTATAGTGCTTCCAAAATGGATAGTTTAAAATATGTACTTAAATTTATATCAATAAACAACGTATTTCTTGATGAATATTCTCGCTATGAAACAGAACGAATTAAAAAGTTCAAAAGTATTAGATCAACAGCAAAAATACCTACTAATATTATTGATGATTCTGGATTAAATGAAAATTTGGAAGCATTTAAAAATTTGCTGATAGAATCTAATAAAGTTGTTCGTCTTTTAATTTTAAATAAAATCAAAAGAAATGAATGTTCTGATATTGAAAGTGAACTAAACAATATGACCAATTTCATAAAATCAGATGATTCAGAGTACGAATCCTCTTTAAATATTTTGAAAGATTATGCCAAATTGCTTAATAAATTAAAGTCTGAACTTAGTACCACAAAAATATATTTAAAACAAAATGAAACTAATTTTAGCAATGAAATAATTAGTAATCTAACTCAAATTATTAATGAGTATGATGTTGAAATCAATATGAATATTTCAAATTTGAATATATACAATAGAATTGAAGATGCAAATAATAGAATTGCAAATGAAATAAAAAAAGGTGGCGACATTTATTTTGAATAGTTTGTAATTGGCTGTAAAAAAAGCTTAGAAAAAGAAACACATAGAAAAATAACTAATTTAATTATCAATGAATCGTGTTAATTCTTAAATCAAAAAATAATCCAAATCTATATCAATACAATAAATAATTATGTTCGGCTTTAAAGGAAAATATGGGTTTTCATTTTCATGGAAAAGACTATTAGGCATTAGTGGCTTAAAATCAAGTATTGCTTCTAAAACAGGGGTTCCAACTACTAAAGGTGGAGTAGAAAGAAAAATAGGGAGGTCTTTAATTAGAATGTTATTTAAAAATTGGTAATATGGCTAAAAAAGAAAAAAATAATTCTCTACCGTTTCTAATTATTTATTTAATAGCTTCTTTATTTGGAGGGCTTGCGTTCAGTATTTTTGCATTGAGAGCTAAGAATAGAAACAAAACTGTATTTTGGTGGTTTTTATTAGCTTTAATTTTTATTGGATTTTTTGGGACAATTGCTTACTCCTTATTTATTACATCAGGCCCTGCAAAAGATAAAGGTTATTATTATTTAGCCATTATTACACTTATCACAAATGCAATAGCAGTAATTATTTTAATTAAAACATTATTTACAAAATCAATTGATTATGGGACTAATTAGAGAATTGTATGATGAACTTATTCCGCTACCTACCCAAAAAGTTCATGAATTTAACATTGAAACTAAAATAAATACATTTTATTTTAAATTTCCGTATGCATTTTTAAATGCCATATTTCAAATTATTGATTGCATAATAATACCATTTTATGCATTAATGTTTATTACTAATTTAAAACATCAATTTTCAATTATTCCACTAATAATTACAATAATACTTTGCTTCTCATCAGTATTTTCAATCTTTCAAGTATTACGTTGGTTTATTAAACCAAGCGACAATTACGTTTCGCTAAAAGATAGAATACTTGGTGAAACTGCTATTGGAGCATTTTTAAGTTCAATATTAAAAATAAAAATAGCTTGTTATTTAAAATAGTATGAGAAAAATTAAAAAATCAAAAATTGATGAAACGCATGATCGTAAAACAAATCAAGATTTAGATTTTTTCAGTGTTAAACTAATTAAAGTTGTTGGAATTATTGCTGTTGCCATTGGCTTAGTTATATTAGGGGCATTTTGGTATTGGGTTATAAAGATGTTATTTAAAATTGGCGCTTAAAAAACACGAAGACGAATGTTTACTAAAGCTGTATTATTAGCTATTATTTTATTATTATGCAATTCGGTTCAAGCCCAAATTTTAAATGTTGATAGAGAAAATGGAACAGATACCATTCCTAAAAAATTTAAAGCATCTGTGATTGCTTCGTTTGCAAGTGATAAACAAAAAAGTAATTTTTTAGAATTTTCAAATACAACAGAGTTAGATTATTTCTTAAAAAATAATTACTTTTTTATTTTATTAAATCAAACTGATTTAGCCTTTAATGGCAATAAATCCATTGAAAACAATGGATTTATTCAAATTCGTTTTCGTGATAAAGATACGCGTGTTGTGGCTTTAGATGCATTTACCCAATTTCAATGGAATGGTATATTAGGTATGGAAAACCGTTCCTTGTTAGGCGCTAATTGCAGAATCAATTGTTTAGAAAAAAAGAAATCGGATTTTTATTTAAGTATTGGGGCATTTTATGAGTTAGAAAACTGGAATACAAATTTAATTACTTACGCCTACTCTAACGACATACCTATAAACATAAAACGAGAATTAATACGGTTAAATACCTCTGCCAAATTTGCCTTTAAATTAGGAGATAAAGTTGATTTTGCTGGTGTAAATTTTGTTCAGTTTCCACTCAATGGTCATTTTTTTAAACCACGTTGGGCATTTGATTCTAATCTGTATTTTGAAATGTCTAAAAAATTAAATTTTATTTTACATTACGACCATAATTATGACGATTATAGAGTATTGCCTATTGATAACTACTATTACAACATTACTTTAGGAGTTCAGCTTAAATTATAACTAATTAAACTTCTGTTTTATTAGACAATGAAGCAATTATTCCAGCGGTTGTCAATAATATCAAAATCAACAATTCCCTATATTTAATTTTTCTTTTAAAAAACAATAGCCGTAAAGCACTCTTATTACTTGGTTCAAAGACGAAAAAAAGATTATCAATTTTAAGATTGTAGAATACGAACAAGCAGAAAATGCACTAATGTCATTCAATACACTTTGCTACACATAACAAATTAGAAACTTGGTTAGACGATTACAGTTTGTGTTTACCCTATTGCGGCTTAACAAATGAAGAATCATTATGCTTCAACCACCAAATTAAAAAGCGTAATGCTATTAGTACGGAAGAGGAGGCTGTAGTAGTTTACAACAACCGCGCTAAGTAAAATTTTTAACGTTATCTTTTTGATTTCCCCAATTTTGTAATTATCGACAAAGGAAAAGCTCCCGGTGAACAATCACTTATATTATTAGAGAATGGTCGTTATGCCGGTTATGGCTATATAGATGGAGGCACTCAAATAAATTCGCCCGAATAGTTTAAAGCCTTAATTAAGAAAACAGACTACTGTCCTGATGCCGATGACCTTTTGCGAGGTTGGCTGAAGCAGGACAAAAAAGCGAAGACGATTGTATTGTAAAAACATCTGTGTAAATAAAAAAGGGAGTCGCTGATACAGCGGCTCCCTTTTTATACTTATTAAATTAAACTTATTTCTGAACCACCATTTTAACAATTTTCACTTCACTATCAGTAGTTACGCGCACATAGTAAATACCTTCATTGTAAGATTGTGTATCAATAGCAATCATTTGAGTACCTTCATTTAATGTAGCAATTTGGTTGTACACTACTTTTCCGGTAAGGTCAAAAATATGGATGGAAGTTTGTGTGTTATTTTGGCTCACCTCCAACTCCAATGTAGTTGTTCCTTTATTCGGATTAGGATACAATTTAGCAGCTTGAATGCCGGTATTTGTTTTATTCTCGTTAATACCAACCAGGAATGGAATCCATTCAGAAACAGTGTCACTACAATTTGCCGCAGTATATGCTGTTAATAACACCTTATATACTCCATTAGAAGCATAGTTATGCACAGGACTTGCAACAGCCGAATTACTGAAGTCGCCAAAATCCCAAAGATAAGTTGTTGCTCCTGTAGATGTATTGGTGAAAACATAGGTTACTCCATTACTACCATATGTAAAGGAAGCAGCTGGCAATGGATTTACGGTAATGGTTATATCTGCAGATGCACCTACACCATTACAAGGGTTGCTATTGGTTGCAGTAACGTGATAGTTGCCCGCCTGTGTAACAGAAATACTCTGAGTAGTTTGTCCACCAGGTGACCATAAATAAGTATCAGCTACACTTGATGTAAGCACCACAGATGCCCCTTGGCAAATAGCTACAGGACCACCTGCTGTAATAGTAGGAACTGGTGACTGACTTGCAGATACAGTTGTGGCAGCTGAAACAGCTGAGCAAGTATTAGCATTAGTAACACTTACCGTATAATTGCCCGAAGCGTAAATGGTTGTACTTCGTGAAGTTGCACCGTTCGACCAAAGGTACGATGACCCAACACTTGACGTTAATACTACACTATCACCTGTACAAAAAGTGGTTGGTCCGCCTGCTGTTATTGTTGCAGTAGGCAATGGATTAACTACTACCGTTGTTGCTGCAGATGTTGCTGTACAGCCACGGCTATTTGTACAAATAACTGAATAAGAACCCGATGTATTGACAACAATGGCTTGGGTAGTCGCACCATTCGACCATAGGTAGGATGCAGAAGCGGTAGAAGTTAATGTTACACTTCCTCCTTGACAAAATGTAGTTGAGCCTCCGGCTGTAACTAAAGGTTGAGTACTGTAATTAATAGCTCCATTATACGGTTCGTATTGAGGGTCATAAGATGACCAACAGCTTGTCCAGTTGGAATAATTGAATGCTCCCCTATATGCTACAACATCAAAAAATGGATCGCTCAAGTTCGGAGAAGAAAAATTAGCACCTGAAGACATTGGTGAATTGTTACCAGGGCTAAAATTGGGTCCTGTGTAATTATAAGGACTAACCGCCATCAAGTCGGTACTGTTTGGCAATTTAATATTTCCATTGCTGCTGAACCATGTTGCCATACCAAAAATCAATGCTGTAGAGTCAAGAGGTATTGCACAACCTGCAATGATGTTATTTTTAAATTGCAACTCATTATTGGTAACATTTGTTGCTGTATTTGCATTTTCTATTTTCAAACCAACAGGGTAGCCTGCAAAAACAGAGTTATAAGTACACGTTTTTGTGCTCCTGCGTAAATGCAATGCCCTTTTATAATTTGAATTTATCGTTGTATTTGCAGTAATTTTAGGACCAAATACACTTATGTTACTAAAGATAGGTTTGGTATAAGGAGAGTTTGTTGACCCGTTTGCATCGTTATCCGATTCAAAACCGTTAGAACCTGATACATCGGCAATTGTTGAATCGCGCAATACAACACCAAATTGTATTTTTCCGGAATAACCATAATCGGTATCAAAATCATCATCCCAGTTGCGCAAAGAAATAAGGTGCTTTGCATTTACTGTTCCACCAAACCACTCATAAGCATCATCACCGGAATAACTAACTTGTACATAATCTATGGTAGTTCCACTACCAACACCACCGCAAGTAAGTCCGTTTACTTCATTGTTAGGAAGAAATGCAATACCTGCAAATTCTATTCTCACATATTTTAATGTGCCTGAATTATCGGTAGGGTTCACACCACCGTATAAGCCTTTTACAGCATCAACTCCACCTTCAATAAGCCTTTCTCCTGCAGGGTCATTAACAGGTGCTGACCCACACAAAATAAGTCCGCCCCAATCTCCATAAGAACGAAAACCGGCAGGTTGATTGGAAGTAAAAACAATGGGCTGACTTACAGTTCCAATTGCTTGCATTTTAGAACCACGTGTAATAATCAATGCGCCCTTTGTTGCTTGGTCACCTTCAATTATAGTACCCGGTTGAATTGTTAACGTAGAATTGTTTGTTACATAAACAAATCCGCTTAACAAGTAAATGTTATTATTTGTCCAGTTTGTGTTGCTCGCTATATCACCCGAAACGGTTATAACAGCAGCATTCATTTCTGTAAGACTAAGTAACAGAGCTGAAAATGCGAGTAAAATTTTTTTCATTTTTTGTAGTTTAATAGTTTAATAGTTTAATTTTTATGAACCAAAAGTAGATGTGGGGTATTAGTAAAGTATTAAGCCAACCACAACGTTTAGTTATGCTTGGCTTAATACAATATTAATTATGAGTTGTGGGAATGTTAAAAACGAACAGTCAAAGAGCCTGAAATAGTTAAGCCTCTTTTTATACTTGTCATTTTATTATCAGTAACATCATCGTATTTTCCGTTGTTGTTTACATCCTGATAAAAAATTACATCCTCGTGCAACAAGTCGCTCACTCCGGCTTTTAATTCTACATTTTTCAGCACACGTTGACTTACCTGTATATCAACTAATTTTCGTGGATTTTCATAAATATCCTTGTAGCCGAGCGAACCTACTTGAGTAATTCTTCTACCAATTTGATTAAACAAAATACTGATGTTGGTCCCTTTGTTTCCTGAATACTGCAAACCTGCATTAATCAAGTAAGGCGATTGTCCTTGCAATGGTCGTGAGGCAGTATCGGATGCTACAATTGTTGACAAATCTACTTTCGATACAATATAAGCAACGTTGGAAAAAACAGATAAATTCTCCAGGCCCTTCCATTTCATCAACTCAGCAATGAAGTCGAAATTTTTACGAAACTCCGCTTCTAATCCATAGTTTACAGCTGAAGGAACATTTGCAAATGTTTGCGTGCGCGACCCAACACCACTAAAAGCAAGCACTTGCTCAATAGGATTTTCAAATTTTTTGTAAAAGGCACTAAGGGCAACCAATTGACCACGTCCGGCATAATACTCAAAACGCAAATCGAAATTGTTTATGGTTCCACGCAATAGTTTTGTGTTACCAACAACTGCCGTAAAAAGATTAAAGTCGAAGAAAGAGAATGGTGCAAATTCTCTGAATTCAGGTCGTGATACTGTGCGTGAAGCGGCAAAACGCAAGTTTGTTTTTTCTGTTATAGCATAGGTTGCATTTAGTGAAGGTAGCAAATCAAAAAAGGTTGTGTCTATCATTATAGTATCATTACTATAGCCTTTACTATTTAGTTTTTGATTGTATATTTCATATCGTGCCCCCCAGTCAATGTGCAATTTTTTGGCTATGTTATTACTCATCATTAAATAATTCGCATTCAGGTAGGATGATGCCAAATAGTGGTCTGAACCATTCGTGATTTCATCGATGCGAAAACCGTTTATATTGATGTTTGCTGTGTCAAATATTTGATCTTCCGAAAGTTTAAACAGTTCTTGTCCGCCATTTTGGTAAAATTTTGCAAAATTATTTACCACATAACCCATTACTCGTGCACTAAAGTCCCTACTCTTTTGCTGTTGAAATGTTCCTGTTTTAATACTTTGCTTTTTACCAAACCAAATAAAAGGATAGGAAGCGTCTGTGGAACCACTCATCACCTCTTCATTCATAGTAGAATAAAATTTACCGCCATAACTAGGTGAGGCAACTCCTGGTATATAGGCTAGGAAAAGTGTGTCGGCATCATCATTTGGGACAAAGTTTTTACTGTAATAGGTCCTTCTTAAGTTTGGCACATCACGTTTCGTTGTGCTATAATTTCCCTGCCATTTAATACGTATTCCTGTTTTAGGCAACAAGTGTTCTCCTCCTAATTGATTTACTGTAATAAGATTGGTTGTATATTGCATGATACTGCTTTGTACAAATTGTTGGTTCTCAAACCAAGCCCCTGTGCGCTTTGTAGTAATGTCTTCGGAAGAAAGGCTTAGTAGATTCCTAAATGATATTTTATGGTTGGCTCCTATTTTATAAGAAATATTCCATAAAGCTCCTCCCAATATATCGGTTCCGTATTGTTTATCGTTGTATGCAAAAGTTCGTGTTGTGTCTGCCCCTTCGTAATCTTGGCGCTTCACTTCGTTAATTTTATGATTTTTATTATAGGTTAAAGCAAACACACTCCCAAAATCGTTTTTGAATACCTTACAAGTGTTGCCCATTGAGAATTGATAGCTTCTATTAAAAGGAAATGCACTTTCCTTATATGTTTCCCAATCATTCTCCATCAATTTGCTATACTTCAATTTATCTGTTTTGCTCATTTTTTGAAATTCACCGGTAGTAGGGAAATCTTTTGGTAATGCACGTGTACCATCATCCATAGCGAGAAAATCTTTTTTTCCTCCTCTATATGTATAATACTCTTGGTGCGTTGCAATAGCATTGTTACTTAAACCATCCGTAAAACTGTAAAAGTTTTCTTCGGGGATATCGCGTGTATTAATTTGTATGATTCCTCCTGCAAATTCACCCGGCAAATCGGGCGAAGCTGTTTTAATAATTGTAATATTATCTATAAGATTAGAGGGGAACATATCAAAGGAAAAAGCCCTTCTGTCGGGCTCAGTGCTAGGAAGAGGTGCTCCGTTAATCATAGCAAAATTATAACGATCACTCAGTCCTCTTACAATAACAAATTTATTGTCTTGTATACTGGTGCCACTAACGCGCTTAAGCACTTCTCCCGTATTCTTGTCGGGCGACTTTTTGATGAATTCTGCGGATATTCCATCTGAAACAGTGACTGCATTTTTTTGAGCAATAAGCAAGGCATTTTGCGATTCTCTTTTTGCGGTTGCCTCAATTATTACCTCTTTAAGGCCATTGGAAGAAGACTCTAGAGAAACGTTTAAAATTGATACCTTGTTTTCAACCACAACCACATCGTTAATCACTTTTGGTGAATAAGAAATTAATCTAACATTAATTTTATATGTTCCGGGGGCAATATCATTGAGGGAAAAATTTCCATCTAAATCACAGGCTGCAGCCTTGGTAGTGCCATCTATACTTAAAGTAGCCCCAGGCAATGTTTCTCCCGTTACCTTATCTACTACTTTGCCCTTTATGGCTGATTTATTCTGTGCAAACGTTAACGAAACACACAATAAAAATGTTACAATTAAATGAAATGCTGACCTCATATTTTTTTTGACAAAGCTATTTTGAAGCCTTTGTGATTGGGTTAACCCATTTTTATACTAATGTTAAATCGAAATGAACAGAAAAGGTATTTCGTAATGTTTAATTAACACGGGTTTAATGTTCGCAACATAACAACGAACATACCTTTACACAAAAAATTACAATGAATAACAGTGAGTATAAAATAATGTTGGTAGACGATGAACCAGATATAATAGAGTTTCTAGGTTATAATCTTAGAAAAGAAGGCTACCAAGTGTATTCTACAGGGAATGGAAAAGAGGGAGTTGCTTTGGCAAAAAAGGTATTGCCACACTTGGTGATACTGGATGTTATGATGCCTGGACAAGATGGAATTGAAACCTGCAGGGAATTAAGAGGTGCCGAAGGACTCCGAAATGTACTAATTACTTTTCTCACTGCACGACACGAAGATTATTCACAAATTGCAGGATTTGATGCGGGAGCAGATGATTATATTTACAAACCTATTAAGCCACGAGTACTACTATACCGCATTGCTGCTATGCTTCGCAGACTTTCACTAACAGACAAAAAGGAAACAGAAAATATTTATGTAGGCGGTCTTAAAATAGATCGTGAAAAATACATCGTTATTAAAAATGGTTCGGAATTATATCTACCAAAAAAAGAATTTGAACTACTATCTCTATTGGCTTCGAAGCCAAAAAAAGTTTTTACTCGTAATGAGATACTGGACCATGTTTGGTCGAAACAAGTAGTGGTAGATGACAGAACGATTGATGTACACGTAAGAAGGTTAAGGGAAAAGGTGGGTGACAGCTACATAAAAACTGTAAAAGGAATTGGTTATAAATTCGATTTTTAATCTCCTTTACAAAATTGACTTGTTGTTAGATGAGTTAATTTGTCCACATAAATACCCTGTTGTTATTTTCAAATTTTGAAATATCATTTGAAATAAGAATAACAACAAAATCAATAAAAGGCAGTATAAAAAAACAACCCCCGAAAGTGAATAAATAAACAGCAGGAATCCAAGGCTTAGTGCCTAAATATAACCTGTGTACACCTAACATTCCGAGGGTTGTTGTTAGCGCTAGGGCTATTAATTTTTTGTTTTCGCGATGACCCTTTATATACTCATTTAGTATTGGGTGTTTTAACAATACACTTTGTAATTGTTGTTTATCAATACTTGTTGCGGTGTCGTTGATTGGATTAAAATCAATCTTAGGAATAGAAAAAATTGAGTCCTCTACTTGCTTTGCAATTTGCTCCGCTTTGCTAAAAACACTAAAGCAAAAAAGAAATAGAAAAATTATAATTCCTGTTTTATGCATTGCCACTCGATGATTTGTTAGGGTAAAGGCGTTTATTTTACTTCTTTAAACCTACGAGCTACTTCATTCCAGTTTACAACATTCCAAAATGCAACAGCGTAATCCGGTCTGCGATTTTGGTAATTTAAATAATAGGCGTGCTCCCATACATCCAATCCAAAAATGGGTGTTCCTTTTACTTCTGCTATATCCATCAATGGATTATCTTGATTAGGAGTAGAGCTCACTACCAATTTATTATCGTGCACCAATAGCCATGCCCAACCGGACCCAAAACGAGTAGTAGCCGCTTTGATAAATTCCTCTTTAAATTTATCAAAAGAAGTAAATGCTGTATTAATAGCTGCCGCTAAATCGCCTGTTGGAACGCCCCCTGCATTCGGAGCCATAATACTCCAAAATAAAGAATGGTTGAAGTGTCCGCCACCATTGTTACGAACTGGCATTGGATATTTTGAGATATTCTTACAAATATCTTCAATGGTTAATTTATCTGCATCGGTATTGATAATAGCTGCATTTAAATTTGTAACGTAGGCATTGTGATGTTTTGAATGATGGATCTCCATTGTTTTAGCGTCAATATGAGGTTCTAATGCAATGTATGCATAAGGTAATTTAGGAAGTTCAAATGCCATATGAATTTGGTATTAAAAGGTTAATAATTATTGTTTCTCAAAGGTAGAAATTATTAAACATCTATTTTAAAAACAATTTTATCATTAGGTTTTGATTACCAATAAAAAAACTACTTTTGTCCCATTATTAACTAAATAATTAAAAATTTAAACCAACACAATGAAAAAATTATCTATTCTTTTTATGGCTGTGAGTTTTGTTGCATTGGTATCTTGTGGTCCAGGCGCTGAATAAAAAGCTAAATTGGAGGCTGCTGAGGCTGCTGCTGCTGATTCAATTTTGAACGCAGCAAATGCTGCAATGGAACAAACTGCAACAGAAGAAACTACTACTGTTGATAGTGCTGCTAATGTAACTGAGGCTGTTGATGCAACTGAAGAGAAGAAGTAATTCTTATATGTTTCAGATTAAAAAGAGTTCTCTAGAAATAGAGAGCTCTTTTTTTGTGGTATAAAACCTATGAGGGGTTTTAATTCCCTACATACTTTAAAATATCTTTGCTTTTTTCTTCCTTTTTGAGCGTCTCAATTATTGACGCTATTTTGCTTTGTTGCGTTTTGCTCACATCAATTATTTTTTGAAGCTCTTCCGCTAAAGCAGGATTCGCTTCTAATTTACTGCTTGTTTCCTTTGCTCTATCAGCATACATGTTCTTTATGGAAAATAAGGCATCGTATCCTGAATAACGCATCCACCAAACGCCGCCACTCTTTGCTATTTGTTCAAATACAGGCAAAGAAGCGTTTATTGTTTCGTCTTTTTTACCCACAATGTATTTAATGTAATAATTAGTAAGTGCATTTCTCTCAAATCCTTTTACATAATTATATGCTCTCAAAAAAAATGCATTTTCGACATCAGAAGCTGCTTCAGCATATATATAAGCAATGGTTACAAGCAAGGTAGAATTACTGTCGTTTTCAAGTGTTTGAGCAGCATCAAAAGCGATACTTAGGTTTTTCTCTTTTAAAACCATCAGCGCTTTTGCCTGCACAGAGTAGGCTTTGTCATTCACCGCCATTTTATACAATTCTGTAATATCGTCTCCCGAATAATATTTAGCAAGTGCATTGAGTGCTGCAACGCGCACGCTGGCTTCTTCGTCCTCCCTCACTAACTTAATCAGAATTGGTTTTATAATATTTTCGTTTGTTTTTGCTAAATTCTCAATGTTTTTGATGGCTAAACAACGAATGTTCCAATGCTCATCTGTAAGTGCCTTAATAATGGTTTCTTGTGCTTGTAATGTTTCGGTTGTTTTTGCTAAACTTTCAATTGCCTCATAATGATCTATATAAAGTGGCGCGTAATTATATTGGTGGATATATTCTTCTGTGCTTTTGTTTTCAATTTTTTTACACAACAACATCTTTTCTGCATCAATATTTACTAAATTTGGTTTTACAACAACAGGGATAAAAAAATCTTGTTTTTGTTTTTCCAAAAAAAGACGTTCTCTTTTGCTGGCTATACCGCTATATATATCAACCTCAATCGGCAATCTATACAAGGGGCTTGCGTTTAAATCCTGCAATTGTTCAATGGTAATTTTTTCTTGCTTTGTGCTATCAATATATTGATGTTGTATTTTAAGAATAGGGTGCCCTTTATCAAAAAACCATTGATTAAAAAACCAATTAAGATCCTGGCCCGTAACCTCCTCAAACGCTAATCGCAATTGCGCTATTTCTACAGCAGTGAATCTGTTTTTAAGCAAATATATTTTGAGCGATTCAAAAAACGCTTCGTCCCCAACATATTTTCTTAGCATATGCAAAATTACACCCCCCTTTGCATAAGAATGTGAATCAAACATGTCTTCTTTATCATCGTAATAATATCGAATCATATTTACCTGTTTGTTTGACGCTTCTGCAAAATATCCTTGTAAATCTTGCTGAAGATGGTGATCGGCTGATGCTCTTCCATACTTAAATTCCTGCCACAAATATTCTCCATAGGTTGCAAACGATTCATTCAAAGGTAAATTCGACCACGATTCGCAAGTTACCAAATCGCCAAACCATTGGTGAAACAATTCGTGGGATATAATATCTTCATTTGTATCATCAAGCAATTCTTTCGCTGTACGTTGCAAAAATTCACCATGTACTGTAGCGCTTGTGTTTTCCATAGCTCCAGAAACGTAGTCGTGAACTACTACTTGCGAATATTTTTCCCAAGGATATTCAAGACCTAATTTGGCTGAGAAAAATTCCAACATTTGCGGTGTATTCCCAAAAATTTGCTTCGCATAAGGTGCATAAGTTGGGTCAACATAATAATTTACATCTTTGTCTCTCCAACGATCTTTTACTATTGTAAAATTGCCTACAGCCATCATTGTAAGGTATGGAGCTGCAGGTAAACTTTGTTTCCAATGATCAGTTCGTGTGCCATCGGTATTGTTTGTTTGCGATAACAACAAACCATTTGAAAGCGTTGTGAATTTTTTATCTGTTGTAATAAAAATTTCTTGTGTCATTCTCTGATTAGGAGCGTCTATGGTGGGGAACCAGCAAGAGTTTGCTTGTGTTTCTCCTTGTGTCCAAACTTGTTGAGGCTTCCCTTTTTCTTTACTTAATGGATTAATAAAATAAAGCCCTTTATCGGATGTAATGGCTGCACTTCCACCAGCATCTAGCTCGTTTGGTTTGGCAGTATATTCTATATATAACACATACGAATCACTTCTCAGGTATTCTCTGTCTAAATCAATTGTTAGTATTTTTTTATCGTATGCATAGCTTAAATTAAACTTACTATTGCCCAACAACAAGCTTACTTCTTTCAGCTCAAATCCCACTGCGTTTAGTTTTACTTGTTTAACCGGATACATATGTGGTTTTATTCTCACTGTTGCCTTCCCCAACAAATAACTGTTTATCCAGTCAAATGAAACCTCTAATTTTGTATCAAGTAGATCGTTATCTCGTGTCTCAGAAGCCATGTATGCCATTGGATCTTTGTTTCCATTTACTGTCAGCGTATCAAGTGTTACCGTTTTGATATTATTTTTGGGAGAGCGTTTTGACGTTTTACAGCCCTGGGTAATAAATAAAACACAAAGGGCTACGAAAATAGTTTTTTTCATTAAACTGCTAATTATAAGTCACAAATGTCATTAAAAACTTAATCTTTTCAAACTGTTAATTAGTTTTTAAGCATTTAAGCTAAAATTAATTTGGCTTTCCTTTAATTCCGCTTTACCTTAGCTGAATAATTTAAAACTAAACCTATGAAAAAAACATCTACTTTATTATTGATTATTGCTAGTGTGAGTAATATTAGTATTGCTCAAGTTCAACGTTTACCATTACACGAAGTGTTCTCTAGCTCAACTTGCGGGCCTTGCGTTTCGGGAAACGTTAATTTAAAAACTATTTTCAATGCAAACCCCCTTAAATTTACTTGCGTAAAACACCAATGTTGGTTTCCTGGAGCTGGCGACCCTTACTATATTGTTGATGCACAAACGCGATTAACTTACTACGACACTGACGGTTCACTCGGAATTCCCGATATGTACGTTAATGGTCTAAATAAAATTAATCCACAAACTTACAATCAAGGTCAGTTTGATGCGTTTTATGCCATTCCTTCTGATATAACAATCAATGCAACATACGATATCAGTGGTACATCAATTACTGTTAATGCAAGTATTACTTCCGGAACTGATATTGCCGGGACTTCAAACCGCTTACATATAGCTGTTGTTGAAAGAAAAACAGTACAAAATACCGGAACGAATGGTGAGACAAGTTTTATGTATGTGAACATGAAAATGTTACCAACTGCATCAGGTACTGTTGTTGGTCCATTCACTGCAAATACTGCAATCACAAAAAATGCTACATTTGATATGTCCTCTACAAACGTTGAGGATATATGGGAGCTATCTGTTGTTTGCTGGATTCAGGACAATACCGATAAATCAGTAAGGCAATCAGCTTGGGGAGTTAAAATGTTGGGTGCTGATGCGGCATCGCCTAAAGAAGCCGGTATTATTTCATTGTTTCCAAATCCTGCTTCTCAAGAAGCTTCTTTACGTTACCAAGTAAAAAACAGCAACACTGTTAAGGTTGATGTATTAAACAGTATTGGGCAAGTTGTTTATACAAAAAACGAAGGTGTTCAAACTGCTGGTGACTACCAATTAGACATCAACACAAAAACTCTTTCAACAGGCTTGTACTACGTACGCTTAACTGTTGGCAATAATGTTATTACTGATAAGTTATCTGTTGTAAGATAAATTGGATTTATAATTTATAAAGCCTCACGAAATTATCGTGAGGCTTTTTTATTTACTTTAGTAGCAAAAACAAATGTTCCATTATATTTCACTTCAACAACTTGTAGCTATTGATTCGCCCACGGGTTTCACGCAAAAAGCTTGTGAATATATTTTTAACACACTTAGCGGATATGGCTATTCGCCTGAGTATACCAATAAAGGTGCCGTTAAATGTGCATTAGGAAATAATCCAACCCTTAGCATTGCGGGGCATACAGATACACTTGGAGCAATCGTATCGGGTGTAAAAAAAGATGGTTCGCTTAGTTTTTCTACTTTGGGGAGCCCATTGTTAAACGGTTTTGAGGGCGAATATGTTAGGATTTATACTCTTTCTGGAAAAATATTTACCGGAACATTATTGTTAAACAATCCATCGTCTCATGCAAATAACAAAGCAGGCACTATTGAACGAACAGCAGCGAATATGCATATACGTATTGATGAACAAGTCGGTGCGAAAGAACAAACAAAAGCGCTAGGGATAAATAACGGAGATATAATTTGTTTCGATACCAAATACCAAGAACTTCCATCAGGGTTCATTAAATCGCGTTTTATGGATAATAAAGCAGGCTGCTTCGTACTGTTAGAAATTGCCCGACTCCTAAAAGAGCAAAAAAAACAAGCTCCCGTTGAACTTTATTTTTCGAATTACGAGGAGGTTGGTCACGGAGGAGCAACTGGATACGCTCCTGGAATAAAAGAATTGCTAGTAATAGATATGGGAGTTTTAGGCGATGACTGTGAAGGCGATGAACTTTCTTGCTCTATTTGCGCCAAAGACTCAACCGGTCCTTATGATTACGAATTCAGAAAAAAACTGGTGCAGGTTGCGGAAACAAATAAAATATCATACAAAATTGACGTATACCCTCATTATGGTTCAGACGGCTCTGCTGCTTTAAGGGCAGGAAATGATTTTAAAGTTGCCTTAATTGGTCCGGGGGTGGCTGCATCACACGGTATGGAACGTACTCATAAAAAAGGAATTGAGGCTACTATTGAACTATGTTTGGCATACATAAAAACAATTAACTAAAAGATTAATACCTTTGTTTATTAATTCTTTTATAAGAAAATCGATGAGAATAATTTCCTGCATTTTTATTTTGTGTTTTACAATTAGCACCACTAATGCTCAAGATAGTATTCGAAAAAAAGCTGCAGAAGAAGTTAAGCCTGTTTTTTATATTGGCCCAAAATTGGGGCTTAACATTATCCCCACCTATAAAACTGAAGCATTCGGTCAAACCTATCATTTGGGAATAAATTCCGGCATTGCCACAAAAGTTGTTCTAAACAAACATTTTTCTATCAGCCCTGAAGTTCTTTATACTGTGAAGAAAAAAACATACTCATTTTCTTCAACAGAATCGCTGTTTGCAAATTTTAATTCCGGATTCACGGGTGGTTTAATTGACAGTGCAATACTAAACACTGTTTCAGGTTTCTTAAACGATACTGTTTATTCCAACACCGTTGGGGCTGTGTCTCTTTCATACATTGAATTGCCTTTATTGGCTACTTATCATATCGGCTCTTTTGATTTTTCGGCCGGTCCATATTTTGCTTTTTTAATACGATCGGCTTATAAAGAAAGCCTTACTCAAAAAAGTCAATTGTTGGATCTTTTTTTACCCTTAATAGATAGCGTTCAGTTCGTTGGGCCTTTAGTAAGCTCACTCATTAATTCACAATTTCCAGGATATAAATCCCCCCAACTAACAGAGTCAACCGATAAAATGTTTTTTAGAACGTTTGATTATGGATTTTTGGTTGACATAGGGTGCCGCCTTAACGAAAACTTTAAACTAAATATAAGGTATTCAATTGGCTCTTTGAATTACAGATATGTCCCTTTAGCAAAACACGATGTAAATAAATCAGCACAGCTTTCGTTAACTTATTTAGTAGGAATAAAATCAAAAACTAAAATAGAGGGAGTGTATGATTTATCGCCTATTCCGGTAAAATAAACGATAGTGAATTATTCCTTTGCAACAATTTTTAACAATACCAAAGAGTAAGTGTCATTGTACGAATTAATCTCATAACTAATCGGGCAGTCATCATTTGAAACTGAGCTATTTAATCCACTGCTCACCTTTATTTGAATATAAAAAAGGGCCAAGTATTTGTTTCGAATAACATTTCAAACTCTCCGGACCAAGACTATTAATCTTTTCTAATTTAAATATTAACTCTTTTCCGTTTGCATTCTCAATAATGTTTCCTGAGGTAATTATATATTCATTGTTCACGCGTATTTATTATTATATTTTGATACGTAAAAAATTATAGCTATTTTTAATTACTCCTTATAAAACGATATGTATCATCAAAAAGAAAAGCAAGTCAAACTCCTTTTGTTGAAAAAACAAACTTCTTTCGTTTTTTTTATTGCTTTATTTTGTTGTCAAATTAATTGTTTAGCTAATGTCGCCACAAATGAGGCTGCAAATGTTTTTTTTTCTGAAAATAAAGGCCAATGGGACAGTAAAATACTTTACAGAGCGGCCTTAGATGGCGGGGCACTTTATTTGGAAAAAACCGCCTTTACTTACTCCTTTTACGACAAAGAACTTCTGCATAAATTACACTTAGCATCTACAAGTGAACTTCACAAAATAACAAATACAGCCATTCGTTCACACGCTTTTCGAATTAATTTTGTCAATTGTTTACCGATAACTTCTACTTCGCATTTTAAGCCAAGCAGTGATTACGAGAATTATTTTATAGGACGCAATCACACCCGATGGGTTTCAAATGTAAAAAGATACACTCAAGTATTGTATACTAATCTGTACGACAAAATTGATATGGAAATTATTGGTTTAAATAATAGTGTAAAATACAATTTTATTGTAAAAGCTACTGCAAATTCTGAACAAATAAAAATGCATTATGATGGACTTTCCTGCATCGAATTAATTAAAGGGAAATTAATTATTAAAACCATTCTCCAAGAAATAACAGAACAGGAACCATATGCATACCAGTGGATAGATGGAAAAAAAATAAATGTGCCTTGTAAATTTATATTAAACGGAACCACCGTCAGTTTCGGATTAGGCAACTACAATAAAAACTTTGAACTTGTTATCGACCCCATTCTAATTTTTGGTAGTTACTCTGGCTCTACTGCCGATAATTTTGGGATGACCGCTACCTATGATAACAGGGGCCATTTATATGCAGGAGGCACCGCATTTGCAACAGGGTACCCTATAACCGTTGGTGCATTTGACCCAACATACAATGGAATTGTACAATCGGGAAGAACTGATGTTGTTATTACAAAATACGACTCAGCCGGCACCAATTTAATTTACTCAACGTACATTGGAGGGGCAAACAGTACCGAAGTTGTAAGTAGCTTAATTGTAAACGATCAAAATGAATTATTGTTATATGGCGCAACAGGCTCCAACGATTTTCCGGTAACGTCAAATGCTTACGATACTAGCTTTGCAGGCGGTACAGCTTTTAATAATGTGCCAAACGGAACAAATTTTCAAAATGGAGCCGACTTGTACATTGCAAAATTTGATGCTACTGGCTCTTCCCTTATTGGCTGCACTTATGTAGGCGGAACTAAAAATGACGGTGTTAACTCAAGCGGAACACTTGCCTATAATTATGGCGATTATTACCGTGGCGAAATTACGCTTGACCCTAACGGAAATTGCTACATTGCAAGCTTTACCTATTCTTTGGATTTTCCTACGGTAAATGCTTTTCAGCCAATACATGGAGGTGGTATCGATGGTGTTGTATTTAAGATGAACCCTCTTTTAACAACACTCATCTGGAGCAGCTATATAGGTGGCGCGGGAGAGGATGGTGCATATGCCATTGCTGTTGACGATTCATCCGTTTCATACGTTACAGGCGGCACCAGCAGTGCTAATTTTCCGACAACCTTGGGTAGCGCCAATGCAAATTATTTAGGCGGTTTAACAGATGGGTTTATTGCTAAAATAAACAAAGCAGGAACGACTATTCTTTGCGCATCCTATATCGGAACAGCTCTTTACGACCAATGTTTTTTTGTTCAATTGGACAAAAAGAGAAGAGTGTATCTTGTCGGCCAAACTCTTGGGGCATTCCCTGTTTCCGGAGGGGTATATAGTAATCCCGGCAGTGGCCAGTTTATTGTAAAGCTCGATAATAATTTAACCAACTATATATATTCAACCGTTTTTGGAAACGGAAATGGAATACCGAATATTTCTCCTTCTGCCTTTTTAGTGGACGATTGTGAAAACGTTTATGTGTCGGGCTGGGGGGGACACATTCTAAATGGTACACCCACCAACAATATGCCGCTCACAAACAATGCATTTCAAAATACAACCGATGGGTTTAACTTTTACCTTATAGTATTTTCGAAAGATATTCAAGCCCTAATTTATGCTACTTATTTCGGGGGGGCTACTAGTCAAGAGCACGTTGATGGAGGAACGAGCAGATTTAATAAAAAAGGAATTGTATACCAATCGGTATGCGCAGGCTGTGGCAGCAACGATGATTTCCCTACTACTGTTGGGGCTTGGTCACAAACAAACAACAGTAGTAATTGCAATAATGGTGTGTTTAAATTTGATTTTCAAGTAAAACTTGCTTCTTCTGAGTTTACAACTTCCTACCAAAGTCAGTGTGCTCCTGCTATTGTGCAGTTTAATAATACCAACCCAAATACCCAAAGTTTTTTATGGGACTTTGGGAACAACGATACATCTTCGCTTATTTCAAACCCTATACGCACTTATAACAATCCCGGAACATACCTCGTTATACTAATCGTAAACGATACCTCCAGTTGCAATAAAACAGATACTTCATTCCAGTACATTACCGTTTACCCTCCACTTGTAGCCGATTTTAATTTCACTACCCTGCCTTGCACCAATTTCGTTCAGTTTTTAGATTCCTCTACAGCTGTAGCTGACACCGCTGCCACTTGGAATTGGGATTTTGGGGATGGACAAAGCTCAAACATTAAAAACCCCCAACATACCTATAATGCAAACGGCACATATAACGTAACACTAATCTCTTCTACTACAAAAGGGTGTGCCGATACTGTAGTAGTGCAAATAGTATTTGTTGGCGTGGTTGCGAGCGTAAATTCTGATACAACAATTTGCCAAGGAACATCAGCACAGCTTTATGCATCTGGAGGTTTTGCGTATAGCTGGTCGCCATCAACAGGACTAAGCAACACGAACATTTCAAACCCAATTGCTGCGCCCAATGACACCACTACTTATACTGTTGTTGTAAGCGTTGTGAATAACAATGGCGACACTTGCCTTGTTACACTTAATACCACCGTTAATGTGGTTATTTTAACTGTGGGCAACGCAACACTAACAAGCAATCGCGACACTATTTTAAAAGGAGAAAGCACGCAACTTACTGTAACTCCAACAAATGCCAATTCATACACTTGGCTACCGGTTGAAAGTTTAAACAATCCTAGCATCAGTAATCCTATTGCTTCGCCTATAAAAACAACAACCTATACTGTTTTCATTGCAGGGGCGGGAGGCTGTGGAGTTACCAAACAAATAACCATAGTAGTGCTTTCAAATATTTGTGATGAGCCTGATATTTTTATCCCCAATACTTTTACTCCAAACGGTGATGGGAACAATGATATTTTTAATGTGCGTGGAAACAATATTGATATATCTTACTTAGCTGTATACAACCGGTGGGGAGAAAAAGTATTTGATTCAAACGACAAAAAAACAGGATGGGACGGAACCTATAAAAACAAAGCCGCCAACCCCGATGTGTTTGCTTATTATGTAAAAATTAAGTGCTTTAACGGCAAGGACTATTTAAAAAAGGGAAATATTACTTTGATACGGTAAGTCGCTCGTACTATTGTTATACTTGTGTATTCCTCATTTTAATTTACCATTCTATTTATTATCTTAATTTTGCGAAAAGATTTTATTTAATACAATTAAAAATGGCTGCTAAAACCGACAGTTTTCAACATCCCGATTATTATTTATTAGACGAGCTGCTTACCGATGAGCAAAAACTCATTCGCGATACAGTTCGTGCTTGGGTAAAAAAAGAAGTTTCGCCTATAGTTGAAGAGGCTTGCCAAAAAGCAGAATTTCCAAAACAGTGGATTAAGGGCTTAGCAGAAGTGGGGGCATTTGGTCCTTATATACCTGTGGAATATGGCGGAGCAGGACTCGACCAAATCTCCTACGGCATTATTATGCAAGAACTGGAAAGGGGCGATTCAGGACTTCGGTCCACAGCATCTGTTCAAAGTTCATTAGTTATGTTTCCAATATATAGATTTGGCACAGAAGAGCAAAAAAACAAATACCTTCCTAAATTAGCAAGTGGCGATTTAATGGGCTGCTTTGGCTTAACAGAGCCCGACCACGGATCTAACCCTTCAGGAATGATTAGCAATATTAAAGATAAAGGTGACCATTATATTTTGAACGGAGCAAAAATGTGGATATCAAATGCTCCTTTTGCCGACATTGCAATAGTATGGGCTAAAGATGAAAACTCTGACATTCGTGGGATGATTGTTGAACGCGGAACGCCCGGTTTCACTACCCCAGAAACACACGGAAAGTGGTCCTTGAGAGCAAGCGCAACAGGGGAATTGGTGTTTGACAATGTTAGGGTTCCAAAAGAAAATATATTTCCAACAGTAAAGGGCTTAAAGGGCCCATTGAGTTGCTTAAACTCTGCACGCTACGGAATAGCTTGGGGTGCAATTGGTGCAGCAATGGATTGCTACAACTCCGCTTTACAATATTCAAAAGAAAGAATGCAGTTCGGTAAACCAATAGCAGGATTTCAGCTTACTCAAAAAAAATTAGCTGAAATGATCACCGAAATAACAAAGGCGCAAATTTTTACATGGCGACTGGGGGTGTTAAAAAATAAACACAAAGCTACTCCTGGACAAATATCAATGGCAAAAAGAAACAATGTGAATATGGCGTTGCAAATTGCTCGTGAAGCTCGTCAAATTCATGGCGGAATGGGAATAACAGGAGAGTACCCTATTATGCGACATATGATGAATTTAGAGTCTGTAATTACATACGAAGGTACGCACGATATACACTTACTCATAACAGGCATGGACATAACAGGCATTGCTGCTTTTGAATAAAATAATAAATTCCTATCAAATAAAAAACAATTTGGAGGGCAGATGAAAAATCCTTTTTTTTCAATTTTACTTCTTTCGCTATTGCTATTTTCTTGTAGTAATAAACAGGAAAAGAAAAATGATGCGGAAGAAAATGTGCCCGAAACAATGCTTAGTCTTTTACTTTCGGGCAAAACCGGCATTGACTTTAACAATGAACTATCCGCTACTGCCGACAACAATATTCTTAGTTATGAATATTATTACAATGGCAGCGGTGTTTCTGTAGGCGATATAAATAATGATGGATTAGTAGATGTTTTTTTTACAGGAAGCAACGTTGATAATAAATTATACCTTAACAAAGGCAATTTAGCATTTGAAGACATCAGTAAAAAAGCGGGTATTGAAAAACACCAAGCACTTGCGACCGGTGTAACAATGATTGACATAAACAACGATAGCTGGCTAGATATTTACATTTGCCAAAGCGGAAAATTTACTCCCGAAAAACGGGCTAATTTATTATACATCAATAACAAGAACAATACATTTACCGAAAGTGCAAAATCTTATGGGCTTAATGATATGAGCTTTAGTACACAATCCTGCTTTTTCGATTATGATAAAGATGGTGATTTAGACGTTTACATAGTAAACCATCCGGTAGATTTTGACAATGCAAATTTTTTAATTCAATCCAATAAGAACAACACAAATGTTAGTGACCGTTTATATAAAAATAATGGGAATAATACGTTTACAGACGTAACCGAGAAAGCTGGAATTATTAATTACGCTTTTGGCTTAAGTGTAAGTGCTGCTGATATTAATAAGGATGGCTGGCCCGATATATACATTGGCAACGATTACATTGAACCCGACTTCCTATACATTAACAACCACAACGGCACTTTTACCGAAAGTTTAAAAAAATACATGAAGCATTGTAGCAACTTTACTATGGGGAACGATATCGCTGATTTTAATAACGATGGTTTGATGGACATAATAACAGTTGATATGATTCCCGAAAGCAACAAAAGACAAAAAAAATTAAAAGGCGGAAGCACTTACGATACTTATCAAACTATGGTTGAAAATGGTTTTCATCATCAGTATATGCGCAATATGTTGCAGTTGAATAATGGAAATGGCACTTACAGTGAAATTGGTCAGCTTGCCGGCATATCGAATACCGACTGGAGTTGGAGTCCCTTATTTGCAGATATCGACAACGATGGGTTGAAAGATATTTTAATTACCAATGGTTATCGCAGGGACATTACTAATTTGGATTACAATCGATATACGATTGACTCAATACTTAAAACGACAGGAAGGGTAACATTCCAAACTGTTCTTGAAGCATTAAAACAAATTCCTTCAAACAAAATGCAAAATTATATATACAAAAACAATGGCAACCTAACATTTACTAAAAAAACAGAGGAATGGGGGTTTGGAGAACCTTCCTTTTCAAATGGTGGTACTTATGCTGATTTAGACAATGACGGTGACTTAGATATTATAATCAACAACATTGATATGCCTGCTTTTATTTATAAAAATAATAGCCGCGAACTAACCAAAAATAATTATTTGGATGTTGTATTTAAAAACTCGCAAGAAAAAAACGATAATGGAATTGGTGCTTCTGTAAAAATAACAGCAAATACAGTTTCGCAATACCAATTAAATTGTCCAACAAGAGGTTTTCAGTCGACCATTGAAGCTAAGGTACATTTTGGATTAAACACAACATCCACAATTGAGGAATTGGAAGTTACTTGGCCTGATGGTACAGTACAAATACTACAAAATGTAAAAGCAAATCAAGTACTTACATTAGATAGAAAAAACGCAACGAAAAAAAACAGCGCAATTGAAAAAATATACGAGGGGTTATTTATAGAAGAGGCTAATGCAAGTGGTATAAACTACAAGCACACAGAAAATAATTTTATTGATTTTAAACGCGAGCCATTATTGCCACAAAAATTTTCGGAAGAAGGCCCCTGTCTCGCTGTTGGAGATGTAAACAACGATGGCACAGACGACTTTTTTGTTGGTGGGGCTGCTGGTTTTTCAGGAGCTATGTACATACAGAGTAAAGAGGGAAAATTTACTAAAATAAACAGCCCCGACTTGAATGCCGATAAACTGCATGAAGATGTTGACGCTTTGTTTTTTGATGTAGATAAAGACGGTGACAAGGATCTTTATGTTGCGAGTGGAGGAAATGAGTTTATAGAAAATTCACCTAACTACCAGGGGAGATTGTATATCAACAATGGGAGAGGATATTTTACGCGCAAAAAAGATGCACTACCTACAATGAATACCAGCAGCTCCTGTTTAGCAGCAGGTGATTACGATGATGATGGCGACCTTGATCTTTTTGTAGGTGGAAGAATTCTTTCAGGCAAATATCCAATTAGTCCGCGAAGTTATATACTACAAAACAACGCAGGGAAATTCAGTGATGTAACAACCGCTGTATGTAAGGGGTTAGAAACACCAGGATTGGTATGCGATGCCATTTGGACCGACTTTAATAACGATAAAAAATTGGATTTGATTGTAGTAGGACAATGGATGCAAATTACTATGCTAAAAAATATAGGTAAAACATTTGAAAATGTAGGATTGCAAATGACAAATGGGTGGTGGAACTGCATAGCGGAATGTGACCTTGACTCCGATGGCGACATGGATTATGTTGTAGGTAATTTGGGACTTAATTCGCGTATTAAAGCAACTGATCTTCATCCGGCATTTGTTGTTGCAAATGATTTTGATAATAATGGAAGTACCGATGCTGTTATGTCTATCTTCTTTGGCGACAAAAGCTATCCCATTCACCAACGCGATCAACTGCTAGATCAAGTTCGTGATTTAAGAAAAAAATATTTGCGATATGAATCTTATTCAAATGCAACCATCTATGATATTTTTCCAAAACAAAAAGTAGATAGTTCTTTGGTATTGTTAAGTAAAAATTTCGCAACAAGCATTGTAGAAAATTTAGGAAACGGGTCCTTTAAAATGACTCCACTTCCTATTGAAGCTCAATTTTCACCAACAAATGGTATTGTGTGCCGCGATTTTAACAACGATGGCAAAATAGATATTTTGCTGGCAGGAAATAGTTATGCTCCCGAAATTGAAACAGGAAGATATGATGCCGGTACGGGTTTGTTGTTAATAGGGAATGGAAAAACAGGTTTTTCTCCTGTAAAAATTAAAGAAAGTGGTTTTTTTGCCGATAAAAATGTTCAGAGCATGAAAATGCTACTCTCTGCAAAAACAGGAAAGGAACTTATACTTGTGGGGAATAACAACGATAGGTTACAACTGTTCCGAAAAAGATAAATTGAATTAGGTCATTTTGATAATAGCCTACCCTCAAAACAGAACCCAGAAGTATGATTTAGAAAACAAGAAAATACGCTTTATTAAAAAGGTTATTGTCCTACTCATAAGTGCATAACAATATCTTCCCATTCCCCCTCTTTCAAGTTTTTACAGTTTGTATTTCCTATTCGTATTCTTATCAGCCTAAGTACATCATATCCTAGCTTGTAACACATTCTCCGAATTTGTCGATTCATACCTTCGGTTAAAATTATACTGAAAGTGTTTTTAGAATTACATTCCTCCACCTTGGCTAGTTTGGTTTTTCTTCCCATAATAACCACCCCCTTTCTCATAGTAGCTAAAAATTCTTTCGTGATTATTTTATTGACGGAAACAAGGTACTCCTTCTCTACCTTATTATTGCTCTGTGTTACTTGTTTGTAAAAAGCTCCATCATCAGTAAGCAACAACAGGCCTTCTGATTCTTTGTCCAAGCGCCCTATAGGGTATAATTTTTTAGGATGCTTAAATAGGATAGTGAGATTATCTGGAATGTTTTTGTTAAGAGTACTTTCAATTCCTCTTGGTTTATAAAAACGAATGTAGCTATACTTTTTCTTTTCTTGTACTGTTTTTCCATCCACACAGACCTCATCTTTTTCACTAACACTGTCAGAGCCATTCGCAGAATTCCCATTCAACAACACTCTATTTTGGACCAAAAGCTGTGCTACTTCCTGATTAGAAATTTTTAAATTTTTTACTAAGAAAGTCCGCAGTTTTAAGGAGAACAAATTAATACTTTTTGTGAATTTACTACATTATTATAACTTTGGTAAAACTAAACTCATGATACTAATAGCAGCCTCCTTTTCCTTACTAGTTATTGTAGCCGGTATGTTCTTACTTGCTAAAACGCAAAAAGAAAATCTTTCAAGGTCGTTTAAATACATTACAAAGTTACCACCAGCGGAGCTGGAGTTATTAAGAACAATTGGATGTTAGATCAGCAATAGAGAGGTATTTAAACAGAGATAAATCGACAGATTATATCGGTGGCTCAGATTACTATTAATTAAAACTTGTGAAACACTTTGCTCTTCTATGTTAATTCTATGTTAATACTGTATATATTTGTTAAATATAAGGAGGCAGAGACCTTAATAAAAACGGAGCAAGGCCCTAAGCTAAATATATGGGAGGTATTTAAAATTAGAAACAAATGAAAAAAAACATTTTAAAAACAGTAACAATTGCAATAAGTGTTTTATTTATGGCAAGTTGTTCGTCCTACACACACACCTACAGAGTAACTGATGTTGCAAATAAAGACCTTAGAGTTGCTGACAAATATGTTGTTGACGTTACTCATGATTTTACAAAGGTTGTTACAGCAACTTCTGGAAAACACAGTTCAGAAAAATCGGCCAGAGAAGAGGCTTATTATAAAGCTATTGTTGATAATAAAATTCATGTGTTAGTAGACCCTATTTATAGCATTGAAACAAGTGCTAAACTTTTAATCTTTGGCGGAAAAAGCAGAGCTATGGTTGTAGGATTTGCTGGTTATTACGTTAACCCAAGACCAATGAGCGTTGAAGTTGCAAAAACAATAAAGGCAGACGCTGATTTATTTGATGAAAAAGTTAAAAAATTAGAAAAACTATCTAAAATTGCTACTTTAGGTTCCGAAGAGGTTAAAACTTTTTTAATTGACACAAAAGGTGCTGCTTGTTGTGGTGGAGATGCTAAAAACGGAACTGCTTCAGCTGGTGGGTCTAATTTTGGACAAATGCATTTACTCCACACAACCACTAACAAACCATCATTGATTGATCAATATAATAAATTGAATGGAAATGTTTCACCATCTGATGATGCACCATCGCCAGCAAAATCAACCGTTGCTGAACAAAACGATAATGGTGAAAAGAAAAAATCGCCAATAAAAGCTTTTTTATCTAGGATCGGATTAATCAAAAAATAAAAGATTCCAATAAAATAAAAAAGACTGAATTAAATCGGTCTTTTTTATTTTATCATAACCAGTTTAAAAATTAAATCCCTGCTATCTGAGTTTAATAATTTTTGTCCAGTTTAAAAAAAGCATGATGGGGTAAGTAGGGTCTACTTCATACCATTTTTTAGCAAAGTTGGGCGCATTAGGACTCTTATGGTGATTGTTCTGAAACAATTCTCCCATCATTAAAAAATCCATTGGCAACATGTTTTTGCTGTGGTCTCCGTTATCAAAATTAGAATAGCCATATTTATGTCCACACCAATTAACGATAGCCCCGTGAACAGGGCCCATCAAAAAATGGATAGGTAATAATAAATACACCCAAGGAGAAATGGCAAAATAATAGTAAAAAGCAATGTACCCTAAAGCAAAACTTATTCTCACTATCCACATATCGCTTATTTTATCAATCAATGTCCAAGTAGGGTAGCGGTCTACAAACTGAGGCTCAGGCTCCACTTTGTACAAAGCATATTGCTGATAAACATTTTTTGTTTTAACCATTAAGCCCCAAACATCTTTTACAAAAACTGGCGAATGTGGGTCTTTTTCAGTATCGCTATAGGCGTGATGCATACGGTGTAAAATAGCGTAAGCTCTTGGGTTTAGAAAAGAAGCGCCTTGGGTAATGAATGTAAAAAAATAAAAAAAGCGATCCCAAAATTTATTCATTGAGAACATTTTATGAGAAGAGTATCGATGCAGAAAAAAGGTTTGACAAAACAATGAAAGAAACCAATGCAGAAGAAAAAAAATAAGTATAGCCATTTGTAGTTTTATTTAGCAAATATAAGGGAATAATAATTAGACAAAAGTTAATGTTTACTAAAACACTAAACAGACAAAACTTAAAATTGTTTATTTATTACTCTATTATTTAAAAGGAAAAGGCCCACAAAAATCGTGAGCCTTTTGCAATGACAAAAATTAATAATTAGTTCTTCACGATCTTCACTTGTTTCAATTCATTGTCAGCTTTTACTGTAACAAAATACATTCCATCTGATAAATTACTGATATCCATTCTCACATTATTGGAGTTGGCATATTTTGCTGATTTTACCAGTTGGCCGTTTAATTCTGTTACCGTTAATTCTACTAATTTACTCATCGATCCTAATGTTATAGTAATCATTCCCGATGTTGGATTTGGATAAACTACTATGTTTGAACCATTTGCTTCTCCTTTGATGCCGGCACATACTAATACTGTTATCATTGTTGAATCTATATCATTGCAACCATCGGCATTGGTGCTTGAATAAACTACATAGTGGTTACCTGTTCCTGCTGTTGCTGGGTTAAAGTTTCCACCTACTACACCTGCTCCACTAAAGGTTCCTCCTGCAGGAGTCGCATTTGGTAATGCTAAAGCTGCATCTCCTTCACAAATGGTATCGTTCGCAAATGCGCTCAATACTACTACAGGAGTTGGGTGAATTACCACATTGAAGGAACAGTTATTTGTATTACCTGCTGCATCAGTTACGGTATACTTTACAGAGGTTGTTCCTACATTAAATGTAGTGCCACTTGCATCGGTGTTTCCGTTGCCCGTGGTTGCACCTGTTAAAGCATATGCTACTGTTGTGCCTGCACAATTATCGTTTGTACTAGTTGGTGCTATACCTGTTACCAATGGATTACATGTTGCTACGTTTGCTGGACAAACTACTGTTGGCAATTCATTGTCTACTACCGTTACGGTAAAGGAACAAGATGTTGCATTTCCTGCTGCATCTGTTGCTGTATAGCTTTGAGTTGTTACTCCTACAGGGAAAGTTGAACCGCTTGGCAAACCTGCTGTACGAACTGTGGTTGCTGAGCAATTATCTGTGCCTACTGGAGCATTAAACGTTACTACTGCATTGCACATTCCTAATGCATTGTTTACTGTTATATTACCCGGACAAGTTATTGCTGGAGCTTGATTATCTGTTACTGTTACAGTAAAAGAACAAGTTGCCGTTAAACCCGATGCATCTGTAACAACATATGTCTGTGTTGTTGCACCCAAAGGGAACAATGAACCACTTGCCAGGCCTGTTGTACGTGCTGTAGTTGACAAACAATTATCTGTTCCTACTGGTGCATTGAAGTTTACTACTGCACCACAAACACCTAAGCTTGTATTTGCTGTTATATTACCCAAACAAGTTATTGTAGGAACTTGATTATCTACTACAATCACATTGAATGAACAAGATGCTGTGTTTCCTAAACCGTCAGTAACTTGAAAAGTATTTACCCTTGTTCCAACGGGGAAGGTTGCTCCACTTGCTAAACCTGCAGTTTGAATTGTAGTTACAGCACCACCAGCGCCTCCTGCATACGTTAGTATTATTTGTCCATTACCTGTATTTACACCGGAAGTAGTTACACCATTCAGCACACCACCGATAAATGATGATCCACCGCCACCTCCAGCAGCATATGCTGAACCGCCACCGTAATAACCTCCACCACCAGCTCCTTCATGATAATTATTTCCTGTGCCAGCCCCAATACCTAAAACGCCTGCCGCACCAGGAGCTGAACCTGCTGTTCCTCCAGCAACTTGGCTAGCACCTCCACCAGGTGTAAAGCCTTGTCCTAAACCTGACCCGTTAGCGCCATTTAATCCACCACCAACACCACCGAAACCATGGTCAGGACAACCAGTGTTGCCACCACCACCACCACCAGCTACAATCTTTCTATCAGCTAAAGCTACGCCACCAAGTCTTACATCAGATGCGCCACCACCAGGGCCACCATATTGACCCGCGCCACCGCCACCATTGTATCCTCCAGGTGAATTTCCACCCAACACTGTTGATGGATATCTACCTACAAATATATTCAATACCTGACCCGGAGCTACTGTCAAGTCGCCAGAAGCACTTCCGCCAAGCCCTCCATCACTTGTAATAATTCCTCCACAATCTTCGGAACCTCCACCTTGTGCCCCTTTTGCAACAATATTAATTGAAGTAACACCTGCAGGAACTGTGAATGTTTGCATTGCCCCTGTGTAGTTATATATTGTTTGTCCATTTATTATTGGTGTAATAACAACTTGTCCATTTCCTGATTGCACTCCGGAAGTATTCGTTTGGCTTACCCCTGAATTATACGACCCTCCTCCGCCTCCACCTCTTTTGCCAGCTACGTCAACGTACTGGCCACCGCCACCGCCACTATAACCTCCGCCCCCGCCTCCGCCATACTCCGCACGACCTCCACCACCGCATCCCCAGCCACCTGAACCTAAATTTGAAAAGCCACAACAACCCCCAACTCCCCCTGCTCCTCCATTCGTTCTTGATTTTCCTCCTGCTGGACCGCCTAATGTACCAGGTAAAGCACCACCATCATTACCTTGAGGACCTCCATAACCGTCACCCAAAAAACCGCCACCTCCTCCGGCCCATCCACAATCTCCAGATTTATATCCTTTTTGTCCGCCATTTCCACCTGCTCCACCTGCACCTGAAGAGTTTCCTCCTATAGTTGTTATAAGTCCTGGGTAACCATTCTCACCATTTACAGAACAAGCACCACCTCCTGCACCTGCTACAACTAAAGCTGTTCCTCCATTTGAAACACCACTTCCGCCACCACCTCCACCAGCATTTTGACTTGGGATACCCTGCGCGCCAACATAAACTAGCAATACTTGTCCCGGAGTAACACTAACATTTCCTTTTATTCTTGCACCTAAACCACCAGTAAAGTTACCATAAGTACCCCCTTGGGCGCCAAATGCGTCAATAGTGATGGTTGTCACCCCTGCAGGAACAGTATAGTTCTGCGCAACACCTGTATATGTAAATGTTGTTGGGCCGCCACCACAAGGATTAGCGCCAACGGGAGTTGCATAATTAACCACTGCACCACAAGTGCCAGGGGTGTTATTTACTGTTTGATTACCCGGGCAAGTTATTACAGGACACTGTGCGAAGGTAAACTGCACCGCCAGTAAACCTACTATTATAGTTAACGGTTTTAAAAAACGAGTATTAATTTTCATAATCAATTTGATTTAGGGTTGTTATAATTTTTTATAAAATTGCAAATTTTTTTTATAAAAAAAAATTAAAAGATTATATTAATACCTTTTATAGCCATTAACAATTAATATATCTGCAATTTATAAATAATAGCAATACTCTAACTAAAAACCCGCGCGAAGAATTCCTGGTGGGGCGGGTTTGTTGTTGTTGTAATGCTAAAACTAGTTCTTCACATTGCTTTAAGGGGTTACATAACTCATTCCACATGATAAATTGCTTATGAAAAAAGAAATGGAATAGATATTTTACTGAGATACAAAATAAACAAAACTGCTAACGGTTTCGCTTTCTTTGTTCCACTTATATTTTCGATGTAAGTCTTCTAAAAAACTGTGTGTTTCCGAAACATTAGTGGCGCTTAACCTATCAATTGCTTCATTATACTCCAAGGTGTTTCCTCCAAACAGTTCCTTGATAAATAAAAAGCGATCGTTTATGCCGATAAGGGATTTTATGTTTTTGAAAGGATTTTTTTGAAATTCAACAAAAGCGGTCTCCGTTTCTACAGCTTGCACTTTGTCAAAACCTACACTTTTGCTTAATACTAAATTTGGGACATCTGCATTTCCAGACGATTTTTTATGATTACGCAATTGCTCTTCTTCTATGGAATATAAATAATTATACACAATTGATTTTTCGTATAATTTTCGAATTTTGGAAGTTATTAGCTCTAGCTCTATCCCTGGAATTTTTATTTCCTCTCCAATAGTATCGTAATGTACTTTAATAGCATGAATAAGCACTTCAATTTCTTTTCCTATATCTTTTCTATTCATTTAAGTTCATTAAATTACATATTGTGGCTTGAGTAAATTAATTATCCTAACTTTGAACGTAAAACAGAAAAAAAGGTTACTTAAACTACATAAATAACGATAAAATATTTGTTTTAACAGACAATGTTCCTCGAAAACACGATAAATAACGATAAAGGAAAAGGTTGGATAGAAGTTATTTGCGGCTCAATGTTTTCAGGTAAAACCGAAGAACTTATTCGCAGACTGAAACGAGCAACCTTTGCAAAACAAAAAGTAGAAATATTTAAGCCCGCTATCGATAAACGCTACGATGAAATAAATGTTGTTTCGCACAATTTAACTTCTATCCCCTCAACTCCCGTAGAAACTTCAGCAAACATATTGCTGTTAGCAAACGATGTAGATGTTGTTGGTATTGATGAAGCACAATTTTTTGACATTGAAATAGTGAATGTTTGCACCCAATTAGCAAACAAAGGAATACGGGTTATTGTTGCGGGGCTCGATATGGATTATTTAGGGAAACCATTTGGTCCTATTCCTCCTTTAATGGCAGTGGCTGAATACGTAACGAAGGTACATGCTGTTTGTATGCGTTGCGGAGGTTTGGCAAATAACTCCCATCGAATAAGCAAAGAGAACTCTTTAGTTGTATTGGGAGAAACAAATAATTACGAACCCTTGTGCAGAGACTGTTTTTACAAAGCAACTAATATATAATATGAGTTATTATCTAACAGAAGTAGTAAATATTGTTAAAGGAAAGGTCCTAAATGCTCCAGCGCGAGAAGAAAAAATAAGTCAGCTTTTAATTGATAGTCGCAATGTTGCTAATGTTGAAAACGTTTTGTTCTTTGCAATACACGGAGAGCGAAATAATGGGCATCAATTTATTGCTGAGGTATATAAAAGGGGAATTCGAAATTTTATTGTTTCGGACACTAGTAGTTATTCGAAAAGCAATTACCCCGAAGCCAATTTTATACAAGTGGCAAACACCTTAGTTGCGCTACAAAAACTGTGTGCCCACCATCGTAATCAGTTCAACTATCCTGTTATTGGAATAACCGGAAGCAACGGGAAAACAATTGTTAAAGAATGGCTTTTTCAATTATTACGTGAGGACTTTAACATTGTTCGTTCGCCTAAAAGTTTTAATTCTCAAGTAGGTGTTCCTTTGTCGTTATGGCAAATGGGTGAAGGGAATGAATTGGGAATATTTGAAGCTGGAATTTCAAAACGCAACGAAATGGCGGTACTGGAAAGTATTATTAAACCCACCATCGGAATACTAACGAACATTGGTCAAGCGCATTCAGAAAATTTTGAAACAAACCAAATAAAAACACAAGAGAAGTTAGCCCTTTTTAGCAACTGCGAAACACTCATATACTGTAAAGATTACTCAATAGTTAACGAATCTGTAGCTTCTTTAATAAATACAAAAATGGTTACTTGGTCGCGAAAATCAAAAGCAGATTTGCAAATAACAAAAGTTGCAAAACAAGAGAACGAAACATATATACAGGGGATTTACAACAACGATTTTATAAAAATACGTATTCCTTTTACAGATGAAGCATCCATTGAAAATGCCATTAATTGTTGGGCGCTTATGTTGCTAATAAAATACAATTCTGAGCAAATTGAAAAGCGAATGCTGCAGCTTAGTCCTGTTGCAATGCGATTGGAAATGAAAGAAGGAGTGAACAATTGCTCTATTATAAACGATAGCTATAATTCGGATTTAGGTTCTTTGGCAATTGCCTTGAATTTTTTAAATCAGCAGAAACAATTTACTAAACGAACCATTATTCTGTCTGACATACTTCAAAGCGGCAAGGACGAAGCGAGTTTATACAAAGAGGTTGCTGATCTCTTATTTAAAAAAAACATAACACGTATTATCGGTATAGGAGAAGCCATCTCGCGTCAGTCTGCTTTTTTTAGCCTTGATAAACGATTTTTTATAACCACCAACGATTTTTTAAAACACTACAATGTAGGTTTATTTAACAATGAAATTATACTTATAAAGGGTGCGCGAGCTTTTGGTTTTGAAAATATTAGTAAAACCATTCAACAAAAAGCGCACGAAACATTATTGGAGATTAACTTAAATGCACTGGTATCCAACCTCAACTACTTTCGGTCAAAGCTAAAGCCTACAACCAAAGTAATGGCCATGGTAAAAGCTTTTTCGTATGGAAGTGGAAGTTATGAGATAGCGAATGTGTTGCAATTTAATCGTATCGATTATTTAGCGGTAGCATATGCCGATGAAGGAATTGAATTGCGAAAGGCTGGAATAGCCGCTCCCATTATGGTTATGAATCCGGAAGAGCAAAGTTACGATGCCATGATTGAGTACAACCTTGAGCCAGAGCTATTTAACTTTAGAGCCCTAAACCTCTTTAACGATGCTGCAAACAGGTCGAAGTTAAAGGGTAAAAAAACACCTGTTCATCTAAAAATAGATACCGGAATGCACCGATTGGGTTTTGATTTAGATGAAATAAATGAACTAATTATACGCATACAGAATAGCAAAAACATTGTTATAAAATCAGTTTTTTCGCACATTGTAGCAAGCGATGAAAAAGAACACGATGAGTTTACGAAATTGCAAATTCAACGATTCAATGATGCCAGTGAACAAATACTTTCCCGTTTCAATTATCCTATTTTAAAACACATTCTTAATTCAAGCGGCATTACTCGCTTTCCAGATGCACAGTTTGACATGGTACGCCTAGGAATTGGCATGTACGGAATTTCATCGAACGATTATGAACAAATGAATTTGCAACACGTTAGTACATTAAAAACAAACATCTCTCAAATTAAAAATGTTGCCACAAATGAAACTGTCGGATACAGCAGAAAAGGTATTGTAAAAAGAAATTCGCGTATTGCTACAGTTCCTATCGGTTATGCTGATGGGTATAATAGAAAATTGGGAAACGGGAATGGAAAGATGTTGGTAAATGACATTTTTTCTCCAACAGTAGGCAATATTTGTATGGATATGTGCATGATAGATGTTACAGATATTGCGTGCAATGAAGGCGATGAGGTAATTATATTTGGAGAAAGTTATCCCATAAGTGAAATAGCAAAAGCGGCCGGGACTATTCCTTACGAAATACTCACGACCATTTCACGCAGAGTAAAACGCATTTATTTTCAGGAATAAAAAGTACGTGGAAGTTTATTTATGAAATTAGAATTAGACATTAGCCCTTTAAAAACTTGGTTGCCCAACTATACCGGACCACTTATTATTGCAGGGCCCTGTGGTGCAGAAAGCAGAGAGCAAATAATGAATACGGCAAGAGAGATCGCCAAGTTAAATAAAGTTGTTGTTTTTAGGGCGGGAATTTGGAAACCACGCACACGCCCCAACGCTTTTGAAGGTGTAGGTTCAGTAGGCTTAGAGTGGCTAAAGGAAGTGAAACAAGAAACAGGCTTATTAACTACTGTTGAAGTTGCCAATGCGCAACACGTTAAATTAGCATTAAAAGCGGATGTTGATATTTTATGGATAGGCGCAAGAACTACTGTAAGCCCTTTTGCTGTGCAAGAAATTGCAAGTGCATTAGCAGGTGTTGATATTCCTGTGATGGTTAAAAACCCTATTCATCCCGAAATAAAATTATGGGCGGGGGCATTGGAAAGAATTAATCAAGCGGGAATAAAAAAACTGGTTGCCGTTCACAGAGGTTTTTACTCCTATGAAAAAACAATATACCGTAATTCCCCTGCCTGGAACATTCCTATTGAGTTAAAAATAATGTGTAAGGAATTGCCTGTTATTTGCGACCCAAGCCACATTTGTGGGCGCACCGATATGTTGTTGCCTGTAATGCAAAAAGCCCTCGACTTGAATATGGATGGGCTGATGTTAGAGACGCATATCAATCCTAAAGTAGCACTGAGTGATGCCGAACAGCAAGTTAACCCTGAGCAATTAGGCCATTTACTCAACGAATTAATACAGCGCAATGCAAATAGCAATAATCCTGAATTTGAAAATCAATTACAAGAATTACGAATTGAAATTGATGCCATAGACATACAATTGTTGCAAGCGCTTTCCAATAGAATGGCTGTGGTAGAAAAAATTGGAGAATATAAAAAAGACAATCAGGTTACAATATTACAATTGGGACGCTGGTATGAAATACTAAACACGCGAACGCATAAAGGAGAAATTATGGGACTTAACACCGATTTCATAAAAGGCCTGTTGGAATTGGTACACAAAGAATCAATACGTGTGCAAACAAAGGTGATGAATAAGATTTGATGTTTATTGAAAATTTCGTTTGCATTGGCAGCTACCGATTAACAATAGAGCCTAAGTGCTACTATATTTACTTATCTCCCATTATAGCTTCCCAATAATCCTTGCCATAGCTCACCAGTATTTCCCCGCCCGCTTTAATGTTTCGGCTGGCAACAATGTACGGTTTGCTTTTAATGATGTTGTAATCGGCATTGTTTTTTAGCCCATTAAAACGAACATAGCCTTGCGCATCATTTGCATAACGCGCTAAGGCATCCATAGTATATTCGGCATCCAAACAATTGTGTTTTGATACAAAAAATAAATAGGGGGCCCTACTAATGTGATACCTGTCGCGCTTTTCACATTCTTTCCAACTAATTTTTTCGCCTTGGTATTCTACTATTATATCTCCCTTTCTAATTGAAGATGTAGTGAACAATCCCTTTCCGCTACGTGGAATTTTTGATTTTTTTACGATGAGCATATATTATATTTTCTTAGCTAAGGTAGTGTTTGGAAACAGTACTTTGTATAATTTATCCCAATGTATTAATACACTAAAAGAATAAATAGGGGCATTAAAATTTTCTTTAACTGAATTTCTGTTTTTTAGCACTAACCTAAACCCTGCACTGGCACCTACTCCTAGCCATCGAGTAAGCTTATATTCGCCCGAAAGACAGGGCTCATAAATAAATGCAGGGTACCTTTCTGTTTTCAGCGGCAAGTTGCCATAAAAATAATTATAGGATGTTAGGCCTATTCCTACTTGTGGTGTGGTAGAAAACTTCCAGCGCTTTGTATTATAAAACACATACTCGACATAGTAACACAAATAGCCTAAAAATAAATTGGATTTTATAGACTTGCTTCCGGCACTTGTTGGCAACAATTCAAACTTAATTAATTCATCTCCTAATTGATAATAGCCTCCGCCCATTTTTAATCTACCCCCAAAATCCACCCCTATTTTAATGCCATAGGTACGAGCGTGGCGGTTGGCAATAAATGAATCGCGAGAATCTAAACTAAAATCTGGACTAGGTTTCCTTTTAATACACATTCTTAATGTATCTGTTAGCTGTGTTTGCGCACACACAAAAGCGTGCAACAAGGTAAAACAGCAAATTACGGTCAATGCTTTATTTTTCATATAAAAAAAATGTCCTAAAAAAATTAGGACATTATTAATTTCATTGTGTCTTTGGCAATTAATGATTTTCGACTTCACCTGCTGACAAAGGAACGTTTTGCGGCACAAAATCCTCGTCTTTGCCTGGTTTGCTATAATCATAAGGCCAACGGTAAACTTCGGGTAAAGAACCCGGCCAGTTTCCATGCAGATGCTCTATCGGAGCTGTCCACTCAAGCGTATTCGATTTCCAAGGATTTTGTGTGGCTCTTTTTCCTTTATAAATACTAAAGAAAAAGTTGAACAAAAATACTACTTGAGCAATTGCGCCAAGTACTGCAAATCCAGTAATAATTACGTTTAATTCGTGCGTGTTGTCAAATAATGCAAAGGCTTCGTTTGAATAATACCTCCGCGGCACACCGGAGAGGCCGATAAAGTGCATTGGGAAGAACACACCATAAACGGCAATAAAAGTTATCCAAAAATGCACATATCCTAATTTATTGCTCATCATTCGTCCGAACATACGAGGAAACCAATGATAAACACCGGCAAACATACCAAAGATCGCTGATGCACCCATTACTATATGGAAGTGAGCTACCACAAAATACGTATCGTGTAATGGAATATCCAAGGCCGAATCGGCAAGAATAATACCTGTTACGCCTCCTGTAACAAATGTTGAAACTAAACCTATAGCGAACAACATTGCCGGAGACATTATTAGATTTCCTTTCCACAAAGTTGTAATGTAGTTAAACGCTTTTACCGCTGATGGTATTGCAATAAGCAAGGTTGTAAATACAAACACTGAGCCTAGGAAAGGGTTCATTCCCGTAATAAACATATGATGACCCCATACAATGAACGACAAAAATGCAATTGCCAAGATAGAGCCAATCATTGCCCTGTATCCAAAAATGGGTTTACGAGACATTGTAGCTATAATTTCGGAAGTTATTCCCAGTGCTGGCAACAATACAATATATACTTCCGGATGGCCTAAGAACCAAAATAAATGCTGGAACAATATTGGACTACCTCCTGTTTGTTCAAGGGCTTGTCCGCTTATAAAAATGTCGGATAAGTAAAAGCTTGTACCGAAGCTTCTGTCGAAAATTAATAATAGTACTGCCGAAAATAATACAGGGAAAGAAAGTACGCCTAATATAGCAGTAACAAGAAATGCCCATACCGTAAGTGGAAGACGGGTAAAGGTCATTCCTTTTGTACGTAAATTGATTACCGTTACAATGTAATTTAAGCTTCCCAATAAGGAAGAGACAACGAACAAGGACATGCTCACTAACCAAAGTGTCATCCCTAATCCCGACCCGGGTATTGCTTGTGGCAAGGCACTTAAAGGGGGGTAAATTGTCCAACCTGCTGATGCTGGTCCGTCTTCAATAAATAAAGAAGCAAACATAATAACACTGGAAATAAAGAAAAACCAGTAGGATAACATATTTAAAAAGCCCGATGCCATATCACGAGCACCTACTTGTAAAGGAATAAGCAAGTTACTGAATGTGCCGCTCAAGCCGCCTGTTAATACAAAGAATACCATAATAGTACCATGTATTGTAACGAGAGCAAGGTACATGTCAGGACTCATTACTCCTCCCGGAGCCCATTTATCACCTAAAAAATAATTCAGAATAGGGAAACTTTGCCCAGGCCAAGCCAACTGTAAACGAAAGAAAACGGACATCATCATTGCTAACACACCCATAAAAATAGCGGTTATTAGAAACTGGCGCGAAATCACTTTGTGGTCTTCACTAAAAATGTGTTTTGTCCAAAATCCAGGCTCATCGTGATGCGTGTGCACATCGTGACCGTGATCGTGACCTTCGTGTGTGTGTGTGTCGTGTGCGTGATCCATATTATATTTTTCGTTATTACTCTTTTGTTATTTTTTCTCTTCTACTTTCACTTCTTCTACTGTTGCAGTGATCGCAGTATATTTTTTCATTTCTTCTTTTACAGATTCAACTTTGGGTTCGTCAGGTGTGGCAGACATAGTTTCGGCAAAAGTTTTTTTCGTAGCTAGCCACTTATTATAGTCCTCTTCACTTTCAACTATTATATCCATTTGCATGTTATAATGTGCTGCACCACAAATTTTATTACACAATAAAATGTAATTAAATTTTGGGTTTTTTGTCATTTCACGCATTTGAATGGTAGTGTATATTGGCACAAAATGCATTTCCGTTTCCATGCCCGGAACACAATTCATTTGTGCGCTGAAATGCGGCATAAAAGCACTGTGAATTACATCGCGCGAACGCAATTTGAATTGTACCATTTTCCCAATAGGAATGTGAAACTCTCCTTTTACCAATTTATCGTCTCCATTATTTGGGTCTTCCACTACCAATGCCAAAGGGTTGTTATCTGTAATTAATCTATAATTTGATTTCCCTAAAGTGTTATCCTTCCCTCCATAACGTGCTGTCCAAGCGAATTGCTGAGCGTATAGCTCCATTTGGATTGTTTCATTTGGATTAACAGGTGCTGTAATATTATTCCACACTTTTAATCCATAAATAATAATTACCGTCAACACAATTGCAGGAACAATTGTCCAAATCATTTCCAGTTTACTGCTATGTGCAAAAAAGGTTGCTTTGTTTTCTTTTCTATAATAGTATTTTGAGGCAAAATAGAACAATACTGCATTTACTATAAAAAACACAAACCCAATTATAATCATATTAAAGTTGAACAGGGTGTCTAGCGCTTTACCATATTCTGAAGCAGAAGGCGGTAATAAACTATCTTGATACATCCAAAAATTCCAAATACAAAAAACGAAAAAAGCAACACAAAAAACCATCATCATTTTTGCATTGAAACGAGTATCGCTTTCGGTAACTGTCTCTTCCTCAGACCCGTTTATTATGGTAGCATACTCGTACACTTTTATCAGTTGCCAAAATGCCAATATTCCTATTAATATTACTATGTAAATCATAACTGTGTTTTTGTTTTTCTAATACTACTCTTTAATTAAATTTGATGATGTAAGCTTTCGCCCAACATTGGATGATTTTTTGGAACAAGTGGTGCTTTTGACAGTGAGTTAAAAAACACATACAAAAACAAACCGGCAAAGAAACAGGTTGTTCCAACTTCTGTTATACCAACAGTGGCATGATCTCCTACTACACCCGGCATAACAATTAAATACACATCTAACCAATGACCAATTAACATAATTGAACCTATGAAAAGTATCAAGCCTTTTATTCTTTTACTGTCTCTTGTCATTAAAATTAAGAACGGACAGAAAAAGTTAATTAAAAAATTCAATACAAATATTGCCTTAAAATGATCTTGGCGAAAAGCATAATACGCAACTTCTTCAGGAAGGTTTGCATACCAAATTAACATGAATTGGGAAAACCATAAGTAAGTCCAAAAAATGCTAAAGGCAAACATAAATTTACCCAAATCATGGATATGGCTATCGTTTACGTTAGGTAAGTAGCCGCTTCTTTTTAAGTAAATTACCAACATTGCGATTACGGTAAGACCACTAACAAACATTCCGGCAAAAACATACCAGCCAAATAATGTACTAAACCAGTGTGCGTCAATTGACATTAAAATATCCCAAGCTGAAGTTGATGAACTAACAGCAAATAATACCAAAAATATGGCAGATAATTTTACACTTTTTTTGTAATTTATTACTCCCCCTACGATGTCTTCTTTTAAAGACTCTTTACGAAGCATTAGGGCAAAATAACTCCAAATTCCAGCATATAAAACTAAACGTGTAATGTAAAAAGGCATATTCAAAAATGCGTGTTTCCCATCTAACAAACGATCGTAATCTGGTGATGCCTTATCGTAATATTCGTGGTGTGTCCAAAAGTATAAGTCGTGATGGCCCACTACAAATATTAAAATTAAAAATCCCCCCGCATAAGGTAAATAAGTCCCCATTGCCATCAACACTCTTTTTATTTGAACGCTCCATCCAACTTCAGCAACATACTGCACAGCTAAGAAAAAAATACCGGCCAAAGCAATTGCCATCACATAAAAATTACTCATCAACAAACTTCCCCAAGCCCTTAATGAGTCGGTTGCAAATCCGTATACGATAGACAGTATGCCAACGCCCATTAATACAAAGGAAAGGGTTTTGTTATTTTTTGTTATTACGTAGTTCATAAAACTTTCTCTTTATAAATTTTTCTATTTTTTTCCTATTGTGTCGGCCGGTGCTGCTTCTGTTTTTGGTCCGTTCTTAGCAATTAAACTTTGAACATACAACACTAATTTCCACCTTTCTTCTTTATCCAATTGTGATGCATGTGAACCCATTAATCCTTTTCCATAATTCATACTATGAAACATTTTCCCATCTGTAAGTCCCGCTTTACTCCAATATGAACCAGGGTTAGGGAACTTACCATTTGCTACAATACTTCCATTTCCATCACCTGTTTCACCGTGACAATGTTGGCAGAATTTAATATACAAATCTTTTCCCTGTTCTGTATTTTCAATTGTATTTGCAATAGGGTTATGTAAAAAATTTCCCGCAGCCTCGTAACCCTCATTTGTATTTGGATAGGCATAAATTGTATTGTTTACACCAAAAGGAGAATTAGGGATACTTCCTTGAGAAATAGTTCCCGGAACTGGTTTGCGAGATGATAAGCTATCACTATAAAACTCATTTACAGAGTACGGTTCACTTGCTGGTCCACGATACATATCGGGCATAAACTCAACACCCGGACTTTGCGGATTTTTATTGCACGACACTATTGAAAACACAAGACCCGCAGCCATAACCAAGGCAACTGTTTTTGATTGTATTTTTTTGTATGAAAGATTCATAATCTTATGTTGATTAACTCTTTTGTTTATTATTTTCCGTATTCCTTTACCTCTTCTGCACCGTGTTGTATTAGTACAGCAGTTATTTGTTCCTCTGTAGCTGCATCTTCAAGTTCTACTTGCATTACAAAACGGTCATCTGTCATTCTAACATCCGGAACAAATGCTGTTACTCCCGGCAAAAGTTTACTTCTCAAATAAAAAGTAATTACCATTCCGTGTGCCGCACAAAGCACTGTTGACTCAAACAATACTGGCACAAATGCAGGAATGTTTTTATAATACGAAAAGTTTGGTTTGCCGCCAATGTCCATTGGCCAATCTGAAATCATCATATACCAAGTCATTAGCACCGCTAATGACAAGCCTGTAAGTCCATATAAAAATGCACAAATAGAAATTCGTGTTCTTGCTAAGCCCAACTCGGTATCCAATCCGTGAATTGGAAAAGGACTAAATACATTTTTGATGTTTACTCCAGTGCCGCGAAGAGGCTTTATACTTTTCATCAGTACATCCTCATCGTTAAAAATGGCGAAAATTTGTTTACTCATAGCTAATTCTATATATCGCGTTATTTAGTGATGTGCTTCTTCTTTAAACTCTCTTTTTGCTTGTGAACTTGATGATTTTACAATTGTTTTTAATTCACTCATTGCTATTACTGGGAAGAATCTGGCAAACAACAGGAAGCAAGTAAAGAACAATCCTATAGAACCTATAAAAATACCGACCTCTACCCATGTTGGGTGATAGGTTGACCATTCTGAAGGCAAATAAGCTCTGTGCAACGAAGTAACAATGATTACAAAACGCTCGAACCACATCCCAATATTTACAACAATAGAGAGTATAAAAGTAAAAGTGAAATTGGTACGTAATTTTTTGAACCAAAACAATTGTGGCGAAATAACATTACACGTCATCATGCTCCAATATGCCCACCAATAATAACCCGTAGCACGATTTACAAAACAGTAGCTCTCATATTCAACTCCTGAATACCAAGACATGAAAAACTCAGTGATGTATGCAATACCAACGATAGAACCCGTAATCATAATGATTCGATTCATCATATCGATATGATAAGTAGTAATATAATTTTCTAAGCTTAACACTTTACGTGTAATAATGAGCAAGGTTTGAACCATTGCAAATCCTGAGAAAATAGCTCCAGCAACGAAATAAGGAGGAAATATGGTTGTATGCCAACCCGGTACGATAGATGTGGCGAAATCCATTGATACTATGGTATGAACCGAAAGAACAAGTGGCGTTGACATACCTGCCAACACTAAAGAAACCTCTTCGAAACGTTGCCAATTTTTAGCTGAGCCTACCCAACCAAAACTTAACAAACCGTACCAAAATTTCATTCCTTTTGTTTTTGCTCTATCACGAACAACCGCAAAATCGGGAATAAGGCCAGTATACCAAAAAACCAAGGATACGGAGAAGTAAGTAGAAACTGCAAAAGTATCCCAAATAAGTGGTGAGTTAAAATTTACCCACAAGGATCCGAACTGGTTCGGTAATGGGAAAAGGGTATAATCTAACCAAGGGCGACCTGTGTGTGTTAACAGGAAAGATGCTGCACAAATAACGGCAAAAATTGTCATTGCCTCTGCAGCACGGTTAATTGATAGTCTCCATTTTTGACGGAACAATAATAATACTGCAGAAATCAAGGTTCCTGCATGACCAATACCAACCCACCAAACGAAGTTGGTAATGTCCCAACCCCAATCAACAACGTTGTTTAAGCCCCAAACGCCAATCCCTTGACCCACAGTAATGCTTACGCACAACACCCACCAAATTAAAGCAGCTACTGAAACGCTAAAACACCACCACCAATATTTATTGGCTTTGCCTTCAATGGGTCTACAAATGTCTTCCGTAATATCGTGAGCGGTTTTATCACCTAAAATTAACGGTTCTCTTATTGAAGCTTCGTACATAATCGTTTATTTCTGTTAATGTTTTTTTTATTTATGCTTCTGCTTTTTCTTCTGTGTTTCGCACTTTCGTTAAGTAGAACACCGATGGCTTGATATCTAGCTCTGCCAATACGTGATACACTCTTTCGTCTGCTTTAATTTTTGCAACCTTACTTTCTGTGTCATTTACGTTACCAAAAGTAATAGCATCAGTTGGACAGGATTGAGCACAAGCTACCTGAACCTCGCCATCCTTGATTCTTCTGCCATCTTTTTTAGCATTCAATTTGCCTTCTTGGATACGTTGAATACACATAGAGCATTTTTCCATAACTCCTCTGGTGCGAACTGTTACGTCTGGATTTAAAACCATTTTGCCCAATGTGTCATTCATATTGAAATCGAATGCTGAATTTTCAGTGAAACGATACCAATTAAACCTTCTTACTTTATATGGACAATTGTTTGCGCAATATTTAGTTCCTAAACAACGGTTGTAGGTCATTTGGTTCAATCCTTCATTACTGTGTGTAGTTGCTATAACCGGGCAAACTGTTTCGCAAGGTGCGTGATTACAGTGTTGGCACATCATTGGCTGAAAAACCACTTGAGGATTTTCGGATGGAGCCTCCATCGCTTTGTAACCTGCAATTAGCCCCAATCCGCCTTCGGCTGCTTGTTCTTGATTTTTTACATCGCTTGAATAATAACGATCTATTCGTATCCAATGCATTTCACGGGTTAAACGAACCTGGTCCTTACCAACTACAGCAACGTTGTTCTCTGCTTGACAACTAACAACACAATTTCCGCAACCGATACACGAGTTAAGGTCGATTGACATATTCCAAAAAAGACCAGGTTTGTCAAAGCCTGGGTTTTCTTTTGTAGCCCACAAATCAACATCTTCTGCCAACACTTTCGTGTGCTCGTGTCCATTTTTAATGGACAAATAAATTTTTTCATTCCCGGCAGCAGGATTTTTTTTGTACTCTTTTAATGTAGTTTCTTGTACAATTTTTCTACCCATAATGGTGTGATGGGTTTGCGTTGCCGCCAGTGCGTGCTTTCCTACTGATGCACTTACTTGTGCATTGTAAGAGGTGTACATCATCATTCCATTTGCAATACTCACAAATTGAAATGCATTTTGTCCTACTCCGTTTGCTGCTTTACCTGCAGCGGTTCTTCCATAACCCAATGCTAAACCAACAGTGCCGTATGGCTGACCCGGCTGAGGGTAAACTGGTAGCGGCAGTTTAACTCCGTTTACTGTTACTTCTACTACATCAACATCCACTTCCTTTTCTAAAAATGTCTCTAAACCAAGCTCTTGCATTTGCTTTGGCGACATAGTTATGTAATTATCCCAAGTAACTTTTGATATCGGATCGGGCATTTCTAATAACCAAGGATTATTTGCCTGATTACCATTACCCATTCCTATTTTTTCATATAAGGTAATTTCAAATACTCCAACTGAAGAACTAGCCTTGCTTATTGTTCCAGCCGCACTTGACAAATCTTTGCTAAATAAATTTGTGTTAAAGCTTACTGTTACACCTGCTATTGCAACACCCTTTGCCGTTGTTGCTGTTTCTGCTTTTAACCCTACTGCCTCTTTTGGTTTGTCAACCACTTTTTGTAAAGGCCCCTTGTTCTCATCCGCAAGAACACCTAATGAGTCAACATCCGCAACCGTTGCCGCCATAGCTGTGTCGGCCGCTGCTGCCATCATTTTTTGAATAGGTTTAGCATCCGGGGGTAATTCTACAATTCCATCGTGCAAACTTTTCATCCAAAAATTCTCAAAAAACATTTCTGCGCTTTGTAAAGGGAAAATATTGTTCCTCCAATATTTTTTTACGTATGCTTGGTAATTCGTATTATTTCCAGCCCACTTCAACATTGATTCTTGAAAAGAACGTGTGTTAAATAAAGGAAATATTGTTGGTTGTATAAGTGCGTAATGCCCTTTTCTTGGATTTGCATCACCCCAAGACTCTAAATAATGGTGGTCGGGACAAATGTATTGCACTAATGATGCTGTTTCGTCCGCTCTATCAGCAAAAGACACGCTAAGGTTAACTTTTTTAAGGGCATCGGCAAAGCCCAACGATGCTGGCAATGAGTAAACGGGGTTTACGTTGTACAGAAACAATGCTGCTACTTTACCGCCTTTCATCTCTTCAATCAATGAAACAACTTCCGCATCGTCTCCCTGTTTCGTATTGTCAGAAACATCTAAATTAATAGTTGCTCCATAGTTGTTTAGCATGGAATTAATGGCATTCACAAACAATTGTGATGCAATATCATTTACCCCACAAACAACCAATGATTTGCCTTTATTTTCCCACAACTCTTTTGCTGCTTTAGCAAGTTGCTTGTCGGCATCAATTGCCTTTGACGAAACTCCGCTTTTACCAGCAAGTTTAGCAATATTGTTATATAAATTAACGATGGCGACAGGAACCTGAGAAGGCTTAAGCCCCTCTCTTACATCGGCATTACTCCCGGTTATTGACAATGTTGATTCGAACTGAAAATGTCGAGACATTTTCGCATTTTCTTTGTTTACTTTTCTATTCTTAGAGTATTGTTTTGCAAATTCAATTGGGGACACCCAATTGGCTAAGAAATCTGCCCCAAAACCAACTATTACATTTGCCTTATCAAACATATAGGTAGGGACAATAGGTGTTTCGAAACTTTCTTGATTTGCCTTAATAATTGCTGAATAAGATACCGGGTCGTAGCTTACGTGTTTTACATTAGCATATTTAGCAGCAAACTCCCCTACTATTTTTTTAGTAGACGGGCTTGTTATAGAAGATGTTAATACTCTAATGTTACCACCTGCTTTTGCAATACCGTCTAATTTAGCGCCAATGGCTTTGTCGGAAACTTGCCAAGTAGTAACAGTTCCGTTAGCTGTTGGCCCCGTTAAACGAGCAGAGTCATACAAAGATAAAACAGATGCCTGAACACGTGCGTTTGTTCCACCTTTAGTGATACTTGAATATTTATTCCCTTCTATCTTAATTGGTCGACCTTCACGTGTTTTTACCAACACCGAGCAAAAATCGTTACCGTCAGAATATGTTGAGGCGTACCAGCTAGCAATACCAGGGGTAATTTCTTCCGGTTTAAAAACGTAAGGAATTACATTTCTTATAGGAGTTTCGCAAGCGGCAAGTGATGCTGCTGTTACTGAAAATCCTAAAAATTTAAGAAAATCTCTTCGTGGAGTAGATGTTTCACCTAAATTTTCCTTTGCTAAAAAATTTTCAGCCGGAACTTCCTCCGCAAACTCTTGCTGAGTAGACTTTATAAAAGAAGGCGAGTTGTTTAGGTCTTCTAATCCTTTCCAGTATATCTTTTTGTTACTCATACCTTGGTATATTTTGAGTGTTGAATAATTTTATATATTAATAATGGCATTTACCACATTCAATACCGCCCATTTTGGAAACGGTAATCGGTTGGTTTTTGAATTTTTCTTTAAGTTTTGCGTGAAGCTCTTCGTAGTATTTATTGCCTTCCATTTTAACTTCGGTTTTATTGTGGCAATCAATACACCAACCCATTGTTAATTTAGAAACTTGACGAATAGTATCCATTGTTGCAACTGGTCCGTGACAATTAGCGCAATCCTGTTGCCCCACTTTTACATGCTGCGAATGGTTAAAATAAGCAAAATCGGGGAGGTTATGTACCCGCACCCATTTAATTGGCTTAGGATTTGGGCCGTATTTTTGAGTATTTACATCGTAATCTGCTGCTGCATATATTTTTGCAATTTCCGTTTTGCCTGTAACTGCTCCTTCTTGTATCCCTTTATGACAATTCATACAAACATTTACTGAAGGAACCCCCGAAACTTTACCTTTCTCCACACTTGAGTGACAGTAAACGCAGTTAATTCCATTTTGCCCTGCGTGTATTTTATGTGAAAAGAAAATTGGTTGTTCAGGCATATATCCTTGGTAAACACCAATTGCGTACATACCGTTCCAGGCAGCACGAGAACCCCAGCCGGCTAAAAACAACAATATTACGGCAACCCATTTTTTGTGAGTACGCATCCATAGCAAAACTCCACTTGGCCCTTTATACTTTACAGGTTCTGCAAGTCCCGCTTTTTCCCTAACAATTTTCCCTAACGATTTCTGAACGGTTCTTAACGTGAAGAACAAGGCAAGAAACAATAGGCCAACTATAATAAGTAAGGTTGGACTTCCTTCGTCCTTTTGGGTAGAGGTTCCTGAAGCTTGATCGCCTGGAGTTTCCTTTTTTACTGGAGGGTTTTGTACATATTCAAATATTGCCTTAATTTCTTCATCGCTTACTGCTTGAGCAGGCATATCCACTTTTCCATTGTCGTTGAATACTTTAACAGCATATGCATCGCCTGATGCAATAACGGCTCTAGAGTTTTTAACCCACTTAGCCAACCACGCTTCAGCCGGCTTCGGAACACGATCCATCACACCTTTTAATCCCGGACCAATTACCTTGTTATCACCTATACTATGACAAGATGCACAGTTTTGTTTAAATAGCTTCTCCCCCTTCTCAGTATCACCTGCGAACGAAAAAGTAATGTTTAAAACAAAAAGAATAATAAGTGGTAATAGCGTTAAACGCTTAGTTGGTTGTGGCTTTTGACACATATAATCCATACTGTTTTTTTCTTTAAAATCCGCCCCCTTTGTTGAAAGGCTATATTTTTATCGGTCGCAAACTTAATAAGAAAGTAAACACGATAAAGAAAAAACTTTTAGGAATTTTTAACAGTTAAACTAATTTATATTGATTCTAAATAATGGGGTTTTGAAAACAAAATGACAGAACTATGACGTAATGAATTGTTTAGTAGAAACATCGACAATAAAAAACACCTGTGCCGTAACTTTTAAAAAGGTATTTGCGTCTTAAACCTATTACAACCAATTATAAAAACAAAATATGAAAACGAATCATTACAAAATTGTACCGTTCATAATGCTTTTTTTATTCTAATAGGCACTGGTAAATTACAAGCACAAGTTACTGAAAGGGCCTTAGAAGACTTTAATTCATTAAAGCTGAATAAATCATTTGAAGTAATTATTACTCAGGGAAGCTCCTGCAGCATACGAATGGAAGGTGACGAAAAGGCTGCAGAAAAAATAAAAACGGAAGTAAAGGACAATACACTAAAAATCCCCTGTGAAGAGCCCACTTTTAATTTAGACAATTTAAAAATATACATCACCGTAAAGGATCTAAAAAAAATAGAGCTTTCGGGGGCAGGTGATTTAAAAGCTTTTAAATTGGAAACTAAAAAAGCTGTCGTGAAGACATCGGGTGCCGGTGATGCAAAAGCAAATGTAAAAGAATAACTAACAGCAGAGGTTTCGGGCAATGGAAATATTATTTACAAAGGGGAGCCTATAGACAGACAATTAGAAATAAACGGATTTGGGTCCATTAGACAATCAAACAATGAATCGGACATAAGCATAGAAACACCTTATGATAATCCAACTACTAAAAACGACACTGCCAGATTTCGTATTCGAGGAAACAGAGTTATAATCATTGACGATAACGACACAAGTAAAACTGTTAAAAACAAAAAGAAAAAGAAAATGAGGTAAAAGATATTTGGGGAGGTGTTGAACTTGGTGTTAATGGATTTATGAACAGTAACAACCAAGAAAGTTTGCCTGCTAACTATGACTATTTAGCATTAAACTACGGCAAATCGTTTAATTATAAACCTAAATATGTTTGAGAAGCATTTGAAACTATACCAAAATTACATTGCACTAACAACCGGGCTTGGCTTTGAATTTAACCGCTATATGTTTAAAGAAAACATTACACTAACGCCCAATACAAAAACCCTTTAGGTTGTTTATAACAGTTATGGATTTCAAAAAAATTGTTTGAAAGGCACCTACATAAATGTTCCATTGTTGCTTGAATTTAACACAAATAAAAAAGCGAAAAAGTCATTTCATTTTGCTGTAGGAGTTATCGCTGGCTATAGGCTTTCGAGTAGAGTAAAACAGATTTATGAATTGGCAGGACGTACTTATAAAAACAAAGTAAGCGATGATTACAATCTAAACCCTTTTAAATATGGAGCGACTGTAAGAATCGGCTATGGGAAATTTAATGTTTTTGCAACCTATTCTTTGTCTACATTGTTTGAGCAAAATGCAGTCGCACCGCAATTGTACCCTTTTACTGTAGGGGTTACACTCGTACATTTTTAAGATTATTTTATTAAAAAAGGGAGATAGGAGGAATTCACTTATCTCCCTTTTTTATTTTCTATTGCCTGTTTGTATTTGCAAAATAGTTATCTACCCTTTCCATATCTGGATTAGCGCAATCATAAAAACGATACAGTGCCAAACCTTTGCTTATACCAAAAACAGAACAGTTAACACTTTTAAAAAAGTAATTTAACACCTGTTCAATATCATCGGCAGTATTTACGTGTTCATAATGCATTAAAATTTGATAATCTAAATCGTATTTTTTCTTGAACTCAAATCCCGTAACCTGCGTACCTAATTTCCACATAATTGTCCCTTCGTTAGGGATTGCAACCCTTAAATGACCTAATTCATTTAGGAATGTTGCAGCTTTTGCAACCACAAAAGGCAAGTCCATAATGTGTTCGAAAGTTGCAATAGTAGTTATGCGGTCGTATTTGGTTTTTTTTACATCTTGAATATCTTTATAAACTGTACGAATATTTTTCAGCAAGGCTGAGCCTTCAAACAACTCATTAAAAGGTTCTACTATGTCGTACGCTTCTTGTGTAGGCTCGTATTTCAATTGATTTAAGGTTCCTGCACCGATTTCCAATGTTGAGAATTGCTCCTTACTTCTAACTACATCTTCCGCAACTTTTTTATGCATCCAAGACTCCAACTTTTGAGACAGTGATGTTGTTTTATACTTTCCTTCGCGGTTGCTTAGGTAGTGTTGATTGTATATTTTTTGAAATGCTTCGGGAAGTTCTATTCTTTTCTTTGGAAATTTATCTAAAACACTTGATTGGCTCATTGTGCAGCTTGTTTTTTATATCTCCCTTGTATGTGGTTCCATTTTATGTTATAGAGGTCGATAAGCATTCCCAGCCCGTGACGCAGCACATTTACTGTTGAACCTTCTTGGCATCTTAATACAACAGGCAAGCGTTTGATATCATAATTTCTTTTCAATGAAATATATAGCAATTCAACGTCAAAAGCAAAACCATCTATTGTACTTATAGAAAATAAATCATTCGCAACGTCAGCCTTAAACCCTTTCATACCGCACTGTGTATCAAAATGCCCTCCAGCAACAAACCTTCCTACAATAAATGAAAAAATGTTACTTCCTACTTTCCGCAAAGCAGGTATTTCTGCAAAATAGCTTGAGCCCGGCAAGGTGCGATCGCCCACCACAACATCAAACTCCTTTGTATCTAAATACTGTAAAAAGCGACTGAATGCGTCAAACTCAAAAGGAATGTCAACATCCGTAAAAATTCTATACTGACCAGTTGCTAACTGCATCCCTTTTCTTACTGCAGAACCTTTCCCTTCATTTATTACATTGCCATAAAATATACAATTGTGCTTTTTTGCAACTGCAGCTGTTTTTCCTGAATCGTCCGAGCCATCGTCCACAATAATGATTTCAAAATCCGTTTTTAGAGATTTTAGATACTCAATGAATCCGGGCAACTGATTATTAAGCGTACTTGCACCCTTATAGGAAGGAATAATTATACTAAGATACATTGCGCATTATTTTACCAATCATTTCGAAATACTTTTCATAATTCCAATCAAGACCACACCATGTTTCCCATTGAAATTGATATGTCATTGACACATTCAAAAAAACAAACATAAGAAATAGAATTAAGAAGCCTGATTTTAGTGCCGTTTTTCCCCACATAGTTAGTATGCCATTTATTAAATAAGCTAAAGGAATTATAAGTATGCTATAATACTCTATGAAAGGACGATATCCAAAAGCGCAACTAAAATTATATGCCCACCAACTTGCGCAAGTATACAAAGCCAATAAAAAAATAAGTAAAATAGGAATTGCCTGATATTGCTTTTTAAAGACCAAATAAAATAAACTTGCTAAACTAATTGCCATAATGGGCGTATATGGTAACCAACTGCAAGACATTCCGAAAAGCACTTCGAATATTTTAGGGTTCTTCCAATATAAAAATGATTCTTCGCTGTAGCTATATTTATAGGCAAACACAATGTACTCGTTTACTACCGTTTTCCAATACAACATTTGTGGTACGAAAAGCAGGAAACAACAAAGAATATAGATTAGTATATACTTATACTCTTTGATAAAAAAGCGAATTCGCAGAAAAAAATCGTTGAATGAATAAACATTGTAGAGAAGCATAAAAAGAATCATAAATATATTTGTTTGCCTTATTAAAAAGGCCATTGCGAAAAATAGTGCTGCACCCAGATTATTTTTAAAATTCGGTGATGCGTAAAACCTATCTACAAAATAAACAAAACCGGCAAAACAGAAATAGGAGTATATATGTGATGCCCCGGGCTCGACAATGGAATAAAAAAACATATTTGTACTGCCATACAAAAGCATTACAGACAACCAAGCTGTTTTTTTATTAAACCATTTTACAATTAATAAAAAAGTAAATAGCAGGCCAAGAAACAAATAACAACTGGTGGCAATAATTATAGAATAGGCATATATATTACCGTAGCCACTAAGGTCCTTTTTTACTATACAATCAAATGCGTGGGCAGTTAAAAAAAAGGGTGTTTGTAAAACTGCAACTCCGCAGGTGTGCTTATTAAAACTTACTCCGTTATCAAAATGGTACGAGTAGTCTTGGAGTTTTATATCGTGCTTAATAAAAAAGTATGGCAAATACTGGTAATAGCCTCGCGCATCTGAGGCAATAATGTTGTTAATATGTCCTTTGTTATGGTATTGTGCTGAAAGGAAAACGTTAAAACAGCAAAAAACAAGCCCTACAAATACATAATTTTTTATCCTTTTCACTTTGATTATTTACTATAATAATAACGGTTGTTTTTAAAAATATACAGGTCCGATTTTTTATACACATCAATGTTTGAGGGGCGGATTAGCAATTCGTCAAACAGGAGCTTTTTATACTTTCCCAATTCATCGTTCCACACTGTAATTTTTATTTTGTCGGTTGGCGAAGCGAGCGCAAAAGTATCTTCCAGCAAGGCCCAATTACCTATGAACATTTTTACCAAACGATGAGGGTTATTGTAATTTGCTTTATATGCCTTTCCCGAAGCATCACACAAGGCAACTTCTATTATAGAGCGAGGGTAAAGGTCTTTTTTAAAATCATACATCCAGAATGAGTAGACCCATTTATGCTTTCCTCTTGCGGGTATTTTTCCATCGTACAGAGGAATGTATTTTCTTGAATCCCCTTGTATAAAGCCACCGCCCATAAATGCAGTATCACTTTTGTTGTTGTTAAACGATTCGTAAATAAAAGTTCCTAAAGAATCTGACACTTGAAAATCGCGCACAGTAAAAGTTTTTGCTTGCGCTAATACTGCGCCATTTTTTTCATATAGGTGCTTGGTCAAGGAAGTTAAACCGTCAACGCTCAAAGCATATACATTGTAATTTTCTGTTTCGAACAACAACTTGCTTACCGCTACTATTGCCTTTTCATTTATTGTTAATTGATTGGAACGGGCAATAACCAACAAGGGTTTTTGGTTGGGTAATTCTTTTAGAATGCTAAACCCTTCTGAAGGTTCTAACACAATCTCTATACTTTTATAGGTTTGGCTTAATGAAGTCCGTCCCGAAGTAACTGCCATAAGAGGCAGTCCTGTTTTTAAGGAAACGGCAAAGGCGTCGTTTTTTATTTCCGAAGAAGCATCCAGCCAGACATTTTCTGAGCCAACGTGAAAATAAGGCAGCGGTAAAATTGCTTGGTATAAAGAAGTGTCTAAGGTATTCATCCACCTATTTTCAGGCAATGCGTTTGCTTTATCCTCGTACACAGGCAATCGATTATTAAAGGCCTCTTGCATCCAATAAATATTGGAATATGCATCCATAGACACCAACATCAATGAGATAATTTGAACGGCTATTACAATCTGTTTTTTTGCATTTTTAACTAAACCATATATGACATAAAATGCAAGTATGTTTATTAGATAATAAAACAACCAAGCAAACCTCCCAATACCTCTAAACTGTTTGATAATTCCTGCATAATCCCACATCCAATGAAGTTTGGGAAAAACGAAAGGGAAACCAAAAGAAAATAATAAAGCCGCCATTGAAGCTGCAAAAAAAACAGTTAGCAGCTTGTTGTCGCTTACTTTCAACACCTCTCTAAACTTTCGTTTAACCAACTTTCCTATCAGCTGAATGGATAAAATGAGTATAGTAATTATTCCAACTATGCCACTGTAAGAAACGCCTTCCCATTCAATTAGCGAAGGTGTATGAAACGATTTAACGATGTCTTCGTATAGCATTCCAAAAGGATAAAATATTCCATCGGGGTTCGACCTGAAAATCAAGTAACCCCAGGGTTCAGCAGTACGATCTGTTACAGAAAAGTCAATATGAATAAACAATTCCAGCAGCAGAAATGGCACAACAAATTGAAGAAGAATATGCTTTATGAAAAAGGCAAGATTTTTAAAAGGCACTTTTTTAAACAGGATAAGAATTCCCCAAAAAGGCAACAAAAGGAAGGTAAAGAAAACTAAAAAATACATATGGCTTACTGCCATTAAAAAAGTAAGTGCTCCTATAAAAAGACTCTTTTTTATGGATGGACTATTGTAAAACAACATCAATAAATAGATATAGCAAGGTATGGCAAATTGGTAGGCAAGGGTAAAGTGTCCACCCAGCCTATGCATTTGTGGCGATAAAAAAGCAATGGCTGTTGCAGCAATGGCTGCATACCAATAAGGCAATTTTAAGTTTTTAAATATAAGGTACAGAAATAGGGCTGAAAACACAATAGAAAAAAGCATCAATAGGTTCGTTATGCCGGTTATGTAGTTGGAAAGATCAATGACAGGCTGAATGCATTTTATGAAATTACTAATACCCGGCTGACAGGTTGTAAAAAAAACATTCTCTCCAAATGGATAATTCATCGAGCCATCGTGAAACAGTTGCTTATCATACTTTACGTGATATTGTGACGTATAGTAGGTAAGAAATCCATCGCCAGACTTACTAAAATAAACCGAATTAGCGTGTAGAATTAGTTTGCCAAAAAATAAAAACAAGATGCTAAGGGATAGTATTAAACACAGTAATGCACCTCTGTCTATTTTCATCTTTTTTATAAGCCCCAATTAATAGAATTATTTATAGGCAAGCTGTTCTGCCTCCATCTACTGGAACATTTATGCCATTGATATAGGCTGCAGCTGGCGATGCTAAAAAAGCAACGGCACAAGCAACTTCCGAAGGTTCGGCAAACCTGCCTGCAGGTATTTCCTTCAACATTTCTTCTTCCAATTCTTTAATTTGCTTTCCTGTTTTTTTCGATTTTGTTTCGAGCAAAGTGCTTATGCGCGCAGTGTTTGTTGCACCGGGGAGCACATTGTTAACAGTAATTCCAAAAGGGGCAAGCTCAACAGAAAGTGTTTTTGCCCAATTGCCAACAGCCGCCCTTATGGTATTAGAAACGCCTAATCCTTTTAGAGGTTGCTTTACCGAAGTAGAAATGATGTTTATAATTCGACCATATTTTTCTGCTTTCATTCCTTCCAATACAGATTGAACCAAAATATGGTTACACACTAAATGACTCGAAAACGCTTTTGTAAATTCCTCAACCTTTGCTTGTGTTATTTCGCCTCCCGGAGGGCCCCCTGTATTGTTAACCAAAATATGGACTGGCCCTTTTTGCTTTATATAACGCTCGGCTTTCAACTGAAGTTCAGCAGGGAAAAAAAAATCTGCGTGAATGCAATCGTGCTTTTGCCCCATTTTAACAGACAATTCCTTTTTTACTTGTAACAGTTTTTTTTCATCTCGAGCCACTAAGGTAACATCGGCTCCAAGGAATGCTAACTCTATAGCAATAGCCTTCCCTATGCCCTGTGTGCTTCCACACACCATTGCGTGTTTACCAGAAAGATCAATATTCATTTGTTAAAAATTTGCTACTTTCACAAAATAAAGCATTTACAACGATTAACCCAAAATATTATTGTTTTATTAAAAATTACAGCCTTTGCCTTTCGTTTAAAAATGCCTAATTTTAGTGTCAAATATACTGAATGCATTAGATGTCCTCTGCCGAAAACAATCAATAAAATACAAAAAGTGAAAGAAGAGAAAAAAAGTGAAGGAGAAAAAATAAATTATTACGCTAAATACTCTGCTATGGCTTTTCAAATGGCTGCAATCGTTGCCTTGGGAGTATGGGGTGGCACTTCACTCGACAAGTATTACAGCAATAAATTTCCGCTTTTTTCAATAGCGCTATCCCTTTTTTCAGTTATTGGCGCTATTTATTGGGTGATAAAAGATTTTATCAAAAAGAAATAAAAAGCATATTCTTTATATACCTTTGTTATTGAATTTTTACAAAAACAGTGACCTCCTTTTTTTTAAAATTAGTTTCCTTTTCCATAGCAATTGTAGCGATTGATTATTGCTGGAATAATTTTATGGAATCGGCGTATTCTATTCCTCATTGGGATCTCATTGTTGCTTTTTTTATAGTGACAACCTTAGGATTTCACTTGTTTTCCATAAAAGCAGCAAAAGGAAAACCTCAAAATTTTATACGTTTTTATATGGGTTCAACCGCTTTAAAAATGGGGCTTTGCCTTATGGTTATACTCATTTATCGTTTTGCAGATAAAGCCACAGTGATTCCATTTGCAATTGGTTTTATGTTTCATTATTTTTTGTTTACTGCTTTTGAAGTAATCTTACTTCTTAAACACCTTAAAAAATAATCGCTTATTTCTATCTTAGATAAGTAGACTCAATATTTACAAGGTATTTGAGTGAGATTAAAAAATAGTTTCATTTTCATTCTTTTAATTCACATAAATATTATAGTTTTGCACCGTAAAAAATCGATGGAGAACCTTATTTAAATGGTAATGCGCAGTAAAATTAACACTTTCAGAGCGTTTTTTCTTTTACTTGGACTTTTTTGCTTTTTGAGCATCAATACTCAAGGAGAAGAAGTTGCTAAAGATGCTGGGCACACTGCTACAAATGATGGCGAGCACGAAAAATTCAATGCTGGGAAATTTATCATTGACCACGTAACTGATAAATATGAGTGGCACCTTTGGGGTTCTCACGAAGACCCTACTTCCATACCTCTTCCTATTATCCTTTATTCGAAAGAAAAAGGCCTGAACGTATTCTCTTCCGCCAGATTTGAACACGGAAAAGCTTCCTGCAACGGATATAAACTTACTCACGATGGTCATATTGAAGCTGAAGACAATGCAGAATTTTACGATTTTTCGATTACCAAAACCACTTCCGAAATACTCCTTGCTTGCTTCCTATTGTTGTGGGTATTTTTAACCGTTGCAAAATCATATACTAGAAGAACAGGGTTGGCTCCTAAGGGCTTACAGTCTTTTATTGAACCAGTAATCCTTTTTGTGCGTGACGATATTGCGAAGGCCTCCATTGGTGAAAAGCATTATGCGCGTTTTGTTCCTTTTTTGCTTACCGCCTTCTTTTTCATTTTTGTCAATAATCTGCTTGGCCTCATCCCCATTTTCCCAGGTGGCGCTAACGTAACAGGGAATATTGCCGTTACGTTTACGTTGGCATTTATTGTATTGATAATTACCTTATTCATAGGCAATAAGCACTATTGGGGACACATACTTTGGATGCCAGGCGTTCCTGCTTGGGTGAAAATATTCCTACTTACTCCTATTGAAATCATAGGAGTCTTTCAACGTCCATTTGTATTAATGATACGACTGTTTGCAAATATTGCAGCAGGTCACATAGTAATATTATCATTCGTGTGTTTGATATTTGTTTTTGGAAGTTCAAGTGATTTAGGGGGTTGGTTATTTAGCCCTATTTCTATGGCTTTCGCACTGTTTATGAATGCAATGGAGTTGTTGGTTGCTTTTTTACAGGCCTATGTTTTTACTTTGCTTACTGCAATGTATTTCGGAGCTTGTGTGGAAGAGCCTCACCACAAAGAGCGTCATTGATAAAATAAAAAAAATACCGGTTGTTTCCTGTTGCCGGTATGAGTAAAATAAAAACAGGAAATAAAAAATTAGTACTATGTTATTATCTATGTTATTAGAGATTTCGGCAGGACAAGGACTTGCTGCAACAGGAGCAGGTATCGCAGCTGCAGGAGCAGGAATTGGTATCGGTTCTATCGGTAATGGCGCTTTGCAATCTATTGCCCGTCAGCCTGAGTCAATTGGTGATATTCGTGCCAATATGATTCTTGCTATCGCCTTCATTGAAGGTCCGGCATTGTTTGCAATCGTTATCGGGATGCTTATCGGTTTATAAGCCTTTAATCTCAAAAAAAATCGTGAGGTTGCAGCGGTTGGTTGCAACCCCTCGAATTAACAAAACAAACAAACCTCCTCGCCCCCTTCTTTATTAAAACAACAAAGGATAAAAGGCTCAGGTGGATAAAATATAAACACAATGAATACATTCGGAATTATTTTAATGAGCCCACTTTTAAGTCCATCGTATGGATTAATTGTTTGGACTCTTTTAGCTTTTCTTACTATCCTCATTATCCTTAAAAAATTTGCGTGGAAACCTATTCTGGAAGCGTTGAAAGAAAGGGAAAATTCTATCCAGAATGCCTTGGATGCAGCAGAGAAAGCCAAAAAGGAAATGGCGTCCCTGAATGCAAGCAATGAGAAAATATTGCAGGACGCAAGAATGGAACGAGACTTATTGTTTAAAGAAGCACGCGAGATGAAAGACTCAATTATTGCTGAAGCAAAAACAAAAGCGGTAGTGGAGGCTGAGAGATTAATTACTGCAGCGCGTGAAATAATCAATAACGAAAAAATGGCTGCGATTACTGAAATTAAAAATCAGGTTGCTACCCTTTCCATTGAAATAGCTGAAAAGATTTTAAAATCGGAGCTTTCAAATGACGAAAAGCAAAAAACATTGGTTAAAAGTTTGCTTGAGGACGTTAAATTAAACTAATATGAGGGAGACAAAAGCCGCTACCAGATACGCCAAGTCGATGTTCGACCTTGCCTTAGAGAGAAATAACCTCGACAAGGTAAATTCCGATATGAAATACATTGCCGAAGTCTGCGTAAAAAATAGCGATTTTGTTAACTTACTGAACAGCCCCATCGTTAAATCTGACAAAAAAATAGCAATTTTTGAGGCTATTTTCAAGAGCAATGTTTCGGATGATTCATTGGCTTTTTTAACCTTGATTGCAAAAAAAAGAAGAGAGTCTTATATTGGAGGAATCGCAATTCAATTTGGCAAATTGTACGATGTATACAAAGGCATACAAAAAGCAATTGTTACAACAGCAATAGGCATTGACGATGAGTTAAGAAAAAAAGTTTATGACATTCTTAAAAAAAGCACACAATCGGAAATTGAACTTATTGAAAAGGTGGATAAAAATCTTATCGGTGGTTTTACCTTGCGAATTGGCGACCAACAAGTGGACTCCAGCATTGTGCGAAGCATAAAAAAATTAAAACAAAGTTTTAGTGAAAACCCTTATATAAAAGAAATTTAAATTAAAAAATAAAAGAATGGCGGAAGTAAGACCAGCAGAGGTTTCTGCAATATTAAGACAACAATTATCCGGCTTAAAATCACAAGCCGAATTAGAAGAGGTAGGGACAGTACTGCAAGTAGGAGATGGTATTGCTCGTATTTACGGACTATCCAACGTACAATCCGGAGAACTTATTGAGTTCGAAAACGGATTGAAAGGAATCGTTCTAAACCTGGAAGAAGATAACGTAGGCGCTGTATTATTAGGTGGTTCTAACGATATTAAAGAAGGTGATACAGTAAAAAGAACACGACAAATTGCATCTATTAAAGTAGGTGAGGGAATGTTAGGTCGTGTGGTTGACACTCTTGGCTTACCAATAGATGGTAAAGGACCTATTGCAGGTACACTTTACGAATTGCCTTTGGAAAGAAAAGCTCCTGGTGTAATTTATCGTCAGCCGGTAAACGAACCATTGCAAACAGGGATAAAGGCTATTGATGCAATGATTCCTATCGGTCGTGGTCAACGTGAGTTGGTTATCGGTGACCGCCAAACAGGTAAAACAGCAGTGTGTATTGATGCCATCATCAATCAAAAAGAATTTTACGAAGCAGAAAATCCTGTATTTTGTATATATGTTGCTATCGGACAAAAAGGTTCGACAGTGGCAAACATTGTTAAAGTATTAACAGACAACGGCGCAATGCCTTATACGGTAATCGTTGCTGCAAATGCTTCCGATCCTGCGCCAATGCAATTTTATGCTCCCTTTGCAGGTGCTGCTATCGGTGAATTTTTTCGCGATACCGGTCGCCCTGCATTAATTGTATACGATGACTTATCGAAACAAGCTGTTGCTTACCGTGAGGTTTCCCTATTGTTAAGACGACCTCCGGGACGTGAAGCATACCCGGGTGATGTATTTTACTTACACAGTCGTTTGCTTGAAAGAGCTGCAAAGATAAACGCATCCGATGAGATTGCTAAAAACATGAACGACCTTCCGGATTCATTGAAACCAATTGTTAAAGGTGGGGGTTCACTTACTGCATTGCCTATTATTGAGACACAGGCAGGTGACGTATCAGCATACATTCCTACCAACGTAATTTCGATTACCGATGGGCAAATATTCCTTGAGTCAAACTTATTCAACTCTGGAGTACGTCCTGCTATAAACGTAGGCATATCCGTATCGCGTGTAGGTGGAAATGCTCAAATTAAATCGATGAAAAAAGTGGCGGGGACCTTAAAGCTTGACCAAGCGCAATACCGTGAATTAGAAGCATTTTCTAAGTTCGGTTCCGACCTTGATGCTGCTACAAAATCGGTTCTTGAAAAAGGCGCACGCAACGTTGAAATCCTTAAACAAGGACAATTTTCACCTGTTAGTGTTGAGAAGCAAGTTGCCATTATTTATTGCGGCAGCAAAGGCTTATTAAGCAGTGTTCCCTTAGCGAATGTAAGAGAATTTGAATCGGAATTTCTTGCATTTTTAGATTTGAAACATAAAAATGTATTGGCTGATTTAAAGAAAGGGCTTTTAACAGATGAGGTTACTGGAACATTGGAAAAAGTAGCAAAAGAATTGTCGGCTAAATACAAGAAATCATAGTAGAAAAATTAGTGATATAAAGAATGGCCAACCTTAAAGAAGTACGTAACAGAATAGTATCGGTTTCATCGACTCAGCAAATTACCAAAGCAATGAAAATGGTAAGTGCTGCAAAGTTGAGAAGAGCGCAGGATGCCGTTACTCAATTGCGACCATACGCCAGCAAACTGAAAGAGATGTTGGAAAATGTAAGCTCCAGTTTGGGAAGTTCTGATGGTGGAAGTTTTACGGTTGAAAGAAATGTGAAGAGTGTACTGATTATTGCCATTACCTCTAACAGAGGTTTGTGTGGTGCTTTTAACGCGAATGTGGTAAAAAGGGCTATATACTTAGCAAAAACAGATTACAAAAACTGCAAAGTAAGTTTGCTGAGTATAGGAAAAAAGGCGGATGACGCTTTCAAAAAAACCGATTACGGTATTTTGAATTCGGATATGCCCAAAAAACTAAACGAACTGTTTGATCAACTTACTTTTAATAATGTTGCAGCCGTTGCCGAAAAAGTAATGGAAGCATTTGAGAAAGGTCAATTTGATAAAGTAATTTTGGTGTATAACCAATTTAAAAATGCAGCGGTACAAATTTTAGCTACTGAACAATTATTGCCCGTGCAAAAACCTGCAGCAAACAACAAGGGTAAGAAACAAAGCATTGATTATATTTTTGAACCCAGCAAAGAATTTATTGTAATAGAATTAATTCCAAAATTACTAAAAATACAGCTTTACAAAGCCTTGCTCGATTCGCACGCTTCAGAACATGGAGCACGTATGACCGCAATGCATAAAGCAACTGACAATGCTGGTTCATTAATAAAAGATCTTAAACTGTCCTACAACAAAGCACGACAAGCAGCCATCACCAATGAGATACTTGAAATTGTGGGTGGCGCTGAGGCGCTGAATGGGTAAAAGTTCGCAAACCTAGTGTATGTAGGTATTCTAAAAATATTGTGTCAATAATGCCATAATAGTTGCCGTAATAATTTACTGTTGCCGTATCCCAATAGTGAAGCCTAATAAAATTATCGCTTTAATATTGGATGCCATAATTGTCCCCGCTTGTGAAAGCTTGTAAAATAAACGCCGCTATGCTTTGCTTCTTAGCTATTACAACTTGCACTTAAAGGATAGCGGTATTAATAAAAATACATAAGTTTGGAGGGGGGCAGACCTATAAGTGTTGCAAAATATGAAGGGATCACAGAAGCTGGTTTAACAGTAAAGTGTTGTTTAGTGGATAGCATTGTAAGTGAACTCTTCCGGTTGAATAGCATTTGCCAGACCTTTCACTGCTGAAGCCCACACAAATCTGTATGGGCCTTTTTATAAATAAATTTAAAATTATTTCAAAATAATTACTTTTTGTTTGTAGGTATTCTCACCTGCAGTTATGCCTACAAAGTAAATTCCTGACGACAAGTTTACCCCATCCAACTGGATGTAATTTCTACCTGCATTTAATTTACCTTGGTCTGATGAGGCGATAAGTTCCCCTGTTACATTATATACTTCCATTTTAATAAATTGGCTTTCTTCTAATGTGAAAGATACTTCAGCACTGTTTGTAAAAGGGTTCGGATAAACTGCAATGAAGTTTTTTCCTGTAGTTAGTTCTTTTATGTTACTAGGGGCTGTCGCAAACGCTGCTTGAAAAACTTCCTTAGTAAGATTGTCTTGAATAAAAGCAACCACACGCAGTTCCCCATTTACAATTGGAGCGCCACCACCGGCAGGAATTGTATAGTTAAGCGTTTTGTTTTCTACCTGACCAGATATTTGTGCTGCCAATGTTGTTCCGCTTGAATTTGGCAACATTTTTCGCATTACATCATAAAAATCGGTTTCTCCGTTTGATTGTGGGGAATGGGTTACATGGTCCTCAACTACCACAACGTGTAATTTTAAATTATTAGATGCAATTGCAACTTGAGCGGTTGATGTTACATAAGCAGTTAGTGTGCTTCCTGTAATTTGAAAGGAAACATTCATTGCAAATAAGCCGGGGTTGTTGTCGTAATCATTGTCTAACATAGCTTGCGTAACATATGCAGGATGGCCACTGTATTTTAACCCTGTCATATTTACATGTGGTATCCCGGCTACACCATAGTAGTCGTGACGATCCGTAGATTCTTGGGTATAGCAAGGGTCCCCTACAGCTGGATAATTCATTTGATACTTAATCGCGCAGGATTTTGAAGCATTGTTGTCTAATATTGCATTAAATCCAGGATTTGCACTTGCACAAGGACCACAAGTTGAACTTGTAAATTGCTCAAAAAGAACATTTCGTTGGGCTAATGTCGTAGCAATATTTATTGTTTTTGAAACATTATCGTCCGCAGGATATTGATCGGCATTACCGTTGTTGATATTAGAGGCCCAAAATTTTACAACATAAGCACCTGCGACACCCGGGTTCCAACTAGTTGGATGTGTGAAAGAATACACTGCTCCTGAAGCAACGTTGGCCGCAACGTTTGCTGTTACTGTTGCGCCATTATTGATAGAATAATTTAAATCCATTGATGTAATCGCTACCGAACCTCTGTTTTGTAAAGTTCCTGTAATAGAAAAAGGGGCATTTACCAATGAAAGATAGGGTGCCAATGTAATAGACTGACCTTTTGTATCGTAAGTGTTTTGAACTCCGTAAGCAAACTCATAATACGCATTGTCTGCCGGGGTATCTAAATCTGTTGGACCTGTAAGCGCTGCCAAATTTGGCGACCCTGCAACCGATATTGCTGTTGCGTTATTAATTTGAATACCTACAGAAAGTGTAACCGGCCCTACAGTTGGTGTTCTTTGATCTACAATATAAATGGAGTTAGTTGTTTCTTCCAACATAATTGCCCAATAGGAATAATAAACAAAACCTGGAGCTGTATAAGAATTGAACTGAATCCAATGTTGACGGTTTGGGGCAACACCGAATGTTTTGGTGCGAATTTCATCGTTTGCTCCACTGCCTTCCAAGCCCCAAACGCAAATTGAATTGTTGGGAACAGATGCATCTGGCAACGCTGCGTTGTTTGTAGCCGGTGGTGTTACAGCAGCTACGTCAAATGTTAAAACGCCTGAAGTTGAAACTTTAAAAGTAGTAACAGGTGCTCCATTAAAGTTAAATGTAAATGGAACAGCTGCGTTTGAGGACCAAGCAGGAGATGCGTTTCCTCCTGTCTTAATTACCGTCCAACCTGTGGCTCCCGGTTGTTCTATGTCATTGTTTAATCCACCAGGGTTCATTCCCGGGTTTAAACTTGGTATGTAATAATATTGTGCATAACCACTTAGGGCCGCAAATATCATTGCTGTTAGTAATGTAATTGTTTTTTTCATTTTTATTTTTAAAATATGTTTGAGGAGTATAATTAATATAAAATTAATATAATAATACATACAAAACAAATAAATAGCATAGCTTGTACTAAAGCTTTCTTAAAAAAGAAAAAATTGCTACTTAATATGCATTATATTTGAGTTGTTGTAGGAAAAGAGCTTATAATGATGCAAAAAGGTGAACACGTTTTGATTATTGGATCTGTTTGGCCCGAGCCCAACTCCTCGGCTGCAGGAAGCAGAATGATGCAATTGATTGAAGCTTTTCAAGAACAAAAATGGAAGACTACTTTTTGTAGTGCGGCCTCAGAGAGTGAACATATGTTTGATTGGAGGAATTTAGGTATAAACAAAGTTAGCATCGAGCTAAACAATAGCAGTTTCGATTCCTTTATTGAACAATTGCAACCGACAATGGTTGTTTTTGATAGGTTTATGACCGAGGAGCAGTTTGGTTGGCGTGTTGCAGAAAAGTGTCCTTCTGCATTGAGAATATTAGATACTGTAGACTTACACTGCTTACGTGCTGGACGCCAAATAGCTTTTTACGAAAACCGAAAATTTTCAAAAGAAGACTTACTGTTAAGTGATATTGCCAAAAGAGAGATTGCAAGTATTTTTCGATGCGATTTATCATTGATAATTTCGGAAATAGAAATGGATTTTCTGGTTGGCTTTTTTAAAATCCCCAACTCCTTATTATACTACTTGCCGTTTATGTTAAATGAAATTGATTGTAAGGAGCTTGAAATTTGGCCCAGTTTCCAAGATCGAAATAATTTTATAAGTATTGGCACCTTTTTACACGAACCCAATTGGAATGCTGTATGCTATTTAAAAGAGCTTATTTGGCCACTTATACGAAAAAAATTGCCACAGGCAGAAATTCATATATATGGCGCATACGCTACTCAAAAGGTGACTGAACTGCATCAACCTAAAACCGGTTTTTATATTATGGGTAGAGCTGAAGATGCAAAAGAGGTTGTTAGAAAAGCTAAAGTGTGTTTAGCCCCTTTGAGATTTGGTGCGGGATTAAAAGGGAAATTAGTAGAAGCAATGCAATGTGGCACCCCAAGTGTAACAACAGGCATTGGTGCAGATGCTATGCACGGGAAATTAGACTGGAGTGGAACTGTTGCCAACAATGCCGAAGAAATAGCATTGGCGGCAGTAGAATTGTATACGAATGAAGTTGCTTGGCGAAAAGGACAAAAGAATGGGGTTGAAATTATCAATACCATTTATTCGAAAAAGAAACTTTCACCGAAATTTATAGAACAATTATTAGATGTACAAAACAATATAGAAAAACATAGGGCTGTAAATTTTATAGGGGCTATGCTGATGCATCATACTGCTGCAAGCACAAAATATATGTCGCGATGGATAGAACTAAAAAACAAAAATTAAAGTCCGGGTTTCTATTAATGTTCTGTCAAATTTTTACTCCACAACAGGGATTTCCAAATCAATTTCTCCTGATTTTTCTTTTATGGTAACTGGCACTCCGCCATAAACAGGCATACTAATAGCACTGTCATAACCAACAGCATAAAAATAATAATCTCCTTTTTTCAAGCCTTCTATATGTACGTGCTCTTCTGCAGCTTCTCCAACTATAGTTAAATCGTAATTGGAGGCATCTATTCCTGGAGAATCTTTTGTATTAAATTTAACATAAATGGTTGCTCCGTAAATCGATTTACCATGATGCTGAGGTATTGCGGCCACGGTTACTTGCCCTCCCGTGCCGGCCTTTTTACACCCTATAACAGCAATCATAAGTGTAAATACTCCCAAAATAATTCGCATTGTTTTCATTTGTTGTACATTTTTTTAGAAACGCCATTCTCACAGCAACAAAAATAATTTTTACCCTCCAATCATTTTTTTTATTTCATTCAATTTCATCAGCGCCTCAACAGGTGTTAATGTATTAATGTCTGTTTTTTGTAGTTCTTCTTTTATATTCTCTAACACAGGGTCATTTAATTGAAAAAAACTTAATTGTCCTTCAACAAGCTCAGCACTAATAGTAGTCGGTTTCCACCCTTCTTGATTCTTGACTCTTGTTTCTTTGCTCTTGATTCTTTGCTCTTGATTCCCCTTTCCTCCAATCTCTTGTCGGCCAACAGAATCTTTTGTTTTTTCCAATTGCTCCAAAATTTGATTTGCTCTATCCAACACTTTTTTGGGCATTCCTGCCATCTTCGCAACGTGTATTCCAAAACTGTGTTCACTTCCACCCGGCATTAATTTTCGCATAAACAATACTTTATTTCCAACTTCCTTAACAAATATATTAAAATTTTTAATGCGGTGCATACTGTTCGTCATTTCGTTTAACTCGTGGTAATGTGTAGCAAACAGTGTTTTTGCTTTTGCGGTTGGATGTTCGTGTAAATATTCTGCTATTGCCCAAGCAATAGAAATACCATCATAGGTGCTTGTACCACGACCAATTTCATCTAATAAAATAAGGCTATGATTGGATAAATTATTTAAAATGCTTGCTGTTTCATTCATCTCCACCATGAAGGTTGATTCGCCAGAAGAAATATTATCGGAAGCACCAACACGGGTAAAAATTTTATCTACCAAGCCAATGTTTGCGTGTTTTGCAGGGACAAAACTCCCCATTTGTGCCATTAATACAATGAGTGCAGTTTGCCTTAGCAAGGCCGATTTACCACTCATATTCGGACCAGTAATGATAATAATTTGTTGTTTATCATTGTCCAAATAAACATCGTTGGCAATGTATTCTTCACCTATAGGCAATTGTTTTTCAATAACCGGATGGCGACCATCTTTTATATCAAGCGTATTGTTTTCAAGTATGTGCGGTCGAACATAATTGTTTTTTGTGGCAATGGTAGCAAAGGAAAGCAGGCAATCCAAGCGGCCAACTAATGATGCGTTTAGTTGAATAACAGAAATATAATCGCTTAGACTAATTATTAAATCGGTAAACAATTTAGTTTCCAAGGCTAAAATTTTTTCCTCCGCACCTAAAATTTTTTCTTCGTATTCTTTTAGCTCAGGAGTAATGTAACGCTCTGCACTGGTAAGTGTTTGCTTTCTTATCCATTCGCTTGGCACTTTGTTTTTATGCGAATTGGTAACTTCCAAATAATAGCCAAACACATTATTGAAAGATACTTTTAAAGAAGGTATTCCTGTTCGTTCACTTTCGCGCTGTTGTATTTGTAATAAATAATCTTTTCCCGAAAATGCTATTTTACGTAAATCATCTAGCTCGGCATTTACACCGTTTGCAATCACATTTCCTTTGTTAACAAGGTAAGGGGGGTCGGCAGTAATTTCTTTTTCAATTCGCTCTATTACCATTTTACAAGGGTTGAGCTGCTCTGCTATTTTTTGAAGCGATTTATTATTGGAGTTTTTACACGTGATTTTTATGGGCTCAATTGCACTTAATGCACGTTTTAATTGAACTGTTTCCTTTGGTGAAATTCTTGCTGTTGCTACCTTTGAGACTATTCGTTCTAAATCGCCAATCAATTCTATTTGCTCCAGTATGGCAGAACTCGTTTCTGTGTTTGATAAAAAATAATCAACTACTTCCAGCCGCTCATCAATAGGTACTTTATCTTTTAATGGTAAAGCCAACCAACGTTTTAACATTCGAGAACCCATTGGAGAAACAGTTTGGTCGATGATATCAATTAAAGTTTTTGCGTTGTCGTTGTAAGAGCCAAACAGCTCCAAATTGCGAATTGTGAAACGGTCGAGCCACACATATTTTTCCTCTTCAATGCGCGAAAGGTTAGAAATGTGTTTTACTTTGTCGTGTTGCGTATCTGCCAAATAATGGAGGGCTGCACCGGCAGCAACAATGCCTTGTTCCAGATTTTCTATACCAAATCCTTTTAAGGACTTTGTCCCAAAATGCTTTAGGAGAGAGTCGTTCCCAAATTCATATGTAAATGCCCAATCGTCTAAACCATAGGTATAAAATTTATCCCCAAAAGTTTCAACAAATAACTTCTTTTTATTTTTTTGAAATAGTATTTCACTTGGACGAAAACTCTGCAAGAGTTTATCGATATATTCTAAGGAGCCCTGTGCCACATAAAATTCCCCGGTTGAAATATCCAAGAAACTAACTCCCGAAATTTTATCGTTGATAAAAACACTCGCTAAAAAATTATTTGTTTTATAGTCTAATATTTTATCACTGTATGACACACCCGGTGTTACTAATTCTGTTACTCCTCGCTTAACGATTGTTTTCGTCATTTTTGGGTCTTCCAATTGGTCACAAATAGCAACACGTTGTCCTGCACGCACAAGCTTTGGAAGATATGTGTCTAATGAGTGGTGTGGAAATCCGGCAAGCTCAATAAAGGACGCGTATCCGTTTGCTCGTTTTGTTAATACAATACCTAAAATACCTGCTGCTTTTACCGCATCACTGCCAAACGTTTCGTAAAAATCGCCCACACGAAACAATAACAAGGCATCGGGATATTTTGCCTTAATGGTATTGTATTGTTTCATTAACGGGGTTTCCGTTTCAGCACTTGTGCTTTTTGCCGCTCCTTTGCTTTTTGCCATTACGGTAAAAATACAAAACCTATTTACATCTATTGGTTAAAGTTTTTAACAGTAAATTTGTGCTATGGAAAGACGAAAAACCTTAAACGAAGAGCTTGGTAGATTATCGGTAGACGAGTTTAAAGATTCTGTTAAAACACCTATCGTTATTGTGCTTGACAATGTTCGTAGCTTAAACAACGTAGGCTCTGTTTTTCGCACGGCAGACGCATTTTTAGTAGAAGCTGTTTATTTGTGCGGCATAACGGGCAATCCACCCAATAAAGAAATTCAGAAAACAGCCTTGGGTGCTACAGAAAGTGTTCTTTGGAAACCATTTGCTTCAACCAAAGAAGCAATTAATGAATTAAAAGAGAAAGGATATCTAATATACGCTGTTGAGCAAGCGCAATCGGCTATTATGTTGAATCATTTTAGTCCACAAAAAAATCAAAAACTAGCACTTGTTTTTGGAAATGAAGTAAAGGGGGTTGAGCAAGAAGTAATAAATGAATGCAGCGGAATAATTGAAATACCACAAGCAGGAATGAAGCACTCATTAAATATTTCAGTAAGTGTGGGGGTTGTACTGTGGGATATTTATTACAAAATGAAACTTAAAAACTAGTTTCTCTTTTTTTTCACTTTTTTCTTGTACTCCTCCTCCTCGCTCATTGACTGTTGAAGATCATAATAGTCGCGATACATCTTTTCAATTTCCATATTTATTTTTCCTATATAATTATAGTCGGAATCAAAAGTGCTCACTAGGGCATTGTAGTTTATTTTATCAATCGACTTTTTAAGGACAGCAACAATTTAAGACCTTTCGCATCTTCAAAATGTCCATATCGAATGAAAAAAAAGAATAGTTGGTTTCGGAAAAGCAAATTGCTTGGTATTAAAAAAATAACGCCCCTATAATAGAGGCGTTATTTAAAAAATTTTATCTAAATTATTAAAGCGCTTTAAAATCCGCATTGTCAAACCACTTTGTAAATTCCATATCTTCTTTCGCTTTTCTGCCTAATGACGCATCTTTTGCAGTTGCGCTTTTCAAGTTACTTAAAACTCCTGCGGCGTCACCTTTGCGAGCAGATATAACTGCTTTTAAGTAATAACCCATTCCGCTATCTTTATCTTTTGATGCCTCGATAGAAGCAGAAGCACCGTCATTTGCTTTATTAAGAACTTTTCCTAAAGCAGAGTTAAATGTATTGTAGCTACCGTAGTTAGAAACTGCTTCGCTGTATTTTCCTTGCATTACCTGTATATTAGCTGTATTGTAAGCAACTTCGGGGCCTGCACTGTTTGCTAATCCGTATAATGCTAATGCGACAGGGCGATCGCCTTTTTTAATTGCAACAATCCCTAAGTTGTTTTTAACCATTGCGTTGTTTGCTGAAAGCTTGTCTGCTTTCTCAAACTGAGTTTGTGCGTCTGCTATTTTATTTTGGTTTAAATAGAGCACACCAAGATTGTTTGGGCCTCTCCAATCGTTTGGATACACACGAGCAACATTGTTAAAAACAGTCATCTGTGTATTCATATCATTTGTTAATGTTGACGAATACAATAACTCTTCAACTGTCAAAGAATCAGGTGTTGCAGCCGACATTGTCCGCAACAGGTCATCTGTTTTACAAAGTTTTTCAGCTATAATGCGCACCTTAGACTTTCTTAATTTCGGTAAAATTTGGTCAGATATTTCAGTGTATGCCTTTGAAATGTTTTTTATTTCTGACTCTCTCTTATCTAAATCGGCATACGTAGTAAGGATGCGAACAATCATTTCCTTATCAGGAACAGTAGACGCCTCCATTAACGTTTTGAATCCATCCCAATCTTCAGCAGTTGAGGTTTGACTGTAAAAAGTGTCTTGTATCCCTGCCTCTATTTTCATTTTTTTGAATACTCCAACCAAGTATTTAGAGGTCGACTTTCCTCTGTCTGTTGCTAAATTTGCATTTTTATCTTGTTCCCCATCCGGAGAAGCGTACGAAGATATTGAAACGCCTTTTAGTGTATAGTTCTCTTTTTTACCAACCACTTTTTTACCTTCTAATATATCTGTTTGGCTATTTTTAATAAATGCCCCCATTTCTTTTACTTCCTTTTTATTTGTTTCAGAGCCTCTCACATCAATCTGGCTCATTACGAAATTAATTTCAACATCAAATCCCATTGGTATAACCTTTGGCATTTGGTCTTTTCCAAAAAGCGCTTTTTCGTCACTCATTATCCATAAAGAGGTAACAACAGTCGCGTCAGCTAGCTTTGGTGAGGTATATTCTTTTTTAACTTTTCCCTTTTTGTTTGTTATCGTTGCTTTTCCAACTAGTTCTGCAACTTTCATTCCAGGCTCGTACGATACATTATCAGAATAATTAAAACTTGTTCCTGTAGCTTTTTTAACCAATGTTCCTTTTCCTCCTTTAATTTTCTCCCCGTCAAAAGAAATCGCTTTCAATGCTTTTTCGCCACCTGCCCACTTAATCATTGGAGTAAACGAAACCGAGTTCCTTTTTGCAAATGTTTTTGGAGGAATCACACCTTTTGCCGTTACCACTAAGGTATCGCCATGCATTTCTAAAGGGTTTGGAGTTACTTCATAAGTAACTTTTGACCAGTCGGTTGGCTTACATGCCACTAATGCAATTGCACCAGCAACCATCATAGAAAATCCTTTTAGATATTGATTTTTCATTTTTTGTAATAGTTTATGTTTAACTTAAAAGCGGTTAGTGCTATTATTCAGAGGGCAAAGGTACTTTTTTTTTGTTAACAACAAAGCTTTTGTTGTTAACCCCCCCCTTCGGGTTATTTTTATCACACTGATTTACAACACAATATAACTAATTCCGGCTGGGTGTTTTAAACAAAGCGTTTCCTTTAATTTAGAATAGAGGCGACCCCATTCTGATAAATCTAGTGTGCTTATATCTATTATAATAACGGGCAATTTATTGACTGTTTTAAAATGCAAAAGGTACTCCTTTTGTAATATATTAAGGTAAGTAGGCTCTATATGTTTCTCGTATTTACGCCCTCTGGTAGAAATGTTTTTTATTGCCCTTTCGGCATTTGTTAAAAGGTAAATAACAATGTCGGGCATAATTAGCTGCCTCTTTTTTTTAATAAATAATTTTGTGTGTGTTTCTTGTAATTTTGGCGGAAGATTTATTTTTCCAAAAACCAAGCATTTGTCAAAGCAATAATCGGCAATTGTTTTTTGTGAAAAATCGTTCTCTTGTATTTGCTTAAATCGTTGTTCTAAAAAAAACAACTCTACTTCCATTGCATATTTTTCTTTGTCTTTGTAAAAATTTGGCAAGGCAGTATTCTCTTCAAATTTTTCAAACAAACTTTGCGCGCCAAACTCCTTCGATAAGTAATTAACAGTGGTTGTTTTGCCAACACCAATTAAGCCCTCAATACAAACATAATTATAAAACATCTTTTATAGGTTTTACCTCCAACACATCGGAACAATTAAGAAGCAATTCGGCAATTGATTTTTTTAATACCGGATGAACATAATTTGCCGCTAAGGTGCTTAAGGGGAGCAATGTAAATTTCCTATTATGTAACTGAGTGTGCGGAACAGCAAGGTTTTCTGTTTGTATAATCTCGTTATTAAAAAACAAAATATCAATATCAATAGTCCGTTGCTGCCATTGTTGATTTGCTTTTCTGTTTCTTCCCAACGTCTTTTCAATATTCAACAAAGTAATTAGCAATTCATTTGCCAATTGTTTGGTTTGTATTTTTAACACACAATTATAAAACGAGGGCTGCTCTTTAAACCCCCAAGCAGCCGTTTCATATATAGCAGATTGGGCCTCAATAATGCAGCCCGATTCCATTATGGATTTTTTTGCATTTTTAAGATTCTGCAATCTGTCGCCTATGTTTCCCCCTAATAAGATATATGCCTTGTTCATTTAATTTTTATGGAGTTTTGTAATAGTTTCGAATCGCCACCTTTTGCAATTCGCGCTTTAAAATAAGGTCGGTAATAGGGTGTGAAAATGGTGGTGATGGATTTTCCCTTGTGGCTTTTTGAATTTGGGTTTCACTTAAATCTATTCTATATAAAATAGACATTAATTTTTGTCGATTATTAGTCAGCATTTGGTCTATGTGTGGCTCCACTTGATTGAAAAGCCCCTCGTATGCATTGTCATTATTTCCCGAAAATTTAATTTCTAAGCCAAACATGCCAAAATCTTTGATGGGCTGATCGGGTGTTTGTTGAAGAATTTCTAGTCTATTACGATAGGGGCTGATGTCCATTTTTATTCTATAAATTTATTTTTAAATTCTACACTTGGCGCAATACAGGTTTCTTGTTTAACAAAAAAACGGCGCCTGTTTCGGGATATAAATTTATACGCCACATCGCGAATGAATGGAGGAACAAGTTTGAGCCCATAAAGCAGTGCCCAGGCACCTCCCATTTTTTTAAACACCTTTAAGGCAGCAGTAGATTGTGTATACGCCACGCCATTATCAATCAGCACAGCCGAATTAAATGAAGAGGCGATTCCGTGTTTTTCGGCTATTTGTTTTCCTGTTTCCGATTGTAATGAGGCAAAAACAAAGTTGTTTTTACTGTCTCGCTTTATGATAAAAACTACCGATAAATTGCAAAGACTGCATCCGCCGTCAAATAAAATAATTGCCTTTTTATAATCATACACAACAGTAAATTTAGAAATTTTTACCGATAATACTCAAAAGTTAAGTAGCTGCGCAAACAAAACTAACGACTAACTTAGTACAATTTAGAAATAAAGGTTACATCGTTCGCACATTTTTATTGTGTTGTAAACAAAATTACACATCTTTGTGCGCCCAAAAAAAGATTACAATAAAATTCACAAGCTGCCTTAGATACTTCGAATAATAATTAAGAGAAAAACAACAAATAAAACATGAGACGAATCATTGATAGCAGAAAGCTATTTGGGGTAACACAAGAAGTCGACCTTGCACAATTAAAAACAATTTATAGAAACTTAATGAAAGAGTGGCATCCCGATAAAATTCAGGATGACGATGAGCGCAAGGCTGAATTCGATTTAAAAAGCAAAGAAATTATTGAAGCCTATCATTTATTAGTAAGCATATCTACTGAAACGCACAAGTCAAATTTAGAAGAGTATATGCGAATTACAGAGAATTTAGTAATTGAGGATTTTTCACATAAAGGGCAAACGCTTAAAATTACTTTTCAGGATAAAATTATATATGAATACTTTGGTGTTCCAAGAGGCATTTACATTAAACTTGTAAATTCGCCAACGCAAGCGCGATTCGCCAGAAGACATATTTTTTATTCATATATTTACCGAAACGTGAGCAAGCAGGCGGCAGAGTAACAGCTTTACGATGTAATGGCGGTATTGGAAAGGGATAAGAGGCAGGCGTTCCTGGGCTTTCACCAATTTTCTAACCTGCCATTTACCTTCACTAGGTATTTGAATAAAGTAAACCCCATTGGGTTGGCTTATTAGATTTATAGTTTGTTTCCCGCCATCTAGAGTTTAATGTAAAACAACTTCCCCTAAACGTTAGTAATGAAAACCCCCACTTTTGAAGCAAGCTCTATTGTATATAACCATCTAGAAGGGTTCGAAAAAAGAAGGCTGTTAGCTCCCGTTTTATTTTACGAAATACCGAACCCGGACTAACTCATTTTATATAAAAAAACACCTTCTAAGCGTTGTCACATTTAACTGCATCGTAAAACTATTAAGCGGTCGCATTTATTCTATACTCTAGGGTTTATTTGTAATTCATCGATTTTAAAACCCTACCTCCCTAAATATACCATCAATATAGAAATATCCGAAGGCGTAATGCCACTTATGCGGGATGCTTGCCCAATGGTGCGGGGTTTTATTTGGTGTAATTTTTCACGTGCTTCGGCTGAGAGGGAAGAGAGCAATTTATAATCAAAATCTTCGTGCAATTTTAAATCTTCCAAGCGCGATAATTTCTCTGCCATTTCGTGTTCCTTGTGTATATAGCCCTCGTACTTCATTAATATTTCCGCTTGTTCTATGGCTTCGTGGCTATAGTTTACAAGCATATTTTTTATACGTTCGCTTCCTTTGCAAAAGGTTTGCATATTCACAAAAGGGCGTGATAGCACAGAGTACAATTTTACTTTTTGGTTGAGGGGTGCAGAGCCCAATGCCTCCAATTCGGCATTTATTTCAGTAGGGTCGATGCTTTCTTTTTTGAAATAGGCAATAATTTCGTTGCTCTGTTTTAGTTTTTCATTCACTTTATCCAAACGCTCCTTGCTTGCTAATCCCAACTCGTGTGCTTTGGGAGTCAGGCGCAAATCGGCATTGTCTTGGCGCAACAAAATTCTATATTCAGCACGCGAAGTAAACATACGGTATGGCTCATCAGTTCCTTTGGTTACAAGGTCGTCAATAAGCACTCCTATATAGGCTTCGGAGCGTTGCAACACAAAAGGGTCGCGTTCGGTTATTTTTAAATGAGCATTTATTCCTGCCATTATTCCTTGGCAAGCTGCTTCTTCGTAACCGGTGGTTCCGTTTATTTGTCCTGCAAAATAGAGGTTGTCAATCAACTTTGTTTCCAAGGTTAATTTTAATTGTTGCGGTGGAAAATAATCGTATTCTATAGCATAACCAGGTCGGAACATTTTGCAATTTTCAAAGCCTGGTATTTTGCACAATGCCTTGTATTGGACATCTTCGGGCAGGGAAGTAGAAAATCCGTTTACATAAATTTCAACGGTGTTCCACCCTTCGGGCTCCACAAAAATTTGATGTCTTTCTCTTTCGGCAAAGCGTGTTATTTTATCTTCTATACTCGGGCAATAGCGTGGTCCTAATCCTTTTATTCTACCTGCAAACATTGGCGATTGCTCAAAGCCTGTGCGCAATATTTCGTGCACGGCTTCGTTGGTATAAGTAATATGACAAGGGCGTTGTTCCGTTAAAGGCTTGGTATCGGAATAAGAAAATTTTTCAGGATTTTCATCGCCTTCCTGTACTTCCATTTTAGAACAATCCAAACTTCTACCGTCCAGGCGGGGGGGCGTTCCTGTTTTCATTCTGCCACTTTCAAAGCCCAAAGAAACCAGCTGCTCGGTGATACCGGTTGCCGCTTTTTCGCCTGTTCTGCCACCACCAAATTGCTTTTCGCCTATGTGTATGAGTCCGTTTAAAAATGTGCCGTTTGTAAGTATAACCGACTTGCTTCTTATTTCCAAGCCCATTCCCGTTAGCACTCCACAAACTTTATTACCCTCTACTAGCAAGCCTTTCACCATATCTTGCCAAAAATCAACATTCTCGTTTTGTTCCAACATCAAGCGCCACTCTTCGGCAAAACGTTGTCGGTCGCTTTGAACACGGGGGCTCCACATAGCAGGGCCTTTGCTTCTATTAAGCATTCTGAATTGTATAGCAGTTTTGTCGGTAACAATTCCTGAGTAACCACCAAGGGCATCAATTTCTCGTACTATTTGTCCTTTTGCAATACCGCCCATTGCAGGATTACAACTCATTTGTGCAATGGTTTGCATATTCATTGTAACCAATAATACGCTGGAGCCCATATTGGCTGCTGCCGCTGCTGCTTCGCATCCAGCGTGACCTGCGCCTACTACTATTACGTCGTATTGTTTGAACATTGCTTTAAATGATTGGTAAAGATAGGGAAAAGATGGATAGAATGTTCGTTTTTTACGTCATTGCGATAAGCCTTTTCGGCTTAGAAGCAATCTTGTTGAGTGGTAAAAGATTAATGCGCATTGGCATCAAAGAATAAATATTGCTGAGGCTTTGCCTCATACTCCAATTACTTTTTTCCTTGACGAAAAAAGCAATCAAAACCCCTATATCATTGGAATCGCAGCTCATTTATTATCAAAAATATTTTTAAAACCTGTATGATTTTCACTTTCTTTTAATGCAATCTCCAAATCAAACTCAGTTTGTGTTTGTGAAAAACAAATACCCTTTTTCATAAAACGCTCCGCCAAATATTCCTGCTCTGTTTGTCCGGGAGTAGGGACAAAAATCGCTTTTTTACCCAATGTTGCTAAATCCATTATAGTAGAATAGCCACTGCGCGAAACAATTATTTCGGAACTCAATAGGACTGTTTCTAATTGTTTTGTAGGTAAATGCGAAACAGATGTAATGTTCGAATTTATTTCTTCCCACACCTCTTCATCGCGTACAACGCCTTTTACAATAAGGGTTTTAAGGCTTGTTTGCTTTAATTGTTGCACAACTAAATTTTCAAAAATGCTTCGTTGCGGCTCGGGCCCCGAAAGGATTACCAAAACATCCCATTTTTTTTCAAGACTGTTTTCTTGTTTGTTGAATCGCGATAATGCACCAATAAATTTTACATTGGGCAATTGTTTTTGTTGGTGACTTAGTTCACCGGAAAGATTATTTTCTCCTTCGGCATCGGGCACCCAACATTCATCGTATTGCTTTATGAACCAATGATTGATTGCGTTTGTAAACACTTGTGCAATAGGCGTTTTTATAAATAGCTGATGTGTAATAAAAATGCTTTTTACATACTTGTTCCACAAACCAAATCTGTTGTCGGAAATAACAACATCGATTTTGTTGTGCGCAATTATTTTTTTTAATTGGAGGTGCTCTTTGTAAATGGAATAAAAAATTTGAGGTGATTGAAGCAACATTGAAACAGTCATATTCCTTCCACTTGGATAGCGAACACTATAATTTGGAAACACAATGAATGCTAAATCTGGAAATTCTTTTTTCAACAATTTCAAAGGCCCTTCATCGGCAGCAACGACAATGGTATGCCCTTGCCTTATTAATTCATTAATAATGGGGATACACCGCGTAGCGTGACCTAAGCCCCAGTTAAGCGGACAAATTAAAATACGTTCCTTGCTTTTTTTAAGTTCCATTTTATTGCATTACGAAGATAGCAATTCATAAATGCTTCGCGTGTCACGTCTTCTTTTTTATCTTTGCAAAAAGAAAATTTGTGGTGAAAAGAAAATTACAGCGTTTTGCGGAAATAGTTGATTTCTCAAATGTTGTTCAGCATTTGCAAACCGGAGATGTGCTTAACCCTCATCCTTTGCAAGGAAAGTGGCGAGATGTTTTTTTTAAAAACAGCAACCCTATTGTGATTGAGCTTGGCTGCGGCAAGGGCGAATACACTGTTGGTATGGCAGAAGCGAACCCCAACAAAAATTATATTGGACTTGACTTAAAGGGTAATCGTATTTGGCGAGGCGCAAAAACTGCACTGGAAAATAAATTGGAAAATGTTGGCTTTGTACGAACACATATAGAAAATATTGAAACCGTTTTTAGTCCTGAAGAGGTGGATGAAATATGGATTACTTTTCCCGACCCACAACCACAGCTAAGTCGTGAAAAAAAAAGATTGACCTCGCCTCCATTTCTTGCGCGCTACAGAAAAGTATTAAAAAAAGGGGGGCTGTTGCAATTAAAAACCGACAATGCCCCCTTTTATGAATACACCTTGCAAGTGATAAAAGAAAACAATCTTGAATTGTTAGACCACACAGCTGACCTATATGAAGATTCAGCCGAAAAGCAACCTTGGTTAAAAAACATTCGAACACATTATGAAAACATATTCACAGTGAAGGGTTTTAAAATTTGTTACATCCAATTTGGGATACATTGAAGTTAAGCGACAACACTTATTCGTTTTTTGATGACGTGTATGCCGTAGTGAGGCTTATTCCAAAAGGGCGCGTTACAAACTACGGAGCAATTGCTAAGTATTTAGGGGCGGCACGTTCATCGCGTATGGTAGGTTGGGCAATGAACGCAGCACATAAACAAAACGAATACGTTCCCGCTCATCGTGTGCTGAACCGAAACGGAATGCTAACCGGAAAACATCATTTTGCATCGCCCGATGAAATGCAAAAACTGTTGGAGAAGGAAAATATTGTTGTAGTAAAAGATGTCGTTAAACATTTTAAAACTCTTTTTTGGAGTCCAGTGGAGGAGTTGGGTATAAAATAGCTTTCGCTATACTGAAAACCGAATTGCGGTTTTTGTCTTTTCATTGATTTTAAATCTATCATCAACACGTTTTCCCACCAGCCAACAAATTTTGTTATCGGAAAGCAACACATACACGTTTTCCTTTTCAAAAAGAGAGGCTTTTGTGTCAATTAAAAAGTCGCTTAGCTTTTTCTTTTGTTTCATTCCAAGCGGGCAAAACGAATCCCCCTTTTTCCACTTACGAAGTATCAGCGGGAATTTTAATTTCTTGGCATCCAAAGAGGCTGTTTTTTTATCTGTAGATATTTTAAAAGATGCGTTTACTGTTACTTTTTTAATGGACAAAGTAATTGGTTTGTTTATTTGCTTAACCCCTAAAGATATCTTGAATTCTGTTTCGTCAACCGCCACTTCTATTGGGGTAATAATTATGTTATCTCTGTCTTTTAGGGCTCTGTGGGTTGACGATAAAAACAATTTCCCAGAATGAGATTGCAGCGAATCACAAACATTATTTGCAACATCGGAGCTAAATCCAAAAGGCGCCAGCAATTCATACAAATAGGCTTTTAACGGAGACAGCTTTTTTAATTCGATGATTGACAGATGTGTTCCCGTTCCCCTTTTTTGCACTGTGCTTTTTGAAACGGCTTCTATTTGTTGTCGGTATATTTCCTCTGCAGCTGCTATTTTAAGGGTAGTCTCGTAAATGGTTTTGCTTGCCTTTGAATTTATTTCTTTCAATAAAGGAATGATATTATGGCGAATTTTATTCCGCAAATAATCATCGCTTTTATTACTACTGTCCTCTCTAAAAGCAAGTTTATTCTTTTTTGCAAATGCTTCTATTTGTTTTCTGTCGGCAAATAATAAGGGGCGAACAATATTTCCCTTTTTAGCTGAAATGCCGTGAAATCCAGCAATGCCTGAACCTCGCAATAAATTAATTATGACTGTTTCTGCCACATCATCTTGGTGGTGAGCTGTTGCTGTTTTTGCGAAACTATTATTATTTCTTATTTCCTCAAACCATTTATAGCGAAGCTCGCGGGCTGCCATTTGCGTAGAAATGGCTGAACTTTTTGCGTGTTTTTTTGTTTCAAAACGAACTGAAAAACAAGGTGCTTTATATTTTTTTGCTAGTTGCTTTATAAACAATTCGTCCTCGTCCGATTCTTTACCTCTTAGCTGAAAGTTGCAGTGGGCAATGGCAAATGAAAGGCCTGATTCGTGAAAAAGTTTGCACATAACAACTGAGTCGCAACCGCCACTAACAGCAAGCAATACTACTTCATTTTTAGCAATGAGTTTTTCTTTTTTTACAAATGATTCGAAAAGCTGTTGCATTGCACAAAGTTATGAATTTGAAAATACTGTATACATTGCTTTCGCTTTTGTCATACACTCCTCGTATTCTTTTTCCGGAATACTTTTTGAAGTAATGGCGCTTCCTGCAATATAGGAAATGTACTGTTCGTTTTCATTGTAAAGTATACTTCGAATAACAACATTAAAATCAAAATCGCCCTCAGGGCTTATATATCCAACGGCACCGGAGTACAACCCTCTCTTCGTTTCTTCATATTGTTCAATTAATTGCATTGCTTTAATTTTGGGCGCACCGGTCATTGAGCCCATTGGAAATGTACTTTTTAAAATATCGCTAATGCTAACATCGCTGTCAAGCTCACAGCTAATGGTTGAAATAAGTTGATGCACCTGCTCAAATGAATATAACTCACAAAGCTCTTCTACTTTAACGCTCCCACGTTTTGCTACTTTTGATAAATCATTTCGCACAAGGTCAACAATCATAATATTTTCACTTCTTTCTTTTTCGTCTTTCAATAGGGCTGATTTGAGATGCCTGTCTTCATTTATTGTTGCACCTCTTTTACTTGTGCCTTTTATGGGTTGAGATATTAATTTATTTCCGGTTTTTTTCAAATAGCGCTCAGGGCTTGCACATAAAAGGTGTTTTTTATGCCGTTTGTAATAGCACGAAAGTGGGGCTTTTGAAAGTTTATTTAATTTTTTAAAAACAGCCCCCGCGTCTATTGTCGCGTCTTCAACATAAAATTCCTGACAAAAATTCATTTCGTAAACGTCTCCGATTTGAATATGCATTTGAATACTATTAACGGCTTTTAAATATTCTTCTCTGCTTATTCGTTGTTTTATTTCTATGGAAACGTGTTCTCTTTTTTGTTCTTTCGTAGAGCTTGATAAAATATCTTTTACTACTTTTAAAACAGACGCTTCGGTTTGTAATTCCGAGCGAAAACAAATGCATAAGTTTTGTTGTTCAATTGTAAAAATAAAACGCGGACAAAAAAAATGTAATGCCGGAAACCCTATTCTGTCTGTATTGTCTGAAGACAGCTTTTCAATTGTGTCTTTTAGTTCGTATGACAAATAGCCAAAAATCCAATCCTTTTGTTTCTTATAAAAGCCGAGTAGACTTTCAAAGGGGTTTTCTTGGGGTGTAATTTCTTCAATGGATTCTACCGCTAATATAAAATCAAAAGATGAATAACCGTCTTTGCTTTGTTGAGCAGCTTTATTGCTATCCATAAAGCAAACACAATCATACTGTTTGCTCCACGTTAACAACAAAGACTTTGCCTCGTAAATCGAATCAATAGGAATGCATACTTTTTTTCTCACAAAACAAACAATAAACGTGCAAAAATAGCTTTTAGCTTTCTATTTTCTGTCATTCATTTAAATTTAGCGCATTTTAACAAAAAGGATGGTTATATTCGTGCTTTGGTTATGAAACGCTCCCTTTTTATCCTTTTAAGCATTTCCCTTTTGGTTGGTTTTACCTATAAAGAAGCGGAAGACCAGACACCTCGTGAAGTATTAGAAAAAATGATTAGCGCAGCAATGAATTTAAAAACGGTACGGTACGAGATGAAAATATCGGAACGCGTAGACAATAAAATGTTGGCTGCGGGCTCTCGTGTAAAACTGAACGTTTCTCCTCGAAAAATATATTTAAAAATACCAAAAATAGAAGCCGAATTACTTTGGGCGCAAGGCTGGAATGACGGGGATGCACTGGTAAACCCAAACGCTTTTCCATACATTAATTTAAACTTAGACCCTTACGGATATTTTTTACGAAAGGACCAGCATCACACTATCAATGAACTTGGATTTACATATATGGCGAGCGTTTTGGCCGGCTCTATGAAACAAGGAGGGGGGGCGTTTGACACCTATTGTAGTTATACCAGTGAAAAATGGAACGGACACGATTGCTATAAAGTGGTTGTTGACAACACTGAATTTAAGCATTACAACTACATTGCCAAACAAGGAGAAACGGTTGTTTCTATTGCACGAAAATTGTTTGTAAGCGAATTTATGGTGATTGAAAACAATCCCGCGTTGGGTTATTACACAAAGCTAAAGGCGGGCGAAAAAATAAGCACACCAACCTATTATTCTAAGAAAATGATAATGTATATCGACAAAAAACTATCCTTACCGGTGAACATAAAAATTTATGACGATAAGGGGCTTTTCGAAAGCTACGAATATATTACCATTGTGATTAATCCTAAATTTGCCGAGGATGAGTTTTCTACAAAATTTAAAGATTACAATTTTTAATTCTAAACACAATAATTTTTGCAGCTTTCTGTTTTCTAAAAATGTAACTTTGTTGTATGCGTTTTAAAAAAAGTGTTTCCTTTCTTTTCGCCCTTTACTGTTCAGCTTGCCTTTCGCAAGACATTGAAATTGGTCAGTGGCGCCCTGAACTGTCTTATAACAAAGGGTTAGACGTTGCTGACGCAGAAGAAAAGGTGTATGCCATAGCCAATGGAAATTTATTTTCCTATAGCAAATCCGACAACTCTATTGAGCGACTTTCGAAAGTAAACGGATGGTCGGATATTGGGGTAAGTGCCATTAATTACAGCAAAGACAGAAAGGTGTTGGTGGTAGCATATGCTAATTCTAATTTAGACTTGCTCGAAAAAGATGTTGTTGTAAACATCTCTGATATTAAAAGTAAACAAATACTTGGCGACAAAAGCGTCAACAACATTTTTTTTGATGGAGATTTTGCTTATTTAGCTTGCGGATTTGGTATCATAAAATTAAATATTGTTAAAAAGGAAATTGCTGACACCTATTATATTGGCACAAATGGAGCTGCTGTGAATGTAAGAGATGTATTAACCGATGGCAATTATGTTTTTGCAGCCACAGACGATGGGATTTACCGCGCATCTAAAAACAATACTTTTTTATCTGATTTTAATCAGTGGACGCGGTTTTTTAACGACTCAACATTCAACACAATGGCATTGTTTAATGGAAACATTGTAGTAAACAAATATTCTTCCATATACAACAATGATAAAATTTACACTTTTGATCCTGCAACACCGATCCTCATTCCCCTTGTATTGCAAAACTACACCAGCAATACCTGTCACAACATCCGCGCTTTTAATTCCAAACTAGTGGTTACTTTCGATGAGTTTATTGATGTATACGATGCCTCGTTCGCTTCTGTTGTTCATATTTACGACTATTTTCAAGCCGACCTTCCTGGTTTCGCGCCACTTAAGTGCGTATTGGACACTGAAGGAAAAGAGTGGATTGCAGACCGAAAAAGCGCCTTAATGAAAGGCGATGGCCCTTTTTTATTCGAAAGGTTTGCCCCGGAAGGCCCTAACACAAATAGCGTTACTGCTATTTCCGTTGAAAATGGAAATTTGTGGGTGGCTCCCGGAAGCAAAGATGCAGCTTGGGGAAACCTGTTTAACATTGATGGGGTGTCAGGATTCTATAATGGCTCCTGGACAAACGTTACGAATAAAACTTCTGTAGCAATAGACACCCTATTTGATATCATTACTGTGCTAGCAGACCCTAACGATCCGAAAAGATGTTTTGCGGGTTCTTGGAGCAATGGGTTAATAGAAATAAAAGAAGGGAAAGTAAGCGCTGTTTACAACGAAAAAAACAGTACACTTCGACAGCGACCAGAGTTTAGGTGGATAGGCGTTGGGGGCTTAGACTTTGATAAGGGTGGTACTGTTTGGTTTACCAATTCATATACAAAAAATGCTTTGCAAGCACTTGACATAAATGGAAATTTTACCGCTTTTGACTGTGGAAGCGAGCTCAACAATACGCTGGTAGGAAATGTTGTTGCAACGTCTAGTGGGCCAAAATGGATGATGTTGCCGAATGGGAATGGGGTACTTGTGTATGACGATAATAGTACGCTGGACGACCCTTCGGATGACAAAATAAAAAAACTCAATTTTACTGCCGGTAGTGGTGGAATTGTAGGGTCGGACGTAAGCGCAATGGCAGAAGATGCCGATGGGCAGATGTGGATAGGAACCGACAAAGGAATTTCTGTTTTTTATTCTCCAATAGCTGTTTTTGGAACAGGCAGTTTCGATGCCCAACAAATAAAATTAGAGCAGGATGGATATGTTCAAAATTTACTGGAAACAGAATTGGTAACAGCCATTGCTGTTGATGGCGCTAACAGAAAATGGATAGGAACACAAAATAGCGGTGTGTATTTTATGAGTGCCGATGGAACTCAACAGTTGGCTCATTATACGGCAGCAAACAGCCCCTTGTTTTCAGACGAAATTAGGTCAATTGCTATTAATGGTAAAAACGGGCAAGTATATTTTGCTACCGCAAATGGTATTGTTTCGTACAAAAGTACCGCTACCGATGGTGCCGACAAATTTGTAAAAGAGGAAGTGTTTGCTTATCCGAATCCTGTTAGGCCTGACTACACAGGTACAATAGCCATAAAAGGCCTTACTAAAAATGCGGATGTAAAAATTACAGACATTAGCGGCACACTTATTTTTCAAACAAAAGCCTTGGGTGGACAAGCAATTTGGAATGGAAGAGATACAAAAGGCACAAAGGCGCAGAGTGGCGTATATACCATTTTTTGTGCGAGCGAAGACGGATCAAAAACAATCATAAGTAAGCTTTTGTTTTTGAATTAAAATGCTGTATACACTAAAGGGGATTGTTTTAAGGGTGGTGGAATACTCCGAAAGCAGCTTGATTGTAACAGCCTACACCGACCTTTTTGGATTACAATCCTATATAGTTAGAGGGGCAAGAAAAAAAAACTCTAAAACAAAGCCCTCCTATTTTCAACCACTATCGTTGGTTGAAATGGTTGTGTTTAAGAGCGGCGGAGAAAAATTAAATGCCATTCAAGAAATAAAAATAAACAAGGTCTTTACAACTATTCCTTTCGATATAAAAAAGCAGGCTGTCGTTTTTTTTATAAATGAATTGCTTGTGAAAACGATAAAAGAAGAAGAGCCTAATAGTGGTTTGTTTTCCTTTTTGTTTAGCTCCATTCAGTTGCTCGATGTATTTTCAGGAAATTGCTCCAATTTTCATTTGGTATTTACACTACAGTTTAGCCGATTCCTTGGCTTTTATCCCCAAGGAGTTTCAACCGGACAAAATTATTTCGATTTAGTAAATGGCTCTTTTATTTCGAATTCTCCGGAACATTTTTATTTTTTAAATCCCCAATACACACTTTTGCTTTATCAAATTATTGAAACTTCATTATCCCGTTGCGACACTATTTCAATATCCTCCGAAACAAGGGCTGAATTTATTGATAAATTAGTGGCGTACTACTCCTTACACATTCCCGCTTTTAAAGATTTACGTTCGGTAGAAGTACTTAAAGCTGTGTTTAGCTAAATTTAGTTGGTATTTTAACTGTAATTTCATATTTTTAGCCTCTTGTTGGCGGCTACGAATTAGTTAGCGGTTTTGATGCGAAAAAATTGCAAAACACGATGCCCTAAAAGTTGAACAACTTATGTAAAACAAGGGAATTATTCCCAATCAACTTAAGACATAATCAACCATTGGCAATGCAAAAGCACACTTACAAGTACAAAAAGAATTTGTAAGTTTTGATGCCTGTATCTGGCAATTTACAAATGGCAAAACAATTGTAAATCGTCCCAAAGAAGTGCGAAATTTGCTTCCCAAAACAAAAGAGTCTGACGCAATGAGTAAAGATTTACTTAAGCGCGGATTCAAGTTTGTTGGCTCAACTATTTGTTATGCATATATGCAGGCGACAGGTATGGTAGACGACCATTTGGTTGGTTGCTGGAAAAAATAATTTAAAATAAGCAGACGAAACTTTCTTTTATCGCAACAACATTATTTTCCCGCTTTGGCTATACTCCTTGCTTGCCGACTTAGCAACCAAGACATAAAAATAAGTACCGACACTTAAAGGAAGCCCCGAAGGGGTTGTTCCGTCCCAAGATATATTGGGAGAAACTGTTTCAAACTCCAATATGCCATAGCGATCGAATATTTTAAGACTGTATTCTGCAATTCCTTTATTCGCAATATAAAAGGCATCGTTTACTCCATCATAGTTAGGCGTAAATACATTTGGGACATAAATACCCTCCGAAACATTTGCTAATATTGAAGAGGGGTCGCTGAAACCTATTGCTGCGGATTGAGCAAAAAGAGGGGGCGCGCTTGAGATAAACGCTATTGCTAAAAATATAAAAACACGTTTTGTCACTTTTAAAAAATTAAACCTAACACCAAATATACGAAAAAACATTATAATAAATCACCTTGGGGTGTTTTTGTCTCATACATTTTAGTCGACCGCGACTTTCTTCTATTGCTCTTATAATATTTAATTAATATTTAATTAACTTTTTATTAACACAAAGGCTGATACCTTTACAAAAAAAAGAAAAATGAATACAGGTGAGTATAAAATATTGTTGGTTGACGATGAGCCAGATATTTTGGAGTTTTTAAGTTACAACTTGAAAGTGGCTGGGTATCACGTATATACTGCAGTTAATGGCAAAGAGGGGGTTTCCTTGGCAAAAAAAATATTGCCCCACTTAATTATTATTGATGTGATGATGCCGGGTCAAGATGGAATAGAAATGTGTCGAGAAATTAGAGAAACAGAAGAATTCAAAAACGTATTGATTGCATTTCTTACTGCTCGGAATGAAGACTATTCGCAAATAGCAGGTTTTAATGCAGGTGCCGATGACTATATTAACAAACCCATTAAGCCCAAAGTGCTACTGAGCAGAATAGGCGCTATTCTTCGCAGATTAGATTCCGACAAAGAAGTTAAGAACATTGATGTGGGCGGATTAAAAATTGACCGCGAAAAATACTTGGTTATCCAAAACGGAGTGGATTTGTCGTTACCTAAAAAGGAGTTTGAGCTATTAGCCCTATTGGTGTCAAAGCCGGGAAAGGTTTTTCACCGCGATGAAATATTGGGAAAAGTTTGGGGCGAAGATGTGGTAGTGGGCGATAGAACCATTGATGTGCACATAAGAAAATTACGCGAAAAATTAGGCGATCATTTAATTAAAACAGTTAAAGGAGTAGGATATAAGTTTGACTTTTAATACATTCGTAAGAGTGAAAAAGTTAAATCCTGGGGCTATTGTTTTTGTCACTTCTATTTCAATTTACATTTTAATAGGTTTTTTTTCCATTGTTTTTCAGTACTTGTTTTTTTCTGATATCAATTGGGGGTTTGCCTTTTTAATAAGCGCCGCCTGTTTTATTGTATGTTATTTATTGTTGCGTTTTATGCTTAAAACGTTTATTCACGATAAAATAAATTTAATCTATAAATCTATTCACAATCTAAAAACAGGAAGCTCAAACGAAAAAAACAGCATAAACATTGACGATGATGTTTTTCAAAACGTAAACAAGGAAGTGCAAGAGTGGGCAGATTATAACCGCAACGAAATTGAACAGCTAAAAAAACTAGAAGTTTATCGGAAAGAGTTTGTTGGAAACGTTTCGCACGAACTTAAAACTCCAATTTTTGCAATACAGGGATACGTATTAACGCTGCTCGATGGAGGGTTAGAAGACGAAACGATTAATAGAAACTATTTACAACGTACAGCGAGCAATGTTGATAGGATGATTAACATTGTGGAAGATTTGGAGTCTATATCACAATTAGAAGCCGGGGAATTAACTATTTATCCTGAAAAATTTGATTTGCTTTTCCTGGCCGAAGATGCGGTTCACTCATTAGAAATAAATGCCGAAACAAAAAGCATTAAGCTGCTTTTAAAAGAAGTCTATGAAGGGCCAATTAAGGTGGTGGGGGACAAAGAAAAAATCCGGCAAGTGTTTACGAATTTAATTGTTAACTCCATTAAATACGGCAGAGAGGGCGGTGAAACAGAAGTGCGCTTTTACGATATGGACGAAAATATTTTAATAGAAATTGCCGACAATGGAATTGGTATTGCCAAACACCATTTGCCCCGCTTGTTTGAGCGATTTTATCGTGTTGACAAAAGTCGCGCACGCAACCAAGGCGGAACAGGCTTGGGCCTAGCCATTGTGAAACACATCATTGAGGCCCACAATCAAACCATCAATGTGCGAAGCACAGAAGGCATTGGTTCTACTTTTTCTTTTACTTTAAAAAAGGCATAGCAAAAACAGTATGTAGCTGTCTTTGTCTTTTACCTTCATCCCCCCAATCTATTAGTACTTTAGAAACAACACAACTTCTTCATAAAACAAAACGGGTTGATCTGTATGCAGCCAGTGATTTGCATTTTGAATGGTTTTTGCTATCGCCTTCGGGAACAATGCACGTGTGTTTTCCAAATCTTCTTCCCCAATATAGTTGGAATTAGCCCCCCTTAAGAATAAACAAAATAAAGGGTTTGGCTTTCCAGCCATTTGTTCTTGCCCAACTATTAAAATGTTTTTTTCAATCGCCTTAAAGTTAAAGCGCCAAGCCAATCGAGCACGACTTTGGTCTTTCCAGTAAAGGTTTTTTAGTAAAAACTGACGTGTTCCTAAATCCAATTTATTATTTGCTAGAATTTCTTCCACCCCTTTTCTGCTTTTCACAACCTCAACATCCACTGCATTAATTGCAGTTAACACATCGCTTTGCTGAGGCGGATAATATTTCGGAGAGATGTCTGCCACAATTAACTTCTCCACTCTTTCATAATGTGTTAGTGCAAATTTCATTGCTACTTTTCCGCCAAGCGAATGGCCCAACAAATATATTTTATCCAATTTATTGTCGTTTAAAAACTCAAACAAATCCTCGCACATTAACTCATAACTCCACTCATCGCTATGTGGCGAGTGTCCGTGATTGCGCAAGTCTAAAAGATATACCGTGTAGTGTTCCGCAAATTTTTTTCCAAGTGTTTGCCAATTATCCAATGAGCCAAATAGTCCATGTAAAATTACTAGAGCTCTTCCTTCTCCTAGTTTTTTATAATTTAGTTTCATTGTTTTAGTTGACGCAAGTATAGTTGTATGGTGTTTTCAATTCCCAAATACAAGGCATCAGAAATTAAAGCGTGACCAATAGAAACCTCCAATAGTTCGGGGATTTTTTTTGCAAAAAAAGCCAAGTTTTCCTTGTTTAAATCGTGGCCTGCATTTATTCCTAAGCCAATTTCGGTGGCCATTTTGGCTGCTTCAATAAAAGGCCGTATTGCTCTTTCCGGTTCTTTAAAATAATGGTGTGCGTAGCTTTCTGTATATAGCTCCACCCTGTCTGCTCCGCAGTCTTTCGCCCCTTCAATCATTTCTAAATTTGCATCTATAAATATGGAGGTGCGTATTCCCGCTTCTTTAAATGCCAAAATTGTTTCCTTTAAATAGGCCGCATTAACAACAGTGTCCCATCCGTGATTAGAAGTTACTTGCCCTATAACATCGGGCACAAGGGTTACCTGTGTGGGTTTTGCGTCAATCACCAATTGTATAAACTTTTTTTCTTTAGGATTTCCTTCAATGTTAAATTCTGTTTTTAACATTGGCTTCAACAACAACACATCGCGGTAACGTATGTGTCGCTCATCAGGACGGGGGTGTACCGTTATTCCGTCTGCGCCAAAACGCTCACAATCTTGTGCAAACGTAATTACATTGGGGTCGTTGCCTCCGCGAGCATTGCGCAAAGTTGCCACTTTATTAATATTAACACTTAATTTGGTCATTGGCCGAATCTAAATTTTAGTAAAACTAAAAAAATAGTATGTTTGTGATACTATAAATTTGGTTTTTGTATTTAACAGGCTATACAATATGTACGCAAAAGATCTCATAATTGATGAAATCCCACCTTTAAAGATTTCCGACACCGGAGAAAAAGCCTTGCAGTGGATGGATGAATATGGTGTAACAAACCTGCCTATTGTTCGTGGACTAGAATATTTGGGCCTGATTTCGGAAGCTGACTTATTGGATATGGAACACCCCGAGAAACAATTGGGGAGGCAGCGGTTGTCGCTTATGCGCCCTTACGCAAAGGAAGGGCAGCATTATTATGAAGTGTTAACTATTTTATCTACGCTTAAATTATCGCTCATTCCGGTTATTAACGAAAAGGAACAATACACGGGTATTGTTACACTTGCACATATTATGGATAACTTTGCCGGAATGGCTTTTATGAGAGAGAAAGGTGGCTTAATTGTTCTTGAAATGAACGAAAAAGATTATCAACTTTCACAAATTGCTGGTATAGTTGAATCCAACGATGGTAAAATATTAAGCCTTTACATTTCCTCCCCTCCAGATTCCTCTAAACTAGAAGTAACATTAAAAGTTAATCGCGAGGATCTTTCTGCTATACTGCAAACATTTGCTCGGTACAACTATACCGTAAAAGCATCGTTTCACCATAGCCATTTTTCCGATAACGATATAAAAAACCGCTTTGACTCGTTAATGAATTACATAAATATGTAATGCTCCTTGCGTCCTTACTTTTTTTTTCGCAATTGCTTCCACAGCCCGTGGTTAAAAATGACACTGTTAAACAAAAACTCCTTATTCATAACATTGTTTTTATTGGAAATAAAGTAACAAAAAGCGCTATTATAATGCGCGAACTGTTATTTGCTATTAACGACACTCTTAGTAAAATTGACTTAGATAAAAAAGTAATAAAATCGCGCGAAAACCTTTTAAATACTTCCCTTTTTAATTTTGTAAGAATAGACACACTTGCGATAGAAAAGAATAAATTGGATGTTTATATAACCGTTTCGGAGCGTTGGTATACATTGCCCTTGCCTATTTTAGAGGTAGCCGACCCAAACTTAACGGTATGGTGGCAAAACAAAAATTTAGAGCACCTCAACTATGGGGCATACTTAGTTCGATACAATTTTAGAGGAAGAAAAGAAAACATTCAACTCAAGTTTCAGCTTGGATTTACAAAGCAATTTGGTGTTTATTACAATGTTCCTTATCTCAACAAAAAACAAAAAAGCGGAATGTCTGTTTCGTTTAACTATTCACATAATCACGAAATAAACTATGCTACACGCAACAATAAATTATTGTTTTATAAAAACGATTCTGAATTTATACGACAAGAGCTTGGTGGTAAGGCTCGTTACCACTACCGCTCAAGAACATACAACACGCATAGCGCAGAACTGCGCTACAACTATGGTAAAATAGCCGACACCCTCACCGAGCTACAAAGTGATTATTACAGTAATAATGCCACTAAAACTCAATTTTTTACTATCAGCTATTTGTTTAGGCGCGATTTGCGTGATTCAAAATACTATCCGCTTAAAGGATATTATTTTGATGGCGACATTACCCGCTTTGGACTAGGAATATTATGCAACGAGCCTGTGGGAATTAATAAAATTGAAGCCGCTGTAAAGGTTTTTGTTCCCGTTTTTAACAGGTTGTATATAGCTGCTGGTGTAAAATGTAAAACCTCAGACAATCAAAAAAAACAATACTATTTTATACAAAGAGGCTTAGGGTATGGAGAATATGTAAGGGGATATGAATATTATGTGATTGATGCACAAAAATACGTTCTGGCAAGAAGCAACATCAAATACGAAATTATAAAGCCGCACAATCAAAAAATAAATTTCATCAACAACGCAAGGTTCGACACATTTCATTATGCTTTTTATGGAAATTTATTCTTTGATGCCGCCTATACAGAAGATAAAAAACACTTTGCAACAAATCCCCTTTCTAATAAATACATTTGGGGAGCCGGCATGGGAATCGATTTTGTAACATATTACGACAGTGTTTTTCGTTTTGAAATAGCAATGAATGATTTGAAAGAAAAGGTGGTTTTTCTACACTTTACGGCACCTATTTAAAAGCGTTCGTCAATATTTAGTACATTTGTATTAATGAGAGTCGCCTTATACGGAAGAACAATTAATGCAGTTAGTTTGCCTCACGTTCAACGTGTTGTAGACAAGCTACAAGAGTCAAATGCGCAGATTCTTATTCACCGTGATTTTTATTCCTTACTTAAGGAACAAGTCAACTTTAGGTCTGTCTCCATTGAGTTGTTTGAACAAAATGCTTCTTTGGCTAACAAGGCTGACTTTTTATTTAGCATTGGCGGTGATGGAACCTTGTTAGACACGCTCGCTTTCGTTAGAAATTCAGGAATTCCAATAATGGGCATCAACACCGGGCGATTGGGCTTTTTGTCTACTGTTTCTATTCCGGAAATAGAAATGAGTATTGATGCATTGGCAAACAACAGGCATGAACTTGACGAACGCTCTTTGGTAAAATTTGAAACATCATCAGGGCTTTTTGGCGACTTAAATTTTGCACTCAATGAAATAACTATTCACAAAAAGGACTCTTCTTCTATGATTAGTATTCACGCCTATTTAAACGGTGTTTTTATAAATACATATTGGGCAGACGGCCTTATTGTTTCAACCCCAACGGGCTCAACAGCCTATTCATTAAGTTGTGGCGGACCTATTATGGTTCCTCAATCAGAAAATTTTATTGTTACGCCCATAGCGCCCCACAATTTAAATGTTCGACCGATTATTGTGTCGAGCAAGGATTCTCTTACTTTGAAAGTTGAAGGGCGGCAAGGCAGTTTTCTTGTTTCGTTGGATTCGCGCTCCGAAACAATCGACTCCTTAGTAGAAATGACCATAACGCAAGAGAAGTTTAAGGTAAATTTAATTCGACTTCAGGGGCAAGATTTCTTTAACACCTTGCACAAAAAACTCAACTGGGGTATTGATAAACGAAACTAAAAAACTCTTCTTTTTAATTGCAAGGGCTTTTAGTATTCTTTAAATTATTTTTTCTTGGGCTCTTGTTTCTTTTTTATTTCATCCTTATCTTTTTCAACACCGACCTTTTTCTTTTCTACTTTCGGCAAATCATTTGGTTCATCATTTTTGTATAACTCTTGATTGTTGTTTCCCGGAATAACATTTCCGTCACTGTCCAACTCAATAATTTCATACCCTAGTTTTTGCAGCCCCGGCAATATCGATTTTTTATCACCTACAACGGTAATAAACATTTGGCTCGGTTGTAAATTCTTTTTTGCCAATGCGTCTATTTCTGCTTTTGTCACCCCTTGCAATATTTCATTTTGCATTTTAATATAACTTGGGTCTAAGTTAAAATCGGCAATCCGCTTTAAAAATCCGGCCTTTTGCATAGGCGTTTCAAACTTTAATGCGTCTCCTTGCCCCAGCGAGTTTTTAGTAAACAACAACTCCTCTTCTGTTATTCCTTGGGTTGCATATTTATTCATTTCCTTTATTATTTCAACCACAGAGCTGTCGGTAGCTTCGCCCTTTACTCCTGCAAAAATTAAATAAGGACCAGCATACTTTGTTCCCGAAAAATACGAATTAGCTCCATATGTCCACCCTTTGTCTTCACGTAAATTAATGTTGATTCGGCTATTGAAGTTTCCTCCATAAGCAAAATTCATTATCTGATTTTTATAATATTCGTTAAACGGATCATACGACAACCCTAGCCTCCCTATACGAATTTCGGATTGTGGCGCCTTTTCTTTGTTAACCAAATATATTTTGGTTTTGGTTATTTCCGCTACAGGGTCTGGTGTTGGCAAGGAGACTTTTATTCCTTGCCATTTATCTAAAAATGCTAATTTCGGTAACAACTCTTCTTTTGTAATATCTCCTACTACAACCATATTCGCAATACGTGGTGAAAAATAGCTGGTATAAAACTGCTTTACCTCCTCTATTGTAATAGACTTTACGGTTGCAGCTGTACCAACATTGGGAATTCCCATAATGGAATTACTTCCATACAATACTTTTTTAAATGCATTGTTTGCAATTGTGCTGGCGGACGTTGCTTGGTTTGCAATTCCCTGAAGCTGCTCATTTTTCGATCGTTCAAATTCTTCTTTGTCAAATTTTGGATGAAACAATATTTCATCTGCAATTATCAACGTTGCGTCTAAATTTTTTGTAAGTGAATTAATATAGATAGAAAGCTCGTTTTCGCCTGCCGAAACAGATATTGAGCTTCCAAGCTTTTCAAGCGCGGCACTCACTTGCTCATCGCTTAAGTGTTCGGTAGACATTTCCATCATTCCTGCTAACAATGAAGCAATTCCCGCCTTCTCTTTGCTTTCCATGCGATGACCCATTTCAAGCGATAACAATAATGTTACCGAGGGAATTTCATCTGTTTTTGTTCCGACAATTTTCAATCCGCTGTTCGGTAAAAACTCCCGCCATAACTGAGGAACATTGATTATAGGGTTTGCTCCCGGCTTAGGCTTAACGCCTCTGTTAAAAGCGTCCTTCGCCTTTACGTATTTTAAATTTTGATACTCTTTTTGGTCGGCATCGTTAATATTGGTAACGGGTGGGGTATAGTTGTCTTTGTGTGCCACCATTTCGGGCTTCCCTTTTGGAAAAACGCTTAAATAAACAGCCGGCTTGCCCTGTATGTAAGTTTTGTAAACGCGCATTACATCTTCCTTGCTAACGCTTTGGTAAGCCCTTACTTCTTTTTGAATATAATTTGCGTCACCTGTAAGGGTTTGGTATTGGGCTAATCGAGCGCCCTTTCCACTAACACTTGAAAGCGCTTGTATAACATCAGATTCATACGAAATTTTAAACCGTTCCAAATCTTCGTCTTTTACTCCTGCTTTTTCAAAGTCTTCCATCGACTCTTTAATCCCTTTCTCTATATCCTCCAGCGAGTTTCCCGGAAATGCCAAAGCAATTATCGCAAACACTCCCCCTAGTTCCTGTGTGCCATCGCTTGCTGATACCTGCACTGATTTTTGTGTTTTTTGTAATTTTTGATATAAATAAGAGCTTTCTGACCCCCCCAAAATATCTGCAAGTACGTCCAGCGCTGCTTCGTCTGGATGGTTTGAAGGAACACCGGGATAACCAACATACAGTAACGGAAAGCGAATGTTGTCTTCATAAGAAATGTATCGGTCTTTGTCAATTTTCATCAATTCCTTAGGTTGGTTTTTTACTTCCGGACATTTTGGAATAGAGCCAAAATATTTTTCCGCTAACTTCACAACATCGGCAGCACTTACATCTCCCGCAACAGTGAGTGTTGCGTTGTTAGGGCCATACCATCTCAAAAAAAAACTTTTTAAATCGCCTACGTCCACCCTGTCTAAATCTTCTAAGTAGCCTATTGTTGGCCAAGAGTATGGGTGTTTATAGGGGTAAAGCGCCTTGTTAATTTTTTCTCCAACTAATCCATAGGGGCGATTGTCATAATTTTGCCCTCTTTCATTTTTTACTGTTGCCCGTTGTACCTCAAACTTTTTTTGAGTTACCGCATCCAACAAAAAACCCATTCTGTCCGACTCTAGCCAAATAGCTACCTCCAACTGATTGCTCGGCACCGTTTCAAAATAATTTGTTCTGTCAGTGTTAGTGGTTCCGTTAAGGTCGCCTCCAGCGTTGGAAACTATTTTAAAGTGTTCTTCATCGGCAACGTTATCAGACCCCTGAAACATCATGTGTTCAAAAAAGTGGGCAAAGCCGCTACGGCCAACCTCTTCACGTGCCGAACCTACGTGATAGGTCACGTCTACATAAGCTACGGGATCAGAATGGTCTTCGTGAACAAGAACTGTCAGCCCGTTGGGGAGTATGTATTTTTCGTAAGGAATAACAATTTCAATTCCCTTTTTAGTGACTTTCTCAATAAGTTTTGTTTGAGAAATTGCTTGATTTGCAATTAAAACTAGTGTGGCCGCGAAATAAAATAGATTTTTTTTCATTTTTATTTTTAAATTACAGAGGGGTAAATGTACATAAAATATACACATTTACCGCAACCCTTATAGTATTGTTTTTGTAACAAAAATGGTTCTTTTGTAATCATTTTTAAAACATAACAGGCGATTATTTGTTATATTTGTCCTTTAAATTGTAAACGCAATAATTAATTCTTAAAACACAAAAAATGTATCCCGAACAATTAGTAAATCCGATGAAAGCTGAGCTTACGGCAGTTGGCTTTGAGGACTTGACAACAACTGCGGCTGTTGACGCTGCACTAAAAAACAGCCAAGAAACTGTGTTGGTGGTAGTAAACTCCGTTTGCGGTTGTGCGGCAGGCGCAGCACGCCCAGGCATTAAGTTGGCAGTGCAAAACGCAAAGAAGCCGAGCAAGCTTACTGCGGTATTTGCCGGCTTTGACAGCGAAGCTGTGGCACAGGCAAGAACCTATTTTGCCCCCTACCCCCCTTCATCTCCCAGCATTGCATTGTTTAAAAATGGGGCGCTGGTTCATTTTATTGAAAGGCACCATATTGAAGGGCGTTCTGCCCAAATGATTGCCGATAATTTAAAAATGGCCTTTGATGAATATTGTTAATTAAGCTCTATTGTGTTGGCTTTGTTATGTTTTAATTTAATTTACCAAATTATTTTGAGCATCCAATAATTCTTTCTGATTGAAATTCCTGAAAGAAATAAATAAAAACAATCTCCCAAGAAGCATTATTCCTCCAACACAACAAACTTCCCTTCAAAAGGTTTGCAGTTTTCTTTTAGCATTTCAATATAATTGTTGCCATGCTTGGCGTAGTGTGGTATAAAATTGTCTACTCTTTCTTGCAACACATTTTCGGGAAACAGTTTTTCTTTTACCTTTTTTATTTGCGTAATGGATGTTTCGTGTTTTTGTTTTTCAGCACGCAACAGTTTTTGTTCCATAGCTTTTAGTCCGTTAAGTGCTTTTTGTAAATCGGCGTCCACTGAGGCTTTTAGGGTTATGTCTACTGAAGCAACTTTAGTGGAAATGTTTTCGTACAGCTTTTTTAATGCTTGCCCCTCTACTTCAAAATTGTTGTTTTCGTTTGCCAATCCTGTAACATATTGTTTGATTAACAACTCTGTTTCTGTAAAAAAATCTGTTACCTGCAAATTTAGCTTTTTTATTTTTAAGCTGCTTGCTTCGTCCACAAACAAGATAGAGTTCCGCAACATCAAAATGGGAAAAAACACATTGTGCCTTTCAAACATTTTTTTGTATTCCATCCAATACGACAACTCCCCCGCCCCGCCTACATAAGCGATGTTAGGCAGTGTTTTTTCTTGATATAAAGACCGCAACACCACATTGGGGCTAAACCTTTCGGGGTGTTGTTCTAATTCGCTCTTTAATTGTTCTGCCGTAAAAACAAGATCTGTGTTTACAATTGAAAAGTTTCCATCGTTATTTTTTTCAATACGCTGTCTGAATTTTTCTGTGAGATAAAATACATTTATGGGACGAGGATTAACAATTGGCTTTATTCCAATATCCATTAATTTTTGAATGCTTTCATTTACTAAATTTACATTTGTATTGTTAAAAACATCATCGAAAAGTATTGGAGCAAACTCTTTTTTAAATCGACTGTCATCGGCATCCATAATTACCAATCCGTAACTTCCAAAAAGGTCGTTCGCCAAGCTTCGTGTAGCTTGCGCTAAATTGTCGCTGCCTAAATAAATGGCAGACAAACGACCTATAAACGCTTTTGCTTTTGTCTCTGCTCCTATTTGCCTAGTTAACTCTGCGAATACCCTTTGCAGCGATTTCGTTTCTATCTTTCCTGCAGAAGTCGCCTCGTTTCCGGTTGCTTCTTCTTTGCTCCAACTTATTGTTTTTCCGAAAATGCGAATGTGATTAATCTCTTCAAAGTCGTGGTCTTCGCTTGCCATCCAATACACCGGTACAAATTTATTATCGGGGTATTTGCGCTGTAGTTCCTCGGCCAAATTGATAGTGCTTAATATTTTGTATATAAAATACAGTGGACCTGTAAACAAGCACAATTGATGGCCTGTGCAAACGGTAAAAGTGCTTTTATCGGCAAGGCTTTTTACATTATTGATGCTGTTGGCATGACACTCTTTGTTTTGCTCCAATAATATGCTTACCAATAACTCTCTATTGCAATTCTCTTTTCCTTTAAAATCAATTGCTTTGGCGAAAGACTCTATAACGGGCGGTAAATTGTAAAAGGGTTTTAGCGTAGCATCGCCTTTCAAATAACGCACTATGTGCTCGCTAAAAAAGCCTGTATCGCTGTAGTTAATTGAGTGGATTTTGCTCATTGTAAATCGTCAAAAACCCTTAGTGGATATCTATTGAATAAGGCAAACGAGCTTGTATTCCTTGGCTTTTTAAAACATCCTGTAAATTTTTATAGTATTTATAGGCAAGCCCTAATTCACGTTCCATTAACCTTGCCTCTTCACTTTCGGTTGTCTTTTTTAACAAGGACTCTAGGGTGCTTTTTTGTTTTGGCAAAGAATAAATACGGTACTTATCTAATTTCGCCATTTTCGCAGCATCTGTAATTGCCTCATTTAATCCACCAAAGGCGTCAATCAGCCCAATTTTGATAGCATCTGCTCCGCTCCATACTCTTCCTTGTCCAATGCTATCAATTTCGGCTTGTGTTTTCTTTCGGCCTTCTGCTACTTTTTTTGTAAACACATCGTACACATGTTCTACCTCTTGTTGAATCACGGCACGTTCATCAGCTGTCAAAGGTCGATAAATAGAACCTAAATCGGAGTGTTTGGCTGTTTTTACGGTATCAATTGTGATACCTAATTTATTGTTTAAAAACTTTTGTCCGTTAAACATTACACCAAAAACACCTATTGAACCTGTAATGGTATTAGGGCTTGCATAAATTTTGCTGGCAGCACAAGCAATATAATATCCTCCTGAAGCAGCCACATCGCCCATGGATACAACAACGGGTTTTACTTTTTTCGCAAGTACCACTTCGCGCCAAATTACATCACTCGCCAAAGCGCTTCCTCCCGGTGAGTTTACGCGCAATACAATCGCTTTTACTTTTTCATCTTTACGCGCTTCAGCAATTGCTTTTGAAATTCTTTCAGAGCCAATTGTTTTATCATCTCCTTCTCCACTTTCTATAGCGCCGGTTGCGTAAATTACTGCAATTTTAGGAGTTGCTAAATCATATTTTCTAATTGTTGGCGTGTTAAAATAAGAGCTAAAGTCAACCAATGCTAGCTTATCTTTTTCGGCTACACCCATTCTGCCTTTTAGTTCTGCTGTCACCTCATCACGGTAAAGCAGCTTATCAACCAATTTATATTTTAGAGCATCTTCAGGACTTTGCACCAACATATTATCTGCAATTTCTTGAATTGAAGCGGTGCTAATTTTTCGCTCCTTTGCTATCCCACTAATAATTTGTTGCCAAATAGAATTTATAAACGTATGTGTTTGTTCGCGGTTTGCATTGCTCATTTTGTCCAGCATATAAGGCTCCACAGCGCTTTTAAACTTTCCGTGGCGAATTATTTGCGGCTCAATTTCCAATTTCTCCAATGCGCCCTTATAAAACATTATTTCCCCTCCAAGCCCTTTTATTTCAATCGCGCCTTGTGGATTTAAATATATTTTATCGGCAACACTGGTAAGGTAATATGTTTTTTGCGTATATATTTCACTGTATGCAACAATGAACTTTTTTGATTTTTTAAATTCAATCAAGGTGTTTCTTATCTCTTCTACCGTTGCAATTCCTGAGGGAACATTTGTAATGTCGAGAAAAATTCCTTTTATTTTTGTGTCGCCAGCGGCCTTTTCTAAATTCTCCAATATTTTATCAAGACCAGTGCTTTCGTTTGGTTTAAACGACATAAAATCAAAATTTTCTAAGGGGTTTTTAGAGGCTCTGTCCACAATTTCTTGGTCGAACTGAATGTGTAATATGCTATTTTCTTTGACGCTACCCTCGTCCTCGTCTTTTCCTGCATTGCTTATGGCAGAAGCAACTAGGGCAACAAAAACTACTATTAGCAGGATCCCGCTTAGTAAAAAACCGAGCATAGAGGCAAACATAAATTTGAAAAACTGTTTCATGGCAAGTTTGTTTTTACGGCACAAATGTATGAAAATTGTTACGGAATGCTTTTTTGAAATTTGTCACTTTTTTTATATTTTTATAGCGCCCTTTATGATACATCCGCACACAGAATTAAAATTTATAGGTAAGCAAATAGGATTTGGTATAGTTTCGACACGGCTTATCCCCGCGGGCACCATCACCTGGGCGCTTGATCCACTGGATGTAGTTTTTACTCCTGATCAAATTTGCTTATTTGATGCCGATGTTAAAAAAATTCTTGACACCTATTGCTATATTGCAAACACTGGCAACTGGATATATTGTTGGGATATTTCAAAATATATGAACCACAGCTTTAACAGCAACTGTTTAAGCACGGCTTATGATTTTGAACTTGCTATCCGCGACATTCAAAAAGGAGAGCAGCTAACCTGCGACTATGGCTACCTAAACATACAAGAACCCTTTAGCTGCTTACCAGAAACAAACCCCCTTAACAGATTGCGTGTAATGCCTAATGACTTGTTAGATTTTTCCCCTGTTTGGGACAAACAGCTAGAGGCCGTTTTCCCATTTATAACAACCCAAAAACAGCCTTTGTTAAAATACATAAGCAAATACGTCCAACATGAAATTGAGGGTATAAATACCAACAAAAAGAAAATGAAATCAATCTTAAACTGTTTGTATAGAAAAGAACAAGGCAGTGGATTGTCCTAAAAACGTAGGGACTTAAAAATAGTTAAAATAGTTTATTCATCCAATTTACCCTAACTTTGTTTTATGTATAAACTAAATGTAAACAATAGGGAGTTCGCAATAGAGTTTCTGGCTAACGAGCCCAACACGGCAATAATAAATGGACAGCGCGTTGAATTAAATTTAGTAGAAGAAAAAAGGGGCTCTTATCACTTAATTAAAAATTTTCGTTCCTATACAGCGGAAGTTGTAAAGGCGGATGGTGTCGAGAAAAAATTCGAAATCCAAATAAACGGAAACGCCTATTCGTTAGCCCTAAAAGACAAGCACGATGAGTTATTGCTTCAACTTGGCTTAGATAATTTGAATAGCAAAAAAATAAATGAAATAAAAGCGCCAATGCCCGGATTGGTGATAGAGGCAAGGGTTAAGGTTGGCGATGTTGTTAAGAAGGGGGGTGCCGTTATTGTATTGGAGGCGATGAAGATGGAGAATATTTTGAAGTCGCCAAGCGATGGCGTTGTTAAGAAAATTACTGTGGAAAAGGGTGCTGTAGTAGAAAAGAATCAAGTATTGGTTATTTTTGAATAGTAATTCATCACACGTATCTACAACAAAATTTTTTTTATTTTAAAATTGTGTACGCTATAAAGCTAGAGAGATATGCTAAGGCCCCCATATACAGAAATTGTATGAGCGGCCATTTCCAGTGTTTGGTTTCTTTGTAAACTACAGCGATGGTGCTCATGCACTGTAATGCAAAAACGTAAAACAACAACAAAGAAAAGCCGACAGCAAAGGTATATGTTTTCCCGCCTGTTATTGGATTAATAGAAGCTGCCATTTTTTCCCGAACAGTGTGGGTGTTTTCGCTGTCTCCAACACTGTAAAGTGTTGCCATTGTACCAACAAACACTTCTCGTGCAGCGAAAGATGTTATTAGCGAAACGCCTATTTTCCAATCGAAGCCAAGCGGCGAAATTACAGGGGCAATTTTTTTTCCGAGCATTCCCGTATAGGACGTTTCAAGTTTCTCGGCGGCAATTTTATTCAAAATTTCTTTTTCAGAAAGCTGTTGGCGAAATTCTCTCGTTGAATATTTTTGTTCTACTCTGCCAAAAGTGTCTTCTGGCCCAAAAGAAGATAGCGCCCATAACATTATCGAAATAACGACAATAATTTTTCCTGCACTAAGCACAAATGTCTTTACTTTTTCAATCATTATAATGCCAATGCTATCCCAGCGTGGCGACCTATAGTTGGGCATTTCCATAATAAAGTAACTTTTTTCTTTTGTTTTTATAAAAAACTGCATTAAATAGGCAGACAACAGCGCTGACACAAGACCTATTAAATAGAGCATCATTAATGTTATTCCCTGCGAACTAAAGCCCCACATCGTTTTGTCGGAAGGAATTATTAATGCTATGAGCAATGTAAAAACAGGCAATCTGGCCGAACAGCTCATTAATGGCGTTACCATAATAGTAACCATCCGCTCCTTCCAATTACTTATTGTTCGCGCACTCATAATAGCGGGAACAGCACAAGCAACACCACCTATTAAAGGAATTACAGAACGTCCATTTAGTCCAAATTTGCGCATAAGCTTATCCATAATAAAGCTCACTCGAGCCATATAGCCGGTGTCCTCTAAAATGGCAATGAATGCAAACAAAAGAGCTATTTGTGGCACAAAAATAAGGACCCCTGTAAGGCCTGGGATTATTCCTCTACAAAGTAAATTTGCCAGTATTCCTGTCGGCAGCAAATCCGTCAGCCAAACCGAAGCGCCCATTAACCCTTTTTCTATTAAATCCATTGGGTAGGCGCTCCAAGTAAATATTGCTTGAAAAATAAAAAATAGAACTATTAAAAAAATCAAGTATCCCAAAACTCTATGGGCAAGAATCTTATCGAGTGTAGCGTGTACTTTTGACTCAGAAACAGGAGAAATGGATGTGCATTTTTTTATTATTTCGCCAATCGCAGCGTAGCGATGTAGCGCCTCAGACGACTGTACTTGCTGTCGATTATAATTGTGCTTTTGAAATGAAAGCTCCAACAACAAAACTTTGTCCGCATCTAAAAAAACGGCAGGGCTGTTTGAAATTGCAAAGGCGCTATACGTATTATTTACAGAGCATATTAATTTTGCCTCGGTAAAATCTATGGCACTTAATAAGCCAACATCTACAATTGTTTTTTCGCTTACACCTACAGGTTGTGAAAGCACTTCTGTGAGAGCCTTAATGTTTGTTTGTTTTCGAGCGTTGGCATACACAACGGGTATTCCTAATTCAACCGAAAGCGCTTCAATGTCAATAGTTACGCCCTTTTTGTCGGCCTGGTCTATCATGTTTAACACCAAAATAGCAGGCACTTTAAGGTCGATGATTTGCGTGCATAAAAAGAGGCTACGTTTTAAATTTGACGCATCTGCCACCACCACTACAACATCTGGCTTGTCTAGATTGCTGGGGTTACACAAAACATTAAAAGAGATCTCTTCGTCAATTGATTTTGGCGCTACGCTATAACAGCCTGGCAAGTCGATTATCTCTGCTTTGGTGCTTCCAAAATTGGACATTCCTGTTTTTTTCTCAACTGTTACGCCCGGGAAATTTCCAACTTGCTGATTTAATCCTGTTAACACATTGAATAAACTTGATTTGCCGCTGTTGGGGTTTCCAACGAGGGCAACCTTTAGGGCTTTAAGAGATATGTTTTTTTTTGCGTTGATGTGTTGCTGTTTTAACATTCCACAATTATGGTGTTTGCCTCTTCTAAACGCAAGCTAATAATGTAGCCAAAAACACTAACGGCTATTGGGTCGCCCATTGGAGCAATGTGTGAAACTTGAATGTCCTCTCCTGGCAAAAAACCCATCTCCATCAACCTTAAGGAAAGTTGCTTGTCATTAAAAGAGTCGACTCTTCCTTTTTGACCTTTATGTAATTCTCCCAACGGTTTTTTCATTGCTTATTTAGAATTCTCTAAATTTACGGGATACGAAAGTAAATAAAAAAAGGGGAAGAAGGCCCTGTTTCGTGTTTTTGACTTAAAAACTAGGGCATGTGTTGCATTTCTTTGATGTGTTCTTTTTGGTTATGGACTTATTGTGTGACCCCCTGCAAGACCCTAAGGCAAGCACAACAAGTAGCGCTATACTACACATAAAGGATGTCCCGTATTTATTTACCCCTGATTGTTTATTTATCATTTTCAATACGAATCTACAAAAAATACATTGTTTATCAAACAATAAAATAACTAATTTTAAGCCGAATTATTATGAACTGGTTTTTTCATTTAGGGCGCTATTTTATTTTATTACGCAAAGTTTTTCGTAAGCCCGAAAAATTTGTCGTTTACAGAACCCGGTTTATCGAAGAGGTTGACTCGATTGGTTTAGGCTCTTTGGGTATTGTATGTATTGTATCCCTATTTATGGGTGCGGTGCTTACCATACAAGCCGCGTTTAATTTTACAAGTCCGTGGGTACCTCTTTATGCTGTGGGTGTTGCTGCTCGAGACACCTTAGTGTTGGAATTTTGCCCCACCATTGTAAGCCTTATATTGGCAGGAAAGGTTGGCTCAAATATTGCCTCTGAAATTGGCACCATGCGCGTTACCGAACAGGTTGACGCCTTGGAAATAATGGGCATAAACTCTTCCGGCTACCTTATTTTACCTAAAATTATAGCTGCCATTTTTGTTCATCCATTTTTAATTATTTTAAGCATGTTTTTAGGCTTATTAGGGGGGTATGTTGCCGGTGTAGCTTCTGGGGTGGTCACTTCTTATAAATTCATTTACGGAATTCAATATCAATTTTTACCCTTCAGCATTACCTATGCTCTCATTAAAACGGTTGTTTTTGCATTTATTATTACTTCTGTCTCCGCCTATCATGGTTACAATACGCACGGTGGCGCATTAGAGGTTGGCCGATCATCTACCAAGGCTGTTGTGTATAGCAGTATTATTATTTTGTTGTTTAATGTTATATTAACCCAATTGTTATTGTCATGATTGAAGTTAAAAATATCAATAAAAAATTTGGCGACAGGGCAATACTTTCTTCTGCCTCTGTTCTTTTTGAACAAGGAAAAATAAACCTTATTATTGGCGAAAGCGGTTCCGGGAAAACAACACTCATGAAGTGTATGGTAGGCCTAGAAAATGTAAATAAAGGAGAGGTCTTATATGACGGGAGAAACTTTATTGCTATGGACGATAGGGAGAAAAAAGCTATTCGCAAGGAAATAGGGATGCTGTTTCAAGGAGGGGCGCTGTTTGACTCACTCACGGCAGAAGAAAATGTAACGTTTCCTATGACAATGTTTTCTGATATGAGTGCAGAAGAAAAACGTGAACGGGCACAATTTTGCTTGCAACGAGTAAACCTTCCAAATGCCGGAAAACTACACCCTTCGGAGCTAAGCGGAGGCATGAAAAAGCGAGTTGGCATTGCAAGGGCAATCGCCATGGGGCCGCGTTATTTATTTTGTGATGAACCAAATTCGGGGCTTGACCCGCGCACATCTATTTTAATTGACAACTTGATAAAAGAAATTACATATGAATTAAATATTACCACCATTATAATCACTCACGATATGAATTCGGCAATTGAAATTGGCGACAACATTGTCTTTATTTATAATGGGACTATATGGTGGAGGGGGCCAAAAGAAGAAATTCTAAAAACGGAAAATCCTGAAATAAACGCCTTTGTATATGCTTCAGAGTTTATGAAAAAAATAAAAAAAACATTTAGTTAGTAGACTTTTCGTTGAAAGCGGCTTAGTTTAATAACCAAATACATGGTCCTCCTCAATCGCTTTCGAATCGAGCGCATCGCGAAGCCCGTTCCCAACCAAAACAAACGCCAAAACCATTACCATAATGGCCAAGCCTGGCAATATTGCTAAATAGGCGGCATCTACGATAATGTACCCGTAATGATCTTTAATCATCGACCCCCAAGACGACATTGGTGGTTGTGACCCTATACCCAGAAAACTTAATCCCGCTTCAATGAGTATGGCATTTGCAAAGTTGGATGCCGAAATTACAATTACCGGCCCCATTACATTGGGTAGTATGTGTTTGAAAATAATTCTAAGATTCGAAAAGCCGAGCGCCTTGCCCGCTTCTACAAATTCCTTTTCTCGCAAACTTAAAAATTGACCGCGCACAACACGCGCCACCTCTACCCACATCGTTAACCCTACAGCAATAAATATTTGCCAAAACCCTTTTCCTAATGCAAGCGTAATTGCGATTACCAATAATAGTGTAGGTATTGACCAAACCACATTTATCAACCAAATAACAATGTCGTCAACCCGGCCTCTAAAATACCCGGCCAAAGCCCCAAACAACACCCCAATAATAATGGAAATAAAAACAGAAATAAAGCCTACAGACATTGATATTAAAGACCCTGCCATTAGTCTACTCAGCATGTCTCTTCCGAAGCGGTCTGTTCCCAATAAGAATTTTTTTGTTATTATATTGTTTGCAACAATTTCTTGTTGTAAGTCAGCAACGGGGCGAACAATTTTTTCGTTTGTTTGTAAATCAAAAATTAAATTTCCCTTTCCATCATTTGCCACTGTACCAAAAAGTGAAAGCGAATATGCAACGTCAGCCACATTATAGCTTTTTTCAACACCCGCCGTATTTGTCGTTCCCGCATACTCTTGTACAATGATATTCTCGCCCGAAAATCGGTACCCTCGAATAGGGGTGTTTTTGTATTCATTGTCCTCTCCACCAAAAAACATTTTTGCAAAAACATTTTGGCGTTCTACATGTTGGTTGTTTTTTATTTTCAACATTTGCACCTTAAAGCCTGGCGGCTTAGCCGTTAACTGCAAAGACATTTCGTTTGCCATTGGAGTGGAGTCGGGTCGTATTAGCGAGCCTAGTGTAGCCACAAAAGACGCTATAAGAATAACGGCCAACCCCCCCATTGCCAACTTGTTCTTTTTAAAACGTGGCCAAGTTTGGCTAGAAAGTGCCCTTGAAAATTTCTTACTGTTTTCTGTCATAAACTTTTTATTTCAACGGCCTGCCTTTCCAATAATAGCTATTTGAAAGCGCAAACAGGCCGGCAACAGAAATATATAAAGTGTATATGAGCTGCATAGGCAACAAAAATATCAATAATTTCTTTTTGTTAAAAAAGGTTGACACAGTTATTAAAAAAATAAAGTCGATTAGGCTTTTGCTAAAAAATAAAAACAAAAACGTAGGCGCAAATCTATTGTAAAAAATTGAAATTGCCACACTTATTGTTATAGAAATATTAATCGCGTAGACTAATGCGCTTATTAAATAAATGTAGCCATTTTTATATTGTAAGGATTTAGATGCCCACCTTTTTCGCTGAGCAATAAAAGTTGAAAGGTTATTACAAGCTGCCGTTGTTACAATCGCTTGCTCCGATTTATTGAAAACAATTTGCCCCGAATACATTTTTTGTATTGAAAGCATCATAAATATATCGTCACCTGAAGCACTATTTATGTTATTATCAAAACCCCCTGTTTCAAAAAACAAATTCCTTTCATACGCTATGTTTGCTCCATTGCACATAAGCGGTTTTTTGTAATATAAGGATGCCCCCGAAGAGCCTATTAAGGAAATAAATTCAAGCGACTGGGCCTGCTCAAAAAAACGCTTTGTTGATGAAAGTAATACCGGAGAAACAATCATTTTACTGCTAGTTTTTTCATAACAAGACGCCACTGAAGAAATCCATTTGTTGCCCATTTCACAATCTCCATCTGTAGTAATTATTAATTTCCCTTTGCTCCTTTTTATGCCCTCTGCAATAGCTCGTTTTTTAGGAGAAGGGTTGGGTGAAATGTTTTCTAATAACACCAACACAATGTTTGTTGCCCTGTTTTTTTCTTGGAAATTTTTTATTGTTTCAATGGTTCTGTCTGTTGATGAGTCGTCAACAATTATTATTTCCAAAAGATTGGTTGGGTAATCTTGTTTTAATAAACAGTCCAGAAGTTTTTCGATGTTTTTTTCTTCGTCACGAACAGCCACAACAACCGAAACAGATGTGTTTAAACTGCTTGATATTGTTGATGAACGAAGTTTAGTCCAGCCGTATGCGAACCATAAAAAAACAAATGCATATACAAAAAGAAGGCTGATTGAAATTATAAAAAAAGCATCAAATAGCACCATCTTGTTTCGATGAGGTGTTCCCTAACTGCTTGAGTCGAACAAAACAATAACAACCTAATAAGGCTGGAAGGGCAATATTAATAATCCAAAGAAGAAACGATGCGAACAAAATAATTGTTTCTTGATTTGAAAAAGCGCCAATAATAAAAACGGCAACACTTCCGCGAACAGCAATTTCAGAGAGTGCGAAGGTGGGTATAATGGTGCTTATTAAAAAGGTGATTGAAACCAATCCTGCCAATAAAATTAAGGATAGCTGTATTCCTGAAAAATAAAGCAGCAGAACAAACTGTGTGCAAAAAACAGCATACCTTATGAAGGACAATAACAAAATTAAAAGGAGTATTCGTTGTTCGGGTAATTCATTTTCGGAAGACCCGATTTTGTTACCTGAAATTTTGTTAATGAAGTTAAACAAGCCTTTATTATTGGTATAAACATAGGCGGCAACGGCAATTAACAAGATAGAAAATAAAATTAATATGGATTTGTTTATCGCTATTTCCTGAATGAAAAAAAGCGCTACTGTACCAAAAAAAAGCGTTGCCAATAGTTGAGCCGCTCCCGCCAATAGGTTTAATTTTATTCCGATAATCGGAGCCGTATTTTTTAAGGAAATAATTTTGCCCGCAAACTCCCCCACCCTGTTTGGAGTAAAAATTCCTGACGCAACACCAATTAATACACTTTTGGTTGCCTCTTTTAGTGGCACTTGTTCTTGCTTCGCCAACAAGGTTTTCCATTTAAGCCCTTCCAGTAGCCAATTCAAGGGCATTAGGGCTGCTACTAAAAAAAGTCCGATTGTTTTTTGAGAGCCCAGAACAAGCCATTCGGAAAGGCCTTGTTGTGAATAGGCTATTTTATAAATGATGTAAGCGATACAGATAAGTGAAAATATCCACTTCAGTGGAGTGCTCATCTTTTTTGCTTCGTAAAACAAAAAAGAAAAAGTGGGTTTTATTGATAAGCGGGACATTCTGTATGTTTATTTCCGTCAGAGTCCCCATTTTTACATATCCTAACCGCAATAATAATTTCGTGAGAGTTAGAGCTTGCGTAGCGAATTTTTGAAAGCGTATAGTCGAAAGAATAGCCCAACGAAATGAACTTACTGATACCTATCCTAACCAATGCGCAAGCGGCATCAAAATGGCGATAAGAAAGCCCGAAAGCGATTCTGTTGCGATAATCAACCATATAATTTAAGTCCAATGAAGGTGTTCCGTATGGAGAAAACTTTAAATTGAAAGACGGTATGTGTGAATAATCTCTACTCGATGTAGATAATTTATAGCCTGCCGATAAATAAAAGTGGCGCGTTAAATGGTTTTGCTTGCCGTATATTTTTGTAAGGCTGTTTCCTACCACATTTTTTACTGAAAGCCCCGCATATAGCCTTTCGCCATAAATGAAAACCCCGGGGTTAAGGTCGGGGTAAAGCCAAGCAGCCCTGCTTGAAGCAACAACTGGGTCGGGGATTGCTACCAAAGTTTGATTGGCATTAAAAGCGTATTGCATAGCACCCGCAAACAAGCCTACAGAGCCATATAAATTTCTTGTGATGGGCTTATGGTATGAATACGATACATATATTCCTGTTCTGCTTGTTGGGCCTGTTTGGTCTCCCTCTATATACAGCCCAATGGCGTGTTTGTCTCTTGAGTTAAGCCTTCTTTTATTCGGCAACACCCCGTTTATACTGAAAAACTCTGTTATGGGTGCGTCATCAAAGCCAAGCCACTGTGTCCTATAGCCCATTTTGGCTTCAGGGCAGCTTTTGCTTCCACCAACAGCAGGGTTTAGGCCATATTGGTTAAACATATATTGGGTATACTGGGCTAATTGTTGGGGGTAGCAGTTGAAGCTCGAAAAAAAACAGAAAATGACCAGCGCCCCTTTTCTCATTTTGCTATCGTAATCGATCCTTCATAAAGATCTTGTACATCACTGTCTTTAGGTACGTTTAGTCGAATAACATAATAATATGTTGCGGCGGGCAGCGCCAGGCCACTGTTTGTTCCATTCCACTCATTTCCGTCTTCGTATCCCTTTTGTTTAAACACCCTTTCGCCCCAACGGTTATAAACAAATATTTCGCAATCATCATAAAACTCAATGTAAACAATTTCCCAGACATCGTTTATCCCATCACCATTCGGGGTAAAGGTATTCGGTATTTTTATTAGTGGAGTAACTATAACTGTTACATCGTCTGTGCATGTGCAGCCTTCGGCAGTTGTAGTGGTTAGTGTATAGGTTATAGTTGCTGCAGGTGCCGCAGATGTTGTTGCTGAAGCAGCGTCACTTAAAGCCGTTGGTGGAGTCCAGGCCGCAGGATTGCCACCTGTTGTTCCATTTAGTGTGGTGCTTTCTCCTCTTGTTATTGTTACATCGGGACCGGCATCACAACCACTGATTCCATTATTAGGAATATCAATTGTTTTTGTAAATGTACAACCGTTTGCATCGGTAACGGTAATGCTTGCTGGTCCCGTTAATAATCCTGTAAAATTTGGGCCTGGAAGACCCGGTCCGCCATTGATAGAATAGGAATAAGGAGCTATTCCGCCCACAACACCGTTTACTAATATGGCACCAAAACTTACACCACAAAGAACATCGGTTATAGCAATATTAATGTCGGTTATTTGATTATTTTCTGTTAAAATAATGTTTGTGATTGTGTATTGACAGCCATTGGCATCGGTAATAATTATTGTATAAACACCTTGAGCTAATCCCGAAAACTGATTTGAGCCCTGGGCTGCGCCACCGTTTAACGAATAAGTATAAGGAGGCACCCCCCCTGTTATGCTTGATACAGTTATGCTTCCATCGGTAGCTGAACAATTGGGATTAGCTATAGTTGTTCCTGCACTCGTTACACCTTTTGTTTCGGGCACCGTTATTTGTTGTGCATAGGTGCAACCGTTTGCATCTTTAATAGTAATGGTGTAGGTTCCTGTGGGAAGTCCGCCAAAAAAGTTTCCTCCTTGGTAAGCGCCACCATTAAGCGAATAGGTATAAGGAGCAATTCCACCTACTTCGTTAATAATAGTAATGGAACCTGCGGAGTTTCCGCACACTGCATTTACAGTGTTCCCTACAAAGGCTGTTGGGCCGGGGTTTGTTCCTACAACAATGTTATAAACCGTAAATGGGCAATTGTTTGCATCAACAATAGTTATGGTATAGGTTCCGGGAGCTAATCCGTTAAATGTTGGTAAGCCCTGGGCGGCTCCGCCATTTAGGGAATAGGTATAGGGTGCTGCGCCACCCACAATGTTAATTATGGTTATACTGCCGTTGTTTACGCCACAATCGGCATTTACTACAACCGGCTCTGCCGACTGTATTCCTCCGGTAATTGGCACATTCACATACACGCTATAGGTACAACCATTCGCATCAGTTATTGTAATTAAATACGCTCCGCCACCCAAACCATTAAACGTGTTTGAGCCTTGTGGAGGCGAGCCATTCAATGAGTAGGTATATGCAGGAACTCCACCATTTACACTGGTTACGGTTATGCTTCCGTTATTGTTGTTACAAGTAGCATCAACGGTAATGAAAGTAATGCTTACAGGGCCGTTAGAGCCTGCAATAACAACAAGCGGTTGCTGATACGTACAGCCGTTTGCATCTTTGATGGTAACGGTATAATTGCCTGCAGGTAAACCGTTAAATACATTTGAACCTTGAAAAGGTTGGCCGTTTATGGAATAGCTTAGAGGCGCTTGTCCACCTGTAACGTTATTTACGGTAATACTTCCCGTGCCGTTTCCGCACAAATCATCTACCACTACAAGGGTTGCGGTAACATCTACAGCAGGGCCTGCTACCACAATATTAAAATTTGCTTGATCGCCAGCTGTTACCCCATCAATTTGTACCCAATAGGTTGTGTTGAGCAATAGGGCTCCGCTGTTTAATACAAAATTATTGAATGCCCCGGCATTGCAATTAAGCCCTGTATAGGTTGTTGCATCGCAGGGAATGGCAACCGACAACAAGACCCCTTGTAATTGTACCGCTGCAGGAGCTATGCCTGAAATGGTAACCGTAACACCTCCGCCAACATTGTTAGTAGTAAATTTAAACCAAACAGAATTGTGTACATCGTAACACTGGCCCCAAGTACCGCCTTGCAAACAATCCCCATCAGCACTTCCTCCGCACTGGGTTGTTGCTGCAATATTTGTTGCCGCTACAGGTTGGTTGGGACATAATTGAGTTGCCGAGCCACAATTATCGTTGATGGGCTGGGCATAGCTTATGTAAAAACTACAAAAACAAACAATTAAAAAAAGTCCTTTTATCTTATTCAATTCTTAGTTATAGTGATTATATACAAAGAAACAACTAAAAAATTACATTTTTAGTATAAATTCGGTGGTCGATTGTTTGTGGCAGGTGGATTTTATTCCTCTTTTACCAATTTAAAGCACTCTTGCTTTCCTTCACTAACAAGCCTGACAAAGTAAATGCCATTGGCCTGTTGCTGCAAGTTAAGCGCTTGTTTGCCGGCTTGCATAAATTGATTTAAAATCACTTCGCCCAAGACATTACAGATAGTAATCTCTGATTTTACGCTAAGCTCAATTGTATAAAGCCCATTGGATGGGTTGGGGTAAATAAGGCTGCGATTTGTGTTTCTGTTTTCTGATATACTTGCTGGCAACGGACTTAGTTTTTGAACAAAAGCATCTGTCTGGCCAAGCGGAGAGAGATTAAAAACACCTGCATTGGGATCGAAATCGGTTGTATTGTTTAAATAGCCGGTTGTGTAAATGTTTCCCGATGCGTCAAGCGCAATAGAATAACCTAAATCCCACAATGTGTCCCCAATAATTTTTGCCCACTGAAAACTAGGTGCTTGAGCATTTGCAAAGAATGAGCTAAAAAGAAAAACTTAAAAGGCTAATGTTCTTTTCAGCAAGGTCTTCTTCGGTATCGTTTTCGTGTATGCCTAAAAAAAGTAAGAGTCCGCTTTGTATTGCTGCCACTTCGGATTTGGCAATGTGTACAGAAGCATTTTTTACGCGCTGTATTACAACTTTTATTGCGGATTGAAGTTAAGTCTTAGCCTTTCTACAGGTATATTTTTTACAAGGTGTTCTTCTACAATTTCGGCCACATCTGCCAACTGAACCTTGCCATAAAAAACACCTTCGGGGTATACAACTAGACTTGGGCCTAGTTCACAAATGTCTAAACAACCTGTGCGTTGCGCACGAATTTCAATGTGTAAACCCTTATCTTTTATTTGCTTTTTAAAAGCTGCAACGAGTTCCATTCCGTGAGCTTCTCCACAACATATTCTTTCGCCTTCCTTGCGTTGGTTGTTGCAGATGAAGATGTGTTTGGTGTATTTCATTTTGGTTGTTGGTTGTTATTTGTTGCCCCGATAGCTATCGGGGGTTGGGGTTTGCCATCAGTAAAAACCTTCTAAGAAATCACAAATGTGTTTTTAGTGTAACCTCAATAAGCTTCAATTACCTATAGCTTTTTACTATTTTTCCTGTGAACGATTTTCCATTTACAATAATGTTGTAGAGGTAAATCCCTTCACTCAAAGATGTTATTTCTATTTTTTGATTTGCAACAATTTGTTGGCTTAGTACTTGTTGTCCGTTTGTATTGTACAAAATCAACTGCGCCTCTTTGTTGCCTGAAAATTTAAAGGCTACAAAATCGTTTGTTGGATTAGGAAATGCTATTACAGAGAATTCGTTCTTGCTTTTTTCAATTATAGAAACCAATGATGGCATTGCAAAATCCCATACCCCTCTTCCGTGTGTTCCAAAACGCATTGTGTTTGTTAGTGGAACATAGTCTACGCTCCAATAATTTTGATCGGGACCAGCTACGCCCGAAATATTATACCATTTATTTTCACTTGGAACATAGGCATAAGGCCCCGCTTCGGTTGCAGCAACAATTACACTGTCGCCATCGCTTCCGATTAATTGATGCACAAGCGTACTTGGCATTCCATTGTTAGAGCAAATGTTGGTAAAGTCTTTTCCGTGATTTGCGGAAACAAAAACGGGTGGATTGTTGTATCCGCTTCCACCTATGTATACTGTTCCCAGCGTAGTTTTTGAGGGATAAATAGTTGCTCCATAAAACCAGTGTGTGCCCGGCAAACCAATGCTATCACTTTGTGTCCAGTTGCTTCCTGCATCGGAAGAATAATAAAAATGTCCGTTATCGGTTAGCACATATCTGTAGCTGCTATTGATTGGCGATAACTCCATTGCTGTGATATAACCTCCTTGCGAAGCTGCTTCAAAATCGAATGTTAGTTCGGTCGCATTAATATTACCGCCACTGTATTGAAGCTGAACAATGTGTGAACCTGTTCCATTTAAATTACCTCCTGCTATGTATGCAATGTTATTGTTTGTTGGGTGTGCCATCATTGGCGGTATCCACAAAGAGCGGTTGAATGCATTTGAATTAAAGTCCCAATCGTATCCATTTACATTCACTTTTGGATTGGTTACATATCGGGTAAAACCCGGATAGTTCATCCAAATGGTATTTCCACCATCGGAAGAAACAATGTGACCATAATCACCTGTTATTTGTTGCGCAAATGAGAGCACCCCTCCCGGATCGTTAGATGCTTGAAGATAGCCCTGGTCTTGTGTTCCTACATAAATATAATTTGCGTCTGCTCGATTGGTATAGGTTGTATAAATCAAGCCTGTATTTAGTCCGGTTACCGCTAAATTATTTACACTTTGTAAGTCATCATTCGAATCGAAAATGCTTCCATCGGTACAAACAAAAACGCGGTTTACGTTGTTATTGTCTTTGTAAGGAATAATGGCGTGTATGTCAGCGTGCAAGTTTATTGAGGGGTTTGCGTTATAGTCCCACCAGTTGTTAAGCAGCGTCCACGTTTGGCCATTATCAAAACTTCTGTAACACTCTACGCTTGATAAAAACAAATGTGTTGGATCGGACAAAGAACAACTGAAACTGTAATTGTCATAAGAGCTTACAGGTGTTCCGGAAACAAAGCTCCAATTGTATCCTCCATTTGTCGAGCGGTATAAATCTTGGCCAACAAGGGTGTACAATACAAAGCTGTTATTGTCACGGAACCCTGTTATAAGCTCGCCTCCGGCATTTGCTAGAGGAAAAGTTCCGGTAAAAGTAAAAGCGTTTGTTTGCGGGTCAATACTAAAGATGGAGTCGTTTTGTACTAAACTTAAAAACGGATTGCCGAAGCTAGGTGCCCAAATATCGAATTTACCAAGGTCGCCATAAACACTTGTTGGATATGATTTTACCAAGGAATAACTTTGGCCCTTATTGCTCGATTTATAAATACTCACAACAGAATACCAATTTACATAATCCCATTCTTCGAGTAATAGAAAAACAGTTTTGGCGGCATCGTCCAACACCATTGTTTTTTTAAACCAGCCCCAAGCCGCCACATTATTCAACCCTTGCGCTGTTTGCCATAATGCGCCATCATTATCCGAATACTGTATTGTTTTTCCACCACCAGTTAAAATTCTTTTTCCACCAGCAATTGGAATAATGTTTAGAAATTGTGTTCCTATTCTATTTTTATCGTTTAAAACAGTCCAGCCTGTCCCGTTCATATTTCCTTTCCAAATATTTCCTCCGTCTGATGCACAATAAACCATTCCGCTTAAGGCATCGTAATCGGCATTTAGAATTCTACCTGTATTGCTGGTACAACCTTTTTCGCGCCATTCCCCTGTTAAGTGTCCGTTTGCTAATATTTCTTGTTGAGCTGCCTTACCGTATGAACGAAAATATTGTTGGTTTGCATAACGATTCGCTTCTTCTATTGCTTTCCAATCTGTTCCAGGGGCAGCACGGTGCATATTATTTTCCCATTCTTTGCGCTTATTTTTTTCTCCTTCATTCTCACCAATTTCAGATGGGCGTTTTTTTTCGAAATCTGATTTAGAGAAATGATTGTATCCGACTTTAGTTAAAGCGAGGATGAGCAGTAAAACAAAAATTATTGAAACGTTTTTCTTATTTGTCATTGTTGTAGCTTTGCGTTTTTTGAAAACAAATTTAAGTATTATATTTTATTTGTACCCTTTTAAAAACGGTCGATTGTTATTGGTTTAAATAAAATGAAGAAAATGGTTGTTTTAATTACAGGTGGAAGCGGTTTATTGGGAACAGCACTTTCTGAACTCCTTGTAAAAAGAGGTTATGAAGTTCGCCATTTAAGTAGACAGAAAAATCCAAGCTCTCCTTACAAAAATTATTTGTGGAATTTACAAGAAGAAACAGTTGATCCAAAAGCATTTAGCGGAGTCGATTTTATTGTTCATTTGGCAGGAGAAAATATTTCCGAGAAACGCTGGTCTGCTAAACGAAAACAAGTGTTGGTTGACAGTCGTGTTAAAACTGTGCAACTTCTGAAAGAAAAAATGCTTGAACAGGGAGTTCGCATAAATGCATTTATATCTGCCTCAGGAACGGGTTATTATAAAGTAAATTCAGGAGTGGGTTATTTATCAGAAGACGCACCTGCAGATGAGCGTTTTCTGGGAAACTGTTGCGTACAATGGGAGGCCGCTGCAGATAATTTTACACCACTTGCTGAAAGGGTAATAAAATTGCGCATACCAATGGTATTGGCAAAGAATGGTGGGGCATTAAAAAAATTAACACCTTTGGTTAATTTAGGACTGGGTGCCGCCTTTGGTTCGGGAAAACAAATTGTAAGCTGGGTTCATATTGACGATGTGTGTAATGCCTTTTTAGCAAGTATAGAGAATCTGACTATGAAGGGAGTATACAATGTTGTGGCTGCTGAGCAAGTAACAAATGAGTTATTTATAGGCGGAATTGCACGGGTGTTAGGTCGACCCTTTTTTCTGCCAAATGTTCCTCGGTTTTTGCTTCAACTTTTCTTAGGTGAAATGTCTTCCTTGTTGCTTGAAGGTTGTACTGTTTCTTCCGAAAAATTAATGGAAACAGGCTTTGTGTTTAAATATAAAACACTTGATGAAGCAATAAAAAACCTGCTTGGTAAGAAAATGAACTGAAAAATATGCCTATATTATCTTCAAATTTTGTATCTTCGCATCCCATTTAAAAAATTGATGGAATCACAAGTAAAAATATTTTCAGGAACCGAGTCCTTATACTTGGCTCAAAAAATTGCCAAAGCATATGGCGGAGAGTTAGGCGCAATGGAGGTTGCTCGCTTTAGCGATGGTGAGTTTCAGCCTTCTTTCGAAGAAACCGTAAGGGGTTGCGATGTGTTTATTGTTCAGTCAACCTTCCCTCCTGCCGATAATTTATTTGAATTGTTATTGATGGTTGATGCCGCAAAACGAGCATCGGCAAAGGAAGTAATCGCGGTAATGCCTTATTTTGGTTTTGCCAGACAAGATAGAAAAGATAAGCCCCGTGTTGCTATTGGAGCAAAATTAGTTGCTAATTTATTAAGCGCAGCAGGTGTTACACGTATAATAACAATGGATTTACACGCTGACCAAATTCAAGGATTCTTTGATGTGCCGGTTGATCATTTGTACGCATCGTCACTCTTTTTACCATATATACAAAGTTTAAATTTACCTCGACTTACAATAGCGGCACCCGATATGGGTGGTTCAAAAAGAGCGAATGCTTATGCAAAATATTTAAACAGCGAAATAGTAATTTGTTACAAACAACGTAAAAAAGCCAATTTTATTGACAGCATGACGGTTATTGGTGATGTTGAAGGGCGTGATATTGTGTTGGTAGACGACTTAGTAGATACCGGAGGAACACTTGCTAAAGCGGCAGACATGATGTTGGACAGAGGGGCGAAAAGCGTGCGTGCTGTTTGTACACATCCTGTGCTTTCGGGAAAAGCATACGAAAATATTGAAAAGTCGGGCATAGTAGAATTGGTTGTAACTGACACGATTCCTTTAAGCCAACAAAGCTCAAAAATTAAGGTATTGTCGGTTGCCGATTTGTTTGGCGAAGTGTTAGGAAAGGTTCATAACTATGAGTCTATCAGCTCAACCTTTATCTGTTAAATTAATTATAAACCAAATAAATAAATAAAAATGAAATCAGTATCTATTAGCGGTTCGCCAAGAGCGAACGTAGGGAAAAAAGATGCAAAAGCTGTGAGAACAAGCGGAAGCGTTCCTTGTATTTTGTATGGTGGAAAAGAACAAATTTCTTTTTCGGCCGAAGAGAAACAGTTTAAGCCATTGGTGTATACGCCCGATGTACACACTGTTAAATTAAACATTGAAGGAAAAGGTGAGTTTGAAGCCATAATGCAAGACATACAGTTTCACAAATTGTCGGACGCAATATTACACGTAGATTTTTTACAATTATTTCCGGAAAAACATGTAGTGATGGGCGTTCCTGTAAGAATTGAAGGTGTTTCGCCAGGTGTTAGAGAGGGTGGAAAGTTAATTACGCCTGTAAGAAAATTAAAGGTAAGATCGCTACCGGCTAATTTACCAGATGCCGTTGTTGTTAATATTTCAAAGTTGAGTATTGGTGATAAAGTTCGCGTAGCAGATATTTCGGTTAAAAATGTTCAGTTTTTAGATACCCCCAATATGGTTGTTGCTACTGTTTCTGTAACAAGAGCTGTTGCCGTTGTTGAGGATCCTTCGAAAGTTGCTGCTGCTGTACCTGCTGCTGCTGCACCTGCAAAAGCTCCTGAAAAGAAAGATAAAAAATAATAGTAAAATAGTTTGAAATACCTTATTGTTGGCTTAGGCAATATTGGTGAAGAGTACCAAAATACTCGCCACAACATAGGATTTATGATATTGGACGACTTGGTTAAGTCGTCCAATATTTTTTTTACAGCCAATAAACTTGCCAGCACAAGCGAATACAAATTTAAGGGAAGAGCCATCCTTTTAATAAAGCCTTCAACCTATATGAACTTGAGCGGCAAGGCTTTAAACTATTGGATGCAGGCAGAAAAAATTCCATTGGAAAATGTGCTTATAATTACAGATGACATTGCGTTGCCTTTGGGCTCGCTTCGGCTAAAAACAAAAGGTAGTGATGGCGGCCACAATGGTTTAAAAAGCATAAACGAAACATTGGGTACAGAAGAGTATGCTCGTTTGCGTATTGGCGTTGGAAGTGATTTTTCGAAGGGCAAACAAGTTGATTATGTTCTTGGAAAATGGACAGCGGAAGAAACAACTTTATTGGCGCCTCGTATCGCCTTGTCAATTGATATTATTAAAGCCTTTACAACAATTGGCTTGCAACGAACAATGAACACTTATAATAATAAATAAGCTAAAGCTCCCATACAAATTATATTTTATTGCATTTTTTGGTTACTTTAGTTGTGATATAATTTATGGGAAACAGCACATTTATTGATAGGGTAAAGAGTCCTGACGGCATTAATTACTTAAACATTGGCTTAATGGTTATCAGTGTTGTTGCCGCTTTTATTATTCCGTTTGAACTTTTCCTTTTTGCTTATTCCGTTTTGGGTCCGCTGCATTATTTAACCGAAATTTCATGGTTACAGAAAAAAGATTTTTTTATAAAATCGAAGTGGGACATTGCGATTTTTGTGCTTGCAAGTTTGTTGTTAATGATTGGTGCATTTGATAGTCATTCCGACATTAACAGGTATGTAACAGAAATTATTTGTATTGGTTTTCTTTTTTCGTTTATCGTTTTATTTGTTGAAAAAACACTTGTCAAAATTGGCCTCTTGCTTGCCGCATTGTTTTTGTTTGCGCTTTTCGGTTTAAACACAGTTGCTTCTTTTGAAATTTTGTTTGCTATTTTTTTACCTACCATTATTCACGTATTTATTTTTACCGGAGCCTTTATTTTATTCGGGGCACTTAAGGGTAAAAGCTTATCCGGTATTCTTTCGTTGGCTGTATTTATGGGGTGTGCCTTGTTTTGCTTTTTATACATTCCTAGTGGTTTTTTTGGAGTTAGCGAATATGTAGAAAATTCATATCAAATATTTAGCATTGTGAATAAACGCCTTTCTGATTTTTTGGGAATGGGTGCCATTACCGATATGAAAGATGTGTTTACAAATCCTAAGGCAATTGCTATTATGCGTTTCATAGCATTCGCATATACTTACCATTACCTAAATTGGTTTTCGAAAACTACTGTTATTAAGTGGCACGAAATTTCTAAGACTCGTTTCGCTATTATTATTTCGCTGTGGCTGCTTTCAGTTGCAGTATATGCTTACAATTACAAAGTTGGTTTTTTTGCTTTGTTTTTATTGAGTATTCTGCATGTATTTCTCGAGTTTCCGCTTAATAACCAAACCTTTATTGGAATATGGCGAGAGCTTCGCAATCTCTTTTCGCTTAAATAGCCTGTTTCTCATTTGCGCCAACTAAAATAAACAGTGCCTGTGGCGGGACCCGTTAGGCTATAAAAGCTTATAGTACCTTTATTTTATTAAACAGGCCACCCTTGTGCGAGGCGCCGATTGGAATTATTTTGCCGTCACCCTCAATGGTTAGGTTTGGTTGTTCGATAGAGGCTATTTTGTCAACCCTAACAATAAACGATCGGTGAACCCGAACGAAGCCTTTCCCCGAGAGCTTTGCTTCAATGTCCTTCATTGTTGAGTGAACAGTAAAGCGTCCGGCTGACGTATTAATAATAACATAATCTTTGAGGGCTTCAATGTAGATAATGTCAGCCGCTTTGAGCTTTACTAACTTGCGGTTTGCCTTAATAAAAATAATTTCCTTTTCGTTTTTCCCTTCAGCTGTTGGGTATAAAAATTCGCTTTCTTTTTTAATGGGCTCCTCTCTTTCGTGTTTATGTAAAGCCAACTGTATGCTTGTGTGTAAGTCGATGTCTTTAAATGGTTTTATTATGTACCCGTAAGGCTCTGTTATTTTTGCTTTACTAAAGGTGTTTTCGTCCGCATAGGCGGTTAAAAAAACCACAGGGATATTTAGCGACAACCTAATTTGGTCTGCCGCTGCAATTCCGCTCATTGGGCCCTTTAACATAATGTCCATAAGCACAAGGTCGGGCTTTTTTTCATTTGCTAATCCTATTGCTTTCTCACCAGTTGACGCAATACCAACAATATTATACCCTGCTTTTATTAGGCTCTGCTGTATGTCTTTCGCTACAATTGCTAAGTCTTCAACAATTAAAATATTGGTTTTGCTCATGACCCCCGTTTTTAATACTGTAAAGATATGACTTTCTTATTGCGTTTTAATTTATGTTTTAAGCGGCAAACGGTTTTTATGCCTTTGTTCTGCTCAACGTAATTTTACTGCTCAGCTAGCGGCTAAAATTTTAATGGGGGGGGGCTGATAGAGCTGCTATGCTTATAGGCTTGCCCCTCATTTTTATTTTGCTTTTATGTCGTCTGTTTCTATTCCGTCAATTTTTTTTTCTTCACCATTCACGTATGAAAAAATAGACACTAAAAGCCCTCCGCTGTCGAAATGCTTCCAGTCGCCCTCTTTATTTCCCATTATGTATTTTCCCTCTTGCTCTATTGATCCGCTACCGTAATAATACACGTGTTTTCCGTTTTCGTTTCCGTCCACATAACTTCCCTCAAAAGCCTTTTTTCCATTAGCGTATGTGCTTTTCCAGGGCCCTTCCATTTGTCCGTTTTTATAGCTTCCTTCATTTTTTCTATCGCCATCAATATTTACCCATGGTCCGTCTTTTTCACCATCAATAAAACCTCCTTTGGTTATTACCATTCCGCTATCGCTATATTCAACCATTGTTCCGTCCGGCTTTCCGCTCCTGAATTTTTCCTCTCTTAGAATTTTTCCATTTTCATAATACCAGCTCCAATCGCCCACGGGTTGACCTCCGGCAATAAATTTTCCTTGCTGTTCTATTTTTCCGTTTTCATAATAATAAATCCACGCCCCTGTTCTTTTTCCGTCAATATACTCGCCTTCGCTTTTTAATTTTCCATTGGCAAAATACTCCTTCCATTTTCCTTGTTGGTGGCCCTTTTTATCATATATCCCTTCTGCTACAATAAGACCGCCACTGTATATTTTTCCCGCAATAACTAACCCTTCTTCAGAGTAAATTCTTGTAACTCCTTCTGGGATTCCATCCTTGTAGGTTCCTGAACTTTTTACTTTTCCGTTGTTGTAATAGTCTAATTTTACGTCTAGTTTAACTAATTCGTCCGCATTCTTTATATTCGACCCCTCTTCATATTTTTCTACCTTTATTAAATTGCCATCATAGGTAAAATCCTTTACATATCCATCTAATTTATCGTCTTTGTATTTTTCTTCTCTTTTTACATTTCCATTGTCATAAAATATCCTCCAAAAACCTTGTTTTTTGCCAAACTTATCTACTCTATTAATTTTTTCTTCTGTTACTATATATCCATTTTTATATTTTGTTATTGTTATAATTTCCCCATCCTTTCCATATTCTTTTCCCACCCCCTCTTCTTTCCCATTTATAAAAGGTATGTATTTTGTTTTAATATTGTTTTTATAATAATTTACATTTCCTTGTTTTAAATCTAAGGCATAGTTTTCTTCGAATAATATTTTATTTGTTTCGGTATCAAAGGTTTTTTTTAAACCGTTCTTTTTTCCTGTTTTATAATTATATTCTTGACTTAAAACACCTTTTTCGTTGTAAAACTTCCATATACTATCAAGTAATAAATTTTTTCTGTTTCCCTCTGATTTTATATTTCCATTTTCATAATAAGTTTTCCAATATCCATTAGGTTTTCCATTAAGCATTATTCCTGCGCTGGAAACTTTTCCGTTTATATAATAAAATGTATTAAATCCATTTGAATTTACCTCTTGGGTAAATCCTTCTTTTATTATTAATGCAACACAAATTAATAAAATTAAATTTAATTTTTTATAATCCATATTTTATCAATATATACTATTTTAAAATCACCTTTTCTTCTTTTTTTATCAACACTTTATATGTTTATATAAATAAATCTAAATAATAATTTATAAAAATATATATAAAAAATCAACAACCTATTTAGTATTTATTATAATATATAGTTTATTAAATATTATTTATATTATATATAGACTGTTAATATTGTTAAAAAGTTTATTTATTTATTTATTTATTGTTATTGTTAATTAATAATAATAAATATCAAGTATTTGATTATTAATATATTAATATAATTATAAGTAATGTGTTAATTATAATTATTAATATTTAAAAGAACATAAAAAGATAATTATAAAAGTTAATTTCTTGTGTGTTTTATAATATAAATATAAATATATATTATTTGATTGTTAATTACTAATTATATAGTAGTGGCGGCCTTATAAACACTTAATTTAATTATTACAGTTTTTAAAATTAAATTAACATATAAATTAGCGTGTTTGTTAATAACATAATTGGCTTATAAATATAAATATATAGCTTTAGATTAATTTTGCCGTATTAAAATATAATTAATATGAACAAAACACTAAGAATAGCTATTGGTAGTGACCACGCAGGGTTTAAATTAAAAGAAGACATAAGGAAATATATTGAAAAAGGCGACAATAAGGTTAAAGATTATGGATGCTATAACGAAGATCGAGCAGATTACCCGGACGCAGCCCACGCCGTAGCAAAATCTATTACAAGCAAAGAAAGCGAAATAGGCATTTTAATATGTGGGAGCGGAAATGGAATTAATATGGCTGCTAATAAACACCAAGAAATAAGGTCGGCATTATGCTGGAATAAGACGGTTACAGAATTAGCGCGGCTTCACAACGACGCAAATGTGATTGCGTTGCCAGCCCGCTTTATAGATACCGCCATGGCAATTGAAATGGTGGACATTTTTTTAAAAACTAATTTTGAGGGAGGAAGACACAGCAGCAGGGTAGATAAAATAAAAAATTAATAATATTAATGGAAAAGCGGCAACAGGTTATATTAAGTTCTGAGTCGATTGCTTTTGACAAAGAACACAGAAAAATAATTAATTATAATATAAGTAAATATATAGGTGCGGCACAACAAGGTAAGTCGCAGTTCGTTAATATTAATCTCGCCAAACAAAGGGCTTCTGCTACAAAAAACAAGGTCATCGAAAACCTAGATAAATTCCTTATTGAATTTGAAAGTAATTTTATTAAAAAGGGAGGAAAAATTATATGGGCCCAAAACGCAGAAGACGCGATTGCTGAAATAAAAAAGATAGCCAAATCGTCTTCTTGTAATCATATTGTTAAAAGCAAAAGTATGGTTACTGAGGAAATAAATTTAAACAAAGAGCTAGTGGCAGACTCGGTTGAGGTTATTGAAACAGACCTTGGGGAATATATTCAACAACTTTCTGGCGAACCCCCTTACCATATTGTTACACCGGCAATGCACAAGTCGAAAGAAAGCATCGCAGAGCTGCCTAATGCTAAAAAACAAACAGACAGCAATGTGAGCCCAAACGAATTGGCGGAATTTGTAAGAAATGAATTGAGAGACAAATTTATAACAGCACAAATAGGGGTAACCGGAGCAAATTACCTAATTGCCGATACGGGCTCTGTGGTTCTTACTGAAAATGAAGGAAATGCGATAAACGGGATGGCCTTCCCAAAGGTCCACATAAGTATTTGCGGAATTGAAAAATTAATACCGTCTATTTATGACCTAGACGTGTTTATTACCCTGTTAGCCTCTTTCGGAACCGGCCAGCAAATAACTACTTACAACAGCATTATAAGTGGGCCAAAACAAAATGACGAAGACGACGGCCCCGACGAAATGTATTTAATTTTATTGGACAACAACAGAACAGGCTTGTTAGCGCTTGCCGAACAAAGAAGGGCGCTTGCCTGCATAAAGTGTGGAGCGTGTTCAAATGTTTGTCCTGTATATAAAAATGTTGGCGGCCATACTTATGGCGCTGTTTATGGTGGACCGATAGGCTCTGTGATTATGCCCCACTTAAAACCAGAAGAAAATTATTACCACTTAAGCAGCGCTTCAACTATGTGCGGAAAATGTACGGCGAGCTGTCCGGTGGGGATAGATATACATAAGTTGTTATTGTATAACCGTAGAGATTTTGTTGCAAAAGGGCATTCAACAAAAACAGAAAATTTATATCGCTTTTTTTGGAAAACAGCGATGCTAAAGCGGAGCAAAATGGACAAAGGTGGCGCAAAAGTGAAAAACTTTATGATGCGTCAGTTTTTTAGAAAGCAGTGGGGCGAAAGAAGGGAAATGCCAGAAGTTGTTACTAAATCATTTAATCAGCAGTGGAGAGAGCAAAGGGGCATAAAATAAAAGACCCTTTTAATTAAAAAAGGGTCTTTGTAAGCAAAAAAAGCATATCAATTAAGCGGCTCTACGAACGTCAACTGCGTTTAAACCCTTTTTACCTTCGGATATTTCAAAAGTTACCTTATCGTTTTCGTTGATTTTGTCAACTAAACCCGTAACGTGAACAAAGATTTCTTCGTTCGACCCGTCAATTTTAATGAACCCAAACCCCTTAGTTACATTAAAAAATTTAACAATTCCTGTTTTCATAATAAAAATAAATATAAATTAATAAGTCACCAAAAGTATTATTAATTTAGCAAAAAAACAAGTTTTGATTTGTTTTTAACAAAACAGGGTTTAATATGGGAAAAATACAAATAGAAGGAATAAGGCTTTATGCATACCACGGATGTTTGCTAGAAGAGGCCAAAATAGGGGCGAATTATTTAGTAGACGTGCACCTTGAGGCCGATTTTTTAAAGGCGGAAATAAGCGACTCTTTAGCAGATACCGTGGATTATGTGATGGTGTACGAAATAGTTAAAAAAGAAATGGCTATTCGGTCAAACTTGATTGAGCACGTGGCGAGAAGAATAATTAAACAATTATACCATACTGCCAAAAAGGCAAAAAAAATTGAAGTTAGGGTAACAAAATTAAACCCCCCAATGAATGGAAACATCGAAAAGGTAAGCGTTTTAGTTATAGAATAAAAAAAATGTGTAGTTTTGCGATTCTAATAAGGTCCTGTGGCCGAGCGGTTAGGCAGAGGTCTGCAAAACCTTGTACAGCGGTTCAAATCCGCTCGGGACCTCCAATAACAATCAAAAACCCCCATATTTACAGGGGTTTTTTGTATATATAAGAATGATTGTCCTATAATTAACGGAGCCAATTTACTTTTTGCCGTTCAATAGGCTATTTCAGGGAAAATTAAAGCGATACGTATGTTTTTAAGTTGGTTATTCCCCCTTTTTCGTCCCACTGAACCCAGGTGCCCGTTTTTTCGCCATCTGTGTATTCCATTTTAAAAAGCTTAGCACCCCTTTCGTTGTAAATTGACCAAACGCCATCTTTTTTATCATTTTTGTACGAAGCTTCAGCAGTTAAATCGCCACTAACATTGTAACTAGACCACAAACCAAACTTTAAATTGTTTTCGAAGTGGCCAACTTCCATTTTAATACCATTTTCATAGTATTTAATGGCGTCACCATTTAACAGGCCGTCTTTTATGCTAAGCTCTTCTTTAACTAAACCGCTACTGTAATAAACCAAATATTTGCCGGTGTAGGCAAGGTCATTGTATAGATATAGGCCATTTTTAAACGTAACATTTTGGCTAGGCACAGCGTCTTTTGAGAAACCGGCTACTTGAGCGAAAGATGAACTCGTAAAGAGTATAGCCATTAAAAAAAGGAACTTTTTCATATTTTCAGTATTAACGGTTTAATAACCTTCAATTAAGATTAAGTTCACAATTGTACGAAAAATTCCAGTATTATGTTTCAGGGGGAACAAAACCTTAACGTTGCGTTAATGTTTGGGAGGTGTTATTTAGACTTTAAATCGATGTAAGTGTTGCCGGAAGAGCCCAGAAGCTCTTTAAAGTCAATGCTTTTAGCATAATAACCTATTTGCGAAAACTCTATTTTTAAATTTTCGGAATCGACAAGATCTAAATGAATAAAAAAGTAACCATCAAGATCAGAGTAAAAGGTTTTTTCGCAATTATTGCACGATATTTTAACACCCGCCAATAACTCGTTGTTGTTAGTATCCGATATTTTTCCGCTAATAACGATAATGTTCTTCGCTTTGTCCGACAAAGACTGTTCGCCAGCAAAAGCAAAACAATTGATAAAGACTAAAGCTAGAGAAAAATAGTTAAGGCGCCTTTTCATTTCACTACAAATTAACGATGCGGTGCTTAAGTTAAGTTAACCTGAATGTTACTGAAATGTTACTATTTAAGAGTTGCCCTTGTTAGCATTCTGCAGCACTAGTTTGGGGCATACCGTTTTAACGCAAATCAGCGTTAATCTCGTTTAGCATTTCTGAGCCCGGACAAAGCTCCTCTTTTGTAAGTGTATTTAATGGTCGGTCGCTGGTTTTAATTATATCGTGTAAATCGTGAGCGTCCGGATTCACATACAACAACCCCGTTAGAATTTCGTTTTTTGCTTTCGCATTAATCACTGCATTCATTGCAGACTGCCTGTCCAGCGGATTCCAATCTTCGGCCAATTTATGCAGTTGAATTACGGAGCCGTCATGCATTGTAACATTCTTGTGTGTTCCTTTACCGTATTCAATACTTATCTCTTGCATCTCAGGAACAAAATCTACTGTTGCTGTTGCGCCAATGTGTTCGCGCACATAATCGTATGATTTTGTAGAACCCACATTATTATTAAAGGTAACGCAAGGAGAAATTACATTGATAAATGCAAAGCCGGGATGATTCATAGCCGCTTTTATCAAAGGGACCAACTGTGCCTTGTCTCCCGAAAAACTTTGCGCAACAAATGTTGCTCCTAGCTCAATAGCCAAGCTTGCTAAATCAATCGATTCAAATAAATTTACATTTCCACCCTTGTTTTTAGAGCCTTGGTCAGCGGTTGCAGAATCTTGACCTTTTGTTAAGCCATAACAACCGTTATTCATAACGATATAGGTCATATTTAAACTTCTGCGGATTACGTGTACAAACTGCCCCATACCAATACTTGCAGTGTCGCCATCGCCAGAAACGCCAAAATAAGTCAAGTCACGATTTGCTAAATTTGCGCCAGTTGCAACAGAAGGCATTCGGCCGTGAACAGAATTAAATCCGTGTGAATTGCTTAAAAAATATGCTGGCGTTTTTGAGGAGCAGCCAATGCCCGAAAGCTTTGCTAATTTATGCGGCTCAATATTCATTTCGTATGCCGCCTGTATAATTCCTGCTGAAATAGAATCGTGTCCGCATCCAGCACAAAGTGTAGAAAGTGCGCCTTCATAATAATCAACAGTATATCCTAATTTATTTTTTTGTAATTCGGGATGGCGAAATTTTGGACGAACGTATGTCATTGTTAGATATTAGTTTTTGGACATTAGACTTTTTGACGATGATCGCAAGTTTACTTTTACCTGATTCAGTATGTTATCCGCAGTAATCGGCATTCCATCATAGTTCAACACAGAAATTAATTTTTTAGGGTCAACCCCTAGTTCAATCATTAATAAGCTTTTCATTTGTGCATCACGATTTTGTTCAATTACAAAAACAGTGTCGTGTGAATTGATAAAGTATTCTACGTCTTTATTAAAAGGAAAAGACTTTAAGCGGATGGCGTCCACCACTATTTTTTCCTCTTTTAAAATATCCATCGCCTCTTCTGCAGCATATTGAGATGTTCCAAAAAATAAAATTCCATTTTTTGATTCGTTTTTTTTCTGATACACCTGCGGTGCAGGAACCATGTTTTTAGCGGTATCCCATTTGCGAATCAATCTATCCATATTGTGTTGATATGCCGCACTGTCTTCTGTGTAAGTTGCGTACTCGTCACGCGATGTCCCTCTTGTAAAGAAGGAGCCTTTAGAGGGGTGTGTTCCGGGTAGCGTACGATACGTAATTCCGTCTTTGTCAATGTCCAAATAACGTCCGAATTTTTCAATTTTTTCTAATGCTGCAGCATCTAAAACTTTTCCTCTTTTGTACTCACGCGAATCGTCAAATGTTAATGGAGGAGAAACGTGATCATTCATTCCCAAATCTAAATCTGTCATTACAATAACGGGTGTCTGCAGCCCTTCGGCCAAGTCAAATGCGTCCAACATTGATTCGAAACACTCTTTTGGAGTAGAAGGAAACAACAAAACGTGCTTTGTGTCACCGTGCGAAGCATAGGCCGCTTCCATAATGTCAGACTGTTGTGTGCGTGTTGGCATTCCTGTAGACGGGCCGGTCCGCTGTACATCTACTAAAACGGTTGGAATTTCTGCAAAATAAGCAAGGCCCAAAAACTCGTTCATTAAAGAAACCCCAGGCCCGCTCGTTGCTGTAAACGAACGCGCACCGTTCCAGCTCGCGCCAATCACCATTCCTATTGCAGACAATTCATCCTCTGCTTGAACGATGGCAAAATTGTTTTTCCCGGTAATTTTATCTACACGAAATTCTGCAGAGTAGTCCATAAATGCCTCTACTACTGAAGTTGATGGTGTAATCGGATACCAGGCAGCAACGGTTGCCCCCGCATATACTGCGCCCAATCCGCAGGCGGAATTACCTTCGATCATAATTTTATCCTTGAGCAAATCGCGCCTCTCTACTCTAAACTCCAATGGATATTTATAATTTGCATGGATATAATCCACGCCCAATTTTAACGCCTTTACGTTTGCTGGAATTAATTTTTCTTTGCCTTTAAATTGTTCGGATAACAAATCTTCTAACACATTAAATTCGATATCTAATAAGGTGGCAAGCGCCCCAACATAAATAATGTTTTTAAATAACTGTCGCTGACGGGCATCGGTATATGCCTCATTACACATTTGCATTAAGGGAACGCCAATGTAATTAATGTCTTCGCGAATATATTCTGCGTGTAATTTTTTAGAGCTATCGTATAAAAAGTACCCACCTGTTCTCACGCTTTTTATATCGTTAAGCATACTTTGTGGGTTCACAGACACCAATAAATCTATTCCTTCTCTGCGCCCCAAATATCCTTTTTCACTTACGCGCACTTCGTACCAAGTGGGCAGTCCTTGTATGTTGGAAGGAAAAATGTTTTTTGGCGTAACAGGGACTCCCATCCTGAAAATTGCTTTTGTAAAAAGAAAATTTGCACTAGCAGACCCTGTCCCATTCACGTTTGCAAAGCGTACCACAAAGTCATTTATTTTATCTGTTTTTCCTGCCATAATAATTTATCTCCTTAATTACCAAACCTTCAAATTGATTTTTATTTATGCGAAGCGCAACCGGTGTGCGCCTTCGTTACATTGTAAAAGAATTTTTGCATATCCCAAGCTGAGGTGGGGCAGCGTTCGGCACACAACCCACAATGAAGGCAAACATTTTCGTCTTTAACCATTACGCGTTTTGTTGGCAAAGTGTCGGATACATATAAGTCTTGTGTAAGGTTTTTCGCAGGCATTTTTAGCATTGAACGCAAATCGCTTTCGTCAGCATTTTCTGTGAAAGAGATACAGGCCGTAGGACAAATATCTACACAAGCGTCGCACTCAATGCACTTGTCAGTTGTAAAAACTGTTTGTATATCACAATTAAGACAACGCTCAGCCTCCTTAAAGCCGGCAAGCGCATTAAAACCAAGCTCTACTTCTTTTTTTCTATTTGTAAGAGTAAGTTTTTTATCTGCCTGCGGAACAACGTATCTCTTGTCACTAACCACTTCGCTATCGTAAGCCCACTCGTGTATTCCCATTTTTTGACTTACCAAATTTACATAAGGCGAAAGCCGTAAGGCTAAATCTTTTCCATTACACATCAGGTCAATTGAGATGGCCGCTTGGTGCCCGTGGGCTACTGCGGTAATTACATTTTTTGGCCCCCAAGCAGAGTCTCCGCCAAAAAACACTTTCGGGTTGGTTGAAACAAATGTTGTTTCATTCACTGTTGGCATATCCCATTTATCAAACTCAATTCCTAAATCACGCTCAATCCAAGGGAAACTGTTTTCTTGTCCAACCGCTATCAACACATCGTTTGCTTCTATAAAAATATCCGGACCGCTAACCGGAACCAATTTTCTTTTTCCATCTTTATCATATTCTGCCGTAACTTTTTCGAAAGTCATTCCTTTTAAAACGCCACCCTCAACCACAAACGACTTTGGAACGTGGTTATCAATGATTGGAATATCTTCGTGGGCCGCATCTTCTTTTTCCCAAGGCGAAGCTTTCATTTCTGCAAAAGGGCTGCGAACAAACACTTTTACTTCGTCACCCCCCAACCTCCGAGCTGTTCTGCAACAGTCCATTGCCGTATTTCCGCCACCCAACACAATTACTTTTTTGCCAACCTTCGCAGTATGTTCAAAAGCAACATTTGCTAACCAATTGATTCCAATATGAATATTTGCAGCGCCATCCTTGCGTCCGGGAATATCTAAGTCGCGGCCTTTTGGTGCACCGGAACCAACAAAAACAGCATCATAATCTTTGCCCAACGTTTCTTTTAAACTTTCAACATAATGATTAAAATGAGTGTGAATGCCAAGGTCTAGTATGTAGCCAACCTCTTCGTTTAATACGGTTTCGGGTAAACGAAAAGAAGGGATTTGGCTGCGCATAAATCCCCCGCCTAATTTTTGTTCATCGTATAAATGTATCTCATAGCCTAATGGCGCAAGGTCACGCGCCACGGTTAAAGAAGCAGGGCCAGCGCCAATTAGTGCAACTTTTTTACCGTTTGGCCTAAAGGGCCCTTTAGGCATAAGGCCCTTAACGTCCCCTTTATTGTCTGCAGCAACACGCTTAAGCCTACAGATTGCCACAGGCTCTTCGCCTTTGCCGTCAATTCTACCTCTTCTGCAAGCGGGTTCGCAGGGTCGGTCGCAGGTGCGTCCAAGAACACCAGGAAACACATTCGAATCCCAATTTATCATATAGGCTTCGGTATATTTTTCTTCAGCAATAAGCCGTATATACTCAGGTACGGGTGTATGCGCAGGGCACGCGTGTTGGCAATCAACCACTTTGTGAAAATACTCGGGGTTTTTAATATCAGTTGCTTTCAATATCTTTTTACTCCTTTATGGTTAGTTATTTTATGTATTTAAAATTCAAAATTATAAAACGGTTTCAAAAATAACATTTTTTAATTTACAATCAACCTTTGATAGGAACAAAGAGAATTTAGTGCATAGTTCATACGCTTCTGTTTCGCCTAATTTTCCCAACAAAACTCATATGCTTTTTAAAATTTCGGCAGCCCTTAACAAGGTTTCGTTTTTTTTAGCAAAACAAAAACGAAGCACCTTGTTGTCCTCTTTTTTATTGTAAAATACGGACAAGGGAATGCTTGCAATTTTAAATTCTTTTATTAGCCTTTCTGCAAAAACAACATCGTTTTCATTGCTTATTTTTTCGTAACCCAACAATTGAAAATAAGTACCCCTTGAGGGGTATATCGTAAAACGAGAACCGATTAATTTATCAACAAAAAAATCGCGCTTCTCCTGAAAAAAATTGGGTAGCGACAAATACTCTTCTGCCTTTTCCACGTATTCTGCTAATGCTTGTTGAATAGGGTTGTTCACACAAAAAACATTGAACTGGTGTATTTTTCTAAACTCATTCATTAATTCTTTGGGCGCAATACAATAACCAATTTTCCAGCCCGTTGCATGGTATGTTTTTCCAAAGCTAAATACAACAAAACTTCTTTCTGCGAGTCCTTTAAAGTTAGCAATGCTTTGGTGTTCGGCACCATCAAAAATTAAATGTTCATAAACCTCATCGCTGATAATTACAATATCCGTGTTGCGAACAATGTTTTCTAGTTGCAACAAATCTTTTTTAGTAAACACGCTTGAGCTTGGGTTGTTTGGGTTGTTAATAATAATTGCCCGCGTTTTTGTGTTTATTAAACTGGCAACTTCTTGCCAATTAATAGTGTAATTAGGAAACTGTAAGGTAACAGGCACAACTTTTCCTCCAAATAATTCTATTGCTGGAGCATAACAATCATAGGCAGGTTCAAAAATAATTACTTCATCGCCCGGGCTAACAATTGTAGAAATTGCAGTAAAAATAGCCTGTGTAGCACCTGCCGTAATGGTTATTTCCGTTTCTGCATCGTATTTTTTTTCGTAAACAAGTCCCATTTTTTTGGAAATAGCTTCTCTAAGAGAAAGCAATCCTTGCATTGGCGCATACTGGTTATTTCCGGCAAGCATTTTTTTATGTATTAACTCAACAAGCTCTTGTGAACAGCTGTAATCGGGAAATCCTTGCGAAAGATTAATGGCATTGTGTTCGCTCGCAAGCTTACTCATAATTGTAAAAATAGTTGTGCCCACTTGGGGTAATTTGGAATTTATGAGTGAGCCGTTTAGCATAATTTAAGGAATAAGTTTACAACGAATTTCTTGTTTGTGTTTTTAAACATAACTTTGTTTGCTTATACAAACTAAAAAAATTTAAAATGATTATTGAAAACAAAAAGGTTGTTTCTTTAAATTATGTGTTAACAACCCCGGCAGCCGAAAAAGGCGGAGAAGAGTTAATTGAAAAAACTACAACAGAAAACCCGTTCGTTTTTTTATTCGGAGCAGGAGGTTTGTTGGAACAGTTCGAGAGTGAATTGAAAAGTCTGAAAGTTGGTGACGCCTTTGACTTTGTAATAGTTGCAAAAAACGCTTATGGCGTTTCTCACAGCGACCATATTGTTGAAATTCCTAAAACGGCATTTCAAGATAAAGACGGAAACATAGACGAAGAAATGGTAAATGAAGGAAATGTTTTGCCAATGGTGGATCACGAAGGAAATAGAATGGAGGGGCTTATTGTAGGGATTACAGAAACAAGCATAAAGATGGACTTTAATCACCCTTTAGCAGGGAAAGACCTGCACTTTAAGGGCGAAGTCATTGAAGTCAGGAGGGCTTCGGAGGAAGAGATTGCGCACGGTCACGTTCATGGCGAACACGGACACCAACACTAAAACATATGTGGAAAATTTTAGCCCGACTAACCCTTCGCAACCGCCTAACAATAATTATTGTTGTTGGTGCGCTTACGGTTTTTTTTGGCTATAAAGCATCCTTTGTTCAGATAGCTTACGACTTCTCAAAGTTGTTGCCGGACGATGACCAAACCTTTTTAGATTATCAAGGGTTTAAAGAAAGGTTTGGCGAAGACGGCAACGTAATGGTTATTGGGGCTCAAGATGAAAAAATGTTTGAGCTGGATAGGTTTAATGACTGGTATGACCTTGGAAATGAAATTAAAAAAATTGATGGAATACAAGCTGTTGTATCAATTGCCAGGCTAAGCAATCTTGTTAGAAACGATAGTTTAAATAAGTTTGAATTTATACCTATTGTTAGTAAGAGGCCAACAAGCCAGCAAGAGGTAGATAGTATTAAAAAAGTTGTAATGTCTTTGCCTTTTTACGAAGGCTTTATTTACAACAAGGAGACTCACGCCAATATTATGGCAATTACTTTCGACAAAGTAAAGTTGAATTCAAAAAACCGACTTGCTATAGTAGACACTATTCGATTTAAAACAGCCCCGTATGAGTTAAAATACAAAACAGAGCTACACTATTCCGGCTTACCATACATACGCACAAACATTGCACGTAAAATTGCAGGTGAGACAAAATTGTTTTTGTTGATGGCGATAATCATTACAGCCATTATTTTATTATTGTTTTTCCGTTCTTGGGTACCGGTAGTTTTTTCAATGGTTGTGGTGGGTGTTGGGGTTACCTGGTCATTCGCAACCATTTATTTATTAGGATATAAGATTACTGCACTCTCGGGTTTAATTCCGCCACTTATTATTGTGATTGGCGTTCCTAATTGTGTGTTGCTCTTAAATAAATACCACACCGATTACGCAAAGCATGGTAATAAAATGAAGGCACTCCAGCAAATGGTTGAGAAGATAGGCATTTCAACCTTTTTTGCCAATGTTACTACATCAATCGGCTTTGCTGTTTTTTGTTTTACCAACAGCAAAATTTTAGTTGAGTTTGGTTTAGTCACAGCCTTAAATGTAATGGGCACCTATATTGTTTCTTTACTTTTTATCCCAGCTGTTTTTAGTTTTTTACCTGCGCCATCAGAAAAGCATACAAAACACCTCGATGGAAAAAGGCTTCGTACTATTTTAAACACCATCGATTATTGGGTACATCATTATCGAAAAAGGGTGTATGTAATTGTAATAATTGTGTGTATTGTTTCGGTTTATGGTTTAACCAAAATCCAAGTGGTTGGTTATATGGTTGACGACCTTCCTAAAAACGACCCTATTTATACCGACCTCCATTTTTTCGAAGCAAACTTTCACGGAGTGTTACCCTTTGAGGTTGAAATTGACACGAAGAAAAAAGGCGGTGCTGTTTCAATAAATACTATTTATAAGATTAATAAACTGCAAAAAATCCTGTCACAATACAAAGAGTTTTCAAAACCCCTTTCGGTTGTAGATGGAATTAAATTCGCCAACCAAGCCTATAATGATGGCAAGAAAAAGTTTTTTATATTACCCAATAGTGTTGAGGTCGCAAAGCTTTCGGGCTTTGTTGCGAACTCAAAACAAAAGCAGGGAACCTTTAAAGCCTTTGTAGATAGCGCAGGACAAATAACTAGGGTGAGTGTTCAAATGGCAGATGTTGGGTCGATAAGAATGAAGGAATTTGTGAAAGAAATCAGGCCAAGAGTAGACTCTATTTTTGATCCGAAAGATTATAAAGTAACCCTTACAGGGAACTGTTTAATGTTTTTAAAAGGGAACGACTATTTGGTAAAAAACCTTCAAGAAAGTGTGTTGTTGGCAATTTTCCTTATATCATTGGTGATGGTGAGCCTATTTGCTTCTTTCAGAATGGTAGTGATTTCTATATTGCCAAGCCTGGTGCCTTTACTCATAACAGCGGGCCTGATGGGCTTTTTCGATATTCATCTCAAGCCATCAACCATACTTATTTTTAGTATTGCTTTTGGCATTGCATCGGATGGCAATATGTACTTTCTTACAAAATACCGCGATGAATTAAAAAAGCACAATTTAAGTATTTCCCGTTCCGTTTCAACAACCATATCTGAAACCGGAGTGAGTATGATTTATACGGCAATTATTTTGTTTTTTGGCTTTGGAATATTTACTGCCTCTGAATTTGGAGGTACAGCATCATTGGGAATTTTATTGTCCACAACACTATTGATTTCATACTGCTCAAACCTTATTTTATTGCCTTCTTTTTTATTGTCATTAGAAAAGCGAATTACAATCAAAGCGTTTTTAAAAGAGCCCCTTTTCGAAATTTATGATGAAGAGGAAGATATTGATTTGGATAGCCTTGAAATAGAAAAGAGAAACAACGGTAACACTTCTAAAAAATGAAAGGAATAATTTTAGCAGGAGGTTCAGGAACCCGCTTACACCCATTAACATTGGCTGTTAGCAAACAGCTTATGCCCATATTTGACAAACCAATGATTTATTACCCTCTCTCCGTTTTAATGATGAGCGGAATACGGGAAATATTAATCATATCTACTCCGCACGATTTGCCTCATTTTGAAAGATTGCTGGGAGACGGAAAGCAATTAGGTTGTGAGTTTTCGTATGCCGTTCAAGAAGTTCCGAATGGTCTTGCGCAAGCTTTTGTTATTGGGGAGAAGTTTATAGGAAAGGAAAAATGCGCCCTGATTTTAGGTGACAATATATTTTACGGACAAGGTTTAGGAAGACTATTAAAAGAAAATGAAAACCCAGAAGGCGGGGTGGTTTTTGCTTATCACGTTTCTGATCCGGAGAGGTATGGCGTTGTAGAATTTGATGATAATCTCAATGCTGTTTCAATAGAAGAAAAGCCTCAGAAACCAAAGTCGAACTATGCTGTTCCTGGATTGTATTTTTATGATAATTCAGTAGTTGAAATAGCAAAATCATTAAAGCCCAGTGCAAGGGGAGAGTATGAAATTACAGATATAAACAAGGAGTATTTGTCACAAGGAAAATTAAAGGTGGGAATATTGGATAGGGGAACAGCTTGGTTAGATACCGGAACTTTTAGCTCCTTGATGCAAGCCGGACAATTTGTTCAGGTGATAGAAGAAAGGCAAGGGTTGAAAATTGGCTGTATAGAAGAGGTTGCTTTTAGAATGGGTTATATAAATAAGTTGCAATTAAAGGCAATTGCCGAACCTCTTATGAAGAGCGGATATGGCAATTATTTGATGCGGTTGGCGGAATAAATTAGCGAATGTTTCACGTGGAACATTTTGTTTTTACACATAAAAATTTAACGAAAATCAATAAGATTATATTTTCAAATGAAGCAGATTGATACTTGTCCCGTTTGTAATAATAGCGAATTTTTGCCTTTTTTAAATTGCGTTGACTATACTGTTTCACGTGAAACATTTTCAATTGTTTCATGTAAAAGCTGTGGTTTTAAGTTTACAAATCCACGACCGGCCGATGCCGATTTGGCGAAGTATTATAAGTCGGAAGACTATATTTCACATTCAAATACCAAAAAGGGAATAGTGAATTATTTGTATCAAACGGTGAGGAAATATACCCTTGGAAAAAAATTGAATCTTATAAATTCGCTCAACCAAAAGGGGAAATTATTGGACATTGGTTGTGGAACGGGAGAGTTTTTAAATACCTGTAAAATGGATGGTTGGGAAACAACAGGAGTGGAACCCGACCCTGATGCAAGAGCGCTCGGCATAAAAAATTACGGGATAAATGTGTTACAAGAAGAGGCATTAAAAACACTGCCCGAAGCAGGTTTTGACATAATAAGTATGTGGCACGTTTTAGAACACGTGCCTAATTTGAATGAGCGAGTGGGGGAGCTAAAAAAATTATTAAAACCAAGCGGCTCAATCATTATAGCGGTTCCAAATTGTTCTTCAAAAGATGCCATAGATTACAAGGCGTTTTGGGGTGCTTACGATGTGCCTCGACACCTTTGGCATTTTACCCCAAAGGATATTAAGGCTTTATTTTCTTCACAAGGAATGAAGGTGGAGAAAATTTTGCCAATGAAATTCGACTCGTTTTATGTTTCGCTTTTAAGTGAAAAATACAAAACAGGAAGCACCAATTTGCTTCGCGGATTTTTATCCGGACTTTCATCCAATATGGCTGCTTCAAAAACAGGAAACACCTGGTCGAGCCAAATTTATATCATAAAAAAATAAAAAAAGCGAATACGGGGCGCCTTTGGTGAAATTTGCTCTCTAGGGTGCTGTGTGTTGGAAAAACGAAAAAGGGAGCTCTCGTCTGACAAAATGGGGCATGGCTCTATAAGCAATGCTGTTTGGGCAATACAGCTATAGTTAAAATAGAAAAAGTGTTTTTAGGTGGATTATTTCACAAGCGTAACCGTACCAATTTTAGTTTCGCTTCTTTCGTTCATATCTTTGTAGTTAAAGCGATACACATATACACCCTGTTCGCTTTTGACGCCATCCCAACGGTCACTGATAGCATCGTATTCAAATATTATTTCACCCCAACGATTGTAAATTGCGCCTGAAAGTTCTTTGATACCTAACAGTTCAGGACCAAAAGTTTCATTCAAGTTATCTCCATTCGGAGTAAAACTGTTAGGAACATAAAAAGTAATTGGCGGTTTTACTGCAAAGGTTTTGCTTATACTGTCTATACAACCATTACTACTAATAGCATACAAAATCAATGTAAAACTGTTTTGGTCTATTGAATAAAACGTTGGATTCTTTTCCGTTGTATTTTCATTTGTTGGCGGAACTTTCCAATAATATGGCTCCCAGTCGTTGCTCAATACAGCACTTGCTTTTGTTTGTTCTCCTGCTTGTGGAAATTCAGGTTCTATTACTATATCTTTTACAAAAAGTATATCATCTGTATTGCTTATTGTAACCGAAACTGTTCCTGTACATCCATTCGCATCAGTTATAGTGCAAATATAATTGCCGCTCGATAATTGAGTAGCTGTTGCGTTCGTTTGCAAAGGAACTGTGTTCCAGCTATAAGTATAGGGAGATGTTCCGTTGGTTGGTGTAGCTGTTGCTTCACCTTTTGCATTCGTACATTTTTCATCCTTTACAACAGTACTTGCTGTAATTTGTATTTGTTGATTGTTTATAGTTACTTGTAGAACATTAGAAACACAACCGAAAGCATCTGTAACACTTACAGTATAATTTCCCGCTACGAGATTATTCGCACTATTCGTAATGCTCACATTCGGATTCCAAGTATAATTAAAAGGGGCTGTGCCTATTGCATTTACCGTAATTGTTCCACTTGCATTGCCACATATTTCATCCGTTTGTGTTACTAAATTTAATATGGGAGCAGGTGCATTTGTAATGGTTACATTTCCTTGTACCGTACAGTTGTTTGAGTCTGTAACGGTTACTGTATAGTTTCCGGCTATTAAAGAAAAGGCTGTATCATTTGTATTTGCGTTGCTCCACAAATAAGTATAGGGTGCGGTGCCACCAATTACATTGCTTACCCAAGCCACTCCATCTGCATTGCCACAATGGGAGTTACTACTGTTTACAGCAAGTTGCATAGCAGCAGGTTCTGTTATAATAACCGTAGTTTGTGCTGTGCAACCATTAGCATCTGTTATGGTACAAGAATAGTTTCCCGCACACAAATTAAAAATGCTGTCTGTAATAGCACCGTTACTCCATAAATAACTATATGGTAAAGTGCCTCCCTGTGCAGTTATTTTAGCAGTTCCATTGCATTGTGCGTTACACCTTGCATTTGTAATTGAGCTATTTATGACAATTGCAGGGGGATCAACAACATTGAATTGCTGAGTCAAATTACAACCATTCGCATCTGTAATTGTAACTGAATAATTACCTGCCGATAAATTGTTTGCAGTATTTGTATTGCTTACGTTTGGATTCCAAACATACAAATAGGGTGATGTGCCGCCTGTAACCGTAAAGCTAATGCTACCATTTGCTGCACCATTACACAAGGGAGAATTAATAATTAAATTGTTTATAGTGATGCCACTAGCAGGCTCAGTAATGTTAATAGTTGTAGCAACAGCACAACCATTCGCATCAGTTACAGTAACATTGTAAGTACCCGCAGGAATATTTACAATGCTATCATTTATGGAGCCATTGCTCCAAGAATAAGTATAAGGTGCCATTCCACCCGAAACAGTAACATACGCAATTCCGCTTGTGCCGTTAAAACAATTTACATTTTGTTGCCCTGATTGTAATTGAAGCAATGGATTTTCGCCTACATAGAAAATTTGTGTAAACGTACATCCATTAGCGTCTGTAATAGTACAGGAATAGTTGCCTGCTGTTAAATTACTTACTATATCTGTATTGCCTACGTTTGGTGTCCAAGCGTAATTATAGGGAGCTGTACCACCAGAAGTATTTAATGTTATAGAACCATCATTACCACCAAAACAACTTACATCCACAATGCTTAAATTTACTGCAATTGCAGGTGGTTCAATAATTGTTACCTGTGCAGTTACAGAACAGGAGTTAAAATCATACACTATTAGCGTATAAGTTCCGGGAGGAGGATTAAGAAGTGTATCATTGGTATTTCCATTGCTCCACAAATAAAGATAAGGAGGGGTGCCACCATTAACCAAAGCAATTGCTATAGCATCGTTTACACCAAAACAACTTATGTTAACAGCGTTTATAGCTAATTGTAAAATAGCAGGCTCGTTAATTACTATTTGTGTACTAGCCGTACAGCCTACACTATCGGTAACGGTTAAGGTATATGTACCTGCCCTCAAATTTGGAATAGTATCATTGGTACTGCCGTTACTCCAAAGATAGGTATAGGGTGAACTACCACCAGTAACTATAACACTCGCAACACCGTTGCTGTCTCCATTGCAAAGTGGTTGTTGGAAATTGGAAACAATATTAATGGCAGGATTACCAATGGTAACAGTATCTGTAGCAAAACAACCGTTTGCATCGCTTACATTTACCCAATAAGTACCGGCACATAAATTACCAATACTATCCGTTATAGCACCCGTACTCCAAGTATAATTAAAAGGTGGGGTACCTGCATACACGTTTGCTTTGGCTGTTGCATTACATTGACCAAAACAAGTTGTAGTGCTTTGTATTTGAGTACTTAGGGTAACAATTTGGCTCATATTATCCAAAAATATGTATGGGGTTTCAAAGCAACCACAATTAAAATCCACAATTTCAAAATAAAGGTGCGTATAATTTGCATTGGGTGTAAAAGCAACCTGATAAGGTTGCCAAGTATAATTTAAAATACTACCCGAACTCCATAATAGTTGACTTTTTGTACAATTAGCAAAACCACCCCATATTTGAACTTCACCAATTCCATTGGCATAACCGTTTGCATTCCACTTTGCTAAATCAATACTAAATGTATAAGCTTGCCCTGCGCTAAAATTTTGACTCAATTGTTGGGAAAAGGATTCGTAAATGTTGCCATTTGGGTAATAAGCTGTAATTCCTATATAGGAATTGCCATTTGAGGGAGACAAAACTCCCCCATAACAAGGTTGTGTATCTGGCGTATTTGTGCAAATAACCCAAGGTGCCGGAGTTAGGTTAGCTCCCGTTGGCCCTTCAAAAGAAGGGTTTACAACGGAAGTACCATTACATTGCGCAATGCTCTTGTTTGTGTTGTTTATAAACAAAAGAGCAAAGCACAATTTTAGAATAAAAGTAAATTTCTTACCCATTTACCACTACTAATTTTTGTATAATTATAGTTTTCATTATTAAGCCCATCTTACCAAAAGTAATAGAAATAGCAATACAAAACAAGCAGAAAATTAAGTAGTTATAAATGAACATGATTTTAGAAAAATCATAAAATATTTTTCGGAACAATTTTTCTTGTGAATGCTTTGGCTCGTTTTTTAAATTCCACTTTTGAATCGGGGTTAGATTCAAGTGTTGTTTCCCAAGAGTTTTCCGGTTTGAATTCTTCTTCCATTCCTTTTAGAACAGCTTTGGTTATTTTTTTAGAGTAAATAATGGCAACACATTCCGTATTCAAATTTGCGCTTCGTGGATCAAGATTAAAAGTACCAATTACTGTTATTCTTCCATCTACTACCATTGATTTTGCATGAAGTCCAAAAATGGGAGTGAAGTTTAATTTTTCCTGCAACGCCCCTGTCATAACCCTTATGCGTTCTGCTGCATCGGGACGAAATTCATATATTTTAACTCCTGTTTCCAACAACTTTTTTCTGTCGCGTTGATAGCCGCTAAAGGCTTCTAAATTATCTGTTGAAGCAAGACTGTTTGTAAGTATCCGAACCTTCACTCCGCGTTTCACAGCATCTCTAAAAAGCCCTTGACTTAATTCCGAAGTAATCAAGTAAGGGGATTGAATTTCAAGTGAATATTTTGCCTCTTTTACAAGTTTTATTAATGCGTCTGTACAAACTCCACCTCCTGCTAAACCATTTGTTCCATCATTTTTTCCGGGAATATCAGAAACAAATGTAACGCTGTCTAGCCAAACAAGTTCGCCCGAATGTTGTATTTGCTTAAATGCATCGGGTAGGTTTTTTATTTTATCACGCACTTGTGGCCAGAAGTTTTCAGGCTTGCAAGCATATTGGTGAAGTTTTTCGAATCTATTTGAATCATTAAAATTATTTTCAGATTTCTTTGCCAAAGAGCTAACATCAACGCTCAAGGAGCTATTCCAAAAATCGTTAAATGTATTTTGAACATCGTTTGTAACTTTTCCAAGTAAAAGCACATCTCTATCTCTGAAATTATACTCGTGATCGTAATCAAAATATTCGTCTGCAATATTTCGTCCACCTGTAATAACAACCTTGCCGTCTACGGTAAATGTTTTGTTGTGCATACGCTGATTTGCCGATCTAAAATCGCTCGCATATTTTTTTATTTTACTGAAAATGTTTTTACCAAGATTAACACCCGGGTTGTATATTTTAATGGAAATGTTTTTGTGAGAATCCAGCGTTAGCACTTCATCTATTTCTGCATTCACCATAATATCGTCAACAAGTATTCTAACCTTAATGCCTCTGTCGGCAGCACGTACCAAATAATCGCAAGCAATAAGCCCCACATTGTCTGCCGAAAAAATAAAGTACTGTATATCGATTGTTTTTTCTGCGTATTCGCAAAGCCATGCTCTTGCTACCATAGAGCCACCACCATCTTCTAGCACATACACACCTGTTTTGTTTTTCATTGAATCCGAAACGGAAGCAAGTTCTCCGGAAAGCGTTAAAGAGTCATTTCTGTGTATGCTTGAACAAAAATCTTTTTCTTGTTTAGGCTCTTCTTTTTTTGTTGAATCGAGACAAGAAAACAAGCTTGATAAAATTGCAAATAAGATGATGTGAGAAACTCTTTTCATAAAATTATTTCTTTACCTACAAATAACAATTTTTTTTGTCAGCGCAAAATCATTGCCAATAGCACGAATAAAATAAATTCCTGCAGGCAATTGAGAAATGTTTTTTGTAAGTCGCTTTCCCTTTATTTGCTCTCTTCCAACCAGTATTCCATTTGAATTATTAAACAAAATTTCTCCAATGAATTCCTTACCGAAATCAATAGTTAAGAAATTATTTGCTGGCGAAGGAAATACAGTCATTTCTATGCCATTAGAAATTTCATTTATGGATGAAGGAACAGCAATAGGCAATACCAAAAAAGAAGTATTGTTGCTGTTTGTATAAACAGTATTCGATGCTGTTTGAGGGTTTAGTAAACTATCGCCATTGTTGCCGGGATACATTGCACCACCTGAATTATCGTTGCGATTAAAACGAGGATAATTGCTGGATGTAATATCTAAACGAAGTTTATGTCCAGCCAAAAAAGTGATACAAGTGGAAGGCAATTCAATAACGCAATTGTATTTTTGATTGGGTGTCATCACCATTGTATCTGCTGCCGCAAAGCCATTTCTGAAACGCATTCTGTAAGTGCCATCCATAACCAACATAGAAGTGTTGTTTGGGTATACATCGGTAAGCCGAACATCAAAGTCTGTATCTTTTTTATCGGACGAAACACTTAAGTGAACCTCTATTTTGCCTTTTACCATTAGGTCTTGAGCAAGTGTTGTTGTGCTGAAAATCAAAATGTCGTTTCTGTTTTCAACTATAGGCGCTTGGTCGTAAGGCCCTTGATCAAGGTCGCTGCGCAGTGTTGAGCCACCAATTGTGGGAGAGGGGTTTGTTGGATCATAATTAAAAGACAAGCTGCCGTTTGCATTTGCGGGGGCAACGTTGTCGATACTATTATCGCTATGTAAATAATAATTTGTGTTTGTTATGCCCCAGGGTGGCCACTGTGTGGAGCTTTCCCAGGTATTGCTGCCCATTTGATAGTATCGCACGGTAGGCGTATTTTGCCAGTTGTTGTTTATATTTCGCAAGTGGTAATCGAAAAAGGCCAATGATAAAGAGTCGTTCCAGCCAGCTGCATTATTATATGTTAACTGACCTTGTATGGCGGTTCCTACTTTTGCAATGCCATTGCCTCCATGTACCCAAGGACCCATTAGGAGGCGGTGTTGATGCTGAACATTTGCCGGAGAATTTGTTTTAATCCCATTAAAAAAGTCGAGCATATTTACGATTGTATGGTCATACCAACCGCCAATCATAAAAGTGGGAACGCGAATGCTATCTGGATAATAATTAGCTTGTTCGGCTCCGGTCCATAATAAATTATATATAGGATTTGCAAGTAGTATCGGAGACATTCCAAAGCCAAGTCCGTCAAGTTGTTCAACATATTCGGTACGGTAAACACCGCCAGGAAAATACTCTAAATAATTATATTGTGGGCCCGCAACCGAAGGGTTTATACAGGTGAGATGAGGAGGGTTTTCTTTTGCAGTCATAAACTGAACCCTTCCAAGGGCAGATGGTCCACAGGTTCCAATTTTTCCATTACACCAAGGTTGGGCGTAAACCCACTCTACTGCATCGTAACCGTCTTGTCCTCTTGTTGGCGCACCCACGTGCATTGCTGCTGCCGATCCATAAAAGCCACGCCAATCAACAATAACAAAAATGTAATTGCTGTTGTTAAGATTCATTCCAATGCCTAATGGGAGTCCCGTGAAATTATACAATTGTCTGTTATATGGTGTTTGTATTAATAGTACAGGACAAGCTCCAACACATCCTGCTGGAATATGAATACTAGCAGCAAGCTTTCTTCCATCGCGCATTGGGATGGAGTCGACTGTTGGTGTTAAGGGTTGGGCTTGCAATAAGCTTTGCATTAAAAGTAACAAAAGGATTGTTGGGTAGCAACTTTTTTTCATCGTATATTTCTATGTCCGTAAAACAATTTTTCAAATAAAAATAAGTAAATTAATGTAACCTTGTGTTAAGAAATGCAATTTTAAAAACCCAATAAAGTATATTTAATTCGCAAAAAGCAATAGGGTTAGGAATTATCTTTTATTTTTGTTGTTCTTAAAATCAGGAAAAGTGAAAAAAAACAAAACAGAGGAACTTAACATCAAAATAGCAGAAGCCCAATTGGGTGGTGGACAAAAACGCATAGATTCGCAACATAAAAAAGGGAAGCTAACGGCACGCGAACGGTTGCATTTTTTGTTGGACGAAGGGACTTTTGAAGAAATAGGGATGTTTGTAACGCATCGCTCCACAGAGTTTGGGCTGGACAGGGAAAAATATTTGGGCGATGGTGTTATTACAGGATTCGGAACCGTTAACGGAAGATTGGTGTATGTTTTTTCGCAAGACTTTACAGTATTCGGTGGCTCGTTGAGCGAAACTCATGCAGAAAAAATTTGCCGCATAATGGATTTAGCAATGAAAAACGGAGCTCCCGTTATTGGCTTAAACGATAGCGGCGGAGCACGAATACAAGAGGGTGTTGTTTCTTTGGGCGGCTATGCCGATATTTTTTATAAAAACACATTAGCGTCGGGAGTGGTGCCTCAGCTGTCGGCTATTATGGGTCCTTGTGCAGGCGGTGCAGTATATTCTCCGGCTATTACCGACTTCATTATGATGGTGGAGAACACTTCGTATATGTTTGTAACCGGCCCGAATGTACTGAAAACGGTAACACACGAAGATGTAACAAGCGAAGAATTAGGGGGGGCGTCAACACACTCAACGAAATCCGGTGTAACACATTTTTCTTGCGTAAACGAAATAGAGTGTATCAATAATATTAAAGCGCTGTTGGGCTATATGCCGCAAAATTGCGAAGAGGAGCCGCCAAAACTTCCCTATGAAAGCTCTGGCAACGAAAAGCGCCCTGAATTAAATAAGGTTATTCCAGAAAACCCGAACCAACCCTACGATATTAGAGAAGTGATTAGCGGAACAATAGATGCAGATAGTTTTTTAGAAGTACATAAAAATTTTGCCGAAAACATTGTTGTTGGCTTCGCTCGTTTGGCGGGTAAAAGTATTGGCATTGTTGCTAATCAACCTGCATATTTAGCTGGGGTGTTAGACATAAACTCTTCTATCAAAGCAGCTCGTTTTGTGCGTTTCTGCGATAGCTTTAATATTCCCTTATTGGTATTTGAAGATGTGCCGGGTTTCTTGCCGGGTACCGACCAAGAGTGGCACGGAATCATCACCAACGGAGCAAAATTACTCTATGCTTTTTGCGAAGCAACAGTGCCACGAGTGACTGTTATTACGCGCAAAGCTTATGGAGGAGCCTACGATGTAATGAACAGCAAACACATTGGTGCCGATATGAATTATGCTTGGCCAACGGCTGAAATAGCTGTTATGGGGGCAAAAGGAGCTGCCGAAATTATTTTTAAAGCAGAAATTGCTGCTGCAAAAGACCCTGCGGCCAAATTGGCGGAGAAAGAAAAAGAATACATTGACCATTTTGCAAACCCTTATCGTGCAGCCGAAAGAGGCTATGTTGACGAAGTAATAAAACCGGAAGACACGCGCGAGAAATTGATAAAGGCGTTCAGTATGCTGAAGAATAAAGTGGATAAATTGCCGAGAAAGAAACACGGGAATATACCCTTGTAAGAATCAAAAAAGCCCCATTCCGAAAGCAACAGAATAAATCAACAACAAAATACCTACCAGTAATTTTACCGATTCAATGGTGGTTTTTTTGAGTAATTTGCTACCTAAATACGCTCCTAAAAATGCCGAAAGTGTAGCGAGCGAAAGCAACAAATAGTTGATGTTACCTGAAGCAATATTAATTTGTTTGTAGTACACAGCAAGCCTTGTAATATCAATAAAACAAGCAATTAAAACACCTGTTGCAATAAACGACTCTTTGCTTAGTCCTGCCTTTACCAAAAAGGCGCTTCGCAAAGCACCTTGGTGACCGGAGAGTCCACCAAAAAAACCACTTAGCAATCCACCAAGCGGCAAATATTTTTTATTAAAGTTGGCGTTTGCCAATGCCGGGATAAGCTCAAACAAAGCAAAAAATGCCATTACCAGAGCCATTGTAAATTTAATAGGAGTTACAGAAAATGATTTTTCAAATAAAGTATAGGTATAAAGTGGAGACAAGTCGGTTAAATGTGTTAAGCACCAAGAGCCAATAAATGCAGCCAATACAGAGGGGATACCAAAACGGATTAAAATTTCTTTGTCAATCCTTTTACCGAACAATGTGAGTTTAAAAATATTGTTTAAAAAATGCACAATGGCTGTTAAGGCAATGGCAATCTCAATCGGGAAAAAGATTGCAAAAGCTGGAAGCAATAATGTGCCCAAGCCAAAACCCGAAAAAAGTGTGAGTGCCGAGGCAAATAAAGAAACAAGTATGATGATGAAATAATCCATTACTTAAGCTGCAGTTCTTTGGAAAAATCTGTTATCAAACCAAACAATTCATTGTATTTAACAAAGGGAAGTTTGTCGGCTGTATCATAAATATCGTGGTATGCTTTTATGCTTCCCATTGTATAAATAAAAAATGAGGGAACGCCTTTTTCGGAAAAAAAGTAATGGTCGCTGTTGGCTGCTTTGCCACGACTTTTAACCTGTGATACATATTTTTTCGAATCGTTTAGTTGCTTAATGGTTTCAAATTCTTTTGTGAATTCTGTGGCATTCACAACCGTAATGCCCTCTTCGGCAGCACCCATTAAATCTAGGTTAATTAAAAAGCGAATATTTTTTAAAGGGAATAAGGGATTCTCCGTGTAGAATTTTGAACCCACCAAGCCGGCTTCCTCTGCGCCAAAAAACATAAAAGCGATGGAGTAATTTGGTTTGTTTTCGGGTTTGGAATAATATTTTACAAGGTCGAGCAGCATCGCTGTTCCGCCTGCATTGTCGTTTGCGCCTGTAAAAATGGCACCATCGCCCATTTGTCCGAGGTGATCGTAATGTGCCGAAAAAACAATAAAGGAGTCGGGGTGCTGCGAGCCCTTTATGTAGCCAATTACGTTTTGCGTCTTATACTTTTTAATAAATTTTTCATCGTAAGACAAAGTGATGTAGGACGTATTCTTTTTATCAATCTTTGAATAAGCGGAATCGGAAATAAGCAATTCAAGTGTTGGAAACAACTGTTTTTGTTGTGAAACATGCCATCTTAATTTTTTGGACTCAATGGCGGCAATTCCAAAAGCGTTTAGAAAGTTACCTTGTATGGCATTTACAAAGGATAATTTTTCTTTGTTGCTTATGTCTTTTTTGTTTACGACTATCCATTTGTTTTTTAAGTTGGAGCTTAAAAAACGAGCAGTTTGTTCTTTTGAAGAAAGTAATGTGCTATCCAACCAAACAACCTCTCGCTTTTTCTTTTTAATTTTGGGGTTGCCCGACCCCAACAAAAAATCAATCCCCGGAAGAGTATTAAAATTAAAGCCATTAACAACAAGTGACACTTTATTGGGAAATGTGTTTACGGATAATGTAAAAGCTTGAAAATACGCAGCCCCAAAGAAATTTAATTTCGATTCTTGTAATTTGTGTTGAATAAAATTGGCAGCCATTTTATCACCGTTCTTTACATACCCTCTTCCAAACATTTTTGGTGAGGCTAAGGAGTCAACAATGCTGTGTGCATACTTTACATCCTGTGCAAACAGGGTGTTTGAAAGTAAAAGAAAGACGACCACAATTTGTTTGCGCATTGGGTAAAGGTAAAAATAAAATAAAATTAGCACTTGCGTTTTATCAGGTGAAACAATGTTAATTGTAGTTAAAGTATTCTGTAATGAAAAAGAACAACTAGAATATTCACCTAGAATTTCGATATTTGTTTTTATGGCAGAGGAGAAAAAAAAGAAAAGCAGATTTATTAACTGGCTAAAAAACAAATTTCGCTTTGTTATTATGGACGCTGAAACCTTTGAAGAAAGGGCGTCTTTTGTAATGTCGCCTTTGAGCTTTTTAATTTTTATTATAGCAGCTACTATATTTATGATAACGCTGGTTACTTATATTATAGCTTTCACGCCTTTGCGCGAATATATTCCCGGCTATGCCGATGTAACGATTCGGAAAAATATTGTTGCGCTGAGCTTAAAAGCTGACTCCCTGCAACAAGACTTAATGACAAAAGGATTTTATATTGAAAATTTAAACAATATTGTTCAGGGCCGACCGATGGAAGGCCGGTCGGAAAAGGCCGCAAAGGACAGCATAAAAAAACACGAGTATATTTCAACGCGCCCTTCAAAGGAAGACTCCTTGTTGAGGGCGGAGATAGAGTCGCAAGACAAATATAGCTTGTCACTTAATGGCTCCGGCAAAAGCAGCAAGCGAGGAATAAGTAACTTTTTCTTTTTTGCGCCGATTAACGGAATTGTTACCAACACATTCAGGTCAACCATCGACCATTACGGTGTGGATGTTGCTGCACCTAAGAACGAGGCGGTAAAAGCCACCTTGGACGGTGCCGTAATTCTTGCCAACTGGACCTCTGAAACAGGCTATACCATTGCTATACAGCACGACAATGAAATAGTGTCGGTATACAAACACAATTCTGTGTTGCTAAAAAAGGCAGGCGAAAGAGTAAAGGCAGGAGAGGCCATTGCAATTGTGGGCGATTCGGGCGAATTAACTAGCGGCCCGCACTTGCATTTTGAGCTTTGGTACAAGGGGGCGCCCGTTGATCCGCAAGAGCATATTAGGTTTTAATTACCTGTTTAATTTCAACCCTATCCCCGGGAGCCCCCTTTATACAATTTTTCCACCGAACACCTCAGGGTCTTTAAACGGGTTGTTGTTAATTAAAAACGGCCCGTCTAAATCCACCCAGTCGCCCAGAGGGGCAAGGTGAGCCGCCGCCATATTCGCGCAAGAACTTTCGTTCATACAGCCGATAAGTATTCTCAAATTGTATTCGCGCGCTTTGTCAATAAGCTGTTTCGCCTCATACATTCCTGTGCATTTCATTAGTTTAATATTGATGCCGTGCTAAGCATTTTTAATTCTGCTTAAGTCCGATAATCGCTGAAAGGATTCGTCCGCAATGATTGGCATAGGGCTCTGCTCTGTTAGCCAGGAAATTTCATTCAACATTTCTTTCGGCATAGGCTGTTCTGCAAACAAGACGTTTTGTTCGTTCAGCCACTGTATCATTTCCAAGGCAAAGTGCTTGTCTTTCCAGCCTTGGTTAACATCTAAGCTCAACGCTTTTCTGGTGACATTGCGAATGGCACCAATTGTTTTTTTGTCTTCGGCGCCCCCTAATTTTACTTTCAAAATATCAAACCCTGCCGTTTCGTTTAACTTTTTGGCAACCACCTCCTCTGTGTCTATTCCAATTGTGATAGATGTTTTGGGCATCAATGAAGGATTTGCGCCAAATATTTTATAACAAGGAATGGTGTTTAGTTTTCCAAACAAGTCGTGTAGCGCAATATCTATCGAAGCCTTTGCTGCAGTGTTTCCTTGGGTTAAATTGTTTACATAAATTAATATTTCTTTAGGCTCAAGGGGTGAAAATTTACCAAGGATAGTTGTGATAAAAACAACTGAACACTTTCTTGTGTTTCACCTAAATAAGGTGGCAAGGAAGCTTCTCCTTAGCCAATCACGCCTTCAAACTCTAGCTCAGTTAAAACAATTGGGGTGGTAGTGCGCGTATTTCCGGCAATGCTAAAAGGGCGTTTTAGCTGAAGCGTATAAGGCTTAAATCGAAGCAGAAGCATTTATTAAAAATAAAGAGAGAGAATCACGAAGCAAGCAAAAACAACACTAGCAATGCCATTAGTAGTGAAAAAAGCCAAGTTAACCCTGCTAAGGTCGTTTGGTTTAACCAGACTGTGCTGATACACAAGCAGAGCACAAAATACGCCTGCTCCTATCCAATAAAAAACACCAAGCTGCTCCAATAGCCCCACAACAACAATAATCGACGCAGATAAAAAATGCAATCCAAGCGAAAATGCAAGCGCGTTTTTTTTACCTAATAAAACAGGAATGGAATTTAATTGATGTTGCGAATCGAAAGTTTCATCTTGTAAGGCATAAACAATGTCGAACCCGCTTACCCAGCAAAGCACAGCAAAAGAAAACAACAAAGGAGTCAAATCGAATTTTCCGGTAACGGCAATGTATGCGCCAATAGGAGCAAGCGCTAATCCAAAGCCCAGAACCAGGTGGCACATTGCTGTAAATCGTTTAGTGTAACTATATCCCAATACCGCCAACAAAGCAATAGGCGAAAGAAAAAAACAGAGAGTGTTTATAAACCAGCTTGTGGCAACAAACAGCAAGCTGTTTATAACAACAAAAGCTAGGGCTTTGGAGGGGGAAATAACCCCTGAGGGGATTTCCCGAATTGATGTTCGTGGATTTTTTTCATCAATGGCCCTGTCAACGTACCTGTTAAATCCCATTGCGGCGGCTCGTGCAAAAACCATACAAAGCGTTACCAGCAAAAAAAGAAGAGCATTAAAAGGCGTGTTTGTTGTTTTTGTTGCGTAAAAAAAACCGATAAACGCAAAGGGCATTGCAAAAATAGTGTGCGAAAACTTAATGAGAGAAAGATAGTTTTTAAAACCAGGCGTTGCCATATTGAAACAAATGTAAACAATAACAATATCTTATTGACATATTAATAGAAGATTACTTTTTTCTAATTACCTTTGCGTTTTAAATAAATTAAAATGAAGCAAGTGTTTAAACTCCCACCCTTGTTGTTGTGTATATTAATGTTTTCTACATCAATTGCGCAACAAGTAATAACGGCCGTTAACACGCAATACATTACAGCCTTCAATGGTTTTACGGGTAACGGACTTCAGCCCACTCCCGCACCAGGCGAACTAAGTTCGAATACGTGGTCGGTAACAGGAATGAGCGACGGGGATTTGCTTTTTGGTGGCACAATGAATACGCCCAATACCGATTTTACGCGCGGCATTAACAACGGAGGCGCTGGTGCCGGTGGGCTATATGCTTTCAATATAAATGGCGACACAGCAATGGGGGTTCAGCCAATTGCAGCCGATTTTACTCCAGGAGATTTTGTTTTTAAAATACAAAACACTACGGGGTCAACCGTTACAAGCCTGTATGTTTCATATGAATTGTGGATAAACAACGACCAAGGCCGGTCGAACTTGTTGGCTTTTTCTCACTCAAATGACAATCTTATTTATAGCCCGGTGGCATCCCTAAACGACACATCTGATATTTTAGCCGACATCCTCTTTTGGCAACTAAACAACAAAAAAACTATTTTGTCAGGATTAAATATTCCAAACAACGGATTCTATTATTTAAAGTGGACAGGAAATGATGTTGCCGGCGCTGGCTTACGCGATGAGTTTGCCATTGACGACATTACCGTAATAGCAAATCCTTTGCCTATTACAGCTCGATTTGGAATTGTAAGAGATTCAGTTTGCTTAGGACAGCAATCATGTTTTACAGACTCTTCATTTAGTTTGTTGGGAAATATAAACAGCTGGGCTTGGCGTTTTGGCGATGGGGGAACATCGGCACAACAAAACCCTTGTTATACCTACCCTTCAGCTGGAACATATAATGTGACGGTAGTTGTTAAAGATGACCTTGCCAACAAAGACTCTATTACCTACATAGTGGTAGTAAACCCTTTGCCTGTCGCGGCATTTTCTGCCACCACCGAATGTTTGTGGGCAAGCACTGTGTTTACAGATACGTCTTCTGTTAACGGAGGGGGAAACGCAATCGCAATTTGGGACTGGGATTTTGGTGACAACTCACCACACAGCAATGTGCAAAATCCAACACACGTCTATCCGTCAATAGGCGTTTACGCAGCAACGCTTTGTGTTGGAACAAACAAGAATTGCACTGCCTGTGTAACAATTTCAGTCACCGTAAATCCAAATCCCATCGCGGCATTTTCCTATTCAAGCAATGGTTGCGCAAGCACAATTATTAATTTCCAAGACACCTCCCAGGCAGGGGGCAATATTAATATAATAAGCAGAGCGTGGGATTTTGGTGACGGAAATACTTCAGCACAACAAAATCCATCGCACACTTATTTGGTTCCCGGAACGTACACTGTTTCATTAATTGTTGTCAATGCTTTTGGTTGTTCGGATACTGTTTCTCAGCAGGTTCCTGTTGGCGGAGTGCTGCCGGTAGCACAAATAGCTACCGCAGACACCTGTTATGGAGCCCCAATGGTTTTTATAGATCAATCAACGATTGCAGCCGGTAGCATTGTTGCTTGGCAATGGGATTTTGGCGATGGAAACACAGCATTTACTCAAAACGCGCAAAACATTTATGCTTTTTCTAATCAATACAATGTACGTTTAATTGTAACATCCAATGTTGGATGTTTGGATACCGCATATCAGGTTGTTGTTGTTGCCCCTGCCATACAAGCCAATTACTCAAGCTCCATAAACGGACTCACGGTAAATTTTACTTCTAATATTACCGGAGGTATTCCTGCTTATTCTTACGATTGGGACTTTGGAGACGCTTCTCCACATAGTTTTTTACAAAACCCGTCTCATATTTATAATGCTCCAAATCCTGCGTATATAGCTTGTTTAATAAGCTATGACTCCCTTGGCTGTTCGGACACAATTTGTACTCAGGTTTTCCCGAATGGAACAATTGATTTTAATGACGAAAGCAAAATAACAGTTTTTCCAATGCCTTCTTACAGTGGAGTTTTTAATGTAAAAAGCGAATACCAGCTTGAGTTAATAACGATTAAGAATATTGTTGGCCAAAAAATAATAGAGCCAATTTTCAAAACAACAAAAGGGCAATTACAAATCGTTGATTTATCAACACAGCCTTCAGGAATTTATATACTACAAGCAATTACGGTTAATGGCGCAACTATTAAAATGAAATTAATTGTACAAAAATAGGTCGGCCTTTGCTTTTTTAACACCAACAAAGCTCTTTAGTATAAAGGAGTAGCAGTGCCGCCAACCAAATAAGGTGTATTCAACGACTATAATTAAACAATAAGTGCCGCCAATTTATTTGTGAAATGAATGGCTGCTATTCCTTATCCAACGAAAACAATTGTGAGTTACCAATGGCCCCCTTTCCTGAATTGGGCGAAGCCTTATAGGCCTTTTTAACTTGCTCAAATTCTGCGTAGTTTTTTAGAGTGCTCAAAGTACACATGCACCCAAAATCGCATTCAACATCCGATTTGTCAACAGTAAAAACAATTAACAATTCAGCGTCTTTTCCAGCCCTTTCAATTTTTAAACGATTGGATTGTAGCTGAATCGTTTTAATCGTGCAGTTTACTCTTTTGTCATCCCTTGTAATGATTTCAAATTTATCCCCGGGCCTCATTGCCCCCCTTAGCACTTTTGCGTTTCCCGCATATTTATTTTCCCCCGTTCCCAAATACAGTTCTGCTAAACTTGCAACAAGCCCACCATTATCAGCAACTTTAGCTTTTGGTTTAGTTGTCGTGTTTTTTTGAGCAGGTTTTGCGACTGGCTTTTGCGCGATTACAACCGTGCTTAACAAACACAGGGTTAAGAAAAAGAGTGGGTGTTTAATTTTCACAATGTGTCAATCAACAAAAACTAGATGACATAAAAATACAAAAGAAAATCAAGAAGCGATTATTTATATTCTTTTTTATTGCAATGGCGACACCACTAAACAAAAAATCAATAGTCAATTATTTGCTCTTCCATATCAACAGGAATATCACGATAATTATATTGTTGTCCGCGTAATTGGGGCTCAAAGCCTGCTTCACGTATCGCCTCTTGTATGGTTTTAGAAGTAAAACGGTGTGGAGCACCAGCAGCCGAAACAACATTTTCCTCTATCATAATGCTTCCAAAGTCGTTTGCTCCCCCGTGTAAACAAGCTTGCGCAACCTGTTTTCCTATTGTTAGCCAACTGGCCTGAATGTTAATGATGTTGGGTAACATAATGCGACTAATGGCTATCATGCGAATGTATTCTTCACCACTAACAGTATTGCTAATTCCTTTGTGGCGCTTTAACAAAGTACCATCGTCTTGAAATGGCCAAGGAATAAATGCCAAAAACCCCTTCGCATCGGCAGGCTTTTCACTTTGCACTTCGCGCAAAAAAACCAAATGTTCAAATCGTTCTTCCAATGTTTCTATGTGTCCAAACATCATTGTTGCAGAGGTGGTAATGTTCAATTGATGGGAAGCACGCATTACATCCAACCATTCCTTACCACCACATTTACCTTTTGAAATTAATCTACGTACGCGATCATTTAAAATTTCTGCACCTGCTCCAGGCAAAGAGTCCAACCCTGCATCTTTTAGTGCTTTTAAAACTTCTGTATGTGTTGATTTTTCTAATTTAGTTATATGTGCAATTTCGGGCGGACCAAGGGAATGTAACTTTATTTGAGGGTAAAGACTTTTTAATTGTTTGAAAGTATCAACGTAAAACTTCAATCCTAATTCGGGGTGGTGCCCTCCTTGCAATAGTAATTGGTCGCCACCAAAACGAAGGGTTTCTTCAATTTTTCTTTTATACGTTTCTATGTCTGTGATGTAAGCATCTTTATGCCCCGGTATACGATAAAAGTTGCAAAACTTGCAGTTGGCAATACACACATTGGTGGTGTTTACGTTTCTGTCAATTTGCCAAGTTACCTTGCCGTCAGGCTTCTGTTTTTTTCGCAATTCGTTCGCAACCCACATCAATTCGCTAATGCTTGCATTTTTAAATAAAAACAAGCCCTCTTCTGCAAGAAGAAACTCAAAAGCCAATGCTCTTTGTAAAAGTTTGTCTACCTTCATTAATCTTAAAATCTTTTTCTACATTTACCGTTCTCAAAAGTACAAATAATATGAACATATCTATTCACAAAGTCGTTGCGGTTTCCAATAAGAAAAATTCCATTTATTTATGTAACAATAAAAACGCAACTTCAGTTTTGCCCTTTTCTACAGCAGAAAAAACATACATAAAGCAAGAGATTGAGAAAAAGGAAAAAAAACTAATTGGCATAAACCGTTTTACCCATAGAGTGTTTTTGCAAGTAGTAGAAGAAAAAAAGGAAACACATTTGTTATTGGAGTCTTGCAGGAAGTCGGGCGCAGTTTTGTGTGCAATGCTCAATGAATTAAAAGAAACAAGTGTTACCATTGTTGACACAAATAATAACGGTGAAGAAGCCTTGGCTTTTGCAGAAGGAATGGCCTTAGCAAATTACCAGTTTTTGCAGTATAAGATGCAAAAAACACGCAACCCAAATTCATTAAATAAAATAAATATACACAGCAACAAGGTTAATAATGGCGCAATAAATGAATTGCAAATTATGATTGCCGGCACAATTGCTGCACGCGATTTGGTGAATGAAACTCCTGCAGTATTAACAGCAACCAAATTTTCTAAAGAGATGACAAGGTTAGGAAAAGAGGCAGGCTTTACCTTAGATATATTTACTAAATCAAAAATAGAATCTTTAAAGATGGGTGGCCTTTTGGCTGTCAATAAAGGAAGTAACGAACCCCCTACATTTAATGTGTTGGAGTGGAAACCTAAAAATGCAAAAAACAAAAAGCCCTATGTTTTGGTTGGAAAAGGTGTTGTTTACGATACGGGCGGTTACAATATTAAAGTTGGAGTGGGAATGGAAACAATGAAGTGTGATATGGCAGGAGGGGCAGCTGTAACAGGCGCACTGTTCACCATTGCAAAAGCAAAATTGAATGTACATGTAATAGGATTAATTCCCGCAACAGATAATCGCATTGACGGAAAAGCTTACGTTGCTGGAGATGTAATTACTATTTCTAATGGCAAAACGGTTGAGGTGTTAAACACAGATGCAGAGGGGAGATTGATATTAGCAGACGCACTTGTATATGCACAAAAATACAAGCCCGAATTGGTGATTGATTTAGCAACGCTTACCGGAGCTGCAGTTGCTGCAGTAGGCCCTTATGGGATTGTTGCAATGGGAACGGCAGACGAAAAAACAAAAAATAAATTGAAAGAAAGCGGCAATAACGTATACGAACGCTTAGCAGAAATGCCTTTTTGGGAAGAGTATGATGAATTGATAAAATCGGACATTGCAGAAATAAAGAATATTGGCGGGCCTTATGCCGGCGCAATTACAGCCGGAAAATTTTTACAGCACTTTGTAGATTATCCTTGGATGCACTTTGATATTGCAGGGCCAGCGTTTCTTTCCACAAAAGACAGTTACAGAGGAAAAGGCGGAACGGGATACGGTGTGCGTTTACTGTTTGATTTTTTCAAAAAAATTTCCAACTAAAAATGTTGCTATGAGAAAAACAGCAACAGGTTTTTTTAAACAATTATTGTGTGGGCTGTTTTTATTTTCTCAAGGAATCAATGCTCAAACCACCGAAGGGAAATTTTCGGTATTGGTTGCTGAGTACGAAGAAAGCAGTAACGTTAACCTTAACCAGGCGATAGTTCGTTACTGTTTTGAAAAAGGCGAAATGGTTAGAAAGGAAAAATTAATTAGTGTATCAACCAAAAAAAGAGGGAGCAAGGAAGATTACGTCCGCTTTGATTTGGCAACAAACACGCTGTATAAAAACCGTTATATTGTTGCAGGAAATGGACCCATTGTTGATATTCAAACAGGCAAGGTGGTTATGGAAGAAAAAGCACAACTTGTAAAGTGCGCAAACGACAGCATTGTTTTTTATACCAACGATATTTTTAAAGGGAAATATTACTCCTATTATAATACGTTAACCAATACTTACCAAAAAATAGAAAACCTTTCTTATAAACCGTTTTTAGGTCAAGACGTAGAAGTAGACTATTCCTCACCCCCTTTTAAAATATACTATTACCCCATAGGTGCTGAAAAAAAACTGCTGATAGACAATGCCGGTTTTGTTAAAAAAGACAAGCTTAAGATACCCACTTATTGGCTAGACAATGACAATTTTATTTATCCTAATTATTCAAATGAAAATGGGGAAAATATAGTTACCCTTTACAAGGTAAATGTGAAGAAAGGGAAAGAAAAAATTGCTTCTGCAAAAATAGATTTGCCGCTTGATTCTGCTGTTAATCCTTTGATATATAAAAATGCTGCGAACGAATTGGTATTTGCAAGTACAGCAACAGCAAAATATGTTATAAGTTTGAAAGAAAAGAAAATGACTTGGCAGGAAAGCGAAAACATCGGAAACGGCTTTACTATAAGCCTCAACGAGTACAGAACATCAGGAAGAAGTATCAAGTATCAAGGACAAGAAATTGGTAATTACTACTGTGATTACAATCGAACAAAAACAGCCAACAATATTATTGTTGTCCCTTTTGAAATAGTATTTAAAAACGAAAAATACGCACAAGGAATTATTGTTTGGAACAAGGATTACAGAAAGTGGAAAAGTGTAGATAACCCTTCGGTATTAGGAGTAATAGGCATTATAGAAAAATAAAATTATGAGCGAACAGGAACGACCAATAATAGTAGGTATTACACAAGGCGACTTTAATGGCGTTGGCACAGAAGTGATAATGAAAGCATTTATGGATCCTTTGATGTTGAAAGTTTGTACGCCAATTATTTATGGATCTTCAAAAGTTTTTTCTCATCATAAAAAGGAGCTGGGGATAACTGATTTTAATCTCTCTACAATCAAATATGCCGACCAAGCGAATGCTAAAAACATCAATATTATTAATTGTTGGGACGAAGAAGTTAAGGTTGAAATAGGGACATCTACAGCCCTTGCCGGACAAATGGCATTCAAAGCGTTAGATGCCGCAAGCAACGATTTAAAATCGGGCAAAATAGACGCCATTGTTACTGCGCCAATCAATAAACAAAACATACAATCAACCGATTTTAAATTTGCCGGCCATACTGAGTTTTTTGCGGAGCGATTTGCTGTAAGTAATTATTTGATGTTAATGGTAAGTGAAAATTTAAAGATAGGAACTGTTACCGGGCACCTTCCATTAGGAAAGGCTTCGGGAGCAATTACCATTGATGAAATTGTGTCTAAGGCGCTAGTGTTAAACCGGTCTTTAATAAAAGACTTTGGAATACGTAAACCCAAAATAGCAGTGTTGGGGATTAATCCACACGCGGGCGATAATGGCTTGTTGGGCGATGAAGAACAAAAAATAATTATTCCTGCAGTTAATCAACTAAAGGAGCGAGGAGTATTTGTAATGGGGCCCTATGCTGCTGATGGTTATTTTGGTTCGGGCACATACAAAAATTTTGATGCAACACTTGCTATGTATCACGACCAAGGCTTAATTCCTTTTAAAACATTGTCTTTTGGCGAAGGGGTTAATTTTACAGCAGGTTTGCCAGTTGTTCGTACTTCACCTGATCACGGTACCGGATATGATATTGCCGGAAAAAACCAAGCTTCAGAATCGTCCATCAGACAAGCAATTTATCTTGCTGTTGATATTGTAAAACAGCGAAAACAATTAGAGTCATTAACATCAAACCCCTTGAAAATTTCTAACCAAAGACGAGAGCGGTAAATTACTCAACCAATAAATTACAGCCGCGAATATCGCTGTTGTCAAATCGCCCGAGTACTTCAAAAGTATTGTCGTCCAGTTTTTTTCCGAGGTCTTGCGTAGCAATAAAAGAGCAGGAGTGTATGTTTGCTAAATCGATAATGTTTAATCCGCCACTGTAATTATTTTCTAAAATACTTAGTGGGTCGTTTACATCACGTATCACCACATTCATCCAAGGAGGCGTTGAAAACACCCCGTCTCCTTTTGAATATGCTTGCGATAGCAGCTCTGTCATTCCATATTCTGAGTGGATGCGTTCTATGGCAAATGCTTTTTTTAGTTGGGCGTGCAACTCTTCGCGTGTAAGCTCTTTTCGTTTGCCTTTCATTCCGCCCGTTTCCATAACAATGGTGTTTTTCAATGGCAATGAATATTTTTCTGCAAAATCAAGAAGCGCATAACTTACACCCAACAAGAGAGTTTTTTGATTTGCACTTTGCAGCTCATCGAGAACAGCCCTTAGTTCCGAAAAATTATTTTTGTAAAAGCCGCCACTTTTATGTTTGCAGTCTTTTATTAGTGTATTCGCCATATATATCAAAGAGGAGCCTGTTTTATCCAAATAGGAAGGCAACAGTGCGAGAATACAATAATCAGAAACGGGGCCATAAAACAAGTTGAAACAGGTTCGAAAACTGTTTTCATATAACGCAAGATCCGCAACAAAATGTTTGCTTTCAACGCCCCCGCTTGTTCCGCTGCTCTTAAACAAAACTTCTGTTTTTTTTCGGCACCGCACACTTGCAGACTTAAAAAACCCGATCGGCAAAAACGGGATTTGCTCAATTTTAGTCACACCTTTAGGATTTACGCCCATCAAGTCAATATATTTTTTATACACATTGCATTTTTGGCTTTGGTATTCAAATACCCTCAAAGCCATTTCATCAAAGGTCTTTTTGGATTGTATGGAAAAAACATCTTGAGTAAAAAAAGAGGGTAGCACAGGTGCAAAATTGCATAAATTAAAGCAGTTTTAAACAGCAGGCTAACGAAAATTTTGATTCGAGTGACATTAAAACACTATATTTGTTTGTTAACCGACAAAATTTACAATGAGAACAAGTGTGGCCTTCTTTCTTGCCTACTTTTTTGTTTGCAACGTAGTTTTTGTTTTTGCTCAAAAGAACATTGTGGTGGAGAGCAAAGAGTACAAGCAGCTAAAAAAAGAAGGCAAACTTCCAATAATCGTTAATGGAGCTTTAAACAAAGACATACTAATACAACAAAAGAAAAAGGAGGTGACAAGCATTATTCAAAAAAAACCAAATCGTCCACCTCAAACATTATCAGGAAGTTGTAACTGTTATATTCCTCCCGACAATAACTATTCATTGGCAATGCAGCCGAACGATGACGGCTCTTCTCCGCTTATTTCAATTCCATTCAACTTTTGCCTTTATGGAACACAATACAATTCGCTGTATATAAATAACAACGGGAATGTTTCCTTCGGTTCACCCTATGGAACCTTTTCAGCAAATCCATTCCCAGACCCGAGCTTTGTCATGGTGGCGCCATTTTGGGCGGATGTTCATACGGGAGATGGCAATGGCGGATGGCTTGGCAAAGTTTGGTACAAAATAACGCCCACAGCTGTTTTTGTAAACTGGGACTCTGTGGGCTATTTTTTTGCACATGGAGACCTTAGGAATACGTTTCAATTAATTATTACAAATGGTGCTGATCCAATATTGCCTTTAGGCACAAATGTTTCATTTTGTTACAAGGAAATGCAATGGACAACTGGTGACGCATCGGGCGGGTTTGGCGGTTTCGGAGGCATTGCAGCTACCGTAGGCGCTAATAAAGGAGACGGAGTGAGTTCTATTCAGTTTGGAACTTTTGACCAAGCCGGCTCAGCATTCGATGGGCCTTTTAATTTACCTGACGGCATCGACTGGCTGGACTACAAGCAATTTATTTTTGATGCTTGTGCAAACGGAAACACCCCACCCATTGTGAGTGGCGTTGCATTGTGCGATACCATAAAAATTTGTGAAGGCGACACCCTTGCCTTGCCCGTTACTTACCTTTCGCCAGAGTTAGGTCAAATTACAACAACAAACGCAACAGCTCCTGGGGTAAATAATTTTTCCATTTTAAGTAACACCCCTGGCAATACCGCTGTTATTATTGCACAAATTATTGCCGATGCGAGTAATTTTGGATACAACACAATTACCTTCACCGGAACAGATAACGGGACCCCTGTTCAAACGACTACTGTGAACGTAGTAGTGCACATTGATACATTCGCCACCGTACTTCCTGTAATAATTGGAGCGGCAGGCGTTTGCCCGGGAGACAGTACCGTGTTAAATTTAAATAGTAATTATTCAACCTATGAATGGCTGCCGGGGGGGCAAACAACACCTTCGGTTAAAGTTCCTGCAGGAACCTACACTGTAATTATTTCTTTCAATGGCTGCTCTAAAGTAGCTACACACACTGTTGTTCAGTATCCAAATGCTTCACCTGAAATTATTGGATTGTTGCATACTTGTGATAATGATAGTGCCATATTAAGTGTTGACTCTACTTACACTTCCTACCTATGGAATCCCGGAGGAAACACAGGCCCTTCAATACGTACCGGAGCAGGCGCTTTTACTGTTACAGTAACGGACGCAAATGGCTGCATTGGAACATCGGCAGCAATTAATGTAACACCAAGCACAAAGCCTGTGGCAGCATTTTCCATTGCTCCTGCTGATCAAAATTTCATCAACACCATAACTTCTTTTGTCGACCAATCAACAGTTGCTGCACCTGCCGCTATTGCTGGCTGGGACTGGGATTTTGGAGATGCTGTTGGAATATCTGTTTTACAAAACCCAAGCTATACTTTTCTGACTCCCGGAAAGTATACGATAAAATTAATTGTTGAAACACAAGACGGCTGCTTAGATACAATAACAAAGGAATATGAAATTTTACCGCAGATAATATTGCCCATAAATATATTTACACCTAACAACGATAAGGACAATAATTTTATGGCATTTAAAAATTTACAGTATTTTCCTAACAGTAGTCTTCGTGTCTATAATCGTTGGGGAAACAAAATATTTGAAAGTGCCGATTATAAAAACGATTGGGATGGAGGAAAGGCACCCGATGGTATATATTATTACATTCTACAAATTCCAAACAAAGAACCTATAACAGGCTTTGTAACCATATTGAGATAAAAAATGAAACGAATAGTAAAAAGAATATTTTTATCATTACCCATCATTGGCTTGATAGGAGTGAGTAGCTGTAAGAAGAAAGGAGAATTCCCAATTGAACCTGTAATAAAATATAGCAATTTTGTTATCACGGGCGATTCTGCAAAACTCTACTTTACTTTTACTGACGGTGATGGCGATATAGGGTTAGCAAAATCAGATACGGGCTTTGATTTTTTTATTAAATATTTTGAGTTGCAGAACGGAAACTGGAAAGAGATTATTTTACCCGCTCCGTTTAATTACAGGATGCCTGAAGTCAATAAAAGTGGTAAAAAGAAAGCCTTTCAGGGAGAGGTAATAATTGACATAGCACCTACATATTATAACCCTTTTTCCAATTTCGATACCTTGCGTTATGAGTTTTATATAAAAGATAAAGCATTGCATGAAAGTAATCACGAAACAACACCCGACTACTCGATTATAGCACCGCAATAGTACAATATGAAGAAAAGACTTTTGCCTTTTTCGTGTTCGCTTGCCCTCTTGTTTTCTTGTACAGGCAATCATTCAGTTGCCCCAATAGAACAAACGATTGAAAAGGCGAAAGGTCAAACGGAAAGCATTAAGCCCATTAAAGTGGAGGATTTGTCGGAAGGTAAAAATTTGGTTAGGTACCCTAACGGAGTGAAGCAATATCAGGGCGAAGTGTTAAATGGTAAGCGACAAGGGAAGTGGATGTATTGGTATAAAGATGGCTCTATCTGGAGCGAATGCGAGTATAACGAAGGAAAGAAGAACGGCAAAACGTCAGTTTGGTTCGAGAATGGTAAAAAGCGTTACGAGGGGGAATACAAAAACGATGTAAAGTCCGGAAAGTGGACTTATTGGGACGAAACAGGAAATCTTGCTAGAGAGTTAACTTACTAAAGAAATATCGAACTGTACAAGGTCAATAAACTCTTGCACTCTTTCACTAACCTGTTCCTGAGTTAATCCAATTAATTTTTCGGTGCCAAATTTTTCAACGCAAAACGAAGCCATTGCAGAGCCAAAAATAATTGCCCTTTTCATATTTTCGAAAGAGATATCTTCTGTTTGTGCAAGATAGCCAATAAAACCACCGGCAAAAGTGTCGCCTGCGCCAGTTGGGTCAAACACGTCCTCTAATGGTAATGCTGGAGCAAAAAACACTTGTTGTTTGTTAAACAACAAAGCTCCGTGTTCTCCTTTTTTAATAATGAGGTATTTAGCACCCATTTCCAATATTTTTTGAGCCGCCTTTACAAGAGAATATTCTCCCGAAAGTTGACGGGCTTCTGCATCGTTTATTGCCAACACATCTACCATAGCAATGGTTTTTTTAAGTTCGTCCATAGCCGAGTCCATCCAAAAGTTCATCGTGTCCATTACAATTAGCTTTGGCCGTTTGCTCATTTGCTCAATAACTTGTCGTTGTAAAGCTGGCATTAAGTTTCCTAGCATTAAAAAATCGCAATTCTTTGCCTCTTCGGGAACAATCGGGTCAAAATTCATCAGCACATTTAGTTCCGTTGCTAAAGTGTCGCGCGTATTCATATCGTTGTGGTACTTACCACTCCAAAAGAAAGTTTTTTCTCCTTTTTTTATTTGTAAGCCCGAAGTGTTTATTTTGTGCTTTTTCAGCATATCAATGGCTTCTTGTGGGAAATCTTCGCCAACTACTGAAACCAAATTGATTTTATTTGTAAAATAACTCGCAGATAAGCCAATGTATGTAGCTGCCCCACCTACAATTTTATCTGTTTTCCCGAAAGGAGTTTCAATGGCATCAAAGGCTACTGTACCTACAACTAACAAGCTCATTTTGTTTGTTTTTTTTAAATTTTCGCACAAATATATTGTATATTTATTTGTTTTGTCTACTTTTGCCCTCCCAAAATAACATTCCTTCTTAGCTCAGCTGGTTAGAGCACATGACTGTTAATCATGGGGTCCTTGGTTCGAGCCCAAGAGAGGGAGCGAAAAGCCTTGCACATAGCAGGGCTTTTTATATTATATGCACTTTGTATATATTTTATACTCAATTTCTGCCGATAAATATTACGTTGGAGAAACCAAAGATTTAAACGAGCGGTTATTTTTGCATCGTGCAAAAGCATTTGAGAAGTCCTCAACGAAAATAGCCGATGATTGGGAGGTTTATTGGACGTATGATTGTGGTTCTCTTTTGGTTGCAAGAAGAGTAGAAAAGCATATTAAACGGATGAAATCAAGAATATACTACCAAAACCTAAAGCAGCATCCCGACATAATACACAAGCTTATTGCCAGATTAAGTTAGGTCCCTTGCCCCGATGGCTATCGGGGCGAGCCCAAGAGAGGGAGCGAAAAGCCTTGCATATTACAGGGCCTTTTATATTAAATGCAATTTTTATGTTTTTTATACTCAACTTCTGCCTACAAATATTATGTGTTATTATTTACAGTTTACTTTAAATGGTAAATAATCTCCTTTTGCGAATGTTAAAAAGAGGCGATTTTTAATTTTGTTTTAAAAACAATGCTTATATTTGTTAACATAAACTTAAAACACAATTTTAAAAATGAAAAAAATTTACACACTTATTGGAATTATTTCCATAGGCTCAGTTGTTTTTGCACAAAACAATAACCCTCAGCCACAAGTTGGGGCATCGAAGAACCTATCCTTAAATCCGTCAGCGATTGCTGCTGGTAAAGTTAATGCATCTACAGATACTGTTGATTTACCTACTTACCTGGGTGGTGGCCAATCTCAGATATACGGCAACTTTGGAGGAGGATATTGTTTTGGTGTTAACAAAATTAATTTTGCTGCACAAGGACAACCGGCATTGTATAAATCAGAAAAAGCTGTTGCGCAAGGGTATTTAACTGGCGCAGGTGGCTACAAAGGCAAAGGGTCATATAAAATTCTTGATGCTTTGGTTTGGGTTGGTGCAAAAGAGCAAGTTTCTGTTGGTAGTGGACAGCCACTTACTGTAAAAATCCAAAAATTAGACGGAACATCAACTTACGGACAAAATACAATTATTTGTCCTGGCGCTGTTTTAGGAACACAAACAATCGCTTGGGGCTCTTTAGACACAAATAACGGCATGCTATCCGTTGCTTCATTTAATCCTCCAGTGTTTGTTTCTACTAAATACGCAATTTCAGTTGACTTTACTGCAATAGCTGCAGCAGCTGATACTATGGGTATCGTTTGTTCTGGTCAAGGTGGAGGAATTGATCCAACACTTACTTTCATTGGCTTGCCTGATCAAAACGCTGCAATGTGGTGGTGGGAGGCCGATCATTTGTATAGCGACCCTAATGCCAACTTCGCATCAAGATCATTGGCTATTTGGGCAACGTTTGATGATGCAGATTTTATTATTGAAGGTGAAGAATATGGTTTTGGTTTTAAATTGAACGCCTTTCCAAATCCCACAAACGGGGTAATTAAAATTGGGTATGCTGCTGAAAAAAACACAGAAGCAAAACTTGAGATATTTAACACTGTTGGGTCAAAAGTATTTGCTAACACATCTTCTGTAAATGCGGGCGCCGTTAACAACGTACAGGTTGACACAAAAGACTTCGCGACTGGTGTTTATTACTACACAGTTAGTTCAGAATTAGGGCGTTTAACTAAAAAGTTTACTGTTACAAAGTAATTTGTTAACTTATTTTAAAAAAGCCTCGATGCATTGCATCGGGGCTTTTTTATGTATAACAGTTTGATTAGTCGTTACGAGTTCTGTTCATAAATGCAAATATAATGCAAAACTCTTATATATAAAAGGAACGAGCCTGGAATTTCACAATATGATTTTACGCTTTTATTCGAAAGGAATTTTGTTAAAATAGAAAACAGAACGCTTACGCCCACCATTTTTGTCTTTATCCTTCACATTTTTGATACGTTGGTAACCCCAGGCAACAAAGTAGTTGTCGTACCAGTACCCTATAAGTTAGATTAATTTGCCAACTAAATCGTCAAAGTCTCCTATTTTTATTTATTTATGTTTGAAACAGTTGTTATAATCTGATTATATACTTTAACTCTTCTTTTTTTTACTTTTTGTTCAGCAATAATTCCTGCTTTGGTATAACCTCCCTTGTAATAACGCTGAAACCAGGGCAGAACAGAAAAGTAAGCATCTATTGGGGAAATAGTAACAAAGGAATAAGTAAACAAACCCACAAAGAGTGCGTTTATGATTAAAGAATTAAATCCGTTTTTTATATCGCCCGCATAAAATTGACCCAGCCCAGGTAAACACATACTGAGTATACGGGCAGTTTTGGGTTTTACTCTGCTCACTTTTTTGTTTTTAATAAACAGGTCTTTTATTTGTTTAGCCTCTGTGATAGTGTTTTTGGGCAATGCGCCTAAAAAATTTTTTTCTGAAAGAGGAAATTCGTTATTCCCGAAATAGGCAATACCCAAGTAAAAGTTTTTTTTTCGGTTAAAATAAATGTTAGACATTGAATCCGGTAAACTAAACAGTTCCGCAAGTGCATATTGGTACTTTTCTTGAAGTAACAATGCGCTGGTTTTTTTAAATAAAAGTTCTGTTTTCACACTGTCATTGATTTCGCTGCTATAGCCTAATTCATAGCTATATGCTGCTTTTTCGTAGTTCGCAGCACCAAAGTAACAGTCGCCAAGTTGTTGATACAAAAAGGCTCGTTTGCTGCCTTGTTCGAAATAAAGTGAACGTAAATAAAAAGCCGTTGCAGCATCGTAATTTTTTAACTGCTGCTGTTCCATTCCCATAGCAATGGTTTGCTCTTGCGTTTGCGCAACAGCTGCCGAAATAAAAAAAATGCTAAAGAGACTGAATAAATTCTGTTTCAACTTTGTTATATATTTTATCGCGTAAACGATGGTTGTGTTTTTTTACTGCTTTGTATGCTCCATAAATATTGCCACTATAAAACCCCAAGGCAACCCCTCCAAACACCCAGCCATAGGCACTGTTAATTCCATGTTTTGAAAATCCTCGGTAAGTATTGAAAGCGGATGAACCAACAATGATAAATCCAATAATAGCATCTTTGTAATCTTTGGTGTACACTTTTCCTAATCCCGGAATAACGGCTGAGAGCGACATCGCTATTGCAGGTTTTTTATATCGAGCTTTGGCCTCTTCTTCTGCAAGCTTTTTATAAGAGATTGATTGTAGCCAAGTGTTATCAGGGTTTGTTTTTTGTAAACTATCATAGTTCAATATGCTTTTCGTTGCCCCTTTCCAATCGAATTGTAACAATTGTGCTGTGCTAATAAAATGTGTTTTTTGAATAGACGATAACGTGTTGTTTTTTACACAATAGCTTTTTGCTTGTTCGTATTCTTTGTTCAATAATAAAGTAGCAGCATATTCCTTTGCAATGCTTTGTGGAGCAGATAGTATTTCCGGAAATAATTGTGTTGCTCGATCTAAGCCTTTGGAATAATATCCTGCTTTTCGGTAGTTTGCAATAATATTCAATTTCAAGCTATCGCTATTTGGGCGGTTTTTGATGCAGCAGCAGCTGGGATTGAAGGAAATGATTTTGCTTCAGGCTACAAGCTTAGTGCTAATCCAAACCCTTCAAACGGTATAGTTAAGATATCTTATGTTTCTCAATTAAATGCGAAGTCAACGCTTGAAATTGTGAATGCATTAGGCGCAAAAGTATTTGTGAATGAAATCTCTGCTACGGCAGGTGCTGTTAACTCTTTTGATATTGACACAAAAGATCTTGCTGCAGGTGTTTATTACTGCACAGTTAATTCAGACACAAACCGTTTAACTAAAAAGTTTACTGTTACAAAGTAATTTGTTAACTTTTTTATGGCAGACACGCATGGGTTAATCTAAATTATTGAAACCCCAAGAAGAGCTTAATGCTTAAATTTGTCTATTGAGTTTCTGAAACGCTTTGTCCGTTGTATATACTATCGAATTGATTACTTTTGTTTATTGGTTTGTCATAAATAATTAAAAATGAAGCGTTTTCTATTACTAATTGTTATTTTCTCTTACCAAAATAGTAAATCACAAACGGCAGATTTGCTAAATAGTTCTTTAGCAAAAAGTGCATTTATTGGATACAAATATGAGCAGGCCGAAAAACGAAAAGTTCTTTCTTTGAAAAATAAAAGATTTATAGCAAAGATAAATCCATTAAATTATATTGCGGCAGGGGCTCTTTTTTTTACCAGCGAGTTTTCTCGGAGCAAATTCAGGCAAGTTGTGTGTACGAAATTAGTTGCTCAAACTACACCAAGTTAAGTATTCAGGAATTTGGCATAAAGGGCCTTCTTTCAGACATTAACCAGTTAAATTGCTGCTTTACAGAAGTAGTATACGACTATCCTGATTATATGATTTCTTCTGAATCGAAAGTCCGAAATCAGCTGAATAAATAGAAGTGGAATTTAAGAAAGCAATTTCCAAATTAAGGTTTTTTTCTGAAACGATGATAGGAGCAAAGTCCCTGTTATTTATTCTTTTTCCCTTGATTTTCACGCCTGCTATTGCACAGGTTAATTATCCTTTTGTAAAACATTTAAGCGAAGACAATTTAAGCAAGGAGCGCCTCTCCTATATTACTCAGTTATCAGGCAAATCAACAGAGGATTCCGTAAATTACCTGAAAGCAAAGTATTATTTGCAGTATGTGAACGATTACCAAAGTTAAAAAATAATTCCTATAATTGTACAAACTAAAATATATACTATACCTATGAAAAAATTACTTTTATTAACTGCGTTTGTTGGTTGTGTTGCAACCGCTAGCTTTGCTAGTAACGCAAAGTATACTGTTGACGAAACGACAGTAGACAATTTATTTGCACAGTCAAGTGACGTGTCAATGGCTGCCGCAGGAATGAATGTTCCTGAATTAATGGCTCCAACTTCTGTTACGAACCTTTCAGCAGATGCTGAGGCAACAAAAACAGGATTCCTTATTAGAACTTTCTTTTGTGGAAACTTTGCTCTTCACAGAAGCTATATGGGAACAAAAGGCTTATTCATTAAGTACTTCTGTACTTTTGGTGTAATTGGTTGTGTTGATTTTTGGTGGGTTGTTATCAAAGGTGACGAAGCTTTCAACAAATTTAAAGGAAACGATAAGTGGGTTGTTTGGAATGATAAATAGAATTGTTCAATAAAATAAGAAACCCCGCTTTTTAATTAAAGCGGGGTTTCTTATTTTTGTACCTATCTAAAACTTATTTATGAAAAATATAGTAATTATTTTAGTTGTTATGTTTGCTCTTTTATGTAATAATAATTGTACGGCAAATTCATATAAATTGGACGATTCAGCAGTAGAATCGCGTTTTAACAAAGCATCCGATATAAGCAGTAGCCCGTTTATGGATTATACAAGCATTGCTTTGTTTGGAAAAAAGGACGTGCTAGATGGTAAGGAAGACAAACAAATGGTTGCAGGAATTATTGCCATTGCACAAATTGTTACCGGAATAGGATGGTTTATTCCTCTCCACCGTTTGTATTTAGGTGTTGGTGACGGGATAGGTAAAATATTGCTTGGTTATATTTGTACCGGAAGTGGTTGCGGTATAATATTGTTGGTTGACGCAATATCCTTATTAATGGATAGCGAGGGAACAAAATACATTGGAAACCCAAAATTTTTAATGTGGAATGATTAACAATCCTAATAGCGCATTCAATCTTTTTTATATCTTTGCTTAAACAAGCATAATCAACAACTGTGGCAAGCGTTAATAAAGTTATTTTGGTAGGCAATTTAGGAAAAGATCCCGAAGTAAGACATTTAGAGGGAGGCTCAACAGTATGTAATTTTACATTGGCAACTTCTGAAAACTATAAAGATAAAAGTGGTAATCGTGTTGAACAAACAGAGTGGCACAATATTGTTTTGTGGAGAGCGCAGGCTGAGTTTGCAGAAAAGTATTTAAAAAAGGGAACCACCATTTTTGTTGAAGGAAAGTTAAGAACACGCTCTTGGGAAGATAAAGACAAAAACAAAAGATACACAACTGAAATTATTGGCGACAATATTTCAATACTCAATCAGCGTAGGGACGACAACAACCAGGCCTCTGCAACTGACAATGCCGCAACTGCAGGTCACAATGCCACAGCGGATGATTTACCTTTTTAGAATGAAACGAACAGCATTGTTTTATTCCATATTGTTTCACGAACATAGATTGTTTTGAAAGACCATTTTGTCAGCCTATTTCACCCATCAAATACACTTTTAGCAACTGTTTTTGCAGACCCGCATTTTATTATAAATGTGTTGGTGATGTTGGTTTTGTTGGTTTTTTCTGCACTGATTGCAGCCGCTGAAGTTGGCTTTTTTTCATTGTCTCCTGCACATCTTGAAAAAATAAAAAGCAATTTAACTCCTGTAAATGCAAAAATAGGCGAGTTGTTGCGTGCTCCTAAAAAACTATTGGCAACAATTGTTGTTTCGCACAACCTTGTAAATATTGGGATAATTATTGCTTCTGAGTCGGTGGTTGACGAGTTGTTTCATTTTACTTTTAATCCGGCACTTGGATTTTTAATTCGCGTTGTAATCATTACCTTTTTATTGCTCTTAATTGGTGAGGTAATTCCAAAAATTTATTCTACTCAACACGCAATTCGTGTTGCAACTAAATTGGCATATCCGCTTGCATTTATGCAAAAACTGTTAAGTCCGATAAGTGCACCGTTATTGTTTTTAACATCCCTAATTGATAGTAGGATAAAGCACCGAACACACGATATTTCTGTCGATGATCTTTCGCACGCCATTGAACTTACTACCAATGAACATACACCCGAAGAAGAACATAAAATTTTAAAAGGAATAGTAAAGTTTGGGAACACAGATGTAAAGCAAATTATGAAACCCCGTATGGATGTGATTGCGTTTGATATTGAAACCTCATTTGAAGAGTTGGTAATATCAATAATTGAATCGGGGTTTTCAAGGGTGCCTGTATACGAGGATTCATTTGACAATATAAAAGGGGTACTATACATAAAAGATTTATTGCCCTATTTGGAAAGCGATGCTCACTTTAAGTGGACAGACCTGCTTCGAAAACCATTTTTTGTCCCTGAAAACAAAAAAATAGACGATTTACTGAAGGAGTTTCAGCAAAAAAAAACACATTTAGCAGTAGTTGTAGATGAGTACGGAGGAACCAGTGGTATTGTTACTTTTGAAGATATTATTGAGGAAATTATAGGGGATATTAGTGACGAGTTTGATGATGAAGAATTAACCTATTCAAAGCTGGATGATAACACATTTGTTTTTGAAGGAAAAATACCCTTAAACGACATGTGCAGAGTAATGGACGTAGACACACACACTTTTGAAGACAAGAAGGGGGCGGCTGATTCGTTGGGAGGCTATATACTTGAGCAACTAGGAACGATGCCTAGAAAAAACCAAAAAACAGAAATTGAAAATTTTATTTTTGAAATAGAAAGTGTCGACAGAAGAAAGATAAAACGAGTGAAAGTGTTGGTAAAAAGCAGGGACGGCAATTCTTCCGACAAAACGAGTACAATTTTTTCAACAACAACTGTTTTGTTGCTATTGTTGCCTTTGTTTTTTGTTTCTTGCAGTTCGAACTTTGTGCCGAAACCTCGAGGATATTTTCGAATAGACTTTCCCGAAAAAAAGTATATTTCTTATGTTTCGGAATGCCCTTTCTCTTTTGAAACACCAGTTTATTCGGAAGTTATTCCTTATAAAGGATCACAAAATGAAAAGTGCTGGTTAAATATAGATTACCCTAAATATAGCGGCACCCTTCACCTTAGCCACTTCCCATTGAAAAACGATTTAGAAAAACATACAGAAGATTCACGAAACCTTGCATATAAGCACAGTGTAAAGGCGGAAGCAATTGAGGAGTATGCCGTTTCTGATTTTACAAAAAGTGTTTATGGGGTGATTTATGAAATAAATGGCAATACGGCATCTTCTTTGCAGTTTTATTTAACCGACAGTGTTTACAATTTTATACGCGGGGCCCTATACTTTAATGCACAACCCAATAGTGATTCGATAGCTCCCGTTGAAAAATTTATTAAAGCGGACGTGGACAGAATGATACGCACTTTTAATTGGAAATAAGCAAATAGGCTTTCAAATAAAAATCTTCTTTGCATCTCATTTTCTTTTGCTCTCCCGATTTTTTATCGGTGTAGCCGCATAAATGTAACACCCCGTGTACCATCACTCGATTAAGTTCCTGTTGAAATGATGTACTAAACGTTTTCGCATTGTCTTTCACCCTATCTACACTAATATATATATCGGCAGCAACACTTTTACTTAATTTACCACTGTAGTTAAAGGTGATAATATCAGTATATGTATTGTGTTGTAGGTGCGTTTTGTTTAGTTTGATTAAGTAAGCATCGTTGCAAAAAATATAATTTATTTCACAAGCAATTTTGCTTTCTTTTTGTAACACTTTTGCTAACCAAGCAGAGCAGTTCTTTTTACCTTTTAATACGAAGGGGCATTGATCACTAAAATAGTTAATTGCAAATTTTGTTTTCACTATGCTAACAATAACGTGTTAATAAAACGAAAAATCGAAGTTATAATATTTGCACAACAAACCATATCTTTTCGCTATTATTTGAAATTGTAAACCAAAAAATCAGTTGCAATGAAGCTAACTTTTAAGATGTATTTGCGCATAGAAACGTGGTTTGATAAAAAATTTAGCTGGTTTGTAACAAACGGAATGAAGCAAGGTGTCGCTTAGTTTTTTTGCTTACAATTTTATGCATACATTTTTAGGTTCTGTAAAAAAGCGAAGAGCCTCAAATCCCCCTTCGCGACCTATTCCGCTACTCTTAACACCTCCGAATGGTGTTCTTAAATCACGCAACAACCAACAGTTTACCCACACTATTCCTGAGTGCAAATTATTTGCCACACGATGCGCTTTCGTTAAACTTTCTGTCCAAACCGTTGCGGCTAAACCGTAAATAGTGCTGTTTGCCATTTTCAATACATCTTCTTCGTTATCAAAAGGAGTTAACGTTACAACAGGTCCAAATATTTCCTCTTGATTGGTGCGACAATCATAGGCGAGTCCTTCAATAATAGTAGGCTCAATATACCACCCCTTTTCAAATTCGCCTGCTATATGTGCTTGTTTTCCTCCACATAAAATGCTTCCGCCTTCTTGTTTTGAAAGATCAATATAGGAAAGTATTTTCTCCATATGCTGCTTTGAAACAATTGCCCCTAGTCTATTTTTGTCATCGGCAGGATTGCCTATGGTTAACTGTTTTGCTTGAGCAACAAATCCCGTTTTGAATTTTTCATAAATGCCCCTTTCAATAAATATTCGCGAACCACAAAGGCAAATCTCCCCTTGATTTGAGAACGAAGAATTGATGGTGGTTTTTAACATTTTGTCAAAATCGCAATCTGAAAAAATAATGTTTGGGTTTTTCCCCCCTAGCTCCAATGAAAGCTTTTTGAACATTGGCGCTGCTATCCGAGCAATTTCTGCCCCTGTTTTTGTTCCTCCTGTAAATGAAATTACGGGAATGTTAGGGTGGGCTGTAATAGCGGCACCCACTTTGTGCCCATATCCATGAACGATATTTAAAACACCTTTGGGTAAACCGGCTTCAATACATAATTCTGATAATAGATAAGCGGTCATAGGGGTAATTTCTGATGGCTTAGCAACCACACAGTTCCCGGAAGCTAAGGCGGGGGCTATTTTCCAAGTAAACAAATAAAGAGGTAAATTCCATGGAGAGATGCAGCCGGCAACCCCAATTGGGTGTCGCAAGGTATAGTTGATGGCAGTGTTTTCCATAGCGTATGTATCAGTAGCATCGTGCAAAATAGCCGTGGCATAAAAATGAAAGTTGCTTGCAGCACGAGGAATATCAACCATTTTAGCTAGCCAAATAGGTTTCCCGTTATCAATTGACTCAGCGATGGCAAGTTTATCTAAGTTTTTTTCAATAAGTTCAGCAATGCGTAAGAGTATTGCCGAACGTTCACTTTTTGGTGTTGTGCTCCACGATGGAAAGGCTGCTGTCGCGGCATTAACAGACATTTGCACATCACGTTCGTCCGAATCGGGAGTGAGGGAATAAACGGACCCTTTAGCGGGGTTGTAATTATCAATATATGTTTTAGCAATAGGTTCAACCAATTCCCCATTGATATAATTTTTAATAGCTAGCATCTTAGCTCATTTTTAAAAAATCAATTTCTTGTTGGGTTAAAAATCGCCATCTTCCACGTGGCAAATCTTTTTTTGTTAGTCCAGCAAATGAAACCCTATCAAGTTTTTTCACATCATAACCAAGGTGTTCAAATATTCTGCGCACAATTCTGTTTTTCCCGGAATGCAATTCTATGCCAACCTCTTTTTTGTCTGCTCCTGAAACGTAACTAACCTCATCTACTTGAATAAGGCCGTCTTCTAATTCTAACCCTTCTTTAATTTGTTTTATATCTACCCCTGTAACGGTTTTGTCAAGCACAACGTGGTATATTTTTTTCTTTTCATAACGAGGGTGCGTTAACTTTTTCGTCATTTCGCCATCGTTGGTAATGATTAAAACACCGGTAGTGTTTCTATCAAGTCGTCCAACCGGATAAACGCGCTCCTTACAAGCATCTTTTATTAAAGACAAAACAGTTTCCCTGTCGTAGGGGTCATCGGAAGTTGTTATAAAGTTTTTAGGCTTGTTTATTACTATGTAAACCAGTTTTTCGCGCTTAATGGTTTGTCCGCCATAGCTGACCATATCGGTAGGTTTTATTCTATAGCCCAACTCGGTAATCATTGTTCCGTTAACACTCACCGAACCTGTTTGAATAAGCACATCAGCCTCTCTGCGCGAACAAATTCCGGCATTGGCAATGTATTTATTGAGGCGCATCAATCCATCATCTTCCTTTTTACTTGTGTGGTTTATTTTTTCACCCTTACTGTACTTGGAAGGGGTTTTTTGAAACGGTTTTTTTGTATAGTGCGGAGAAGGCACTCTTTTTTCTTCAGCACTTTCCTTGTCGGAGTTTCGCGCAAACGATTTTTTAAACCCCTCCTCACCTGTATCAGTTACCCTGTCGCCTTTAAAATAGGATTTTGCATCACTATCTTTTCTTCTAAAGGGTGTTTTTTTTACAAATGTTGATGCAGCTTTTTCGCCCGTTCTTTTAAGTGGTGAAGAGGCATTTCCTTCTGTATTGTTTGTGCTTTTAAAAGACCGCTCTTTGTCTTCGCGATTTCTGTTTTTAAAAGAATTGTCGGCATCTCCATACGATTTCCGGAATGGCTTATTGCCCGAATCGCCAGTATCTCTACCTCTTTTAAATTGCGGTTTTGCATCTCCTCCTGATTTTTGGAATGGCTTTTTAAATCGCGAAGCAGAATCTTTTTTGCCAACACTACCGCTTTCCGATTTTGAAAAAGGCGCCCGGAATGATTTTTTTTCAGAACCATCTTTTTTTTCACTTCTTTTTAAAGAAAAAGCCGTATCGCCTTCCGGTTTTCTAAACGGTTTTTTAAATCGTGGAGAAAAATCTTTTTTGGCACTACTTCCGCTTTCTGATTTTGAAAAGGATTTCTTAAAAGGCGTTTTAAATTCTTCTCTTTTTAAATAGCCGGACCCATTTGGCACTCTTTTTTTAGTCTTTTCAGAGGGCGAATCGGCACTTCCATGAATCTTTCTGAAGGGCTTATCATCGCTGTCTTCTATGTCCGATTTTCTTTTCAAAGAAAAAGGCCTGACTCCTTCTGATTTTCGGAACGGCTTTTTATTGTATGGCCCACCGCCTGCTTTCCTGATTTTTTTACCTGCCAACTTCTTGCCTCCCTTTTTTGATTCAAATTTCTCTCTCATAGTGCAAATATACGGTTTTTAGCGGTGTCCCGAAAAAGCATCCAGAATGTGTTCTATTTTAGGGGCATTGTTGTTTAAAATAATGGATAAAATATCAAAGCGTATTTCCGCATTACTATTTAGTTCTTCTATAAAAATTTCGGCAGCACCTATAAGCAGGTCTTCTTTTTGAGAATGTACCGCCTCGTAAGGCATTCCAAACGTAGCACTTGTTCTGGTTTTAACTTCTATAAAAACAATTAACCCGTTATGTTGGGCGATTATGTCAACTTCCGCCTTTCCCTTGCGCCAATTTGTTTTTAAAATGGCATAGCCGTTAGATTTCAAAAATTTTTTAGCAATTAACTCCCCTTCTTTTCCTGTTTGATTGTGTTGGGCCATATTACAAAGATATTTAAATTATAGTTTTTGCTCTTTAAAAATTAGTATTTTAGAGGCCTATAAAACAAAAAACACGACAAATAATATAGTGTAAGCTGGTGGCAAAAACAAAATCGGCATTTTTTTGTCAGAGTTGCGGTGCGCAATCTGCTAAATGGATTGGCAACTGCCCTTCTTGCAACGAGTGGAATACATATGTTGAGGAAATAATACAGGGAGAGGGGGATAAAAAAACTCCGGGAATAAGTGCAAAAAGCCAAAGGGCAAACACCCCACACCTAATCAATGAAATAACCTTTTCTTCCGAAAACAGAATTGAGATACAAGACAAAGAGCTGGCTCGTGTATTAGGCGGAGGGTTGGTTCCCGGGTCTATTGTGTTATTTGGTGGGGAGCCCGGGATTGGAAAATCTACCTTGATGTTACAGTTGGCGTTGAAAGAAAACAAGCTGAAAGTATTGTATGTTTCGGGGGAAGAAAGCGAACAGCAAATTAGGATGAGGGCCGAACGCATTGGCTATAGTAATCCCAATTGCTATATCCTTACTGAAACATCTACCCAAAACATCTTTAAGCAAATAGAGACACTTGAGCCAAATATTCTCATCATTGACTCGATACAAACATTGCATACCGCATACATTGATTCTTCACCGGGGAGCATTTCGCAGATACGCGAATGCGCATCTGAGTTGCTTCGTTTTGCAAAGGAGTCGTCAATCCCAGTTTTTTTAGTGGGGCATATTACCAAGGACGGAAACCTTGCTGGTCCCAAAATACTAGAACACATGGTTGATACAGTGCTTCAGTTTGAGGGCGACCGTAACCACGTGTACCGTTTATTGCGCTCACAAAAAAATCGTTTTGGCTCAACTAACGAGTTAGGGATTTATGAGATGCAAGGCAGTGGTTTGCGCGAAGTAAATAATCCCTCTGAAATTTTAATTACAACCCGCGATGAACAGTTGAGCGGGATAGCCATTTCGGCAACACTGGAAGGTGTGCGCCCTTTATTAATTGAAACACAAGCATTGGTAAGTAGCGCTGCATATGGAACGCCTCAGCGTTCGTCAACAGGATTTGATTTGAGAAGGCTATCTATGTTGTTGGCCGTGTTGGAAAAACGCTGTGGTTTTAAGTTGGGCATAAAAGATGTTTTTTTAAACATTGCTGGAGGCTTGCGTGTAGACGATCCCGCGATTGATTTGGGTGTTGTTTGTGCAATACTATCTTCCAGCGAAGACATTGCTATATCGCCCAAAGTTTGTTTTGCGGCAGAGGTGGGTTTGTCGGGCGAAATTCGTCCAGTAACACGAGTTGATCAGCGAATCCTAGAAGCTGAAAAACTAGGGTTCGAAGAAATATTTATTTCAAAATATAATTTAAAAGGACTGCCAAAAGCGGGAATTAAAATACACGCTGTAAGTAAAGTGGAGGATGTTTTTGAACAATTGTTTGGCTAATAAGAGCCACTCAGACAGTCAATATTTTTCTTTCGGTATATTTATTGTTAAATGAACGAAACGAAAGCAGCACAAAAACTACTCATCGCTTTATTTTTTTAAAGTACTTGTTTATTTGGCTAAACGGTCGCTAAGCCCGATGTTATTAACGACTCTACTTTTATTGTTTTCCGAAACGAACTTTCGTTTGTTTTAAAAAACAAAAATGTAGGTGCTTTTATTTTGCTTGTATCTGATACGATTGCATCAGATTTATGTGGGATGCGTTCCGCAAAAAAAGTATTTACAATCATTTGAAACACGATACGGGATATGCTCGATTATGGATGGACAGAATGCTTTTTATTGTAAACCAAGGATTTGTAATATATCCAGATGGAAATTCTTTGCTAATAGATTCAAGGATTACAGGAAAGCATAATGTTGTTTATGAAGCGCCTTATTATTTTAATAAGATAACTAATATTTATGACTTATTTCTTACAGAGAATAATCAAAAAATATATGCAATGCCAACTTTTACTTCCAAAGTGATTGCTTCATTATCGAAAACAATTGTGAAATCAAATAATGAAAGCGATTCGAATGACAGTAAAGGAAATCGTTGGTGTAAAATTGTTATGAAAAACGGCAAGGTTGGTTATGTGCCATTTAATGACACTTCTCAAAAAGTTGATTGCCAATTGTTAGTTAGAAAAATAAAAGATGAATGGAAGGTGATATATTATGAAAGTCGACCTAAATGCTAATTGGCGCGAGATAAACGAAAGGCCCTTTTTCTTATTTTACCATCTATTAAACCTTCCACCTCAGCATACAATTCATTTTTTGCATGATGATAATAGGAAATTTTTTGTGGAAAATCGTGCATAGGGTTCTCAAAGACAAAGCGCGTGTCACTAAGTGCAGTTAGTTTAAATAGAACTTCTCTTCCATTGTTTTGGTCTTGTACAATAGGTATATAATAAAGTGTATTATTTCTAAAGCCAATCTTTAAACGTTCACAAAAAAGAGTATCCTTGTTGTTTGACAACGCCAAGCCTATCCTTGAAAGCAAAGTGTCTCCTTGGGCAGTCCATTCCTCTTTTGTTAAAATAGAGCCGGACACATTTTGCCAAGTATCGTATATCCATTTTAATTGTTGTATAGAGTTGCCTTCAGGCTTCTCGTTATGATTTTAGCATGAATGAAAGAGTGCTAATGTTAGAATGAAAATCGGTAGAAGCAATTGAAAATTAAGCTTCTTCATTGGGTGTTGGTATTTGTTCTGTGACAGGATTTTTTTCTTCGGCAAGGATGGGGGTTTTGTCCTTAAAATAAGTGCGTTGATTTAAAATGATAATACATACGCCAACCGTAATCGAAGCATCGGCAAAATTAAATACCGGTCGAAAGAAAACAAAATCTTCGCTGCCCCAAAAGGGGAACCAAGAAGGAAAACGACCTTCAATTAAGGGGAAATAAAACATATCTACCACTTTGCCGTGAAGGAGTTTGGCATAACCTCCTTCGGGAGGCATAAAAGTCGCAACTTCGGAATAACTTTCACTAAAAAACTTACCGTAAAAAGTGCTGTCGATAATATTTCCAAATGCACCTGCAAAAATTAAAGCTATACTTAAAATATATCCTGTTGGCTCGTTGTTTTTGGTAAGCGTGTATAAATAATAACCCAAACCAAGTATAGCAATAATCCTAAATGAGCTCAGAAATAATTTCCCCCATTCCCCACCAAACTCCATTCCAAATGCCATTCCATTGTTTTCGGTAAAATGTATAATGAACCAATGGCCCAACACATTGTATTCTTGACCAAAATACATATGGGTTTTAATCCAGATTTTGATAAACTGGTCGATAAACAAAACCAACAAAATAAGGACAAGGGCCTTTTTCACGTAATTGCTTCTGATTGAAAAATCCGTAAAGAAAAGTGCTTTAAGGATAATTATATTTTAGGGTTGTGCCTTTTTTGCCTCTATGCTTAAAGTTGCGTGCGGCACACTCCGTAGTCGTTCTTTTGAAATAAGTCGACCTGTTTCCCGGCAAATACCATAGGTTTTATTTTCAATACGAATCAAGGCGTTTTCAAGGTTTAAAATAAATTTTTGTTGACGAATCGCTAATTGCGCAGTCTCTTCTTTCGACATAATATCCGACCCATCTTCTAATAATTTAAAGGTAGGGGAGGTGTCGTCCGTGCCGTTATTGTCCTTGTGCGATAAGGTATCTTTTAATAATTCAAAATCTATTTTTGCACTATCTAATTTCTTTAAAATTAGCGCTCTAAATTCTACTAAATCCTTGTCTGAATATTTAACCACTTCTTTTGATCTTATAATTATAGGCAGCTTTGCTATCGGAATTTGTTTTTGTGCAAACACGGTAGGCTTGCTCATTGGTTCAGGTTTTTTAGCGGAGGCAACAACAGCCTTAACAACCTCAACAGGTTTTGCAATAATCGCAGCTTTCTTAAGTAATACTTTTGCAATTTGCTTGGCAGGAACAACTTTTTTAACTTCAATTTTTTTGGCCACCTTCTTTGCCATCCGCTTTTTTGCTATTGCTTTCTTTACCGGTTTAGCCGCTTTTTTTGGAGTAGTTTTTTTAATTGTGACCCTTTTTGTAGGCTTTACAACTTTTTTTGGCGCACCCTTTTTTGCAATTGCTTTTTTAATAGGTTTTGCAACTTTTTTAGTTGCGGGTTTTTTAGCTACAACCCTTTTCGCGGCTATTTTTTTTATCGACCTTGAAGTTTTTTTAGGTGCTGCTTTTTTAACAATAACTTTCTTAACAGGCTTCGCGGCTTTTTTAAGTGCCGCCTTCTTAATTACTTTTTTTAGGGTAACTTTTTTAGCAACTGCTTTTTTAACAGGCTTGCTCACTTTTTTTGTTGTTTTCTTTGCCATTTTTAATGAATTTAATTCAATTTGGTAATCGCGACTAAGGTCTTTACTCCTTCTGTTAATTCCACCTCCACAGATGTCCTTGTATCCACATTGTCAACTAGTTCCAGCGAAGAAGCCAAAGTTTCCGAGCAAATATAGTTCAAATTATTGTTTATTGAAGTATCAATTTCTGAATTTTTTTGAATTTTTATGTCAATTCGGTCTGTAACGGCCAAATTGCTTTCCTTTCGAATGTTCTGAATACGGTTAACTAATTCTCTTGCAAGCCCCTCTTCTTTCAAAACTTGACTAATTGTAATGTCAAGAGCTACAGTTAATTGCCCTGAATTTACAACTTTCCACCCGGGAATATCTATAGGAATAATTTCCACGTCTTCCATTTCTAAAATAATAGAATCGTCACCAAATTTCAGTTCAAACGCCCCCGTTTTTTCAATTCCTGAAATAATTTCTTGAGAATTTTCGTTTACAGCAGTTTGAACATCTTTCATATACTTGCCGCATTTTTTTCCCAACGTTTTGAAATTCAACTTCAGGTTTTTCACAATTTGTGTTTGTGACCCATTCACAAGATCCAAAATTTTCACATTTACTTCCGACAAAATTAACTCCTTAACGGCTTCAATTTTTGCTTTATAAGAGTCGTCCAAAACTGGAATTTGAATTTTATTTAATGGCTGACGAACACGGATATTTTCCTTTTTTCGAATCGACAATACCATCGAAGAAATTTTTTGTGCCAACTCCATTCGCTCTTCTAAGTCACTATCTATTACATTTTCATTAAATACAGGAAAGTCACTCAGGTGTATTGATTCCGATTTATCACGTGCAGTTATTGAATTTAAATCGCCATACAACCTTTCCATAAAAAATGGAGCGATGGGTGCTGAAAGTTTGGCAATTATTTCAATGCAAGTGTACAATGTTTGGTATGCTGCAATTTTATCTTGCGAATAATCTCCTTTCCAGAAACGTCTTCTGCACAAACGAACGTACCAATTGCTTAAATGTTTGTCCACAAAATTTTCAATCAATCGACCTGCACGATGCGGTTCGTAATCCGAATACGCTTCGTCTACTTTTTTAATCAAGGTATTGAGTTCCGAAATAATCCACCTGTCAATTTCTGCACGTTCATTCATTGTAATGTCAGCCTCCGAGTAATTGAATCCATCTACGGTTGCATACAATGCAAAAAACGAATAGGTATTGTGCAATGTTCCAAAAAACTTACGTTGCGATTCGGTTATTCCTTCTAAATCAAATTTTAAATTGTCCCAAGGTGCCGCATTGGTAATCATATACCAGCGTGTAGCATCTGGCCCATATTTTTCAATTGTTGAAAATGGGTCAACAGCATTGCCCAAACGCTTACTCATTTTTTGTCCGTTTTTATCCAATACCAAACCATTGCTCACTACATTTTTAAATGCAACAGAGTCGAAACACATTGTTGCAATGGCGTGTAAAGTAAAAAACCAGCCACGTGTTTGGTCAACACCTTCTGCAATAAAATCGGCAGGAAAGGCTGAGCGGCCATCGATCAATTCTTTATTCTCAAACGGATAATGCAATTGCGCATAGGGCATTGCTCCGGAATCAAACCAAACATCAATTAAATCCGGTTCACGGAAAAGCTTTTTGCCATTGCGTTCCAACACAATGTTGTCTGCATACGGTTTATGTAAATCGAATGTATTGTAATTTGCTTCACTCATATCACCAGCAGTAAATTTCGCAAGCGGATTTTCTGTCATCACTTTTTTCGCACCCGCCTTTTCAATTTCTTTTTTCAACTCTTCCACCGAACCGATGATAATTTGCTCCGATTTATCTTCACTTGTCCAGATAGGAATTGGAATTCCCCAAAAGCGTGAACGTGATAAATTCCAGTCGTTCAAATTTTCTAACCAGTTCCCAAAACGGCCTGTGCCGGTTGATTCAGGTTTCCAGTTGATGGTTTTGTTTAACTCAATCATTCGCTCTTTGTAATCGGTAGTTTTGATAAACCAACTATCCAAGGGATAATACAAAATAGGCTTATCGGTTCTCCAGCAATGCGGATAACTATGGACGTAGGTTTCTTTTTGGAAAAGTTTTCCTTCTTCCTGTAATTTTAACACGATACGTTCGTCAACACTTAGATAGGCTTTTAACTCTTTTATTTTTCCTGCAGTTTCTAAAATTGTTTTCTGATTTTTGAATTCTGTTTCTTTTTCAGGATCGGTTAAATAAGCTTCTTTAACGTATTCTTCTCCATACAAAAATGTTCCGTCTTTTACTTCCGATAAAAATTTACCGCGTTTATCAACAAGCGTTAACGAAGCAATTCCATTTTGTTTAGCCACACGAAAATCGTCTGCACCAAAGCTTGGAGCTATGTGTACTATACCCGTCCCGTCTTCGATAGTAACAAAATCACCTATGATTACCTTGAATGCATCACCATCTGTTGGTTGTGCAAACGGAAGAAGTTGCTCATATTTTATTCCTGCTAAATCGGAGCCCTTGAATACTGAAACAATTTCAAAAGGAATTGCTTTGTCTCCAACTTTATAATCTTCGAATTTTAATTCTTTATTTTTTTCAGAAAAATGTTTTCCAACTAATTCTTTTGCAAGAATAACATTCGTTAATATGTGAGAGAAAGGATTAAATGTTTTCACTAAAACATAATCAATATTCTTTCCTACAGCTAAAGCTGTATTCGAAGGCAATGTCCAAGGGGTCGTAGTCCAAGCAAGGAAATAAGCATCGCCAACTAAATTATCAATTTTCAATTGCAAATTATCAATTACCTTAAACATTGCCACAGCCGTTCTGTCTTTCACATCCCGATAACATCCCGGTTGATTTAATTCGTGAGAAGAAAGCCCTGTTCCTGCAGCGGGAGAATAAGGTTGTATTGTAAAGCCTTTGTAAATGGCACCTTTAGAATATAAATTACTCAACAACCACCAAACGCTTTCAATGTATTTGTTTTCATAGGTAATATACGGATGTTCCATATCCACCCAATAGCCCATCTTTTCTGTTACATCAGCCCATACATCGGTATATTTCATTACATCTTTGCGGCAAGCAAGGTTGTATTCTTCAACAGTAATTTTTTTACCGATGTCTTCTTTTGTAATTCCCAATATCTTCTCAACGCTCAATTCTATTGGCAATCCGTGGGTATCCCAACCTGCTTTACGCCTTACCTGAAAACCTTTTTGTGTTTTGTATCGGCAAAAAATATCTTTGATGGAGCGCGCCATAACGTGGTGAATACCCGGTAATCCATTGGCACTGGGAGGCCCCTCATAAAAAATAAAAGGCGCTTTCCCTTCACGTAATGTGATGGATTTTTCAAAGGTGTTCTCTTTCTCCCACTTTATTTGTATATCCTTAGCGGTTTGTGAGAGATTGAGATTAGTATATGTTTTGTAATTACTCATAAAAGAGGACGATTCAAATTTTAAAAAGGAGGACAAATGTAGTGAATAATATCTAAAAGCACACTCTCTAATGACTTAAGCTAAAGCAATTTAGAATAATGAAATGTCTAATTACCCTTCGGAATATTTATATATATTGTATTTAATCGTGGCGATGGGTATTATAGTATAATGGGCTCGAACGCTTGAAGGGTTGGTCGATTTGTCAACAATTAGGTAGGTATTATTTCGTTCCGAATCGTCTAAACTGATATAAAAATAGCGATTCAAATATGCTTGTAGTGACCATTGTGTATAAATTTCCGAAGTTGAAGAAAGAGTGGACCCTTGGGGGATCATTTTTCCGATAATATAAACATCGTGAAGCATATCGTTGTTTCTTTTTGTTTTTCCAATACAGGTAAGGGTAAAACCAAAGGGTGAGGTGGCCAAAATAATTGCAATCAACTTAAATGCTCTAAAAGCATCAATTGCGAAACGCAGGCAACAAGAAAAAAAGCAATGGCGATAAGCCAGAAGGGTAGAGTCTTTTTTAACACCCCAGAACTAAATAGCAGCGATTACCTTTAATTCTATCGCAATGGGTGTAGGCAAACAGTTAATTTCAATGGTTGTTCGGCAGGGCTGATTATCCTTAAACCATTCAGCATACACTTTGTTATAGGTTTGAAAATCGTCTTTCATATTGGTCAAAAAAACCTGTACGTCTACAATCTTATCCCAGCTGCTCCCGGAATCTTCAAGTATGTATTTTATGTTTTGAAAAACATTTCTGCACTGTATTTCTATATCGTACGAAACGATATTTCCCTTTTCATCCAATTCAACACCAGGGATTTTTTTTGTACCACGTTCACGCGGGCCAACTCCAGAAAGAAACAGCAAATTGCCCACTTTTCGAGCATGCGGATAGGCGCCAACCGGTTCCGGAGCCTTGCCGGAGTGTATTATGTTTTCTGCCATTGTGTTATTGTTATGGGAGACGAAAGTACAGATTTTGGGGCAGAAATACAACAGAGTTTAGATTGATGGAGTGATGTATGCATTGGTAAAATAAAACTTATTAGCTTTGCGTTCAACGAATGACAGCAATATGAATAAAATATTAATTACGGGAGGGGCAGGCTTTATAGGCAGTTGTTTGGCGGAAAAGTTGGCGGAAAATACGGACAATGCTATTGTAATAATTGACAACTTTATTACAGGGGATGAGCAAAAGTTGCCAATATCAACTAATAATAATATAGGGTTTGTAAAAGCTGATGTAAACAATGCAGAAGAGCTTTCAGGGATTTTCACCGAAAACAATTTTGACTATGTGTTTCATTATGCCGCACTGGTAGGTGTAAAACGAACAACCGACAATCCAGCAATGGTGCTGAATGACATTGAAGGGATTAAAAACATATTGAATTTTTCAAGAGGCAAGGGCGTAAAAAGAGTGTATTATTCTTCTTCATCCGAGGTGTATGGTGAGCCGGTTGAGTTCCCACAAAATGAACACACAACGCCATTAAACTCAAGAGTTCCCTATGCTATTGTAAAAAATGTATGCGAAGCTTTTTTACGTTCTTATAAAAAAGAATACGGTTTGGATTACACTATTTTTAGGTTTTTCAATACCTATGGATCAAAACAAAGCAAAGACTTTGTTATTTCGAAATTTATTTCGCTGGCACTGCAAAATAAGCCTATAAGCATATACGGGGACGGGTCACAAACACGCACGTTTTGTTTTATTGACGATAATATTTCGGCAACTGTAAATGCTTTTTATAAACAACAATTTGTAAACGATGTGGTGAATGTTGGTGGAGACATTGAAGTTTCGGTATTGGATTTAGCAAACACCATCATAAAACTTACAGGTTCTAATTCGGTAATTGAGCACCTTCCGGCACTAACCGAAGGCGATATGACACGTAGAAAACCCGACATTGCTAAAATGAAAACACTGCTCAGTAGTCCGTTAATTGTATTGGAAGAAGGCTTAAAAAAAGTGCTTAGTGACACAAGATATATTTTGTAAAAATTAAATACAAAAAGCGTGCGCACCTGTGATGGGTTTAAGTCCTGTAAATCATAACCAACAACCATCAACTATTTTTCTCTCCAATAAAGCCATATAAAAGCTATCGCAACCCAATGTGTCTGTCCAATAACGCTTTTCCCCAACAAAGCTCCAATTGGCATTGTTTTCTAAAAACCACTTCACTTGCTCTTCGCCCTCAGAAGGCAATATACTGCAAGTGGCGTAAAGCATTTTGCCACCAATTTTTGTTATCGGTGCATATCGTTGTAGCAAATCCCTTTGTTGTTCTCTTACTCGAATAACTTCTTCTTCGGTAAGCTTCCATTTACTATCCGGATTCCTCCTTAAGATACCTGTTCCGCTACATGGCACATCCAGCAGTACTCGGTCTGCCGAATCGTATAGGCGCTTAATCACTTTTGTTGAATCGATTGCACGCGCTTCAATAATGTTTATGCCTGCCCTGGCAGAACGCTTTCGCAGTTCTTGCAATTTAAATTCTTTGTTATCCAAGGCAATTATCCGCCCTTTATTTCTCATTAACGCCGCAATGTGTAATGTTTTTCCACCAGTTCCCGCACAAGCGTCTACCACACGCATGCCGGACTTTGCGTCTAAAAACTCACTTACCATTTGCGAAGCAGAATCTTGCACTTCAAACAATCCTGCAGCAAACTCTTCGGTACGAAAAACGTTTCTGCTGTAGGTGAGCTCCAATGCTTCAGGCGACCATTCGATGAGTGTAGTTTCAATGTTTATTTCTTGCAATAATTGTTGCAGTTCTTCGGGTTTTGTTTTCAGTGAGTTGGCTCGTAAAACCATACGAGCAGGTTTGTTTAGTGCCGAAGACAGCTTTTCCCAACGTAAGCCTATTTCTTTTTGACATAGGTTGTCAAGCCAATCAGGGTAGGATTCTCGCAATTTTCTTATCTTCCAATATTTTTCTAATTTATTGAGCGTTTTGTCGCGATTAAATCCTTTTGCTTGAGATATTTCAGGAATAGTTTTTTCAAAAAGCAACAAGGATGTAAAATATAAATGCCACCAATTAATTATTTTTTCCCCTTCCCTAACATCGTTTACCGTGCATAATAATCGCCAATTACGAACAATATTATAGGTTGCTTCAGCCACAAAAGCCCTGTCTTTAACTCCCCACCGTTTATTTTTGCGCATTGTTTTTTCAATGGCTTTGTCCATATACTGGTCGTTCAAAAAAACATTTTCGAGTGTGACAAATACTTCTTTTATAAGCTTTATTGTATCTGCTTGAGGACGTACAGGTTTTTTTGCTTGTTTATACATAAACACAAAAGTACTATTATTTATATTGTTCTAATCGTTTTGTTTGTTGTCGATTCGTTAAAAATAAGTACCTTAGCTATCCGTTTTATGGACACAAATAAACACATGCGTTCCACTTTTTTTTTGCTTTCATTGATTGCGGTAATATTATTTAGCAGCACTTCGTTATTTGCACAATTTTATAATGGAACACAAGCGGATTTCGGGAAAAACAGAATTCAGTACGCACCCTATTTATGGCAGTTTTTTCGTTTCGAAAAATTCGACACTTATTTTTATTTAGGAGGCAAAGAAATTGCTATTTACACTGCCGAGTCGGCTACAAGAAACATAAAGGATTTAGAAGAAATATTGGGAACAGAACTAGAAGACAACATCCAGTTTGTAATCTATAATAAGCAATCAGATTATAAGCAAAGTAATATAGGGCTCGTTAATGATGAGCTCTATAACATAGGTGGAGCCACTAGAATTGTTGGTTCAAAAGTGTTTATATATTATGAAGGCGATCACAGAAAGTTAGAAAAACAAATAAGGGCAGGTGTTGCAGAGGTGTTGATTGATCAATATATGTACGGTGGCAGTTGGAAAGATAAAGTAAAAAGTTCAACTCTGCTTAATTTGCCCGACTGGTATATAAAGGGACTAATATCCTACCTTGCAGAAGAGTGGAACACCGAGGTAGAAAATAGAGTAAAGGATGGTATATTAAATGGTAAATACGCTAATTTTAATAGGCTAAGTGGCCTGGATGCTGTTTATGCAGGGCACTCTCTTTGGCGTTATATTGCACAAATGTTGGGAATAGCCAATTTTGAGAATATACTTTATCTGACTAAAAGCAGCAGGAATATTGAAAGTGGATTTATATATGCGCTCAATTCTTCGCTTAAAACACTCACCAAGGAGTGGCAAGAATATTACCGTACACAATTTAGCAGAGGAGAAAAATTTACAACAGTACCTCCAGAAGCGTTGTTGCGGATAAACACAAAAAAAACACGGGTGTATAGCCAATTTAAAACTAGCCCAAACGGGAAATTTGCCACCTACACCACCAATGAAATGGGCCAATATAAATTGTTCCTCTATAATTTTGAAACAAAAAAAACGAAACGCTTGTTTAAGCGGGATAAAAAACTCGGTCGCATAAATGATTACTCTTACCCTATTGTTGCATGGCATCCTTCTTCGGAATTATTCGCATATGTTACAGAAGAAAAAGGGGAAGTAATTATGAATTATTACAACCTAAAAGAGAAGAAAAGAAACAAGCGGCCACCTTTGTTTGACTTTGAAAAAATAATTGATTTATCCTATTCAGATGATGGTAAAAAAATGGTGTTTAGTGGTGTCCAAAGCGGACAAACAGACATATTTGTTTTTACTGTTGGCTCTAGTCAGGTTGAACGAATTACCAAAGACCCTTTTGACGATTTTAATCCTCGTTTTATGACGAAGTCAAGGAACATAATTTTTGCTTCAAATAGAGTAACTGATACAATTCGTTTTGGAGAAACTGTGAGAGGGCAGGTGTATAAAAAAAGTAACGATATTTTTATGTATAATTACATAAGTAAATCGCCTGTGTTAACCCGTTTAACAAATACACCTAATAGCAACGAAACGATGCCGGCTCCATACGACACCTCTCACGTATCCTATCTTTCGGATAATAATGGGATTGTTAATTGCTACGTAGCAAAATACGACAGTGCATTAAGTTTTGTGGATACTGCTGAGCATTATCGTTATTTTTCTACATCTGTGCAAGCCACCAATTATTCTCGGAATATTGTAGAGCAGGACATTAATATGATGGCAAATAAATTTTCAGAAATTATATTCTACAAAGGAAAATATCGTTTTAATTGGGGGGAGTTAAAACCTGCCGCAGCTTTAGGGGTTATTACCCCCAAAGCAAATGAAAAAAACACGAAACGAATAGGTGTGGGCACGTCATTGAATAACAATGCACCAATTGTGCCAACAATTAAAATTCCGGAAGAAAACAATTTGTCAAATAACCCCAATACGATAGACATAAACGAGTATCGCTTTACCGGTGAGGGAGCAATAAAGGACAGTGCTGTAAAAAAGGCCCCCTCAACTACAAATGAACTGAAAAGGAACACAAGTCTTGAATTTAAAAACACACTGAATGTTGCAAATGGAGCCGGCTCAACGGAAGGATTTACTTTGCCAAAGCAACGAAATTATTTGCGCAACTTTTCTCCCGACCAATTTGTAACGCAAGTCGACAATACTTTTTTGAATGTTGGCTATCAAAAATATACTGGAGGCGCAGTGTATTTTAACCCAGGGTTTAATGGCTTGATGAAAATAGGCATTAGTGATGTTTTTGAAGACTATAGAATTGTTGGAGGAATTCGACTTTCGGCAGATTTAAAGAGCAATGAGTTTTCGCTAGGATACGATAATAGAGGAAAACGATTGGATAAATTATTAACATTTCAACACCAAAGCTTTCCAATAAACCGTACTGGCTCAGCACCAAAAGTGCTAACGCATCAATTGAAATATGCTGTAAAATGGCCTTTTAATGAGGTGGCGAGTATTAGAGGGTCAATTGCCACACGGGCTGATAGAAATACATTTTTGTCGACCGATATTAATAGCTTAAAGGAGCCAACTTTATATGAATATTGGGGAACGGCAAAATTGGAATATGTATACGATAACACCATCAGTAAAGGATTAAATATATATAATGGCACCCGTTATAAATTGTTTGCAGAATATTATAATCAAGTGAACAAACAGAAAAGTTACATTTATGTCTTAGGGCTTGACTTTAGACATTATCAAAAAATTCATCGCAATCTTATTTGGGCAAATAGATTGGCGGCAAGCACTACATCGGGAACTCAAAAATTAGTATATTATTTAGGGGGTGTCGATAATTGGATAAATTTGAGTACAAAGACACCAACCTTTAATAATAATATTCCGGTCGATAATACTCAAAACTATTCCTACCAAGCCCTTGCTACCAATATGCGCGGGTTTTCACAAAACGTTCGCAATGGAAATAATTTTGCAGTAATCAATAGCGAATTGCGTTGGCCTATATTTAATTATTTATTCAATCGTCCAATGCGGTCCGATTTTCTAAATAGTTTTCAAGTTGTTGGTTTTGGGGATGTAGGGTCTGCCTGGAACGGACCTAACCCTTTTTCAGAAGACAACACATACAATCTTGAAACAATTCAACAGAATCCCGTTACCGTTATATTAAAGGGGAATAGGGAACCGGTTGTAGCAGGTTATGGGTGGGGAATGCGTAGCCGCTTGTTCGGATATTATTTTCGGGCTGATTGGTCGCACGGATTTGCTGATGGCGAAAAGCAGCCCCGCATTTTTTACCTTTCACTTAGTTTAGATTTTTAATAATGACAATAACACAACTGTCGGCATTGCTTTTTGTTGGCCTGTTTGCCGGCTTTTTAAGCGGAATGGTTGGTGTTGGTGGCGGCATTGTTATTGTGCCGGTACTGGTTTATTTTTTGGGCTTAACGCAACACCAAGCGCAAGGAACGGTGTTGTTTATGCTTCTACTCCCAATAGGAATTCTTGGCGTTTTTAATTATTACAAAAGTGGCAATGTGGATATTAAATATGCTTTTATTATTGCCAGCACTTTTGTTGTGGGCAGTTATTTTGGCTCTAAGCTGGCCATAAGTTTAGAACAAGAGGTAGTAAAAAAAATATTCGGATGTACGATGCTTCTGATTTCCCTTAAAATGATTTTCTGGAAATGAAGTATTTTTTATTCTTAATTTTTTTAATAAATGGCCATTATTCTTTCTCTCAAAAATCAGAACAAAGTGACAGTGTTTCTACAATAGGCTATTCACGCATAAATAAAGAATATTTTCATTCTTTGTTTAAAGACGGGAAAGAATTAACCCTTTCTCCTTTGCATTGTAAATATACCAAGTTCCTAGCTTTTGGTGGGGTATGTGCCGTTACAACAGGGTTGATTTATTATGTCGACATGGATATTAAATTGTTTTTTCAACGCAACAGAAGTAACACTACCAACAACCTTTCAGTCTATGGTTTCGAGCGAATGGGAAGCGGGTTGTATACTTTTCCATTAGTGGGTTTGGTGTTCGGCTACGGGTATTTTGCAAAGAAGGAAAAACCCAAAGAGGCAGCCCTACTAGCAACTAAATCCATTTTATTTAATGGCATAATTGTTTCAGCTATTAAGTATGGTTTTCAGCGAAAAAGACCCCAAAACACAAACAACTCATTGCTGTTTTTTGGCCCCTTTGGTGATGGCAAAAATCACTCTTTTGCATCGGGACACACATCTACGGCTTTTGCAATTGCAACAGCTTTTGCTTTTGAATACCAAGATCGCCCCATTATTCCAATTGTTGCATATGTGCTTGCAACAGGGGTGGGTTTGTCACGAATAAACGATAATAAGCATTGGGCTTCGGATGTATTTTTTGGAGCAATATTAGGACACTCAATCTCTCACTTTTTGTATAAAAACCAATTCAAGAAAAGAAAAATGTCTATTGTAATAGAATAATATTAATTCGCCCTAACCGTTTTTTTTTGATATGTTTTATTAATGCGCTTTACCCCAACAAACATAAAAAAAAGACTTACTACAATAAGAAGGTGTGACAAGTCTTTATAGCTAAACCATTTGCCCATTGAAAATTTTGTTCCGTGAACTAATGCTGTTATTGTTGTTACAAAAATACCTGCTGAAATCCACGCAACGGCAAGCGGTTCCTTTTTAAAACTAAACAGATTTATAAAAAATACGGAGAGTAGCCCCACAGCACTATGAATGATAACAATAACAAACCTTTTCATGCTAATGGCAATTATAATAAACAGCAATAATTGTATCCAAACAATTGTATTAAAAATGCGTTTATTTTTAGTGTCACTGAAAACATATTCATTGGTTCCAAGCTGAGCAAAACTTACCCCTGCGCCAATTATTACTTGCATTGTTAACCATAAAACGTAAAACGTTGTATCGTCAGTATAAAAACGGCAGGAATGTGTAAGCGCACCTAAAAAGGAGGAAGCGCCCATAAATAAGAAGAAATAGGGCCATTTTTGTTTGCGTAAAAAGGAGAATGGTTGCCTGCCGGTGAGTTGTAAAAAAATAAAAATTCCGGATGCTGAAATAACCAAATTGGTAAGCCCAGCTATAGGCTCCATAATTTTTACCCCTTCAATTATTATAGATGTGTTTTCTTCCATTCAAGCGCAAATATACTTGTATTTATTTTACAGCAATTGTACACGGTATTTTTTTGCCATTTTTTCAACTTGTTCAAAAGGAATGTTGTGTATATTTTTCCCTCTATGGCGGTTTTCAACAGTAATCACAAAAATTCTATAATTAAATTCATTTGCCATTTTAAAATAAGGCTCCATTTCCCATTCAAGAGTAAATGTGTTGTCTACAAAAACTTTCTCGCTCCCCTCTTGTAAATGAATTTTCGTTTTTTCTTCACATTGCTTGTATGCTATATGATTGCTTAAGTGACTAAAGCTATATTCTCCTGTTTTAGTATCTATAAAATAATTATCGATTGACAGAATGGGATATTTGTTTTGTTCACTTAATAGGGTTGCCAATGTTGATTTTCCACTTCCCGGCAAGCCTCGAAGGAGAATTAGCGATTTGTTTTGAATGAGTTCTTTCTCCATAAATGATAGTATAAGAATCTCCTAAAGTAAAATATTATTACTTTTATATGGCCCCTTAGTCACAAATTTTATCGAAAATGAATAAATTGCTTTTTTTGCTGAGTTTGTTTTTGATGCTTGGGGCGTGTAAAAATAACACTACAAGCAATTTTGATAATGCATCTTACGATAAGCCTGAATGGCTGAGAAGCTGTAATAAAAAACTACAAGATGCTATTGTAATCGACATTTTTACTCCTCCGGTTGGCAGTAGAATATTTGCCTATGCAAACATCGCTGCGTATGAAGTCCTTATTCATAAAGACACATCATATTTGTCGCTTTCAAAGCAGTTGAATGGACTAGATAGTATTCCTCGGCCCGATGAAAAAAGTTCATACTGCTATGATTTATCTGCATTAATAGCATTTTGTACTGTTGCAAAAAAAATGATTTACTCTGAATATGAGTTTGTTGATTTTATGAAATTATATATCGAAAAAGCGAAGAATGAAATAAATGACTCGTTACTGATTAATAATTCGGTAAACTATGGAGAGGAGGTAGGAAAAAAAATATTGGCCTGGTCCCAAAAGGACAATTTTGCTAAATCGCGAACGTACGAACGTTATGTATTAAAAGAAGGCCCTCAATATTGGAAACCAACACCTCCCGATTATATGGATGCGATTGAACCATATTGGAATACCATTCGCCCGATAGTTTTGGATTCGGCAGCACAATTTAAATCGCCCCCCCCGGCAGTTTTTGATTCTACAAGGGCGTCAGTATTTTATAATTTAGCGAAGGAAGTATACGATTCTTCAAAAGTGCTAACAAACGAACAACTTAATTTTTTATCATTTTGGGACGATAATTGTAAGGTTAGCCGAACGGAGGGGCATTTGAAATATTTTATAAAAAAAACACAACCGGGGGGACACTGGATTTCAATTGCCTCAAAAGCAACAAAAATGCAACATTATTCATCAATTAAAACAGCACAAGTAATAGTGCTTACATCTATTGCCTTAATGGACGGATTTATTTCTTGTTGGGATGAAAAGTTTAGGAGCAATTTAGTTAGGCCAATAACATACATTAATCGCTACATTGATAAAGAGTGGAGCCCCCCTTTGCAAACCCCTCCATTTCCAGAGTATACAAGTGGTCATAGTGTAATTTCGGCAGCTGCAGCAACAGTATTAACTAAGTTGATTTCCGACAATTTTGCTTTTACTGACTCAACAGAGTATGAGTACAGCCTCACTGTTCGCCATTTTTCCTCTTTTAATCAGGCTGCGAATGAAGCAGCAATTAGCAGGCTATACGGGGGGATTCACTATAGAGAAGCAGTTGTAAATGGAGCAATACAGGGCAGAAAGGTAGGAAACCTGATTCTGGAGGAAGTAATAACGAGTAAATAATGATGTTTCGAGTAAAAATTTTTTAATTTTGTATTGAAAAAGGCACTTTTATGATAAAGAAATTCATCTCGTTTTTATTGCTAATAGTCATTTCAAGGGGCTTTTCACAAACTGTCGAGCATTCTGAGAATTTTCTTCACGAGTGGAATTCTACCTTAACTTCGGCAATGGTTGTGGATGGCTTTAGCCCCAAGTTGGCTAGTCGTACTTACACATACCCTTTTATTGCTGCATATGAAGTGTTAATAAACGGGGACAAAAACTATAAAAGTTTTCAAAATCAATTCAATGCATTAAAAGATTTACCCAAAGCCGATACATCTTTAAAATATAATTGGGAAGTTGCCGCAATACAAGCAACAGCTATTGTTGGAAAAAAGCTTGTTTACAGGGAAGATGTGTGCGACTCATTATTATTAGAACAACTTAATAAACTAAAACCAATAGTGGATGGGGCTGTGTTTAAAAATTCTGTTGAGTATGGAAAACAAATGGCATTAGCCATATTAAAGTGGGCAAAGGCCGATAGCTATGCACAAACAAAAGCCCTCCCGGCATATATATATACAAAAGCTCCGGGAGCATGGAAGCCAACTCCTCCAGAATTTAGACCGGCTTGCGAACCTAATTGGGGCACGCTGCGCCCTTTTGTCATTAAATCGGTAGACGATTATAGAAACCCCGTTCCTGTTAAATTTAGCACGGATAGCGCTTCAGAGTTTTATAAACTTGCAAAACAAGTATACGATATCGATAAAAATAGAACATCAGAACAAACTACCATTGCGAAATTTTGGGACGACAATCCTGACCTTATTACATTTACCGGTCACGATATGGTGCCTCGGAGACAGATGAGTCCGGCTGCTCACTGGATGGGAATAGCAATGATTATATGTTTAAATGAAAAAGCGCCTATTTTACAAACGGCAGAAACATACTCATTGGTAGGAGTTGCATTGGCGGATGGTTTTATTGCCTGTTTTAAAGAAAAATATTCAAGTAATTTTATTCGCCCCGTTACTTTTATTCAAGAGAATATGGACCAAGATTGGATTTCATTATTAGTTACCCCCCCCTTCCCTGAGCACCCAAGCGGACACAGCTGCATATCTGCATCAGCGGCAACGGTACTGACAAAACTTTATGGTGCAAATTATAAATTTACCGATTCTTCCGAAAGAGACTTTGGTTATGAACCTAGAACATTCAACTCATTTATGGATGCTGCAAATGAGTCAAGTATTAGCAGAGTGTATGGGGGCATACATTTTATGACTGGTGTAACTGGGGGAGCTGTGCAAGGAACAGCAATAGGGAAATACATTGTAGAAAACATTTATACTAGATAAAATTGTTATGCAAAAACGAATTCACACACTATGCTTTTTGTTAATTGGGGCTGCAGTATTTGCTCAAGTAAAAATAGAGGAGCCTCTTTTTAAAATACTGAAACCCACAGAAAGCAAAATCATATTTAGTGGGCACTCTAGCCGTCAAATAATTGAAGGAGGAGGGGTTGCGCTTGGAGATATAAACAACGATGGGTTATTGGATGTTTTTTTTACCGCTGATAGTGTAATTGCCCTGTATTTAAATAAAGGGAATATGGTGTTTGAAGACATCACAGATAAGGCAGGAATAAAACAAAACTTATCTTCTACCGGAGTTACCATGGGCGATATCAATAATGATGGATTTTTAGACATCCTTATTTGTAGAGAATCAATGTTTGGTAAAAAAAATGTTAAAAAAGGTCCGAACAAGGACAGTTTAAATGTTAAAAAAAACAGACAAAAGGAGTTTGCGCTTGCTCTGAACGACACTTCCAATTTTGAGTATAACCAACGACCAGCAAATGGCTCAATGCTAGATACTGCAAATGTTTGCCTTTACATTAACAATGGGAATTTAACGTTTTCTGAAAGAGCAAAAGAATACGGAATTAAAACAGATAAATTATTGCGACAGGCAATATTCTTAGATATAGACAAAGATAACTTGTTGGATATTTATATGGATGGCAGCTATGTGTATAAACGAAGCACATATTCTATACAAGGACTTAATGCAGAAACCAGAGGAGAAAAATTTCAACCAGCCTACCTATTTAAAAATATTAATGGAAAAAAGTTTGAAAATATAATCGGCAAATCAAACATTCAGTTTGACAGTAAAGCACATTTTGTTTTGAATGTGTTTGCTTCTGACCTCGACCAAGATGGTTGGACAGATATTTATGCGAATAGCGATTTTGAGTCTCCCGATTATTTTTTTAGAAATAATCATGATGGCACCTTTACTGAAATGGCTTCGAAAATGTTCCGACATACAAGCTACTACACAATGGGTGTTGATATTGCCGATGTAAATAATGATGGGTTATTAGATTTGTATTCAACAGATATGAGGCCTGCCACAAACTCCGGACAAAAAACAACTAAATTTGAATCAACCTTCGAGAAAGAGTTGTTAATTGGCGTATCTCCTGACGATATTGTACGCCAACAGGTTAAAAATTGCTTACAACTCAATATGGGTAGCGGTAAATTCAATGAAATTTCGGAAATGGCAGGTGTTGACGCAACTGAGTGGAGCTGGGCGGCTTTGATAGCCGACTTTGACAATGATGGCAACAAGGATATATTCGTTGCAAATGGGTTAACAAACCAAATGAGTTTAATGTTCGACATGCCTCATGTAGCCGATTCATTAAGAAGGGCAAATGTTAATGTGCCAATTGAAAAGCGAAGCGAGTACATGCGAAATATAATGATGAATGATAAGAAACCAAAACGACAATACGTTAATTTTATTTTTAAAAATAATGGAGACCTTTCTTTTACTGATAAAAAGGAAAAATGGGGAATGGGGCCTCCTGTAAATTCTGATGGCGCTGCCTATGGGGATTTAGATAATGATGGAGACTTAGATATTGTTATTAATAATAAAGGCTCAGTTTCATTTATTTACGAAAACCAATCAGTTCAGCAAAAGGGAGGCAACTATCTCCGATTAAAATTAAAAAACACGGATAACCACCCTATCGAATCATCCACAGCCACAATTTACTACCAAAACAAAATGCAGTTTTTGGAACTTCAACCAACAAGAGGTTTTTATTCTTGCTCTGAAAATATGCTTCATTTCGGTTTAGGCGATATCTCAACAATTGATTCATTATTAATAAAATGGCCTGATGGAAAGATGGAGAAAAAAACGAACCTGAAGGTAAATCAACTTATAACAGTGTATAATAAGGATGCCAACATTATTAGGGGGCCTAAAGAAATTTTTGAGCCACCCTTTATAGAAGAAAAAAATACAGGAATTGATTTTAAACACAAGGAGAACGAGTATTACGATTTCAGAAAAGACCCATTAATCTGCAATTTTTATTCGAAAGGGGGACCTGGATTAGCTGTTGGGGATATTAATAATGATGGAAAGGATGATGTTTATGTTGGCGGTGCAATGGGATATGCAAGAGGTTTTTTTATTCAGAAAGATATGGGGGCCTTTATTCGTAAAGAAAACGAGATTACTCTAGATACTTCCTATGAAGATCAAGGAGCTTTAATTTTTGATGCTAACAACGATGGCTTAAACGATGTATTTGTTGTTTCCGGGGGAAATGAAGTTGAAGCATCTGACAAAAAGTATATGCACAGATTATATACAGCAAAAAAAGACGGGTCATTTTCTAAAAAAGGGATTTCCGGTATTAAATCAAGCGGCTCTTGTGTTATTGCAGCAGATTATGATAACGATGGAGATTTGGATCTTTTTGTTGGCGGAAGAATAACAGCCCAAAACTATCCTGTGATACCCAATAGTTATATTCTAGAAAACACAAAGGGGAGTTTTAAGGATGTAACAAATATTATTGCCCCCGCATTGTCAAAAATAGGAATGGTAACATCTGCAATTTTTACGGATTACAATAACGACGATAAGCTTGATTTGATTGTTGTTGGGGAGTGGATGCCTGTAACTTTTTTTAAAAATAGTGGTGGAAAATTTATATTAGATAACCCTAATTTAATATTTAATATAAAAAGCGATGGCCTTTGGAATAGTATAACGGCCGGGGATTTTGATAATGATGGGGACATGGATTATGTAGCCGGTAATCTAGGATTGAATACACGTTATGAGGCTAATCAAGACTACCCGCTTAATCTCTTTTATGGAGACGTTGATGATAATGGCTCTGTAGACATAATCACCACCTACTATGAAAATGGATCACAATACCCTTGTAAACAACTAACACAGTTATCTGCAAGAATAAACGGGATGAGTAAAAAGTTTTATAAAGCAAAGATGTTTGAAAAGGCAGAAATAAGAGACATTCTTGATAGCGCAGCGTACAGTAGAGCAAAAAAATTATGGGCATATACAAGCGCCACCTGTTACATTGAAAACAAAGGAAATGGGAAGTTTGAATTTAAAGAATTGCCTAAAATAGCACAAACGTCTCCTGTAAATGGAGTCGTTGTAAAGGATGTTAACGAGGATGGCAATTTGGATATAGTATTGGTTGGAAATTTTTATTATCCCGAAATTGAAAGAGGGAAATACGATGCTGGAAAGGGACTCTATTTAATTGGTGATGGTAGTAACAACTTTGTTCCGCAGAGTATTGAGTCGAGCGGATTTTTAGTAGAAAGAGATGCAAGAGGCCTGGTCTTATTGAGCAGTCCAAAAGAAAATAAAACGCTCGTTATTGCAACACAAAATAGTGATCTTACAAAAGTGTTTTCGTTTGCTAAGGCATCACAAAATAACATTGTTAGAGTAAAGCCATACGATAAATACGCCTTGGTAAAACTTAGTAACGGCAAAACACGTAAGGAAGAATTCTACTATGGCAGCGGTTACCTTTCACAAAGCAGCAGAGTGCTTTTTTTCCCTGCCAGTGCTACTTATAAAATTCATTAAAAAAAGATGCGGTTATTTAATCAACCGCATCTTTTTTCTTTTTTAATTCTTCAACCACTTTTTTTTGTACTTCAATCTCTTTTAGTTTTACTTCGTGATCGCCTTGGTTTTTAGCAATATCGTCTTCAGCTTTTTTTATTTTCTCTTTGTGGTTTTCAATATCTTTTTTTAGTCCTTCTTGATCTCTTACCAAGTCTTTTTGTTTTTCCTCAAGCTTTTCCAGTACTTTTGTTTGGCCCTTTATTCGTTCTTCCATTCCTTCTTTTGTCATTTTGATGGCAAAATTATAAAGCAGTTTCTTTGCGTCTTTCAGTTGTGAGCCGTGTTGTGATGAATTTAAAAAGCCCCCCCCTAAGTCAAAAGCTACTATGAATAAAACTTCACCTTCTTTTTTATTATCTGTTTTTGCATATACGTCCACCGTGTTTTCGCTAATGGCTTTTATTTTTGCATTGTCTGCAAAAACGCCATCTTTTGTGGAAATTTTGTCGGGATTGAAATCTTTAATATACGACTTCCAAGCCCTTTCAATATCATCGGCATTGCTTCCATAAATAATTACAGACAAAGCGGTGTTATTTCCTCCCCCTATATTTTCGGAGCCATCTTCTACTTTTGTTTTTTGAGCAAATACATTTCCAAATAGAAATAGTGCAGACACTAATAAAGATATTTTTTTCATTTTGTTTGTTTTTGTGCAATTGGCGATTGCAATTAATCAATATCCGTTACCCCCCCCGAAATAATAAATTTCATTACTTCGGAAGAAGACGCTTCAATAACCTTTATGTTAAATTTTGATACAATAAGCAGTTGCCCTGAAAACGCATAAGAATAGGGGAAATACACGGCTACTTTATCTTTTTCTATTCCTAATTCGGCTAAGTCTTCGTGGGTAACAAATCCAATTTTCTCAACCAATGGATGGAGGTTTACTGTTACTAAAACGGGCTTGTTAAATCGTTTTTTTTGTCCCACCATTGCACTCATTAAATCTTTTATGGAAGAATAAATTACCTTAATAAGAGGTGCTTTTTCAATGTTGCGTTCTACCCAGCGAAAAATGGGGTCGAAAAAAATACTTGTGCCAACAATCCCTACAATTATAATGATGATAACAACAATAATAAATCCTAAAAAAGGATCAAGAATGGGATGAATGTGAAGCCCTAAATCTTGAATGAGAGACCCTACACGCGTTATTACCTGATAAATTACTGTTATGGTAATAAATATTGGGACCGTAAATAAAAGGCCCTGCAAAAAATATTTTACAAATTTTTTCATTGCGAATAAATTACATTGAACAGTAAATGTACAAACAGTTAAAGGAAAACAACAATAGTTTTATAAATGAATCATTATTTTTGGGGCAAAAACAATCAGCCCTATTGCCACTGCTAAAAGAGAACAGATAAATACCCCACCAGCTGAAAGATCTTTTATTAATCCAGCCTTTTCGTGTTGTTCTTTAAAAATAACATCTACGGTTTTTTCGATGGCGGTGTTAAAAATTTCAGCAGCAAATACTACGCCTATTGCAATAACAACAAAACCCCATTCTGTTAAATTTAATTGAGTATATATCCCTAGTGAAATAACTGCAATAGTTGCAAGAAGATGTATGGGGGCATTACGTTCGTTTTTTATAAACCACATTATTCCTTTTAATGCAAAACCTACACTTTTAAGAAACCTTAATACCATTTTTCGAAATTAAATTTTTCCGCCTACCACACAGGTTTTTTTATAGTGTTTCATATTTCCTTTCAAATCAAATGTCTCAAAGAAAATAATGAAAATTCCAATACGGCATTTCTCTTTATCGTTTGTGGTCCCATCCCATGAAATAGTTCCACTTACTGCCAATAATTGATTTTTAACAAGGCTTCTTATCAATCTCCCCTTCTCATCAAAAATGCTGACACTTCCAACATAGCCCGGCTCGTCAAATACATAATTAATATTAAGCACATCGTTATAACCATCATTGTCGGGCGAAAAAATTTCGGGACTTAGTGTAATTTCTGTTCCCGAGGACGAACCATTGCTATACTGTGAGTTTTTGTAAGCAGGAGTTGCAAAACCTATATTCTCGGCTGCCGAATGCCAGTTGGTGGCATCTTGTGTTGGGCGATTAAAATCAATACGCTCCAACGAAATCCCCTTTGTGTTGTTTAACAATGGGAAGTGCCAACTGTTGTAATACACCAATTTGTCAATCATTACATCTTGTAAATTGCTTAACACAACAGCGTCCCCGTCAATATTCATAGAGGGGATACTGGGCATATCAATAAACCTTTTTTTATTTGTTGTGTTGTATTGTGTTAAAATTTTTTTGCTGTCGCTTGCGAGTACAATATATTCTTCTGGAAATAGCAAATAGCCCTCTGGGGCAATGGCATAAATAGACTCAAGCGTTCCCGTAATTGTATCTTGTGATGATAATCGAAGTTCCTCTAAATCAATTACCTTGTTCGAGCGATTGTATATTTCTACAAAATCAACACCACCATCGTTTGGGTCTGGTAGAATTTCATTGATTACAATATCGTTTGCGGCAACAGGTTTTGGAATGGCAAAACGTGCCGTATTGTTAGTTGAAATAACATTCCCTATGCAATCAACAACAGAGCCGTTGATGGCTAAGGTATACACTACATCTTGTATTAATGCAGCGCCAAGGCTAAGGGCAATACTGTTATAAAAGGGCTCCACACCGTTAACAGCAATAGGGTTTCCAATACCATTATCAACAGAGTAAGAAGCCAGACTGAGTGTAGTGGCAGAGTCAACACTTTCACTAAAATAAGCTTGTATCGTTGTATTGTCAATAACCGAAACGCGAACTAATTCAGGGGCTTTTGAATCGGGATTAGAGCCGAAAATTGCATTTTTTCTGCCGGGTGTTCCACCGCTTGCATTGGCAGAGGCTTTCCAGTTTTCAATTCCCGCACAAGGGTTGTGAGGATCAATTTGCTCTAAGCTCCAGCCCCCTTCCGTTTTATTATTGTCCTGATACCAACTGTCGGAATAACTAACAGCCGAAATAACTTGTCCGTTTTTATTCTTTAATGTAATGCTTGTGCCTGTGTTGGTGAGTGCAGGAAAACTTGTTATTCCAATAACAGAAATGTTGTTCCCGAAGGCAGCAGCCCCGCCGGTTCCGCTTAACACCATAAAACTATCAGGAAGTAGAGTGCAGTTTGGGATTGTTTTTGTGGTGGTCGTGGTACTGATTGTCCAATTGTTTAATTGAATTGGGAAGGCCGAGTTATTAAACAGCTCCACATATTCATAGTTGGGTAATCCGATAGCGGGGTCGGGGTCGGCCATAATTTCGTTAATCACCACATTAAAATTAATCGGCACATAATATAAAAAGGGAACCCCTCCATTGTTTATTGTATTTGATGTAAGGTCCTTTAGCCCATTTACAGTTAAGGTATATGTTGTGCCACTTACAAATGGTGTTGCAAATGAAAGATGAACAAGCGTAGGGTCATTATCCAAGGTTGCAAGTGCGGGGTTTCCCAATCCATTATTAACGCTGTAGTTAGCAGCCGTTTGAGCGGAAGTTATTTCTAAAGGTTCATCAAAAGTAACATCCAATTGTGTAGCCGAAATTATATTTGCAGAAAGTATTGTTGGGGCTATATTATCAACAATAACAGGTCCTGAATATATATTGTCGAAAAAGAATTTATTTGCATTACTGATTGTGTATTTACACCATACCCCAAAATACGAAGTATTCATTATCGTATTATCCATTACAACCCCTTCCGTTTGGTAATTTACGCCACCTAAGGTGTCCGATAAAAGAGTCCAATTTCCAATAGCATCGCGAATTATTTTTATACCCAAGGCGTTAGTTGCTTTTGCGCAATGGCCGTTAATGCCGTCAATTATTTTGGTGTGCGTGTTTCCAACTTGTTTCCAAAGATCCACACTGTCAAATGACCCGTTTTCACCCATACGGATGTAATAACCGTTAAGTGTTGCGGTTTCAAGGTTTGCAATATCGGCCAACAAATAAATGCGCATATTGTTATTGTCGGATGGGGCAAAGGAAAGTTTTACATACAAATGCCATTCGCAATTATTGCTAGTAGTGCTGGGTGTAGATAGATATGAGGTGTCTGATATAACAGAATTAAGTTGCAATTGAAAAGACGGATTTACAAGGAACTGCGAAGCGTCACCGATCCAAGTAGGGGCTACCGTAAAATCTCCATCGTTAAAATCATCGCTTACTTGCGCTAGTGAAATAAAGGGAATACAAAAAATAAGACAAAGAAGTTTTCGCATTGTGGCAAGAATAATTTTGATCTTTGTAAAGATAGTTATTTTAGGCAAACCAATTGTTATGGAATTGTTACAGCATTAGATGGAGGCAGGTAAAAGTAAGAAGGCCCCAATCTTTAATTCCACAGGCGTATAATATTGCTTTTTAAATAAAATTGCCACTTGCGCGAGTTTTAAAGATAATTAGATTTTAACAATGTGCTTTACAAGTGGTGTTTGTATAGAGTTAAAAATAAATGATAATTGGGGCAAGATTTAAGCTCGCATTTTATAATTTTATGCACTTATGAAACGAATTTTATTCACTTGTGCTTTTGTCTCACTTTTATTTTATTCATTTCAAAAAGAAAAAATAAGTGCAAAAACAGTTACCTTTCCTTCGCTAGACGGATTAACGATTACAGCGGACTATACTGAAATTAAAAAGAGCGCTGTCTGGATAGTATTGTGCCATCAAGCGCGATTTAGCAGAGGCGAGTATAAAGATGCTGCAGTTAAACTAAATAAAATGGGGTTTAATTGCTTGGCAATTGATCAGCGAAGCGGCAATGAATGCAACAAAGTAAAAAATGAAACGGCAAGCTTGGCGTTATCAAAAAAATTACCAACAGGTTTTTTAGATGCACAGCAAGACATTCAAGCAGCCGTGGAATACATTTTTACCTTAAATGGGAATAAAACAATTGTATTATTAGGAAGTTCTTATTCATCCTCTTTAGTCTTACTGGAAGCAGCAACAAATTTTCGGGTAAAAGCCGTAATAGCCTTTAGTCCGGGCGAATATTTTAAAGATTTAAATGTTGCACAAAACATTAAAACCTTAAATAAACCTGTTTTTATTACGTCTTCAAAAAACGAAGCGAAGTCGGCAGGGGCCTTGTATACGAATTATGAAAATGTAAATTACGAACAATTTATCCCGCAATCGGAAGGTGAACATGGCTCCAAAGTTTTATGGGAAAAGAGCCTAAGCCAAAAAGAATATTGGGAAGCGTTGACACCATTTTTAGAAAAATTAAAAAAGTAAAGTGTTTTTCTTTCAAATAGCGATTACTGTATAGGAAAGCAATAGGCTCTCTAATGTTTTTGTTAAACCATTCAGTTGTTTTTCTATTTATTCTTCAACATATACAAGGTTGGATTTTCGGCTTCCTTTGTAGCTGATTTAACCGGAGCCTTGTATTCCTTTTGTGTTTTTAGAAAATCATCGTAACTTTTTATGCTGCCGGGAAATGCAATTGCTGCATTTGCGCAATCTACACCACCTTCGCTGATGGCAAAAACAATAAACAAATCATTGTCTTTTGGGGCCTCTTTTATAATCAGGTAAGTTGAAGCAATTTTCATTTCTTTTATAGTGCATTCAATTTTTTTATTTTCTACAGTAAACAGCTCATACTTTTCTCCCACTTTCATAATACCTTGTAATACTTTTACATTCCCCGCAAATTCAGTATTTGATGCGCCCGAAAAAACATCTGAAAGCCCACCCAATACAGGCAATATAAAAATTGATGTTTTTGTTTTAGCCGCAGCAGGTTTCGCGGTTTGTGCTAAACTTACATTTATTGACAATGCAATAACAGTTAAAAATAGGGAAGCGCAATTTAATTTCATTGTCGTATTTATTGTTTTTGTTTTCATAAAAGTACAAAAATCTTGCCAACAGAAAAAGATGTATAGATTTTACTTCGTTTATTTTCAGTAATTTTGTTGTATGAGAATAGTTGCAATATTCCTCTTTACGTTTTTTGCGTTTGCTGTTAATGCACAAACGCCCGGGACAATAACTGTGATTGAAAGCCCCAAGGTAAAAGAATTGGTAAATCGGCACATTACATTGAATGTGGAAAAAGAAACCATTAACGGCTATCGCGTTCAAATACATTTTGGTGGAGAACGAAAAAAGGCCGAGAAAATACGAGCCGAATTTTTACAACATTACCCCGAGATAAGTGCCTATGAATTATACCAACAGCCTAATTTTAAAGTACGTGTGGGCGATTTTCGAACCCGCTTAGAAGCACAAAAATTTTTAAAACAATTGGCAGGAGAATTTCCAAGTGCTTTTATTGTTACAGACGATATCAATCTACCAAAACTTAACTAATATTTATTGTAAATGATCACCATAGACCAACTTAAAAACGTGTTGGAGCGCAAAGATGCACTGAGGGGGCACCTTTGACATCGGCAAGAAGCTGCGACAGATAGAAGAAGAAGAAGAAAAAAGTCTTGCGCCTAATTTTTGGGATGACTCCAAAAAAGCAGAGGAGCAATTACGCACCATAAAATCATTGAAACAATGGACAGAGGGTTTTGTATCCCTAGAAAGCTATTGTGATGATTTGCAAACCATTTATGAATTTTATAAGGAGGGGGAAGCTACCGAAGAAGAGGTGGGGGAGCAGTACAAGCTAACGTTTACTAAACTCGAAGACCTAGAGTTTAAAAATATGCTTAGTGGGAAAGAAGATTTGTTGAGTTGTGTGGTGCAAATTAATTCGGGCGCAGGTGGTACCGAAAGTTGCGACTGGGCTGCAATGTTGATGCGAATGTACGTTATGTGGGCAACTAAGAATGGCTATAAAATTATAGAAACAGATAGGCAGGATGGAGATGCGGCAGGAATAAAATCGGTTACATTGCAAATTGAAGGAGAGTATGCTTATGGGTATTTAAAAGGAGAGAATGGAGTGCATCGCTTGGTTAGGATTTCACCTTTTGATGCCAACGCAAAACGACATACTTCTTTTGCATCAGTATATGCGTATCCGCTTATTGACGATACTATTGAAATTGATGTAAATCCTGGAGACATTGATTTTGAAACCTTCCGAGCAGGTGGTGCAGGCGGTCAAAATGTAAACAAAGTTGAAACGGCTGTGAGGCTTTATCACAAAACATCGGGCATTATTATTAAAAATCAGGAATCGCGTTCGCAATTACAAAACAAAGAAAATGCGATTAAACTTTTAAAATCGCAATTGTATGAATTGGAGATTCGAAAAAGGAGAGAATCGATTAATTTAATAGAAAGCGGGAAAAAGAAAATAGAGTGGGGTTCACAAATACGCAACTACGTAATGCATCCATACAAGTTAGTAAAGGATGTTCGCACTGATTATGAAACGTCAAACGTGCAAGCAGTAATGGATGGGGATTTAGATGCCTTTATAAAAACCTATTTGATGGAATACGGGAATAGCTAAAATAAAAAAGCCACACAATTTGTGTGGCTTTTTTATTTTCACCGAAATTATTTAATTAACAAGCTGAATAAATAATAGAAAGTTGCAGCTACAATTGCTGTAACAGGAATAGTTAGTATCCAAGCCCATATCAATTCAATGGTAACACCCCAGCGAACAGCCGAGGTTCTTTTCAATGCGCCCACACCAATAATGGCTCCTGTAATGGTGTGTGTAGTACTCACCGGAATACCCAATGCGCCTGTGCTGAATAATGTAACAGCGCCGGCAGTTTCAGCGGCAAACCCTTCAAATGGTCTTAGTTTGGTAACTTTTTGCCCCATCGTTTTTACAATCTTCCAACCACCCATCATAGTACCTAATGCAATTGCAGAATAACAGGTTATAGGAACCCAATTTGGAATATCTTTAATGTCGCCAATTTGTCCTCCGGCAAACAATGCAGCAGCAATAATTCCTATTACTTTTTGTGCATCGTTACCTCCGTGACCCAAGCTGAATGCTGCAGATGAGACTAGTTGTAACACCCTAAAAGCCGTATCTACTTTACTTGGGTTAGAATTTTTTACCAATTGAGTAGAAATTGCAGAAATAAGAATAGAAACTACCATTCCTATAATAGGGGCAAGAAGAATAAATGCCAATGGAGGTAATATTTTATCAATTTTTACTGCGTGAAAACCTGCGTGTGCTATTGCAGCGCCTGCAAATCCACCAATAAGTGTATGAGAAGAACTGGATGGGATACCTTTCCACCAAGTTAGCAGGTTCCAGAAAATAGCAGCACATAAGCCCGAAGCAACAACAACAAGTGTTAAGCCTTCGGGTTTTACAATTTTAGCAACCGTATCGGCAACTTTTAAGTCGAATATCCAAAAGGCTAAAAAATTAAAAAATGCAGCCCAAATAACTGCTGCCACCGGAGAAAGCACATTGGTGGAAACCACTGTTGCAATGGAGTTGGCGGCATCGTGAAATCCGTTGATAAAATCAAAGATGATGGCCAATATAATAATGATTATAAGAAATGTTGACATATTAATTGGTTTTAAATTAGTTTAGAAATCCTTAGCTGTGTTTAACCAATATGCTCGACAATACATTTGCTGCATCTTCGCATTTATCAGTTGCTTTTTCTAAGTTTTGCAATACTTCTTTAATTTTAATCAACTCAATGGCGTCTTTTTCTTCTTCAAATAATTTTGCTACAGCATTGTCAAACACATCGTCTGCATGGTTTTCAATACTGTTTATTCGAATACTGGCTTCACGAATGGTATTTGTGTTTTTTAAGTCGCGTAGTTCGTGAATCGCTTTGTAAAGTTCATCGGCAGCTTGTTGAATTAATTCGGCCAATTTAATCATAGCCGGAGAAATGTTTGTGACTTTATAAATTTCTATTCGTTTTGCCGAACCGTGAATATGATCCAAAATATCATCGATAGCTGATGTTAGTTCGTGTATGTCTTCACGATCAAAGGGGGTAATAAACGTTGCACTCAATTGATGCATAATTTCGTGAGTAACCTTATCTCCTTCGTGCTCAATGCGCTCAATTTCACGAATAAGCACAATTCTTTCTTCGGCAGAAGTTGTTGTTAAAGCATCATATAATGCCTTAGATATTGTAACTAAGTTAAAGGATGCTTTTTCCAATAAAGGAAAAAATATTCTGTCTTTTGGAATTAGTAATTGTAGGATGCCCATAATGTTTCTTTTTTAGATTTTATACAAAACAAATCTATCATTAAAACACATCTGCTTAACATCAATTTAATATTAGTAACACTAAATTAACATTGTTAACAATTACTTAACATTGACTATTTCTCCTCGGTATGCTTCAATACCTTTGCTTCAATATAAAAGATAATCTCTTCTGCAATGTTTTTTGACTGATCGCCCACACGTTCAAGCTTTCGAATAATTGACATTATACTAAGATAATGCAATGCATTATCAGGGTTCTCTTTCAGTAAGCGCAGTGTTGTTTTTGTACAATCTCTGTTTATTTCATCTAATCGATCGTCTTTTAAAAATACTTGCCGAGCAAGTTTGGTATCTTCTTGCAGTAGGGCCTCCAATGTATTGTCGAGCATCGAAGTAGCAGTATTACACATTTCTTCAACACAATAACCTTTTATTATTTTTTCATCAAAAGGTCTGTCAACTTCCATCACATAACGCGCAATTCCTTCAGCATTATCGCCAATTCGCTCAAGGTTGGCATTTATTTTTAAGGCAGCCAATACAAAACGCAAATCAACAGCAACCGGATTACAAAGCGCAAAGATATTTTCACAATCCCTGTCAATTTTCAACTCCAATGCATTTATGCGATTTTCATTTACAATTATTTCACGCGCTAAATCTCTATCAAAATTCAGCAGTGCATCGCGCCCTTTGAACAATTGAATTTTTACAAGCCTCGTCATTTCAATGAGGCCCTCTTTTAGTAAATGAAGTTCTGTTTCTAAATGTGACATACAATTATTATTTATCCAAACCTACCGGTTATGTAGTTTTGGGTTTGTTGATTTTTAGGATTCGTAAATATTTCTTTTGTTTCGCCATATTCAATGAGGCTTCCCATATAAAAAAAGGCTGTGTAATCGCTTACTCTACCTGCTTGTTGCATATTGTGCGTAACAATTACGATGGTGTACTTCTTTTTTAGCTCGTAAATAAGTTCTTCTATTTTTGAGGTAGAAATAGGATCGAGTGCGGATGCTGGCTCATCCATAAGGATAACGGTAGGCTCAATGGCAAGTGCCCGCGCAATGCATAAACGTTGTTGCTGCCCGCCCGATAATTCAAATGCTGATTTTTTAAGCTTGTCCTTTACCTCATCCCACAATGCCGATTGTTGCAGCGATTTCTCAACGCTTTCATCCAGTATTTTTTTGTTATTAATCCCGTTTACTCTTAATCCATAAGCCACATTTTCATAAATAGATTTTGGAAAGGGGTTTGGTTTTTGAAATACCATTCCAACTTGTTTTCGAAGCTCATCTGTTACAACAGCTTTATCGTAAATATCTTTTCCATCCAGCAAAACACCGCCATCAATTTTAACATTGTCAATTAAGTCATTCATCCTATTGAAGGTTCGGAGGTACGTTGATTTACCGCATCCCGAAGGGCCAATAAGAGCCGCAACCGTATTCGCCTTAACGGCCATTGAAACATTTTTCAATGCGTGAAAATCGCTGTAGTAAAGATTTAAATCAATTGATTCCAGTTTATTCATTAGTTCATTTTTACTTTTTTACCAAAATACTTTCTGAGTGCATTTGCCAATAAATTTGCAATTAGCACAATTACTATCAGCACAAGTGCTGTTCCATAAGCCATCGGTCTTGATTCCGCTACATTTGTTCCGCTTGTTGTGATAACATATAAGTGGTATGGCAGCGCCATTACTTGGTCAAATATACTTTGCGGAAGTTTTGGAAGGAAATAGGCTGCCACAGTAAAAAGAATAGGAGCTGTTTCACCTGACACCCTACCAATTGATAAAATTAAACCTGTAATGATATTTGGAAAGGCAATGGGAATAACCACCTTGCTTGTTGTTTGCCATTTGCTTGCTCCTAATCCCAAGCTTGCTTGGCGGAATGTATCCGGTACTGCTTTTAATGCTTCTTCTGTTGTTCTAATTACTACAGGTAATGCAAGCAGTCCCAATGTTAAAGAACCTGCCAATATAGAATCGCCAAATTTTAATTGATTCACAAACAATGCCATGCCAAACAGTCCAAAAATAATAGAAGGAATACCTGCTAAATTGTTGGTCATTTGTTTGATGATTTTTTTCAAAACACCATCCTTGGTATACTCATTAATATAAATTGCTGAAGCTACCCCAATAGGGAAAGCAAAAATCATACTGCCCGCAACCAAATAAAGTGTGCCAATAATGGCAGGGTAAATTCCCCCTTTAGTCATTCCATCTTCGGGCATTTGAGTAATAAATTCCCAGCTGATAGCTTTTATGCCATTGCTTACTAAAAAATAAAGTATATAAAAAAGAATGGCCACTACACCAAAACTGAGTAGACGAAACAACCAAAAAGCAATTTGCTCATTTCGTCTTTTTCTAGATGCTATCGTTGAGCTCATTGTTTAGTGACTTTTATGTTTGTTGCTTGCAGAAATTGATTCCACGAGCAAATTAATGATAAGTGTAATGATAAAAAGAATGCAGCCCAATGCAAATAATGCCTTAAAATGTAAGCCTCCTTGTGCGGCTTCACCCAATTCTGCTGCAATGGTAGCGGGAATAGTACGCACAGGCTCCAATATGGTATGCGGAATTACAGCAGCATTTCCGGTAACCATGAGTACCGCCATTGTTTCGCCAATAGCACGACCAATACCAAGTATTGCTCCGGCAGTTATTCCGGAAGCAGAACAAGGAATAACAACCCTGTATATAGTTTGCCATTTTGTTGCACCCAATGCTAAACTTGCTTCTTTCATTGCGCGAGGCGTGTTTCTCATTGCATCTTCCGAAACAGTAATGATGGTTGGCAATGCCATAATTCCTAGTACAATGCTTCCCGACAAAGCGGTTTCTCCAACAGGCAAATTAAATACTTGTTGAACCAGCGGAACGATTACAATTAATCCAAAAAAGCCATACACAACCGAAGGAATGCCCGCCAATAATTCTATAAGTGGTTTCATTACTCTTCTCACTTTGCCGTGTGCAATATCACTCATATAAACAGCTGTAGCTAACCCCAATGGAAGTGCCAATAAAATAGCTCCCAAACTTACCCATAAGGTTCCAAGTATCAAGGGCATTGCACCAATTTGTGCTGCGGGTTGTGCACTTGGGAACCATTCTTTTCCTTTGAATAAAGTTTTCAATGAAACTTTTTCAAGAGGGAGAACTTTACCTTTAAAATTTTTACTCAAATATTTTTCCGGAAAATAGGCCAATATACCGGGTATGCTATCAACCAATCGACTTACGCATTCCGAAAGACCTTCGAAATTTTCGCCTATCTCTTCATCACTATAATAATTTCCAATGTCATCTATTCGGAAAAGGATAATGGTATCTTTTTTACCACCAATTTCGTTCCAATAAACAACGTTTTGATCAAATATTTCTTTTATTTGACTGCCTGTAAGTTCTTTAACAGGGTTGTTTTTGTTAACTGCCATTACTGAACCCTTTTCAACGGTTGAGTCGCCAAACAAAGAGACGCCTTGAGAAAAAAGAAAAACAACGATGAGTAAAACAGTTATACTTGTAATAGAACTGCTGGCCAATAGGATGGATTCAATTATTTTTTCCTTTATTTTTCTAGCCTTCATAAATCAACACAAAAGTACCTATGTGCTTTTTTTAAAGGTGTAATAAAGGGTTATGCTTAAGTTAATTTAATGTTAACGAAGCGTTAATGCTAAATTATTGAACACAAAAAAAGCGACACTTTTATGGTGCCGCTTTTAAAATGAAACAGTTTAATTACTTCAAAGGAACATAGCCTTCTGCCACCACTATTTTTTGTCCTTCAGCAGATAAAACAAAATCTACAAAAGGTTTAACTGTTTTCTCATCTGCAACTGTATAGTAGTAGTATAATGAACGCACAATAGGATAACTTTGATTTTTAGCATTGGCCATAGAAGGCTCAATGTATGTTTTTCCACTATCGTATGACACTTTTAAAGCCTTAACGGGTTTTTCCATATAGGCTAAACCAATATAACCAATAGCTCCTTTAGTTTGACTAACCGACTGAACAATAGCTCCGGTTGCCGGCATATTTAATACAGTACTGCCATAATTTTTTTTGTTCATTACGTGCTCCTTAAAAAATTCATAAGTTCCAGAACTTGATTCACGGGAATAAACAACTATAACCATATCGTCACCGCCAACTTCTTTCCAGTTTTTTATTTTCCCTATGTATATGCCTTCTAATTGTTCGCGTGTTAGTTGGGACACTTTATTATTGGGATTAACAATTACAGACAATGCATCGTTTGCAATAATTACCTCTTTAAATGGACGACCAGCATCTTGCATTTTCATTTTCTCATCCAATTTCATTTTGCGCGATGACATTGCTATGTCTGTTGTTCCATCCATTAGTGCAGCAATTCCAACACCGCTCCCCCCGCCTGTAACTATAATGTTTGCTGACTTATTCGTTTTCATAAAACTTTCAGCTTCTTTCTGTGATAGGGGCAATACAGTATCACTTCCTTTAATTTTTTGAGCAAAAATTGTGGTACCACCAACGATGCAAATTGTAGTTGCAATAATTGAAATTCTTTTTTTCATTGTCTTTTATTTTTTTACAAAATTCGTCCAAGAGTGTTAAGTAAATGTTTCTTTTGAGTTAATTAAAGTATAATTGTTTTCGTAAAAGCAAAAGCCTTGTTTTTAAACAAGGCTTTTGAAATAACAAACTAATTTGTGTTGTATTCTTTTAGGATAATTAAAAATTTAATTGCGCTTGCAATCGAAGCAAACTACCAACTTGTCTGTTGAAATACAACTTATGGTCTTCGAATCTTCTTTCAGACATTGTATACATAGCAACCAATTCGAAATTTTTTACGGGTTGCCATTCAACACCATATTCGCTTTCGTTTACTTTATAACTTCTTGCATCCAATTCGTGTTTTTTTCCACCATCGTAATAGTGTACTCTAACAAAAGGAATCAATAACTGCTTTTTAATTTTTAACATATAGGACGCAGTAACATAACCTCCTTCTAGATCTTGAGTCTCAATTGTTTTTGTTGCTGGATTATACTCCGGTCCGCGTCCCATAGTATATTCGGCTTGAACTCCAAATGGTTTTGGGTACAGTATTAAGCTGGCAGCTACACGCTCATCAACGAATGAGAATGCTTTGTTAGGGCCTTTTACTCCTGTAGAGCGATTTTCTACTACGTGCATTCCTTTATAAGCTTGTACTCCAGGTTCTATTATTTGCCCTTTGATTTCAATAGGGTAAGTTAGTCGTGCAACATAATGAGGGTCGTGGTTTAAGTCATTTTTATTAGCTGTTTGACCATTAAAAACGCCAAATCCGAAAACTCCGTAATCGCCACTGCCTTTTAAACCATCATTTACAAGTGACGCAAACAATTTTCTTGTTTTCTCCGGAGCCCAATAAAAGAATACTCCAAGGTCGCGCTCGTTAGAAAAGGCACTGTTAATAGCATCATTCCGGTCAAGTGGTATACGATTTTGACTCGACTGTAGATTTTCAAAACCAAAAGGCACTTTACTTTGACCTACACGGAATCGAAACTCTTTCTTTTTATCTAACGAAAGATCAAAATATGCATCTCTTAATTGAGCAAAATTATTAGAGCCTGTGGATGGTGATGAGGCAAAATCGGGTTGAATATAAATGTATACACGCTCGTGCACGTTGCCACTAAAAATAATTCGCATACGTCTAATAAAAAAACCACCACTCCCCCAGGATTTATCCCCTTGCTCATTTTTAAGAGAATCGTTTGTTTCAAATAATCGATTATAGCGTATTTGAGTATACCCTCGAATGGCTATGTTTTCGTACCAGCCTTTTGCCGGAGCTTTAACTTCAGTTTTTGAAACTTGAACTACAGAGGCTGAGTCTTTTTTTATTTCTTGTGCTAAGGTTGAATTTAAAAAAACTAAGCAGAGAGCAGAGGTTAATAGGGAATTTCTTAAATACGTCATAATCATTTATTTTATCTTAATTTAAGGTAACGGGTTAGTTGATTAATTGTAAATTTTACGTTACAAATAAATACATTTAGTGTGAATGTAAAATTGCCAATATGTTAAGGTAATGTTAAATATGTGGGTGGTTAGAAGGAATTAGAATTAGAATATACTAATTGTGTAAAGGCTCGTTTAATAGCTCTTTAACCATATTTAATAGTGCCAATATAGAAATTGGTTTTGACACATAATGTGTTGCTCCTGCATCCATTGCAGACAGTACTTGATAATCATCATTTGTTGCGCTTAAAAAGATAAATGGCGTTTCACTTAATTCAATTTTTTCACGCATTTTTCTGCACATAACAATGCCATTCATTACGGGCATTAAAATGTCGGAAATAATTAAATCGGGCTTATTGTTAAGTGCCGACTGTAAACCAAGTTCACCATTGTTTGCAGTAAACACTTCGCGCCCCTGCTTTTTTAAGTTATAGGATATAAATTCCAAAATATCCGGCTCATCATCTACTATAAGAATCTTCTTTTTCATATTTGTTTTTTACAAAGGTCAAGCCTTGATGTTTCCATAATATATAAAGAATGTAAACGAATTGTTAAAGTAGCTTATTTAGCAACCTTTCAACCTGTTTTTTGATTTTTTAACAAAAAAATCGGCTTTTATATACCCTGTCTTTCAGTAATATTTCAAATATTATTACCTTTGCAGCGAATTAGAAATTACTTTTGAAAAAAACAGTAACATATATTTTGCTTGTACTTGTGTCGTTTGCTTATTGCTATGACACAATTGAGTATTTTTCAAAAATTATGGGGAATGATTCCATCGCTTGGGTAGATGATTTTAAATGTGAGGAAAGGAGTTCGGAATCAAAGGAGTCAAATGAAAAAAGTGAGAAATTAAATTTTTCGGATGATTGTTATTTTGATAACAAACGGCTTGCTAATAATTTAATTTACGATCAAACAGAGCGTAGTCGTTATTGCTCTATACATAACAAGAATTCTTCATCCGATTATAGCCAAGAGGTATATTTTCCTCCTGAAGTAATATAATCAAAATATGAACAAGGCGCCTCCCCCCCTTGTTTCCTATTTCAACTTTATTTCATTAACGTAGATAATAGTCAACTCTTTGATAGAGTTGATTAATAAACAATAATAGTCATTTTATGAACAATCAAAACAATAAAGAATTCTCTTTCAAATATTTTAAAAACGATTTACCTGCAGGGCTAGTGGTCTTTTTAGTAGCATTGCCATTGTGTTTGGGCATTGCACTTGCATCAGGTGCGCCTTTGTTTTCAGGAATTATTGCAGGTATTGTTGGTGGTATTGTTGTTGCATTTGCTAGCGGATCATCGCTTAGTGTAAGCGGACCTGCGGCAGGTTTAACCGTAATTGTATTAAATTCCATTACCCAATTAGGCGGCTATGAGGTGTTTTTACTTGCAGTTGTTTTAGCAGGTTTAATTCAAATTGCGTTGGGTTATTTAAAAGCAGGAGCTATAGCCTATTATTTTCCATCAAGCGTTATAAAAGGAATGCTTGCTGCTATCGGTATTATTTTAATATTAAAACAAATACCCCATGCATTGGGTTATGATTTAGACAATGAAGGGGATTTTGACTTTTTTCAAGCAGATGGGCACAATACATTTTCCGAAATATTATATGCATTTAATTTTGTTCATCCTGGCGCACTTATAATTGCAGGTATTTCACTGTTTATATTAATTATGTGGGAACGACCTTTTTTGAAAAAATATGCATTTTTCAATATTGTTCCGGGCGCACTATTGGTTGTTATATTGGGTGTTTTAATGAATGAGTTTTTTAAAATAAATCAACCAACACTATACTTATCAAGTGAAAAACTTGTTCAATTACCAGTTGCCGAATCCGCTACGGCTTTTGTAAATCAATTTACATTGCCCGATTTTAGTGCTTTTGGAAACTATCACGTGTATGTTGTGGCAATAACAATTGCAATTATTGCAAGTCTCGAAACGTTGTTATGTGTTGAAGCTGCCGATAAATTAGATCCGCATAAAAGAGTTACACCAACCAACCGTGAGTTAAAAGCACAAGGTTTAGGAAATGTTGTATCCGGTTTGATAGGGGGGCTGCCTTTAACAGCGGTTATTGTTCGCAGCTCTGCAAATATTAATTCAGGTGCTAGAACAAAATTGTCGGCAATATTTCACGGTTTATTATTGTTGATTAGTGTTATTGGATTAGCCACCGTTTTAAATAAAATTCCTTTGGCCTGCTTAGCTGCCGTTTTATTAGTTGTTGGTTATAAATTAGCAAAGGTTTCTTTATTTAAATCGATGTACAAATTAGGTTGGAGCCAATTTCTTCCATTTGTGATTACTATAATTGCTATACAGTTTTCCGATTTATTAAAGGGAATTGGTGTAGGGATGTTGGTTTCCTTTTTCTTCATTTTGAGAAATAATTATAAACGGGATTATTTTTCACAGACGATTAGCAATGATGGAAAAGAAAAAACAATAATTTCCTTGGCGGAAGATGTTACCTTTCTTAACAAAGGGAGTATCGCGCTTAAATTACATCATTTACCAAATGGCTCCTCTGTTGTTATTGATGGCACCAATTCTCACTATATTGATATGGATGTACTCGAAATCATTCACAACTTCAAGGAAGCCGCACAACTAAAAGAGATAACATTAGAACTTAAAAACATTCCCGAATTTAAAGGAACATCCAGACATTAAAAAACACAATGTATGAAAACACATACTGCGGAAACGCAAGCGTCTATGTCGCCAACAAAGGCACTGGAAATATTAAAAGAAGGCAACGAAAGGTTTGTTAAAAACTATAAAGCAAACAGAAATTTACTTCAACAAGCAAATGATACAAGAGAAGGCCAATGGCCATTTGCGGTTATATTAAGTTGCATTGATAGCCGTACGTCACCGGAATTGATTTTTGACCAAGGGCTGGGAGATGTTTTTTCTATTCGGATTGCAGGAAATGTGGTGAATACTGACATTATCGGAAGTATAGAATTTGCCTGTAAGGTTGCAGGTTCAAAATTAATTGTTGTATTGGGGCATTCTAGCTGTGGCGCAATAAAAGGAGCTTGCGATCATATAGAATTGGGAAATCTTACAGAGTTGTTGTCAAAAATTCAACCAGCTATTTATCAAGAAACAATTACAACTGAACCTGATAAAAGAAATTCCGGCAATGCATCATTTATAGAGAATGTATCTACCATCAATTTAAAGCGTTCAGTAAAAATAATTGTAGATCGTAGTTATATTTTGGAGCAAATGATAGAGAATGGAGAGGCTGCAATTATTGGTGCTAAACACAATTTAGAATCTGGACAAGTAGAATTTTTTGAAGAATCTATGATCTGCAACAAATCCGATGTTAGAGAGCAAATGAGTTATTAATTATACAAAATAAGTATAAGAAAATTTTATAAAAAATGAACGACACAATCACTCTTGAAAAAAAGGTTGCCAAAAGTAGCATAGTGTTTGACGAAAAGCATGTTTTGCAAGAGCTGAAGCATTATTTGCCTACGCAAACCCCCTTGAAGGATTTTATTCATCATAATTCTTTACATGCTTTCCAGCACATGAAATTTTATGATGCCATTTTTAAAGCGTCTAAAATATTTGGTTTCAAAGTAACACTTCAGCTTGCTGATTTTAGAAAGATGTATGAAGATGGCCGAATTAAAAAGGAGGTGCTTGATAAAATAATCAATGATAAAAAAGGAGCGGAGCAATTCTTAAACTGGAAAGAAAAACTTCTTACAAAGGAATATAGTGAGTCGATTTTCCCACGCGTAGGTGCTTTGCGTGCAAACTGGAAAACAAAACACAAAATTGATTTGGATACACTGGTGCAACCACTATTATTCCGTGTGCTTTGCAGTTATCTTGATCAAGGAATTTCAGTCTGGGATTTTCCTCAGGAGAATAAAGGTTTTTTGAATGCCATTAAAGATCTTGAGAAAAATAGTTTCACCAGTTTTTTTAAAACGAAAAGACCAAAAAAATATTTAGAAGAAGGTCTTGGAATAAAAGAACTTTTGAAAATAGTTGTAGGAAATGAAGCTTACTATGAGCAATATTTGTTCGATCAGCAATTCAGTCACAGAGGTTGGTCGGGGATGATTTCAGCAATTGAATCAGAGCCAAATGTTTTGCTCGACAAAAGAGTAACCTCACTTCATGATCTTGTTGTTTTTGATTTGCTTCTTGAAATTGATGCATTGGATAAGCAGTTAGGAAATGATTGGGAGCCTTTATGTAATAAAATAAATAGTTCTCCTGTTGATCTTTTTGCTGATGCCCCTCTTACAGAGTTGGAAGAAGTGTTCAAGCTTTGGCAGGATGCATTTGAATGGAGCTATTATGATGAAGTGCTTTCAGGAATTGCACTAGGGAAGAAAAAGCAAATCGCTACTCCTGCAAAAACAAGTTTTCAAGCCATATTCTGTATCGATGAACGTGAATGTTCTATAAGAAGAAATATTGAATCTGTTGATCCTACTTGTGAAACATTAGCTGCTCCGGGATTCTTTGGTGTTGAATTTTATTTTCAGCCACAGAATGCTAAGTTCTACGACAAACTTTGTCCGGCTCCCGTTTTTCCAAAATACCTGATAAAAGAAATAAATGCGCAAGGCGAAAGAAAGCATGAGTTGCTTTATACAAAAAAGAATCATACTTTTTTTATTGGATCTATCATCACAATGTTTTATGGATTTATTTCCGCTGTAAAATTATTTTTGACTGTGTTCCTTCCGAAAATGAGTCCAGCCATTTCCAATGCATTTATTCACATGGATAAAACTGCAACACTATCCATAGAAAATAAAGATATAAGTTACAGAGAGAATGATTTGCAAATTGGTTTCACAATTGAGGAAATGGCTGCAAGAGTAGAAGGGTTATTGCGTGGAATTGGAATGGTCAAAAATTTTGCACCTATTGTTTATGTAGTCGGACATGGTTCTAGCAGTGCAAATAATCCTCATCACGGTGCTCATGATTGCGGAGCTTGTAGCGGAAGACCTGGTTCTGTCAACTCTCGCGTTTTTGCATTCATGACAAACCATCCGAAAGTAAGAGCTATTTTAAGTTCGCATGGGTTAGTTATTCCAGACACAACAGAATTTGTTGGTGGTTTGCATGATACTGCAGCAGATGAAATAGAATTTTATGATGAGCAGCAATTGAATTCTGTAAATGAGGAAGCACATAAAAAAAATAAAGCAGCTTTTGAAGATGCATTAGATTTGAATGCGAAAGAGCGATCAAGAAGATTTGCATCCATCAATACAAAAGGAAGCTTGAAACAAACAAGAAAAGCGATAAAGGATCGTTCTGTTTCTTTATTTGAGCCTCGACCTGAACTCGGACATGGAACAAATACATTGTGTATCATCGGAAGTAGAGAGCTTACTAAAGGATTGTTTTTAGATAGGCGTGCATTCATGAACTCTTATGATTATCGCACGGATAAAGATGCAACACTACTTACAGGTGTAATGCGTCCAATCGGTTTGGTGTGTGGAGGAATTAATTTGGAATATTATTTTTCTCGAGTTGATAATCACAAATTGGGTGCGGGAACTAAATTGCCTCACAATGTAATGGGATTGATTGGTGTTGCTAACAGCGCTGATGGTGATCTTCGTCCAGGTTTGCCTTTACAAATGATTGAAGTACACGATCCAGTTCGTTTGCTAGTTGTTGTAGAACATTATCCTGAGGCGGTTATGAAAGCAATCACTATAACACCTGAAATTTATGAATGGTATAATAATGATTGGGTACACATAATTGCATTGCATCCAGAAACAAATAAATTCCATTATTTTAAGAATGGTGAATTTACAGAATATACTCCTCTTACTAAAGAAATAGCAACCATAAAAGATATGAAGTGTTTTGTAGAAACTGCAAAAGAAATGGAAACAAATCATATTGTGGATGCAACAAAAGAAAATTTACCGGTTTATTCACTAGAAAATTAAATAGAGTATGTCACAATTATTGCAATTTTTTATTTGGGTTCCTCTTTTCGGATTCATCATCAGTTTGATGTTGCCTAGAAAAAACGAACGTTTAATCTCTTCAGTAACAATCGGTACAGCGGGTATAAATCTGCTTGCTGCTTTTTCTTTTGTCACTTATTGGTTTATGAATGATTATCCAGTATTGGATGTGAAACAGTTTGTGTTTTATAAAGCACATGATATAGAAATATTTCTTGATTTTTATTTCGATAAAACAACTGCTGTTTTTTCAACCGTTGGAGCTGTGCTTGCTTTTTTGGTTGCCGTATTCAGTAAGTTTTATATTCACCGCGATGGTGGTTTTAAAAGATTCATGAATAATATTCTGATGTTTTTTGTTGCCTATAATCTCGTCATTTTTTCAGGAAATTTTGAAACCTTATTTACAGGTTGGGAGATTCTTGGAATCTGCTCATTTCTATTGATTGGTTTTTATCACGATAGATATTTGCCTGTAAGAAACAGTTTAAAAGTAATTTCTGTTTATCGTTTAGGTGATATCTGCCTTATTTTGGCAATGTGGATGAGTCATCATTTATGGCATCAGAATATAACTTTCATTAACATGAATGATTCGGCTGCAGTGGCTTCTTTGGTTCGGGATCATTATATGTATGTAGTTTTTATTGGAGTAATGATCTTGGTCGCTGCGGCAGTGAAATCAGCTCAACTACCTTTCTCTTCATGGCTTCCGAGAGCAATGGAAGGACCAACTACTTCTAGTGCTGTTTTTTATGGATCTCTTTCTGTTCATTTAGGTGTTTTTCTTTTATTTAGAACTTATCCATTTTGGGAAAGTGTTTTAGCAATAAAAATAAGTGTTATTGCGGTCGGATTATTCACTGCATTTATAGCTTCAAGTATTGCTAAAGTGCAATCATCTGTGAAGACACAAATCGCTTACTCTTCAATTACACAAATCGGATTGATGTTTATTGAAGTGGCTTTAGGGTGGCATGAAGTTGCATTAGTTCACTTTACCGCCAATGCATTTTTGAGAACTTATCAATTGTTGGTTTCTCCTTCCGTATTGGGATATATGATACACGACATGTTCTTTAGTTTTACACCTAAAAAGCTTGAAGTAGGAACATCCTTCTTTTCTAAACTAAAAAACACGGTGTATATTCTGTGTGTAAAGGAATGGAACCTAGATTTTTTATTACACCGTTATTTATGGAGTCCCTTCAAATGGATAGGGAAAGCATTGAGTTTTATTTCCTCTAAAGCGGCCATAGTTATTTTGGTGATTATTTTCAGTGTTGGCTTTTATTTGAATTTGCATCCTGAACTAATTCCTGTATCCATCTCAAAAATAGTACCTGTTGTATTTTCCTTTTTTGGTATAATGATTATATTAAATGCTTTTGCAGAAAAAGGAAGTGCTTTACGCGCTTGGTTGTTTGTAGTACTCGGACAACTTTTTATTACACTTTCTGTTGCAATGTTGAGTGATGAGTTTGGTGGACTTCAGGTACTAATCTATTTGAGTGGGTCAATGTTGTTTGCTGGTGTTGGAGCAATCTGTTTAAGTAGGATTAAGAAAATCGACAATAATATTAATCTGGATATTTTTCATGGATACTCACAAGAGCAATCCCGTATTGGATTCATATTCCTTATTGCATGTATGGGGGTTGCAGGTATGCCACTTACTCCAACATTTATTGGAATCGATATTTTGTTTAGTAATATTCATACACATGATTACTTCATTATTGCATTCACATCATTGAGTTTTGTCTTTATGGAGATTTGCGTTTTGAGAATTTATGCGCGAATTTTTCTTGGTCAATATAAAAAGGCAACTCATGCAATGGCTTACAGGTCTTCGTAAAATAAAGAGCAAATAAAAAATGTTTCTTCATGGTTATTTATCCTTATAAATCAAAAAGCACATTTACAATTGCAATGGTGCTTGTTGTTTTTTCTTTCTGTTTATTTGGTCAAGGCTTTGCGCAAATAAATACCAAACAACTGGGAAGTTGGGCAATGTTCTTTAATCAAACTCGATTACATACTAAATGGAGTATCCATAGCGAAATACAATTCAGAAGTTACGATGTTCAACCCAACACTGAACAATTATTAATGAGAGGAGGAATTAATTTTCATTACAATCCGAACATTATACTTTCGGCTGGCTGCGGCTGGATCACCAATTACGCAGACGATGAAGGCATTATTAAGTCGCAAACAGTTACCGAAAACAGGCTTTGGGAACAGGTAATACTTAAAAACAATTCTGGGCGCTTATTTTTTGAACACCGCTATAGGTTTGAACAAAGGTGGATAGAAACGCCAACTATAAACAGCTATAAAAATAGAATTCGTTATTTACTTAGAATAACAATTCCAATCAATAAAAAAGAAATGGGGAAAAACACATTGTTCCTTAGTGTTTATGACGAAATATTTTTACATTTAAACGAGAATCCTTGGGATCGAAACCGACTTTATGGCGCACTAGGATTTCAATTTAGCCCTTCTGTAAATCTGCAAATAGGTTACCTCCAACAAATCGTTGGAATCCAATCCAAACAATATCTTCAAGTTGGGCTCAATTACAATCCCGATTTACGCAAAGCAAAATAGGAAGCGGGTTAAATCGCTCATAAAAACTTTGGAGTAATTAATTCATAAATCTAATTAAACCTGAATAAGTATCTCTTCAACTGTTGATTTAGGTTTTTTAGGAAACGACTCAACACTATTTGAAGGCTGTGGACAAGCAACCTTAACCTTTACGCTTATTGGTAACATTGCCAACGGAGACACAATACACTTTATAATTGCCGGTAATGCAACATATATTGGGATTGATATTTTATTCAGCAATATTCATACACACGATTATTTTGTAATTGCATTTACTGCATTGAGTTTTGTTTTTATGGAAATTTGTGTTTTGAGGATTTATGCCCGAATTTTTCTTGGTCAATATAAAAAAGCTAATCATGCAATGGCTTACAGGTCATCTTAGCCGAAAAAGGAGTAAGCGGCAACAAAAGGAGACTAAATAACGCCCTAGGTTCTCTGATTTTGTTTCATAAGAGTTTTCGGTTATTAAAATAGTTGAAAAATGTGATCTGATTCTTGAATTAGACCACATAAAAGTAGCAAGAAAAAATTCGATGCAAAGGCGATACTTACGTCAATTGAACATAATATTCTACATACAATTTACTAAGAATAGCAACAGTATTAATTGAACAAGCATTGTCCCGTCAATGCCTGCAATGTAAAAATATTCACTGCGTTTTGAATTGCTCATCAATACTATAACGATGTTTATAATAGCAGACAGTAGCAAGGCAATAGTAACCTCAATTTTAAATACACCAATCAGATATTCAACAAGTATCAACACCAGATATAATAACATAAAAGCAAAAGCAATTAAACGTGTTTTTTTTTCGCCAAGAATACGGGGAAGGGTAGAAATGTTTTCGGCAGAATCAATATAGACATCTCTTATATCAAAAGGCAAACAGATCCCCACCATAAAGAAACAACGCGCGGCTATATGTATCAAATTCTTAAGAGAGAAGATGGTCTCGCTACTAAGCACAATGGGTATTGCTGCCGTTACCATTGTCCATACAAAAACTAAGGTTAATAACTTTAACCACGCATTTTTTCTAAGCTTTACCAGAGGAAAAAAATACCCTAAAGAAAGCAGGAGCAATGGGAGCAAGTAAATAAGTATATGTTTGAAATAACTAAAAAAAAGAAAACTCGCTCCTAAAAATCCGATTAACGCCAAACCTTTTATACTAAATTGATTTTCAAATATCCATTTTCGCCTTATAGAGTTTAGGCTTTTATCCTCAGTATGTGAAGTATAAAATATCCGTTGTAGATTGTAAAGAAATAAGGTAGCAAAAAAAGTTAATAAAGTGTATTGAGTCAACTGGCTTTCGATGCCTAACTGAAATGAAGTAGATTGAACTAAAGCTGCCGCACAAAAGGCAATGTAAATGTTTCCAAATAAAAAAAAGTCAATAACCTTTCGAACAAAGGTCATTTAGTTTTTTCGTAAAAGAAAATTAAATAGGCTGACAAACCTATAACAAGTCCGGCCCCTGCACCTTTTAAAACGTTTTGAACACGCCTTCCTCTTGCCACACGCTCGTATCCGAGCAAGTAGGCTGGTTCTTTTAATGCATCTTGTCTTGTAACCGTTTTTCGCTTCACTTTTATCCACCTTGAACCGGCAATCACAGCATATGCAGCAGGAATTAGTGGTGTGAAAATAAGGCTTGCCATTAATCCTCCGCCAACTCCTGCAGCAACAGCTCCAGTGGTCGCGATTGGCGACTTATACCCCCTGTCGGCATCCTGCTCTCCCATTATAAAATAACGCATCTCTTGTTCCGAAAAATCATCACTTGTGGTTGTGTCTTGTTGGTATAAAACAACCTCTTGTACTCCATTATAGATGATTGAAAAAATTCTTTCCTTTTCAATTTCCGCCAATTGTAATCTTCCCTTTTTATCTTTATAGTTGTATTTAACCTCAGCCCCACTGGTATCTACAATAGCTCCATAATCCATTCTCCCTATAATAAAGAGTATGCTGTCCTGAGCTTGCAGGCGCAAAGCTCCGATTAAAACCACCAACAATATGTATATTATTCTACTTAGCACCAGTTTAATTATTTGCAAATATAGTAAACGGCTCTATCATTTTGAAGGCAAAATAAACCAATATTTAGTATCTTTGTTGTTCTTTAAAAAAAAACACAATTATGACTGCTGATATTTTTGTAAATCGACATAATGGCCCAAGAAAAAATGAAGTTGCACTTATGCTTCAAAAAATTGGAGTTTCCTCTGTTGATGAATTAATTGATCAAACTATTCCCTCTGCAATTCGATTAAAAAAGCCACTTAATCTGCCTAAAGGAATGAGCGAATATGGGTACCACAAACATTTGCGTGCATTGGGAGCAAAAAATAAAATTTTCAAAACATATATAGGGCTGGGGTATAACAATACTATTATTCCCCCCGTTATACAGCGCAATATATTGGAAAATCCAGGCTGGTACACAGCTTACACCCCATATCAGGCTGAAATTTCGCAGGGAAGATTAGAAGCTTTGCTTAATTTCCAAACGATGATATTGGATTTAACTGGAATGGAAATTGCAAATGCATCTTTGTTGGATGAAGCTACTGCCGCTGCCGAAGCAATGGCAATGTTATTTAATAATCGCTCGCGTGAAGCAGCAAAAAACGGAAGCAATTTATTTTTTGTTTCAGATGAGTGCTATCCTCAAACTATTGATTTATTAAAAACTAGAAGCACACCACTGGGAATAGAATTAGTAATTGGGGATTTTAAAACTGCTACTTTATCAGAAAAAGTATATGGGGCTTTGTTGCAATATCCTGCGGTAAATGGATGTGTATACAACTATTCTGATTTTGTTAAAAAAGCAAAAATAAATGGAGTTGCGATTGCAGTAGCAGCAGACATTTTAAGTTTGGTTTTGCTTACGCCTCCCGGCGAGTGGGGCGCAGATGTGGTGGTGGGAAATTCGCAACGCTTTGGTGTTCCGATGGGATATGGCGGCCCACACGCTGCATTTTTTGCTTGCAAAGAAGAATACAAAAGAATTCTCCCCGGCCGTATTATAGGTGTTTCTGTTGATGTACAAGGAAATCCTGCATTGAGAATGGCGCTACAAACGCGCGAGCAACATATTCGTAGAGATAAAGCAACATCCAATATATGTACAGCGCAAGCACTGCTGGCCATAATGGCGAGTATGTATGCTGTGTATCATGGTCCGGATGGAATAAAAGGAATTGCCCAACAAGTACACGCTACTACTGCACTATTAGCTAACGAACTTAAAAAAACAGGTTATACATTAAACAACGATGTTTATTTTGATACGCTTCACGTAATAATACCTAAAGATGTTTCAGAAACATTGATTCATGCCTTAGCAATAAGCGCGCACATTAACTTTCGTTATATTGATGCGTATAATTTAAGTATTACAATTGACCAAACTACAGATGTGCCCGATTTAAATTGCATATTGGAAATATTTGCGCAAGCAGCAAACAAACCTTTTGTAAAGCTAAGCGAAGAACAGATAACAAAACAAGCTTCAATAATTGAAAAATCATCGTCTAATCGCACCTCATCTTATTTAACACACCCCGTGTTTAACAGCTATCATTCCGAAACAGAAATGATGCGTTATATTAAACGGTTGGAGAACAAAGATCTTTCGCTCACTCACTCGATGATTTCACTTGGTTCGTGTACTATGAAATTGAATGCTGCATCAGAACTGTATCCTATTACTTGGCCTGAATTCGCAAACATACATCCTTTTGTTCCTGTTGAACAAGCACAAGGATACATTGAAATGATTGACGAATTGGATAAATCATTGAGCGAAATTACAGGGTTTGCTAAAATGAGTTTTCAGCCCAACAGTGGTGCGCAGGGCGAATATGCAGGGTTATTGGTAATACAAGCATACCACCAATCACGCGGAGATGCGCATAGAAATGTTGCTTTAATACCAACCTCTGCACATGGTACAAATCCTGCCAGTGCGGCAATGTGTGGACTACAAATTGTGTTGGTTAAATGCGATGAAAAAGGAAATATTGACGTGAACGATATGCGCGAAAAAGCAGTAAAGCACAAAGATAATTTGTCTTGTTTAATGGTTACTTATCCAAGCACACACGGTGTTTACGAGGAGAGCATTATTGATATTACAAACATTATTCACGAAAACGGGGGACAAGTATATATGGATGGTGCCAATATGAATGCACAAGTTGGGTTAACTAGTCCGGGGAATATTGGTGCAGATGTGTGTCATTTAAATTTACATAAAACCTTTGCCATTCCTCACGGTGGAGGAGGACCTGGTATGGGCCCCATTGGAGTTGCCAAACAATTGGTACCTTTTTTACCATCTCATACACTGGTAAAAACAGGTGGTGAAAAAGGAATAAGTGCTGTTTCGGCTGCACCTTTCGGAAGCGCTTTAATATTGCTTGTTTCTTATGGATATGTTAAAATGCTAGGTGGAGAAGGTGTTACCGAAGCAACAAGAATTGCGATATTAAATGCCAATTACATAAAAGAATCATTGAACGGACATTTCCCAACCTTATACAGTGGTAAAAACGGACGTTGTGCACACGAAATGATATTGGATTGCGTAGAGTTTAAAAGCCAGGCAGGAATTGAAGTAGGGGACATTGCAAAACGATTAATAGATTACGGATTTCATGCGCCAACAGTTTCATTTCCTGTACATGACACCTTAATGGTTGAACCAACGGAAAGCGAAAGTAAAGAAGAGTTAGATAAATTTTGTGCAGCTATGGTTTCCATCAAAAATGAAATAGATGAAATTATTTTGGGCAAAGCAGATAAGGAAGATAACGTAATTAAGAATGCTCCACATACGGCAAAGTCGGTAATTAACAGTGATTGGAAACACAGTTATTCCCGAGAGAAGGCTGTATATCCTTTAAAATGGGTGAAAGACGTAAAGTTTTGGCCAAGTGTTGCGCGTGTTGATAATGCTCATGGTGACAGAAATTTAATTTGCTCTTGCCCCCCTATAGAAAGTTACGAGGAGGTAATGGTATAGCATTAATAAATTCATTATCTTCGTAATACAAAACGCACTTCTATGAACATAATCTACAAAACAACTATTGGCTTACTATTGGTAAATTCAATAACTATTACTGCTCAGCAAAAAAGCACTTTAACGGCACCTCGTGAGGCGGGAAACAATACGTTAAACACCACAAAAAAAACGAAAGCAAAGGCAGACGCAAGTGCTTTTAAAACAAATAGCACAGAGTCGCGTTGGTTAAATTATGCTGCACAATTAGACGTTATGAACGGACAAATTGCAACAGGATCATTTATGCTGCTGTTTCCCGATTCTGCCATTCGGTCAGGATTTTATCAAGGAGGAGATGTTGCCTATCCTCAATTTCATAAAGCGGCTACGGTATTGGACCCTAAAAATATGCCCGACACTTGGTTAACCAAGTTTAGTTCATACACCCTAGACTCTTTAGCAATTGGATACGGCTATATAAGAACAACAGCAGCTAATATTGTTGATACTTTGGAAATAAAAATCATTAAAGGTGACGATACTAAAACATATGATTTGGGTGGTGTACAAACGTACCAAGATATTGATTATTTATATCAGACCAATACGATAGCAACATCGCAGGTTATTGGGACTGTAATTTATCTCTTAACGGAAAGCGATTCCTCTAATTTTTACAATGAAATTTTAATGGCGGTTAATGGTGTGCCACAACAAGCAAATGGTGCAAGAATTGGTGCTGTAGTTACATTTAAACCGGGTTACATATATACCATTAACGATTCGATACAAGGAAAAAATGGATTTTATTTATATTCATCTGAAGAAAATGGACAAGGAACGGATCCTGTTTTTCACGGAGTGCTGTCTGACAAAACATCAGATTTAAATTGTTCTTATGAAATCCCAAGCTCTGTAAGATATAATTTTAATGCGAATGGATGGAACGGTTATTTCATACCAACTTGGGCCTGGACTTCCCCTTTTCAATATGAGCACCACGGTATAAGTTTCTTGCTAACGTCAGCAGTTGTAGGTATAAAGGAAACCTGTTTTAACGGAGTGGTTTTGTTTCAAAATATTCCGAACCCTGCAAAAGGAACTACCACTATTGGGTATGAAACCCCGGTTACATCAAATGTTGAAATAGCTATTGTTGACGTACTTGGAAAACAAGTTGTATCCATTAAACAAAATCAACAAGCTGCCGGAAAACATCAAGTTGATTTCAATGCAAATACGTTACCCTCGGGTGTTTATTATTATACACTCATCACTAACGAAGCTAAAATAACTAAGAAATTAATTATTGAGTAATATACATTGTACTAACAAAAAGCCCCATCTCGATAATCTTTGAGACGGGGCTTTTAAATAATACAACTTTCATTTGGTTTTGAAATAGATTAATGAAACACTGTGGGCATTTTTAAATATAAATAATTATGTGATTGATATTAATTCGTTTTAGATTATTTTTGCATCCTAAATTCTGATTGTCGTGAAAGTTATTGATCATATTAAGCAAGCAAAGTCAACGTTGTTTTCATTTGAAATACTTCCTCCTTTAAAAGGGAAGAGCATATGCTCTATTTATGAAGGGATTGATCCATTAATGGAGTTTAAGCCCAAGTTTATTAATGTTACCTATCATCGAGAAGAGTACGTTTACAAAAAAAGAGACGGTGGCTATCTTGAAAAAGTATCTATTCGAAAACGTCCGGGAACAGTTGGAATTTGTGCAGCCTTAATGAACAAATATAAAACCGATGCGGTTCCACACCTTATTTGTGGAGGTTTTACAAAAGAAGAAACAGAAAATGCACTTATCGATTTACAATTTTTAGGTATTGACAATGTATTGGCATTACGCGGAGATCCAATTAAAACAGAACCTGCTTTTGTGCCTGAGCCCGATGGAAATAAATACGCTGTGGATTTGGTTAAGCAAATTGTTGAGTTAAATAAAGGGGCCTATCAAGATGAAGAAATTAGGCAAGCGGCTCCAACAGAATACTGTATTGGAGTGGCAGGGTATCCTGAAAAGCACTTTGAAGCACCAAACATGAATCACGACTTAAGAAACTTGAAAGCAAAAGTGGATGAGGGGGCCGATTATATTGTAACTCAGTTGTTTTATGATAATGAGAAATTTTTTGCTTTTGTAAAAGCTTGCCGAGAGATGGGCATTACAGTTCCCATTATACCTGGGCTAAAACCAATAACATTAAAAAAGCAGGTAGTTACATTGCCAAAATTTTTTCATATTGATATTCCTGTCGCCTTGGCAGAAGCGTTTGAAAAAGCCAAAACGGATGAACAGTGTAAGGAGATAGGTATTGAGTGGTCGATACAACAATCAAATGAACTTATCAAATTTGGAGTGCCTTGTTTGCATTATTATACAATGGGAAAATCAGATGCGGTAAAACGAATTGCAAGTGGTGTTTTTTAAGGAAATTTTATTCCATCACAATCACTACAATTTACAGTTGGAATAGAGGTTTCGTATTTTAAATTTATGGCCTTTAAAAATTCATTCGCAAGCATCGAATAACCTTTTTGATTTGGGTAGAATCCATCCAGACTAAAAAATCCTCCGTTTATAAATGTATTTGTGAAACTCACACCATTGTATAAAATCCCAGACTGTAATCGTTGATAAAAATCGTTCACATCCACAAAAGCGATATTGTATTTTTCTGCTACTTTTTTAATTTCAATATTGTACTCCTTTATGGAGGCTTTAATTATCTGCAATTCCATCGAATCAAGTGTATATCTGTCGGGCATACCATAAAAAAGACCCATTTTATAACATTTTAACGAATCGGAGGGTGTGTTTAATAACACACATTCGTAAACACTCATTTGTCGGTAAAGCCCCGATTGTTTTGGGTATTCAATCGCAAAGCCATTTTCTCCTTCTGTGAAATTAAAAATATTTCCAGTGGCCTGATTTAAGCTGTCGGAAAGGCGTTTAGTAAGTTTCACCGAATGCGAACTAACATATCTGTAGTATGGAAAATTTTCTATGTCTGGGATATTGGCTAACACTCCTTTTGTTTTACCGTTTGATGTAAGTTGGTTTACTATATTGTCAATGCTTGATGAAAATAGTGAAGCAGCAGGAATTGTTTTGCTATAGCCTCCGAAACGAGCGTATTCATAGATATCTTCCATCCCAAGCCACATGATTGAAAAAGTATGTAGCGTTGTACTAGCTTCAGTTAAAAGACAGGTTGTGCCTATATTTTTAGCAATACGACTATAATAAACATTCTGAAGGGCAGTATTGTTTATGTTGGTGGTTGTTGCAAAGGGGACAGCGAAGTTTTGAACTGCATGAACAACAGGTTTGAGATAAATACTTGCTTCAGCCACAGTCATTAATTTTTTTAATGGAGAGAGGCTTGTTGTTCCTTCACAATCTGTTTTATATCCCAGATACGATGCAGAAATGTAAACGCTTTCCCATGTGCGAGAGTTTAATCCTAATCCAATATCATCGGGCATTAATGCTTGCTCAAAGGACTCACCGCCGACCAATTTAAATTGCTCGGCAAGCAAATTAGCGATGCATTTTTCTTGCCCGCTTTTAGTAAGTGCCCCATTTTGGTAACCGCACAAATATCCCCCTCCAACAGATATCGTTTTTGTAAAATCGGCAGAGCCAGAAGTGGGGTTTGGAATGTTGAGGTTAGGATTACAAGAAAACGAGAAAATACAAATTAGTGATACAAAAATTATTTTCGCAAAAAAATTCACGTTATACTTCGTTTAGGAAATAGCCTCTTCTGATATGCTTATCGCTTCAACCGATTTAATTTCAGGGGCAGCACGCCTAACCGATTCTTCAATTCCAGCTTTTAGGGTCATCATACTCATACTGCACGAACGGCAAGCGCCATGTAATTTTACTTTCACAACATATTCATCCGTTATTTCAACCAAGGACATATCTCCCCCGTCGGCTTCTAAAAATGGCCTTAATAGGGCAATAGCATCTTCAACTTTTTGAATAATTTTTTTATCTGTTATCACTTGTTATAAAGGGTTGATGTAGTAAATGTAGTAATTTTAAATTAGGCTACTATTTGTTGAGTTTCTTTTTCAGCATTTTTAATAGCAATTTGTTGCGCAACGGAACTGGCTAAATCCTTAAATGCTTTTGCTTGCGGTGTACCTTCTTGCAGGACGGCAGGACGGCCAACATCGCCCGCTTCGCAAATACTTTGCACCAAAGGAATTTCACCTAACAAAGGAACTTGAAGTTTTTCCGCTAAGTTTTTTGCTCCATCTTTTCCAAAAATATAATATTTATTATTTGGCAATTCAGCAGGAGTAAAATAGGCCATGTTTTCTACGATGCCCAAAATAGGCACATTAAATTGAGGCATTTGAAACATAGATACTCCTTTTTGAGCATCAGCAAGTGCAACTGCTTGAGGGGTACTTACTACAATAACCCCTGTTAATGGAGCCATTTGTACCAAAGACAAATGGATGTCTCCTGTGCCCGGAGGAAGGTCAATTAACAAGTAATCCAGTTCCCCCCAATCAGCATCCTTAAAAAGCTGATTCAGCGCTTTAGATGCCATTGGTCCTCGCCACACAATGGCTTGCGATGTATCTGTAAAAAAACCAATAGATAACAATTTTACACCATAGCTTTCTACGGGAATCAAAAGGTTTTGTTCGCCCACTTTTCTAAGTCCGGGCCTTTCATTCACCACATCAAACATCATTGGCATAGATGGGCCATATATATCGGCATCTACCAAGCCTACTTTTGCTCCTTGAAGAGCCAAGGCTACTGCCAAATTAGAAGCAACAGTTGATTTTCCCACACCACCTTTACCAGAAGCAATGGCTACAATATTTTTAACTTGTGGAAGTACCGGACGATTGTCGCCTCTGCGAGAAGTTATATCGGCAGTCATTGTTACGTTTACTTGTGCTTCCTTGTCTACAAAATGGATGATTGCATTCGTACATGCCTTATGAATCATTTCTTTCATTGGACAGGCAGGTGTTGTTAATACCACTGTGAATGAAACATTTTTTTCGTTCACTATCACATCTTTTACCATACCCAAGGTAACGATGTCCTTCTTTAAGTCAGGATCATCAACATTTTTTAATGCCTCTAAAACTTTTTCTTTGGTAATACTCATCTTTTTATACTTTATTTTATCTCTTATTTTACAAGCACATCATTCTTATACTTTTCTGTTTTCGTAACTTTTCCATCTTTTGAAAATTGCTTCCAAGCCCCTTCTTTTTTGTCTTTAGAATATTGTCCTAACAATTTAACTATTTTGCCGTCTTCGTAGAACTCTCTGTAAACACCTTCCATTAAATTATTTTTGTATGTAGTCTCAGTCTCCAACGAACTATCTTTATAAAATGATTTTTGAATACCCTCTAAACTTCCGGCTTTATAAGTATATTCAATAGAAGGGTTTCCTTCTTCGTAATACCAATAAGTTACCCCGTCTCTTTTGTCGTCAATATAAAAAGACTCTTCTTGTAATTTATTCGATTGATAATATACTTTTTTAGCTCCGTTTAGTTTTCCGGCTTTATACATCGCCTCCTGCTCTGTTTTCCCACTACTGTTAAAGCGCTTTAATTTACCATCCAACAAATCGTTTTTATAATATGCTTCTTTTGAAATATAACCATTGTTTTTAATGTCGAGGCTAATTCCCTCACGCCTTCCAAAAACAAACTCTTCAACAGATAATAATGTTTTATCTTCTTGATATGAGCGCCAAACGCCATTTTTAATATTGTTTAAGTACCTTCCTTCGAAAGTAATAGAGCCAATTTTTTCTTTCCATAGTCCTGTTTTTTGTCCAGCCGCATCTTTGTGATTGTACAAAGAATCTTCTTTCGCTTGTTCTTTTGTTTTTGCCAATGGAGCAGCTTGTTGTGCTTGTGCAAGGACAATACCACAATTAATCAGAATAATAGTTGAGAATAACTTTTTCATAATATTTTGTATGTTTTTGTATACGGCCGAATTTACGAATAAATAGCTATTTTTTCACGTTAATTTTTGTTAAGAAACAATCAGCAGAGTACTAAAACCACTTTTTTCTTTTAAAATAAATAACCAAACAGAGGATAATAGTAATCATCACTGCCCATGTGCCCATGTAGCCCCATTTAGAATGCAGTTCAGGCATAAAGTCAAAGTTCATTCCATATACTCCGGCAATAAATGTTACAGGAATAAAGATGGTAGAAATGATGGTAAGCACCTTCATTACTTCGTTCATTTTATTGCTCACACTCGATAAATAAATATCCATCATTCCAGAAAGTAAATCTCGAAAAGTTTCTACCGTATCAATTACCCTTATGGTATGATCGTGCACATCCCGGAGGTATACCCCTGTTGAGGCATGTATTAAACCACTTTCACTTTTTTCAAGATTATTGATGAGTTCGCGCATAGGCCAAACAGCTTTCCGCAAAAAAATCATTTCGCGTTTTAAATGATGCAATTCATTAATAATTTTTCGAGAAGGTTCGTTTGCTAACTCATCTTCTAACACTTCTATCTTGTCTCCAATTTTTTCAAGTATATCAAAATAACAATCTACAACAGCATCAATGAGGGCATAACATAAATAATCAGCCTTACATTTTCTTATCCTTCCCTTGTTGTGTCTAATTCTATTTCGAATAAGATCAAAGGCATCGCCACCTTGAGCTTCCTGAAAAGAGATAACAGTATTATTGTTTAATAACAAAACACAAAGCTGTTCAGAATGTATCTCGTCATCGTAATAAATCATTTTCATGATGGAGAACAGATAATCATCATAGTCTTCAAACTTCGGCCGTTGTGATGTACTTACAATATCTTCGAGGGTTAAAGGGTGTATGTTAAATAGTTTTCCGATTTTTTCAACGGCCTCTATTTTATGAACACCATCTACATTAATCCATTTTACCATTGAAGGATTTACGTGGGCTATACATTCATCAATGTCAAAGAAATCCTCCTCAAAGAAATCTTTTTCATCGTATTCTATCAGTGTTATTTTTACTTGTTCATCCCGCTCTTCGCCCGAATAAATCAATGTTCCCGGAGGTGCGCCTGTTTTATCGGTGATTGGTGTCATAATGTTTATATCCTTAATTTTTTCCTTCTACAACAATTACAATTTCGCCCTTTATTTGTTTGTCGCTGAAATAAGTATTAATTTCTTCTAAAGTTCCGCGTTTCGTTTCTTCAAACATCTTTGTGATTTCTCTTGAAACACTTGCTTTTCTATCTGGCCCAAATATAGTGATAAACTCATTTAGGGCTTTTAATAATCTATGTGGTGATTCATAAAAAAGCATTGTGCAGTCAACTTGAGCCAATGATTTTAATTTTGTTTGTCGTCCTTTTTTTTGAGGCAAAAATCCTTCAAAAATGAAGCGCTCACAAGGTAATCCAGAATTTACCAATGCAGGAACAAAGGCTGTTGCGCCAGGCAAGCAATCCACTTCAATGTCATTTTTTATACACTCGCGTACCAATAAAAATCCCGGATCAGAAATGGCGGGTGTTCCCGCATCGCTTACCAGGGCCATTTTTTCGCCATTTTTAATTCTCTCAACAATAGCTTCAACCGTTTTGTGTTCATTGTGCAAATGGTGCGCAATTAATTTTTTTTCGATTTGAAAATGGCGTAATAAATTTCCTGTTGTACGGGTATCTTCTGCTAATATTATATCCACACCTTTTAATACGCTTAGCGCTCTAAGCGTAATGTCTTGAAGATTTCCAATGGGTGTAGGGATTACAAAAAGTTTCAATATGTCTTAATTGTTTTAAGTGATGCGCTAAGGTAAAATTAATTTTATTCAATATGAACTAATATTCCCATGACGAACTTTCTGCAGTTAAACGAGAAAAGTTTTTTATATTGCAGAAACATTTATCATTTTTCAATGAGATTTAAATTTCTATTGTTATTGTTTTTCTTTTGCTTGAATAGTTATTCGCAGGAATATCAATTTCAAAACATTACAACTAAAGATGGTTTAGCATCAAATAATATTAATTGTATTTTCAAGGACTCAAAGGGGTTTATGTGGTTTGGTACCGGTGACGGAGGTGTTTCGAAATACGATGGAAAAATTTTCACAAATTACAATACCGAATCTGGACTATCAAATAATGATGTTCGCTGTGTGTTTGAAGATAAAGAAGGTAAACTTTGGTTCGCAACCCATGGTGGGGGGGTATGCATATTTGATGGTAAAACATTTTCTAGCCTCAATGAAAAGTTAGGGCTTTCAGACAACAGGGTTTATGTTGTTTCACAAGACCCTTCCGGAACAATGTGGTTTGGCACTTGGGGTGGGGGCCTTTGCAGTTATAATGGGAAGAAATTTACAACCTATTCAGAAAAAGAAGGAGGGCCACGGTTCGTTATAAGTATGTTTTTGGATAAGAAGGGTAGACTTTGGGTTGGTAGCCATCTTGGAAAGTTAATTTGTATAATAAATGGGAAGTTTAAAATCTATGGCAAGGAAGACGGATTTAACGAGAATGCGGTTTGGGGCTTTGATGAGGACTCAAAAGGAAATATTTGGTTTACTTCATACGGCACGAATTTTGCCAAATACGATGGGGAAAAGTTTACATATATAACAAATGAAGGTGGGGCATTATCTCGAGCCATTCCGATAAAAATAGATAGCCAAGATAATTTATGGATAGGGCATGCGGAAAAGGGGGGAGTGGAAAAATGGAATGGAAAAACATTATTAAGATTGGGCTCCTCCAATGGCTTGCTAAATCCAACCAATTGGAGTTTATATATTGATAAATCAAATACAGTTTGGATTGGCTCTTCGGGAGGAGGCGTGTTTAAATTAAAATCGGAGTCGATTGTTCGTTATGGTTCTTTGCAAGGTTTAACAGACAATGTTGTTAATACAATTACCCAAGACAAAAATAATAAAATTTGGATCGGAACAGACACTGCGGGGCTTTTTTATCTTGAAAACAACACTTTTAAGTCATTACTCCCTCTGCAAAAAATTTCCAAAGCCCCTGTTGCTACCCTTTTGATGGATCGAAAAAGCACCTTGTGGATTGGCCTATTCGGACTTAATTATTCCAATCAAATAGGAGGCATCTTCACATTCGATGGAAAAAAAATTAATATTGTTGATACAAACAACCTAAACAGCTCTTGTCATCCTATAGTAAGTTTCGAAGACTCGCATGGAAATATTTGGTTTGGAAACTGGTTGAGCGGAGGTGTAAATAAATGGGATGGAAAATCCTTTTTCGGTTTAAACAATAAAAAAATATATGGTCGTGATATTACCGCAATAAATGAAGATCGATACGGCAATATGTATTTCGCTACTCATGGAGCTATTCTTAAAATGGATAAAAACGACTCCGTTAAAGCTATTAAAAAAGAAGATGGGCTTGCTGATATTGAAACCTCTCAAATATTTCGGGATAAATATAATCTACTTTGGTTTTGTCATGCAAAAGGTGGCGGTATTTCGATACTTGATGTTGATAAAAAAAAGTGGCGGTATTTAACAACAAAAGAGGGATTACTTGACAATAAGGTGTTATCAGTTGTTGAAGATAAAAACGGGGATGTATGGATTGCGACAGGAAAAGGACTGAATAAAATTATTCGACCATCAAAAGATAATTTTGTTTTCGAAAAGATTGACAATGGCACATCTCTTTCTGGCCAAGGGTGCATAAATTTATTTGTAGATAGAAATAATCAACTATATGTTGCTGCAGAAAATAATGGGCTTTACAAAATAAACATAAATAATTTACCACGAAATATGACCGCCCCAATATTAAGTATAACAACAGTTTATTTAAATTACAAAAAAATAAATTGGCAAAAAGGAGATTCTTTGCAAAATGCAGGAATAACTTTTTCTACAAAAGTAAACAGCACAATCCCAGAAAAAATTATTTTCAACTACGATCAAAATACCATTGGGTTTGATTTCGTTGGGATTGAACACTACTCTCCAGAAAAAGTTACTTACAGTTGGATATTAGAAGGGTTGGAAATGAAATGGTCTCCATTTTCAAGTATCAATCATATTAATTACTCTAGCCTACCTTCCGGCAAGTATAATTTAAAAGTGGTTGCGAAAAATGAATTTGGTGTTATGGCTAAACCCCCACTTGAATATGAATTTACTATTGTTCCTCCGTTTTGGAAAACAAACTGGTTCTATGTTTTGTACATTCTTGTTTTTATTGCTTCAGTTTTCTTTTTTATTAGAGCAAGAGAAACCCGTTTACGAAAGAAAAAACAGTTTTTAGAGAAAAAGGTTAAAGAACGAACAGTTGATTTAATTGAGGCAAATGCATCTATTAACATTCAAAAAACCCAATTGGAAGAAAAGAACAAAGAGGTGATGGATTCAATACATTACGCAAAAAGGCTTCAAGAAGCAATCCTTCCTTCTGCTAAAAAAGTGAATGAGCTATTATCCAATAGCTTTATCATTTATCAGCCCAAAGATATTATTGCTGGAGATTTTTATTGGATGGAAAAAACGGAAGATTTAGTTTTGTTTGCGGCAGCTGATTGCACGGGACATGGTGTTCCCGGTGCATTGGTAAGTTTTGTTTGTAGCAATGCATTGCATAAAGCAACAATGGAAATGGGTATTGTTGAACCAGGAAAAATTTTAGATGCAGTTAGAGAATTTGTTATTGAACGTTTTTCTAAAAGCGAAAGCGATGTGAAAGATGGAATGGATATTTCTTTATGCTCCTTAAACACCACCACCAATGAACTAATTTGGGCTGGTGCAAACAATCCTTTGTGGATTATAAGAAATAACCAAACTGTAATTGAAGAATTTAAACCAAACAAACAACCTGTTGGAAAATCTGAAAATGCTGTATTGTTTACCTCTCATAAAGTTCAATTGTACAAAGGCGATTCTTTATATGTTTTCAGTGATGGTATTGTCGATCAATTTGGTGGAGAAAGTGGCAAAAAGTATAAAAGTGGCAACCTTAAAAATTTATTAAGTAGCATTTCAGATTCATCTCTTGAAAAACAAAAAGAGACTATTGAAAATAGTTTTTCGCAATGGAAAATAGGATTTGACCAAACGGACGATGTTTGTTTTATCGGGGTTAAAATTTGATACCTTTTTACTTCACGAAATCATTCTAATGTGAATGAAACTATTATTCTTTCATTCCATTAGCAATCCAACATTCAATTAGATTGATAGACACTTTGTCTAATTGATTTGCTTGTGCTGGCATTTTTGGATACCCCTTATGCCACTTTACAGTGCCCAACAAGTTGCCATTTTTTGCTGCTCTTCTAATATCAGCGGTTGAAAAAAAATTATAACCGGCATCTCCCCTATAACCGTGACAGGAGACACAATTTTTGTCAAAAATTGATTGAACGGAAGCAAATGTTAAACCGGAAGTGCTGCAATCCAATACAGGTATTACAACCGGAGCGACTTCTGTTTTTGCAGTTTCCTTTTTCGTCTTGCAACTAGCTACTGACATTAGCACAATAGCAATAAAAAAGAATCTTTTTCTCATTTTTTGTCAAGTAACTTCATTCGTTTTTACAATCCCAATACAACTTCATTCGGATCTTTTCCTCCGAATAACATCTTGCTTGGGTTTTCCAACATTTCTTTTACTTTAACCAAAAAGCCTACAGATTCACGACCATCAATAACTCTGTGATCATAAGACAATGCAACATACATCATCGGACGAATAACAACTTGACCGTTTATAGCAACCGGCCGCTCAACAACATTGTGCATCCCTAAAATTGCACTTTGTGGTGGATTAATTATTGGGGTGCTCATCATAGAGCCAAATACTCCTCCGTTGGTAATGGTAAATGTTCCACCGGTCATATCATCCAAGGTAATTTTATTTTCTCTTGCTTTTACTGCAAGACTTTTTATTTCTGTCTCTATTTGTGTTAGGCTCATTTGTTCTGCGTTTCGCAATACTGGAACAACCAAGCCTTTTGGGGCACTTACAGCAATTCCGATATCAGCATATTTGTGGTAGATAATTTCATCACCATCAATCATTGCATTTACTGCCGGATATAAATTTAATGCCTCTGTAACTGCCTTAGTAAAGAAACTCATAAAGCCCAATTTCACCCCGTACTTCTTTTCTATTACCGGATTATATTTGGCGCGTAAATTATAAATTGCATTCATATCAACTTCATTAAAAGTAGTGAGCATAGCGGTTTCATTTTTTACTGCAACCAAACGCTGTGCTAATTTTTTACGCAAGGGCGTCATTTTTTTTCGCTCTTTATCTCTGCTTCCTCCCCATCCGGAAGTTGAAGAACTATCAAAGCCATTTGATAAAGTATGTAAAACATCACCCTTTGTAATTCTGCCATCTTTTCCACTTGCTACAATTTTGTTTGCCGTTAGGTTATTTTCATCCATTAGCTTTTTTGCAGCAGGTGAGGGTGTTCCGTTTGCGTAATTAGTTGTTGCCCCGATAGCTATCGGGGGTTGGTTGCTAGTTGATGGTTTGGCTTCTGCTTTAGCAGTAACAGCAACTTCTTTTTTTGGTTCAGTCTTAGGTTTGCTCTCTCCCTTTACAGATGTATCAATAGAACAAACAACTTGCCCTACTTTAACAGTATCGCCTTCTGCAGCCAAGGTTTTTATTGCACCCGATTCTTCCGCATTGATTGTAAGTGTAGCTTTGTCGGAATCTACTTCCGCTACTTCTTCATCTTTCTCTACGTATTCTCCATCTTTTTTTAACCAACGCGCAATTACTACTTCTGTAATTGATTCGCCCGGACTTGGTACTTTCATTTCGATTATCGCCATTTTTGTTTTAGATATTGGACATTGGGTATTGGATTTTAGATGTGAGAAAGTCCAACATCTAATATCGAATAGCCAACATCTATTTTATTACCATTTATTTTTCAAATACTTTATTTATAATTGCTTGCTGTTGTTGTACGTGCAATTTGGCAAAACCTGTTGCCGGGCTGGCACTTTCTTGACGTCCAATATATTGTAATTTTATTTTGCTTGTTTCAGAATGATTCATAAAAGTGCGCAGTATAAATGCCCAAGCGCCCATATTTTCTGACTCTTCCTGTACCCAATAAAAATTGGTAGCGACATCATATTTTTTTAGAACTACCTCTAATTGCTTAACAGGAAAAGGATACAGCTGTTCGATACGCACTATAGCTGTGTCGCTTACACATGCTTTTTCTTTTCCTTCTATCAAATCATAATAAATTTTTCCTGTGCAAAAAACAATTTTATGTACTAATTTTGGATTAGCGATAACATCATCTATTACTTCTTGAAAACCACCATTAGTAAAGTCCTTAACCGAAGAAACACAACTTGGATAACGCAATAGTTTTTTAGGAGTAAAACATATTAATGGTTTTCGGAAATCTCTTTTTATTTGTCTGCGCAATACGTGAAATTGATTTGCAGGTGTTGTAGTATTTACAATTTGTAAATTATTTTCCGCACACATTTGTAGAAAGCGTTCCATACGTGCGCTGGAGTGTTCAGGACCCATGCCCTCATATCCATGAGGAAGTAGCATTACTAAGCCATTCATTCTTCTCCATTTATATTCTGCAGATGATATAAACTGATCGATTATAATTTGTGCTCCGTTGAAAAAATCACCGAACTGGGCTTCCCAAATAGCGAGGTTGTTAGGCGTTGCCATTGCGTACCCATACTCAAATCCCAGAACTGCATATTCGGACAAAAGCGAGTTATATATATTCAGTTTTCCTTCAGCTCCGAAATTATTTAAGGGAGTATATTCTTCTTCCGAATCCTCTACTTTCACTATTGCGTGACGGTGAGAAAAAGTTCCCCTCTCCACATCTTGTCCACTGAAACGCACACCATGTCCTTCGTTCATCAAGGTAGCATATGCCATCAATTCGCCCATTGCCCAATCATAATTGTCTTTGGTAATCATATTAGCGCGATCGTCAAACAACTTTAGTGTTTTGCTAAAGAAATTTTTATCCTTGGGCAACGACACAATTTTTTTTGCTATTTCCAAAAATATTTTTTTGTCAACTGATGTATCCGATGATTTATCAAAAGCGTCTGCATCGGCCATTTTTACACCCGTCCACTGCCCTTCAAGAAATGAAGTCACTTTTGCTTTCTCTGTCTGTTTCGCTTCATTAAGTTTTTCTTGCAACATTGCTTTGAAATTCTTTTCTAGTTCTTTTGATCCTTCACTCGAAATTGCGCCTTGCTCAATCAATTGTTGAATATATATATCTCTTGGATTAGGATGTTTAGCAATGAGGTCGTATAATTTTGGTTGTGTAAAACGTGGCTCGTCTCCTTCATTATGACCATATTTTCTATAACACAAAATATCAATGAAAACATCTTTTTTAAATATCTGTCGGAACTCCATTGCCATCTGACAAGCAAAAACTACCGCTTCAACATCATCACCATTTACGTGAAAAACGGGTGACAATACTACTTTCGCCACATCCGTACAATAAATACTTGAACGTCCATCTGTAAAATTAGTAGTAAATCCAACTTGGTTATTAATAACAATGTGAATAGTGCCGCCTGTTTTATAGCCATCCAGCATCGACATTTGTATCAATTCATAAATGATGCCTTGTCCTGCAACCGCTGCATCACCGTGTATAAGTATAGGGCACACCTTGCTGCTATCGCCTTTGTGAACACCATCTATCTTTGCCCTTGCAATACCTTCCACAACGGGATTAACAGCCTCCAAATGCGAAGGGTTGGGTGTTAAACTAGTATGCATCTTTTTCCCCTTTTTACTCAACTGATTAGACGAGTAACCCATATGGTATTTAACATCTCCATCAAAAAGTGAATCTTCGGATAGGGCACCCTCAAATTCTGTAAAAATATCCTTGTATGTTTTGTTCAAAATATTTGCCAATACATTAAGCCGTCCGCGATGAGCCATTCCAATCACATAATCTTCTACTCCTAAATCAGAACCTGTTTCCATCACTGCATCCATAGCAGGAATAGTTGTTTCGGCACCTTCAAGCGAAAAGCGTTTCTGGCCAACAAATTTGGTGTGCAAAAAGTTTTCGAAAATTACTGCTTCATTCAATTTATCAAGAATCCCCTTTTTTTCATCCAACGAATAAACCGGTGTATTCTTTGTGGTTTCCATGCGTGTTTGCAACCAATTTACAATCTTCGCATTTCGAATATACATATACTCAACTCCAATAGATTGGCAATATGTTTGCTCTAAATGTGCAACAATGTTTTTTAATTTGGAAGCACCAATTCCTATTTGTGTGCCCGCTTGAAAAACAACTTCTAAATCGGTAATTTCTAAACCGAAATTTTCAATATTAAGTGTAGGAGTATACTGTCTTCTTTCCCGCACAGGATTTGTTTTTGTAAACAAGTGCCCTCTGCTTCTATATGCGTTTATTAAGTTTATGACACTAAATTCCTTTTTTACATTTTGAGGAATTTCTCGGGCATCCTCGTAATTTTTTTGTGCAAATTCAAAACCTTCAAAAAACTTTTGCCATCCAATATCCATCGAATTATTGTCTATTAAGTATTGCTGAAATAAGTCTTCAATGGAAGCATTATGAGCATTGCTTAAATAGGAATATTTATCCATAATAAATTTATCTGCAAAATTTAAACACCAAAGTTAACCATAAATTGAAGATTGAAAAAATTAACTCGTTTCATTTGCAAATTTAAGAGAGAGTGGGCACAAAATAGGAAGGTTACAATTTCTTCATTTCGAAAAATTGACGTAGGTTTGTAGCAATAAATGAAAAATTTTAAAAGCATAAAGCAACTTAATAAACCCTTCCTATAATGGAAAGGATAATTGTGTTTTACACTAAAAAATAACCACAAGACCTTTCCTTAAACAGAGAGGTTTTTTTATTAATACAACAATATGAAAGTAGCAGTAGTAGGGGCAACAGGCCTTGTTGGAACAAAAATGATAGAAGTGTTACGGGAGCGAAACTTCCCGGTTAGCGAGTTAATTCCGGTTGCATCTGAGAAATCGGTAGGCAAAGAAATTGTATACAATGAAAAGAAATGTAAGGTCGTTGGTATGCAAACAGCCATTGATATGCAGCCCAATATTGCACTGTTTTCGGCAGGTGGCTCAACATCGTTGGAGTGGGCTCCAAAATTTGCAGCAGCAGGAATAACTGTTATCGATAATTCGTCGGCTTGGAGAATGGATGCAAGTAAAAAATTAGTAGTTCCTGAAATTAATGCAAGCGAACTAACATCAATAGATAAAATAATTGCCAACCCTAATTGCTCAACCATACAAATGGTGGTTGCATTAAACCCATTGCATAAAAAATATAATATCAAAAGAGTTATTGTTTCTACTTATCAGTCGGTTACAGGAACGGGCGTAAAAGCTGTAACGCAGTTAATGAACGAACGCAATGGAATAAAAGGAGAGATGGCTTATCCTTACACCATCGACTTAAATGTAATTCCGCAAATTGATGTTTTTTTGGATAATGGCTATACCAAAGAAGAAATGAAAATGGTGACCGAAACAAAAAAAATCATGGGTGACGATTCTATTCGCCTTACTGCTACTACTGTTCGTATCCCTGTAATGGGGGGGCACAGCGAAAGTGTGAACATTGAATTTGCAAACGACTTTGACTTAAATGAAGTGCGTACATTGTTACAAAATGCTCCCGGAGTTATGGTGGTTGACGATGTGAAAAATTTAAAATACCCTATGCCGATGGATGCACATAATAAAGATGAAGTATTTGTTGGAAGAATTCGCAGGGACGAATCGAATCCCAATACATTGAATATGTGGATTGTGTCCGACAATCTTAGAAAAGGTGCAGCAACCAATGCGATTCAAATTGCAGAATACTTAGTAACACAGAAGTTAATTTGATTTTATATATTTAACCTTTCTTATTTTTACGGAATGAAGTCTTGGAATAAAACTAAAATAATTGCTACAATGGGTCCGGCCTCAACTCCCATTGACGTGCTTGAGAAAATGATTCACGCTGGGGTCGATGTTTGCCGTATTAACTCGTCACACGGTTCGTATGAAGATCATCAAAAAGTAATTGACAACATTCGTAAACTGAATAAAAAAAACAAACACCATACTGCTATTTTAGTTGATTTGCAAGGCCCTAAACTACGTATTGGGGCTGTTGAAAATGGTGCAGTAGAAATTGTAAATGGGCAAGAGTTGATTATTACCACACAGCAATGTATTGGTAACAATAAAAAGGTTTATATCACCTACAAACAATTTCCAAAAGATGTTGCAATTGACGATCGTGTATTGATTGATGATGGGAAATTATTGTTAAAAGTTACAGCTACTAATCGTAAAGATATTGTTAAGGCTATAGTTGTGAATGGCGGAACACTTTCTTCCAAAAAAGGAGTGAACCTGCCGAATACAAAAATATCATTGCCTTGTCTTACTAAAAAAGACATACGGGATTTGGACTTTGCATTAAAAAATAATGTGGAGTGGATTGGTTTGTCTTTTGTTCGTTCGGTGACAGATATTGCCGATTTAAAAGACATCATTAAAAAGAACAAAAAAACATCGCGTATTATTGCAAAAATTGAAAAGCCCGAGGCGGTAAAAGAAATTGATGGTATCATAGATCTTGCAGATGCAATAATGGTTGCGCGTGGCGACTTGGGTGTAGAAATGCCGATGGAGCAAGTTCCATTGATTCAAAAAATGTTGGTAGATAAATGTATTCAAGCATCAAAGCCCGTTATTATTGCCACACAAATGATGGAGAGTATGATTACTGCTTATACCCCAACACGAGCAGAAGTGAACGATGTAGCAAATGCGGTAATGGATGGTGCTGATGCCGTTATGTTAAGCGGTGAAACATCGGTAGGGAAATATCCTGTGAATGTGATTGAGCATATGCAAAAAATTGTTGCTGCAGTGGAAAAAGGTGGTGAAATATATAACCGCGAACACGCACCGGCAATTACCACACAAACGTTTATTTCCGATTCTATTTGCTATAATGCCTGTGTAATGGCACGACAAGCAAAAGCAAAAGGAATTGTTTCGATGACGAACTCGGGCTATACTGCTTTTAAATTATCGAGTCATCGCCCGAAAGCAAATATTTTTATCTTCACGGAAAATCCAATACTATTAAACACGCTAAGTTTGGTTTGGGGCGTAAGAGGATTTTTCTACGATAAGTACGAAAGCACAGACCAAACAATTAAAGATATAAATACCTATTTAAAAAAATTCAATTACGTTAAAACAGATGACCTTATAATAAACATTGCAAGTATTCCAATGAAAGAAAAAGGAAGAGCCAATATGATTAAACTCAGTTATATAAAATAATATCATGTCGTTGAATATTAAATTGCTTAAAGAAATATGTGAAACTCCGGGAGTTCCGGGTTACGAACAAAAAGTTAGAAACCTTGTATTGCGTGAAGTAAAAAAGCTTGCTGATAAAGTTAGTATTGATAATATGGGCAATGTTACTGCCTTTAAAAAAGGCAAGAAAAATAAAAAAGTAATGATAGCTGCTCATATGGATGAGATAGGTTTTATTGTTACACACATCGATGAAAAGGGCTTTTTGCGTTTTATTCCTTTGGGCGGTTTCGACCCAAAAACGTTAACAGCACAGCGTGTTGTGGTACACGGGAAAAAAGATTTGGTAGGCGTTATGGGTTCAAAACCGATACACGTAATGAGTGCTGAAGAGCGTACTAAAGTAGCAAAGATTGAAGATTACTTTATTGATTTGGGTATGCCCAAAAAAGAAGTGGAGAAAGTAATACGTGTTGGAAATACCGTAACCCGTGAGCGTGAATTGATAGAAATGGGTAATTGTGTGAATTGTAAATCAATTGATAACCGTGTTTCTGTTTTTATTTTAATTGAAACATTGCGTCAATTAAAAAACTCACCTTATGATGTATATGCAGTGTTTACAGTTCAAGAAGAGGTTGGGATTAGAGGCGCCAATGTTTCGGCATTGCAAATACAACCCGATTTTGGATTTGGACTGGACACAACTATTGCTTACGATGTTCCAGGGGCAAAAGAACACGAAATGATTACGCGTTTAGGTGATGGAACAGCTATAAAAATTATGGACTCAAGTACTATATGTGATTACCGTATGGTGGAGTATATGAAAAAAACGGCAGCCAAACACAAGATAAAAACACAACTTGAAATATTACCTGCAGGAGGAACCGATACTGCAGGGATACAACGTATGACAGCCGGTGGGGCGATTTCCGGAGCTGTATCTATTCCAACACGGCACATTCATCAGGTAATTGAAATGGCCGACAAGGATGATATTTTAGGAAGCATTGCCTTGCTGAAAAATTGCATACAGGATTTGGATACATACGATTGGAGCTTTAACTAAATGAAAATAATTTCTCCTTCTAACAAGGAAGAGTTTGAGAAGTATTATCAACTGCGTTGGGAAGTACTGCGCGCACCTTGGGGGAAACCAAAAGGAAGTGAAAAGGATGATCTCGAAAATACAAGCACTCACGCTTTAATGTTGGATGAAAATAACAATGCGGTAGCCGTATGTAGATTAAACAGTACAGATAACAAAAAAATAGGTCAGGTGCGTTTTATGGGAGTTAGTTCTACAGCGCAAGGAAAAGGCTATGGAGCAAAAATAATGGACTACATAGAACAAGAAGCAAAGAAGCAAGGAATGAATAAAATTATTCTTCACGCGCGAGAAAATGCCCTTGAATTTTATAAAAGATGTGGTTATACTGTAGTTGAAAAAAGCTATTTAATGTGGGATGAGATACAGCATTATTTGATGGAGAAAGGGATATAGTTAACTTGGAAATTTGTGTTCCAAGTTCTATAATAAATTACTCTTTCACTACTTTCCTTATTGCAGTAGTATTGTCCGTTTGAATAGATAAAAAATAAACACTCGAAGGAAGCGATTCAATGTTTAGTTGTTGATTATAAGTTCCAACAACAGGCCCTTGTTCAATATTGATAAGCCTTGTTCCTATTACATTATAAAGGCTAATGCTTATATTTTCTTTTTTAGAAAATGTAGTTTCGATGTTTAATAATCCGCTTGATGGGTTGGGGAAAATTGTAAATGTTTTAGAAAAATTTTCTTCATTTACACTCGTTATATCATCACAACTGGCTGCAATATTAAAGCTGTGGTATCCAAACACACTGTCTTCATAACATCGGAGACCATTGTAAACAAACCAATCATCACTACAATGCCGACAATAATAAACAACATTTGGAAAGGGTCTTGATAAATGCCCCATATGTTGTATTATTTTTCCACTAAAAACATATGGGTCGTTTGATGTTACATAAAGGACTTTAAGCGAATTGCCATTTATTAATTCTGTATCAGTTGAATCAACAGTCATAACAATATCGCAGGAGTCAACATTTGTAATCCAAGTATCACCGGCATTTTTATTAAAATCATACAACACTGTAAATTGATTTGAGAATATATTATACATATAAATCCTATTGCCGTCTTCGTAGGTAATTAGCGGATTCACGATGTCTTGATCCATAGGAAAACCAAGCCTTCTGATTATTCTGCAAGAATCAACGCCAACAATAGTGTCACCAACACAAATCCATTCACGATAACTAATATTACCATTTGTATTGTTGAATGCAGCATACGTCCACTTAGCTCCAATAGGAGCCCAGGTTTGTGCAGTGCTAAACAGGGTTATAAAACAAATACCAAAAGTGAGAGTTGCCCTTTTCATTTCTATAAATGTAAGCCAAAAAAATTAAGCTGTAATTTCCCCTCTAAGGTTTTTTGAAAGCAAGTTCTTTGTTTTAGCGAGCGGGTATCCTTTCCCTAATAAGTACATTAATTTACATACTGCAGCTTCGGTGGTAATATCAAAACCCGATACAACACCAATTTTTTGAAGGCTTTTGCTGGTTTCGTACTTTCCTTGTATCACCGATCCACCATTGCATTGGGTAACATTGTAAACAATAATACCTTTGGCGATTGCTTTTTTCAACGCTTCAATAAACCAAGTTTCGGTAGGCGCATTACCACTTCCAAAGGTTTCAATAATAATGGCCTTTAATCCTTTAATGCCTAACAACGCATTTACTGCTTGTTCTGTTATTCCGGGATATATTTTTAGTAAAGCAATGTTATAATCTAAACTGGTTGATACTGCTAATTTCTTCGAAGTTGGTTTAAATAATGCAGCTTGATTGTAATTTATATGCACTCCAGCTTCTGCAAGAGGAGGGTAGTTGGCGGTTTCAAATGCATCGAAATGCTCGGAGTTGTACTTGTGTGTTCGGTTGCCTCTAAACAATTGGTATTCGAAATAAATAGACACTTCATTCACAATGGATTTTCCATTCTTTTTTGCTGCTGCAATTTCAATGGCCGTTATTAAATTTTCTTTTCCGTCTGTGCGTATAATTCCTATAGGCAATTGTGAGCCGGTTAGTATAACAGGTTTGTTTAGGTTATATAACATAAAACTCAATGCCGATGCCGTAAATGCCATCGTATCGGAACCGTGCAGGATTACAAAACCATCGTATTTAGCATAATTTTTTTTGATTATTTCAGCCAGTTTTATCCAAATGCCTGGATGCATATTGGATGAATCTATGGGCTTTTCAAAGGCTATGGATGAAAGTTGTATATCGAATTTAGAAAGTTCGGGAACTTGCTCTGTAAGGTTGCGAAAATTGAAGGGAACAAGCGATTGCGTTTTAGTGTCTTGAATCATACCAATAGTGCCACCGGTATAAATAAGCAATAGATTTGTTTTGTTGGCCATAAAATTGTTCAACAAATGTAGTAATTTGACTTATATTTTGATTGAATAAAAAGAGAATGAAGCAGAACGCTGGCTTAAGCCATTTTAAAATTCAACTCTACTTTTGACCCTTTATCGTGAAAAAAAACGCTATCGGTTAAGTGTCTCATAATAAAAATACCTCGCCCGTTCAGTTTTTCAATATTTTCAGGATTGGTTGGATCTGGAATAGCTGTATGATCAAAACCAGCCCCTTCATCTTTTACAAAAAAAGAAAGCATTCCATTTTTAGGTATAAATTCTATATTTACTTTTTTTGAAAGGTCGTTTTTGTTTCCGTGTAAAATGGCATTGTTAACGGCTTCAGTGAGACTAACCAAAATGTTTCCGTAATGGTCAGTGTTTCCTTTGTATTCCTCGCAAACATCTTCTACCAATTTCTCTACTAGCACAAGATTTTCTACCATTGAATTGAAATTTATGTTATGGTTTTGTATTACTTCCATTTGGTAAATGTATTTATTTTGTAACGTTATTAAAATAATCTGTTACCTTGTTTTTATAAAAAGTATTTAACGAGGGCGGGACCGTTTTTAACAACTCAGCTTCTTTCATTTTTAACTTGTTATACTCATTAAATAGATTAAGGTTACTAAAATTCTCAATATTCGATTCTTTTGACTCTCGTTTTTCGTCTTGATCCCTTTCCCTCTCTGCTTTTTCTGACTCTAACAATCTTGTTAAAATTTCTTCTTGGCGCATCATTGTTTCTTGTGTAATTGTTTTATTTACCAAATCGGTCTCTGTTTTTTCCATTTGCTCGGCCAATTTTTGCATATTTCCATTGCCTTGTTTACCGTCTTTGTTCATTTCATCGCCCATTTTTTGCAATTCTCTTCTAAGTGCTTCTTGCTGTGCTGCTAGCCGAGCAAATTGTTCACTGGTAGCATTCTTACCGTTTTTACCACCCTTACCGTCTTTTTTTTCATTAGGGTTTTTCATTCCATCTTTTAGTTTAGCAATTTGCTCGTTTATTTGTTGTTGCATAGACTTCATAGTGGATGCCGAAGGCTTTTTACCTTTCCCCCCCGGCTTTTTACAACTTCCACCACCTTCTTTAGGTTCCTTTTTTTGCATTTGTTGTTGCATTTCGTTTAGTGCTTCGCTCAGCATCAATGCCAAATTATTTACCCCGGTCATCACGTACTGTTGTCGTCCTGCGGCTAAATGTGTCTGCCTGTCGGCAATATCCGCGATAGCTTTTTCCATATTTGCATTTATTTCACTTATTTCGCGGTTAACCACTGCCGATATTTGTGGTTGGCGCTTGCTCAGTGCGAATAATGAATCTTCAATCATTTTCGAATCGTCTTTTATTTTCTTTTGTTGACGCGCAATTTCAACGTATTTAGGATTAACTCGGTCAATACTATTGGTTTGTTTCATCAGCTCCTCTTGAGTAAAAGAGACATTGATGAGGTTTTCTAAGATTTCGCGCAGCGCATTCATATCTTCTTCTTGCTCCCGTTGCTCCATCTGCTGTTGCATACTTTTCATCTCTTGTGAAAGCTGATCTATTTTTTCTCCGGCCCTTTTTTGTGATTTTGCAGCTTGTTGTTTTTTGCTATCACTGTTGTTTTTATTCTCACCAAGTTGTTCCGAACTTTTTTCTTGCTCTTTCGATATTTCTTGTTGTAACTCTTCGGTGTTCTTCATTTCATTAGGTTGCTCCAAGTCTGCATTCTTTTTTTTTAGGCCTTCCAACTCTTTTTTTACTTCGCTAAACTCTTTGTTAAGTTTTTCTTGCTCTTTGTTCAATTCCTTGCTATCACTTTTTTTCTCTTCTGTTTTTTTTGCCAATTTTTTTTGATCTTCTGCTAGCTTATCTAATTTCTCTGTTGTTTCCGCCATCTTTTTCTCAAACTCCATTTGCTTAAAAATTTCCAATGATCGATCGAGCTCCTTTTCCATATCCTTATTGTCCAGCTTCATTTTTTCTAATTGCTCTTGAATTTTTTCTTTATCCAATTTACCCAATAGCTTTTCCAATTCTTTGAACTTCTCTTTCATTTCGTCGGTCATAATTTGTTCAAATAGCTTTTCTAATTGTTTCTGTTTTTCTAACAGCTTTTCATTGAGCTGCCTGTATTCGTTTTCTTTTTGGTTGTTTAGCGTGTTCTGCTTTTCAATGTTTTCAACATCTTTTTGCAATTGTTTTTGTTTTTCAAGCAAGTCTTTTATCTTTTTCAATTCATCGTATGTAAGTATCTTTTTCTCCAACATTTTTTGATTGATGTCAGCCATTTCTTTTTGCAGCACCTTCGCTTTCTGAATGCTTTCTTGAATATCTTTTTTTAGTTCCTTGTTGTTTTTATCGCTATTCTTTGTTAGCTCGCTTAAGCTTGGCGCTTTGTATACCATTCGCTGAGTACGGGCCGATTTACTGCCATTAACGCCATCGTTGTCGTATACTTCAAAGTAATATTCAATTTCATTACCCGGTTGAATGTTAAAGGAGGAAAGGTCCCAATAATGAAAAAAATTGTCTTGCGTAATTTGTTTATTAAGTTCAATCTGTTGGCTAACTAGCTTTCCCGAAAACAATTTAGTAGAATTACTTTCACTTAAAAGTTTATACTTAAAAGTAAGTTTTGAAAATCCATAATCGTCTTTAATTTGACCTTTGAAATAAATGCGTTTTGTTGAAAAAGAGTCAGGCCGTTCCTCCACTTGTATGTTTGGGTAAATGTCGGGAATTACGTTTATAGAATAACTGATTGAGTCGCGACTTTTAAGGAATTCGTTTGCTGTAGTTATGGTATACGTTTTATTATTAAACAGTTGTGAAGAATAGGAAAAAACATTGTTGTTTGGGTGGTCTAGTGTAATAATTGTATCAATAAATTGCAATTTTAAAATACGTGAATCTTGTGTATTAAAAGCCCAATGAACTTTTGTGCCGGCAGGAATAACCATATCTCCTGTATTGGAAAGGACTTCGTCTTTTTTGCCTACATAGTTCGGGTAATCTAACTGTACTTGAAAGCCAAGCATCAATGGATTAGGAATAGCTTTTATTTCATATTCTTTCGAATAGTACCCATCTGCAAAGAGCCTAAAACGAAGTGTTTTTTGTATGTTTTTAAATACGTAATGAAATTTTATTGAATTTTCTTTATTGAGGGTATATTCGTGTTCCCCCACTTCAATGTATGCGTTTGCCGGAATTTCATTGCCACTAACTTTTATGTTCAATTCAAAATCCTGTTGTTGTATAGCCTCCATTGATTCATTAAGTACTTCGAAGCGAAAAGGGGATTCTTTTTCGTAATACACTGTATGGTTGAATAATCGACTACTGGGATCATTAATTAAATTGGGAAAAAATGTGAGCAAATAAAGCAGAACGAATACTGGAACGAAGGCATATTTTACATATTTTAAATTCTCTTTAAAATCAATAGCGGAAGTAAAGGGGATCGGTTTAAGTTCTGCAATTCGCTGATTAATACTAGCTTTAACAAGTGTGGCGTTCTGAATCGACTGCTGTTGAAGTTGTAATACATTCAGGAGTTTATCTTGTATATTAGAAAAGTGGCTGCCAATAATTTCTGCTGCTTGCTGATGAGAAATGATGTTGCCAAAGCGGTTAAGTTTAAGTAGAGGTATTACAATTAGGTTTATGAGGATGCTAACATTAAGTAAGATAAAGAGGTAAAAAAGGATGGTACGTGTAGCTACGCCAAAATGCGCAAAATATTCTAGAGTGGTTACTGCTAAAAAGAAAAGCAGCAGTGAGGATATGGCGTATAGTATTCCCCGAATGAGTTGATTTTTGTAATACTTTCGTATAAACTCATCTAGTTTGTGTATTAATATGTGATAATTACTTGCCACTGAAATGCCTTTATACCAACAAATATACCAATTAAATGCCATTTTATTCAAATAATACCCCGAAGCTCTGCCTCGAGATTATTCATTGTTTAAATAGGTTAATAATTTGTTACTACCCTTTTTGATAATTTTGCATTTCCTTAGGAAATAAACCTTTTTGAGGCTTTTTTTTGCGTTTCCTGTTCTTGGGTTTGTTTTTAGATTTCTTATACTCAAATGTGTCATTTGTAGGAACAACCACATCTTTTTTGCCTTCCCAAAATCGTAATTGCAATCGCTTTTTGTGCCTTTCTTTCTTTGAACTTAAAAAGCTGCTGCCAGTTTCAGTTGATATAACAACATCCTTTTTCCCTTTCCAAAAACGCAATTGAAATTTCTTTTTATGGTGTTCTTTTTTAGTGCTTGAAAAGCTATTGTCGGTGTTGGTTGAAATAACTACATCTTTTTTGCCTTTCCAAAATTGCCATTGCCATTGTTTTTTATGATGGTCTTTTTTTGATCCTGCATTTAATGAATTGCTTTTTACTTTTTGGGAGCCGCCCCTCACCCCCAGTGTCATTTTTACATCCGTGTCTTGCTGTTTGTTTTTTCCAAAACGCACTGAAAATGGATTTTTATTCTCTTTGCCTTTTTCTCCTTTCGTTTCTGCATTTAGTTTATTGGAGCGTATACGTTTTGATTTACTTCTCTCCCCCAAGGTTATTTTAACATCAGTATCTTGCTTTTTGTTTTTTCCAAAACGAATAGAAAATGGCTTTTTATTCGACTTTTCTTTTAGTTTTTTAGTGTTGATTTTAAAAGTAGAAGAATCGGAAGACTTGTTCTTATTAAGGGCGCACGAATGGATAAGTATAGCAAATGAAAGAAGAATTGCTATGGGATATCGCATTCTGATTTTGTTATATGCCTTTATTATAAAAGAAACCCCCGCTTATAATAAAGCGAGGGTTCCCTTTATATTTTTTGTATTACCTATCCCCGTTTTGTTTTGCTCTCATTTCTTCTCTTTTTTTAGCTCGATCTTCCGGAGTTAGTGTTTCAGGATTTGCACCTGCATTGCGATTTTCGCCATTAGCAAGACCCTCTGTTTTTGTATAACCGGCTGGGACTTCAAATAATTCTTTAGGTATTGATTTGTTTTCTATTTTGACTAATTCCATTGTCATGTCCCCGTCTTTTTTTCCTCTAATAACATGTTTTACTACAAACCCCTCTATTCCTGCTTCAATAAGCGGCTTTTCTAACCCACTAATATTTCCTCTAGGGTTAGCATTGTAAGCATCTTTGTATTTTTCGTAGTCTGCAATATCTTTTGTAATCCATATTTCAGTAACAGAGCCATCACGAGTAGATGTTGCACGAACATGTTTACAGGCATATTCCATAATTGTTTCGTCAGTTAATTTTTCCAGCGTATATATTTCAGTTTTATTCCCCTTTTTTAAGGAATTTTCACTATAGGTTCTGTAAGTTTCGTTTAAAGAAATTGAAACTTCAGGATTGCTTGCTTTTGTAATGTTAACGATATTCATTGGTTCCGGTAGCTGGGGCAAAGAAATAGTCATTTCACTTCTCTTACCTAAGTTTGAGAAATACATTTTAACGCTTCCGTTTGCTCCCATCGAGGACGAAAACTTCATTTCGAATACTTTTCCGTTTTGTGCTAAAAGTTGGGAAGAAACAATTAAAAAAGAAAGGGCAGTTGTATAAAAGTGTTTTTTCATTTTATTTTTTTTGACTCTGTTTATTCAAAGATACTAAATTTTAAATACTTTTAACCGATTAGAGGCAATTACTGGTTAATTATTTCGAATAGTTTTTTGTAAAAAATTGCTCGTACTCTGATAGTTTTTTGGAGACATATAGTGCCGAGTAATTTCCATCACTCACAATAAATAGCTTATAATTCTTTTTGTCTAGCTTTTTAATTAGAATGTGATTGGATAGCTGATTGTAGTATAGCATAGCTTTTGTCTTGTTTTCGAAAGCTTTAACAACAATCATTTTATTTTTATTATCGTATACTAAATCTTCTGTTTTTAAATTAGATGTGCCAAAAAAATCACTGTTAAAATTTGATAAGCTAGTTTTTAACTCTGAAATTTTAATATTTTTATTGTCTGCAATAATTACAACTAATTGTTCCGCATCTGCATCAAAAGCAAATAATTCTTTTTGCATTACAGTATCGAATTTTATCTCTCCTGCAGCTTTTTGGGCCCTAATAACATCTAACATTGCTTGTGCGGATGGCGCTACTTCGCTTTTTGGATAATTTACGATAAGTTGTTGCAATGCTAATTCAAAATCGTTTATTGCTTCTGTTTTTCCCACTGCTAGGGCATACAAATATTCGAATTTAGGTTGTAAGTCGTTTTTACCCACTATACTGTCTGCACGCCGAACATTGTTTTTTACCTGAATATAATTGCCCGCTAAATATAGATTATAGGTTTCTTCGTAGTAGTTTTTGGCTTTGTTTTTGGATTGAATGACACTCATATTAAAGTTAGGGTTCTTAATAATTTGCGTGTATTCGCTGTTTGGGTAATTGTTTAGAAATATGTCCTTGTATTTTTTTGCCTTTTCTTTTTCTTTCATAGACAAGTAAATTCTATACAATTGGTAATAGCATTCCAGTTCGTGTTTGTTTTTAGGATATTTTTTTAGAAGCTCATCATAGGTTTCAGCAGCTTTTTCATAATTTTTCAGTTGCTCTTTATAAATTCCACCCAATTCATAATATGCTTCCACAATTTTAGTGTTTGAGGCAAGCATCATAGAGTCGGTCAAAGGAATATCCTTTAAGTAACTCAATTTGTCACGCATTTTTGGTGCATTTTCTAAACTATCCTTCGCTTGTTTATCAGAATCATTGAAGGGTGTTGGATTATCAAAATCTGAAAAGCCAATTTGCTTGTTACTTCTTCGCCAATTGTCTTCTAATTTACGCATACCCCATCTTTTTGCAAAGTCGCTAAAGCCACCACTTAAGTTGCCTTGGTTGTAAAAATACCAGTTATTTCCTGAACCTTGGTCGTTACTTCCTCCCGCATTATTTGCATTCAGGTTTAGATTATTATTAAGCAGACTTGCCTCTTCTTCTTCTTTCTTTTTTCTTTCTGCCTCAATAGCATCCGCCATGATTTTGTCAACCAATGTATTAAGTTCACTATCGCTCAACTTTGCTATTTTTTGTAAGCTGTCTTGGTCTGAAATAATATTTAAGTTTTTTACCAAATCAGCTAAGCTGTTTTTTTTATCTACAATTAAATTGTAGTTCGGGTAATTTTTATCCAACAGCGAAACGGCACTATCGTAATACGATTCGGCTACTTTATATTCGGGAATATCAAAGTATAAATCAGCAATTTTTAAATTCGATAGTGCCTTTTGTCTGCTGTTGTTGGTGCTTCTTGCAATGGATTGTTTGAGGTATTTAATGGCTACAGGGACACTGTTTTCTTTTATATAAATTTCAGCTAGTGCAAAATTAATTTGATCCAAATATTCAATATTTTTAACATCATTCAGCATTTTTGTTAACTGCTTTTTAATGTCGGCACTGTTACCGTTTGAAACATCAAAAGATTTCGCTAAGCTTATTCGGGCATTAAACTCCATTACATAAGGAGGGTTGCGTTTAATAACGTTTTTGTAGTTAGCCGTAGCATTTTTAAGTAAACCCTGTTTTTGGTACAATTGAGCTAGAATGTACATATAGCGTGTTCGTTGCTTTTTACTTTTGCTCTGTGCAGTTGCTTTCGTCAGATTATTTATTCCCAATTGATAATCGGCTTGCTTTATGTAGAAATCCGCTACTATGGCAAATAATTCTGCATTGTATTTTTCGGGAAATTTTTTGTCGTTTTTAATAACGTCCATTAAGCCTTGTGATTTTGTAAAAAGACCCATTTCGTTATAGGTGCGAAGCATATACATCCAAGCTTCGTACTTCGTGTTCTCTTTTTTAAACTGTGCAGATACGTATTCAAATACTTCTAATCCGGCAAAATAGTCATGCTTGTAAAAATGTGATCGCCCAATAAGTATATAGGTGTCGTCAATCCAGTTACAATATTCAGCACCTTTCAAAAGAATGGAGTGCCTTTCAATAACCATAGAGCCCTTCTTAAAGGTTTTTTCTAGTTCAGGCGAAATGGTTTGCGCCTCTTTTAAGTTTCCATAAACAAATACAGGAAGTATCTGGTCGTAATCGTCTACGTGGGTTTTATCAAGTTTAGCGAGCCCTTCGTTAATGCTTTCACGGGCGTAAAAGAAACCATTATAACGGGAAGTGAGGTTGTGGTAGCTACGTGTCGCAAATGTGTTTTTCTTTGTGCTGCACCCGTTTAGTATGATTACAACACTGAAGAGGATTAAAAGAGATGCTATATGTAGGCAGTTTTTTTTCAACAATGTAATAACTCTAAAATTTCAAAAATAGTATATGTACGACTTTCATAGTTTATAAAATAAAAAACAGGCATTGGGCTTAACAATACCTGTTCCTGTAACGTTGCTAAGCTAAAAAATTACCCCTACAGTAAGGGCAATAAAATTGCAGGTAGCTTTTTGAGTAACTTGATAGTTGGCCGCACTTCTTAAATCGGTTGAAGTGTTTTTTAGTGCGTTTGTAAAGCCATTGCTATAGTTTACTCCTGCAACCAATACAGTACTCCCAACCAATCCGTATTCCACCCCAAGTCCAATATTCAGAGCCAATCGAAAAAGCCCTACTTCATCTTTCGCTTCTACTTTTGCAATGCTCGTAACGATGCTTTTGTTGTTTGTAAAATTTAAATAGCCCGTATCTGTAGCACGCGCTTTAGCTCTAACCCCAAGGTCAAAACCAAATTGACCATAGTAGGCTAATAAGCCTATTTCTTTGGTTTTCATTTTTAATGAAAGCGGAACATTAACGTACTGCAATTTATATTCACGTTTTTCAATAAGAAAAGCTGTTAAAGGATCAGTTAAATAATTTTTCTTATTTGTAGAGCGATAGACGCTGTCAGTATAGTTAAGTCCGCCACCAGCATACATTACTTCCAAACCTGTTGAAAATGAAGCTATATCATTTAACCTAAACTCTGTGATAAGGCCATAGTTGAATTTCAGTACTGTTTTCCCTCTTTCAAATCGTGCATCATCGGATTTAAGCCAGCATATTGAAGGTGCTGCTTTTAATCCGAAACGAAATTTTTTTGCAACATCGCTTACAGGAATGGCATCTTGAGCAAAACAACCAATTGAGCTTATTGTTATTAATAGTAAGGTAACTATCTTTTTCATATTTTTGCTGTAAAGTTTATAATGGCATTATCTACAAAAGTAAGCATAATTTCAAGTTTAAGAAAGGGCTTGCTCCGAATATCGGGTTTTATGTTTTTATTGTGTTGTTCGTGCAACCAAAACAAATTGGAGGTAAACGTTTCCAGCATTAAACTTTCGCTTAATTGTAAGCGTTTCGACAATGATTTATTTATCCTTAGGTGCCCTGTAGAAGTTGCCGACATAAACATTTTACGAAACAAATATGGAAATTTTGTTGATCGCTTTGGTGCAAACATTATAAAAATTGGCTCTCCAGAGTCGCCTTCTTATGCAAACAGTTTAACTGCTTTTTTATTGGACAATGATATGCGTATTGTATATGGGGATGTTAAAAATAAATACCCGAATACGGATGAATTAAACAAAGAACTTATTGACGCCTTCAAGCACTATAACTATTATTTTCCCAATAAGCTTATTCCGCAGGTAGTTACCTATGTTTCGGGGTTTAATTATGCCATTATTGCCGATGATACTACGCTTGGAGTTGGTTTGGATATGTACCTGGGGGCAGATTATAAATATTATCAACTGATGCAGTTGCCAAAATACAGGACTAACTTAATGCGCAAAGAATACATTGCAATAGATGGGCTAAAATCGTGGATTTCAACTGAATTTGAATCCGACATTAAGAAGGCCGATTTGCTTTCACAAATTATTCACGAAGGAAAAATTATGTATGCACTAGATGCTGTTTTTCCCGCTGCGCACGACTCGCTAAAAATGGGCTATTCGAAAAAACAAAACGACTGGGCAAAACTCAGCGAGGCTCAAATATGGGCATACTTTATCGATAAAAAACTGTTGTTCTCAACTAACTACGGAGAGAATATGAGGTTTTTGAACGATGCCCCCTTTACATCGGGTTTGCCCCGCGATTCGCCTCCTAAAATTGGTGTTTGGCTAGGTTGGCAAATAGTGAGGGCTTATATGAATACAAAATCCGACATTTCGCTAGAAGCATTGTTTGCCGAACAAGATGCCCAAAAAATACTTTCACAATCAAAATATAAACCTGCTAAATAACAAGCATACTATGAAAACTTCCGAAATAAATTTCACCATTAAACTCGACCAAAATAACTTACCCGAAAGCATTGATTGGGAAGCAACCGATTCGGGTGTGGTTGGTAAAATACCGAGCAAAGCAGTGATGTTAGCCGTGTGGGACCCAAAAGAAAACAATACTTTGAAAATAGATTTATGGACAAAAGATATGATGGTGGATGAAATGAAATTGTTTTTTCATCAAACACTGTTAAGTATGGCAGGTACCTTTGAGCGTGCTACAGGCGAAGATAAAATGGCAGGCGATATGAAAGATTTTTGCCAGTATTTTGCTGAGAAAATGAATTTGCTAGAGAAGAAGAATTAGGAGACTGGAAAACTGTTTCTAAGCGTTTATTCTCAAAAGCTATTCTCCACATTTGGTTTCACAAGAAAGTAATTTACAAGTTATGGGAAAAATGTCGAATAAATTGGTGATCAAATAAGCCATAACCGTTTAGTTTTTTAAATAGTTATGGCTTATTTTAGTGGAGAATATCGCACCACAATACACTCAATTAGGGTTTTTGGCAAATACCACTAAAACCTCAACTACCTTTATAGAATCAATAATAAAAGGGAGTTAACAAATGTACTACTAATTTAATGAGATTGAAATAAATTTAATTATGTGGGGAAAATGTGGGGAAAGTATGGGGAGAATTGTACATTTGTACAATGGCAACAATAAAATTCATTATTCGAGGCAACTCGGAAACTTCCAGTATCTATGTAAGGTTTAAAGAAGGGCGTTTAATAGACATAAGCGCAAAAACTAACTTCCTTATAAATTCAAAGGATTGGAGTGCTTCCAAAGGGCAGCCAAAGAGCTTAACCGATATGAGCTTAAAAAAACTAAATAAAGATTTAGTCGACTTTCGTGGCGACTTATTAGCTCATTACAATGAAAGCACAAATAAACTGGAAATAAACTCTAAATGGTTAAAAGCTTTTATTAACCCACCTGCACCGATAATTGAAGTTTCAAATAGGTTGGTTCATTACTTTGATTATTACGCCTTGCACAAAAAAAACGATATTAGTATAGCAAGTTGTAAAAAGCTTAAAGTAGTAAAACACCTAATAGAAAGGTTTGAAAAGGAAACAAAATTGGAATATTTAATCAAGGATGTTAATGCTAATTTCAAGTTGAAGTTTGAATCATACTGTTTAAAAGAAAACTATGCGCCTAATACAATAGCAAGAACAATTAATTTCATAAAGACTATTTGTTACCACGCACGTAGTGAAAATGACATTGAAACCAGTTCTAAATTAGATAACATTACCACAACATATTTGCCTGTTGAGAAATTATACTTAACTCCTGACGAACTTAAACTTCTTGAAAACACTAATAAATTAGATGCTGAATATTTAACGAACGCAAGGGACTGGCTAATTATAAGCTGTGAAACAGGGCAAAGGGTTTCGGACTTCTTGCGCTTTACTAAGGAGCAGATAAGATACCAAAACACGAAACCTCTTATTGAATTTACACAGGTAAAAACTGGTAAAATAATGACTGTACCATTAAGCAAAAAGGTTATGTCAATACTCAAAAAGAGAAAAGGGGATTTCCCTCGACAGATAAGTGACCAAAGGTATAATGAGTATGTGAAAGACGTTTGTAAACTTGCCGGATTAACCCAAAAAACAAAGGGCAGTCGTAAGAACCCCAAAACAAAGCGCAAAGAAACTGGGATTTTTGAAAAGTGGCAATTAGTGAGTTCACATATTGGACGCAGGAGCTTTTCGACAAATAACTACGGACGCATACCCACTTCATTATTAATTAGTGCAACGGGACATAGTACTGAAAAAATGTTTTTGGAGTATATAGGCAAAAGTGATAGTGACAAAGCCTTACTATTGGAAGAATATTTAAATAACCCTAAGAAAAAGGCACATAAGATATGAAAAAATGTCACGAAAACTTTATTACAGATATCAACGAATTATGTAATGAATGCCCTATCAGGGAAAAAATCAATAGGGGCAGAACAAACACTATTAAAGAATGCGAATTAATAAAAAGTGCAAATACTAAGGAGCTTTACATTGATTATTTACGCAATCAAATTACCAAAGCGAATCAAGTCATTGAAAGGATAGCTAAAAGGGTTATTAAACTTAAAGAAGAGGCATATAAAGAAAAGGAAAGTGCTTTGTTTTTGAGTTGGCAGGATTGCATTTCATATTACAACGAACAAATTGAAACATTTAAACCACATCAACCAAAAATCAGGATAGCTTTTAATGAAACGTCCGAATACGATGTTAATATTTGGAATAAAGAGAGTTTTGATTTATTTAATTATTTAGCGGAAAATTATAATGCAACCGCTCAAAAACAAAAGTTTATTAATATTTGGTTGTATTTAGAACACAATACTAAAGACCACTATGTTTTTAATTTTGGTAAGGATAAATACAAAGAGTTTATTACAAAAAAATTCAGCTTTGATTTTAGCAAAGCGAAAATTAACAAACCTAATAATTATGAAAATCAACTAACTATTCTTAACAATCATTACACAACCTATTGCAATAAATTGAAAGGCGACAAATAACCCACAAAACGCCCACTAACGCCCTTTTTTCTCCCCCACTAACAGAAGTTTCTTTGCCTAAACTTTAAAAAAGGCAAATGAAAAATTCAACAATCTTACACGAAGTTACACCGGAACAAATAACAAGCTTATTTGAGGGGCTTCAAAATCAACTAACAGAACTCAAACAAAATTTTCAACCGAAAGAACCAACGGTATGGCTCACACGAAATGAAGTTGCAGAGCTATTGAAAGTCGATTTATCGACCTTATGGAATTGGCAAAAAAAGTCTAAACTAGTGCCATTCGGCATAGGTAATCGTGTCCTATATCGCAGAAGCGATATTGATTCGGCTTTAATCTTATTAGGGAAAGACAAGGGAGGTAATGATGAATAACAGCGACAAAGTTACGAATGTATACACCTTTTTAAAGGCTGTGCCACATTTAAAAGCAATGAATAGGCACTTAGTTCTAAAACTTGCCGAACGCTTTAAAATAAGCCCCGAATCATTTTCTATATTAATCAATGTAGCAGCTAATGGAGGGGCTTATTATGAAAACTAATGCCATAGCAATTCTTAAAGAATTGTGTCTTAAACAAAACAAACAACGCTATCCAACTATTCCCGATTATGCAAGGGTAATACATAGCTATACAGATAAAACAGCGAACGGATTAACCAAATGCATCATTGATTTTATTAACCTCCACAACGGACAGGCTGAAAGAATAAACAATACAGGAAGGCAACTTGATTGCAGGACAACTTTTCAAGATGTATTAGGTCGTACCCGAACCATTGGCAATATAAAATGGATTAAGGGAACTGGAAAGAATGGTACAGCCGATATTTCAGCAACAATAAAAGGTGTCTCCGTAAAAGTAGAGGTAAAGATAGGAAAGGACAAGCAAAGTAATTTTCAAAAAGAATATCAAAGGGAAGTTGAACGTGCTGGAGGTGTTTACTTTATTGCAAAAGATTTTGACAGTTTTTATAATTGGTACTTTGAAAAGTTTGAAGGCTATGGGAAATGACATTAAATACTTTAATTTCCCTATACAGCTACTTGAGAATTTTTTAAACAAACATTTAGACGTGTTGACCGACATCTTAGATTATGCAGTTTACACTCATAGTTTGAAATTAGAATACGGTACAGCCTTAAAACGAATAGAAGTAAGCGCCAACTATTTTAATGTACAATTAGGAAGTGCAAAAAGGGTTTTAGATAATGGTAAATTACTATCCGATAGCATTAGTGAAAACAGTCCAAAAGTAGGGTTGAACTTATTGGAAATTCCGACAAAACAGACCCCACTTCTTCGCCCGAAACTGACCCCACTTCTTCGGAGTAAACTGACCCCAGTTTTCCGGAGCAAATTGACCCCAGCAAATTTGGTATAATCATACAGTTTTAGCATTTGATTTTTTATGTATTCA
>CAMAVS010000001.1 GCA_945861665.1 Chitinophaga pinensis | reverse complement strand
ACAGCAGGCATTTGGAAGAACGAAATACGTATGCTGTCGTTCAAAGAACAAGCTCCGTTAGACGTATTCCAAACTACCCAATAATTTCCATAATTAGAGGCACTAACAGTAGAGTTAGGGTTGTTAGGATTCGCAAAATTAAGTGTTCCCGGTCCAGCCAATGTCATCCAAGCGCCAACACCAAATGTTGGTGTATTAGCAGCCAAAAGTGTACTCAGTCCACATACATCTTGGTCCGCACCAGCCATAGGAGCTGTAGGAATAGAATCGAAAGAAAGCATTAAGCTATCCATAGTAACACAAGCACCGTTGCTAATAGTCCATTTTACAAGGTATGTTCCATAAGCGGAAGCCATAGCAGTAGAAGTTTGTGAATTAGGCATAGCAAAAGTAATGGTACCGGGTCCCGTAGCCGACCACATACCTATACCAATGTTAGGAACAGTTGCAGAGAGTGTAGCGTTAAGTCCGCACACAGCCATATCAGCACCTGCCGCAGCAGGAAGTGGAGCTTGATCGAAATAAATTACCACGGTATCCTTAGTAGCACAACTACCACTTGTGATGTTCCATTCTAATAAATACATACCATATACGCTAGCCGAAGCAATAGAGTTAGGCGAGTTAGGTGTAGCAAAACTGATAGTTCCAGGTCCTGAAACTTGTGTCCAAACACCGGAGCCAAAGTTAGGAATAGATCCTGCTAAGGTAGTTGTAAGAGCACAAACACGTTGGTCAGGTCCGGCAGCTGCTTGCGTAGGGGCGGCACTGACAATAATAGGAGAACAGGTAAAAGCACTAGTAGCACAGGTGTTTCCAGCTCGCGCGCAAATATTTCCTGAAGTATTACCAAAAGTAACATTAATGGAAGTAGTACCTTGTCCAGAGTTGATAGTAGTTCCAAGAGGTACAGTCCAAGTATAATTAGATGCTCCTACAACAGGATTGATGGAATAAGTATTTGAAGAAAACTCACAAACATTTGTAGATCCGATAATAGGACCAGGAGCAGGTGGAGCAACTTCTGTTGAAAATGAGAAAACAGAACAACCAATTGAAGGTCCAGATCCGTTATATGGAATAATTTGCCAGTAGTAAGTAGTTCCGGGTTGTAATTGTGGGAATGCATGTCCAGTATCATTTGGATTAGCAAGTTGCACACCGTTTAAAACATTAGTAGGAGGGTTATTTGTTCCTAAATAAACTCTGTATCCAAATGCAACAGAAACTTTTCTCCACCTCATTGAGTCATTACAATGTACGTTAGTTGCCAAGAGAGCAGGTGCTAATTTAGTTGCACAAGGTGGTTGGCAAGGAACCATATGATGATAAACATTTTTTCTTAAATTACTTGATTGGGGTTGCGGCTGATTAGCACCAACAAACCAAAATGTGGTACCTGTAAACATACATTTACCACCACCATAAGACAATTCAGTAAAAACTTTTGTGTTTCCACCTGCACCAGTCACTAATTGTGTTCCACTAGGCCCATTAATAACATCGTGTGAAAAATAATTTCCTGTCCAATTTGTACCTACGGGAGTATTCGGGCCATTAAAAATTGGATGCGCATTTTGACCTGCAGTTATTGAAGCTGATGGGCTTCCGTTAGCACAGTTACCACATCCTCCAGGACCTAAAAATAATACAACTCCACCAAAACCACAAGGGACATCGTTATACCAACCGGCAGAGTTGGCCCATAAGTGTCCACCATTAGTTACCCAGTTTTGGATTACTACTTGATTCGCAGCCATAAAATTGCTCATACCAATATCTTTATCAGCACTTCCATCAATCATTACCAAACAATTTGTGTTTGAAAATAATGCATTAATATTAGCGCCCTGAAAGGTAACATTTTGCCAATTTCCAGCACCAAAAGCAGCGTCCATATCAGTAGTATACGCTGTTTGCCCCCAAGCATTTCCATTTTGGTCATGCACGTATGCACTAGTACCTTGAGCAGATGATTTTATAACCGTAAAACTTAATGATGCGATTATTAGTAATTGTATTATTGGTGTTTTCATTTTTTATTATTTTAAATTGCAAATGCAAATATATAATTATTTAGCAATAATAAAATAATAATTTAGCAATAAATAAGAAAAGTTTTTCGAGTTTTGAAGGAGAGGTGTCGAAAATGTTTCATTTTGAAGGTGTTACGGCAGCTTAATAGCAAATAAATAATAGTAAATTTGGTTTATTTTTTCAAAATTATCAAATTATCTATTTTCTTTATAATATACTACATTTTCTTTGTGATATACTATATTTACAACTTCAAAAATGCAATTAAACGGTTGGATGAAAAAAATAAAACAAAGTAAGAGTAGAAAATTGCTATTGCAAGAAGTTTATGAAGTGTTTACTAAAAACCCTTCGAAATACTATAATTATAAGCAGATTTCTGCACAGTTGGGAATTAGTCATCAAAGCGATAAAATGCTTTTGTTGGTAATAATGGAGGAGTTGTCTGAGAAGAATTTGTTGGTTGAAAAAGAAAAAGGTAAATTTTGTTTAAAAAATATAAATTCGAACTCAGTCATAGGTGTGGTAGACATTATTCAAAGTGGTTCAGGCTACGTAATTTCTGCCGAAACACAACAGGATACATTTATTAAGCAAAAGAATTTAAAGGGAGCATTAGGGGGAGACACTGTACAGATACACATTTACCCAACAAGAAATTCAAGGAAAGCCGAAGGTGAAGTTGTTAAAATAATAAAAAGAAGTAAGAGTGATTTTGTTGGTATAATAAAAGTATCTCAAAAATTCGCATTCTTAATTCCTGACAATTCTAAAAATACAAAAGACATATTTATTCCTTTAGCAAATCTTAAAGATGCAATTGATGGAGACAAGGTGATTGTTAAAATTGTTGCTTGGAATGATGGTAAAACAAATCCAACGGGTGAAGTTATAAAGGTGTTTGGTCAAGCAGGATTACATACAACAGAGATGCATGCTATACTTGCCGAGTATGGTTTGCCTGAGGAGTTTGAAGAGAATGTTGAACAAGCTGCAAAAGATATTAATGGAGACATAACATCTGAAGATATAGCTTCACGAAGGGATTTTAGAAATATTACCACCTTTACCATTGACCCTATTGACGCAAAGGATTTTGACGATGCTTTATCTATAAAAAAATTAGAAAACAATAATTGGGAAATTGGCGTACACATTGCCGATGTGAGCCATTATGTGATGCCTCAAACTGTATTGGATGATGAAGCGTTTAATCGAGCGACTTCTGTTTATTTAGTTGACAGGGTAGTACCCATGTTACCGGAAGTGCTTTCCAATAATTTATGTTCGTTAAGGCCGAATGAGGAAAAGCTTTGTTTTTCGGCAGTGTTTGAAATAGATTATAAGGCTCAAATTATATCTCAATGGTTTGGTAGAACAATAATATTATCTGATAAACGATTTAGTTATGAAGAGGCACAACAGGTGCTTGAAACAAAGCAGGGTGAATATGTTGAGGAGCTTTTGAATTTAAATGAGTTGGCTGCAATATTACGTAAGGAACGTTTTAAAAAGGGGGCAATCGGTTTCGATAAAATAGAAGTAAAGTTTATTTTAGATAAAGAAGGAAAGCCCATGGGGGTGTTTTTCAAAGAAGCAAAGGATTCTAATAAACTTATAGAGGATTTTATGTTGTTAGCAAATCGAAAAGTAGCAGAATATATTGGAAGTGCAATTTTAAAAAAGTCAGTTAGTAATGATAAGGCAAAAAGCGAACGATCATTTGTTTATAGGATACACGACAGGCCCAATGAAGATAAATTAAGAGATTTTTCATTGTTGGTAAAAGGTTTAGGCTATTCTTTAAAAACATCCAATCATAAAGAAATTGCGGCGTCACTCAATCAATTACTTGCTGATGCGAAAGGTAAAAAGGAACAAGGTATGATTGAACAATTGGCTATTCGTACAATGTCAAAAGCGGTATACAGTACCCAAAATATAGGGCATTATGGATTAGCATTTGACTATTACACACATTTTACTTCTCCAATTAGGCGTTATCCTGATATTATGGTGCATAGACTTCTACAATATTATTTAGATGTAGATAATAACAGAAAAGCATCTTTCACTATTCTTGACCCTAAAGTCCTTGAAAATCAATGCAAGCATTCATCTGATATGGAGAAAGTGGCTGCCGATGCAGAACGGTCTTCAATAAAATACAAACAGGTAGAGTTTTTACAAGATAAGATAGGGCAACTGTTTGACGGTGTGGTAAGTGGTGTAACGGAATGGGGGTTGTTTGTGGAGATAATTGAGAATGGTTGCGAAGGATTGGTGCGATTAAGAAGTATGGAGGGTGACTTTTATCTATACGATGAAGAGAATCATTGTGTGTTCGGAAAACGAACCAAAAATAAATACCAACTTGGTGATAAAGTAAAAGTAAAAGTAAAAAAGGCCGATCTTGTAAAGAAACAGCTCGATTTTGAGATGATGGAAAAAAATTACTTCTGAGCCTTTTGTTTAACAGCAGAGGATTGATTAATAGCCGCCTTTACGAAACTCACGAATAATGAATGTGGATTTACTACCGTGCTTTTATACTCAGGATGAAATTGTACACCAACAAACCAAGGGTGTTTTTTGATTTCAATAATTTCAACCAAACCACCCTCAGGATTAATTCCAGAAGCTATCATCCCATTTGCTTCAAACTCTTCCAAATATTCATTATTAAACTCATATCTGTGACGATGGCGTTCGTTAATTTTTGACTCTGAATAAATGGTCGACACTAAAGTGTTTTCAACAATACTGCAAGGATAAGACCCTAATCGCATTGTGCCTCCTTTATGGGTAATCTTTTTTTGACTTTGGAGTATATCAATAACAGGATGCGGTGTTTCAGGATTCATTTCAGAAGAGTGTGCTTCAGTATAGTTTAGCACATTACGCGCAAATTCAATTACAGCGCATTGCATTCCTAAACATATTCCTAAAAAAGGTATATTGTTTTCACGTGCATATTTTATTGCCCTTATCTTTCCTTCTATTCCCCTATCCCCAAATCCTGGAGCAACTAATATTCCCTTTAATTTTTTTAATTTCTCCTTCACATTTTCATCGTTTATTTCTTCCGAATGTATCCAATGAACATTTACTTTTGTATCGTTAGCAACACCTGCATGTATAAATGATTCGGCAATTGATTTATAGGAGTCTTTTAATTCAATATATTTTCCTATTAAACCAATATTAACCGATGTTTTCGGGTTTTTTAATTTCTCAATAAAAGTCGACCATTCTTTTAAATCAACATCTTTTATATCAGGAAGTCCTAATTTACTTAACACAATCTTATCCAGTTCTTCGTTTTGCATCATCAACGGAACATCGTAAATTGTTTCAGCATCGCGCGATTCGATAACGGCATTTGGTGAGACGTTACAAAACAAGGCTACTTTTCTGCGTAAATCTTTTGGTAATTCTCTATCCGTACGACATACTAGAATATCGGGTTGAACACCGTGTTCCAACATCATCTTAACAGAATGTTGAGTGGGTTTTGTTTTAAGTTCACCGGCAGCTGCTAAATAAGGAACAAGTGTTAGGTGTAACACTAAACATTGGTTGCCCAATTCCCATTTCATTTGTCGAACCGCTTCAATATATGGTAAGGATTCAATATCGCCTACCGTTCCACCAATTTCAGTAATTACAAATTCATAATTTGCTTCTCTACCAAGTAAACGAATTCGTTCCTTTATTTCATCTGTAATGTGCGGAATTACCTGAACAGTTTTTCCTAAAAACACTCCCTTTCTCTCTTTGTCTATAACCGCCTGATAAATTCTACCGGTTGTAATATTATTTGCTTGTGATGTAGGAATATTTAAAAAGCGCTCATAATGTCCTAAATCTAAATCTGTCTCTGCACCATCATCGGTTACAAAGCATTCTCCGTGTTCGTATGGGTTAAGTGTTCCGGGGTCAATATTAATATAAGGATCAAGTTTTTGAATGGTAACAGAATATCCTCTTGCTTGTAATAATTTTGCCAAAGATGCTGAAATAATACCTTTTCCGAGTGAAGAAGTAACACCACCTGTAACAAAAATATATTTAGTAGGAATCATAAAAACAGAACATTATAGAAATTGGATATTAAACTTATCGAGGTGTAAAGTTAAGTTTTTCTACTCAAATTGTAAAATGAGTTATTATCTTTTTTTTAACACATTTATTTAAGCAAATTGATTTTTATTGCAATTCGAGGCAGTTTGAACTACTCTAGATATTATTATTAATTTTGCAATCATTATATTAATGTATGGAAGAAAATAGTTATGATATAGTTATTGTTGGAGGTGGCATAGTAGGACTTGCATCAGCATACAAATTAAACCTCCGCTTTCCAACAAAAAAAATACTGGTATTGGAAAAAGAGCAAACTGTTGCAGCTCATCAAACCGGTCATAATTCTGGAGTAATACATTCAGGGATTTATTACAAGCCAGGTTCTTATAAAGCCAAAAATTGTGTTGATGGAAGAAGAGAATTAGTTGCTTTTGCGAAAGAATATAAAATCCCCCACGATATTTGCGGAAAGATTATTGTCGCTACTGAGGAGAGTGAGTTGGCGCATATGAACAAGGTATTTAACAATGGGGTGGCTAATGGCGTTGAGGGTATTGAGTTAATTGACAGTAAACGCATCAAAGAGATTGAGCCATTTTGTGAGGGGATTTCAGGATTATGGGTTCCTTGTACCGGTATTATTGACTATTCTGATGTTTCAAGAAAATATCTAGAACTAATTGAATCTAAATTTTCGGGAAGTAAAGTAATAACAAGTTGTGAAGTTACAAATTTTGAAAAGCACAGTGATTATACTTATGTTGTTTCAACAAAGGGTAAATTTAAAGCAAAGTATATTATTACTTGTGCCGGTTTACAAAGTGATCGTATTGCACGAAAAGAAGGAGTAAAAACGAAAACTTCTATAGTTGGTTTCCGTGGAGATTATTATGATTTAACCGAAAAGGGATTAAGCAAAGTGAAAAATTTAATATATCCCGTTCCGAATCCTAAATACCCGTTTCTTGGAGTTCATTTTACACGAATGATTCATGGTGGGACTGAGTGCGGCCCCAATGCTGTATTTGTTTTCAAGCGTGAGGGATACGGCAAAACGGATTTTTCATTAAAAGATACGGTTGAAGCTTTTGCTTTTGGCGGTACTTGGAAATTTTTTGCAAAAAATTTAAAATTTGGCTTGGATGAGTACCGAGGCGCATTTTCAAAAACATATTTTCTTAAACGTTTGCGAAAGTTAATACCAACTTTGGAAATGGAAGATTTGAAACCGGGAAGAGCAGGAGTGAGAGCCATGGCATTGGCACCTGAAGGAGAGATGAGTGATGACTTTATTATTGAACATAATGATAATGCGATTCATGTATTGAACGCACCATCGCCTGCAGCAACAGCATCGTTGGCCATTGGAAAAGCCATTGAAGAAATGGCAACTAAATCATTTAATTTGGTATAAAAGACACAAGTCTATTTTTGTTATAATATTTTTTAAACATTTAATATGATATACATAACACGCAAAGAACATTTTAACGCAGCACATAAACTGTATAATCCCGCTTGGTCAGACGAGCAGAACAATGAAGTATTTGGTAAATGTGCCAACCCTAATTGGCATGGACATAATTATTATTTATACGTTACGGTAAAAGGTGAGATCAGTCAGGATACGGGTTATTCAGCTAATCTCAAGGAAATAAGTTTGGTTATTCGTAAGTACATTACCGACAAGCTTGACCATCGTAATTTGAACTTGGATGTAGATTTTATGAAAGATATTATGCCAAGCACAGAGAATGTTACAATTGCTATATGGAATCAACTTGCACCACATATTAAAGCGATGGGGAATTGTAGTCTTCATTGCATAAAATTGTGTGAAACCGATAATAATTATGTAGAATATTTTGGAGAATAATTTCTGACTAATCATAAATAAATAGTAGTATGAGCGGGTATAAAAAATTGGACGAGTACGATGTTGTCAATACTGAAAAAATATCGAAAATCTACAAACTTATTATTGATACTGTAGGTGAGGATAGCACCCGTGAAGGATTGCTTAAAACTCCTGAAAGAGCTGCTAAAGCAATACAGTTTTTAACAAGTGGGCATAGTTTAGATCCTCAAGAAATACTGCGTTCGGCTATGTTCAAAGAAGATTACAAACAGATGGTTATTGTGAAAGATATTGAAGTTTATTCATTGTGTGAACATCATTTGCTTCCCTTTTTTGGAAAGGTACACATCGCTTACATTCCTAACGGTCATATTGTAGGATTGAGTAAAATACCAAGAGTAGTAGATGCTTATGCAAGAAGATTGCAAGTGCAAGAAAGACTTACAACTGAAATTCGTGATTGTATTCAGGATACGCTCAATCCTATTGGAGTAGCGGTTGTTATGGAATGCTCTCATTTATGTATGCAAATGCGTGGTATACAAAAGCAGAATTCGGTTACAACTACTTCTGCATTTACAGGTGAATTCTTGAAAGATACTACCCGTAAGGAATTTATAAGTCTTATAGGCTCCAAATTGCATTAACATTTTTTAATGGCGCAAACGCAATTTTATTAGTAATTTTGTTTTATCAACTTATTAAACAACTAAAAATGGAAATCAATAACGATAACTTTAACATTTTTTCTCAATCGCACCAACAAGTCGGTGATAGTACAAAGGCATTTATGGTGAATGTGTTTTCTTGGATGTTTGCTGCATTGACAATAACAGCTGTTATGTCTTATTTATTTGGCACTAATCTTTCGTTAACCACTATGTTAGTTGGGGAAACTGGAATGAAACCTTTAGGTTATGTAGTGATGTTTGCACCCATAGGATTCGTATTGCTGATGTCTTTTGGGTTTAACAAACTTTCCTATTCCGTATTACTTATTTTGTTTATTGCATACGCTATTATAATGGGAATAAGTTTAAGTTTTATATTTTTAATTTATACTGAAGGCTCAATTTATGTGACATTTGGTGTAAGCGCTTTAATGTTTGGTATTATGGCGCTTGTAGGTTATACTACCAATACCGACCTTACTCGTTTAGGAAACATATTAATGATGGCCCTAGTTGGAATGATTATAGCAGGTGTTGTGAATTTTTTTATGAAAAGTGATACAATGTCCTACATCATTAGTTTTATAGGGGTAATTGTTTTTACCGGCTTAACAGCTTATGATGTTCAAAAACTAAAAAATATTGGATCAGGTGCAGAATATGGTATTGAATCTACCAATAAGTTGGCCATAATGGGTGCCCTTAATTTATACCTCGATTTCATCAACTTATTTCTTTCGTTGCTAAGATTGTTTGGCAGCAGAAAATAATACAAACTGCTTTATCTTATAAAGGGAGAAAACAAACTTGTTTTCTCCCTTTATTTTTAGGTAATTAGCAATTCAAATTTTAAACTAATTACATTATGAAAGCATATTTATTTCCCGGTCAAGGTTCTCAATTTTCGGGTATGGGAAAGGACTTATATGAAAGCAATACTATTGCAAAGGAACTGTTTGAGAAGGCAAATGACATACTTGGTTTTAGAATAACAGATATTATGTTTGTCGGTACAGATTCCGATTTGAAACAAACCAATGTAACACAACCTGCTATATTTTTACACTCAACAATTTTGGCAAAAACCTTAGGAAGTAGCTTTGCTCCCGATATGGTTGCGGGTCATTCCTTGGGCGAATTCTCGGCTTTAGTATCTAATAAAACTTTGTCTTTTGAAGACGCATTGGTATTGGTAAATAAAAGAGCTTTGGCAATGCAAAAGGCCTGCGAAGCAGTTCCGTCAACCATGGCTGCTATTTTAGGAATTGATGATAAAATAGTAGAAGAAATATGTGCATCTATTACCGATGAGGTGGTGGTTGCAGCTAATTATAATTGCCCAGGACAATTGGTTATTTCAGGCTCTATAGCGGGAGTAACAATTGCTTGCGAAAAGTTAAAAGCAGCAGGTGCTAAACGCGCCTTGTTGTTGTCTGTTGGCGGAGCATTTCATTCTCCCTTAATGGAACCAGCAAGAGTAGAGTTGGAGGCAGCAATCAATGCTACTAACTTTAATGAGCCTGTTTGTCCAATCTTTCAGAATGTAACGGCAATGGCAGTGAGTAATCCTACTGAAATAAAAAGTAATCTTATTGAACAACTAACTACACCAGTACGTTGGACACAAACGATGCAAAATATGTTGACTGCTGGTGCACGAACCTTTATTGAAGTAGGTCCGGGTAAAGTATTACAAGGTTTGGTGAAAAAAGTAGATACTTCAGTAGAAACTATGAGTGCTTAATTATTTTAATAAACAATTAGCTGCTTAAAAATTCAATATCAATCCTGCACTTGGTAACAATGGCAACTGATATTTTGTTTGGTTCGTTACCCTGTTAATATAAAATACGTTTTGGTGATTGTATGCATTTGTCGCGCCTACGTTTGCTTCTAATAATGCTCTATCTGATAATGCAAATTTACGTTTTAGGTTCACATCTAATCGGTGGTAACTTGGTAAACGCCCACCGTTCAAGTTGCTATACAAAATTCCCAAATCACCATTTGAGGTAGTGTAATTTGTGTTTACACCATCTGCAAAATTAACTTTTTCATAGAATCCTTGTGTTTTTGTAAAAGGGAATCCAGATCCATAATTCCATCTTCCGTCCAACTCCCAGTTTAATCCTTTCCCAAAAGTATATGATAGAACTAAGTTAACATTGTGGCGCCTGTCAAAATGTGGCATATATTTTTGTACACCATCATAACGAGTAACAAATCCCAATGAATAAACTGCCCATATATACACTTTTTTATAATCGTATTTCAAAGAGAAGTCTATCCCTTTAGCAGAGCCTGTTTCTACAATAAAATCTTTTTTTAGTTCATCGGGTCTATTTGAATTGGCAGCATCGTCATCAAATATCTTGTTTCTGTTTAAATTCGTAAGCTGAGTAAACATTTTATAATATCCTTCAATGTTTACATTAATACGACTCGTTAAATCATATTCTGCTCCCAAAATAAAGTGATTTGCTTTTTGTAAATTATGTTTTATATTTCTAGCAGAACCATCTTCTTCAATAAAGTTTTCTTGTAAGTTATCGGGACCTGAAAGAAAACCGTAAAATAAATTTACCACATCTCTGTCAGAAGATGCACTCATTAAATTTTGAGAATAAATTCCAGTCGCAAATTTTAATCTAAATTTGTCTGCCACATTGTATTTCATTCCTAATCGAGGTTCGGGAGAAAGGTAGGTAAGTGCCGCATAATAATGCATTCTAAAACTTGGTTCAAGAAGCAACTTTCCGGCTGTTATCTTATATTTTAAAAAACCTGCCATTTCAGTCGTGTTTTCTTCTTGTGTTAAGTGTCTATTTACCGAGTTGTAAAATTCATAGCTTGTTTTAAAACCTAACACTTCTATACCATAATCAATCTCATTTTGACCTTTAAAATAAACAAAGTCGATTCCTAAATTAAAACCATCTATTTCACTTTTGCGTGGTTGATTGTCTTGTTCAAGTAACTCTATGGCGTATTTAGAATAAGAAAAATTACCTTTAATCAGTACTTGTGAAGCGCTTGGGACAACAATAAAATTAGTCCCCCCTCCCGATGATTTCCAATTTAAGTTTGATACCCCTGGATAATATACGTGATCGTTAAAGTTAAAACCGAACAAGTTTAATTTGCTCCCATTTTGAGAATTAAAAGAAACTTTTCCATAAAAGTCTAAAAAATTATAAGGTAATCCTGCAGTATCAACATAATTGTATATAACCTTTGAGGTTTGTTCCAGGTATGAATTCTTGGCTGAAAGTAAATACGAAGATGTGCTTCCTCCTACCTCTTTTGCCTTTTTTATAGGACCTTCAAGTAATAATTTTGTTCCAAAAGGACTAGCTGCAATTTTTCCTGCTATGCGATTCTTATTCCCATCGCGAGTAGTAATGTCCATAATAGAAGATATACGCCCACCAAACTTTGCTCCAAAACCTCCCGTATAAACATCGGCATTACGTATTATATCTGCATCAAAAACAGAAAATAGTCCAATAGAATGAAAAGGATTATATATAACCATTCCATCCAATAGAACTTTGTTTTGTATCGGTGAGCCTCCTCGAATATACAATTGCCCTCCTTGGTCGCCTGTTGACACAACTCCTGGAATTACCTGTAAGTATTGTGCTAAATCAGCTTCCCCGCTTACCGATGGAATTTGCTTAATTTCTTTCGGTGTAATTTTAGTAACCGAAGTTCTAATTTCTGTTTTCGCCTCTTGTTTCTCGGCAGAAATAATCAACCCTTTCAGTTTTATAGACGACTTAGTTAAATACAATTTTTTTGTTACCATTTCATCCGCTTTTATACTTATAGGTACTGTGAGGGTGTCATAACCCATGTACGTTATTTTTAATGTATAATCACCTGAAGGCAAACGAGTAATTGTGAAATAACCATCTACATCAGTAGTTGCACCATATTTTGTTTTAGCTATTATCACCTTAGTAAATATTACAGGCTCTCCGGAGTTTTTTTCATATACAAACCCTTTTATTGTTCCTGTTTGAGCACTTGTAGAGTTAATTGCTGTTAATAAAAATGCAATCGTTATTGTGAGAAAATATACGAGTTTTTTTGGTAACATATTTTTATAATATACTTCAAAAGTACTATATTAATTTTAGTTCAAAGTAAAAAACAGAACACATCTATAATTGTGCGAATAAATAAAATGCTTGTCAAGAATTGCTTATAAATTAGTAATACAATGCAATAAAAACTATAAAGAATAAGGGGAATTGTCGCTTTTTTAAAATATATTTGCTTTATGAAAATAAAACAGAATGAATTTTTTTTTCAACACTTCCAAAAGTAAAGCTATTGCCGACAATAAAACTCTGGAAGGACGACAAAAAATAGAGGAGTTATAATGTTTATATTTGAGTAAAATAAATATATTTTAAAAAAGCGACAATTCCTCTCATTATTGCGGGACGTTTTTTATTTTTACACAAAACTTTTTATTATGAAAGATGCATACTTAATTGATGGAGTAAGAACAGCAGTAGGAAATTATACAGGCTCTTTGTCAACTGTTCGCACAGATGATATGGCAGCCTTGGTGTTGAAAAAACTGATGGAGCGAAATACAACAATTGATGCAACAACTATTGGTGATGTTATTATTGGGTGTGCAAATCAAGCTGGAGAAGACAACCGCAATGTAGCACGTATGGCTCTTCTGTTGGCAGGACTTCCATACACAATTCCCGGTGAAACGGTAAATCGTTTGTGTGCATCCGGACTAAGCGCATCCATTGCAGCAGCGAGAGCTATTATGTTAGGTGATAGTGATTTGATGATTTCAGGTGGAGTGGAAAATATGACACGTGGACCTTGGCTAATTTCTAAAACATCAACCCCTTTTGGTAAAGATGCACAGATGTTCGACAGTACATTTGGTTGGCGGTTTATTAATCCCAAGATGAAGGAAATGTATGGTGTAGATGCTATGGGGGAGACGGCTGAGAATTTGGCAGATATGTATAAAATCAGTCGTGAAGATCAAGATATGTTTTCATACCTCTCTCAGCAAAAGGCTACGAAAGCTCTGAATGCAGGACGCTTTGCAAGTGAAATTGTAGCGGTAGAAATACCGCAAAAAAAGGGTGATGTAAAAGTGTTTGATACAGATGAATTTATAAAACAAGATACAAGTCTTGAAATATTGGCAAAGCTTAAACCTTCTTTCCGAAAGGATGGAACAGTTACTGCTGGTAATGCTTCGGGTTTAAACGATGGTGCTGCTGCCTTGTTGTTTGCATCAGAAAATGCCATTAAGGAATACAAACTTGTTCCAAAGGCACGTATTGTTTCATCCGCTGCTGTTGGTGTTGAGCCTCGTATAATGGGAATAGGTCCTGTTGAAGCAAGCAACAAAGCTTTGGCAAAAGCAGGCTTGAAAATGAGCGATATGGATGTGATAGAACTTAACGAAGCATTTGCAGCACAAAGTTTAGCTTGTATTCGTAAATGGGGTTTGAGCGATAGTGACCCACGCATAAATCCCAACGGTGGTGCTATTGCAATTGGTCATCCATTGGGTATGAGTGGTTCACGTATATTGAATTCGGCAGCTATTGAACTACAAAAGCAAAATAAAAAGTATGCCTTGGTAACCATGTGTATTGGTGTTGGCCAAGGTTATGCAGTAGTAATTGAGAAAGTTTAAAACCACAGCTAATTACTTTTCCAGTTAATAAATTACTAAATTTACCCAACTAACCACGACCATTTATGGAGCTATCTTTAGTAGTAACAATATACAACGATGAGGATATTGTTCCCATTCTTACAACCGAAATAATCAAGTCACTTGAAGAACTGAATATTTCATACGAGATTATTTATGTAAACGATAATAGTGCTGATAACAGCGAACAAGCCATTGCTTTGGAAAGTGCCAAAAATCCTTTTGTAAAAGGCATATCTCTTTCACGCAACTATGGACAACAAGTTGCAATGAGTGCCGGTATACACGCAGCCATTGGAGAACATATAATCATTATGGATGGCGATCTTCAAAATCCTCCTTCAGAAATTCCACGTTTGTACAGAAAAATAAAAGAAGGATTCGACATCATATACTGCATTTCTAAATCCAGAAATAATTTTTGGGACGAGATGACTTCTAAGTTCTTTTGGTTTATACTTGTTAAGGTTTTCAAAGTAAAAATCATCAAAGACCAGCTGATGATGAAGATTATGACCCGAGAATTTGCAGCCAACTATAATCAGTACAATGAAGTAAATAGAACCGTTGATGGAATAGTAACAGATATTGGTTTAAAATATGGTATACTGGAAATTGAGAACAGAAAAAGATATTCAGGAAAAAGCAATTATAACTTCATTAAACGCTTTAACTTAATGATTGATATGATTATCAGTTTAAGTACTGCTCCTCTTAATTTTATGATTTATTTAGGTTTTATAATTTTCTTTTTTACTAGTGCAGCCTCTTTACACTATTTTTACCAATACTTTGTTCTTGATGTTACTCCAGGTTTTACCTCAATTTTACTAAGTTTGTTTTTTTTTGGAAGTATAATCATATTGATGTTAGGTTTTATCGGAAGATACTTATCCAATATATATACAGAAGTTCGACAACGACCACTTTATATCATTCGAAAAAAATATAATTTTAATGGATAGTCAAAAAAAAATATTGGTATTTGGCGGAGCAGGTTTTATAGCAACCTATCTGATTGATGAACTACTTAAACAAGGGTATAGTGTTGTTGCTTCTGATATAAGTAGTATTGGAGAAGCTTATTGTAAGGAACAAGGCATTCCCTATATCCCTGTTGATATAACAAAAATAGAGGATTTTGAAAAAATGAAAGGAAACCATTTCGATGTGGTTATTATTCTTGCAGCTCTTCAACCCGCTAATTTTAGTTCAGCCAACTATCAGCCAAAAGACTACATTAACATTAATGTTAATGGTACCCTCAACATTTTAGAATTTTGTAGACAGAACGGAGTGAAAAAAGTTATTTACGGTAGTTCCCACAGAAATACTTCAGGACTTTGGAGCAAGAATAGACCCATAAAAGAAGAAGATGGGAGAGCATTAGAGTACATTGGTGAATATTCTATGTTTGGTATTTCTGAGACCAGTGCACAGGATTGTGTAGAATACTATAGGGCGAATTATTATATACAAGGAATAATATTCCGTTTGCCCCCTGTTTATGGGTTTGGTCCGCACTTGGATATATTTAAAGATGGTAAACCTGTTAAAACTGGATTTCAAACCTTTATTGAAAATGCCCTCGAAGGAAAACCCTTGGAAATGTGGGGAGATAGTAGTGTTGGTAGAGATATAATTTATGTAAAAGATGTAGTCAGTGCCTTTCTAAAAGCGATTGAAAACGAAAAGGTAGGTGGTATTTATAATATCACATCCGGCTATAGCTTAACTTTAAGAGAAGAAGTGGAAACAATTGCGAAAGTATTTGGTAAAGAAAATTCATACCCTGAAATTATTTTACGAGCTGATAAGCCTCACAAAATGGATTCATTCGTTTACGATAATAGTAAGGCAAAAGCAGAGCTGGATTGGTCTCCTCAATACAATTTCGAAGCACTTTTAATCGATTATAAAAAAGAAGTGGAGAACAATAAATTCGGATTTTTAATAGAAAAAAGAAATCAACTGTTTAAAGAGAATGAATATTAAATAATAACTTTATGTATACACTTGATGGAATTGAATTTATGGGCGAGAATGTGAAAGACAAATTACGTTCTTGCGGACAAGGAGTTAAAATATTTCCAATGGCAAAAATTGCCAAGCCGGGAGTTGTTGATCTCGGGGCTCATTGCAGAATAGGCGACTTTGCATTCATCTTTGCTGGTGAAGGAGTTAAAATTGGAGAGTACACAGACTTTCAACCACACACTGTAATTTGGGGTGGGGGCTTAACAATCATAGGTGATAGGGTTTCAACAGGACCAGGAACCGTATTCTTATCGGCCACTTACTCGCATACTGCCGGATTAAAAATGGTGGATGGATTGGGTGAAGGAAGTGCGCAAGCCATTGGAGGAAAATTAGTTGTGGGCAATGATGTTTACATTGGCGCCAGGAGTGTAATAATGCCTGTAACGATTGGCGAAGGAGCTGTGATTGGTGCAGGAAGTTTTGTGAATAAAGATGTAGAGCCTTGGGGAATTTATGTAGGAAGTCCGGCCAGAAAAATTGGTGAGAGACCAAGATTAAAATAATATTTATAAAATTGAAAATAGCTGTACTTCAATCCAATTATATTCCGTGGAAAGGATATTTCGATTTGATAAATTCCGTTGATGAGTTTATTTTGTACGATGAAGTGCAGTATACCAAAAACGATTGGAGGAATAGGAATAAAATAAAGACCCCAACAGGAGTTCATTGGATCACAATACCTGTATTTCAAACATCATTAGAGCAAACCATACACGAAACAAAAGTGAGTGATGTGAAGTGGGCAAGAAAAAACTGGAACACCTTGGTAGCTAATTATTCAAAAGCGCCCAATTTTAATCAGTACAAAGGTGTTTTTGAGGAATTGTATATGAATTGTAACAGTGAATATTTGAGTGATATTAATTATAGTTTTATTAAAAGCATTAATACCATCTTAAATATAAAAACCGAATTGTTGTGGAGTAGAGACTTGGAGCTTCATGGTGACAAGAATGAGCGACTGATTCAAGTATGTAAAAAAAGAAATGCCACCCATTATTTGTCAGGCCCGGCAGCAAAGGATTATTTGGATGTTAAACTTTTTGAGGAGAATGGAATTGCAGTTGAATGGATGAACTATAGTGGATACAAAGAATACGAACAATTGTTACCACCTTTTGAACACGGAGTAAGTATATTGGATTTGATATTCAATACCGGGGATGACGCTTCAATTTATATGAACTCATTTTAATTTTTAACTAAAAAGAAGCGAGGGCGATTTCAATTAGAAATCGCCCTCGCTTCTTTTATGAGTTTTATAATGCTTATATCACATTTATCTTCTTCTCCAATTCATCCACATACGCTCTGAATCTTTTATCGGTATCCATTAAGTTGTTTACCGTGCGACAAGCATGCAATACAGTAGCGTGATCTTTACCTCCGCAGTGCAAACCAATATTTGCTAATGATGATTTAGTCATACTCTTTGAAAAATACATTGCAATTTGACGGGCTTGTACCACTTCGCGTTTGCGTGTTTTTGATTTCATTAACTCAATCGGTAAGTCAAAATAATCACAAACTACTTTTTGAATAAAATCGATTGAAACTTCGCGTGCAGTATTTTTAACAAACTTGTCAATCATGCTTTTAGCAAGTTCCAATGTAATTGCTTTTTTGTTAAGCGATGATTGAGCTAATAAAGATATTAAAGCCCCTTCTAATTCACGTACGTTGGTAGTAATACTATAGGCAAGGTATTCAATAACTTCTTTTGGCATTTCAATTCCATCAGCATATACCTTCTTTTCAAGTATAGCAATTCTGGTTTCTAAATCGGGAGCTTGTAAATCGGCAGATAAACCCCATTTGAAACGAGATAACAATCTTGGCTCCATTCCCTGCATTTCAACAGGTGGTTTATCAGATGTCAATACAATTTGTTTTCCTGTTTGGTGTAAGTGATTAAATATATGGAAGAATATATCTTGTGTTTTTTCTTTGCCTGCAAAATACTGAACATCATCAATAATTAGTACATCTATCATTTGATAGAAATAGATAAAATCATTTTGTTTGTTATCCTTAACAGAGTCTACATATTGGTGCATAAATCGTTCTGCAGAAACATACAATACTGTTTTGTTTGGGAAATGATTTTTTATTTGTATCCCTATAGCTTGCGCCAAGTGTGTTTTTCCAAATCCAACACCTCCATATATTAATAATGGATTAAAGGCAGTTCCTCCAGGCTTGTTGGCTACAGCAAAACCTGCTGAGCGAGCTAAGCGATTGCAGTCGCCTTCCACGAAATTATCGAAAGAATAATTCGGATTTAATTGCGATTCTACATTTACCTTCTTTAGTCCCGGAATAATAAATGGATTACGTATACCATTGTTTCCAATATCCATTGGCATAGAAACTGCAGGATTAACCAAGGCCTTTTTATTCGTTGTAGGTATTTTTATAGTATAAGGTTTAGAATTGTTAAAGGAATTTTCCATTACAATACTATATTCTAGTCGCCCCTCAGTACCGAGTTCTTTTTTAATAGTTTTTTTTAATAGTGTGATATAATGTTCTTCTAGCCATTCATAAAAAAACTGACTTGGAACCTGAATCGTTAAAATGTTATTTTGAAGTTTTACAACTTTAATAGGCTCAAACCAGGTTTTAAAACTTTGGGCACTTACATTATCTTTTACTACGCTGAGGCAATTTTCCCATATTTTTTCAAATTTCTTCTCCATATTAAAATACTCTGATTATATAATGATTTATAATGACTTCTCTACTCACGAAAGTAGTTATAAAATTAACTTGTCAAAATTTTAAATCATCTTTTTGTAATAAAAAAGTTTATATAAAAAAAAGCTACCTATTGACTTTGTCATTTTTTTTACAAGTTGACCCAATCAGTGTATTAACAAGTCTTTTAGGAAGTATAATAAAAGAAAAAAAGTAATACGATGCTAATTTTATAGAAAAAATACTAAAAAAGTTTTAAAAAATTCTATTGAAGAATGATTATTTTTAGTAGATTACTACAAATTTAACTTTTTTAGGTTGGGAAATAATTTGTAAATTGACACAACACTTGCTATTGTCATTGCCCCACCAAAGATCACGGATGGAATTAAACCCATTAAGCGGGCTGCTAGCCCCGACTCAAAAGCCCCTATTTCATTGGAAGATCCAATAAAAATGTAATTTACGGACGATACTCTGCCGCGCATATTGTCGGGAGTAGAAAGTTGTAAAATGGTAGATCGTATTACAACACTAACATTATCTACAGCGCCTATTAAGGCCAATATTATTAAGGAAAGGTAATAATTTGCAGAAAGCGCAAACAGCATTGTAAGCGCTCCAAATAGGGCAACATTTACAAATAATTTCTTACCTGCATTTTTCAAGGGTGGCTTGTAGGCCATTATAACAGCCATAATAATTGCGCCTACTGCCGGTGCTGCTCTTAAAACCCCCAATCCTTCAGGTCCGGTTTTTAAAATGTCGGATGCAAATACGGGTAGCAGCACAAATGCACCGCCAAATAAAACAGCAAACAAATCTAACGAAATAGCACCTAGCATTTTTTGATTTGAAAAAACAAATTTTAAACCAAGCGACAAACTTTCTTTTAAACTCTCATTTTCTTTAACTGTATTCACAACATCATACTGTATGAATAAAACAAATAGTAATGAAAATGCAAATAGTAGAGCATTTATTACATATGCAGTAGGTAAGCCCCAAAAACCACATATTAAACCACCAATTGCCGGACCTATTACTGCACCAATGTGCCACATAGTACTGTTCCAAGTTGAGGCATTCGCATACAAATTTCTATTTACAAGTTGTGCCCAAAATGCAGATACGGCAGGACCTAAAAATCCACGAGCAATTCCTGTTATCATTATAGCGGCATAAATTGGCATTGTTCCAAAGCGACTATAAGAAATCGAAAAATTTGCTCCTATAAATATGAGTAGCAAAGTCGCTGTAAATAATAGTGTAATGGATAGAAGAATAATCGATTTTCGGTTGTGTTTATCTGCAATGTGACCAGCGAATAATGAAGTAACTATAAAAGGTATTGCTTCTGCTAGACCTGTTAATCCTAGTGCAAAGGGGTTGTGTGTTACATCATAAATTTGCCAACAAATAATGATGCTTTGCATTTGAATGGCCAAGGTTACAAAAAGCCTGGAAAATAAAAAACGTCTAAATTTCTTAATTTTCAATACTGCAAAAGGGTCGTGTAGTGTAGTTTTCAGAAAGCGGCTTTTTATGCAAATATAGGGTGTTAACAAACAATGAAAATATATTTACCGAAAAAACAGCATTATTTTTATTTTTGTGTTTATTAGAAAAGTATTGAAACAGGAATAAAAATGACTGAAAATAGAGAATTTGAAAATAACGAAAGCAATGAGTTGCAAAATATCACCCACGTTTCTGGGATGTACCAAAATTGGTTTCTTGATTATGCTTCGTATGTAATTTTAGAAAGGGCAGTGCCGGCTATTGAAGATGGTCTAAAGCCTGTACAAAGGAGAATACTGCATTCATTAAAAGAGTTGGATGATGGCCGTTATAACAAGGCTGCAAATGTAATAGGACACACTATGAAATACCATCCCCATGGTGATGTTTCTATTGGTGATGCTATGGTACAAATTGGACAGAAAGATTTATTAATTGACTGCCAAGGGAACTGGGGAAATATTTTAACAGGTGATAGTGCAGCTGCAGCTCGTTATATTGAAGCGCGACTTACTAAATTCGGTTTGGAGGTTGTTTTTAACAGCAAAACTACACGTTGGCAAGCTTCTTACGATGGTAGGAACAAAGAACCTATTACTCTTCCAGTTAAGTTTCCTTTATTGTTGGCACAAGGAGTAGAAGGAATTGCTGTGGGGCTTGCTTGTAAAATGATGCCTCATAATTTCATTGAGTTAATAGATGCATCAGTAGATGTGTTGAGAGGGAAAAGAACAAACATATTGCCTGATTTTGCTACTGGTGGTATGGCCGATTTTTCAAATTACAATGATGGACTTCGTGGGGGAAAAATTAGAGTAAGGGCAAAAATAGCTCAATTGGATAAGAAAACACTTGTTGTTTCTGAAATTCCATTTTCAACAACCACTACAAGTCTTATTGATAGTATTGTTTCTGCCAATGAGAAAGAGAAAATTAAGATTAGAAAAGTAGAAGACAACACATCGGAAAATGTAGAAATTGTAATTCATTTGGCTCCAGGAATTTCTCCTGATAAAACAATTGACGCACTATATGCATTTACAGCTTGTGAAGTTTCAATATCTCCGAATGCCTGTATCATTGAAAACGATAAACCACGATTTGTCGGTGTAAACGAAATACTAAAAATCTCTACGAACCAAACACTTGGTTTACTAAAAAGGGAACTTGAAATTGAAAAAGGTGAATTGGAGGAGCAATGGCATTTTTCATCGTTGGAGAAAGTTTTCATTGAAAAAAGAATCTACCGCGATATTGAAGAATGTGAAACATGGGAAGCTGTTTTGGCTGCCATTAATAAAGGATTAAAACCTTATAAAAATAAATTTAAGAGAGAGGTTACTGTTCAAGACATTGAGAGGCTTACCGAAATAAAAATTAAGCGAATTTCTAAATTCGATTCCTTTAAAGCCGATGACATTATAAAATCAATTGAAGAAAAAATTATTCAAGTAACACATCATTTAGATAATTTGGTAGACTTTGCTATTGAATATTTTAAAAATTTAAAAAAGAAATACGGCAAAGGGAGAGAAAGAAAAACAGAGATAAAATCGTTTGATACAATTGTTGCTTCTTCTGTAGCGGTTGCCAATGAAAAATTATATATAAACAAAGAGGAAGGTTTTGCCGGTTACGGTTTAAAGAAGGACGAGTATATTTGCGACTGTTCCAATATGGATGATATTATTGTTTTTCGTGAAGACGGAACAATGACTGTCAGCAAAGTTACAGACAAGGCATTTGTTGGAAAGGGGACGATATATATTAATGTATTCAAGAAAAACGATGAGCGCACTATATATAATATGATATACCAAGATGGATCGAAAGGCAATATTATGGTAAAACGATTCGCTGTAAGTGGCGTAACACGTGATAAAGTATATGATTTAACAAAAGGAGCCAAAGATTCTTCCGTTTTATATTTTACTGCTAATCCAAATGGTGAATCCGAAACCATTAATGTGTTGTTAAAACCACTGCCAAAGCTTAAAAAATTAACCTTTGATTTTGATTTCGCTGAACTTACTATAAAAGGCAGAAATTCAATTGGAAACATCATTTCAAGATTTCCGGTTAAAAAAATTATTCAGAAGGAAAAAGGGGTTTCTACCTTGGGTGCCAGAATGATTTGGTTTGACGATACTGTTCATCGTTTAAATACAGACCAACGAGGGCAATATATGGGCGAATTTAGCGGAGATGATAAGATTATTGTGATTACACAATCGGGGCATTACAGGTTATGTAATTTTGATCTTACGAACCATTTTGAAGAAGATTTAATATTGATTGAAAAGCTCGATCCATTAAAACCTCTTTCAGCAATATATTTGGATGGCGAAAAAAAAGAATATTTTGTAAAACGATTTTTAGTAGAGCTAAGCGATAAAAAAGTTCTTTTTATAAGTGAGGCAGAAGGTTCACAATTGGAATTGGTAAGTACGGCCGTTTCGCCTATTGTTGAAATAAAATTTTCTAAAAATAAAGGGAATGAAGTGCCCAATCAAAAAATAAAGTTGGTTGATTTTATTACAGTTAAAGGCTTTAAAGCTAAAGGCAACAAACTAACGATGGGGAAAGTAAAAGAGATTAATCTCATTGAACAAACCGAACCATTAAAACCTAATGAAGCGGCTCCCAAACCGGAAGTAGAAATTGATTCTGAACGATTAGATCGGTTAAAGAAAATAAAATCGGGATTAGATGACATGGACAACCAGATTGAATTAGAGTTTTAGGTCACTTATTCATTAAATATTTATACTTTTATATTCTATATATTCTAAACACTACACACTATGAAATTTTTTTACGCAGCATTATTAGCAATTTGTTTGTCATTAACAGCTTTTAGTCAAAAAAATATGACTTTGGTTGGTACCTTAACTTATCCCGGTTCACAGCTTTCCAATATTGGCGGTTTTGTGGATACCTTGGGTAATGAATATGCATTAGTCGGCCACCAATTTGGTCTTTCCATTGTGGATGTTACCAATCCTGCTTCACCTACTCAAGTTGCTCAAATACCGGGGATTCAATCCATTTGGCGTGAGGTAAAAGTTTGGGGGCGTTACGCTTATGTAACTACTGAAGGTGGTGGTGGATTACAAATAATTGATTTAAGAAATTTGCCTGGATTAAATTTACCTATTAAACAATGGGCGCCTATAATTCCAGGTCCCAACCAACAATTAAATTCAATACATGCATTACATATCGACAATGGCTTTGTCTATTTATACGGAAGCAATGTAAGCAATCAGGGTTTTATAATAGGTGATTTAACCGACCCATGGAATCCTACTTATGCAGGAATGTATAATGTTAGATATGTACACGATGGTTATGTTAGAAATGATACCGTATGGGCAGGAGAAGTATACAATGGTTATTTTATGGCTGTAGATGTATCGAATAAGGCAAATCCTGTTGAGATACAAGGTCAGAATACGCCCAACAATTTTACGCACAATACTTGGTTAAGCGATAATGGACACTTTCTGTTTACAACCGATGAGGTGGACAATTCTTGGTTGGCAGCTTTCGATGTTTCAAATACTGCCAATATAAAGTTTATGGATAAAATTCAGTCTCAAAATCCGGGATCGCAGTCAATTGTTCACAATACACATATCTTAAACGATTATGCCATTTCATCTTGGTACAAAGATGGTGTTGTAATAACAGATGCACATCGTCCACAAAATTTAGTGAATGTAGGATGGTATGATGCCAATCCGCTTTCAGGTGGTGGTTATGCTGGTGTTTGGGGAGTATATCCATTTTTACCTTCTGGAACTATGGTTGTGTCTGATATGGGCTTAGGTTTATTTGTATACACTCCTAATTATGTAAGAGCTTGTTATCTGGAAGGGAACATTGTGGATAGCATTTGCTTTACTCCAATAACAGGTGTTCAAGTTTCAATTCAAGCATTGAGTATTCTTGATAGTACTGACATTGTCGGTGATTATAAAACAGGAACACCAGATGCAGGAACATATTCTGTTACATTTACTAAGGCTGGTTACAATTCTAAAACAATTACTGGTGTTGTACTTACGAATGGTATTTTAACAAGTCTTTCTGTTCAATTGTTCAGCCCAAACGCAGTTAACATTTCAGGTATTGTTAAAGATTCCAATGCGGTAACACCCGTTCCCAATATTCAAGTAAATGTTTTTAATGCAAACAACTCATATAATATGACCACTAACAACTTGGGAAATTATACAAAATGTGCTGTTATTCCGGGTAACTATGATTGGATTGCAGGTGCTTTGGGCTATCAAACAGTATGTGATAACAACGTTTTAATTAATGGCCCAAATGCTGATTTTGGTATAGAGTTGGATACTGCTATATACGATGATTTTGCTTTTAATTATAATTGGACAGTATCTGGAAATGCAGTATCAGGTTCTTGGGTAAGAGGTATTCCTGTAGGAACATCAAATAATGGAATCCCTGCCAACCCAGGTGTTGATGTGAACAATGATTGTTCCGATAAATGCTATGTTACTGGTAATGCAGGTGGACAACCCGGAGACGATGATGTAGACGATGGATTTACGACTTTAACATCACCGACTTTTGATGCAACTGTATTCATAGATTCTCACATAAGTTATTATAGATGGTTTTATAATGGTGGTGGAAATGTTGGTCTGGCTGACGATACATTAACGATAAGTTTAAGTAACGGGCAAACAACAGTTCCTATTGAAGTCATTACCTTAAATACTCCCAATAATTCAACTTGGGTAAATAAAGTATTTAAAATCTCTAATTTTATTACACCAACGGCTACAATGAATTTTGTTGCTAGCATTGTTGATCAAGCAAATTCAGGTCATTTGGTTGAGGGTGGAATTGATAAGTTTGAGGTAATGGAAGGGCCTGCCGGATTAGATGAAAGTGCTTTTATACTTAAAAATCACATTGCAGTTTTTCCAAATCCCTTTAATGGAACAACAACCGTATCTTATTTAATGGATGCGTCAAAAAATGCAGTATTAAGAGTAACGGATATAACAGGCCGTATTACCGAAGAAATAAAATTGTCTTCAACGGAAGGAAGTATAGCCATTGGCAGTAATTATGCAAATGGAATGTATTTTGTTCAGTTAGTAAACGGACAAAAAATATCTAATGTATTGAAAGTGGTAAAATATTAATTTCATTAAATACAATAAAGGTGTCCCGCATTTTGGCGGGACATTTTATTTTCTTGTGATTCGTAAGCAGATTTAGTTATTTTACACCGTATTTACTTCTAATGCAAAAAAATATTTTCCAACTCATTCGTGATTTTATACAAGAAAGATCCTTTATTGTAAACGGCAAATTTTCTGTATTCATTATCTGCATTGTTGTTTCTTTGTTGTTTTGGTTACTTACGGTTTTATCTAATAGTTATACAACTACTCTCACGTTTCAATTGAAGTATACGAACTTTCCACCCGACAAAATTATTACAAACAAATTACCCTCCTCTATAGATGCTTCTGTTACGGCAAAAGGTTTTTTATTATATTCCTATATACTGTTAAATCGTTCAGACACACTTTTTATAAGTGAAAAAAACAGTAGCAGCAAAAATAATGGGAAGGATTATTTTGTGGCTACCAACCAGCTTATTTCTGAGTTTGTAGAACAGCTTAATAATAATATGAAAATTAATTTTATAACAACCGATACCATTAATTTTTATTACGACAAAAGAGTGTTTAAAGTACTTCCTGTAAAACTAAATTTTAAATACATGTTTGAAAAGCAATATCAACTAAGTGGTATGATGAAGGTAAGTCCGACAAAAGTAGTTATAAGTGGACCCGTCAGCATACTTGATAAGTTAACGTACATTGAAACGGAAAAAGTAAACATAACACATTTAAACAAATCATTGCAAGTTAATCTGCCGCTTAAAATTGGTAAAGAATTTGAATCGCTTGATTTTTCATCAAAAATTATTGTCGTAAACATACCTGTAGAGAGGTATACTGAAGCAAATATTGAAATTCCAATTAGCGTAAGTAATGTTCCTGAAAATTACACCATCAAAACCTTTCCCGATAAAATAAAAGTGAAGTATACGGTAGCACTCAGTAACTTTGAAAAAGTAAAACCCGAAATGTTTACGGCTGTTGCCGAATACAATGCAAACGATTCTAACAAAAGCAATAAGCTAAAAGTTAGTTTGGCAAAAACACCTGATTATGTTTTGAATTGGCAAATTTATCCGCAAAAAGTTGAGTACATATTGCAATACAAATGATAAAAGTAGGAATTACAGGTGGTATTGGAAGTGGTAAAACATACGTTTGTAATGTTTTTGAAAAAATGGGAGTGCCTGTTTTTTATGCCGATGAAGAAGCAAAAAAAATAAGTGAATCGAATGCTGTAATAATTAAAATTGTTGAAACCTTTGGAGCATCCATATTAGATATCGATAACAAGCTGGACCGAAAAAAATTAAGTGAACGTGTATTCTCTAATCCACACGAATTGCAAAAACTAAATGCCATTATTCATCCCCTGGTAAAGAAAAGGTTTGAAAATTGGTTGGAAGAGAAAGGGGATAAAAAATATATTCTGAAAGAAGCTGCTATACTATTTGAAACCGGATTGGATAAAGAGATGGATAGTATCATTACTGTTATTGCAGACAAAGAAACAAGAATTGAAAGAGTGAAAAAGCGCAGTAATCTTACAGGAGAGGCTATTGAAAAAATTATGGCAAGTCAATGGAGCGATGAAGAAAAAACAAAACAATCCTCTTTTGTAATCAGTAATAATGCAAATGAACTTTTGTTGCCGCAAATTATAAGCATCCACAATGCCTTAATCCATTGAGTTTGTAGCCTGTCTTTGTTTTTGTAAATGCTAAAAATGAAATTTGTAAAAATTTGTTAATTAGCTAATTCATAAATAAATAGTATCTTTGCGGCAGTTTAAAAAACGGGAATTTTTCCGAGACGAATTAAACAACAATTAAACTGCCTGTCGAAGAGGTAGTTATGCTACTGAAAGTTGTTCGATTCAACTCAATAATATCCCATTATTGACGAACAATTTATATTAACAAACAAAAATTATATGAACAAATTTGAAGAATTAGGCATTGATGCCATTATAGCTAAGGCTATTACCGAAATGGGTTTTGAAACTCCAACACCCATTCAACTAGAAGCAATACCCGAATTGATTAAGGGTAACCGCGATTTAATTGGTCTTGCTCAAACAGGAACAGGAAAAACGGCTGCTTTTGGATTACCGCTTACAAAATTAATTGATTTTGAAGATAGAAATACACAAGCTTTAATTATTTGCCCTACACGCGAATTGTGTTTGCAAATAACACGAGACTTACAAAGTTTTACCAAGTATGTTAAAAGTGCCAATATTGTAGCAATATATGGTGGTGCCAGCATCGAAACTCAAATACGCGAAGTATCTAGGGGAGCACAAATTATTGTTGCAACTCCAGGACGTATGGTGGATATGATAAAGCGTAGAAGAGTAAAATTACAGTCTATTAAAGTAGTAGTATTGGATGAAGCAGATGAGATGTTGAATATGGGTTTCAAAGAAGACTTAGACAGTATTTTATCTGAAACACCCAGTGAGAAAAACACCTGGTTATTCTCTGCAACAATGCCATACGAAGTAGCTCGTATTGCAAAAGCATACATGAGTAATCCGTTTGAGATTACCGTAGGTAAACAAAACCAAGGTGCCGATAATATTGAACATAAGTATTATGTGGTTCAAGCACGTGATAAGTACAGTGCCCTAAAAAGAATAGCAGATTACAATCCCGATATTTTTGGAATCGTTTTCTGCCGTACCCGAATGGAGACACAGGAAATAGCAGAAAAATTAATCAGAGACGGTTACAATGCCGATGCATTGCACGGTGATTTGTCGCAACAACAACGCGATTCTGTGATGAAGCGTTACCGCGGTAAAACATTGAATATGTTGGTGGCAACCGATGTTGCTGCACGCGGAATTGACGTAAACGACATTACACACGTTATCAATTATAATTTGCCTGATGATATTGAAAACTATACACACAGAAGCGGAAGGACTGCAAGAGCAGGCAAATCAGGTATTTCTATTGTTATCATCAATAGCAAAGAGGTGTTTAAAATTAAACAAATTGAAAAACAAGTAGGTAAAAAATTCACTCACGATAAATTGCCGGGTGGTGTTGAAGTGTGTGAAAAACAATTGATTCACTTGGTAAATAAAATACACGATGTTCCAGTTAACGAAAGGGAAATAGAACAATTTTTGCCTCAAGTAATGGACCTTCTTAAAGACATAAGCAAAGAAGAATTAATTAAGCGTATGATAAGCGAAGAGTTTAACCGCTTTTTGGATTACTATAAAAATGCTCCGGACTTAAACGTAGATAGCAGCAGAAGAAATGAACGCGGTAGCGAAGGTGCTTCTCAATCAAATGAGAATTCGGGAAGATTTTTTATAAACGTAGGTGAAATGGACGATTTAAATGTGCTTTCATTACGTGATATGGTTTGTAAAATAACATCCCTTGATAAAGATGCAGTGGGAAGAATAGATGTAAAAAGCAGTTTCTCCTTCTTTGAAGTAGAGCCAAGGTTATCACAAATAGTGAGCGAAGCTTTTAAAGGACAAAAGTTAAACGGACGCAGTGTACGTGTTGAAGCTTCCGGTGGCGGTAGCAGTACTTCACGTGGTCGTTCACGCAGTGAAGGTGGTTCCGGTGGATCAGGTAGCTCAGGAGGCGGTGGTGGTTTCAGAAGAAGAACCGGCAGCAGTGGTGGTGGTGAAGGAAAAGGAAGCTACGGTGGTGGAGGTGGCGGAAGCCGCGAAAAACGCGATTTTTCATACGGTGGTAAAAAATCATCAACCGGTGGTGGCGATTTTAAAAAGAAGAAGTGGTAGTAATACTTTAGTTTATAGAATAAAAAAGCCCCGCGAGTACTCGCGGGGCTTTTTTAATGGTATATACTTAATTCAATAATGAATTCAACTCTTTATCATCATCTCGAATTAAACCGAACATTTTGCTTTTTACTATGCCATTGTCTAACACAAAAACAACGGGCACTCCTGGACCAATTACTTTAAATATTTTTTCATCGTTATAGAAAGAGATAGGTAATATTTCTGATTTTGTTTCCCTGTAATAGGATTTTAAGTAAGCTGTATCGCCCATTAAAATTACATGAACAGGCATATTAGGATGTTGCTTTTTTAAAATGCCTAACTTAAAAGCACCTATTCGGCAATGTTTACATGTAATAGAAAAAAAGGCTACTATTTGTTTTCCTTGGAGTAAATCTACTGCAGGTGGAGTATATTTAGGATTGTTGTACAACATATCCAAATCAATTTTGTATCCTACCTTTTCGGTTTGCTGATTCCGCGACATAAATAAATCAATCGGATTAAGAATCATTGGTGTTGCCAAAGACAGTAATAGGGAACTAATAAAAACGATTTTTTTATATTTCCATTCATAGTCGTTGTGCAAATAATACAAGGTAAAAGCTATGGATAGCAAAAATATGTTTTTTATAATCGACTCTAGTGGAGTCATTTTTAGGAAGGTGCCAAAACAGCCACAGTTTTCTGTATTTCCGTCCTTAATGATTCCAAAAATGAGATAAAGGGTAAAAAATAGGAGTAGCCCAATGGTAGCTTTTAAGGTAAAACGCTTCAAGTTATAATTCAGCACCAATAACAGCCCCAATAAAAATTCAAAGGAGATAATAAATCGTGCCATAAAGGGTGCTGTATACCAATTGGCAAAACCTTGGTCCACAAAATTAAACTCAAAAGGTTCAATGGGGTATAGTTTTACAAAACCCGAAAACAAAAAAGAAGCCCCCAACAAAATTCTGAGTGAATGAATCGTAATGGGAAGTAATTTTTTTTGCACTTAATTCCTAATTTATAAGGGCACGAAGGTAAACATAAATTAAAAACCTGCTTGTATTTTAATTTCCAGCAATTAATAAAATGGTAATTTGTTTGTTAATTGGCTATCAAAAGGGACAATTGCCTGTAATTTGTGAGTTTAGGTCTATAATAGATCTATTTTAAGTAAATACGCTATTTCTTGCCTTAAAATGTTGCTTCTTGGCAAGAAAAAATTAATTTTGCATTTCAAATTTTATAAAATGGCACAAGATAAAGATGAAGTATTAGTTGATGTTCAAGAAGCTTACAGTAAAACAGAACATTATATTGAAGAAAACAAGAAGAGCTTAGCTGTTATTTTAGGAGGCATCGTTCTCATCATTGCCGGTTATTTTGCTTGGGGGAAATTGTATGTTGGTCCAAAAGAGCAAGATGCGCAAAGAGCAATGTTTATGGCTGAGAAATACTTTGAACAAGATTCTTTGAAAAAAGCAATTAACGGTGATGGAAATAACGATGGCTTTAAATACATTGTTGAAGAGTACGGAGTTACCAAAAGTGCTAATTTGGCACACTATTACTTGGGTATCTGTTATTTGAAGACAGGTAAATTTGAAGATGCTATTAAAGAATTAAATGATTTTGATACGGACGATATAATTCTTGAACCGGTTGCTACAGCAGCTATTGGTGATGCAAATATGGAATTAGGTAAAACCGAAGAGGCAATTACTTATTACTTAAAAGCAGCTAAAGTTCAGGAGAATAAATTTACAACGCCTATTTATTTAATGAAAGCGGGATTGGCATACGAAGAGTTGAACAACTATGCGAATGCCATTAAAATATACGAGCAAATAAAATCAGAGTATTTTGAAAGCAACGAAGGAAAAGAGATTGAAAAATACTTAGTGAAAGCTCATCAAGTAGCAGGAATTTAATTTTTAATGTCCTCTGCACATAAAAACTTATCTAATTTTCCCGGAGAAATTCCCAATGCCAATGCTTTCCGTTTTGGAATTGTTGTTTCTGAATGGAATACCGAAATTACATCGGCACTGCTTCAAGGTGCTGTTGATGTTTTATTAAAAGCAGGAGCAAAGCAAGAAAATATTTTTACGCATTGGGTACCCGGAAGTTTCGAACTTACTTTGGGCGCACAATTGCTCCTGGAAAAAGCAAATAACATTGATGCTGTAATATGTTTAGGTTGCGTTATACAGGGCGAAACAAAACATTTCGATTTTATATGCGATGCCGTTGCAAACGGTATCACACAATTAAATATCAAATATAATAGCCCTGTTATATTCGGGGTGCTTACCACCAACAATCAGCAACAAGCCATCGACCGCTCAGGAGGAAAACACGGAAACAAAGGGGAGGAAGCAGCAGTTACAGCCATCAAAATGTTGAATTTGAAAAGCAAAGTTTAGTCCAATATCTTCATTCTTGCCGGGCAAGCGTTTAAATAATATCTTTAACAGTAACTTTAAAGGCAGTAAAATGAAATTAAGATGCGTTTTTATTCTTTTAATTTTTGCTTTTAAATCATTCCTGGCACTTGCACAGACTGAACAAAAAACATCAATTGTATTCCATCCAATGTTTGGCAATTCAATTCTCACCCCGAACAATTTGTTTTATACATTGAGCAAAGGTGATAGTATACAAATTGAAGCGTTTAAATTTTATATTTCTGCAATTGAATTACTAAAGGATGATAAAATTGTATGGAAGGAAGAAAATAGTTTTCATTTAATTGATTTTGCAGACGATAAATCCTTAACAATTGTCATTGCGGGAGCTTCTAATATTATTTACAATACAATAAGGTTTAATTTAGGCATTGATAGTCTTACCAATGTTTCGGGTGCAATGGGAGGTGATTTAGATCCAACAAAAGGAATGTACTGGACTTGGCAAAGCGGCTATGTCAATTTAAAATTAGAGGGGCGGAGTAATGTGTGTAAATCGCGAAACAATGCATTTCAATTTCATTTAGGAGGTTATCAATATCCATTCAATGCATTGCAAAAAGTGATATTAAAAGTGGAGGAAAATAAAAAGGTAGATATAGTTTTAGATATTAAGAATTTTATAGAGAGCATAGATTTGTCGCAACAAAATCAAATAATGTCGCCTAGTAAGCAAGCAGTATCGCTTTCCGAAAAGGCGGTTGAAATTTTTAGGGTCGAGTAAAAATGAAAAAAGCAGTAGTTCTATTTTCAATTGCTTGTTTTGTATCATTTGCTTTTGTTATTCGTACTCAAACTCTTTTTTACAAACCTGATAATTTTCCTGTTCCGCAATACGATTTTTCGAAAAACCCTTTGTCTGAAAAGAAAATAGAATTGGGTAGGAAGCTTTTTTATGACCCCATTCTTTCACGAAATGGCAGCATCTCCTGCGCAAGTTGTCATTCACAGTATACTGCATTTACACACGTTGATCATGCATTGAGTCACGGCATTGACGATAAAGTAGGTACACGCAACTCACCTGCATTAATGAATTTAGCTTGGTATAAAACATTTATGTGGGATGGAGCAATCAATCAATTGGATATGCAAGCATTAGCACCCATTAGTCATTCCAATGAAATGGGAGAAAGTATAGCAAATGTGGTAGCAAAATTGCAACATTCAAGTGTTTATTCTAAATTATTTTTTACTGCATTTAATGACAGTATCATTACAGGGGAGCATACACTGAAAGCAATATCTCAATTTCTGCTGACCTTGGTGAGTGCAAACTCAAAATACGATAGTGTGATGCGCAAGCTTACTAACTTTACTGTTCAGCAAAACAATGGTTATATTTTGTTTCAAAAAAAATGTTCTTCCTGTCATACTGAACCGTTGTTTACCAATCTTCAATTTGAGAACAATGGATTGCCTGTTGACACAACACTGAACGATTACGGAAGAAACGTATGAAATCGAGCTACAATAAACGCAATATTAATACCAGAACTCAATATGCCGATGGAACAATTGTTACTCCCGGTCCGGCAGTGAATGCAACCTATCCTATAGGATATTTTAGAGAAGATTATGAATATATTCCTACTGTGAATTCTGATTATTTAGATGAACACAATGGTAGATTTTGTGTAACACCTGAATACCCAAGTGGTATATATTGTTACTTTGCTACTGTTGATCAAAATTGGAATTCTGCTTATCCATATGTAGTAGGTCCTACTTTTTATGGGGTTAAAAGTGCTGCGAATGTTGCTTCTATAGGCGAGGCTGTTTCAACATATATACCCTCGTTTGTTTCTGATAATGTAAACGAAAGAATAAATGTTACTGTTTTTCCTAATCCTTCGAGCGACCTCGTGGTTATTCAGGTGAATCATTTAACCAAAGAAAATATATATATTGATTTGTACGATGTAAAAGGACAATTGGTACAAAATACAATTTTATTTCAGGGTAGTACTATTGCTTATTTTGATACAAAAACCTTATATAGTGGGGAGTATTTTATTAAAATGTCGAATGGTACAGAAGTACTTAATAAGAGAATTACGATTGTTAAATAGGTAAATAAGATTTTTAGATTTTACTCAAAATAAAAAGAGGATTGTATTTCTACAATCCTCTTTTTTTATAAGATAAGCTATGCTTATTTTTTATATGCCTCAGCAGAGAAGTTAATTGTTACATCATTTCCTACCATCGGGCTAGCATCACCAACGTGAAAATCAACGCGATTAATACTAAAGATACCTTCAAAACTATAGGCCATAGACTTACTCATTGGATTTTCAATTTCACCTGCATAGTTAAAAGACAACACAATTGGCATAGTCACATCTTTAACAGTAAGATCACCAATAGCCTTATATTTATATCTTCCATCCGAAGTTTGAATTGTATTCGCTACGAATTTCATAGTAGGGTATTTCGCTGCATCAAAGAAATCTGCATTTTTTAAGTGCTCGTCCCTGTCTTCATTTTTAGTATTTACTGATTTAACATCAATTTCAAGATAAATAGTAGAGGTAGCTAAATCCCCTGTCATATTCAAATACCCACTATCAACTGCAAAACTTCCTTTTGAATTGGTAAGTAAATGTTTGATAGAAAATTCAACAAATGAATGCGATTTATCCAATACTAATTCTGATTTTACTTCAGCCAAGTTTGGTAATTTAACCGCATTTGAATCAACCATTGTTACAACTGTAACGGTAGTTTTTCCATTTTCATTAGTTGATTCACTGCTATTAACAGCAATGTATGGAGCAATTACCAAGGATACAATCGACATTAATTTAATTAAAATATTCATTGATGGTCCGGAGGTATCTTTAAATGGATCACCGACAGTATCACCTGTTACAGATGCTTTGTGTGGCTCTGATTTTTTGTAAAACATTTCACCGTTAATCATTACACCTTTCTCAAATGATTTTTTGGCATTGTCCCAAGCACCACCTGCGTTACTTTGAAAAATTCCCATCAATACACCTGATACTGTTACACCTGCTAGTAAACCTCCCAATACTTCGGGTCCGAAAACAAATCCAACAATTACAGGAGTAATTAATGCTATAGCACCCGGCATCATCATTTCACGGATAGATGCTTTGGTAGAAATAGCAACACATTTTTCGTATTCAGGTTTTGCTTTGTATTCCATAATTCCCGGAATTTCGCGAAACTGTCTGCGTACTTCTTGTACCATGTCCATTGCAGCTTTACCTACAGCCTGAATACACAAGGCAGAGAAAATAAAAGGAATCATTCCACCTACAAATAAACCTGCTAATACAGGAGCTTTGTAAATATCAATTGCATCAATACCCGCAATTCCAACAAAGGCAGCAAACAATGCCAATGATGTTAGTGCTGCTGAAGCTATAGCAAATCCTTTTCCTGTTGCAGCTGTTGTGTTACCTACAGCATCCAAATTATCAGTACGCTCACGAACTTCAGGAGGTAATTGACTCATTTCAGCAATACCACCTGCATTATCTGCAATGGGGCCAAAAGCGTCAATTGCTAATTGCATAGCAGTAGTTGCCATCATTCCTGCTGCAGCAATTGCTACACCATATAATCCTGCACAATAGTATGAACCCATAATACCAGCTGCCAACGTTAAAATTGGAATAACGGTTGATTTCATACCAACTGCTAAGCCACCAATTATGTTTGTAGCGTGACCGGTAGAAGATTGCTGAATAATAGAATTTACTGGAGGCTTACCCATTGCAGTATAATACTCAGTTACAATACTCATAATTGCACCTACTACAGTTCCAACTAAAATAGCACCGAACACGCCCATTTTTGTAAATACAATACCACGTAAAGAAATATCTCCTTCTGGTAACATATACATTACAATAAAATAGGATGCAACAACAGTAATTAACATTGAAGCCCAATTACCAAGATTCAATGCAGTTTGAACATTCGATTTTTCATCCTTTATAGTAACGAACCAAGTCCCAACAATTGAGAACACAATTCCTAATCCACAAATAACCATTGGTAAAAGGATTGGGGACATTCCACCAAAATTATCCTTTAAAACAATTTCTTGTCCCAATACCATTGTTGCAAGAATTGTTGCCACATAAGAACCAAATAAATCGGCACCCATACCCGCTACATCACCTACGTTATCTCCTACATTATCTGCAATAGTTGCAGGGTTTCTAACATCGTCCTCAGGAATACCTGCCTCTACTTTACCAACCAAATCAGCACCAACGTCAGCTGCTTTTGTATAAATTCCTCCACCTACACGAGCAAACAATGCAATTGACTCTGCCCCCAAAGAGAATCCTGTTAATACCTCAATAGCAGTTTTCATTTCATTGCTATCAACATTAACAACATTAAATATTTTTAAGAAAACTATGAATAAGCCACCTAAACCCAACACTGCTAATCCCGCAACACCTAATCCCATAACAGTTCCACCGGTAAAAGAAACCTTCAATGCTTGTTTTAAACTTGTTTTAGCAGCTTGAGTTGTACGAACGTTTGCTTTAGTAGCAACTTTCATCCCTATATATCCAGCAGTAGCAGAAAAAATAGCTCCTAAGATGAAAGACACTGCTATAATCCAACTTCCATGAATTTCTCTTCCATTGATTTCGTGGATAGTTCCTGAATAGGCTAATAACGCAGCTGCAAAAACCACAAAAATGCTGAGTACTTTCCACTCTGCTTTTAGAAATGCCATTGCCCCATCAGCTATATAGCCGGCAAGTTCTTGCATGTTTTTATCCCCAGCATCTTGCTTACTAACCCAAGCCGATTTTATTGCCATTACTATCAATCCTAAAATCCCTAATGCGGGAGCTAAATAAATAATGTTGTTCTCCATAAATTTTCTTTTAATTTCTTCTTAAATGGTATCAATCAGTCGATTATACTTTATTGGTTTTTTGTTTTAAGGGTTGCAAAGCTATATAATTTATCGGTAAAATACAATAGCGTTTTGTTCATTTTCAAATACTGAGGCAATAAATAACACTTATACCTGTATTTTACAAATTTTGGTATGTAATAATCGTAGTTTAGTCTAAAGTACTATTGATTTTAAAATAATTTTTAACTACATTTATACAAACCAATGTTTAAGTTGTGGTAAAGCAAAATTCAAATAATACGAATATTAAGACTGCTGCTCAGAAAAGGAAAATAACAAATCTTAGGCTGAACTCTTTGCTAGAAGGTGTTGAAAAGGAATTAGAATTGGCCTCTGAAATGCAGTCAATGTTATTTCCAAGAAAATTGCCAAACGATGAAAAAATGGATGTGGATGCCTTGTATCAGGCGCAGCATCAAGTGGGAGGTGATTATTACGATTTTATACGTTTAAATGAAAATGAGGTTGCTTTTTGTATTGCCGATGTATCTGGTAAGGGAGTTTCGGCAGCATTGTTGATGGCAAACTTTCAAGCAAATTTGCGTGCTTTGTTTAAAACCACATCATCTTTAAACGAAATTGTTACTGACCTAAACAGATTGGTAAATGAAAACGCAAAAGGGGAAAAATTCGTAACACTTTTTATTGCAAAATACAATTACATAACGCGTTTTCTTACCTACATTAATGCGGGTCATAATCCACCAATATTGGTTTATAAAAACACATCGCTTTTTCTTACTACAGGTTGTATCGGACTGGGTATGTTGGATGATATTCCCAAAATGCGCGAGGGCATTATTACCGTTAATCCTTCAACGGTATTAGTTTGTTATACAGATGGTTTAACGGAACAGGACAACGATGCAAACGAAGCATTTGGAATGGAAAATTTAAAGAACATTATATTGGAAAAGTCGGCAAGTGGAATGAATGAACTAAACAATCATACCATATTTGTGTTGAATAAATTTAAACAAGAAAAAAATTACATTGACGACATTGCCTTGTTGAGTTGTAAATTCTTATAGTAATTACCCTTTTTATTTTTGAATAAAAATTATAGAGTATTAAGATTTGTATTCAATAAAAAATTATTTTTGCGGTATGGATCAATCAAAAAACAGAACTGAGTTAAGCGAATTAGGGGAATTTGGACTTATTAAGCACCTTACTAGAAATATAAAAATAAAGCAAAAAACCTCTGTAAGAGGTATTGGCGATGATGCCGCGGTGGTAGATTACAAAAACAAACAAACACTTATCACTACAGATATGTTGGTGGAAGGAGTACACTTTGACTTGATGTATACTCCCTTAAAACATTTGGGTTATAAGTCTGTTGTAGTAAATCTCTCAGATATTGTTGCTATGAATGCGATACCAGCACAAATAACAGTTGGTATTGCTATATCCAATCGTTTCTCGGTTGAAGCCTTAGAAGAATTGTATGATGGAATGTTGTTGGCTTGTGAGAAATATAATATTGATTTAGTTGGTGGCGACACCACGTCTTCGAATTCAGGATTAGTAATAAGTATTACTGCCATTGGGTATGCCGATATTGATGAAATTGTGTATAGGAATACAGCCAAAGAAAATGATTTAATTGTTGTTTCGGGCGACTTGGGTGGTGCTTATGTTGGATTACAGTTATTAGAAAGAGAAAAACAGGTTTTTAAAGCAAATCCGAATATTCAGCCTGATTTGGAAGGGAATGATTATATCATTGAACGGCAGTTGAAACCGGAAACCCGAAGCGATATATTGGAATTGTTGAAAGAATTAAAAGTAAAGCCTACTTCAATGATTGATATTTCAGACGGATTATCTTCAGAAATATTACACATCTGCAATCAGTCGGAAGTAGGTTGCAGCATATACGAGGAAAAAATCCCCATTGACCCTACAACTATAAATATGGCGAAGGAATTTACGTTAGACCCTACAGTTTGTGCATTGAGCGGAGGAGAAGATTATGAATTGCTTTTTACGGTTGATATTGGCGATTACGATAAAATAAAAGGGAACCCAAGTTTAACTGTTATTGGTCATATTACAAATAAAAGTTCAGGAGTAAATTTGGTTGCTCGCAATGGTGCATTATACCCTATTACTGCGCAAGGCTGGGATTCGTTGCTTAAGAAAGATGCGGAGGGGGCAGTTTAGTTAAAAGTTTGCAAAGTCACTTATTTAAATAGGGTCTACATCCACTATTAAACGTACCATTTTATGTTCGTTATGTGTTTTAAAACGAATAAGTGCATCGTTAATAAACTGTTTTGATTTGCCGATAGAGGGTTCTCGTTCAATTTTGAGTAAGATGGTTTTATGGTAGGCATTTCGGATTCTTGCCACTATTGGGAATTCGGGCCCCAATACCCTTTTTCCGAAAAAGGTGCGAAGCTCGCCTGCTAAATAGGCTGCTGAACTATTCACTTGCTCAATGTTTTTATGTACGGTTGTTATTTTTATCAGTCGGTAAAAAGGAGGGTAGTGGTAGTTTTTTCTTTCGCTTAACTGCTCGTTGTACATTGTTAGGTAATCGTTTGCCACAACTTGTTGTAATATCGATAAGGAAGGATTTGAACTCTGTATAATTACTTTCCCCTGTTTTTTCTTTCTTCCGGCCCTGCCACTTACTTGAGCCATAAGTTGGTAACCGTTTTCATAGGCTCTAAAATCGGGAAAGGAAATAAGGCTATCGGCACTTAACACTCCCACCAAGCTCACATTGTTAAAGTCCAACCCTTTAGTAACCATTTGCGTACCTACTAAAACATCAATGTTGTGTTCTTCAAAATCGTGTAATATTTGTTTGTAAGCAAATTTTGAACGTGTAGTATCTAAGTCCATTCTTCCAATGCGTGCCGTGGGAAAATATATGGATAATTCTTCTTCTATTTTTTCGGTTCCAAAACCATGCATTTTTAATTCGGTGCCTCCACAAGCTCCACAAGTTTGTGGAAGTTTAATTGAATATCCGCAATAATGACAGCGTAATAAATTACTGGCTTTATGGTAGGTTAAGCTTACATCGCATTGGGTGCATTGTGGAACCCAAGCACAGGTGCTACATTCCAACATAGGAGCAAAACCTCTTCGATTTTGAAAAAGTATAACTTGCTCCTTTTCGTCCAATGCAAGTTGAATGCCATCTAACAGTGTTTTTGAAAAATGCGACTTCATTCTTTTTTTGCGTGCTTCATCTTTCACATTTACAATTTCAATGATGGGCATTTTAACATCGCCAAAACGTTTGTGTAATTCTACTAATCCATATTTCCCGTTAAGGGCATTGTAGTAGGTTTCTATACAAGGTGTTGCCGAGCCCAATAGCACTTTTGCCTTGTGAATGTGTGCCAAATAAATACCCCCATCGCGCGCATTATAGCGTGGTGCCGGATTTTGTTGCTTATAGGAATTGTCGTGCTCTTCGTCAACAATAATTAATCCTAAATTAGAAAATGGCAAGAACAAAGAAGAACGTGCCCCTAATACAATCGAGTAGGGGACAGTATCTGCTGGTGAAATGCCTAATACATTGTTCCATATTTCAACACGCTCATTTTCGTTAAATTTTGAATGGTAAACACCAACTTTATTGCCGAATGAAATTTGGAGACGGTTAATTATTTGTGTTGTGAGGGCAATTTCTGGCAGTAAGTAAAGTACTTGTTTGCCTTGTTGTAATGTTTCTTCAATGAGTTTGATGTATATTTCTGTTTTGCCACTGGAAGTAACACCGTGTAAAAGTGTTACATTTTTTTCTACAAAAAATTGTTTTATTTTTAAGAAAGCTGCTTCCTGTATTTCATTCAATTCCTTTATTTTGTTGCTGTCAATGCCTTTTTCTAATCTGCTTGTTTCGTTGCTAATAAGCTCAAATACATTTTTTTTAACCAACCCACTCAGTGCTGTTTCACCTGCATCGCAGCTTTTTAATAAGGTGCTTTTTTTGATGTGTATAATTAATTCACTTTTTGATAAGTGAATAAAGGCCACCAATAGCTCTAATTGTTTGTATGCTTTTTTCTCGAGTGAATTAAAAATCTGTTGAAGATTATTTTCATCGGCAGCATATTCAGTGAGCTGTACGAATATTTCGGTCTTTGCTTTGTATTTTTCTTTTACTTCTTCCTGAATAAGAATTACATTTTTTTCGAGAAGTGTTTTTATAATGGGGTGAATGGTTTTGGTGTTTAGTATTTCACCTATTTCAAGTAAGGTAAGCGCATTGCGAATTTCAAGTGCTTCGGCAATGATATATTCCTTGTCCGTTAAAGACGTCATTGTTTCTTTGTCGAAGTTTGGCGATAATATTATTTTTGTTTCGCTCGATAGTTTTAATCCAGATGGCAATGCGGCATTCATCACATCGCCAGTATTACACATATAGTAGGCAGCTATCCAATCCCACAAGTGCAGTTGCTTTTCATTCACTATCGGATAATTATCCAACACAGTATCGATGTATTTTGCTTCGTACTTTTTGGGTGCTGTTTCGTGAATGGTTTTAATGATGGCTGTGTATAATTTCCCCTTCCCAAAGGACACAATTACACGTTTTCCAATTTGTACCAAATCATTTAACTCCTGCGGAACTCTATAGGTATAACTATTGGGTAAGGGAAGGGGTAAAATAACATCAATAAAAAAGGTTTTGCGTTGCATCGTTATCTTTAAAGTGCAAAGTTATTTTAATAAAAGCGATTTATTAATTTTTATCCTCTTTAATAAAATGGCGCCAAATAAAATAAAAAAATTATCTTTGCAGTCTGATTATCAAATGGTGGTTGTAGCTCAGTTGGTTAGAGCATCGGTTTGTGGTACCGAGGGTCGTGGGTTCGAGCCCCATCATCCACCCAAATGGGGATTTTCCTGAAAAGGGAAGTCCCCTTTCATTTCAATATATAGTAATGGTAAAAGGAATAGGCTAGTTACGGCTTTTAAAATAACACCTTTTTTAGTTTTAACTAGTGTTAGTGGCAGTTACTCTGTTTCATATTCAAGTTTTACTGTAATCGTAGCTGTCTTTCTTTTTGATGTCGTGTTAAATGAACCTCCCCATGAGTATTCTTCTGCTGAATTTTGGGCAACAATTTGAAAAACTCCCATGTCAGCGTTTTTTAGTCGGCCAACGCTACTTCCTGCATTTTCAGCAATTTTTTCGGATCGAGTATTAGCATCTTTAGTTGCTTCAGCAATCATCTCTATTTTTAGTTCGGCTAATTTTGTATAATAATATTGTGGGTTTTCAGAATAAAATTCAATACCTGAGTTTATTAATTCACTCACTTGTCTTGAAACATCTTCTACTTTGTCAACTTCCTTTGATTCAATTTGTATATTTTGCGTTAGTCGGTAACCTGAAAATATAGATTTTGTTTTGTTGCCAGAATTATCATATACATCTTCAAATTCCTTATTGATGTCAACAGCTGAAAATATTATATTGTCGAATTTTATACCCTTTGAAATCAAATAGTTTTTTATGTTTTCTCTGTCCTTGTCAAGTTCCGAATATGCATCTTTTAAGTTTCCACTCTTTCTAATAAAAGACCCACTCCATACTATTAGGTCGGAAACAAAATCTTTACTACCAAGTCCTGTTACTGAAATAGAATTACTTGTTCTGTTTCTATTTTTAAAGGCAATAGAAAAGGTTAATGCTGTTAAGACTATTGCGGAAGAAATAATTATGCTATTAAGATGTGCTTTCATATGTTGTTATTTAATATGTTGTTTGTAATTGCCAGTAACGTTTTGGTGTGGCGAAGGTGTTTTTTTTAGTAGAATGTTCATGGTAGTAATTTCATTCAATTGTAATTGCTTGCTCAAATTTAGTAAAATTGCCCCACTTTTGCAAAACTGACTGTTATCTGTTGTTTTTTTTATTTAGTTGGCAAGTTTTCTTTTACAAATTCTTCGCAATATTCTTTTATGAGTTGTCTTACTCGTCTAAACTCTTCGTTTATTTCTTCCTTTTTTCCTGTTGCTTTTGTTGGGTCAGGAAAGTTATAATGAAATTTCTTTGCCTTTGTAGGAAAGATAGGGCAGCGTTCTTTGGCATTGTCGCAAACTGTAATTACAAAATCAAAGTCCACACTAAAATATTCTTCAATGTTATTTGAAGTATGGTTTGAAATATCAATGCCGTCTACTTTCATTGTGGCAATTGCTTTTGGATTTACTCCGTGAGTTTCCACTCCCGCACTATAAACTTTTATATTTATACTGTCTATAAAATGTTCTAAATAACCATGTGCTATTTGGCTTCTACAACTATTTCCCGTGCAAAGCACTAATATGTTTTTTATCACTTACTTTATAATGAATTAAACAAATAACCAAATTATGTTTATGATACAAAATTTTGGGTCAAATCCCCAAATTAATTGAAGTACAGTAATTGCAACTGTAATAATAATTGGCTTTTTATATTTTAAGATAAATTCTTTTAAAGTCATAGCTGTTGAGTTAATAGCAATCACCACCTGGTGTGCAATAAGATTGTGTTTTTTCTTTAATTGTTTTCAATGACGGAATTCCACAGTTGTAAGAAGCAAGATAAGCAGTATTTCTACATGTTAAAATAAAAATTCCATTATCAAATTTTACTCCATACTTTCCAATAGTTTCGCTTTGGTATTCAATTTCAATTTTGTGGTCGTCAATTCCTAATTTCTTTTCAGAAAGTTTAATAATTGTATTTAGTTTGTTTGGGTCTAATTTGTGCCAAAAATCAACACTTTTCCAAAGTTGCATTGAGATTACAATATCATTTCTTACAGTTTCTACACAGTCAATAAATCGTTTGTTTATTTGCCCTACTTCTGTAATCCGAAAATATTTTCGAATATTGTTTCCGGCTAGTTTTAAAAAGGGTACTTCGGTTAAGGTTTTTAAATGTTTTTTAAATTCTGATAATATCATTTTGATTTATTTTATTTGTTTAACAGCAAGATTTGCTTTTAAATTTTGTCATACTTTTTGAAAAGTAGCTTATTAACTTTTCAATTGATTTTTCGTCTATGCAATAACAGATAGCATTTCCGTCAATACTTCCTTTTATAAGTCCTGCATTTTTGAGTTCTTTCAAGTGTTGTGAAACTGTTGGCTGAGCTAATGGAAGTTCGTTTACAATGTCGGTAAAATACAAGTATCCACACTTATAAGATATTCCATAATATTAATTCTTGCAGGGTGTCCTAATGCTTTTGTGAGTAAAGCAATTTCGTTTTGTTTGTCTGTAAAATGTTCAGTTTTTGTTGCGCCCATTTTTTTTAATATCAATTATTATATTGCAATATTACGATATGTATTTTAATTATCTAAATTCTTTTTCAAATTTCTGTCTCTAGGCTATATTATTTTAGTATTTAACACATCAATGTTTAAAACCACTTTGTTATAATGTAATTACCTGTAAACAAGCGAATACCTTTGCATTATTCATACTGCTTTAAAATATGAAGAATTGTAATGGTTTAGTTCTGTTAGTAGTTTCGCTTATTTTTGTTTGCTCTGTTATTGCACAGCCTTCGGAATACAAAATGCGGTCTGCTGAATATGTGTCAAAGTACAAGGACGATGCAATAAAAGAAATGTTTCAGTTTGCTATCCCAGCAAGCATAACCCTTGCTCAAGGAATGTTGGAATCTGACAACGGAAATAGTCCTTTAGCAGTTTATGCGAACAACCATTTTGGAATAAAATGTCATATTGAATGGACGGGTGCTACTTTTATTCAAGATGATGATACAAAAAATGAATGTTTTAGAAAATACGAGAAGGTATTAGATTCCTTTAACGATCATTCCAACTTTTTGAAAACACGCACGCGTTATAATTTTTTGTTTTCTTTAAAAAGTAACGATTATAAAGGCTGGGCAAATGGACTCAAACAAGCTGGTTATGCTACAAATCCCAAGTATGCCGAAATGCTTATTGATATTATAGAAAAAAATAAGTTATACGAATACGATGCGGTTACTACAATTGCATCCTTAGCACCTAGCAATAATAACCATAGCGATAAAAAATTACAAACTAATAATGACCGATCTGTTTTTTACAATAACAATATAAAATACGTGTTGTCAAAAAAAGGTGACACTTACGTATCTTTGGCAAAACAATTAGATTTGCCTGTAAGTATGTTGTGCCGTTTTAATGATGCGTCTCTGCTAACGATTATAGGCACTAAACAATGTGTTTATATTCAACCAAAAAAGAATGATGCACAGCAACGTCTTCATACTGTAGCTCAAGGAGAAACGATGTACAGCATTTCACAGCAATATGGGGTTAAACTTAAAAAGTTGTATCGTAAAAACAATATGAGTGAGGGTACTGAGCCTAAAGCCGGACAAAAGTTAAGTCTTCGAAAAAGAATCCGTTAACTATTTTTTGCTCTTTCATTTTCAAGTTCCTTTTTCAAGAACTCAATTTCCTGTAAAGCAATATCCAATTTGGTTTTCAGTTTAATAATATCTTCCAAGTTAAATCCAAGTTCTTTGTAATACTCTGTAGATTGAGTTATATTCCCTATTGGGTCGCGAAAAAGCCTGTATAGGGGTAATTTTAATTCTTTTGCAATAGTTTCGAGAGTTCGAACATCTAATGAGTTGGTTGCGAATGCTTTGTCTAATTCAGATGTTGAAAGGTTAAGGTATTTTGCCAACTCACCATAAGTGTGTTTTTGTTGCTTTAGTACCTGAATTATATTTTCTTTTAAATCCAACTTAATTAAAATAAATATTAGGAATTCCTTTTCTTTTTTTTCGATTCAGGCTCTACTTACTTTTTCTTCATCAATTCATCGTAGTTTTGTCGAAAATCTTCCCACGACATTTTTTTGTTATAGTCTTCGGCAAAATAAATTAATACTTGCTTAAACGATTTTGCATCCATATAGCCAGGTATTGGTTGCAGTAATTTCATTTGCTCATCTAAATATACAGAGGTTGGGTATCCTAGCTTACCATTTAACAGTTCAACCGCCAGTTGGTGTGTTCCACGTGGAGCTGTTGGATTCATATTGGTATATGTTTTGCCGTTATAAAGAATGGTGTCTTTTCCTTCGGCATTGAATTTTATTGCATAAAAATATTTATTCATAATTGCCACAACCTCTTTGTCTTCAAAGGTAGTAACGTCCATCCTTTTACACCATCCACACCAATCGGTGTAGGTATCAATGAATATTTTTTTCGGCTTTTTTTTATTTTGCGCAGTAGCATCCTTAAAGCTAAGCCAATTTATTTTTTCGACTTCGACTTCCGCTTTCTTTTCCTTTTGAGCAAAGGTAATACTCGCAATGAAAGTGAATGCCATAAGTAAAGAGCCTGTTTTTTTCATCGTTTTTTACTCTTTATATTATTGTACCCCGTTCATCATTTTTAATAACCTTTTCGATAATATGAATAAAATGATTGAAGCAACTCCTGCCATAACAACAAAAAGCATAAAGAAGGCGTAGAGACTATCTATTTTATACCCTAAAAATATTTTTTCTTTTGTTAAAGAATCTTGAAAAATACCTTTAACAATAGAAGCCTTCACTCCTTTATCTTTCACTCCTTCAAAAGAAATGGCATCAATGCTTACATAGTTAACTCCATTAATTACTTCAGGTTTATCTAACTTAGTACAAAGCACTATGCTTTTTTCAGTTTGTTGTGATTCAACAGCATTAACTGTTACCATAGTTTCGGGATAATACGAACTCAAGGTTCCGGCAAATTTATTTGCAGAAGCTGTAGACAGAAACCATACACCCATAAGCAATGAGGCAAATTTTATGGGTGCTAACTTATTTACCATTGATAAGCCTATTGGGGATAAACACAATTCACCGAAAGTATGAATGAGGTATAAGCTTAATAACCACATCATATTTACTTTGGTAGAAGGTTCAATTCCTTTTACACCAAAGGCTATTACAACATAACCCAAGGCCAGTAATAACAAGCCAATAGATTGCTTATAGGGAGAGGCGGGTTCCATATTTTTTTTGCCTAAAAATGTCCATAAAATTGAAAATAATGGGGCAAAAATAACAATAGCTATAGCGTTAACGGATTGAAAAAAGCTAGCAGGAATTGACTCTATTTCGCTTCCTTCAGCAGGGAATTGAGCAATTGCGTAAACCAAATAAGCTATTGCTGATACAACTAAAAACAAAATTAGTTCTTTAACACCTTTTTGTTCGTTATTCATTTGCTTAAAAACTTTTAATCCAATAAATCCAAGTATTGCAATAAGAGCAAGAAAGATAGAACTTATAACACTTTTGGATATATGTAGTCCAACTTCACGAATTGTTTGTTCTTCAGCAAAGAATGTTAACGAAGCACCTGCTTGTTCAAAAGCCGCCCAAAAAAAGATAACAAAAAATGCAACAATAAAAATTACCCAAATACGCTCTTTCTCAATTTTAGTAAGACTTCTGTCTGAAATAATAAAGCCAGGGGCAGCAATAGACAATGAGAAAATGAAGGATCCTATTATACCTTGATCAAGGAAATAGAACAAAGTAAATAATGCAATTTCAACACCAATCCAAGTGAAAATTTGCCCTTTTGTAAATTCAGATTTTGCTTCTGCGGCTGTATCAATATCACTGGTTTCTCTGTTTTTATTATGTGAAGCCCCAACAGGAAGTCCTTCGGGTGTTACCAAATAATGATTTTTTAGCCAAACAAACAAAATGGTACTTACACTCATTCCAATACAAGCGGCTAAAAAGCCCCATTTGAAATCAGCAGGATTGCCGGTGTCTCCCAAACCGCCACAAATTAATGGAGAAAGGAAGGCACCTAAGTTAATTCCCATATAAAAAATAGTAAAAGCCGAATCAATTTTTTTATCACCTTTCGGATATAATTGACCAACCATCGTAGAAATGTTTGGTTTAAAGAAACCGTTACCCAAAATAAGTGCAGTAAGTCCAAACATCATAAAAATGCGAGCTACATCTATGTTTTCATAAAATGAACCTGCCATAAACATTAAAAACTGTCCAAAGGCCATCATAATTCCTCCTATAACAATCGACTTTCTGTTTCCCCAATATCTATCAGCCATATAACCACCAATCAGTGGTGTTAAATATACTAATCCGGTATAGCTGCCATAGATTCCACTTGCAAATGCTTTATCAAACAATAATGCTTTGGTAAGGAAAAGTACAAAAATTGCACGCATTCCATAATAACTGAAGCGCTCCCACATTTCAGTTACGAAAAGCAAGTAGAGACCTTTTGGATGTTTTAATGTACTCATATATATATATAGTTTTTAGTTAAGCTAAGGTAATTAAATTATTTAAAGATTCTTTATTAGGAAGTCTGTAACTTTTGTGTACAAATTCAATCGTGTATTTCCGCCACCAATACCGTGATTTTTGTTTGGGTATATCATTAAATCAAACTGTTTATTCTTTTTTTCCAATGCATCTATCATCTCAACCGAATTTTGAAAATGAACATTGTCGTCAGACATTCCGTGAATCAACAGGTATTTTCCGGTTAAGTCATCCACAAAATTAATAGGCGAATTATCATCATATCCCACCGGATTATCTTGTGGTTTTTGCAAATACCTTTCAGTATAAATATTATCGTAATAACGCCAGTTGGTTACAGGTGCAATGGCAACAGCTGCTTTAAAAGTGTTTGGATGTTTAGTGATTGCCAATGAGCTCATATAGCCTCCATAACTCCAACCCCACATTCCAATTCTATTTTTTATGGCATAGGGTAAATGTGTAAGATAAATTGCTGCCCAAGCCTGATCTTGTATTTCTAATTTCCCCAATTGTTTGTATGTGCATTTTTTGAAATCTGCTCCTCTTGCTCCCGTACCTCTGTTGTCAACCGATACAATGATGTATCCTTTTTGTGCCATTAATTGATGCCACATAAAACCCGCACCTTCCCAAGCATCATTCACAGTATTTATACCGGGACCTCCATACGTTATCATTAACATCGGATAAGGTTTGTTTGGGTTAAAGTTAAAAGGTTTAATCATCCAAGCATTTAGCTGCAATGAATCGGGGGTAGGAACCTGTAAGAATTCTTTTTTTGATAAAGTGTATTCGGCTAATTTTCTTTTTAATATGGCGTTGTCCTCCAATACCCTTAATTCTTTTCCCTTCGAATCGTTTAGGGTGATATATAAAGGGGTGTTTGCATTTGAATAGTAATTGATAAAATAATTAAATGAATTACTGAATCGCGCATCGTTTGTTCCTAATTGTGACGACAACTTTGTTTTTTTACTTCCATCTGTCTTAATAGAGTACACATCTCGTTGCGTAGGAGATGGTTCTGCTGATTGGTAAAAGAGCGTTCCTGTTTTTTCGTCCACACCATAAAATTTCATCACATCCCACTTTTCTTTTGTGAGTTGTATGATTTCTTTTCCGTTGATGTCATATAAGTATAAGTGTTGATAGCCATCTTTTTCACTGTTCCAAATAAATGTTTTATTGTCTTTCAAAAAAGTTAAAAAATCAACCACCTCAACATAGGTATTGGATTCTTCTGTTATGATTGTTTTAGAAACACCTGTTGTAGCATCAGCTAATAAAAGTTCTAATTTGTTTTGTAAACGATTAAGACGTTGGAATGAAAGTGTATTGTTGTTGTTTGTCCATTTAACGCGAGGAATATATTGGTCGGGATTTGAACCAACATCAATTTTTATGGTTTTTTTGTCGGTTAAATTGTATACGTGTAAACTTACAATAGAATTATCTTCTCCGGCTTTTGGGTATTTATACTTGTATTGACCAGGATATAAACTACCATATTCAGTCATATCATATTCTTTTACATTGCTCTCATCAAACTTGTAATAGGCTATTTTATCACCATTAGGACTCCAAAAAAAGCAAATACTAAAACTAAATTCTTCTTCATAAACCCAATCATTTGCACCATTAATAATTTTATTTCGGTAACCATCACTCGTAATCTGAGTTTCTGTACCGCTTATTAAATCACTAATAAAAATATTATTGTCCCGAACAAAAGCTACCTTGTTTCCATCGGCCGAAAAACTGGCATACATCTGTTTTCCCAAGTTAGAGACCGCAGTTATTTTTTTAGTTTTTAAATCGTATACTTGGTTAAATGCTTTAGAAGAATGACGGTATATTTGCTCAGTTTGGGAGCTGATTAAAACCTTCTTTTCATCAGCACTAAACCTATAGCCATCAATTATTAAAGGTGCTGATGTGAGATTTTTTACAAACCATTCACCTTTTAAAAGAGTGTCTTTTACTTCTCCTGTTTTGTATGATTGGCGAACAATGCATTGCCCGAATTTATATTTTTCAATGGTGGTAAAATAATCACCATCATTCATTGATTCCAACCCGTTAATTGATTTTTGTGCAAAGGCACCGCTTGCCCAAATATCATATAGCGTTAATTCTTTCGACTTACTAACCACCTGTGATTGGATGGTATTGGAAAAGTGAAAAAGAGCAAGAAAAGCACAAATTGATTTGAAAAGTTTCATTTTAACAGTTTTGAATGGTAATATTATTTTGGAAATTTAAGCAACAATTCTTTTGCGGCATCTTTGTGAATGGTGTAAGTCATCATTTTTAGTTTCACGTAATCTTCTGTAAAAAAATAATAGCCAAAACAGTTACTTGCTTTTCCGCAGTTGCGTGATCCCGATCCCGAGTCTTTTATTAAATACCAATCTTTTCCACCTTGTTCTAAATATCCAACTAGGTGTATTCCATGATCATCTGTTGTAGTTCCATTTGAAAAACGAAATTGACGAGCATTATCATCAATGTAGTCCGAAGGGATATCAAATGTTGGAACTACAGCGGCTTGCGCAGTTTTGTCGAAGCCCGGCTCAGAAACATCGCCACCGATGCAAATAGTATAACCTGCTCGTATTCCATTTTTTAATGTATTCATAAAGTCGGTTAAAGGAACATTATAGTAATCGGCATTGTGCCACCAATTATCAGGTACTTTGTATTCTGTTTTTGAATAAAATGGTTCACTCATAAGGGACATAATCTCAATGTAGTCTTCCATATTTATCTTTAAAAAATCTTTCAAGTAATCTTTTGGGCTCATCGATTTATTATTCACGCTTATTTTTGTGGGTGGTTCGCCCATATAATAATTTAAAATTGACTTAACCGTGGCAACGATATCATCTTCATTCCAAGCACCGGCTGCTTTAATACTTTTTAGATATGCCTCAAATTCTACGAACAGTTTATCGTGTGCTAAATAAGTTTGTCCTATTTTTAATCCGGAATAATCGGAGTAGGGAACAGCACCATATTTTTTGTACATGGCAGTAACGGCATTCGATTCCGAGCCTTCACCCAAGGTCATATTTCCACGTTCTTTCACAAAGTATTTTGCACGCTCTACATATTGCCAGTAAACAGCATAAGCTTCTGATAACTTTACTTTTTGTTTTGTTATTCTAAAAACTTCAGATTCATAGTAGGAAGTTGCAGAAAAACACCAGCAAGTACCTGTATTTCCTTGCGAAATAGGGTCGTTGTACCATTGTGATTTATATTTTGAAGGGTCTTTTGGTATATTATAGGTGGAAAAATCGAGTTTAAAACGTTTTACTTTTTCACTTTCCGGTTTTTGACTTAAGTCAAAGTCTTCAATTCCTTTTAGTATAGAGTTTTCATAGAAGCCAGGTCGTGTGCTTTCAAATACACCTTTACTGATTGGCGTTTGTGCCATACCAGAGATTGTAAACAAAAATGCACCGTAAAAGAAAATATGTTTTTTCATAGGTTGTTTTTTTAATAGGAAGCCAAAAGTATAATTTTTTTTTAGTAAGAAGCTATCAATATAGAATTTAGTTTGGTCGTATTTAGTAATAATTTGTAAGTTTATTTTTTGGTAGTTTAAAAGGATGTGTTAGTTTTGTCCTATTATTAACCTTAAATTATTGAAAATGAAAAAATTAGTATTATTTGCTTCGGCTGCTATGATTGTATTGTCAATGGCTTCTTGTAAGAAGGATTACACTTGTACTTGTACCTATTTTGGTATTACTTCATCTTATGAATACAAGGATTTGAAGAAGAAAGATGCTGATGCTCTTGGTGCAGCTTGTACTGCTAGTTCGCTTTGTACTTGGACGGTTATGTAGTATTTGCCAATTTGAGTTTTATAACTCATTACTTTGTAAAATATAAAGCAGTGGTAAGAATATTTCTCTTATTGATCCTTTTTTTTGCTATTTTAAAAAGTTTGTATTAGATTTGTATTCAATTAAAATAATTATTACTAAAATTAAAAAAAATGAAAAAATTAGTATTATTTGCTTCGGCTGCAATGATTGTATTATCAATGGCTTCTTGTAAAAAAGATTACACTTGTACTTGTACAGTATTTGGTATAACTGTTTCTCAAGATTATAATGACTTGAAAAAGAAAGATGCTGATACTTTAGAGGCTAGCTGTACTGCAGGTGGAATTTGCACTTGGGCAGCAAAATAATTTTCACTTTGTAATAAAAAAGGCCACTTTAATTAAAGTGGCTTTTTTTATTACTTTTAATTTTCTATTTTTACTGCAATTATTCTAAATCCAATATTGTGAAAAATGCACTTTCCTTTGTTTTAATTATTTTTGCAGTAATTACATTTTCTTGTAATAAGTGCGAAACTTGTTCTCATACATTTAAATTGGGAGGAGTTGATTCAACAATAAATTACCCACAAGCTTGCGGAAATAAAAATGATATTGAAAAGTATGAGCAAGTTGTTCGTGCAGATGCAGCGATTAATGGCTCTGTTGTAACTTGTATTGCACCTGATACAAAATAATTTTATCAATTTAGCGGAAGGCCGTTTATTCTTTACCCTGAATAATCTATATTGTAATGTAATCCTACACTTGATTTTCGTTGCATCGCTTGTTTTATAATAATGTACACTAATTTGTCACATAGCTCAGTATTGAACTGATGATTAGAAAGTCAAGCGACTTTTCCAATTACAGCAAACTAAGTTGTTTTTTAAAACTTACTTTATCCTCAATAATTTGTGCCAAAGCATTAATGTTTACTCGCTCTTGCTGCATTGTGTCGCGATAACGCAGGGTTACTGCATTGTCTTCCAGCGATTGATGGTCGATGGTTACACAAAATGGAGTTCCAATGGCATCTTGCCTTCTGTAACGTTTACCGATAGTATCTTTTTCATCGTAAATACAGGCATTATCGTATTTTAATAGATTCATTATTTCGTGTGCCTTCTCAGGTAAATTATCTTTCTTAATAAGCGGGAATACTGCTACTTTTATTGGTGCTAAAAAAGGGGGTAAGTTTAATGTTACACGAGTAGTGCCATCTTCTAGTTTTTCCTCAGTATATGCTTTCGAAATTACTGCAAGAAACAATCTATCAAGACCAACGGATGTTTCTACTACGTAAGGTACATAATTTTGATTTAACTCTGAATCGAAGTATTGCAATTTTTTTCCCGAATATTGTTCATGTGCTTTTAAATCAAAGTCGGTACGACTATGAATGCCTTCTAATTCTTTAAATCCAAATGGAAATTTAAATTCAATGTCGCATGCAGCATTGGCATAGTGTGCTAATTTTATGTGGTTATGAAATCGGTAATTTGTTTCTCCAAGCCCTAATGAATTATGCCATTTCATACGCGTTTCTTTCCAGTAATTATACCATTCCTTTTCGGTACCTGGACGAACAAAAAATTGCATTTCCATTTGTTCAAACTCGCGCATACGAAAAATAAATTGTCGTGCTACAATCTCATTGCGAAAAGCTTTTCCGGTTTGTGCTATTCCAAACGGGATTTTCATTCTGCCTGATTTTTGGACATTTAAAAAATTTACAAAAATACCTTGTGCCGTTTCCGGCCGTAAATAGATGGTACTCGCATCTTCACTCACCGAACCCATAGAAGTGCTAAACATCAAGTTAAACTGACGTACGTCTGTCCAGTTTTTTGAACCAGAAATAGGACAAACAATTTCGCAATCGATAATAATTTGCCTGACTTCAGTCAATTCGTTTTTGTCCAATGCATTTTTAAAGCGTGTATTGATAGTTTCAATTTTTGTTTGATTCTCAATCACACGGGAATTTGTCGAACGAAATGTCGCTTCATTGAATGATTCGGCAAAGCGTTCTTTTGCTTTATCTACTTCTTTTTGAATCTTCGCTTCAATTTTCGAAAGGTATTCTTCTACCAACACATCTGCACGGTATCTTTTTTTGCTGTCTTTGTTGTCTATTAATGGGTCATTAAATGCATCTATGTGCCCAGATGCTTTCCAAGTAGTTGGGTGCATAAAAATTGCAGTGTCAATCCCTACTATATTTTCGTGCATTTGAACCATCGATTTCCACCAATATTCTCGTAAATTTTTTTTTAATTCAACACCCATCTGTCCGTAATCGTAAACAGCACTTAAGCCATCGTAAATTTCACTACTCTGAAAAATAAATCCGTACTCCTTTGAGTGGGAAATAATGTTTTTGAAAATATCTTCTTGGTTTGCCATAGTTTTGCAAAATTATAAATTATATCGATGTGTTTATCTTTCAATATTTATTCCTGTGACATTTAACGAAGAGTTAATTGTTACTTTTGTGTCTAGATATTACTTCTTTTGAAAACAAAATTTGTATTGCTTTATTTTTTAGTAATCACAATGGCTAATGCTCAGAATAGTGCAATTAAAATGACTGGCTTTGCAGATTTGTATTATGCATACAATTTTAATAAACCAACTGGTAAAAATATTTCACTGGCATACAATCATAGTCGTCACAACGAGGTAAATGTGAATAATTTGATAGTAAGTTTAAAGAACAACTCGGAGCAAGTAAGAGGAAGCGTTGCATTGCATACAGGCACTTATGTTAAGGCTAATTATAGTGCGGAGCCCCCTTTGTTACAATATATAAATGAAGCAAATGTTGGAGTTAAATTACAAAAAAAAGTATGGCTTGATGCGGGAATTTTCCCTTCCCACATTGGCTTAGAAACATCAATTTCAAAGGATAATTGGACATTAACACGGTCTTTTTGTGCTGAGAACTCACCGTATTATGAAAGTGGAGTTAAAGTAACCTTTTTGCCCAATGATAAATGGGCAATAGTTGCATTGGTTTTAAATGGTTGGCAAAATATGAGTGAACAAAATTCCAACAAGGCAGTGGGTGTGCAAGCACAATTTTATCCAATTAAAAAAGTGTTATTCAACTATAGCAATTTTATAGGTGAAGGACGTAATTCTCCCGACTCGCTTATGCGTCTTAGGCATTTTCACGATTTGTATTGCACCTATATCCTTACAAGTAAAGTGTCATTGGCAGCTGTTTTTGATATTGGGTTTGAGGAAAAAAGTAATATCGATAAAAAAATGCTCTCTTGGTATTCACCTGCTCTTTTTATTAAGTATAAAATAGATTCACACTATTCGTCTTGTCTCCGTGTTGACTATTTTGGAGATGAATGGGGCATTGTTATTCCAACAGTAACTCCTTTCAATCTTCAAGCTTCAGCAATTTCTGTTAATATTGATTACTATTTGGATGAGAATATGCTTTTTCGAATTGAAGCAAAAAAAATTATATCTAAGGACAATGTATTTCTAAACAACAATGAATTCGTAAATAATATTGCTACGGTTGTTGTATCGTTAGCTATTTCATTTTAAATTAGGTGCGCAAAATACTGGGAGATATATGATAGCAATAGAGAATACATTAGTATCGGAGGATATACTGGACAAAAAGTTTGTATGCGACTTAAATGCTTGTAAGGGGCAATGTTGTGTTTTGGGAGAGTCGGGTGCGCCTTTAGAGGAATCGGAATTGCATACAATGGAAAAAATACTGGATAAGATAAAACCTTATATGAGTTCAGAAGGGATTGCTGAAGTTGAAAGGCAAGGTGTTTTTGTGGTGGATTTGGACGGTGATTATGTTACTCCATTGGTGGGTGGTGAAAAGCATTGTGCATTTGTATGTTTTGATGCAAGTAATATTGCTAAATGTGCTATTGAAAAAGCGTATTATGAGGGTAAAATAAAATTCAAAAAACCAATATCTTGTCACCTTTATCCGATACGAGTAGAAAAAACAAAGTATTATACAAATTTAAATTATAGTAAATGGGATATTTGCTCCTCTGCTTGTAAATGCGGGGATGCGTTGGATGTTCCTATTTACCGTTTTTTAAAAGACCCTCTGATAAGAAAATTTGGCAAAAGATGGTTTAATAAATTGGAGAAGTTTGCGCAATTAAAATTTGCCTCTTAATAATATTTTTCTAAATACAATTTTTAATATTATTTTTTCAGAAAAAAAATATACACGATGTTTAAAAGTGCATTTCAATGAGTGCTGTTAACGATTTTCGTTTTTAAATAACACTCATGACACTTTTCCGATGTTCATAACTTCGTTCGTTTGTTAATCTAATCAACTTGCCTTAATGCCTTTTTTTGTAAAAATTTGTAAACCGTAAAAGGCATACACCGTTTGATATAAAATGTTTACAGATAAAATTTTATAATTCAACCGTTTTTTTGTCGGACAGAGGGAAATAAGAAAACGAAGATATCAAATGATTTTTAAGAAGAAATAAAATGGAGCCTATACTAAAAGAAAATAAAGACCGATTTGTACTTTTTCCGATAAAGCACAAAGCGATTTGGGAAATGTATAAAAAAGCAGAAGCAAGTTTTTGGACGGCTGAAGAAATTGATTTAGCATCTGATATGAATGATTGGAATTCAAAGTTAAACGATGATGAACGTCATTTTGTAAAACACGTATTGGCTTTTTTTGCTGCCAGCGATGGTATTGTAAACGAAAATCTTGCTATTAATTTTATGAATGAGGTGCAGTACCCGGAAGCACGTTGCTTTTACGGTTACCAAATTATGATGGAGAATATTCACTCCGAAACTTATTCTTTGTTAATAGATAATTATATAAAGGATCCTATTGAGAAAGATAAATTGTTTCACGCCATTGATACAATACCTGCCGTTGGTAAAAAAGCTGAGTGGGCACTTAAATGGATTGGTAATGGAACTTTCGCTGAGCGTTTAATTGCTTTTGCTGCTGTTGAGGGTATTTTCTTTTCGGGAAGTTTTTGTTCCATATTTTGGTTAAAGAAGAGAGGCTTAATGCCGGGACTTAGTTTCTCAAATGAACTAATCTCACGCGATGAGGGTTTGCATTGTGATTTTGCCTGTTTATTATACTCTGAATTGCAAACTAAGCTATCACAAAGTAAGGTAACGGATATTATTACCAACGCTGTTGAAATTGAAAAAGAATTTGTAACCGACTCTCTTCCTGTTCGTTTAATTGGTATGAATGCTGATATGATGTGCACCTACATTGAATTTGTTGCCGATAGACTGTTGCTTGCATTGGGTTGTCAAAAAGCATACAACGCTGTTAATCCTTTCGATTTTATGGAATCAATTTCGCTTCAAGGTAAAACCAATTTTTTTGAAAAGCGTGTTGCCGAATACCAAAAAAGTGGTGTAATGGGTAAACAAGAAGACAAACAGTTTTCACTAGACGAAGATTTTTAATGCGATAAGCATAAATAAGATACTGTAAATAATAACCACAATAAAAAAACATTTTAATATATATGTATGTAATAAAAAGAGATGGAAACCGTGAATCGGTAAAGTTTGACAAAATCACAGCTAGGGTTCAAAAGCTATGCTATGGATTGGATCCCATTCACTTAAATCCTGTGCCGGTTGCAATGAAGGTAATTGAAGGGATTTACGAAGGAGTTACTACTAGCGAACTAGATAACTTGGCTGCAGAAATAGCTGCTTCGTTAACTACCAAACACCCTGATTATGCATTGTTGGCATCGAGAATTGCTGTGTCAAACTTGCATAAAAATACCAACAAGTCTTTTTCAAAAACAATGGAAGCCTTGTATTGTTACATCGACCCAAAGAACGGTAAAAAGGCACCATTATTAGCAGATGATGTACACGAGATCATTCAAAAAAATGCTCAGTTGCTGGATTCTACTATTATATACGATAGAGATTTTGGTTACGATTATTTTGGTTTTAAAACGCTTGAGAAAAGTTATTTGCTGAAGTTAAACGGCAAAGTTGCAGAACGTCCTCAGCATATGATTATGCGTGTAGCAATTGGTATACACAAGGACGATATTGATGCAGCCATTGAAACATACAATTTAATGAGTGAGCGTTGGTTTACGCACGCTACACCTACCTTGTTTAACGCAGGAACACCTAAGCCTCAAATGTCATCGTGCTTTTTGTTAACAATGAAAGACGACAGTATTGATGGTATTTACGATACATTAAAAAATTGTGCTAAAATATCTCAATCGGCAGGAGGAATAGGATTGAGCATCCACAATGTGCGTGCAACCGGTTCGTATATAAAAGGAACCAATGGCACATCCAATGGAATTGTTCCAATGTTACGTGTATTCAACGATACTGCACGTTATGTCGACCAAGGTGGAGGAAAACGCAAAGGTTCATTTGCTATTTACTTGGAGCCTTGGCATGCTGATATTTATGAGTTCCTTGATTTAAGAAAAAACAACGGTAAAGAAGAAGTACGTGCGCGTGACTTGTTCTTAGCCTTGTGGATTTCCGATTTGTTTATGAATCGTGTAAAGGAAGAAGGCGATTGGAGCTTGTTCTGTCCGAATGAAGCACCAGGCTTGGCTGATTGCTATGGAAAAGAATTTGAAGCATTGTACACACGTTACGAAGAAGAAGGGCGTGCGCGCAAAGTAATTAAAGCACGTGATTTATGGGCTGCAGTATTGGACTCTCAAATAGAGACAGGAAATCCTTATATGCTTTACAAAGATGCTTGTAACGAAAAATCAAATCAGAAAAACTTAGGTACCATCAAGTCTTCTAACTTGTGTACTGAAATTATTGAATATACTTCCAGCGATGAAATAGCGGTTTGTAATTTAGCATCCATTGCTTTGCCTCGTTTTGTTATTGACGGTAAATTCGATCACCAAAAGTTGTTTGAAATTACCTATGTAATTACTAAAAATTTAAATAAAATTATCGACCGCAATTACTATCCTGTTGCAGAGGCGCGTAATTCAAATATGCGTCACCGTCCAATAGGTATTGGTGTACAAGGTTTGGCCGATACATTTATGTTGTTGCGTATGGCATTCGATTCAGACGATGCACGTACCTTAAACAAAGAGATACACGAAACCATTTATTATGCTGCAATGACAGCATCGAAAGATTTAGCGAAGTTAGACGGTCCTTACCAAACATACCAAGGCTCACCTGTTTCGCAAGGTATATTCCAATTCGATATGTGGGGCGTTACACCAAGTCTTCGTTGGGAATGGGATATTTTAAAGGAAGAGGTGATGAAACACGGAGTAAGAAATTCTTTATTACTTGCTCCTATGCCAACTGCATCTACTTCTCAAATATTGGGTAATAACGAATGTTTTGAACCATATACTTCCAACATTTACACACGCAGAGTACTTTCGGGTGAGTTTGTAATCGTAAACAAGCACTTATTAAAAGACCTTGTGAAGTTGGGCATTTGGAATGACAGGTTGAAGAACAAGGTAATTGCAGCAAACGGTTCGGTGCAGGACATTGATGAGGTGCCACAAAATATTAAAGAGATATATAAAACGGTGTGGGAAATTTCTCAAAAAGCAATTATTGATATGGCTGCCGACAGAGGTGCTTACATTTGCCAGAGCCAATCCTTAAACTTATTTATACAAAATCCGAATTTTGCGAAACTTACCTCTATGCATTTTTATGCTTGGGGCAAAGGACTTAAAACCGGAATGTATTACTTAAGAACAAAAGCTGCTGCCGATGCCATTAAGTTTACCGTTGAGCACCAAGCTGAAGAGCAAATGCGACCTGTAGTAACCGAATCCGACCTTACAGAAGAAACCATTGCAGCAGAATTAGCTTGTTCCTTGGATAATCCAGATGATTGTGAAGCTTGTGGGAGTTAGATAGGAAATATTAATTTTAAAACGTCTAGTCTCTATATAGCTATCGATATTTGACGTCTTTATTCGTAGCAAACTCTGAGTTGAGGGATTTCAAAAGAACTTAATATAAATTATTTGTATTAAGTTCTTTTATTTTACTAGTGTTACTGTACCTCTTTTATTGATTACTTTTTTGCCGAGTCCTTTGTATCGTAATAAATATACGTACACATCCATTTGGCATTTGTCTCCTTTGAAGGTTCCATCCCACCCACCTTTAGGGTCGGAGGTTTCAAATATTTTTTCACCCCAGCGGTCAAATATTACAAAAGAGTAACCTTCTACATTTACAAACACATTTTCAGGCCTAAAGATAGGGTTTTTGCCACCAGGTGTAAAGGCGTTTGGTATAAATAAACTTGGATCTTGTTGTGCACAAGCAATGTTCGATTTACTCGAGTCAACAAATAAATAAACGTTTCCTGCTCCTTCAACACCTTGTATATAATAACAGTATATACCATCTTTGGCGATGTTTCCTGAAATATCATCCTTATATGTAGTTTCTTGTCCATAAGTAATAGACGCAATAGGAGAGGTGTTAAATGTGACACCACCATCCAATGAACGGTAAATGTGGTATTTTTGAACACTTCCTAACCACAACTCATAATCGTTCCAGTTAAGAATGTTTGTTAAATCAGCTTCAGCTCTTGCTGTTAAATAGATAGTGCGTCCTTGGTTTGAAATCATTCCATCGGCACCACAATTGTCAACTGCAATAATTTTATAGTAGTAGCTTCTTACTCCTGTTTCGGCCGTTAAATCTGTAAATAATAAGGTTGCGCTTCCGTTAGGAGCAATTTGCCCCAATTCTACATATACACCATTTAAGTCAAGCGATCTCATCACTTTGTAAAGTGAAGAACCTGCATTTATATCAACATAAAATGCCACTTCAACTTTGTTCACATCTTCAACAGTAACATAGCGTAAGTAGTTAAATACGGGTTGAGCAGGCAAATTGGCTATTTTACACACTTGGTTTGAGGTAGAGGATTTTGTTCCTCCTTGATTCCAAGCACGTACAAAATAACAGTAATTGGAGAATTGTGTCAATGGTCCGTGTGTAGCCATTGTATCGGTTCCTGGTACAGTTGTAACAAAGGTAAATGGTCCTCCATTTGTACTTGTGTATACATCGTATTTAGAAACACCACCTGCCCAATTAACGTATTTATTCCAACTTAAATGGCTTCCACCATCGCACAAGTCAATCGTATCTTGAAGGTAGATAGTATTGTGAAGAATGCTTTTACCACCTACATTAAAACAGCTGTCAAATGCAGCTACACAATATTCTTCAGAGCCATTTCCGGCCGTTGAATTTAAATTGACATAAGTAGAAGTATTCATACCGTATACTGTATCAATTGGAGTCCAAACACCGCTAATCAATTTATAAATAATGTATCCATCGGTATCGGTATTGTTTGTTATCCAGCTTATGGAAGCTATCCCAGTTGCAGGATTTACGGTAACACTGTCAAGTGCAGGAATAGCAGGAGGTGTTACATCCGCAAAAATATCACCATCAATATTGGAAGAAGATATACATCCTGAAGCATCACTAATTTCTACTCTATAGTTTATTTGAATACTGCATAAGTTAATAGGCTCGCTCCAAAATAAGTTATTGGTTGTAGCTACTTGATTCCAAACTCCGGCAGGGTATTCCTTGAAAATTCGGTAAGGCAATAATGTTGAAGGTAGATTAGCCGGGGTGTGCAACGGATTCCAATTTAGCGTGGCAATGTTTGCTAAGTTTTGAACGTTAAGGAAAATAGATTGTAAGGTATCAATAGGGTAGTTTTTAACTTTCCCGTTACAGCCCGATCGGCTCTTTACAAAATAATATATTGTACCGGCATTCCCACCTGCACCAACGTGCGTATAACTGGTTTGATTGTAATTGAAAATACTATCTATTAGCGTATAAGGTCCGGCCGGATTTGTTGTTGCATAAACGTGATAACTGTTAAAGTTATTGCCGGGGTCGGGTGGTGTAATCCAGGTTAATGTTATGTCACCATTGGGTAATACCGACACACAGCGCAAGTCGGGACTTGGCATATAAGGTAAGGGTATAACTGTTATACAAATTGTTGTGATATTTTGCTGGGGTGCGGGGCAATAATCGTCTTTTGTTTCTATGTTGAATGTGTAGGTATTTAAGTTTGCTGGACATTCTTCGTTTAGCGCTATGTGATCGCAAGTAACTTGCCAAGTAAAGGTTGTAACAATACTATCTTGACCTGAGTTGGGTGGTGGCGCATTTAATGTAGCACAAGGTGGGTGTAAACATCCGGCATTTGGGTTTACAAAGCCTGCACCAAACATACCGCCTGATGCATTTAAGGAAATAGTTTGCTTTGCACCTGTTGGTAACCATTCTAAGTCAACCGCTTTAATATCAAAGGTAACGAGCGAGCCCACGTTTACTGTATCGCAATAATCGGTATACTGACCTTGTGCATTTTGAAATGGAGGCAATACATCTGGGGCCGTATTTAAACCACATGGAAGGATGGTAACTTGTATTTCTCTAAAAATTTGAGCTACCAAGGTTCCGCATTTATAAGCATCAACTCTAACTACTGTAACAAAGTTGCCGATAGTGTAGGAGGTAAATGATATTTGTCCGGTTACGGGATCAAGAACAGCAGGGATATTGTTTATGTTTTGTAGAGTACTTGGCAATGGAACAGCCATGCTGTATCCTGGCCAATAAGCTATTGGTGGAGGGTTTCCTGCTGCCCACACACCTGCATAATTGTTTAATGGTTCATCCCAGTAGTAACGCAATGAATCCAATTCTTTATCAAAAGCATTGTGGTTATATGCATAATACTGACTACCGCAAATAATTGGGGAAGGTCTTTCTGCAAACATGGGTGATGAGTCAAAGCAAGGGTCTGCGAGTTTATTTTGATAGTTGAACATTTTTGCTCTTAATGCCATTCCGTCTGCAACTTGACCGGCATTGTAGTTGTATAACATATTACCATTTCCACCTCCAGCCATATTATTACGACAGCAGTTTTGCCAAGAAAATATCCAACCCTGGGCAGGTGGTGTTCCCGGAAGTGTAACAGGTGGTGATTGTAAAATTATTTCTTGAACAGCTCCCTGACCTCCTCCCATTCCATTGTTGGGGGGGCAAAAAATAGTAGGGCCTAAACCGTTGCATTTTGGAGAAATATCGGTAACAGAAACCAAAATTGACATTTGAATTGAAAGTACAAAAGGGTTGTTGTGCACATCCAACTGTTGTCCAACCGTATTAAATGCGACTCCGTTGCAGTCGCGGTAAACCTTCATGGTGAAAATATACTGGCCATTACCTAAACAATCCCAAGTAATTTCACCTCCCATTAAGTGTGTTGCAAACGAATTAATCGAGAAGACTAACAGAAAAATGGAAAGGACTAATTTTTTTACCATAAAAGTAAAATCTGTAATTTTTTTTATGTAAATATAATTAATAGAATTAAATTTAAACTGTTTAATGGAATTTCTGTTACACTTTATTTAGTTAACGGTAGCTTTTTATAGGTATTAAGAAAGTCTTGAAATATACTTTAAAAGCAAATAATACCTTTGTTTTTGATTTAATAAAAAATATAAAAATTGAAAAGATCAATTATGAGAAAGGTGCTGTTTTTTTTGTTGTTATTTATTAGGTTTAATGCACATGCCGATGAAGGTATGTGGTTGCCTATTTTGCTTAAGCAGCTAAATGAAACCGATATGCAGAGTAAAGGATTAAAGCTAAGTGCAGAAGATATTTACAGCGTAAATAAAACATCTTTGAAGGATGCTGTGGTTTTGTTTGGTGGAGGTTGTACCGGTGAAATAATTTCGGATAAAGGATTATTGCTAACCAACCATCATTGTGGTTATAGTTTTATACAATCTCATAGTTCGGTGAAAAATAATTATTTAAAAAATGGCTATTGGGCGATAAAAAGTGAAGAGGAATTACCTACGCCCGGATTAACCGTTACGTTCATTGTTCGAATGGAAGATGTAACATCAAAAGTACTCGAGGTTCTTAGTGATTCAATGAGTGTACGAAGCCGAAACATTAAATCGCTGGCTATTTCAAAAAAAATTGAAATGGAGGCCGTTGAGGGAAGTCATTACGAAGCTTTTGTGAAACCATTTTACAATGGAAATGAATATTATTTGTTTGTTACTGAGGTGTTTAAAGATATTCGTTTGGTAGGTGCTCCTCCCGAGAGTATTGGTAGGTATGGTGGCGAAACCGACAATTGGATTTGGCCACGCCACAATGCCGATTTTTCACTTTTTAGGATTTATGCCGATAAGGACAATAAGCCGTCAGCCTTTGCTGCAAGTAATGTACCGTATAAACCGAAACATCATATTCCAATTTCATTAAAAGGTGTGGAAGAAAACGATTTTACAATGGTTTATGGTTTTCCGGGTCGCACCAACGAATACTTAACTTCGTTTGCCGTTGATATGATTGTAAATGAAGCCGATCCTGAAAAAATAAAATTACGCGAAAAAAGACTGAATATTCTAAAAACAGAAATGCGTAAAAGCGATACGCTTCGATTACGGTATGCTTCAAAATTTGCAAGTATTAGCAACGGGTATAAAAAAATGATTGGAGAAGTAAACGGATTAAAAAAATACGATGCAATTAACAAAAAGAAAGTTTTTGAGGAACAATTTACTGCCAGCTTAAATGACAGACCGGAACTAAAAAGCAAATATCAATATTTACTTGCTGATATAGAGCTTGCCTATAAAAAATTCAGACCCTTAAACAAAGCACGTGATTATTTTATCGAGGGCATAATGAGTGTCGATTTGCTTACACATTTGTTCGAATATTACAAAGTAATGAGTTTAGCAAAGAGTGAAAATCGCAATGAAGCAGAATACAAAAAAGCGATTGCAGAGTTAAAAAGGACAAGTGCTAATTTTATTAAATCGTACAACAGCGTTGCCGATAAAAAAATATTTATTGAAATGCTTTCTGTTTATCACAACGATATAGATATAGAATCACAAGCCGACATTTTTAGGGACATTGATAAAAAATACAAAGGAGATATTGGCTTGTTTGCAGATAGGATTTTTTCAAAGACATTGGTGTTTAATACTGGTAAAATAGAAAATATTTTCATCAATTTCGACAAAAATAGAGGAAGGCTTGAGAAGGATGACGGTTATCAATTGATACAAAGTTTGTACGAAACATATAACAGAAAGGTAAGAGATCAAGTTGCAAATTCTGATAGTGAAATTGCTGCTTTGAATAAAATATATATGAAAGCACTACGTGAAGTAATGCCAAACAAAAAATTCTTCCCGGATGCGAATTCAACGCTGAGGGTAGCTTACGGAAAGGTAGGCAGCTATTACCCTAAGGATGGAATACAGTACGATTATTTTACAACCTTAACTGGTGTGATGGAAAAGGAAATACAGGACGATGAAGAGTTTTGTGTTCCGAAGCGTTTAAAGGAGCTTTATATTAAAAAAGATTTTGGCCGCTATGCTGATAAGGATGGCGACATACATGTAGCTTTTATAGCTTCAAATCATACTACTAGTGGTAATTCTGGCAGTCCCGTTTTTAATGGAAAAGGGGAGTTGGTAGGCACTAATTTCGACCGTAACTGGGAAGGTACTATGAGCGATATTATGTACGACCCATCACAGGTTCGAAATATTTCACTTGATATTCGCTATACACTTTTTATCATCGATAAATTTGCAGGTGCAAAAAGATTGATTGATGAAATGACGATAGTGGAGTAGTTAATTCACCGTCAACACATCGCCTTCCCAAACAAGGTTGTCGCTTTCACATGAAATGTGGTGTTTTGTAAGGCCTTTGTCCTTTAAAAAATCGCAGGTTGTGGTAACCGGAATGGTGAAATTAACACTTTCGGCAAGATGTTCCTTTCCATCAATAAGTACACGCCAATAAAGGCGGTTGTCGTTGCATTCGGTATTGTATCGTAATTTAATGGAGTATTTTTTCATATAGATAAATCGAAGGTTATTGATTCTTTAATTAATGTCCCATTTCACTAATAAACTTAATACGTACTAAACGTATTTCATCTTCAGTGTATTCATATTCACCTAATTCATCCAATGCTTCCTTAATAGAATCCGTTTCGGCTGTTTTAAAGTATTCGAATATTTCTTCTCTTTTTTCCTCATCCATTATATCGTTTACATAATAGGCAATATTTACTTTTGTTCCCGATGAAACAATGTGTTCAATTTCTGTGATAACCTCATCCATACTAATTCCTTTTGCTTTCGCTATGTCGTTCAAAGGTAGCATTCTGTCAATACTTTGAATGATATATACTTTCATCCCACTCTTGTTTACTACCGATTTCACTACCATATCTTGAGGACGCTCAATTTCATTTTCCTCAACATACTTCGCAATCATTTCAACAAATTCTTTCCCGAACCGAATCGCTTTTCCTGTCCCTACACCCGAAATATTTTTCATTTCTTCCATTGTGATAGGATACTGAATAGCCATATCTTCTAAAGATGGTTCTTGGAAAACAACAAAAGGAGGTACACTTTTTTGTTTAGCAATTTTTTTAGTTAGGTCTTTTAGCATTGAAAATAACGTTTCATCTGCGGCAGAACTTCTTCCGCCACTTCCTCCTGTTATATTATCATCGTCACCGTTTATTGCATCGTAATCAACATCTTTGGTAAGCATAATACTATGAGGTTTTTTTAAGAACTCATTTCCTATTACACTTACTTTTAATAAACCATAATTCTCAATGTCCTTTATGATAAAGTCACTTACAATACACTGCCTCATGATTGCATTCCAATATTTTTCATTCTCTTCAGCACCGTCACTAAAAATATCTAAGGTATCGTGTTTGTATGATTGCACCTGTGTAGATTCTACACCCATTAGTACTTGAGCAATGTGTTTTGCTTTGAATTTTTCTTTTACTGCTTTAATAGTATTCAAAACAAGCACCACACTGTCCATCCCTTCAAATCGTTGTTTTGGATGAGCACAATTGTCACACTTTTTGTTGCAATTTGATTCATTATATGTTTCACCAAAATAGTGCAAAAGAACTTTTCTTCTGCAGCTAGATGTTTCAGCATAGGCAACTGTTTCGAATAAAAGTTGTTGCCCGATTTCTTGTTCGGCAACTGGCTTCCCCTTCATGAATTTTTCAAGCTTTACGATATCGTCATAACTGTAAAAAGTAACACAGTTTCCTTCTCCTCCATCACGCCCAGCACGCCCCGTTTCTTGGTAATATCCTTCTAAGCTTTTTGGAATATCATGATGAATCACAAAGCGTACATCCGGTTTATCGATACCCATACCAAATGCAATGGTTGCTACTATTACATCAATATCTTCCATCAAAAACATATCTTGCGTTTTAGCTCGAGTACCGGCATCTAATCCTGCATGGTAGGGCAATGCTTTTATTCCATTTACTTTTAATATTTCTGCAAGTTCCTCTACTTTTTTTCTGCTTAAGCAATAAATGATACCAGATTTCCCTTGGTGTTGTCGAATATATTTGATTATTTCTTTTGCAACATTTTGTTTAGGCCTTACATCGTAATATAGGTTAGGACGATTAAATGATGATTTATAAACTGCCGCATCGTTCATTCCTAAGTTTTTCCGAATATCTTCTTGTACTTTTGGGGTAGCTGTTGCTGTTAATGCCATAATGGGAACTGTTCCAATGGCTTCAATGATAGGTCTTAATCTTCTATATTCAGGTCTAAAATCGTGCCCCCATTCCGATATACAATGAGCTTCATCTATTGCAAAAAAGGATATTCTAATATCTTTTAAAAAATTTACATTTTCTTCTTTTGTAAGTGATTCTGGTGCAACATAGAGTAACTTGGTTTTTCCGGCAGTTATATCTTTTTTTACTTCAGTAATTTCTGCTTTTGTAAGAGATGAATTCATAAAATGTGCAACGCCATCCTCCGAGCCATAGTTACGTATAGCATCCACTTGATTTTTCATCAAGGCAATTAATGGCGAAATTATTATAGCTGTACCTTCACTGATAAATGCTGGTAGTTGATAGCACATTGATTTTCCACCACCGGTAGGCATGATTACGAAAGTGTCTTTCCCTTCTAATATGCTTGTAATTATTTTTTCTTGGTCACCTTTAAAACTATCGAATCCAAAGTATTTGTGTAAGTGTGCATTTAATGGTATTGAATCAACTTCTAACATCGTTTTATTTTTTTGTACGTCTTTTAGTATGAGTTTTTAATTTAAACTACATTTGTACCGTAAATATATAACAAATATTTTTGAAATAAGCTACATTTTGTTCACTAATTAGTTAAAATTATACAAATAGGTGAAATCAAACGATGAACTAAAAAAAATTGCTGTAAATACCTTAAAAATTGAGGCTGCAGCGGTTAGTAATTTAACACGCTACATCAATAATGATTTTATTGAAAGTGTAAAATTTATTCACAAAAGTAAAGGAAGAGTCATTATTAGCGGTATTGGAAAAAGTGCCATTATTGCGAATAAAATAGTGGCTACTTTTAATTCGACAGGTACTCCTGCTATATTTATGCACGCAGCTGATGCTATTCACGGTGATTTAGGAACTATTCAAAAAGAGGATTGCATTATTTGTATCTCTAAAAGTGGAAATACTCCCGAAATCAAGGTGTTGATTCCTTTACTTAAAAGTGGTAATAATAAATTGATTGCAATTGTTGGGAATCTTGACTCCTATTTGGCAAAACAATCGGATTATGTATTAAACACTACAGTTGAAAAAGAAGCTTGTCCGAATAATTTAGCGCCTACTTCCAGCACCACAGCACAATTGGCAATGGGAGATGCTTTGGCAGTTTGTTTGTTGGAATGTAAAAAATTCAGTGAGCAAGATTTTGCAAAATTTCATCCGGGCGGTGCCTTGGGAAAAAAATTGTACTTGAAGGTAAGTGATATTTCGGAGCAAAATCAGAAACCACTTGTAAAGCCTACTGATTCTATTAAGAAAGTAATTCTTGAAATATCCTCTAAGCGATTGGGTGCTGTTGCAGTAGTTGAAACAGGGAAATTAAAAGGAATAATTACGGATGGTGATTTAAGAAGGATGTTGGAAAAGAATGGATTGCAGATGAATACGGTTGCAAGTTCCATTATGAATAAAACTCCAAAGACAATTGACGCGAAAGAATTTGCTGTCGATGCACTTAAAGTAATGAAGCAGTATAACATATCTCAAATAGTAGTAATGGATAAAAGTCGCTATGTAGGCTTTGTTCATTTACACGATTTATTGAGAGAAGGAATACTTTAATGCTATGTTGCTTATTGCTTTCTTTCATTTTTTAGCATCGTTTGTAAGTCCTGGAAATAATATCAATACCGACTCTCTTGTTGCTGTTGCACGTAAAAATGTATCTACTTATATTGATTTAAATAATTCCTTATCGGCTTATTATTCTATTGATAATAAAGGTGTAAGTATATATGAATCGGCAAACAGTAAATTAAACAATAAGGTAGAGTGTAAAATATTCTGGAGCGAATTACCAACTTTTAAATACCTTTTGGCGACTGTATCGTATGATAGTTTGTTGAACATTTTTAAAAATAAAGGAGATAAGAAATTTGATTTTAGTGCGGCAAAAAACAAGAACGAAAATCTTGTTCCTGATACTCTCCAACTTTTAAAAGGAAAAAAAATAGCAATTGACCCCGGTCATATTTCGGGCGATATGGAGTTAGGGAAGATAGAATACAAATACCTACGTTTAAAGAAGGATTCACTAAAGGGAATACAAACACCAATTGAACTTATTGAAGGGAATTTAACCTTGGCAACTGCTCATTTTCTAAAAGAAAAGTTGGAGTCGCAAGGTGCAACAGTACTGCTTACACGAGAAAAATCAGGGCAATCTGCATTTGGAATTAGCTACGATGAATGGCTAAAAAGTGCTAACAATAAAACCTTTGAAGATGCTTATGCGAATAAGGAAATTACCTTAGAAGAGAAAAATCGTTTTATTAAAAAACGCAACCGCAGTGATATTTTTCAAACCTATTTTAAGTTTGCCGATATGCGTGAACGTGCACTGAAAATAAATAATTTCCATCCCGATTTAGCCCTAGTAGTGCATTACAATGTAAACGAAAAAAATATTCCTTGGACGGGTGTTACCCCAAAAAACTTCTGTATGACTTTTGTTCCTGGAAACATAAAAAATGAATATTTCGAAAAGCTCGAAAATAGATTAGAGTTGTTGCGTTTAATAATTACAAATGATATAGAATCTTCGATTGCTTTATCTTCAAATGTTACGGCTAGTTTTGAAAAGGTATTACAAGTGCCTTTGGCAACCAAAAAGGATGCTGAGTATTTGGAAAAAGAGTCCCTGGAAACTAAGGGGGATGGTGTGTTTATTCGAAATTTAGCCCTTACAAGACTTATTCACGGAACAATGGTATATGGTGAAAGCCTTTATCAGGACAATGAAAAAGAATGCAAATTATTGAGTGAACTCACAACAAGTATCAATGGAATCAGTACGTCAGTAAGGGTTAAGCAGGTTGCCAATGCCTATTATGATGCTATATTGAGGTATTATCTACCAATGACTTCAAATAAGTAAGATTTTAGGTATTGATATTTTTTGTAAATTGCATTTTATTTTACTTTTGTTGCCCTATGAAAAGGAAAGATGTTCGTATAATTGTTTATAGAGGCGCATTTGCTAAATAAAACCAATGGGAACAAAAAAACGTATCTGAATCAGAACGATGTTTGTATGAAAATGAGATTGATTTTAATTTTATTTGTTTTTTTAACTTTTCAAGGATATTCCCAAAAGGTTGAATTCATTAGTTGTTCAGCAAACTCAAGCGATAGTTCATTTTACGATATTAAAAAAACAGGAACAAACAATTATTGGGCTTGTGGCAAGTTTGGTATTCTATATGAATTGAACGATAAGGGCGAACTTTCAAAAATTAATTATCCTAATAAGGGCAAACACTTATTAAAACTCGATAAGTTTGACGATGACAATATGATTGTTTGTGGAGAAGGTGGTTTTGTATACAATTATTGTAAATCTAAAAACGATTGGAATGTAATGAAAGTAAAAGGCTATGATAATTCAACCTTTTATAACATAGCGGTAATAGATAATAATACAGCCTATATTTGTGGCGGTAAAAGTAAAATTACCCTTGGTAAACGAACCGTTCCTCTTGGTTTTATTTTAAAAACGGCCGACAGAGGAAATACCTGGACAGAAGTATACAGTTCAGCTTTTTCAATGATTTGGGATATGGATATAAACAACAATCAGCTTTGTGCCTTGAGTTACAATCCCTTCATTGGTACAAAAATAATTGCAAAATCAGCGAACGAAAAGTGGCAGAAAAAATCAATAGCTTATTCAGGTTTATATCACGAAATGTTCTTTAATGAAGGAAACAGCTATTTTGTTGGTAGTTACAATGCGAATTTTCAATCGAATGGAATGATATTTTCTTCAGAAGGTTCAAATTCCCTTAAAACGAATGAGGATGGGCTTTTTTGGGACATTGATGCCAATGCCAATTACATTGTTTCAACTGCCTGTAAAGGAATTATTTATGTGAATAAGAAATCGGAAAGTAAATGGCAGCGAATTGATACCAAGCAAGCATATAATTTATATGAAATAGCGTTTATTGACGATAATTCCTTTTTTGTTATTGGCTCAAACAAGTTGATTTTAAAAGTAAACTTAGAGCAAGGAATTAATTAGTCCTCATAAAATTCATACTCGTACCTCAATTTAATATTCGTTGAAGCCATATTTGGCAAGTCTTCGTAAAGTGTTTCGGTAATTATATTCCCGTTTTCATTGTACAAAAAGCTTGTTTGTTTAAGCAATGTTTCCTTTCCATCCAAGTTGCGAGTTTCTGTAATTTTTCCATCCTCATTATATGTATAATAGGTAGTTAGTTTTTGTAAGCCGCCAATGGTCGATTCAACAACTTCTTTTTCCAATTGTCTCTTTTCATTATAGGTGTTTCTTACACGGTGTGTAATTTTACCTTCTTTGTTATATGCTGTTGAATCGGGTGACTTATCTTTTATTATAGTATCAAAAAGTATTTTAGTTTCACCATCTTCTTTACTCCAACGGTTTTCTTCTATTACTTCTTTTTCATCGTTATATAATACATCCGATTTCAGTATTACTTTGTTTTCGTAGTTGAATCTTTTATAGGATATAACCTTTTGATGTTCATTGTATTCATAGGTATCGTATTCTTCCATTTCTCCATCACCATCAGATAAAATACCCTTTATTAGATTATTGTTTGCATCGTATTCACGTGTTTTTATTTCTTGTACTGCACCATTGTAAGCTTTTGTTTCTTTTGTTCTTTTATTGGCACCGTTGTATTCTATGACTAATTCTTCGTTTAAATCATCAATGATAAAATGAACTTTTTCGCGAACAACAAGTCCTTTTTCATTGTAGCTGGTTTCAGTTACCTGCTCCTCTTCTTCATCCGAATAATGGACTTCACGAATTATATTTTTATTCCTGTCGAGCTCCTGGAGCATTGACAATGATTCTTTTGCATCAATTCCGGCTAATTTTACCTCTTTAAAAATTGTAATCGTTTTAATTTTCTTACTCATTATGTTTTCGTTTATAAATATTCTTCAAGTATTCCCATTCCTTGTCGAAGGATGGTGTATTCACCTTCGGTACAATCTACTACAGTAGATGCTGCATTATGGCCATATCCCCCTGCAACTACTATGTCTACTTTGTCTTTGTATTTCTCATAAATTAACTGAGGGTCGGTGGTATATTCAATGATTTCGTCCTCATCGTGAATAGAAGTTGACATAATTGGATTGCCCAATTCTTTTACTATTTGCCTACAAATGGTATTGTTTGGTATGCGAATTCCAACGGTTTTCTTTTTGCTTTTAAAAAAAATGGGTACTTTGTTGTTTAATTCTAAAATAAATGTAAAAGGACCCGGCAGGGTCTTTTTCATCAGTTTGTACACCTGTGTTTCCAATGATTTAGTATAGTCGGAAATGTGGCTTAAGTCATAACAAATAAATGAAAAATTCACTGTTGCTGAAGATATGTTTTTAAGCTTACAAATTCGTTCTACAGTTTTCATTTTATGGATATCACATCCCATTCCATATACTGTATCGGTAGGGTAAATGATAACGCCTCCATCAGCTAAGCATTCTGTTATTTTTCTGATCGAACTATTATCAATATTTTTTTCGTTTAGGTGCAATAACATAGATCCAAAGATATACAAAGTTAAATCGTATTACTTGCCACAATTATGGAAAATCATTCTTTTTTGTATCTTTAAATAGAATTTGATTAGGTTACATAAAATCAACTAATATCATTACATTTGTGAGTTAAGGGTTTAGTCATTATTTTAAATTAAGAAATAGAAGGCATTTATGAGTTATAAAAAACTCACCTCCATACTTGTTATATATACGGTTTTAATGCTGTCGTGTGGTTTTGTGCCTGCACAGAATTATGATTCTGAAGAAGAAGTAAAAAAACAAGCCGAGAAATTTTATCAGGAAGATCAATTTGTTAAGGCAATGCCTTTGTACTCACAATTACTGAGTTTATATCCTAAAGATCCCAATTTTAATTACAAATACGGAGTTTGTATCCTTTTTGCAGATGCAGATAAGGGAAAACCGATTGCTTTCTTGGAGTTTGCTTCTAAAAAGCCTGAAGTTGTGGATAATGAGGTGTTTTATTACTTAGGTCGTGCTTATCACGTTAATTACCGTTTTAGTGATGCAATTGGAGCATACAATGTTTATAAGAAAAAAGCATCCACTAAGTTCTTGACAAAATTAAAAGTGGATAGGCAAATTGAAATGTGTAACAACGGATTGGAATTGCTGAAAAATGTGAAGGATTTGGTTGTTATGCAAAAGAAGGATCTTGCAATGAGCGAATATTTTCGCGCCTATGATTTAGGACTCATAGATTCAAAATTAATTGTAAAGCCCGATGATTTTAAAACATCTACCGACAAGAAGAAGAGTGAAGAATCAGTTTTAGTATCAAGTCCGAAAACAACTGATTTGTATATTTCAAGTTATGGTGATAACGATAAAAATGGGAAAGAAATATTTCGAATCAAAAAAACACCCAATGGTGAATTTAGCATACCGCAGAACTTAGGAACGACAATTAACACTTCCTATGATGAGGATTATCCTTATTTCAGCGAAAAGAATAAAACCCTTTACTTTTGTTCGAAAGGACATAATAGTATTGGTGGTTATGATGTCTTTAAATCGGTTTACAATGAAGGGTCTCAGCAATGGAGCAATCCGGTTAATATGGATTTTCCGATCAGTTCTCCTGATGATGACTTATTGTACATTCCTGATACTTCCAACGAAGTAGCTTATTTTTCCTCCCGAAGAGGAAGTGTTGATGGGAACATAGGTGTTTATAAAATAAAAGTTGGACGACTAGCTGTAACTACAGCATTGATTAAGGGTAAGTTTTATACTACAGATGATGAAGGGGTTCATCCTAAGTCTAAAATTATCGTAAAAAATGCTTCTAATAATAAATTGGTAGGGGTCTTTAATAGCAGCGAAAAAACAGGAACCTATATCGTGAATGTGCCAAGTGGCGCTAAATATTTGTTTACAGTTGAAACAGATGGCTTCATAGCTCAAAGTGTATTGGTTGATATTCCTGAGCAACAAACTATTCGTCCACTGAAGCAAAAAATAAATATGAAAAAGGAAAATGGCATAGATAAGCTTAGTATCTATAACAATTTTGACGATTTTACGGTGGATGAAGAAACTTTTCAAGCAGGCATTGCGCTCATTCGTGAAAAGGCAAATTTGGATGTTAATTACACCGAAGAATTGGAAAATAATTTAGTAAAAGAGAGTGATCAAAATAACACTAATAGCATTCAAGAAAAAGAAACTAACAAATTCTCAGATGTTTCAAATGCAAATAATTCATCAGCCGAAAATAATACCAATAGTAAGGGTGGAACAATAGGTAAAAATTTAACCAACGAAGATTTGGTTAAAATGGCAAAAAACGATGCAAAGGATGCTCAACGTGAAGCAGATGCGGCACAAGATCAGTCGGACGAGGCATTTACGTACTCAAATATTAAAAACGAAGAGTCGCAAAACAAAGCAAAACAATCAGAAGAAATAAAACAAGCTGCAAATGCTTTTAACGATCCAATACAAAAGCAAGCGGAGTTAGACAAGGCGAATCAATTGGAAAAGGAGTCGAAGCAAAGTGCACAACAGGCAATTGTCTCGTATAATTTAGCAAAGGATTTAGAAGCGAATGCCGATCAAAAGCAAAAAGAAGCGAGAGATGCCGATAAATATGCAAGTGAGTTAGATATAGCGATTAAATCTAATTCAAAAGAATCCATCATTAAATTAAATGAGCAACAAGCAGCAATTGAAAAGGGAGAAATTAAAAAGTCGAGCATTGATAATGTTTCTGTGGTTATGCAACAACAATCGGATGCAAAAAGGAAAGAGGCAGAAAAGGATAGCAATAAAGCGGTTGAGTTAGAAAATCAAGCGAGGGATATGGATTTAGAAGCGGCTGATTTAAAGAAGCAAGCAGATGCATCCAAAGATGAACAAGTAAAAGGTGCAATGTTAAATCAGCTGGCCGAACTGAATGACGATAAAAAGCAACGGCAGGAGCAATCTGTTAAATTAAAATGGAATGCAGTAAGATTAAACAAAGAGGCAGATGAGTTGCAACAACAATCGCAAATTATAGTGCAGGTAGTAAGCAATTTGAATAATACTCCAGATAATACTTCGAAAGAAATGGATGAGGTCGATAAACAGAAATTGGCCAAACAAATTGCTGAGTACGAGAGTCAAAATGGGAAACAGGAGACAGCAAGCAAGGATAATGCAAATTCAAAAACAAACAACACTAGCTCAAATCAACTGACAGATAATTCGGTGAATAATCCATCTCAAAGCAATACGAATACTAATAAAGATAATGCGGTTAACCCGAATGCCCAAAATGGGAAAGTTGATAATGGAACATCAACGAATGCGAGTGAAAATAAATCGAATATAGTTTCTACTGATTATAATGTAAATTATCAAAAGCAATTAGACGATGTTAATTTGGCAAAAATATCAGAGTTAGAGAAAGAGAAGAAGATGGCTGAGGTGAATGCAAATTGGGCAGAATCTTTAAAGGTAGACATTAATGCTTTGAATAAACAAGCAAAGTTAAGTTCGAATAAAACAGAAAAAGCTGAATTAAAAACAAAAGTAAAAGAGCTTGAGAGTGCTGAAAATGAAAAGCAAGAACTGGCAGATGCAGGTAATAAGTCGGTAAAAGCATTGGAGAAAGAGGAGGCTAAGAACAAGGATGGAAATGGTGGGACTGAAGTTGCAGATTACAATTCAAATTATTCTAAGCAGTTAGAGGATGTGGATTTAATCTCCGATCCAATTGCAAAAGAAAACAAAAAAATAGAATTAAATGAGCAATGGGCAAAAGCAATTTATAGTGATTTAATTAAACAAAAGGAACTACTCGAAAAAACAAAGAAGAAAAAAGTTAAAGAAGAGATTACAAAAAGGATAGCTGATCTAGAATCACAGCAAGAAGAAAAATTAACTACCGTTGATGAAAGCAAAGAAAAAATTCCTGAGTTAAAAAGAACAGCTGCTATTGCTGAGCAATCCAGGCTTGAGGCAAAATCTAAAACCATATCCACTAATAGCAGTAAATATGGTTTGCCGGAAGCATCAGCGCAAGCAATTATTGCTAATGAGCAATTCAAACAAGCATCGGATTATAAAAAACAATCAGATTCCTTAAAACTTGAAGCACAAAATTCAAAAGTACAGGATGAAAAGTTTGCTATGTATAATAAATCACAAGTATTTGCTCGACAGGCACAAGTTAGGAATGTGAAGGCGTATGAAACGTTGTCTACTGCTAATCAGTTGCAATACAAAAACAATGCTTCTGTGATTGCTGATATGGCAAAATCCAATCCTAATAGTGATTATGCTTCAAGGGCTGTTGTAGTAAACACAGAAGCTGATTATTATAATAACGAAGCCGCTAAATTGAGAACGATTGCTTCAGCCTCTAATGATGATGTGGAAAAGGAGAAGATACTGGAGAGAGCTGCTGAATATGAAAAAATAGCACTTGATAAACAAGCGTCTACTTATGCAATATATAAGAATGCAGATACAAATGTTTTGGCTGACAATTCGCAAAATCCCAGTCAAACTAAAACAAATAAAGATGCTGATGTTGCAAATGTTGTAAAGGATAATGAACAACCAACAATGAACAAAGAGCTTCCGTTAGTTATCGGGACAACAATCAACAGCAGCCTAAGTGAAGAAGAGTATAATTTTGTTATTAAGTCATCAGATTATATCAATTATGCATTGTTGAAGAGTGATGCAGATAAATTGAAACAAGAAAGTACGGTACAGCGTAAGCAAGCAGATAATTTTAAAACACAAGCGGAAAGCGAGCAACGTTTCTCTCAAGAATTATTAGGTTTTGCTAAAATAAATGTTGATACGGGTAAAATTGTATACTCTATAGAAGAGTTGCGTAAATATAAAGTATACGATGAATCGTCAAAAAGAAATTCGCAGAAATCAGATTCAACAAATATGTTAGCTGAAACTGCAACAAAACAAGCTGTAAGCAAGAATGAGGAAGCGCAGAAATATTTGAATCAGTTAGATGGTGCAACGGCAAACAAAGTAAAGCAAGCAGAAGCATATAAAGAGAAAAGTGTTTTAGCGGATAACTCGAATAACCAGAATACTGCAACAGACAATGCGGTTAATACTTTAAACAAACAAACCGATAACTCTTCTGTAAAGGAAAATAAAGCGAATAATGCGACAAATGAAAGTAATTCAGTGGCAAGCAATACAAATACTTCGAATGCAACCAATGCTGCAAATACAAACTCTAAATCAAACAATGCCCTGGTGTTATCTGTTTCACAAGTTGTAAATGAAAATAACGAGCTAACCCAAGAGGTAGTATTTGAAAAGAAAATAGTCCCTGCTTACAGTAAAAAGAACCCTATTCCCATAAATGATAAGTTACCAAAGGGGCTTGTTTTTAAAGTGCAAATTGGAGCATTCCGAAACCCTATTCCACAAGAGTTATTTAAGGATTTTGCACCAGTAATGGGTGAGACTACAGCGTCCGGTATCACACGTTATACTGCCGGTATTTTTAAAATATTTGATGCAGCGAATGCTGTGAGAAAAGAAATTAATGGCATTGGTTATAAAGATGCATTTGTTGTAGCATATTGCAATGGGAAAAGAATAAACATTGAAGAGGCAAAAGCAATGATTGGTGATGGAAGAGATTGTAACGGACAAGCGATCACTGCTTCAAAACAATTGGCAAATAATAATAGTAGTAATACGAATTCGCAAAATAGTAATACTGCTGTTACCAATAATTCCAATATTGGTAAAGAAAACAGCAATACTGTAACGCCTCCTATAAATAATATAAATCAAACGGTTGTAGAATTAAAATCAAATACGGATGAAAGCAAAGGAGAAGCTGCTGCAGTTACATTTGAGCAAGTGAAGGGCTTAGTGTACACTGTTCAAGTGGGCGTATATGGTAATCCTGTTAAATCATCCCAATTGTTCAATATACAACCTTTGTATTTTGAAAAAACTAGCAATGGCTATTATAGATATAGTTCTGGTATTTTTAATAGCGAAGCAATTGCAATAATAGCTAAGAAAAATTTAGTGGGCTTCGGAGTAAAAGATGCTTTTGTTACTGCATACTATAATGGTAAACGTATTACAACTGGCGAGGCACGAAAGTTAACTGAACAAAATGGAAATGAAATTTTTGTGAATTATTCTACTATCAATCAAATGCCGAACAATACAAACAACAGCACAAAAATTGCTAGTTTTGATATAAATGCTAATACTCTGGTTCCTAAAAAAGAAGATCCAGTTATTAGTTCGCCAGAAAATAAAAAGACTGCTGTTGAACAACTTGCGATTGAAAATAAAGTAGAGGAAAAGAAAGTAGCAGAAAATATTCCTTCGTCTGATATTGTTAAAACAGCAGAAAATAAAAAGATTGTTGTTGAGCAACTTGCGATTGAAAATAAAGTAGAGGAAAAGAAAGTAGCAGAAAATATTCCTTCGCCTGATATTGTTAAAACAGAAAATGTGGTTGAGATAGCAGCAGTACCTAAATCTGTATTTATAAATGGAGTGGTGTACAAAGTAAACATTGGTGAATACAACAAAGATGTACCAAATAATGTAGCTGCTATTTATTTTGAAATAATCAACAAAGGTGTAGAGCATTACCAAACTAGCAGTGGCACTACAATTTATTCAGTTGGTGCTTATGTTGATTTTGCATCTGCAAACACTACAAAAGTAGAAGTTATTGAAAAGGGATTGGGTGAAGCTTTTGTGGTTGCTTACAAGGATGGTAAACAAATTACAATTGATGAAGCAAAAAATTTAACTGGCGGCAAATAAAAATTTCAAAAAAGAAAAGCTATGCAATTTAATTCAGAGACAGAAATACTTGAGTTAACGGATAAAAAACCACAAACGGCAAAACCAAATTCATTACTTATATACAATGATGACGTAAATACATTCGATTTTGTGATTGATAGCTTAGTTGAAGTTTGTGGACACGATGAAATACAGGCAGAACAATGCACTCTTTTAATTCACTATAAAGGCAAGTGTGACGTTAAGTTAGGCACTTTTAAACAATTAAAGCCGTTAAAAGACGAGTTGTTAAACAGAGGCTTGTCGGCTGTGATTGAATAAGAGTTCGTGCAAGCCAATCCCCAGTTACTTTTACAATTAGTTGAAATTCAAATGCCTTACGGAAGGTTTAAGGGCAGAATATTGTGCGATTTACCTGTTTCCTATTTAGAGTGGTTTAGCAGAAAGGGATTTCCAAAAGATAAACTGGGCATACTATTACAAACGCTTTACGAAATAAAAATGAATGGTTTGGAAAATTTGCTTGAGCCCTTGAAGAAAAATAAGGGTTATTAGAGCCGATATTTAAGTATATCAAGATGTAAGAGTCAATTAGATTATGTAAAAAACTAAATTTTCATTATTGCCATAGGTTTTAACCAAGATTAATGATATACGCTAAGTTTTTAACTTTTTCTTACTATTATTTTGATTCGCTCACTTTCTTATAATATCTCTGAATTCTTCCCGAAGTGGGCTCTTCAACCAACAAATATCAACTATCAACAATACTCCCATTTTTATAAATCGGAACTTTATCACTGATACTTTCCTGCAAGCAATAGCGAATATCTTTTTCTAAGTTTAATTTTGCTAATCTATATCGGTGCGATGAGTTTCCTAAAAAGGAATACAGGTCAGCTTTTGCTAAGCTATATAACTGAATGGTAGCCGTTGTTGAGTCACATTCTGTTTCAAAAAAGCTACTCTTTACCAATTCAGTTGCAACTGCACCGGCAAACAGGCTATCTTCCATATTAAATTTATCCTTCCATCCGGCACATAAAAACAATACATCTTTGTTTTCCTTGATTAAATAATCCGTTACCGCTTTTAAATTTAAAAAGGAGCCAATTATAACTTTGTGTGAGTTTTTGGCAACATTAATTGCTTTGGTTCCATTAGTGGTCGTAATAACAACATCTTTGCCTTTTACTTTTTCTTGCATATAACCAAAGGGAGAATTACCCAATTCAAACCCTTCAATTATAATACCATCCCTTTCAGCAGCAGCTAAGTAACCCTTGTTTTTGTATTCTATTGCTTCTTCTACTGTCGAAACAGGTATTATTCTGCTTACACCGTTCTCAAATGCAGTCACTATTGCAGAGGTTGCTCTTAATACATCAATTACCACTACAATCGCGTCCGATGATTCATACAAAGGAAATAAAACAGGAGTAAAGCAAACCTGTATTGTTTTTTTATGTTTTTCCATATTAATGACAAATATAAAGCACAAAGCCAAATGCCACATACAAAAAAATTAATAAATTTACCTTTTCAATCGGGTATCACTAAATCGTTGTATAAATGAACTTTATAAGCTTCAATAAACCATATCTTACCGGAAAAGAAACGACTTATATAACCGAGGCTGTTTTATCGCAAAAAATATCGGGTGATGGTATTTTTACAAAAAAGTGCCACGATTTTTTCGAAAAGAGATACGGATTTAAAAAAGTATTACTTACTACTTCCTGTACAGATGCGCTTGAAATGGCAGCTATATTGTTAGATATACAACCGGGGGATGAGGTAATAGCACCATCCTATACCTTTGTTTCAACTGTGAATGCTTTTGTATTGAGAGGGGCAAAAATTGTATTTGTCGACAGTAAATACAATAATCCCAATATGGATGAAGATAAAATAGAACAACTCATTACCACTAAAACCAAAGTCATTGTTCCGGTTCACTATGCAGGTATTGCTTGCAATATGGACCCAATAGTGGAAATTGCCAAAAGGCACAATTTAATTGTGGTGGAAGATGCGGCACAATCTATAGATTCATATTACAAGGACAAACCCTTGGGTAGCATTGGGCAATTAGGGGCATTTTCTTTTCACGAAACTAAAAATATTATTTCGGGTGAAGGCGGAATGCTTACTATAAACGATGATAAATACTGTAAACGGGCTGAAATAATTAGAGAGAAAGGCACAAATCGCTCAGCTTTTTTTCGTGGAGAGATTGATAAATACGGATGGGTGGACATTGGTTCATCCTTTTTGCCTTCGGATATTATAGCGGCATTTTTATATGCACAATTAGAGAATATTGATAATATACAAACCAAAAGAAAATTAATTTGGAATCAGTATCATGCAGAACTTTCGCCTCTTGAACAGGCGGACCGTATAAGCTTACCGAACATACCCACTTATGCTTCAAATAATGCTCACTTATATTACTTGGTAACTAAAACACCCGAGGAAAGAGAAAAATTAATAGCGCATTTAAGGGCCAATAATATATATGCTGTTTTTCACTATTTATCACTTCACAAATCACCTTACTATAAGGATAAGCACGATGGCCGTGAATTGCCGAATAGCGAGAAGTTCTCCGATTGCCTCATTCGATTGCCATTTTATTATGAACTTCAATCAGAAGAAATTACAAGAGTAACTCAGTGCATCGCTCATTTTTATGCTAAATAATTTCAATAAAATTGATTGATTACGTAAAAAGTAACGTTTCGTTTATAGCAATTTTAATTGTTTGGCTGTTAGTAGGAATATATTCGGCACCATTATCTTATGGGCTTATTCCGCTAACTGTAATTATCTTCAAGCGGAGGGATTATTATGCTGAAATATTGATTGGTTTCTTTTTTATTTTAATGATTTCAGACAGCAGGGTAAAATCACTCGCTTTTTCAGTTGATGTGAAAAATATATATATACTTTTGCTTGCCGCATTTGTACTTTTTGACAGAAAAAATTTTACCCCCTTTCAAAATTTTCACCAAAAGTATATTCCATTTTTTTTGGTAGCACTTTTTTGTATTATCTATAGTCCCTATGCAGGAACATCTTTTTCGAAAGTGCTTTCTTACTTTTTGATTATTTTGGTTGTACCTAATTTTGTGCATAAAGCCTATTCTGTAAAAGGTGTTCAGTTTTTTCGTGAATTAATTTTTTTTGGTTCTGCAATGCTTTTGATAGGCTTGGTTTTGAAATATATTTCTCACGATGTGGTATACTTAGCCGATCGTTTTCGAGGAACTTTAGGAAATCCGAATGGGTTAGGGATATTTTTGCTAATGTTTTTTTTATTATTCAGTGTGATTTCTGAATATTTTAAAAATTTATTTACGGCTAATGAAAAAAGGATAATCTATTTCCTGATTTTCTATTCACTTATTTTGTCAGCATCACGAAGTGCATTAACGGCAATAGTTATCTTTGTTATTTTTAGGTATTTATACAAGGCGTCTCCTTTTATCGGTTTCATCATTTTTATTATATTTTTATTCGGTTATCAGCTAATAACAAGTAACATCGTACCCATAGTGATAGCGCTGGGACTTGAAGATTATTTTAGAGTGGATACACTTAAAGAAGGATCAGGAAGGATTATTGCTTGGGCTTTTGCTTGGGAGCAAATACAGTATAACTTTTTTCTTGGTAGAGGATTTGGTTATACCGAATGGATATTTGGACAATATTATGAAATACTCAGTAGGAAGGGACATCAGGGACACGCTCACAACACTTTTCTTACTTTTTGGCTTGATACAGGTTTGATTGGTTTGGTGCTTTATTTACAAGCATTTCTTTTGCAATTTATTCAAGCTGCCAAACAATCTCGCTCAGCTATACCGGCTATGTATGCAGTTTTATTTTCTGTATTTTTCGAGTCGTGGTTAACGGCTTCTTTAAATCCATACACTATTCAGCTTGTTATTATATTAACTGTTTTTACAACCTTTAAACCAATGGAAGTTGCTCTGCAAGAAGAACTCGTAAAAGTTAAAAGGAATGAATAGTAAGCTGAAAAAAACATTCTTAGTTTGCATTGTTTCAGTACTATTAACTGAATTGATTTTAAGGATTTTTTGGAGCTTCGGAACACCAGCATTGTATATTGAAGATGCTGATTTTGAGTATATTTATGCACCGAATCAAAAAATTAAGAGGTTTGGAAATAACCTAATTACAAATGAATTTTCAATGCGAAGTAAACCCTTGTCGGATAAGGATAATATTCGAATTTTAAAATTTGGTGATTCGGTTATCAACGGTGGCACACTAACCGATCAAGACAGCTTAGCTTCTACATTACTGGAGGATAAACTTAACAAAGAATACGCTAAAAATATACGCGTATTAAATATATCTTCAGGAAGTTGGGGACCCGATAATGCTGCAGCCTATTTGAAAAAGTATGGCGATTTTAATTGCAATATGATCGTACTTGTATTTAGTAGTCATGATTTATACGATTGTATGGGATACGAAAAAATTGTTGGTAAAAACGTAAATTATCCTGATAAAAAACCTTTTTCTGCAATAGGAGAGGTATTTTTTAGATATTTTTTACCCTGGGCAGAAGTAAAACTAAATATGAACAAGCTTGTTTATGCAAAGTTAGATGCAAATCAAATAAGTACCGTAAATGTGAATAAAAATTCAGGTTGGCATTTTTTTATTGACTATTGTAAACAAAAAAATATTTCCTTGTGCGTTATTTTACATCCTACATTAAATGAAATTTACAACAAGAAATATGATGAAAATGGACAAAAAATTATAGCATTCCTAGATAGCACTAAAACGGCTTATGTGTTGGAATTAAATAATCCTATAAATAATTCTATGTATCGCGATAATATACATTTTAATAATTTAGGGCAAGCTTTTTTGGCCAGGGAAGAATATCCAATTATGAAAGGTATGATTGATAATTACAGCAATGCATCAAAAGGAAACTAAGAAAATACTTTTTTTGTATACCGAGTTAGCAGGTTATTTCTTATCCTGCATAAAAAAGCTGCACGAAAAATATTCGTTGGAAATTCATATCGTTCGGTATAAGGTAAACAAGGAAGCGCCATTCGATTTTAAGTTTTCGGATACAATAACCGTTTATGATGAAAGTAATTTTGATGTCGATCAACTATTAGCATTAGCCCAAAAAATAGGACCAGATATTGTATATTGCAGTGGTTGGATAAATAAAAAATATCTCAAAGTATGCAAGTGCTTAAAGGGTGAAATGCCTACCATTGTTGGCTTTGATAATCATTGGAAAGGAACCTTAAAGCAGCATATAGCAAGTCTGTTTAGCAAGTACAGCATAAGGAACTATTTTTCACATTGTTGGATTCCGGGAGAACCGCAAATGAAATTCGCACATAAATTGGGTTTCACAAATGATAACATCTTAACAGGTTTTTACTCGGCGAATACCGATTTGTTTCTTTCTAATTATGAAATGTATAAAGAGCATAAATTAAAGCGAATCGAAAAAAGATTTATTTATGTTGGACGTTATTACGATTTTAAGGGCATTAAAACATTGTGGGACGCATTTGTTGCTTTGCAAGATGAGCAGCCGAATGAATGGGAGTTATGGTGTTTAGGTGTAGGTAACATAACACCGATAAACCATTCAAAAATTAAACATTTTGGTTTTGTGCAGCCCGAACAAATGAGTGAATACATAAAAAATACAGATGTTTTTGTATTGCCTAGTTTAGTGGAACCTTGGGGGGTTGTGGTTCACGAATTTGCCGCAGCAGGTTTTCCTCTATTATGCAGCAACAAAGTGGGTGCTGCCCATTTATTTGTGAACGAAGGTGATAACGGATTTGTTTTTGAAGCAGGGAATGACAGTGACTTAAAATCCTTACTAAAAAAGGTAGTAAATTTACCAAAGCAAGAATTGGTTAAAATGGGAGAAGAGAGTAATAAGATGGCCCAAAAGTTAACGCTTGAAAAATGGACAGATACACTTATGCAATTACTCGATAGAAAATAAATATGTGCGGTATTAATGGCATTTACGGTATTTCAAGTCCCGAAGTTTCTATTCCCAAAATAGAGGCGATGAATAATCGTTTGGCTCAAAGAGGTCCCAATGATAAAGGTGTTTATGCCATTGATAAAATTGCACTTGGTCACAGAAGGCTATCTATCATTGACCTTTCTTCTGCCGGGCATCAACCTATGCATTCGTTTGATAAGAGGTATACAATGGTATATAACGGTGAATTGTATAATTACCTTGAAATCAAAAATGAACTATCTGATTATCTCTTCCAAACGAATACGGACAGTGAAGTAATACTGGCAGCTTTTAGTAAATGGGGAGCTGATTGTTTGAATCGTTTCAATGGAATGTACGCTTTTGCTATTTGGGATAATGCAAATTTCGAATTATTTATTGCGCGTGATAGGTTGGGAATTAAACCTTTGTATTACTATTACAACAAGGAAGTATTAGTTTTTTCTTCTGAATTGAGATCCGTTTTAGCGAGTGGTTTGGTAGCTAAAAAACTGAATGAAGGAGCATTGCCAGATTATATTCGATATCAAACCGTACATGCACCACAGACAATTATTGAGGGGGTGAATATGTTATTGCCCGGACATTATTTGCGAATTGGAGTAGGTAAAAGCATTGAAGTAAAGCAGTATTGGAAGCTCAGCACGGAAAGTAAAAAGGATGCCGATTTGAATTACCCATCGGTTTGTAATAAGGTAAAGCAATTGCTTACAAAATCTGTTCAAAGGCACTTAGTGGCAGATGTTCCGTTTGGAGCATTTCTTTCTGGAGGAATAGATTCATGTGCCATCGTTGCAATTATGTCTCAAGTCTCAACCAAAAAAGTGCAAACATTTTCTGTTACTTTTGATGAAGCAGAATTCAGTGAAGCCGTTTATGCGCAAATGGTGGCCAATAAATTCAATACCGAACACCACGAAATTAAATTAAAGATTAATGATTTTGTAAATGAACTACCACACGCACTAAAAGCCTTGGATCATCCCAGTGGCGATGGCCCTAACACCTACATTGTTTCAAAAGCTACTAAGAATGCCGGTATTACTATGGCATTATCAGGACTGGGTGGTGACGAACTATTTGCAGGTTACGATGTGTTTAAACGCAGTATAAGTTTACAAAATAAAAATTGGGTTTCTTCTTTCCCCGCTTTTTCAAAGTCATTTGCTGCCGGAATTTATAAAACCATTAAGCCGGGCATTGTTTCGGAGAAGATAGGTGAGTTATTGGAATGCAACACATTTGAGTTAGTGAACACCTATCCATTGGCACGAAAGGTTTATAGCGATAGTGAAATAAAGAAGTTTCATAAAGGAGAGTTGAAAGCCAATAGAGTTTTTGAAATAATAAGAGAGTTAAAACAAACAAAAAATAATATACTGGGTTTCGTGTCAATGGCTGAAATTAGCACCTATATGCAAAATGTGTTGTTGAGAGATACCGATCAAATGAGTATGGCACATGCCTTAGAGGTGAGGGTTCCTTTTTTAGATTATACTTTAGTTGAGTATGTATTAGGAATTACAGATAGCTTAAAGTATCCGCATACACCAAAAAAATTATTGGTTGATTCGTTGGGTGATTTATTGCCTAATGAAATTGTTAATCGTCCGAAAATGGGATTTACACTGCCTTGGGATGGATGGATGAAAAAGGAGATAAAAGACTTTTGTGAACAAAAGATGAATGCACTGGCAAGTAGAGGCTATTTTAATGAAAAGGAAACACTTGATTTGTGGCAGCATTTTATGAACGGTGATAAAAGAATTACTTGGAGTAGAATATGGTATTTGGTGGTGCTTGAAAATTGGTTACAAGAAAATAATATTCAATAAATATTGACTCATAAAAAGAAAATACTTTTGTTTATTGATTGGTATCTTCCCGGTTATAAAGCTGGTGGTCCTATTCAGTCGTGCAGCAATTTAATTGCTCACTTAGGCGCGGAATATGATTTCTCTGTTGTTACGCGTGATACCGATTATTGTGAAATAGTACCCTACCCAAACATTAAAAGTAACGAGTGGAATATAGTGGATGGTACACGTGTATATTACTTTTCTGCTGATGCATTGAATAAAACAAATATTCAGCATTTACTCAATACAGAAAATTACGATACGGTTTATATGAATGGTATTTTCTCTTTTTACTTCAGTTTATTACCACTGTATTTATTAATAGGGACTAGTAAAAAATGTATTGTTGCTGCCAGGGGAATGCTAGCAGTGAATGCGCTTCATATAAAAGGGATTAAAAAGCAACTGTTTCTTTTAGTCTCGAAATTTACAGGCTTGTTTAGCAAGGTTATGTTTCACGCAACGAACGAAAGTGAAAAATTAGATATTTTGAAAAATTTCAAGAATGCCACTGTAATTGTTGCGGCCAATCTGCCCCAAAAAAATGTATTGGAATCAAAACCTATTAAAGAAAAACTAGTTGGGTCAGTAAAGCTGGTGAATATTGCACGTGTTGCACCCGAAAAAAATTTAAAGTATGCTTTGGAAGTATTAACACAGGTAAGGGGCAAGGTAGAATTTGATATTTACGGACCGGTTTACAATCCTGATTATTGGGATGAATGCAAAGCGATAATTGAATCTTTGCCGAAGAATATTATCGTGAATTACAAGGGAAGTGTTGAAAGTACAGCTGTAATTTCAACACTCTCTAAGTATCATTTTATGATTATGTCAACTTTGGGCGAAAATTTTGGTCATATTATTTTACAAGCCTTGAGCACCGGTTGCCCTATAATAATTAGCGACAATACAATGTGGCGAAATTTATACGAACAAAATTGTGGTTGGGACATATCTTTAAAAAACCGGGAGATGTATGTCGAGGTAATTGAGAAGGTCGTTGCTATGTCGGATTTGGAATATGAAAAAATGAGCGATGCAGCATTAGATTACGCGAAAAAGTTTAGGTCAAACGATAACTTAGTGGTGCAAAATAGAATATTGTTTAAATAATTACCTTTACTATATGCAACAAACAAATCTTTCAACCTACAATAACAGTTGGTATAATCCAGGGGCTTCTTTTTTTATTAGGGTACTTTGGTATTTGGTGAATGCTTGTTTTTTTAATGGCTACTTTCCTTTTAGCGAAGTAAAAACAATGTTGCTTCGGTTGTTTGGCGCGAAAGTAGGAAAGAATGTTGCTATTAAACCTGGCGTAAATATTAAATATCCTTGGAAGCTTCAAATCGGAAATAATGTTTGGATTGGTGAAAAGGTGTGGATAGATAATTTGGCAAAAGTAAACATAGCCAATGATGTTTGTATTTCACAAGGGGCAATGTTACTTTGCGGTAACCACAATTATAAAAAAAGCACCTTCGATCTTATTACCATGGAAATACATATTGAAGAAGGTGCTTGGATAGGTGCTAAATCAGTAGTTTGCCCGGGTGTTGTTTGTCATAACCACTCTGTTTTAGCAGTCGGTTCCGTTGCAATTAATAACCTTGAAGCGTATACTGTTTATCAAGGTAATCCTGCAGTAAAAGTGAGAGAACGGTTAATAAAAGCATAATAATTGGGATGAAAGTATCTGTAATAACTGTTTGTTATAATAGTGAAAGTACGCTTGAGGATGCTATAAAATCAGTCATTTCACAAGATTATACAAATATTGAATACATTGTCATCGATGGTTTTTCTCGTGACAATACACCTGCTATTTTAAATAGGTACAAAAATAATATAGCGCGATTTGTTTCTGAGAAGGACGAAGGAATGTATTTTGCCATTAATAAAGGTATAGCAATGGCTACAGGGGATGTTATTGCCATCCTTAATTCGGATGATTTTTATTCAGATAGTACTATAATCCGTAAAGTGCTCGAAGCATTTGAGAAAAATAATTGCGATAGCGTTTACTGCGATTTACAATATGTTGATAGGAATGATACAAAAAAGATAAAGCGGAATTGGATAGCAGGAGCATATAGCGATGGACTTTTTTTTAAAGGATGGATGCCAGCACATCCTGCTTTTTTTATACGCAAATCCTGTTACGAAAAGTTTGGTTTATTTAACACAACACTTTGCTCTGCTGCAGATTATGAATTAATGTTGCGTATGCTTCACGTAAAAAAAATAAGTGCCTTTTATTTACCGATACTTGCCGTAAAAATGCGTGATGGTGGAAAGAGCAACGCGAGCATAGCCAATCGTATAAAAGCCAATAGGGAGGACTTAAAAGCTTGGGAAATAAACAATATACGCCCCAAATTATTTACCCTGATGCGAAAACCATTTTCAAAACTGAAACAATTTTTTTAATTTTAATTAGTGTATACACTTAATACTTTTTCTTTTTTAAAAAAGTAGGTTAACTCCGAAATGTTAATTTATAGTGCATCAGCGACTTCAGCAAACAATTTATTTATCCCAGATGCTGCCCCTTAATGATTTAGACTAATCCTTTTCACCCACTTTTCCTTTCTTTTCCTTTTTTTGGCTCATATCCCTAAAGGTGTCTTCGATGTTTTGACTAGGGGATTCAGCAGGTGATTTTATAAGGAAGCCGTCCTTGTCGATTAAAAAGAAAACAGGTACTACTTTCACCGTATAAATGTTGGCTATTTTTTTGTCTTTGTCGTACAGCAAATTCCAGCTAAGCTTGTTTTTTTTAACGAAAAATTTTGCAGCATCACAGTCCTCGTCGGAACAAACACTTACAAAATAAATGTTAGTGTTGTATTTATCGTTCAGTTTTTTAATAGCCAGCAATTCTTCCATTGATGAAATACTGTTTGCCGACCAAAAATTGAGATAAACCATTTTTCCTTTTAAGTTGCTTAATTTGAGAGCTGTTCCTGTAGCATCGATTGCTTCAAAATTGGGGGCTTTTGAATTGATTTGTAAGTAGGTTAATCTACTTAATGTATTGTGTGCAATTGTTTTGTTCTGTTGAGAAAGTGTTTGTTTTATGATTTGCTCTAACACAAGTTCAACACTGTGTTTTTTTGTGCTTACTTTGTAGTAAATTTCTCCTAAGCCTTTTATAATCAGTAATTCTCTAAGTGTATCGTTTGTAACAATTGAATCGGCTTTTGAAATCGATTTTTTTAATGCATCATAATTGTGGCGAACATTTATGTCATCGAAAACAGACGTTCCATTTTTGGTTAAGCCCAACTGCTCTATATAATCATTAAAATGCGCACTAATGCTTTGAATGTAATCATAGTCGTGGTATTTCAAAATTCCCGAATAATATTCTTTATAAATAGTTGCTTTAGGTGTAAACACAATTTCATCCAAAGCCGAAAATGAACTTTTAATATAGGATTTAAAATATGAGTTGTTCGCATAAGCAAAATCTATAAGTGTTTGCTTTTTAAAATCTTCTATTTTTTTGTAGAGTACTTTAATTGCTTTTACAACGATTAGTTTGCCATTGTCTAGATAAAAATTAACGAGGTAATTATTGTATTTACGAATAAGTTGGTTTAATTCAAGACTATCATAGTTTTGAAAAATAGCTTCTGCTTCAATATCGGCTGCTAAATTTTGATTGGCAACCGAGTCGAGTTTTAATATTCTTAAACGATACGTTTTCCCGGGTTCACAATAAAAGGAAACTTTAACATTTTTGTATTTTAAAAATACGAGTGAAGTGCTTGTGTTATTAAACGAAAAAGAAAACTTCCCATTGACATCGATTGCTATATCTTGTTTTTTTATAGGAGTTAGTGTTAGATAATCGTCATAGTCATAAAATTCTAGGGCTTGGTTGGGGAGGTAAGGTGCATTGCCAATAATATTTGTTTTTTGTGCAAGCATAATTCTTGAACAAAAAAACAAGGAAAGTATAAAAATTATAGGCTTGCTTTTTTTCATTTTATTTCTAAACCTTCAGGCAAAAACTGTGCTACGTTTCCATTATTCTTGAGTATATCACGAATAATGGTGGAACTTATTGCAGATAGTTCTGGTGAAGTCAGTATAAAAATAGTCTCGATACCTTCCATTGCTTTATTCATTTGTGCAATGGGCTTTTCAAATTCATAATCAACTGATGATCGAATGCCCCGCAGTATATACTGTGCATTGTGCTCTTTACAAAAATCTACTGTTAATCCTTGGAAGGATTTAACTTTAATGTTTATTTCGTTTGAAAAGGTGTGTTGTATGAATTTTAATCGTTGCCCGAGTGAGAAGTGAGACACTTTGGTAGAGTTTATACCTATCCCGATAATTATTTCGTCAAAGAGGGGTAAGGCTCTCTTTAAAATGTCCTGATGTCCTTTTGTTATAGGGTCGAATGATCCTGGAAAAACTGCTATCTTTTTCATACCCAAAGGATTCAGTTTTTAAATGGACTGTTCGCCAAGAAATATTACCGGACTTTCCAATAAGTGTTTAAATGTCTGTAAAAATGCTGATCCTGTTGCACCATCTACCACACGGTGGTCGCAGCTAAGGGTAACTTTCATAATGTTGCCGGGAATAATTTGTCCGTCCTTTACAATGGGAGTATTTTTAATACCACCTACTGCAAGTATACAAGCATCAGGTGGATTAATAATGGCAGTAAACTCATCTATACCAAACATTCCAAGGTTTGAAATGGTAAATGTATTTCCTTCCCAATCGTTTGGTTGCAATTTTTTATCTTTTGCTTTTTGTGCAAAGGATTTTACTTCTGTTCCAATTTGTGTAAGTGTTTTCCCATCTGCAAAACGAACCACAGGCACCAATAAACCTTCTTCAACAGCTACGGCAATACCAATATGAATATGGTTGTTGTATCTTATTTTATCGCCTAACCAAGATGAATTTACTTTTGGATGTTTACGTAAAGATGCTGCAACAGCTTTAACAACTAAGTCATTAAATGAAATTTTTGTGGCAGAAACTGTATTAATGGATTCGCGCACTTTGATCGCTTCGTCCATATTAATTTCCATTGTTAAATAGAAATGAGGAGCAGCGAATTTACTTTCTGCCAGTCTACGTGCAATGGTTTTACGCATTTGCGAAACAGGCTCTTCGGTAAAGCTTTCAACACCAACAAAGGCAGGAAATGAGGAGCTGCTGTGAAAATCAATGTCGCGTTTTATAACACGTCCATTGTCACCCGATCCTTTAATTTGTTTTGGATTAATTCCTTTTTCCTTCGCTAATTTGTTTGCCAAAGGAGATATTTTTCCTCGACTATCGTTTGAAGCTGTTGCATTTTTTGTAGTAGCGGTAGTTGCTTGTACTGTTTTGTTTTCTTTAACAGGTGCAACAGTTTCTGTTTTTGCAGTGGCTGTTGACGATTGTTCTTTCTCTTGTGCAATCACTCCCGAAATATCTTCTCCACCGTTTCCAAGTATTGCCAATATAGAATCAACAGGAGCAGCCTCACCTTTTTCTACGCCTATGTATAATAACACACCATCCTGAAACGATTCAAATTCCATCGTTGCTTTATCGGTTTGTATTTCCGCTAGCAATTCACCAGATTTAACTTTGTCGCCAATTTTTTTGTGCCAAGCAGCAACAACCCCTTCGGTCATTGTATCGCTTAATTTGGGCATACGTACAATTTGTACTGTAGCCGGTATCGCAGCATTTACAGCAGCAGCTTTGGCAGGTGCAGCAACTGTTTCTTTTTGAACTTCTTCTTTTTTAGTACTGCCTGTATTTGCTTCTTTGGCAAGCAAAGCAGAAATATCTTCTCCCTTTTTACCTAAAATAGCAAGTATAGAATCAACGGTTGCGCCTTTGCCTTTTTCAACACCTATGTGCAATAACACACCGTCTTGAAAGGATTCAAATTCCATTGTTGCCTTGTCGGTTTCAATTTCGGCAAGCAACTCGCCCGACTTAACTGTATCACCCACTTTTTTATGCCATTCAGCAACAACTCCTTCAGTCATTGTATCACTTAACTTGGGCATTCGTACTATTTCTGCCATATACTTTTATATAAATTATGTATAATTTCTAATTCGTTTAGTCTTTAATATAAGGGTAATCTTCTTGCACATACACATCTTTGAATAATTCCGAAGGGTCCGGGTACGGTGATTCTTCAGCAAATTTTACCGATTCCTCTACCTGTGCTTTTATCTTTTCTTCAATGACTTCCAGTTCTTTATCGGTAGCATATTTATTTTTTTTAATGGTAGCCAATACACTTTCAATAGGGTCTTTGTGTTTGAATTCTGCTACTTCGTCTTTCGATCTGTAGGTTGCTGCATCGCTCATAGAGTGACCTTTGTAACGGTAGGTTTTCATCTCCAACAAACTGGGTCCGTCTCCTTTTCTTGCTCTTGCTACTGCTACTGATACCGCTTCGTGAACGGTTTCGCAATTCATACCGTCAACCTGGTAAGAAGGCATTTCGTATCCTAAGCCTATTTTGTATAAGTCGTGCACATTGCTGGTACGTTCAACAGATGTACCCATCGCGTAGTTATTGTTCTCAATGATAAAAATTACGGGAAGTTTCCAAAGCATAGCCATATTAAATGCTTCGTGTAATGCTCCCTGACGCACTGCACCATCACCCATATAACACAAGGTTACTCTATCGTTTCCATTGTATTTATCGGCAAAGGCAATACCGGCACCCAAGGGGATTTGTCCGCCTACAATACCGTGTCCTCCAAAAAAGTTAAACTCTTTTGAGAACATATGCATCGACCCACCTTTTCCTTTTGAGCAACCTGTTGATTTTGCATATAGCTCAGCCATAATGCTGTTAATACCCAATCCTCTTCCAATAGGGTGGGCGTGATCGCGGTAAGCTGTAATCACTCTATCGTCCTTTCGGGTAGCTGTTTCAGCACCTGCCACCAAGGCTTCCTGACCAATATACAAATGACAAAATCCGCGTATTTTTTGTTGAACATACAACTGCCCTGTTTTTTCTTCAAATTTCCTCATCAACAACATCAATTCGTACCAATACATATAGGTATCTTTACCAAAAGCGGTAGTGGTTTTTGTTGTTGCTTCCTTTGTGTTTTTAGCTACTGTTTTTTCCATAGTAAATTTAATAGACTTACAAATTTAAGAGAAAAACAGCGCTTTTTACAAAATATTTTAATCGGTTGGTGGACTTTATTTAACTTTACACAACAAATACTTAAAATATGAATCATTGGTTGGTAAAATCTGAGCCTGTAAAGTACTCTTGGGATAAATTTGTAAAAGACGGTATTACTTTTTGGGACGGTGTGCGAAACTATGCTGCACGTAACAGTTTAAGGGAAATGAAAAAAGGTGATTTGGTACTTTTTTATCACAGCAATGAGGGAATGGAAGTGGTTGGACTTGCTAAAGTTGCCAAGGAACATTATCAGGACCCAACCAGCGATGACGCAAATTGGGTAGCGGTAGATTTAAAGCCCTTTAAGAAACTTAAAAAGCCTGTTACATTGGCGCAAATAAAAGCAGAGAAAAAATTGCAAGGCATAGCACTTGTTCGTATTCCAAGATTATCAGTAATGCCAGTTAAAGTAGAGGAGTTCGATTATATTTTAGAATTGTCGGAAAGTAAGAAATAATCTTAATTTGAATTTCTTACTTACATTCCTTCCAAATATCACCCTGAATAGTTCCCGGCTCACAGGCTGCAGCACCTCCTTGTGTAAATGCCTTGTAGCATTTCCCATTGTGTGTTACAACTTCGCTACGGTGATATATTAAATTTGAATCGTTTAACCAGGATGTGTTGCATTTACCACAGAAATAACTTTTATTACAAGAGAATAGAGTAATGAATAGAAGTCCTAAAATAAACAATTGCGCTTTTTTCATAATGAGTTTTTATTTCAAAATGTCATAGTGAGTTTAAAAAAGTTCTAATTAACCTAAAAATTAGGTTTCAACAAATACTTATTATAAAAATCGTTAATCTCTTTCACTGCTTCATCGGCAGTATCCACTATTTTAAATAAACTGAGGTCTTCAACACTCACATTATGTTCTTCTTCTAACATCGTTTCTTTTACCCATTCAAATAAACCTGTCCAATATTTTTTACTTACAAGGATGATGGGGAATTTTCCAATTTTATGAGTTTGTATGAGTGTAATGGCTTCAAATAATTCATCCAGAGTTCCAAAGCCACCGGGTAGTACTACAAAGCCTTGAGCGTACTTAATAAACATTACTTTACGCACAAAAAAATATTCAAAATTTATGATTTTGTCGGTATCAATATATGAATTGGCACTTTGTTCAAAAGGTAATACTATGTTTAAACCAACCGATTTTCCACCACCGTCTTTTGCACCCTTGTTAGCTGCTTCCATTATACCCGGACCGCCACCTGTAATAATTCCATACCCATTTTTTGTGAGTTTAAAGGCAATTTCCTCGGAAAGCTTATAGTATTTATTTTCGGGTTTTGTACGTGCCGATCCGAAGAGTGTAACACAAGGTCCTATACGCCCTAGTTTTTCAAATGCATGAACAAACTCCCCCATTATTTTAAATAATTGCCAACTGTCCTGGGCACGCATTTCACTCCAGTTTTTGTTTTCAAATGCTTCGCGTATTTTTTCTTCTTTGTGCTCCATAAATGTATTTATTTTTGATTTTAATATAAGATATCGCCTTTATAACTCGTTGCAAAGTACAATTTTTAATTAAAAAGTAAAGATGGTTGAAAAAATATTATATAAAGTGGATTTTATCCAAAGTCATTGCATAAATTTACTTTTCGTTTATGGGAGAAGTAAAAATATACCCTATTGTTTATCCTGCAATTAGTTCTGCTGGTTTGTATTTATTTATCACCGATGCTGGGATAGATTACGAAGTTCGTTTTGGGCGGAAGCAGAATAATATATTGCACGCAACCGTAGTTTTTGGAGTATCCAATGACGAGTATGATGGTGAGGAATATGTTGAAACTAATAAAGGGGAACTGTACAGCGTAATGGCTACGGTTGTTGCCGTTGTGAAAATATTTTTAAAGGAACATCCTAACTTAAAATGCCTTGAGTTTACAGGTGTTAGTAGGAAAAATGTGAGTGATAAAAAGTCGGGTACTAGAATAAAACTATATTATCGTTATCTGCCTCAAATATTTGACAACACTTGGATCATTAAAGCCGAGGACAATACTATTGTGATGAATAAAAAGTTGTTCAGTTGATTAAATTCGACTCTAAAACTTCTTTCCCGAGCCCGCTTCGCCAAGTTCACCTCCACCAAATTCAGTTGCTTGAGTAAAAGTAATTAAAATTGCATAAGTTTGTATTAAACAAATAGAGCTATGAATAGAATACCTGAATCGGAACTTATACTAAATCCAGATGGTAGTATTTATCACTTAAAACTTAGTCCGAATGATATTGGTGAGATTATACTACTTGTGGGCGACCCAGGTCGAGTACAGCAGGTGTCAAACCATTTTCAGAATATTGAGGTGAAAGTTCAAAATAGAGAATTTGTTACAAATACAGGTTTTTTTAACGGTAAAAAAATTAGTGTTATATCAACAGGAATAGGTACCGACAATATTGATATAGTAATAAACGAACTCGATGCATTGGTAAACATTGATTTGAATAAAAGAGTGATAAAGGAAAATCATTCATCACTTCAGTTGGTTCGTATTGGTACATCGGGTGCTTTGCAGGAAGACATACCTGTTGATTCCGTTGTATTATCGCATTACGGAATGGGCTTTGATGGTTTGCTTAATTTTTATGAAGTGGGGGATGAATTTGAAGATGATATAATGAAGGCTTTTATTAAACAAAGCAATTGGAAAAGCACTTTGAATTACCCTTATGTTGTTAAAGCTTCTTCTGAATTAGTTTCAAAATTAGATAAAGATGTATTTACAGGAATTACAGCCACAGCCTGCGGTTTTTATGGCCCACAAGGCAGAGTGCTGCGTCTTAAACCAGCCGTGAATGATTTAAACGAACAGCTAACTGCGTTTAATTACAATGGGTTGAGAATTACCAATTTTGAAATGGAAACATCTGCTTTGTATGGTTTGAGTAAATTGTTAGGACACCAAGCAGCAACTGTTTGTGCAGTAATTGCTAACCGTTTGCGCAAGGAATATAGTAAAAGTTATCATAAAACGGTAGACGATTTAATTCGGCAAACGCTTGAAAATTTGACGAAATAATTTGCCCTTTTGAAAATTTAAAGTATTTTTATCGTAATTCAAAGCTTTTAAGATGGACAAGAACGAGATAGATGCATTGATTCGTTTGCTTGAAGATCCCGATGAGGATATTTTTAAGCATATTAAGGGTAAAATTCTTTCGTTGGGCAGTGAAGTAATTCCGGTACTTGAAAATGCTTGGGAGAATTCATTTGATCATAGAATGCAAGTACGTATCGAAAACATTATACACTTTATTCAATACGATACCGTCAATAAGCAACTTACTGATTGGGCAAAAGGGGGAGGCAAGGACCTACTTGCGGGTGTTATATTAGTAGCTCGTTATCAGTATCCCGATTTGAATGAGCTTAAAATAATGACGCACATTGAACGCATTAAACAGGATATTTGGCTTGAGTTAAACAATAACCTTACTGCTTTAGAGAAAGTAAGGGTTCTGAATCATATAATTTTTGATGTACACGGCTTTAGTGGTAATACGGCTAATTTTCATGCACCTCAAAACTCTTACATCAACAATGTGTTAGAAAGTAAAAAAGGGAATCCATTGTCGCTTTCAGTATTGTATGCTATTATTGCTCAACGTTTGGATGTGAATATATACGGTGTTAATTTACCCGAGCATTTTATACTTGCTTATGTTGAAGATACTCATTATTTGCCTATTCCAACTAAAAAGGAGAGTACCAATGTGCTTTTTTATATTAACCCCTTTAACAGAGGTTCTGTTTTTAGCAAAATGGAAATAGATCTTTTTTTAAAGCAACTGAAGCTCGAACCTTCTGCTGAATATTTTGAACCTTGCTCCAACGTTGATATCGTAAAACGTTTAATATATAATCTTATTTTTTCTTTTAAAAAATTAGGATATCCTGATAAAGTAGATGAGATGAAACGATTGCTGAATGCCCTATGATTTTGAACGGAAATAAAAGCCGTGCTATTCATTTCCACAGTTGGGGTATGCTGATCAGTTTGGTGGTCCAGAGGATAAAAAATGAAAAATAAACGTAATAAGGAGTTATTGCTTTTTATACAAAATAAAACAGTAGAGGAACAAGGTAGTATAGTGGTTGATTATTGTACAGAATGGTCCGCTAAAAATGAACAACTAGACGATGTATTGGTAATAGGAAAAAGGTTTATGTTTATTTAAGCATCGAAATAATATCGGCCATATCAATTTTTTGTTGTTCTCCGCTTTGCATATTTTTTACAGTAAGTTTTCCACTTTTCATTTCATCGTTGCCTACTAAAACAACATAAGGTGTTTTTTTTGCAGAGGCATAACTCATTTGCTTTTTTATTTTTGCATTTGCATCGGGATACATTTCCGCATTTATTCCAGCATCGCGCAGTTGTGTAAGTAAGGGTAAGCTATATTGTTGTTCATTTTCCCCTAAACATACAAATAGAATTTTGGTAGATGCAGCTACCGAAGCCGGATACAAATTCATTTCTTCCAATACATCGTAAATTCTATCGGCACCAAATGAAATACCAACTCCCGATATATTCGGTAATCCAAAAATATCTGTTAGGTCATCATAACGACCGCCACCGCAAATACTACTACTTAATGTTCCTGTATTTGCCTTTACTTCAAAAATAGCACCCGTATAATAGTTTAAACCTCTGGCAAGGGTAATGTCGCACTCCAAGATAGCTTTGATGTTTGAAGTTTTTGAAACGGTATTAAAGATGTATTCAATTTCTTCAATTCCCTTTTTGCCAACTTCGGAATTTGATAAGAGCTGTTTTAGAAAGTTTAATTTATCGCTTGTAGTTCCTGTAAAAGCAATTAAGGGCTGTAATTTTTCGATGGCACTTACACTTAATCCGTTTTCTTGTAATTCCTTATTTACTCCATCTACGCCAATTTTATCGAGCTTATCGATGGCAACCGTAATGTTAATTATCTTATCCTGTTCGCCAATTATTTCGGCAATACCGCTCAATATTTTTCGGTTGTTTATTTTTATGGTAACCGGCAAATTAAATCCCGTAAATACCCTGTCAATAATTTGTACTAACTCCACTTCATTTAACAGGGAATTACTTCCTATCACATCGGCATCGCATTGGTAAAACTCACGGTAACGTCCTTTTTGTGGCCTGTCTGCACGCCACACAGGTTGTATTTGGTAACGTTTAAAAGGGAAAGTGATTTCGTTTTGGTGCTGTACTACATAGCGTGCAAAAGGAACAGTGAGGTCATATTTTAGTGCTTTTTCGGAAATTGTATTTGTTAAAATTTTTGAGTTGTTGATGTTTAGTAATTTTTCATCTATTCCTAAAAGATACTCTCCGCTGTTTAAAATCTTAAAAATAAGTTTGTCACCCTCTTCACCATAATTACCCATAAGGGTCGATAGGTTTTCCATAGCAGGTGTTTCAATCTGCAAATAACCATAAAGCTGAAATACTTGTTTAATGTTGTCAAAAATAAAATTGCGTTTCACCATTTCTTCCGGTGAAAAATCGCGTGTGCCTTTAGGTGTTGAGGGTTTCACTTTTACTACTTATTTGTTACAAATATCGTATTTTTGCTTTTAATAGCACTCAATAATTATTAAATCATTGTGTTTTCTTTGTATGAAAAGCCTTTCGCTTGTTCTGTTATTTATTTCCCTGTCTTTTTTTATTCAGGCACAAGTGACACAGGTAGTCCCTGTTGTTACAAAAAATACAGCGGGTGATTGTTCAGAAGCTATTGAATTGAAATTCGATAAGGTTTGTCTGTACGGTCCAACTAAAGCCCCTACTTCATTTGGGGAAATGCAAGAAATAAAAGGAACAAAAGGTGGCACAATGTACTTTGAGGAGGAGCACAATACCGCTTGGTATACTTTTGTTTGTATGCATGATGGCTCCATTACCTTGGAAGTGAGTCCCTCAAAAACTACTGATGATTATGATTTTATGTTGTTTAAGTACAACGATTCAACTTTTTGTGAGAAAGTTGTAGCTCAAAAAGTAAAGCCGATACGTTCAAATATTTCGCGTAATAAGGATGACATAAAAGGTATTACAGGTTTGAGTACGAAAGCTAATGAGGATTTTGTAGGACAAGGTTTAAAAAATGCCTACTCACAATTTTTAGAAGTTAAAAAAGGTGAACGTTATTATTTGTTGGTTGACAATGTTTACTCGGAAGGGTCGGGACACAGCCTTAAATTAAATTACAAAAAACTAATTGAAATTTCGGGTACTATAGTGAGTGAAACTGCTGTTCCCTTAAAAGCCGATATATCTATTACCGATAGTAAGGGGACAGAGGTTGAAACAATGAAAACCAAAGAGGATGGTACCTATCAGTTAAATGCTTATTTGAACGAAAATGAGAATTATACCCTTAATTTCTCCAACGATAAATCATTTTTGGATACCAAAGTTTTGAATAGCAACAATATAGAAGGGTGGAAAGACATCCATACTGTGTTGCCGGAATTAAAGAAAGGTAAAAGTTATGTTTTTAAGAATATAAATTTTGCTGGAGGTCTTCCGAATATGCTCATTGCTTCACATTCCTCGGCCGATGCATTGTGTAAATTAATGAAAAAGAATAACAAATTGGTTATATCCATTGAGGGTCACACAAATGGATGGGGTGGCCCCTCTGATGCAATTATTCACCAGCAGCTTTCGGAACAAAGAGCAAATACAGTTTTTAAGTATTTATTAGACAAGGGTATTGATGCAGAGCGTATGTCCACATACGGTTATGGCGATCGTAAGATGCTTTTCCCTAAAGCTGTTAAAGCAGATGAAATGGAGCAAAACAGGAGGGTGGAGATAAAGGTGATTTCGTTTTAAGAAAGGGCTTATTTAAACAAGGTATTCGCCACCACAAGGCTTCCCCATTCAGCATCTTGGTTTTGTTGTTCTCTTTTTGGACTTACAATTTTTTCCTTTTCTAATAACAGCATTGATTCATTTACCAAGTCTTTCATTATCGGATTTTCCATCCATTTCTTTTGCGGTGGTTCGTATCCAATTTTATCAACCCGCCATGTTATTTCTTTTGGAAGTATGTCTTCAGCCGATTTGCGAAGGATGTACTTCGTCCAACCGTTGTGAATTTTATAATGAGAAGGCAGTGTGAATAAAAATTCCACTAAATTGTGGTTTAAAAAAGGTAAACGTACTTCGCGCGAATGTGCCATAGAGTTTCTGTCAGCAAAGCGCAGTAGGTCTTGCAATCCATTTACACGTGTATTAATATATAGTTGTTCGGTTAAGCCCCCACCAAATTTATTTTTTATAACATCGTTTTGATTGAATTGTGATTGAAATTCTTTGGTTAAAAAACTGTTGTTATTCAATGCCATTTGTTGGTTTTGTAAAGGAAATACTGTTCGGTAAACGGGTCGTATAATATCCTTTACAAGGGTGTTTATTTTGTTGTGCTTTAGTTGAACAGATCCGCCTTCCTTTGTTTTAAATGCCTTGAAATTTGGGTTGTGCATTTTCTGGTAACTTGCCAATTCATTTAAATATAAAGGTGAACTGGTTTGGAATAATTGGTAGAGGTAGGTTTGGAAATAATACAGGTATCCTGCCATAATTTCATCCGCACCTTGTCCGTCAAGCAACACAGTTACATTGTTTTTACGCGCAAGCTCCATTACTTTCCACTGAGCAAAAATACTTCCTCCGCCAAAAGGTTCTTCTTGGTGGTAACAAAGTTTTTGAAACTCTTTTACAAATGCTTCTTCATCAGGATAAGTAAAATGCGCTTCGGCATTGGTTGAATCAATTACCTGCTGCATAAAGTAGCCTTCGTCCTTTTCAAAATTTTTGAAACGTGCCGAGAATGTTTTCTGAACAATGTTTTTGTTACTGTCCATTTTATTGATTGCACACACAATGGTGGAGCTATCGAGTCCGCCTGAAAGACTAGATCCTACAGGGACATCAGAACGCAAGCGGAGAGAAATGGAACGGTATAATAGTTCTTTGAATTTTTCGGAAGCCTCCTCAAATGAAATAGTATCATCTGTTTTTTTTGTATTGATGTCCCAATATTGCTTTTTTGTAAGCGTACCGTTTTTGTCAATATAAATATAATGTGCAGGTTCAAGCTTTTGAATGCCGAGGAAGAATGTTTCGGAAGGATTTTCGTAATTATCCAATCTGTATTTATTCAGAAAAAAATTCAACAACATTTTGTCATTTTTCCTTTTCGGAATACCATATGCCCACAACTCTTTCATTTCCGATCCGAAAATAAATTTTTCTCCTTTTACATAGTGATAGTAAAATGGCTTTTCTCCAAATCGATCGCGTGCACAAAATAATTTTTTTTCTACATTGTCCCATATAGCAAAGGAGAACATTCCATCCAATTCCTCTACACATTTTTCTTTTTTAAGTGAAAATAAGGCCAATAATACTTCTGTGTCGGATTGCGAACTGAACTTTATTCCTTGTTTAACGAGTTGTTCTTTTAATTCGATGTAATTGTAAATTTCACCGTTAAAAGTGATGGTATACCTGCTATCCGAAAAGTGCATTGGTTGCTTTCCATCGTCCGTAAGGTCTATAATGGATAATCTTCGGTGACCTAAAGCGAGAGTGCCTTCGCTATTTATCCAATGCCCTTCACCATCCGGTCCACGGTGAGGAATGGCATCGGTCATTTGCTTTATTTGGCTTAAATGAACCTGCTGCTGTAAACTAAAGATGCCTGCAATGCCACACATATAAATCTGTTAATGCACTCAAAAGTAATATAAAATCAGATTAATTCTTTCACTTTCGATAAAAGCAATTGCTTGTTTTTTTCGGCAGATAAATCGTAAGCATATTTATGAGACTGTTGTTTGTGATGCCAAATTTGCTCAGGTGTAAGTTGGTTTATTGTCTTTGCTAAGGATTGCGGACTAAAGTCATCCGATATTATTCCAAGTTCATACTTGTTTATGTATTTAGCCATTTCGGGCGATGGTCCTATGGCTATTGCTAAACGCGCTTGTACAAATTCGAAAAATTTATTGGGCAAGGCATTCGTATAATTAAAATTAACAGGAGGTAGTAAAAATAAACCAATGTCGTATTGGTTGGTAAATTGGGTTATTTCACTTGTAGGAACTGGCAATAGAATTTTAACGTTTTTGTATTTTACAGCTTCTGTTTTTAGTTCCTCGTAATATTCTTTTTCCCAAGCAACAGGAAGTAACATCAAATCTAAAGTAAATCGTTCATCGGTATATTTCATCATTTCAATCATTGCGCCAATGTTTCTGCCGTTGACACACAAGCCGTGGTGAATGATTTTTATTTTTTCACCCACAGGAATAGGATTTAAATTAGCCGAATAGCTAGGTGCATTTGTGATTACAAATGATTTTTTATGAAACTCTGCTTCAAACTTCTTTGAAATATTATGACCAACAGTAAACATTAAATCAACTTTAGGAATGTACTCCTTGCATAGATAGGTAACAACTGCTTTTTGCTTTTTTACCCAATCCTTCTTTTCGTCCGATTCACCCGGGTGGTATTCGTGTGAATCCAGGATGACTTTTGATTTACCATTTGAAATTTTCAGTGCCAGTGGCAATGTTTCAATATCATTGGCAAGAATAAAATCGAAATATTCACCTTTTAGTGAATCAATATAATCCATTCTCTCATCGGGACAGCGGCCATACCACACATTGTTGAACCAATAGGTGTTTTCATATTGTTGCTTCTCAGAGAGCAATAAATTGGGTGTGTTTTGAATAAATAAATAGCCCTTTATAAACAACGAAAATAACTTGCGTAATGGTGTAGGGTAGCTTAAGTGAAAATCAATGGTTTTAATCTTTTGTTTCTGCGCATTGAACTTATCAATGGAAAATTGAGGAGTAATGGGAATAAAACGTACAGGAATGTCTTCGAAATTTTTTAATCCTGAAACAGTTACATCGTAATCGTCTTTCAGCCATTGTACCTGATGCCTTAAGCGGGGGTCGAGGTTTAACTCACTATAGCATAAAACAAGTACTTTTTTTTTCATACAAATAGAAAGTGAAATAGATTTATAATGCTCCGATCTCTTTCATTTTAGCATTGTGCTTATCGATGTTTTTTTGAATGATGGATAGGTTTTCTTTTGTCCATTCAACCGTATTTTTCAATCCTTCAGCCAAGTCTATTGTTGCTTCAAAACCAAGTTCACGTTTCGATTTTTCGGTACTTCCATAACGTTTACCTGAGTTATCCCAAGGTCGCTTTGGTAAATGTTGAATAACTGATTTGTTTCCTGTAAGCGATATAAGTGTATTCGCAAGTTCGGCAATTGTAGTTTCTTTACCGCTTGCTATGTTGTATACTTCACCTGCTTTTCCTTTCAATGCACAGGCAATAAGTCCGCGACAAATGTCCTCAACGTAAATAAAATCACGGGTTGCAATACCTTCGTTTTCTAAGGGAATGGGCAAACCGTACATTGCTTTGTAAACAAAAGTAGGAGTAACGTTTCTCCATACACTGGCTGGAGTTCCTCTCCATTGTCCTGCTCCCAGTACCTCACCAGGTCCGTATACATTCTGAAAACGTGCGCGAACCGTTGGCAGTTTGTGTTGACCAAAATAATAGACAGAATAAAATTCGCCAATTATTTTTGAGATAGAGTATGGGCTGTCGTGCTTAATAGACGTAAACTCTTTTTCTTCGGTAGCACTTGCTTCATCAAAGGTTTTTTCAGCAACCGAACAACCTGCCGAAGAGTACACTAATTTTTTCAGTTTGCTGAAATGTTTAATGTGTTCAAATAATTTTAAGGTTGTAAGTGTATTGTTATCGTGATCGGCAATAGGATCGTGAATGGAACTTTGATTGCCGTGATAGGTTGCAACGTGAAAAATATAGTCCAAATTATCCTTTATTTGCGCCAATATCTTATCATCCGTTATAGAACCTTCAATAAAAGTCAAGCGATTATTATTGGGCAGGTTTGTTTTTTCAGCCGACATCAAATTGTCAACCACCTTAACGGTTACGCTATTACAAGAATTAAGAATCATTTTTGTAAGGTTACTTCCTACAAAACCTGCACCACCAACAATTAGAACATTGAAATTATCAAACTCAGGATATACGTTTGTCATATCAATGTTTTTCCTCAATTTGTTTTAAGTGAGTAAAGGTTTGAGTAATACCGTTTAATTTATACCACTCTATGGCTTCTTTAATACCAAATTCAAGTGGAGTAGATGCTTTCCAGTTAAAATCTTTATTGGTTTTGCTTGGATCAATAAGTATAGTAAAAACATCATCAACACCACGCGGACGAACTTCCACATCTTTCTCCAATTTAATATTCAATGCTTTAATAGTTGAATCAAAAAGTTCCTTTATAGAATAGTCACTGCCGGTAGCGATGTGATAATAGCCTCTTGTTCCCATACCGTTTAATGCGTTCATAACACAGCCAACCAAGTCTTTAACATAAATAAAATCTCTACGTGTATCCATTACAAAACAAGCTTTTCCTGTTGATAGTCTGCTATAAAATGTTGGCAATGGTCCGCTTAGGTTTCTTGGTCCATAAGCGTTTGCTAAACGGAAAGAAACAAAATCCAATCCACTTAGTTCAATATACTGCTCACCGCCTGTTTTGCTAATGGCATAACTACTTCCCCCTTCCGATTTTCCGGAAAATAATGGGTGGTTAAGTGTGATGGGTTGTTCCAATGGTTTTAGTCCGTAACACAAAGCTGTTTGAAAATAGATAACGCGCGATACATTGTGTTTTTTTGCCGCTCGCATTATGTTAACAGTTCCCAATACATTGGTATAAACATCTTCTTCCCAATTTTCAGGATCTTTGTAGGATGCCGCAGCGTGTACTACTTTATCTGGCATAAAACTATCAAAGGCTTTGTTTACTAAAGCGGCATCCGCTATCGTTCCTTCTACTACTGTTAAGTTTTTGTGTTGAGTATTATTTTCAACTCTTCCTGTTTGGTAATTATCAATCACCAATACATGGTGACCTTGTGATAATAATTCATCTGCTAAATGTGAGCCGATAAATCCTGCTCCTCCAGTTATAAGTACTTTCATTTTTTATGGTTTAATCTTTTTTACTATTCGTTAGTTCTTTATACATTTTGCTTCCGCCAGGGCTCTTAAAACTATCAATCATTTTTTCAAAACTTGGGAAGTTTTTTGAATACGTTGCAAAGGTATGAACATTCTCAAAATAAAATAATAAATCACGTGGGTTATATTGCCCATTAATTACAGCTTCAATCGCATTGCTTATAGTACTTTTTATAGGTGATTGGGGAGAGGAGAATACGAATAATTGATCTTCCGATAGTTTTATACCTTTAAGAAGGATACCCAATTTAATATTCGCTACAAATCCATATGTGGGATCGCAAAGAACTTTTTCATTTCCTTTTTTGTAAAATACTTGAGCGTGATTACCCACCGCTCCACCATAGAATCCTACTATTTCATATTCACTCGTGTGATTTGGGACTATGGTTTCAAAGATATATATAGCTAACATTAAATAGTTATCACAATCTAAACTATCTTCTTTTAGTAATGGAATCAGTTCATTTTCTGTTGATTTTCCGTAGGGTGATGAAATGTGGCTAAGTATTGTAGAGAATACAAAGGCATTCATTTCAGGGTCATTACCTATTGTGACCCCAAGGTTATTTTTGAATTTTATATAGAGGTGATTAATTATTTTTGTTGCTTCCAAGCTATCTTTTGCAGATTTTAAATTCGCAATATCCGAAGCGGTAATAATGTTTTCTATATAATTTTTATCGAAATCCATCCCGCTAAATATAGCTTTGTTTTGGACCATTGATATGTTTTGGTTTTTATAATTGGATATTTTATATCCTACTATGAAAATCAATCCAGACAAGGCAATTATAAAAGCGCTTTGAAAAAGAGGGTAGAGAAACGTCTGTGCTAAACTTTTTTCCGATTTTTGTTTAATAAACAAGGAGACGATAAAAAAAGTAATACCCAACAAACAAAACAATATTGCTCCCCAGATTTTATACCCAACCAAATAATTCATCCTAAAAGTATTATTGAATCATTTTTTTATAATGATGTTGTTTGTCGTGAAACTCTTGTTGCCAAAGCTCTAGAGATAATAATCCCCAAAGTTTTCTACCAAATTGATTTTGACTTGTTAAGCCTTTTATGAGTTGAGAATGATTGATAAAGCCTCTGTTTTTAGCTTTTTCGGAGTTAAATATATCGTTTATGAAATCTTTTAATTCATCTTTCATCCAGTCGTTAAGCGGCACAGGAAAGCCCATTTTGTTTTTGCGTTCCAAAATTTCAGTCGGCAATTCGTGCTTCATTGTATTTGTTAAAATTCTTTTTAAAGTACCGTCTTTGAATTTTATGTTCGATGGCATAGTGGCAGCAAATTCAACCAACTCGTGGTCGAGAAATGGAACGCGTGATTCAACACCGTGTGCCATACTCATTCTGTCTTCTACTTGCAGCAATGAAGGTAATAAGGTTTTAAAATCAAAGTGCGTCATTTTATCGAAGTACGATTCCTTCCCAACATTTTTGCCGTTAAAAATTTCTGAAAAGGTATCGAAAGGAGAATATTCGCCCAATTCATCCCATTTAATTTCGTCCTTAAGGTCGGGCGCCCTGTTGATGAGTCTAAAATAACGTTTGTCAATTGAATCAAACAAGCCTTCACTGAAAAAATCTTTCATCAAAGGCTTGTAATTTTTTAAGGATATTAAATTTGGAATGATGGATTCATATGTAACAATAAAGTTTCCTGAATTAAGCGTGCCTTCAATAGCACCTTTAATGCATTGTTCAAAATAGGCAATAAGGTAACGTGTGTAACCTCCAAATATTTCATCACCACCTTGTCCACCCAATACAACTTTGCGGTGTTGTGCTGCCAATTTAGAAACATGGTATTGCGGAAAAGATCCTGGTCCCGCTACAGGATAATCCAAATGGTATATTACATCACGAATAGAGTTTACAAAATCATTGCTGGTAATGTCAACTTCAAACAATTTCATCCCACGCATTTCTGCCATTTTACGCGCATAAAAGCTTTCATCGTACAATTCGCCCATTGAAAATTTTCCTGTAAAGGCATAAAAGGGTTCATTGCTATCATTGTTTTTTGCTGCAACGGAAGATATAATTCCTGAATCAACTCCACCGCTTACATAGGCGCCAACTGGAACATCGCTGCGGGTGTGGACGTTTATTGAGTCGTATAAAAGGCTGGCAAGTTTTTCCTCAAAGTAGCTTGCCGAGCTTTCGAAATCCAAATTGTAATATACTTCCCAATAGTGTTGAATAGAAAGTTTTTCTTTATTAAATGTAAGTGTATGTGCGGGAGCAAGCTCTTTTATTCCCTCAAATAGTGTATTACTGCCAATGCATAATTGAAAATATAGGTATTCTTTTAGCGCATTTGTATTGGTTTTAATTTCATCAATAAAAGGTAATAGGGTTTTGGCTTCTGAGGCAAAATAAAAAGTGTTATTTACCAAGGTATAATAGAATGGTTTTATCCCAAACCGATCTCTTGCACAAAAAAATGTTCCTTTTTTTTCATCCCATATTGCAAAGGAAAACATTCCTCGAAGCTGCTTTACACAATCGTTACCCCATTTTAAATAGGCTGCTAATATTACTTCAGTATCAGAAGTTGTTTTGAACGAATATCCACTGAGTTCTTTTCGGAGTTCAATGTAATTGTAAATTTCACCGTTGTAGCAGATAGTGTTTCCTGCCTTATCGCTCATTGGCTGTGCTCCACTTTCAATGTCAATGATACTCAACCTGCGATGAGCAAAACCTACATGTTCATTTGAATGTGTCCACACACGATGTCCGTCAGGCCCACGGTGTGCTTGAATGGTATTCATTACTTCTAAAGAATTTCGAAGCGCCTGTATTTTAGAATGTTGCAGTTGGAAAATTCCGGCAATACCACACATATATCAATTACTTTTTGGTTTTATTAACTGCTTCAGATATCTAAAACCCAAATATATGTAAATGTTCACCAAAATTGAGCGAATGAAGAGTGTTTTTTTGTTGATGTTAGGATTTTTTCGATTCCAATAAATGTATTCTTTGAGTTTATTATAAAGACTATAGAAATAGGTTTTGGTGTTGGCAGAATCTGTTTTTTGTATTCCTTTGAATGATGCGTTTAGAATCATCTTCACATAGTTTCTGTAAGAATATTCTCCCGAATGAACAATATCCTTATATGCTCTTTCTGCAATTTTAATTCGAAGCGATTCGTCCTTCATGAGTTTGAAAACATCCTTCAAATTTGAAAAATCTCTTTTTAACTCAATGTAGTGTTCACCTGGTTTAAGTATGTGATTATAGTCACCTTCAATAAGTACCTGACAGGACTTTGTAACACAGGCTTCTAAATGTCTTGGTGAAATGGCAATGAGTTTCAAGTTTCCATCCATTCTAGGAAAACAATTTCTTTCGAATTCTTCGAAATTTGCATTGGGGTGCTCTTTTTCATATGCAGTACCTTTTTTCCAAATAGCACCATCCCTATCAATGATGGTTGAGCCGCCTTCTACACCAATAAAATACTTACAGCGTGCCATAAAACGAAACCAGTCATCCCCTAAAATAACACCTTTGTTGTCGGTTGATATGTCAACACTAAAACCTTCTTTTGGTGCTTCATTTGCAAAAACATCTGCTATTTGTGTTTTTAAATAGCCGTGTTTCCCAAGCCAGGTTGGTGCTTTGTATGCTCTATAACCAACATCAATATCACGTTCTTTTACTTGTGAAATGATGTTGCTTATTTTTTGTACCGTATCATCGTCTAAATAGCCTGTGAGGGTTTCGTGAAACAGTACTTTTTGGTGGTCAACCGTATTGTATATTTTTTTCCATTCGCTTGGCGGAGCAACTGAAAAAACGTGATTGATGTTAAAGTCATTGATAAACTTACACAATGTATCTGTATGTATCCACTCATCTTGTGGATGAACAATTTTAACCGCTCTTGAATTTTTTAAGTGATTAATTTTTGATAGTGACCTGTTGTTTAGTTGTACTTCGCCTCCCCAACGTTCACCCACAAAAACGGTACTGTATACAATTAAGTCAAAATCAATTTTTTTGAGGTACTCGGGAAAATCACCATGGTCGGGTGAATAATAAAAGCAATGCGAATTTGCATACTTTTTAAAGCAATAGATTAGGTCTCTGACGGATGCTCTGAGAGGGTATTCTAAATGACCATAAAGAATAAGAATGTTGTATTTCGCTTTCATTGTTGCGGATGTAAAATAATACCGCTCTGCTAGTTGTCGAGCTTTTTTGTAAGTTCAAAAACGGCATCAATGCCTAAAGCACAACCGTGATCTAATATATTTTTATTGTTGAAGCCTGAGTAAGGTATTAGTTTTTCGCAGCTGACGTATTGGTTGAATCTCCATTTCATATAACGCAAATCTAAATTATATTTTTGAATAGGGATACATCATTCACCTATTGTTTTAGCTATTTAGTAGATTAGAATATATTTTATCAAATTTAATGGCAGCAATATCCGAAGAGTGCCATTTAATAGTAAATTCTCTGCTTTTTCTTCCAATTTCTTTTCTTTTTTCAGGGTTGTTAATTAGGTCAATAAGTATTGCCTCAACCGTTTCGGGAGTTGCACTTATAATGGGCAGTTCGTCTGCATATCCTGGAACCTCTTTTCTAATTGCCTCAATCCATTCTGGTCGTAAGTAGCATATACAAGGTTTGCCAAGCATCATTGCTTCGCGGATATTTGCACCAAAAAAACCGTAGGTGAGCATATCTACAACAATATCGGCTTGTGCTTGATAAAATCGCACTTTTTTGTTGGGTACATCGTTAAAGAAAATTAACTCTACAGGCAATCCTTGTTTTTTTAACTTTTCAATCAATGGAATGTAAATATGGGTCGATTTTATCGTTTTGTTACCTGTTTGAGACCTTGATGCATAATTTCCTACAGCGTGGTATATCTTCACAATATTATCGGCAAAAGGTAACTTATAATTGGTTGGTATAAGTAAATCGGGATTCCAAAAATCTTTATCTATACAGTATATTTCGGGAACTTCGTGAACGCTTTCCACATCGTTGTAATTAATTCTGTTTCCACCTAAAAGACATTGATAGTCAGCTACGCTGTTTCTAAATTCTCCCCATCTTTTATTGCGTTCATCACTACAAATTTCGGGACGGTACTTATGCGGGCAAATATCACAAATGGGAATATTGTCGGGTGTACTCCATTTTATAAAGGTACTTTGCAATGTTCCATCCAAACAGCCATTATTGGTATATACTATTTTCTTTCCCAATTTCTTAATAAGAAGTATATCCCATCGTTCGGGTAAATATTCTTTGTATTTGATAAGTAAGCGAGCACTTCGTTTAATCCCAACTAAATAAACCAGTCGGTACATATTGTTAAGTTTCCACTTTAGTATAGAATCAAATAGGAATTTAAATAATTGGTACCGCAGCCCTTCTTTTTTTTGTGGCTTGTTGGTATCCAAATCATTTATAAAATAAATGCCAAAGCTATTTGCAAAATGAAAAATATTATAATTGTCGAGGGCATAGAGGTAATACTCCAATTTTTGGTAAAACTGCTTGTATTTGTCTTCGTAAAATCCAACATCTTGACCATGGTAAAAATCTGAGTTCTCAACTCGTTCCAAGTTTACTAGGTCGGCTTTCCAATTTAATTTTCGAAGCTCTCTGGAAAGGTACCAATGGTTGTAATAGGCTTGCCCAACATATAAAACACTTTTTTCTTTTCTTTTATTGTCTTGCATTGTCCTAATTTGCGGTTAACTGGATTGCAAAGATAGTAATAAAAGATTTTTAGTTTCGTCAACCCCTATGTTCATTAAAACATCAATGATGGAAAGGCCTTTTTTGAAATTGGATGTGTTGAATTGCGGATAAGTGGGATGTTGAAAATTTGAAAATTGCAGTTGAATGTTGTTTACGCTATACAAGCTATCTTCCTGATAGCCTTCGGCACCATCGCCCGACAAATAGATGTTGCCTTTTGTTTTATGCAAAATCTCTATTAACATTTCGGTAGAGGTGGCGCTGCAATTTAAATCACTGCTTATTAAAAACTCTTTTTGTATTTCAAGGCGTTTGCAGATTGCAAGTATAAAATCAATATTACGTTCACTTATCAGCGGACTTTTATGTTCGTAAAACGCTACAAGGTATTCAAAGATGTCTGAAAAAAAAGGAGCTCTTTTATAATTGAGTTCTAATGTTTTTAAGTGCTTTGATGCGATTAAGGCAGGGTTATCAATTTCCATTTTGTTAATGGGAATAAAAGTTTCGCCCTTTACATTTTTTAATGGAATGGTGAGCCAGTGCTCCTCTCCGTTTAAAATAATTTGAACTCTTTTTGTATATATTGCGGTTCGTGGATTGTTTACCACGTGATTTAGAAAAACAAAGCAGTCCGATTTTAGTATTTTACTAAAAAAGCCAAGCCAAGGAAAAAGATTAGGTTGGTGTATTCCAACAATTTTATTTTCGGGCATTAAATTCTTCTTTTAAAATTGCCATTACTGCAATGTCTGCGTATTTTCCATCAATGAAAACAGCTTGTCTTAATGTTCCTTCTGTTTTAAAACCACATTTTAAATAGGATTTTATGGCAGCATTATTGTCACTAAAAACGTGTAAGTAAATGCGGTGCAAGTTTAAATCATTGAAGCCGAATTGGAGCAGCAGTTGCACCGCTTCGGAACCATATCCTTTACCTCTTTGGTTTGTTTCACCAATTCTTATTTGCAATTCGGCATTGCGGGCAAGTAAATTAATGGAATACAATTGGCAAGAACCAATCAAGGTATTGCCTTTATTTTCTCTTATTCCGAAAAGTTGAACGTCTTTACTTTTTGCTATGGAATCCATCCATTGTTCGTGATTTTGCTCCATAATGGGTTTGTATGGTGCATTGTAAAGTACCAACTCACGGTTGTTAATCCAATTAAATAGTACTTCACTGTCTTTTTTGTGAATGGGTGATAGGTGTATGTTTTCGGATGTAAGCATAGCGGTAATTGGTTTAATAGGTTATTACCAGTCAATATTTTCTCTATTATGATTTTTTAATGTAGTGTCGTACCATTGTTTTGTTTTTATAGCTCTTTCATCAATGCAGCGGTACACTCTTTGTTTGGGCGACATGATTTCGTCTTGCCACAATTCAGGATGTGTAAGCACTTGTAGTTTTTCGCATGCTGCTTCAATAAGTATATCTTCTAATCGTGCAAAACGCCAGTAACCGTTGGAGTCAGAACAATAGCCAACTTCTTTTTGAAATTTATCAGAGTAACAGTTTATTAATCCGGCATAACTTTCTTTATTGCAGCCAATGGTAAATTCATTGGTAATGTGAAAACAAAAACAGTCGACCTTAATAGGAAATAAATTTTCAATAATGCTTTTTTCAAAAAGCAGTTTTTCTTCTAATCCTGTTTCGTTCTTAATGTCATAATAATGACTGTCGAAATGTAAGCCGATAGAATGGCCAAGTTTAATTATTTGAAGAAGAATATCTGAAATTTCTTTTTCCAATAAGTTATAGAATTCGCTATGAAGCAATATACAATAGGTTGCTTTAATCCCTTCTTCAGCCTCTATTTGCGCCATTTTTAAGGCGCGATGCATTGAAAAGTCAATATCGTGCCTCCAGGTAATAAATTTTTCTTTACCATTGAGTTCTGTGAACGTACAAAAAGTATACTTTGATTTCGCTAAGCGTAATAGTTTTCTATAATTTTCGGTTGTGAAATCACTAAAATGGTATTTCTCTGCGTTTACCATTGCCGCTTATTTTACCAATCGATAAAAACAATTTTTTCTCCATTGATCAACAGTATGCATAACTTCCTCTTTTATTTTTAAGTCAGCCTTTATAACATATTCCTTAAATTCTTCTATACTAAAACGTTTGAAATGGAATGGATCATCAGCACCTTCCGGTATCTCCAATTTTTTATACCATTCGGGACTTTCCTTTGGTTTAGGTGTGTTCTTATCTTTTTCTCCCAACCACACTAAAATTTCCCCATCATTTTTCAATACTCTTGCTGCCTCTAATAAAGCAATGGTAGGATCTATAAAGTGATCCAAAGAAGTAACAAATAGAACCTGGTCGAATAGTTCATTTTTAAATGGCAAGTATTCTCCTAGTGCCTGAACATACGCAAATTCGCGCGGTTGTTGACCAACAAGCGGGTCTACGCCAACAAAAAATACATTGGAATTAGTATTGAATTTGATGTGGGTTGGACATACCTGTGGACCAACTCCGATATCCAATACATTGCCCCTGAAATTGCAAAATTCAGCGAACTGCAAAAAATCTTTCCGGGGGCCAACGCCAAGGTTCTTCTCAGGTTCCTGGCTATAAGGAATGGTAGCATTATCCTGCAATGTATTCCAGGAATCCCATCTTTTTTTATCAAATATTTTTAGTTCACTTGGAATAAAATTCCAAAACCCATTTTCTTTATCCTTCTTATATTCACTTTTCCCGGCAATTAAATTTTCTCCCGACCCCTTTAGTGCTTCTTTGGTCTCGGGGCAAACAAACCAATCGGTGGGGATAGTAATTGTTGAATTTTTCATATCTTTTTTCCTTTTATAGTTATTCCATAGTAGTCTTGAAAAACGTGGTTAATTTGTAAACCACTTTCCGTAAACCAATTTTTAATTTCTTCTACTGTATGTCTTGTGCAATTTTGAGGGTGATACCAGTCATAGTTGATGGCAACATTCGCTTCAAAAGAAAGGTCGGGATTCCAAAAACACTTCATAAAAAAATGATAAATGAAGCGTTGTAGATCAAATTCTCCAGCGTCAATTTCAAGCAGGTCGAGGGCAGGGACTGTAATTTTAGCTTTTGTTTCGTGCAGAGACTTTCCTAATTCAGTGATTTGTTTGCAAACCGCCATTGCTTTTTCATAATCGTATTTCGAAATAATGTCCCTTATATAATCGTCCACATATTCTCTAACAGGGGCCTTTTTTTTGTATACATAAATAGCTATCTCACCATTAGTATCAAGTAGAGAAACAAGATTGTTAAATGACCTTTGCGGATCATTAGTATGGTGTAATACTTCCTGGCAGTAAATGAAATCGAATTTTCCCAGGTCAGTTAAATCTCCTAAAAGGTCTTTCTGAAAAAAGCTTACGTTACTTTCCTCTTTTAAATTTTCTTTGGCTACTTCAGCCGCTACCAGGTCAATTCCAACTATTTCAGTAGTTTCAGGCTTACTATTAACCCTTAATAAAGCTGTAACTCTTCCATTGCCACAACCTGCATCCAATACTCGTTTTTTACTTACTAAAAACTTTTGAAAGGCTAACTTATTCTCAAATCCGTTTCGGTTCAATATCCAATTATAAATATCTGAACCTTCACGCAATGTCTCTGTGAAGGCAAGGTCCTTATTGTTATCCCATTTATCTTTAAAACTTGTCTCGGTATTATTCATGAACTAAGTGTGTAATATTTTTTTGAGTCCTTCTTCGATAGTGATAGCTGGATTGTACTGGTGATCTTCATTAAAAAGAGTAGCGCTTCCCGTTAGATACATTTCTTCACCTTCAGTTAATTTTGTTACCGGTGTTTTCTTTACAAACTTACTAATTAAATCAACTAATTGTCCAAGGTGTATCCTTTCATTCCCGGCCAAATTATACAAACTATTCTTATTTTCTTTCTCTATAGTACAAACCATCATTTCGACACAATCGCTAATGAACAAAGGGGTAAAATAAAGCCCTGAACCTTTTGCCAACGTTACTTCTTGACCATTCAAAACTCTTTCAATGATATTAGGTATGGTCATATTTTTTTGACTAGGTCCGTATACTCCAAATATCCTCAGTATGCAGGTATGAAAAAACTGCTTGTATTGTTTTACCAGCTGCTCTGCGGCATATTTACTGGCTCCATAATATTCTATGGGTTCGCAAACATCTGTTTCGGTGAGTAATTTATTTTGACGTTGATAAACATTCCCGGAAGAAGCGTAAATAAATTTCTTCACTTCGTTTTTTCTACACCATTCCAACAATAATTGTGTTGCCCGGATATTGACTGCAAATATATCATCTACACCTTCAGGGAAATTTTTGTATTGGTCGGATTGGGCAAGGTGAATAACACAATCTATTCCTGTTGGTAAAAATGATGTAAAATTACTTTCAGCCACATCACAGGGAATACTGTGTAAACTGCTTGACGTATTAACAATCTTTTTTCTTGAAACTGCATAAACTTCATGTTGCCCTTTTTCAAGCAGCCGATTTGCCAAATGAGAACCTATAAAACCACTAGCCCCTATAATAAGTATCTTCATTCGATGGTTTCTATTTTATGTCCCTGCAGGAATAATTTACACCACCATTCGAAGGAAAGCAAAGACCATATAAGTAAGCGGTGATTGATTTTTTTATTTACGTGCTCATCAATAATCTGTTCGATGTATTTTTTGTTGATGTATTCATGAGATGCAGCATTAGGGCTAAGGAGTATTTCCCTCACATATGCTAAATTCTCGCCCCTGTACCAACTTTCGTCAGGTGCAGAGAATCCCTGTTTTTTACGGTTAATGAAGGCTTCCGGTATTAAATTCTTCATTGCTTTTCTCAAAACATTTTTTCCATCATCAAATTGCATTTGAAACTTTCTCAATTTCATAGTTTCGTTCTCGTCCATCTTTTTCATAGTTTCAAGATTGGCGAGTTTATACTTGATAGGAATTTTCTGTGCGAAATTAACCAAGTCGTTATCCATAAAAGGGAATCGCTCTTCTAGTGAATTTGCCATCGCTAATTTATCACCCATTATAAAAAGCCCAGGAAGAAATGTCTTCGCTTCAAAATATAAAGAGTTAGCAATATGATCCTCTGGTTTGTCATATTTTAAGTCTTTATTGAAAGTGAATACCCTTGAGAAAACAGAGTAGGGGTCATTGATGTCATCAATTTGAGCAATAGTATTTGGGGTAAAGAGATTCGTTTTATCTTCATCGCTTACCAATCGTTGCCAGAAAGAATAATAATTTTTTAAAAATCCCGGTCGATCGAGTGATTGAAATACCCGGTAATAGCGCCATGGATAACCGCCATACAATTCATCACCACCGGTACCACTTAAACACACTTTTACAAACCGGGATGCCAGCCGGGAGATATAATAATTGGGATATGACATTCCAACTCTGAGGTCTTCCATGTGGTATATCAAACGAGGCATAGACCAGGATATATCACCTGCATTGATGACCATTTCGTAATGCTCTGTTTTAAAATAACTGGACATCATTTCGGCATCTCTTCTTTCATCAAAATTTGCTTCCCTGCCAGTCGTGTGTGTCATATCAAAACCGCAAGTAAATGTAGTAAGTCGGTTATATTGAGAGGAAGCAACAGAAGTAATGGAACCTGAATCCATACCCCCACTCAGGTAACTACCCACTCTCACATCTGCGATCATTTGCCTCGAAACTGATTGCCTGAAAAGACGCAATGTTTCTTCCACCGCATCCTGCTCGTTTATGGTCCTGTCCCTGTTCGTAAAATCAAAATCCCAATAACTATTTCGATTGACAACACCGCTTGAATTACAATGGATAATATTAGCGGGAGGTAATGAATGTATACCTTTAAAAAGGGTGTGGTATCGGAAAAGATTTTGAAAAGTAAAATATTCATTCAGGGCATTAAAATCGACACCTATTTTATAATCGGGGTGTTGCAATATTGCTTTAATCTCTGATGCAAAAACGATCTCGTTTCCATTTTGCCAGTAGTATAAAGGTTTAATTCCGAACCGATCACGAACGAGGTAAAGGTCTTTAGTTGTTGTATCCCATAAAGCAAATGCGAACATTCCGTTAAGGCGGGGAACCATATCAATGCCCCATTCCCTGTATCCATGCAAAAGTACTTCTGTATCGGTCCTTGAGGTAAATATATGTCCCTTTTTTTGCAACTCTTCGCGCAATTCGAGGTGATTATATATCTCTCCATTATAAGTTACGATGATCTTACCATCGGGTGTTTGCATAGGCTGTTTACCAGCATCAGTGAGGTCCAATATGGCAAGTCTTCGGTGCCCTAAACCTATGGGGCCGTTTACAAAACAGCCTTCCCCGTCCGGTCCACGATGGACGATACTGTCCGTCATCTTTTTTATAAGATGTTCAGAGACTAATCCTGAAGGTGAATATATGCCTGCAATTCCGCACATTTTTATGCTTTTTATTTACCCTAAATCAAGGGTGATTTCATTCTGTACTATACTTATTTTTGTATTAGGGCAAAGCGAATTGACATAAGGCCATCATTACCGGGGGCAGGTAATACCAAAGGGATTTTACCAACTTTCAAACAAAAATCGAAAAATGAAGTATTACTTTCAATGTTATCGCAAATGCAAATTCCCCCTGGTTTTATGTGTGGCCAAGCAAGGTTCAATTCACTCCACATAGTTTCATAGGTATGCTCGCTGTCGTGTATGAAAATAGATATTTCCTTGTTTTTATCGAATACATCAGGCAATACTTCAAGCGATTTTCCAATACGTAGTTCCCATATTTTTTTATCATCTTCATTGGTGATCCATCCGGGCTGCTTTCCTTTAGGTAAGGTAAAGTTATAACCATCTTTATTGGCAGGTCCACTTTCAAAAAAGGAGGGAAGGTCAACGGAAATGAGCTTGCCATTATTGTTTTTGCGAAGTGCATTTAAAATGAATTTCGATGACAATCCATGCATCACACCTGTCTCAACAATTGTCCCAGGTTTTGTTACCCTTATTAAAACGTAAAGCAGGGTTCTAAAAAAACGAAACTCGAAAATATCATTGAATTTTTTTTGAAACGAATCAACGTCTTTAACAGCTTCTTCTATTTCTCGGATGATCTCCTTGTTGTTTTTCATTTCATCATAATATTCAAAAAGGTCCACTTTGAGATAGTCGGATGTTCTTTTTAAATAAAGCGAAAATAATTCCTCTCCTGTTTTATTCATATTTATTTGTCTGATGTCAATTTAGTGAATTTATCATATAACCTTCCGCCCATTCCCCTGTTCTCTACAATATTTCCATCCATAAAACGAACCGTGCCAATTTGTCCTTTTGTTGGAGATATCTCATTTCCTGTACAATTCCAAATAACTCCACTTAGTTGCACATTGTCGCAGGTCCTGTATTGATATACTAAAAACCTGCGCAGCCTTTCGTTCCTTTTAGGTGCAGATTGATGAAGTACTAAACAATGGTGTATTGTTACCGTTCCTGCCGGGCAGGTCATTGCCATTGCATTTTCTATTTTCATTTTTTTATCGGTACAGCGGTAAGCAAATTTATTATCCTCGCAATGAGATAAGAATCCCCACTTGTGACTACCCGGTACAACACACATCGGTCCTGAATCTTCATTTTCATCGTCAAAATGTATCCCAACCGCGATTAGGTCTAAATTAGTATGAGGAAAGAACGGGTAGTCCTGATGCCATTCGATCAATCCTTCACCTTTCTGTTTAGGCTTATTAATTAGTTTAGCGTGCTGAAGTTGAACTCCATTCTCATTTCTGAATATATTTTTTGATAAAGAAACCATTCTTTCGTCCCTTGAATATTTTTCAAAAATCGGGTGAAGGAATATTGCATCGTTTCCATCTACTAGTTTTGCAGGATCAAGATCGCCTTTGCTGACTGCATCATCAAAAGCGTCTTTTAAAATTGTTACATCTTTCCTTTCAATTGCATCGGAAAAGCCAACGAAGCCATTTTCATCGTAAAAGGAAATAGCATTCTCCATATCTTTTATGCTAAAGATCCAATTCATGATAAGTTGATTAATTCATGTACCAAATTACATTTTTTTTCTTGCTTCATTGCCGTTCCCTAAATATTTACATTTTTATGCTTGTTCTCCATTTAATAAGTTTGAGTAAACCTTCTTCCAACGAATATTTATATACAAACTCAATTTCGTTTTTGGCTTTGATGGCCGAACCTATTCTGTTTTGTACCAAGGCTCTGGCATCATCCGCAGAGTAGGGTTGGTAGGTAACTTTTAAACTTGATTTCTTTAATGCAAGTATGGTATCGCATAATTTTTTAATGGTTGTTTGCACTTCAGTACCTACATTGTAATAACCAAAACTTGTTTTGCTTTTCAACGCAGCAACATTGCAGCGAGCAACGTCTTCAACATAAATAAAATCATAAGCCTGACTACCATCTCCATTAATAGTGGGTGCTTCATTCGCATCAATTTTATTGAGCATGATAGGAACTACTCCGCTGTATACTGCGTGTTGATCTTGCCCGGGTCCGTAAACATTCATATAACGTAAACCAATTACTGACAGTCCGTAACGGTCGTTGTAGGCTGTACACATTGCTTCGCCCGATATTTTAGTGGCACCATAAAAATTCTTGTTATTAAATGGATGTTCTTCTGTCATTGGCACTTCCACTGCGTCACCGTATACGGAAGCAGATGAGGAGTAAATTAGCTTCTTTACATTGTTTTTTACACAAGCTTCCAATACATTAAAAGTTCCTGCTATGTTTACATCAAATGCTGTACGTGGGTAGTCTTTACAATGCAATAGCCACATTGCGGCTAAATGAAAAACATAATCAACACCTTTCATCGCATCGTTCAAAATGTCCGTTTCACGAACATCACCACCCGTTGGGTAAATAGTACACCTGGGGTCTTTCAGGGATTCTTTTATATTGTCCATTTTGCCTCGAGCAAAGTTGTCGTAAATAATAACTTCCTTTACGGATTCTTTTAAGAGCTCGGCCACTACAAAACTTCCAATAAATCCTGCTCCACCAATAACAAGTACTTTTTTATCCTTTAGTTCGTTCATAATTGTTTGTTTATTTTCCAGTTACCATCAATGCGAATACTTCCCAATGAAACTTCAAGTGGATAGCGAACACTATTGTTCTCTGTGATAGGCAATACGGTAATTAATTTTATTCTCTCTACAAGATCCAGTGTAAGTCCCGTTTTTGACATATCGTGTACACCCAAATAAAAATTATAATTCCCTGGTAGTAGCTTAGGGTCGATATCAATTGAGAGTGTATATGTTCCTTTTTTTAAATCAACAGGATTTTTGTTGATGTCGAAAGTTGATGTATATGAAAAACGGTTTTCGAAATTTCCAATAGAAAAGTCGATGATGGCTTTTTCTACATCACGGTATAATTCTAATTCTAATTCAACAGTAAAACCTTGTTCGTAATACAAGGTATTGGTCCTTTCATTTTTTTTGTTTTTTACAACAATCGACTTAAATTTAGCATCACCGGTTGTATAAGAACTTGCATTGTCAGGTATTATTCCTTCATCGGAAACTCCAACTCCTGTATTTAAATAATCTTCAATGCCACTAATAACATCACTATCAAGTGTGATTTTTCCTTTTTTCAAAACTATAGCACGTGTACAAAGTTTTTTTACGGCAGCCATGGAGTGGCTCACAAAAAGAACAGTGCGACCTTGCCCAGATACATCTTTCATTTTCCCTAAACACTTTGCTTGAAATTCAGCATCTCCTACAGCTAGTACTTCATCTACAATTAATATTTCAGGTTCAAGATGTGCTGCAACTGCAAAGGCTAATCGAACGTACATACCGCTACTGTATCTTTTAACAGGTGTGTCGATGTATCGTTCTACGCCACTAAAATCAACAATTTCATCAAATTTGCTTTTGATTTCTTGTTTGCTCATTCCTAAAATGGCTCCATTTAAAAAAATGTTTTCTCTCCCTGTAAGTTCGGGATGAAATCCTGTTCCTACTTCTAAAAGAGAAGCTATTCGTCCTTTTACTTTTATATTTCCGCTTGTGGGGGCAGTTACGCGTGATAGTATTTTTAATAAGGTGGATTTTCCCGCTCCATTTTTTCCAACAATACCCAATACTTCGCCTTGTTTAACTTCAAAAGATACATCATTCAATGCCCACATAAAATCAGAATCTGTAGAACGATCCTCGCCAATTTTATAGAAATCAGCTTCCTTCCCCCGCATTTTAGCCATTCGCAAACGTAGGTCATCTTTCAGTGTCCCAGTATTCACTACCCCTAATCGGTAGTATTTGCTAATATTATCTACTTTTATTACAGTATTGCTCATAGCTAAACAGTATCCATAAACGTTTTTTCGGTTCTCGTAAATAAGATTGCTCCTATTAAAAATACGACAATGGAGAAAATTCCACTGTAAATAATTCCTGTCATATCAAAATGTCCGCTTCCAAGCATAGCATGTCTAAAGGATTCAATTATGGGTGTCATTGGATTAATATCCATTACCCATTGGTATTTACCCCAAAGTGATGCTGGATATATAACCGGAGTAAGATACATCAACAGTTGAAGCGCAAAACCTAAGAACAGCGCTATGTCACGGTATTTTGTTGTGAGGGAGGATATCATAATTCCAAACCCAAGTCCCATTACTCCCATAATAATGATTAATATAGGCACATATAGCACATAATAAGTAATGCTAATATGAATGTCTCTGACAAAAATATAGAACAGTAAGAAGGCGATTAATAAAAAAAATTGTATTCCGAATCTTATAGAAGTTGATATAACAGTAGAAATAGGGATAACCAAACGAGGAAAATATATTTTGCCAAAAATGCCAGCATTAGCAATAAATGTATTAGCTGTATTTAGTAAACAGCCCGAAAAGAAATTCCACATTATAATACCCGATAAATAAAAAAGTGGGCGAGGGCTACCATCTGTTTTGAGGTTCGCTATTTCACCAAAAACAACTGCATATAAAAAAGTGGTAAACAAGGGTTGAATAATGTGCCAAACCGGACCTAAGATAGTTTGCTTATACTGAGCTACAAAATCCCTCCTAACAAACAGTAGAATTAAATCACGGTAACGCCACAAGTCAGCAAAATTAATATCAAGCCAGTTACTTTTTGGCTTGATTACTAAATCCCAATGTTCATTATCGCGCATCAATTTTAGGCTTCCGTTAGTGTATAATCGTAGCTTTCCATAATTTGATTCGCCAACAGTTTTTTGCAGGCCTCATCTACTTTCGAACTTGCTTCTTGTTTAGAAGTAGCTTCTATTTCAAGGGTTATGTGCTTTCCAATCCTTACATTTTCTATTTCTGCTAATCCTAGGTTTTTCATGCTGGATGTTACTGCTTTTCCTTGTGGGTCTAGCAATGCCTTCAGTGGCATCACATTAATTTCTGCTTTGAATTTCATTTGTACTAATAAATTGTTGGTTGGTCACAAAAATACAATAAATGATATATCTCGCTGTTTTTATTCGGTAGATTAATCTAACAATGCGGTGTGTGTAACTTTTTAGCCGTGAATGGTCTCTTTTTTACCATAATTCGCAATTACACCTGCTTCAAAATCTAAAAACTCTTTCCAGCGTTTGTCTACATCTTCACCGTTTGCATATTTTTTTGCAAATTTCAAGAACATTGTATAGTGAGAAGCTTCGCTCACCATTAGTTCGTGATAAAAACTTGCCAGTTCAGCATCTTTTATGTTTTCGGATAATACTTTAAAGCGTTCGCAACTGCGGGCTTCAATAAGAGCAGAAAAGAGTAACTTATCAATAAGCACAATGTGTCGTTTATGCCCCTTTCGCATAAAGGAATACAATTCATTTACATATTCATCGCGCCTCTCTCTACCCAATACATTACCTCTTGCTTTTATTTTTGCGTGAACCATTTTAAAATGTTCAAGTTCTTCTTGCGCTAAATCGAGCATAGCATCAACTAAGTCGGTTAATTCGGGATATTGCACCAAAATACTGATGGCATTGGTGGCAGCTTTTTGTTCGCAAAAGGCATGATCGACTAGTATTTCATCAATATTGCTTTCTACAATATTTACCCAACGAGGGTCGGTAGGGAGTTTTAAACCAAGCATTTCATTTTAATTTGATGGTAAAAATAGCTTTTTTAAACCTATTTCACAGTATATTTGCCACCCAGTTGGCAACACAAGATAACATACAGATAAAAAATAGGAGAGCTTCCTTTGAGTTTAGCTTCCTGGATAAATACGTTGCCGGAATTCAGCTAACCGGAACTGAGATAAAATCGATAAGAGCAGGTAAGGCAAATATTACAGATGGCTTTTGTCTCATTTCAAACAATGAGCTTTGGGTTCGGAATATGTTGATAAGTGAATACGAACAAGGTTCATATAATAACCACGCCCCAAAGCGCGATCGTAAATTACTCGTAAACAAGGCCGAACTCAAAAAGATAATAAACAAATTAAAAGATAAAGGGTTAACAATTGTACCATTGAAATTATTCATCAATGAAAATGGATATGCTAAGCTTGAAATTGCTGTTGCAAAAGGTAAAAAGTTGTACGATAAGCGTGACGATATCAAGCAAAAGGACATTCAACGTGAAATAGCACGTAAAATAAAATAAGCGTTTTTTGTATGTGCTCAATAAAAATTAAATTTATCCGTTAAGGACAAGTATGATTAAATGTAAATATGTTTTGTTTTTTGTTTTGATTGCAGCAACAGTTCTTTCTTGTCGTAAAGAGGAAAAGTTAACGCGTTCCACTTATGCTAAGCTTGAATTTTCATTAGATACTGTAGTTTTTGATACAGTATTTACCACAATAGGCTCTGCTACCAAACAGTTAAAAGTATATAACCGAAATAATCAAAAAATAGAAGTATCCTCTATAGCTCTTGTTGGAAATTCACAATCTACATATAGAATAAACGTTGACGGTGTTCCTGGCAATGCTAAGTTTATTCAGATACCCGCTAACGATAGTATTTACATTTTTATTGATGTTACAGTTGATCCCAACAACCAAAACTCTCCTTTAATTGTTACCGATGCTATTGTTTTTGTTACAAATGGCAATATACAGCAAGTCGACCTTGTTGCCTGCGGACAAGATGCACATTTTATTGTTGCTGATACGTATACAAAAAGTTTGCCTCCTTATAAAATTGTGGCTCACGAAAACGAGGTTATTACTTGGACGAATGATAAACCTTATGTTATATACGGTTATGCTGTGATTGATTCGCAAGGGGTCTTAAATATTGAAAAGGGTTGTCGTGTTTATTTCCATAAAAATTCAGGTTTGTGGTGCTACCGTTATGGACAACTGAAAGTTACAGGCACACTTCAAGAGCCGGTTACATTTCAAGGTGATAGGTTAGAGCCCGAATACCGAGATGTTCCGGGTCAATGGGATAGAATTTGGATCAATGAAAGCGACAAAGAGAGTTGTATAAATCATGCCATTATCAAAAATGGATTTATAGGAATACAAGCAGAGGTGCTTCAAGAAATTAAAACGGAGACGAGGTTGCACATAAATAATACGGTAATTAAAAATATGTCGGGTTTGGGCATATTTACACGCGTTTACAAGATTACAGCAACCAATACTTTGGTTTCCAATTGTGCACAGCAAACATTGGCAATAACAATGGGGGGCAGCTATAGTTTTAGGCATTGCACTTTCTCAAATTATTGGAGTTACGATCAGCAAAGGCAAACTCCTTCGTTGCTTCTTAATAATTTTAACAGTGCTCAGGACATAGCTTTAGATAGTGCATATTTTGGCAATTGTATTATTTATGGGGATCAAACCAATGAAATGTCCTTGGATAAAAAGGAAGGTTCGGTTTTTAATTTCAAATTCGATCACTGTCTTTTAAAAATTGACCCGACAGCTAATACAGATGACTTAAACTATTATCCGAGTATCATTAAAAATCAAGACCCACTTTTTAATAATCCTAAAAACAGTGATGTACACTTGAGGTCGGGTTCACCTGCGATTGATGCCGGAATATTAAGTATTACAAAACTTTGTTGTTCTTACAATCCTTTAAATACGGATATTGAAGGAAATGTTTTTGTGAATACGCCAGATGTGGGTGCTTTCGAAAGCAATTAGGGTTTTTGTAAATTCTCAACGGTTTCTATTGCGTTCATAGAATATGCTTCGGGCGCTGCGCTAAAAAGAATTTTTGTCTTAGCCCAAGTTGATTTGAATAATTCAGAATTGCGATAGTTATTCAAATGGGCTTCACTTTCCCAATAACTATAAGTAAAATAAACATTACCAACAGTTGTTTGTTTCAACAAGCTTAGGTGTGAACAGCCTTCAAAACCTATGATTTTAACTTTAGAGGCATCAAAAATGAAAAGGAACTCATTTACCATTTCCGGTGAAAAAGTCATTTTTACAATCCTAATTATCATAAAATTCAATGGCTATATTATCGCCAAATTTAACAAACAGTAAACTTTTTGCTTTCCCTTTATTTAAAGCTATTTCAAGCATTTTATTGAAGTTAAAAAAAGCAATTATCTCTCCTTGAACAACCTGGTCGTAATTGCTGTGTATTTTATTTATTACATACCCCCTTATATCAATTTGGAATTTTCTTCCCGCCCTGTTTTTTTCAAACAATACTTCATTAATATTGGTGATCACATTTTCAAACTTATCGATATAGGCAATTTGTCCAATCAATGTTGTTCCATTTAAATAGGGTTGTTGGGTTTGTCCTTCGTTCAGTTTTTCGGTAATGGTACCAATATCATTTATGGAAGATTGAAGCAATTTAATAGCCGTTTTTGTAAGTATTTCAAAAACGGAAAAGGATAAATTTTCGGATGCTGGGGGGATAATGACAATTTTGGATGGTGTTTCGTCAATTAATACCGTAAAAAAACCATTGTCAGGTCCTAAAAAATAATGTCCTTTGTATTCAATAGCAACGTATTGAATATTATCTGAATCAGTTGTTATGCTTACAATGTGAATGCTTCCTAGTGGAAAATGAATAAAACTATTTTTAAGAACACGTGCAGCATGAATAAAATCAAAGGAAGGTATTTGATGCGTTATATCAACAATAGTGCTTTCAGGCAAATTACTCAACAATTTACCTTTTATGGCAGCAACATAATGGTCGTTTATGCCTAAATCGGTTGTGAGTGTTATGATTGCCATTGGTTAATTAAATGTTAATTGCGCCATCTAAAAATTCGTTATTTTGCAGCAACAAAAATAGATATAATCGCTTAATAAAATAGAGTGTGAAGGAAAAACTTATTGAACTAACAAATATATCGCCAGTTGAAATGTATGGTGTGAACGATAAGAATTTAAACGAGTTGCAGAAGTGCTATCCTAAAGTGAAAATAATTGCGAGAGGAAACACTTTGAAATTGGTAGGTTTAGAGGCAGACGTGGATCTGCTTGAAAATAAAATTATTTCGCTCATTGAGCACTATGAACAGTATCGAAAAATAACATTGAATGATGTTGAGCGCATTGTTACACAAATGAATGGTGAGGTGATGCTTGAAAACAATAAGGATAATGTTCACATCGATGTACTTGTTTTTGGAAATCACGGTTTAATGGTGAAGGCACGTACACCCAATCAATTAAAAATGGTTCAGGCAATTGTAAGCAACGATATGGTTTTTGCAGTTGGTCCTGCCGGAACAGGAAAAACATATACAGCAGTTGCTATTGCCGTTAGGGCATTGAAAAACAAGGAGGTACGAAAAATTATTCTTACCCGCCCTGCTGTTGAAGCAGGTGAAAATTTAGGTTTTTTACCAGGCGATTTAAAGGAAAAACTCGACCCCTATTTACAACCATTGTACGATGCATTACGGGATATGATAGCTCCTGATAAATTGGCTAAATATTTAGAGGATGGTACCATTGAAATTGCACCTTTAGCATTTATGCGTGGACGAACACTTGACAATGCTTTTGTTTTATTAGATGAGGCGCAGAATGCAACACAAAGTCAGTTACGAATGTTTTTAACACGTATGGGACGAACTGCTAAATTTATCATTACAGGGGATGTAACGCAAATAGACTTACCAAGAAATCAGCCATCTGGTTTAATACAATCAATACGTGTGTTGAAAGATGTAAAAGGAATTGCATTCATTGAATTAGATGCAACAGATGTTATACGTCATCGCTTGGTAAGATCAATAATTCAAGCATATTCAAATGAAAAATAACACATAATTATGTCAACAATAACTGCTACTAATTTTACTTTTTTAGGACAACAAAGCTATTACAAAGGGAAAGTGCGTGATGTATACAACATTGATAACAAATACTTGGTAATGATTGTGAGCGATCGGATTTCCGCTTTTGATGTGGTATTGCCCAAAGGCATTCCTTATAAAGGTCAAGTATTAAACCAAATTGCTGCAGGCTTTTTAAAACAAACTGCCGACATAGTGCCTAATTGGGTAATTGAAGTCCCCGACCCGGTTGTTACCATTGGTAGAGTGTGCGATCCTTTTAAAGTTGAAATGGTAATTCGAGGATATTTGTCGGGTCACGCTTGGCGAGAATACAGTTTAGGAAAAAGAATGATTTGTGGAGTTACCATGCCTGAAGGAATGAAAGAGAACGATAAGTTTCCGGAACCTATTATTACTCCTACAACTAAAGCTTCTGTTGGTCACGATGAAGATATTTCGCGTGAAAAAATATTGGAACAAGGAATTGTAGGCGAACAAGATTATTTGCAATTGGAAAAGTATACAAGGGCCGTTTATCAGCGTGGTTGTGAAATTGCAGCTTTGAGTGGCTTGTTGTTGGTTGATACAAAATACGAATTTGGAAAAGAAGATGGGGTAATTTATTTAATAGACGAGATACATACTCCTGATTCATCGCGTTATTTTTATAAGGAAGGTTATGAGGAGAGGCAAGCAAGAGGAGAGGCACAAAAGCAGTTAAGCAAAGAGTTTTTACGCCAATGGTTAATTGCCAATAATTTTCAAGGGAAGGATGGTCAGGTAATTCCTGAAATGACGGATGTGTTCGTAAAGGATGTTTCAGAAAGGTATATTGAATTGTATGAAAAAATTACAGGAGGTAGCTTTCAACGAAGTGATGTAAGCGATGTGTTGAGTAGGGTGGAGAAGAACATTTCTGATTGGATAGTGAGAAACCGCTAAGTTTTGGTGTGAATGTTTATGTATTTAAAAATTATTGATTTTACTTATAAATAATCAGATAATATGAAAAAAATACTTGCTTTATTATTTATCGTGAATGTAGGGTATGCCCAAACAGTAACGGCTCCAAAAGCAACTTCTGTAGCCTTTCCGAAAGATGCAATTGGTAAAATTGTATATATAGAAGAAGTAAAAGTAGATGGGCTATTGAAACCGGAATTAATTGTAAGGGTGGGTGATTGGATTACAAAAACGTATAAAAATTCTATGGATTCTGTAATTACAAATGATAAAACAACAGGCAATATTGTTGTGAAGTCACGTATCAATGTAACCCAAATATATTTTCAAAAAGCACAGGATGCTGGTAGTGTACGATACACGATTACAATAACCATTTTAGAAGGAAAATACACATATAAAGTAGAAGGGTTTACACACGATAAGGGTGGGGAAGTGCCGTCTTTAGGCTTTATTGGCAGACCGTATGCAGAGGTTAAGGAATTAGGAATATACAAAGAAGATTTCCGTGATATTCAAAAGCAGGTAGATACCAAAACGCTACAATTGGTTAAAAGCTTGAAGGATGCTATGGTAATAATTCCTAAAGAGAAAAAGTAATCTAGTTTTTAGTAAATTCTAGGAAACTTTGCAGGATTTACTTCGTGCATTATGTTATACACTGCATCGTAAACATCATCAGCGCTTGGCTTTGAAAAGTAGTCTCCATCCGAACCATAAGCGGGCCGATGGTCTTTGGCGCTGAGTGTTTTTGGCTCTGAGTCAAGGTGTTTATAGGCACCTTGTTCTTCCAATATTTTTTGCATTATGTATGCGCTGGCGCCTCCGGGAACATCTTCGTCTAATACTAACAATCGGTTTGTCCTTTTTACTGATTCTACTATTGTGGCATTATTATCAAAAGGCAACAAGGTTTGTAAGTCAATTACTTCAACACTGATATCAATTTCTTGCAATTTTTCCACCGCTTCCAAGGCTACACGGCAGCAGGAGCCGTATGTTACCAATGTGACATCATTTCCAGAATGAATTGTTTCGGGTATACCCAAAGGTACTTTATATTCACCTAAATTGGATGGTTGTTTTTCTTTCAATCGGTATCCATTCAAGGGTTCAATTATTAAAGCCGGTTCATCGGAACATAATAAGGTGTTGTAAAATCCTGCAGCTTGAGTCATATTTCTTGGGACGCAAACATATATTCCTCTAATTGAATTAATAATCATACCCATTGGTGATCCGCTATGCCAAATACCTTCTAGTCTATGTCCTCGTGTACGTATTATTACAGGTGCTTTTTGTGCTCCTTTTGTTCGGTATTGGACGGTCGCTAAATCATCGCTCATTATTTGTAAAGCATACAATAAATAATCAAGATACTGTATTTCTGCAATGGGTCGCAAGCCTCGCATAGCAAGACCAATTGCTTGTCCAATTATTGTTGATTCACGAATACCTGTATCAAAAACACGTATTTCACCGTATTTGTCTTGAAGTCCTTCTAGTCCTTGATTTACGCCACCAATTTTTCCACTATCCTCACCAAATATTAAAACTTGCGGGTACTTATTGAGTATTGCATCAAAATTGTCTCGCAAAATTTCTCTTCCATCTACTTGTTTATCTTCCTTGTATTCTACGGCAAGTGGTTTTATTCCTAATGCGTTCAAATTGGAATGGCTATGCAGGTATGAACTGTATCTGTCGTAGTTCGCAATTTTCGATTCACTTATCCAGTCGCTCAACTTTGTTTTTGCTGAAAGGTTTTCTAAACGAGTTATGCGCAGAATCTTTTTTGCTGCCACATTAATGTCTTTTCTTATGGGTTCGGTAATTGAAAGTAATTCATTCTTTATTTTTGCAATAGATGCCGAATACTCTGATTGTTTCTCAACGGCATCTATCAGTTCAGAAACTTCTTTCACTTCAATTTTTATAGGCGTTAAATAAGCGTTCCAAGCTGCCGATTTTGCATCTCTAACCGATTTTTTTGCGGCCACTTCTATCACTAACAGCTCATCTGTTGTTGCTATTGCCGATTCAATAATCCACTCGCGCATTTTTTTTAATCCATCGAAATCAACTTCCCATTGCAATCTTTCTTTTGATTTATATCGTTCGTGTGAGCCTGATGTACTGTGTCCTTGAGGTTGGGTGACTTCTTCAACGTGCACTAAAACAGGCACGTGTTCTTCGCGACAAACTTTAGCGGCCTTTTCATACGTTTCACAAAGGTGTGCATAATCCCAACCCTTGGTTTTAAATATTTCGTAACCGTTGCTATCCCCCTCCCTTTGAAATCCTTTTAAAATTTCAGAAATATTTTCTTTTGTTGTTTGGTATTTTTTTGGCACTGAAATACCGTGACCATCATCCCAAACAGACACCAACATAGGTATTTGCATTACTCCGGCTGCGTTAATCGTTTCCCAAAATAAACCCTCAGAAGTGCTAGCGTCACCTATGGTTCCAAAAGCAATTTCATTTCCTTTATTTGAAAAATTACTGAAAGCTTCCGATTGTAGTTCAGTATTTAATTTATAATGTTTTGATGCCATTGCCAATCCCAACAAACGCGGCATTTGTCCTCCTGTTGGAGATATATCTGCTGATGAATTTTTAATTTGTGTGAGGTTTTTCCATGAACCGTCCGTGTTCACCGTTCGTGTCCCAAAATGTCCGCCCATTTGTCTCCCTGCACTCATTGGTTCCGCATCTGCATCGGTGTGTCCGTATAATCCCGAAAACCATTGTTGTAGTGTTAAATTGTCGGTAGCAAACATAAATGTTTGATCTCTGTAATAGCCCGAACGGAAATCGCCCCCTTTGAAAACTTTAGCCATAGCTAGTTGTGGTATTTCTTTACCATCTCCAAAAATACCAAATTTGGCTTTTCCGGTAAGCACTTCCCTTCTTCCCATTAGGCTGGCTTCACGACTTTCATTAGCAATACGATAGTCGTTTAGTATTGTGTTCTTAAATTCTTCGAAAGATATTTCTTTGGAAAGTGTAGCTTTACTATCCTTGTTTTGCATTGCTGACATAACCTTAGCGCTTAAACGTTGTGATACAAAGATAGAATTAAAAACAAAAAGAGCCCCGAAACCGGAGCTCTTTTATTTTTGTATGAATTAGAATTAATTTTTAATAATTCTTTTTACTTGTTTTTCAGATCCAGTATTAACCATCACAAAGTAAATCCCGGATGGCATATCAGTAATTTCAACTTGTTTTTTGTACTCACCTTGGAATTCTGTATTTTCAATAGTTTTAACTACCTCACCTAACATATTAACCAATACAATGTTTAATGTAGCATTTTGAGCTACAACTGTTTCAATTGTAAAGAAACCATCATTTGGATTAGGATAAACATTTACAAGGTTCGCAAATTTAGCTTCTTGAATACCTGTACAAGAATTTACCGTTACTTGCATTGTTGCAGTTCCAACGCATCCTAATGCATTCGTATAAGAATAAACCACAGGGTGTATTCCAACACCTGCAGCTGTAGGGTCGAACATACCAGCATTTACTCCAGCACCAGAATAAGAACCATTAACAGGAGAACCTCCTGCTAAAGTGTATGCAGGTTGAGTTATACAAACTATATCAGTAGCAGGAATAGTTACTGTTGGCGCTGCTGTAACTTGCATAACTTGAGTTGTTGAATTTGAACAACCATTATTGCCGGTAATTGTATATGTGATAGTGTGGAATCCTGTACCTGCAGTAACAGGATTAAACGACCCACCGTTTACTCCAAGTCCTGAGTATGTTCCTCCTGATGGCATTCCACCTGATAATGCAACGGGAGAACCATTAGAACAAACTGAATTTACAAAAGGCAGGAAGCTTACATTTGGTAATGTCAATACTACTATAGTGGCAGTATCAATTTCTGTACAAGTACCATTGAAGTAAGTATAAGTAAGTATATGTGAACCACCACCAGCTATGTTTGGGTCGAACATTCCACCATTTACTCCCATTCCAGAGTATGTTCCACCTGCGGGTAAGCCTGTTGTTAATGTAACAGGGCTAGCATTTGAACAAATGCTTGTAGGATTAGTAAAAGTAACAGTAGGTAATTGATTTACAGTGATTGTTTGCGTTGAAGTAGCAGAACAACCGTTACCATCATTGTATACATATGATAATGTGTGAGTCCCAACTCCTGCAACAGTTGGGTAAAAGTAATTTACGTTTACACCAGGTCCTGAATAATAACCACCTGAAGGGGTTCCACCAGATAACATTACGGGAGCATCATTTAAACAAACATTTGCAAAAGGTGAAATTACGGCTACCGGAATTGATGTTACTGTAATAGTTGTAGTAGCAACATCGGTACAGTTGTTACCATTTGTAAAGCTATATGTGATATTGTGTGTACCTATACCAGCAATATTAGGGTAAAATAAATTACCGGCAACTCCTATACCTGAATAAGTACCACCAATAGGTGAGCCTTGGGATATGGTATATGCAGCTACATTAATACATACAGATGGAATATTTGCCAATAAAACGTTTGGTGCAGAATTAACATTAATAGTTTGCGTAATTCTATTAACACAAGTATTTACATTCGTGTAAGTGTATGTTATTATATGAGAGCCTGCAGTTGCTTGAGCCGGATCAAATACATTCCCAGCAACACCATTCCCGGAGTATGTTCCACCGGCAGGAGTTGCTGTATTTAAGGTAAATGGCGATGCCGTTTCACATATTGATGCTAATGGAGGAAAAGTTAAAACAGGTAATGGGTTTACCGTAACCGGTATTCCTACAGGAGCACTAATTCCACAAGAAGTAGTTGTTTCAACTTTAACGTTACCCGTTGTATTTCCAAATGCTACACTTATAGCTGTTGTACCTTGCCCCGACAAAACAGATGCTCCTACAGGAACTGTCCAATAATAATTAGATGCACCTGCTACAGCAGCACAAGTATAATTTTGTGTAGTAAAAGCACAAACAGGACTAGGACCGGTAACAGTTGTTTGAGAATTTTGGAAACCAAAAGTTACAGTAATTCTTTGGGTCGGGCCATTACAAGTGGCTGTACTAACACCGCCCCAAATGCTACTTAATCCGCCTGGTCTAATAGAATTTCCTGGGTTATAACAAAAACAAGTGGGATTATTCATTGATAGCTCAATGCCTGTACCACAAGTGCCAACATACCACGCATTAGCACCAAACACAAAAGTTCCATTGGTACCGTTTTTCAATGCATTTGCTAAATTGGTTATAGTAGTAGGGTCTGTAGTAGACACCCCTACTGCGTTAAAAGTTCCTTTTAAGTTTACAAGGTTCCAACAGTGTGGAGTTAATGTAGCTCTATAGTTATCCCAAGTAGTTTTTTGTGCAGCAGTTGAAGCAACCCCTGATCTAAATGTATCGGTATAGACTAAACTGTTTTGAGCTCTTAAAGAAGAGCTGGCCATTAAGCCGATAAAACAAGCAAGAAATAATTTTAATAGTTGGTTTGTTTTCATAGTTATTTGTTATAATTAAATTACACAAGGCAAATATAAAATTATTTTTTAAATAATGAAAAAAAAAAACACTTTCAGAGTTTTTTATGTCATAAGCCCATATCCTAAATATTATCATTACATGAATAAAATTTAAAAAATCAGGGTTCAACATCTTCATTTATATTATTTTGACTTTCATCTTCGGCTACATTTTCCCATTCAAATTTTTCTTTTTGCAAGCCTATTTTTTTAAAATAAAAGGCGCAAAAAACACCTGCTATAGAGCCCAACAAATGAGATTCCCATGAAACACGAATATCAATAGGGAAAATCCCCCAAATTAAACTACCATAAATAAATACTACCAGCATTGAGAATGCTACTAAACGAGAATGCCTTCTAATTATACCACTAAAAAATAAAAAAGCAACCAATCCGTAAACTACTCCACTGGCACCAATATGAAAGGCTGGACGGGCAGATACCCATACCCAAATTCCACTCATTAAGTAAATCCAGAAAAAAACAGGATAAGCAATACTTCGGTAGAAATAAAACAAACCGGAGGTAAGTATTAAAATGGGAATTGTATTCGAAAATAAATGATTAAAATCAGAATGTATTAAAGGGGCAAATAAAATCCCGGCAATGCCTTTTATTTGACGGGGATAAACACCCCATTCAGCCAAATCACATTGAAAGACAATTTCCGTAAACTTGATTATCCATAATACGGTAGCGAAGAAGCAGGCAAAAAAGAAAGTGTGGAATAGTTGTTTTCTATGTTCTTCACGTTCTAACATAAGTTGCTATAATTCAATTAGAATGCCAAGCCGATAATAATGACAATACGTCATAAAAAAAGGCGTAACCCTAAAAGTTACGCCTTTTTTTAGTTTAATAACAACTCAATGTTTCCAACTATTTTCGACTTTTTTGAAACATATGCCTTAGAAAAAGCAAAAATTTTGTTTAGTGTTTGAGTACTAGGCCCTTGTTTGGCTGAGTTCTTTAGTTTGGATTGAATTGAAGAAGTACTTTTTTTTAATGTAGAGTTTTTTACCATACGCAGTTTTTATGTTTGTTTTATGATTCATATTAACTGTACAACGGACAAAAAAACACTTTATTGTGTTTCCACAATCTTTTATTCCGACAACACCATTTTATTTTCTTCAACCATCTTTCTGAGATTAATAAGTGCATATCTCATTCTTCCCAGTGCTGTGTTAATACTTACCTTTGTGGTGTCAGCAATTTCTTTAAAGCTCATATCTTCATAATGACGCATTATAAGTACTTCTTTTTGGTCGCTAGGTAATTGTTCAATTAGTTTCCTGATATCTGCCTGTATTTGTTGTCGTATCATTTTGTCTTGTACATTCTCTTCATACAAATTAAGGGTGTCAAATATATTATAATCATCTCCTCCACTTGTTGTAGGCATTTTTTTGTTTCTCCTAAAATGATCTATAACTAAGTTGTGGGCAATACGCATAATCCAAGGCAAGAATTTACCCTCTTCATTATATTTATTTGTTCTGAGGGTGCGAATTACCTTGATAAAGGTGTCTTGAAAAACATCTTCGGCAACTTCTTTATCCTTAACTAATTGTTTGATGTAGGAATAAACTCTGTTTTTGTGACGATAAACAAGTACTTCTAAACTTGATTCATCTCCTTTTAGATAAGTGGCAACGAGTTCGTTGTCGTTTAAATTACTAGTTAGCATAGTACTTCCTTTTTATTTGGTTAAAAACAATTATAAAAAGTAGATGTTTCCTATGACTTTCCTCCTAGTTTTAGTGGTTTATGATTTACTAATTTAAAATAGTTGTACGCTATTGTATATGCAAATATAAAACAATAATTTAAATTTACAAAAAAATTAAGGTGGGATTAGAAAAGGAAATACAACAATTGGAAAATGAAGTGACCGAAAAGCAGCAATTGCTTACAGCACTGCATAAAAAGCGAGCGGCTGAACCTATAAATGACTATGTATTTAAGGATAAGGAAGGAAATAATAAGTCGCTTTCGGAAATGTTCGGTAATTCAAATGAGTTGTTGTTGATTCACAATATGGGTAAAAGTTGTGCTTATTGTACCCTTTGGGCCGATGAGTTAAATGGGATTACGAACCATTTGAATAACAGAGTGCCCTTGGTGGTTATATCACCGAACGAGCCTAATATAATGAAAGAGTTTTCAAAGAGCAGAAATTGGAAGTTTAATATTTATTCAAGTAAGGACAATACTTTTAAGAAAGATATTGGATTCGAGAAATGGGATGGAATGGTTCAGCCTGGAGTTTCGGTGTTTACAAAAGATGAAAAAGGTAACTATTTCATTTACAACAAAGCTACTTTTGGTCCGGGTGATTTATTTAGCGGTATTTGGCATTATTTAGATTTATTGCCCAACGGAAGTAATAAGTGGAGTCCGAAGTTTAGTTATTAATTTGATAATGAAACAATTTGAAAACAAATTAGTGTTAATGAATTTAATCTTCGTGTCCTTTTCCTGCACCTTTAATTTTACCATTCTTCCAAAGTAATTCTTCGGCTTCAAATACTTTTTTTAGAGAATCGGAAACTTGCTTACTTTCAAGTTTTACGAGGTCGGGTTGACCAGCATTTACCCAAGCTGTGTACCAAAAACTTCCTGTAGTTTGCACGGCTTGTTGCAAGCGCCTTTGCACCATACCGTTCAACATTTTATCGTAAGCGGCAGTGTAGGCTTGTGAGTATACACGTATAGTAGCATTTCCTCTGTTTTCAAAACTGTATTTTTGGTCTTGTGAAAATTCTGCATTGAGCTTTGCTTCAAAAAGGAGTACAGAGTCCTTTGCAGCATTGCTTGCTTTAATTATTTCCCAAGCTTTATCAATTGGTTGTTCAATATACTGTGCCTTCCCTACAAAATAATCATACTTATCGGCATATAATTCGGGTATACGCGATTCCCAAAATCCGTGAATCCCCTTTTGATTGGTAAATTGTCCATTGTAGTTTTCTGTGGTATGCAATGGTACATGTGCATCGCCAACATAATGACCCAAATCGGCACTTAGATGCAGTATTTTATCTACGTTTTGTTCTCTAAAGGCTTCGGTTAATCGGTACACTATTTTATCGATGTGCCAAGGAACAATTCCGTAAGCCATTAAAGTATCCTCACTGTATTTTGCCACTGCCGCTTTCCAATATTTGGGTACCGAATCAAATGGATGTTTCCCATAATGATCAATGTCTAAATAATGCCTTGGAGCTTCTTCTGCAACGGCATACCTTCTTTTGTCAGGATCTACTGCGTGTTCTGAAATGTATTCGATGTGTTTTTTATAAAAGCCAATCATTTGTGGTGGAAGTGTAAAAACAGCCATTTTGTTTATTCGCTTGTGCGCATAAAAGCCCCAGGAGAAAACACCGGAAATAGGAGTTAAAATGAGTGACACTAGGAAGATAGAACAACTAATCGGTATTATTTTTTTCATAATTGTTTGGTTTACAATGTTACAAATGTAAGGGATTGTTAGTTAAGAAAAAGGGCCCAGAGTATTTCCCCGAGCCCTTTTCATTAACTACTTATTATGATATTATGAATTTAGCATCACAGGCATTACTAACATCAATACATCTTCGTCTTTTACATCGCTTCCACTAGGCAATAATATTCCTGCTCTATTGGGAGCCGACATTTCAATGTTTACATTTTCGGTATCTAAATTGCTTAGCATTTCAGCAAGGAAACGGGAATTAAATCCTATTTCCATTTCATCGCCAATATAAGAACAGGTTAGCCTTTCAGTAGCAGCATTGTTAAAATCAAAATCTTCGGCAGAAATGGTAAGTTCGCTGCCGTTCATCTTAAGGCGTATTTGGTTGGTTGTTTTGTTAGCGAATAAGGCAATACGTCTAATGGAGTTTAGCAAGGCACTTCTGTCTATTGTTAATTTATTGGGATTTTGTTTAGGAATAACAGCCTCATAATTTGGATATTTTCCATCTATAAGTCGACAAACCAAGTTAATAGAACCGAATGAAAAGAATGCATTTGACTTGTTGTACTCAATCTTAACATCTGTTTCCTCAGTTTGAAGGATGTTTTTCAAAAGATTGAGTGGTTTTTTTGGTAGAATAAAGGAGGCAGTGTTTTTTGATTTAGCATCCGTTCTAATATACCTTACTAATTTATGTGCATCCGTAGCTACAAACGTAATATTGTCGGATGATAATTGACAAAAAACACCGCTCATTACGGGCCTTAGTTCATCGTTCCCGGTGGCGAATATAGTTTTGTTAATAGCATTGGAAAGGGTAAATGAGTTTATTGTCAAAGAATTTCCTCCATCTAAATTAGGAGTTTTAGGATACTCATCACCGTTATGCCCGGTAAGCTTATATTTGCCTTCTCCTGCTGAAATATCTATATTAAATGTTTTTGTGTCGATGCTAAATGACAAAGGAATTTCAGGAAATGTTTTCAATGTATCAATTAACATTTTTGCAGGAACTGCAATTTTGCCCGATTTATCCGATTTTACAGCTATTTTAGTAGTCATTGTGGTTTCTAAATCGGTAGCTGTTACCAGCATTTCACCTTTGTCGATTTCAAATAGAAAATTGTCGAGTATAGGTAATGCATTGGATGAAGTTAAAACGCCACTTAGTGTTTGTAGTTGTTTTAAAAGTGTGGTACTAGATACTAAAAATTTCATATTGGCTGCTCTAAATTAGAATAGAATTAATAATAAAGGACAAATATATATTTTGCCCTTTGGAAAGGTTAAAAAACGAAGAGTTTTTTTTAATTATTTTTTAACAATTGTTGATTTCGCAAATGAAGACTGCTAATTAACTTGTTTTGCTTATTTTTTTGGACGATTTGTAAAATAATCAATTGGTTTAAGTAAATGGTCAAATACATAGTACTGAACAGCAATTAGATCCTTATCGTTGTTATGTATTGCGTACATTCGGTCGACATCATAAATTAGTGTACTGTCTTGCGTAATTTGTACTATGCTCGCCAATTTAGGATAAGTAGTCAATTTATCTATTTTGCCATTTATATCGGTAATAGTAATGATGTGCATTGTTTTGCGCATTAAAACCGAATCGCGTGTAGTTGTAGGTAGTTCCTTGGCTGAAAACTCATAATGAATATCTTTGAACCTTGTTAAGTATTCAAAAGCCATTGCTGTATCAAATTTCTCAATCATTGCACCAGTAAGGAGTGATTTTAGGGAAAGTTTTTTATTAGATATACCTATTTCAAAAGAGAAGTTGGGCTTTTGAGGATATTCTATTTTGAGTGATTTTATAGTTACCACAGGGTGTGAGAACAAAAGGGTTGATTTCCAAGATTCTTCATCCGTAAAGTAACGTGCTGATAAATATCCTTCAAAACCCGGTATCCACATAATAAAAGGAGTGGAGGAATTTTCCAACATCATAAAAGTACCGGTGTAATCTTGTGTAGAATGTCCAACATAATATACTTTACTTAATTCATTGTTTGTGTATATTTCAACTTTTACAGCAGACGTAGCAAGGCGTTTCACGACATTTTCAAATGCTTGTTTTCCTACAGGTGCTTTTACACTCAGTTCTTTCATAGTTGTCAGTAGTAATTTAATGGCATCTTCTCTTACTTGGTACTTTTTGTTCAACATCCAGCTTCCGTTGGTTTGACGTTCGAGCAATACGGTGTGGTTTTGTTTGTCGGCTAAAAATATTTTAGTGATGGAGGAGGTGTCTTTTACTGCAAAATTAGTAAGCTCTTTTTTTAGCGTTCCTTTTGTGTTTTGAGTATTAAAATAGAATGTAATAGCCGATAAAAAAATTACCAAAGCGATTCCAATTTTATTTTTATTTTTTTTCATAGATCAATTTATCGGGCATATTTTCTTTTGCGCATTGCATTCTGAATAAAACCTAATAGTATAATAAACAGAATTGGAAAAACAGTGTTTAGTATTTTCCATTGCAATGTGTTTTTTTCAATAGCTTCCTGATCCAACAAACGGAGTTTGAGAACCCTTGATCGGACTGATATTAATCCTGAATCATCCAACAAGTAATTCATACAATTTAAAATGAAATTTTTGTTCCCGTACTCTTCGCGTGTGTATTTATCTATGCCTAAAGGAATAATATAATTTGAACCTTTTTTTACTTCATTTTTTATGATGTCACCGTCACCTACTATTATCATTTTATTCGGACCACTTTCAGCTTTAAATTGTATGGCGCTATCCTTCAACACTTGGGGTGTTACACGGTTTTTAAAAACCGACTGAAATGTGCCTTCTAACAATACTGCCATTGCTTGGTTTGCTTTGTTGAATTGCTCCATTTTGGGTTTAAAACGTACAATTCCGAGCGAAATATTTACAGGTGAATTTTTTAGCTTAGTATATTTTGAGCTTTCTAACAAAATTGTTTTTTTTACGCCTTTATTACTTAAGGTATCAATGGAGCTGGCGAATTCAAAACGTACGGCATTTAAATTATTTACAATAGGGTGACTGCTTGTTGGAAATGCCAAGGGGTAATAATACCAAGGAAATAATTGTTGCTGTGGTTGATTTCCTGTCTGCCCTGTTACAATTGGAATGGGAGCAGCCTGTATATCCATAATTAAATTTGAATTTAAGCGAACACCATACTTAAATAATTGGTCGTCCAAATTAAGCGAGTTTGAAATGCCTATCGTACTTCCATCCGATTTTAGGCTGTCCAAAGTAGCAAACATAGGATCAATAAGCCACAGTATTTTTCCGCCCTTCATAATAAATTGATCTATAATAAATTTATCCTTTTCACTAAAAGCGCTATCTGGTTTTGCAATAACAGCGGCCTTAAACAACAGTAAACTATTTAATTGTTCGTTCAATGTGACTCTTTCCACCAAGTAATATTCTTGCAGCGATTTCATTATATCGTAGGTTTGCAAGGTGTCCAGTTCACCATGACCATCAATAAATGCTATTTTCGGTTTATTGTTGTTTGTTAGTTTCCGAATGGAATTAGAGATTTCATACTCCAAGCCTTGAATGGAGTTGTTTAACATTTCTTCGGGTTGAGCTCCAATTATGCTTTTTAAGAGTTGCAAAGGTACTTCGCGTGAGCGGTATGATAATAGGGCACCTGGAAAAATAATTTGTTGTGATTGTCCATCGTTTCCTTTTACTTGAAGGTCGGTTGGTTTTAAACCGTGGTCGTATAACTGTTTGTACAATTCTTTTTTTTGTGCCTCATCGCTGCTTTCGTTTGGGTTAATAAATTCATACTGAATGTTGTCTCCTCCGTAGGCTCTAAACTCGTCAATCATTTCTTTCGTCTCATTCCTTAGGCGCTTGAAACCAGCTGGAAATTCTCCTTCTAAATATATTTTTATGTATACCACATCCTCTAGTTCAGTCAGTAACTTTTTTGTAGCATCGGATAAAGTGTACCGTTTTTCGGAAGTTAGGTCGAAGCGTATAAATAAAAAGGAGCCAATTACATTTAGCAACAATATGCTTATCAATGCTATAGATAGCTGAATGGCACTTTGTTTTTTATTACTTCTTGTTTTCATCTTTCTATTACCACTTTCTGCTTTCGAGCGTTGTTTTTGTTAACAATATAAAGATGCCTATAACACTTAAAAAGTAAAACACATCGCGTGTGTCGATAACACCTCGACTCATTGATATATAGTGCTCATTAACACTTAAACTCATAATTAGCGTATCAACTGTTCCAAACAAATCGAGTCCGCTTATAGAATCAAATCCAATGAAGCTGAAGAAACAAAGAAATACTGCAACGATAAACGCTATAACTTGATTCTCTGTAATAGATGAAGCAAAAATACCGATGCTTACAAATGCCGATGCTAAAAATAAGAGCCCAATGTACGAGCCCCACATGCCACCTGTGTCAATATTTCCGGTAGGATTTCCTAAAAAATGAACAGATATATAATAAATGAGTGTTGGCAATAATGAAAACAGAACCAAAATAAATCCTGCAAGGTATTTCGAAGCAATTATTTGCAAATCTGTTAATGGACGTGTAAGCAATAATTCAATTGTTCCGCTTTTTTTTTCATCTGCAAATGAGCGCATTGTTATTGCCGGTATAAGAAACATAAATACCCATGGCGCCACTACAAATAAGCCATCAATATTAGAGTACCCATTTTCGAGTACATTCGAGTCGCCCGGAAAAATCCACATAAATAAGCCTACGGTCAATAAAAAAACGGTAATGACGATATATCCTATAAGTGAACTTAAAAAACTATTTATTTCCTTTTTTAATAAAGCGTACATTATGTATTCCCAGTTTTACGAAAACAAAGTTATACTTTTAAGTATCTACAAAAAAATATACTTATCAATAGCATATTGTGAATTAGCTGATGAAATATTTGTAGTTTTGTTTATTATTTATTAAACATTATTTGTTATGAAAATAAAACTTCGACTTTTAATTTTTATGCCATTGTGTATTTTGTACTCAAATTTGGTTAGTGCGCAAAGCAATGAAGAATTGTATGCAAAGGGTGTTAAATATCGTGAAGAGCGCAATTATAAAGACGGTTTTTTTGTTTTTCAAAAGCTGATGAAGGCAGATTCGAGCGAAATTAGTTACATACAAAACGGTAGTTATTTTTATTCAAAATATGGCTATCAGCAAGCAAGTGAAGCTGCGAAACAATCGTATTACAAAACGGGAGAAATGCTTGCGAAAAAATCCATAAAAATGGATGCTAAAAGTGCCGAAAGCCACTATGTGTATGCGATGGCATTGGGAAGGATAAATGAGAATGCAGGTTCGAAACAAAAAATAAATAGTTCAAAATTGATAAAAAGCGAAATAGATTTAGCCTTGAAATTGAACCCAAAGCATCCCGGTGCATGGCATATTTTGGGCCGGTGGAACAGAACGATTGCCGGATTTAATGCTGTAGAAAAGCTTGCAGTAAATGCATTATTTGGTGGTATGCCAGTTGGTGCTACTTACGAAGATGCAGTTAAGTCATTTACGCAAGCCGTTGTTAATGAACCTAAATATAAATTGCATCAATATGAGTTAGCTGCTACATACTACGATATGGGAAACAATGCTGCTGCAAAAGTGTGGGCCAATAAAGCCTTGGCATTGACTACTGCGAGCGATGACGATCGCAACAGCGATACCCAATGTAAAGCTTTGTTGGCTAAAATGAAATAAGTTGACGTGAAAATATCTGCAGTAGTAGCTACATATAATCGCGAACGTTTTTTACCCGAAGCATTAGAGGGGCTGAGAATACAAACTCTGTCTCCTGAATGTTTTGAAGTAATTATTGTGAATAATAATTCAACCGATAGAACAAAAGAAATTAGTTTTGCCTTTCAGCAAAATAATCCTCAATTGAAAATTATTTATTGTGAAGAGTACAATCAGGGTTTGTCTTTTGGTAGAAACAGAGGCATTGAAGAATCATCAACACCCATTGTTACTTTTATTGATGATGATGCTGTTATTGAAAAGCATTTTTTGGAAAAAACTGTAAGTTATATGGAAGAGTATCATGAAATAGATGCAGTAGGAGGGAAGATATTTGCAAAATTCTTAAACAAAAAGCCCGAATGGTTGTCGAAATACATTATGGCTTTGGTAGGTGAGGTGGATTATGGCGATACCATTTTTGAATACGAAGCAGGTAGGTATCCTTTTGGCAGTAATATGTCGATAAAAACAGCAATGTTGAATAAGGTAGGTCGTTTTAATACACAATTGGGGAGAATAGGAAACAAAGGCTTGGGTAGTGAGGAAAAGGATATGTTCGATAAATTGCGATTGGCAGGAGGGAAAGTAATGTATTTACCCGAATTGATTGTTTACCATAGTATTGATGATAGCCGACTTACTAAAGAATATGTGCGCAATCAGGTTACAGGCAATGGCGCCAGCGAACGTATTATGACGCGCACACGTGGTGCTATTCCTCAGTTTAGGAAATTTGTAGAGTATATGTATAAAAATTTAGGAGGAATTGTATTGGCTATTTGGTATTCCTTGCACGGGCAATTTTCAAAAGGATATTATTTATTGTTTATCCGATGGTATGCAACTATTGGTTTTTTAAAGGCTTAAAGCTATGTTGTTAAAAATGTCGGTTTTCCTTAATAATGCATTTCAATCACTGGCGAGTGTTATTAAAATAATACTGCTTTCTAAGTACTTTGTGTGTATGCCCGAGAAAGTGACCGCAACGGATGAATGTGTCGTATTGGGTAACGGACCTTCTTTTAACCAAACACTGGCAGAAGATTATACAGCTTTGCAATCGAAAAAATTAATGTGTGTAAACCTGTTTGTTACATCCAATGAATACGAAAAATTGCAGCCACGTTATTATATATTAAATGCTCCCGAATATTTTAGTGAAAAACCGGTAAGTGCATTGCACGAAAAATACCGTGTTGAAATATTTACGGGCATTGCCGAAAAAACGACTTGGCCATTGTTTGTTTTTATTCCTTCGTTTGCTAAGAATTCGGCTGTTTGGAAAAAGTATTTAAGCAACAATAAAAATGTGACAGTTTGTTTTTATAACAGTACACCGGTGGAGGGTTTTAGTAGTATAAACTGTTTACTATACAAACTTAATTTGGGAATGCCACGTCCGCATAATGTATTGGTGCCGGGTATTTTTATGGCATTGAATATGGACTATAAAAAAATATACATAGTGGGTGCCGACCACTCTTGGCATGAGGAATTACGAGTGGATGAAAATAACATTGCAACCGTTAACCACCAACATTTTTACGAAGCGGAAGCATCTCGTTTTGGTATGATGAAAATGGATGGAAGCAGTTTTAAAATACACGATATTTTGCGCAAAATATACTTGGGCTTTTTAGGATACTATTTTTTAAAGGATTATGCCCAACGCATAGGTGCTACTATATACAATGCAAGCAAAAAAAGCTATATCGATGCTTTTGAGAGGGTTAAATTGAAAGGGTAGTAATAAATATTATGGGAATGATAGCCATTTTACCTCTTAATATACTTCCCAATACTATAATGCAGGGCATAAATTACGGGAGTTAGCAGCACTGCAATAATTAATTTACAGGTATAGCCGGTTAATGCTAAATTTAAAAATTGTGTTCCGTTTATTTTACCTGGCAACCAAAAGGCGATGCCCAATACCACAAAAGTGTCTATCAATTGCGATATAACAGTTGAGCCTGTGGAACGCAGCCATAAATGTTTACCACCTGTTTTGTCGCGCAAAAACCAAAATATAAATACATCCACCAATTGTGATACTAAAAAAGCAATGATGCTACCCACAATTATCCACATCGATTGTCCAAAAACTGCTCTAAAGTTATCATCGTTTACGGGCGAAAAGCTGGTTGCTTTTACTTGCATTCCTGCATAAAGAACAATAAATGCATAGATGATTAAAAAAACGGTGATGATGGTGAGTTTTTGTACTCCAGATTTTCCAAAGTACTCGTTTATTAAGTCGGTGGTTAAAAATACAATGGGCCAAGGTAGTATGCCTATGCTCATCGTAAAAGGTCCAATTTGAATCAGTTTTCCTCCTATAAGTTCGGCTACAATAGCATTGGTGACAAAAAAGCAAGCCAAAATAATGAATACGGTGTCTTTTTTAGACGAAAACATAGCGTTTTATAGGTTTTTATCGCATTAAATATAGGCTCTTTCTATAAGAAAACCAAATAGGTTTAGAATTGTTTATCCGAAATATTAAATTATTTTTGTTCCTCCTTAAAACGAGTTACATTTAGTGAAAATTTAGAATCAAGAAAAGAGTATGGCGCAGTTTGAAATGATAATGCCTAAAATGGGTGAGAGTGTTGCTGAGGCAACCATTATTAAGTGGTTGAAAGCAGAAGGTGATAAAATTGAGGCCGATGAGTCGGTATTGGAAATAGCTACTGATAAAGTTGATTCGGAAGTCCCTGCATCCAATGGCGGTATTTTGTTAAAACGTTTATTTAAAGACGGTGATGTAGTGCAAGTGGGTTCTGTTATTGCAATTATAGGAACTAATGGAGATGCTGCTGCCGTAGCTACTCCTGTTACTCAAACGGCCGCAAAAGTTGAAAGTAAGCCTGTTGTAGAAGCCGTTAATGTACCCATTCCTGTTTCAGTAACTGAAACAAAAAACGATTATACAAATTCCAATAAATTTTATTCTCCTTTGGTAAAAAATATTGCCAAGCAAGAGGGAATATCGCTCAATGAATTAGAGTCGATTTCAGGTACTGGAAAAGAGGGAAGAGTAACCAAAGCTGATATATTAGGTTATATACCGAACAGAGGTAAACAAGCAACTGTTGTAACAACACAAACAAAGCAAACAATTGCTCCACAAATTACTATACCATCCAAGCCTGCAGTTTCGGTAGGTGCAGGAGATGAGATAATAGAAATGGACAGAATGCGCAAACTTATTGCCGATCATATGGTGATGAGCAAACACACTTCTCCTCACGTTACTTCTTTTGTTGAAGCAGATGTGACCAATATGGTACTGTGGCGAAATAAGATTAAAGACTCATTTGAAAAACGTGAGAATGAAAAGATTACCTACACTCCAATCTTTATTGAGGCAGTTGCAAGAGCCATAAAAGATTTTCCAATGGTGAATGTTTCGGTAGATGGAAGTAATATTATTATTCGCAAAAATATAAACATTGGAATGGCAACAGCATTGCCCTCAGGTAATTTAATAGTGCCTGTAATTCGTAATGCCGACCAAAAAAACTTGTTAGGCTTAACCAAATCGGTAAATGAATTAGCCAACCGTGCACGCATTAATAAATTGCAGCCCGATGAAATTCAAGGGGGAACTTTTACCTTAACAAATGTGGGTGGATTTGGAAATGTAATGGGTACACCCATTATCAATCAACCACAGGTGGCTATTTTGGCAGTCGGAATCATTAAGAAAAAACCGGTAGTGATTGAAACTGAATTAGGCGATACCATCGGTATTCGTCATATGATGTTCCTGTCGTTGTCATACGACCATCGTGTAGTTGACGGTTCGTTGGGAGGAAGTTTTGTAAGAAGAGTGGCAGATTATTTAGAGAAATTTGATATTAATAGAAACATATAGGAAAATTGAAATTCCAAAGAAGGTGAACAAGTCTGAACCGAAAGGAAAGCCAGCACCTACAAATAAGAAGAAAATTCCTACAAATAAGAAATAAATATTTTATTACCCCACTGTTTTTTACATTAAGTATATGAATAGGAATTCCATCGTGTCTGTTATTATTTTACTTGCTGTGGCAGCGATTACCGCTTATGCATTATTTGGCATCGATACAAAAAAACCTTTACGGTATTTTCCATACTACGGACCATCAACTGTGAATGTACATAAGGATACTGTTTTTCATACCATTCGCGATTTTAGCTTTACTGACCAAGCAAATAAAACCATAACTCAAAAAGATATTGAAGGTAAGTATGTAGTAGTAGATTATTTTTTCACAACTTGTCATAGTATTTGTCCGGTTATGAGCAAACAAATGGAGCGGGTTGCTGCAGCGAATAAGTTGAAGCCTGATGTGATAATACTATCACACACTGTTGATCCTGAAACTGACAGCGTTGAGGTAATGGTTGAATATGCTAAAAAGCACAATGCAAATACCGAGCAGTGGCATTTTTTAACAGGCGATAAAAAGCGCTTGTATGACATTGCTCGTACGTCCTATTTTTTAGATGCAGCAGAAGGGGATGGAGGTCCGGATGATTTTATACACACACAAAATTTTGTGCTTATCGATAAACAAAAGCATATACGGGGCTACTATGATGGAACTAGTCCACAGGAAGTGGATAAGCTAATAACGGATATTACTTTGTTAATGAAAGAAGAGAAGTATAATAATAGTTTAAAATAGAGTGAAGAGAGAAAAATAAACTAAATTATGAAAAAAAACAAGTGCATACTTCTCTTGTTGATTGTATTTGCATACACATACATGGTTCAGGCAGCGGATGTTGAAAAATGTGTTAAGTCTGAAGTAACATCGGTAACCGTTTATATGAGTGGTGCCGAAATTCACCATAATGCAAAAGTTAAATTATCTAAAGGGAAAAATACAATAACCTTCACCAGTTTATCTCCCAAGCTCGATAGTAAAAGCATTTCTGTGGATGTATTGCCGAAAGACGTTACCATTTTGTCGGTAAACAGCAAAATAAATTATTTAGTAAAAAAGGTAGATAACCCCAATATTAAAATACTAAGAGATTCTTCCGAAAGCGTAAATGACCAATTAACGATGGTTGCTAATGAAAGAGAAACATTACAGAAAGAGAAAGATTTGTTGTTCAAAAATGAAGCTATTGGAGGTACACAAAAGGGTATACTGGTAGAGGAAATTGAAGCTGCAGCTGATTTTTTTCGAGACAGAAATAATGAAATAAATAAATTAGTATTTCAACTTCTAAAAAAAGAAAAAAAACTAGCCGCTGAATTGAGCAACATAAATAAGCAGCTGAGTGAACTAAATGCTGTATTTAATCCTCCTTCCTCTGAAATTACTGTTGTCGTAATTTCAAATAAAGATGAACAAGCAGTTTTTGAATTTAAGTACATTGTGGATGGAGCAGGTTGGGCTCCTAAATATGATATCCGAACAGATGGAATTGATAAGCCTATTACCCTTGTATATAGAGCAGTAATGTTTAATAATTGCGGGCTTGATTGGAAGGATGTAAAACTAAAATTATCTACTGCCGACCCGAAACAAGGTGCGGAAAAACCAACACTCGATTCCTGGACACTGAGCAATGAGAGTAATATTCGAAATTCGAATTACGAGGAAGATATTGCAGTGAACGGATTGCGTAATAATCCATATCAAAAAGGGAAACCTTATAATGCTGTTGATACATCAAAAGTGAAATTTCAAAAAATTGATGTGAGTGAATTAAGTGCCGAATTTGATATTCTTACTCCGTATACTATTATTAGCGACTCAAAACCTTATACAGTAGATGTGACAAGTTATGAGACCCCTGCTAAATACGAGCATTTTGCGATTCCTAAAATGGATGACGATGCTTTTTTAGTTGCCAAAATTACCGGATGGAACGAACGTAACCTTATTTCAGGACAAGCAAATATTTATTTCAACGGTACGTATTTAGGGCAATCATTTGTAAATACGAATGATATTGAAGATACCTTGATGGTATCTTTGGGAAGAGACAAGAAGGTTGCGGTTAATCGTGTAAAGAGAGTTAACTCGTATGAAAGACACATTGTAGGAAACAGTGTGAAAGAAACATTTTTGTATGAAACGACCATTAAAAATAATCGTGAAAGTGTTGTAAATATTGAATTGCAAGACCAGATACCTGTTTCTCAGGATAACAGCATTGATGTGACAGTGGTTGAAATAACAAGTGGAAATTTGGATAAATTAAGTGGGAAATTAAATTGGAAATTAAAGTTGGCACCTGGAGAAACTCAAAAAATAATATTCAGTTATTCAGTTAAATACCCAAAGAATTATAAGCAGCCTGCCAAGAAAAAGTATAGAACCATATCAGTCCCCTCCTTTTAATTATGTTACAATAAATGGAACAAGAAACCAAACCCGAATTAAAAAGAAGTCTTGGTTTAATTGACGCTACAAGTATAGTAGCAGGCTCAATGATAGGTTCGGGGATATTTATTGTAACTACTTTTATGGCCCGTGATTTAGGTTCATCGGGTTATATATTACTTCTTTGGCTTATTACAGGACTTATTACCATTTCAGCAGCATTGAGTTACGGTGAACTTGCCGGGATGATGCCTCAGGCAGGTGGGCAGTATGTTTATTTGCAGCGCGCTTATGGAAAAATGGTTTCTTTTTTATATGGTTGGACGGCTTTTACGGTAATTCAAACCGGTTTAATAGCTGCCGTAGCTGTTGCATTTGCAAAATTCACTTCGGTTTTTTTTCCTGCACTCAACAATGATTTTATAACGGTAAGTGCCGTTTTTAAAATTACTTATGCTCAACTTTTAGCTATGTCGAGTATTATTCTGCTTACATTTATTAACAGCAGAGGTGTTAAGAATGTAAAAATAATTCAACTGGTTTTTACAGCAGCAAAATTGCTCGCACTTTTTGCCCTTATAGTTTTAGGAATAGCAATGGCATTTAAAACAGATACACTTTCTGTTAACTTTACAGATATGTGGAGTGCCTCAAAAACTACTGTTGAAAGTGATGGAACAATATCTATACTACCCCTTGCCGGTTTTGCATTGTTAGGTGCTATGGGTGCCACTATGATCAATTCACTTTTTTCGAGTGATGCTTGGAACAGTATAACCTTTATTGCTTCCGAAATAAAAGACCCCCAAAAGAATATTCCAAGAAGTTTGTTTTTAGGAACTACCTTGGTTACCATTGTTTATATACTCGCCAACGTAGCATACTTGTCTTTACTTCCTTTAAAGGGTGTTCCCAATGGAGCAGGTTTTGTTGAACAGGGAATTCAGTTTGCGGCTAATGATAGGGTAGGTACTGCAGCAGCATCTATGATTTTTGGAAATTATGCGATTTATATAATGGCTGGCTTGATTATGGTTTCAACTTTTGGATGTAACAATGGTGCAATACTTAGCAGTGCACGTTTGTTTTATGCAATGTCGAAAGACGGTTTGTTTTTTAAAAAAGCATCGCGTATCAATGATAAAAATGTCCCATCGTATGCTTTAACTATACAATGCGTTTGGGCTTGTATATTGTGTCTGTCTGGCAAATACAGCGACTTGCTGGCATATTGTACTTTTGCCTCCTTAATATTTTATATTTTATGTATTGTAGGTATTTTTATACTTCGAAAAAAAGAACCGGATACCGAACGACCTTATAAAGCCTTTGGTTATCCTATAATTCCGGCATTGTATATTGTGATTACTATTGCTATTTGCATAACCTTATTAATGTACGATACAAGAAACACTACAATGGGATTAATATTGGTGTTATTGGGTATTCCAATTTATTATCTGACACAACGGAAATAAAAATCGAAATTTTTGAAACGCTTTTTTAAAAATTATTTTTCTTTTAACAGGCGTGAACGAAACGGTGCATTCGTACTTAGTTTTGTATGTATACTGTTGTTAGCATACTCGTATTACTTGTCGAACAGTAAAAGTGTAAAAATTAGTAATTTTGCCGAATTTGAAAAGGAAATTTCAGCGTTTGAAAAATTTCATCACTTAGATTCAAATACTTTTGAAGGCTACAGTAATCAACATATTGTTGATTATGAAAGAGAAAAAAAGGTGTACACAAAAGTCGAATTATTTGAATTTGATCCGAATAATTTACCCGACAGTGATTGGAGAAGATTGGGTTTGTCTGATAAACAAATTAAAAGTATAAAGAATTATGAAGCAAAAGGCGGACGTTTTTATGACATGGAAGATGTCAAAAAAATGTATTGTATAAGTCCCGAAATGTATGCTTTAATTGAACCATTTATTCATATAAATGTCGTTAAAATTGAGATTGAAAAAAGTTTAAAAGCAACAATTATAAAAAGAGACATAGAATTAAATAGTGCAAATGCTTACGAATTGCTGTATGTGCCTGTAATAGATTCTATTACAGCAATAAATATTATTAAATACAGGAGCATTCTGGGTGGGTTTTATAATAAGGAGCAATTAAAAGAAGTTCAAAATTTGGATACTGTATTGTACGATAAAATGATTTGTTACCTTACATTGAACAACGAAAATATTAGAAAGCTTGATGTTAATTATGCTACTATCGATCAGTTAAAAAAGCATCCCTATATGCGTTTTTCAATTGCTAAAGCTTTGGTTTTGTACAGAGAAACACACGGAACATATAAAAGTGTGGCAGACATAAAAAAGTGTGTTTTGGTAAATGAGGAATTGTTCCGTAAAATTGCACCCTATTTAACTGTTGAAGAATGATAAAAGAGAGAATTATTAATACCATTCGTGATGTTGCCGATTTTCCAAAACCTGGAATTTTATTTAAAGATATTATGCCCATTTTGGAAGACCCTATTTTGTGTCGAGATATTATTGATGAATTCGCTATTTCATTTGCCGATACCAAAATAGACGCAATTGTAGGTGTTGAGAGTCGTGGTTTTTTGTTTGGAATGATGTTGGCTTCTAAATTGAACGTGCCTTTTGTAACAGTTCGAAAAAAAGGAAAGTTGCCTTATAAAACAATTTTTTATAAGTATGATTTAGAATACGGAAGTGCTGAAATAGAAATGCATCTTGATAGCTTGAAAAAAGGATGGAATGTAATGGTTCACGATGATTTGTTGGCGACTGGAGGGACAGCAGCAGCAGCAGCAGAATTGATAAAATTACAGGAAGCAAATGTGATTGGTTTCTCTTTTTTGGTAGAGCTTTCTTTTTTAAAAGGAAGACAAAAATTGAATAAGTATTCACAAAAAATAGTTAGTTTAGTAACCTATTAGAAATATAAGATTATGGATTTTTCAATGACTGAAAATCAGCTGATGATTGCTGATATGATTAAAAAATTTGGTGACGAGCATATACGACCGAAAATGATGGAATGGGACGAATCGCAAGAGTTTCCGGTACAGATATTTAAGAAATTAGGTGAATTAGGCTTGATGGGAGTATTGGTGCCAACCGAGTATGGAGGTTCAGGTTTTTCGTATACCGAGTATGTAACTGCAATAACGGAATTATCAAAAATATGTGGCTCCATTGGTTTGTCGATGGCAGCTCACAATTCATTGTGTATAGGACATATCATGCAATTCGGAAACGAGGAACAAAAGAAAAAATATTTACCAAAATTAGCTACTGCCGATTGGATTGGTGCTTGGGGGCTAACCGAAGCAAATACGGGATCGGATGCTTTGCGAATGAAAACTACGGCAAAAGAGGATGGTGATTATTATATTTTAAACGGAGCAAAAAATTGGATAACTCACGGTATTTCGGGTGATGTGGCAGTTGTTTTGGCACGTACTGGTGAATTGTTGGATTCGCATGGGATTACTGCTTTTGTTGTAGATAGGGGTACACCCGGTTTTGCGGGTGGTAAAAAGGAAAATAAATTGGGAATGCGTGCATCCGAAACTGCCGAAATGATTTTTACCGATTGCAAAATTCATAAATCTCAGGTATTGGGTAAAGTAGGGGATGGATTTGTGCAAGCAATGAAGGTTTTGGATGGTGGTAGAATTTCGATTGCATCACTTGGATTAGGAATTGCAAAGGGTGCTTATGAAGCAGCTTTAAAATATTCTAAAGAGCGTGAACAATTTGGTCAGCCTATTTCAAAATTTCAAGCAATTGCTTTTAAATTGGCTGATATGGCAACCGAAATAGATGCTGCAGAATTGCTTACTTTTAAAGCTGCCGACCTCAAAAATAAAGGAATGAAGGTTACCAAAGAAGGTGCTTTTGCTAAGTATTATAGTTCGGAAGTAGCTGTTCGGGTAAGTACCGATGCTGTACAAATTTTTGGAGGATATGGTTATACAAAAGATTTTCCGGTGGAGAAGTTTTACCGCGATTCAAAATTGTGTACCATTGGCGAGGGCACTTCCGAAATTCAAAAAATGGTTATTGCTAGGGAGATTTTGAAGTAAAATTCTATCAGCTTTTTTTATTTATTAAATCCTTCAAAGGCACCCAAGCCAAATAGCGCATAGTCATATTTAATTGGGTCTTTTGGGTTAAATGACTTTAGCTTGTTACTTAACTCTTCAACAGCTTTCCAATCGTTTTGAGTGCGTTTTAATATCTCCAATTTACGTGCTACACCTCCTGAGTGTACATCCAATGGACAAGAGAGTAGGGAAGGGGAAATATTTTTCCATAATCCGAAATCAACACCACGTTTGTCATTTCGTACCATCCATCGTAAATACATGTTGATGCGTTTTGCTGCAGAATTGTCTGCCGGATTGGAAATATGTTTTAATGTGCGTAAGGGATGGTTCAGTTCAAAAAATACATGTCTGAAATTGATGATTTGTTCTTTAAGGTCTATTGTTTTTTTGTTTATGTTTTTGCTGAATACTTTCTCTAGTCCACCGTGTTTTTGGTAAATGTTTTTAAGTGCTGCAAAAAAATAGTTACAATCAATGCCATTAAAGGTGCGGTGCACAAAAGATGAATGACTTTTGCTTTTCTCTGCAAAGTCCATAATAAATTCGTGGGGACTACTTCCCATTATCTGCATTAGTTTGTTTCCGTTGTTGATGATACTTTTGCGTTGTCCCCAAGCAATGGTTGCAACTAAAAAACCGGCAATTTCAATGTCTTCTTTTTTTGTGAATTGATGAGGAATTTGAATGGGGTCGGTTTCAATAAAGGAAGTACGGTTATATATGTCGGCCTTTTCCTCCAACAATTCAAACAGCTCTTGATTTGTAAAATGCACCTTTATCTTTTTATATTTGCATAATATTTGGAAGTATTTCCTTTATTGTCTTTTACGGTAAGTTCCAATGTATGCTCACCACTTTTTATGCTATCATCAAATGTGTAAAATAGCCTTCTTTCTTTTGCATCGTATTCAAACAAAATCCATTTATTGTCCATTGTACCTCGGTAGGATGCTATGCCCGAAAGATTGTCATAAATACCCATTTCAAGTGTTTTGTTTTTAGCCACATTTTTATCGGCATTTATGTTTATTGCTTTTATGATGGGAGCAACAGTGTCAATTGAAATAGAGAAATTTCCAAACGAACGCGTTTTGGTAAGTACTCCATTTTTAGTCCATTCTCCCCCTTCGCTGGTGGGCTTTCCTTTTTCATCCAAGGAAACAATAAGTGCTTTTTTTTTCAATGAATCAGGTACATTCCCTTTTATGAATAAACTATAACTGCTGTGTAATGGTATAGTTTCATAGTGGATGTGGTGAATTGGCGAAAACCCTTTTATGGAGTCGCTCATAAAATAATCGAATTTTAAATCTTCGTATAATACATTTTTGGGAAAGTCAATTGAAATATTTTTAGTTTTAAAAGTGTTAATATGGTCAAATAGAAAAGTTGCTGCGTAGTTTGGAGAGGAAATTGGGAGCTCACTCATTTTTACTTTAGAATCGCTTAGCACTATAAAGCTAAGTTCACTTGAGTTATTAAAAATATCTTTTACAGTATAAATAACACTATGAATTGAATCATCGTTAAACACGTATACGCCCCTCTTCTTTTTTATTTTGTAAATGGGTAGTTTATTATTTGGAGAAACAAAGCTTCTTTGTATCTTAATGGAGTTTTTAATTTTTTCGGCATAATCAATGTGTGCATTTACGTAACGTGTTTGGTCGAAGCTGAATTTGTCGATGCTGTGCTCGTAAACGGTTTCTCCATCAATGTTGAGTGCAACCGAGTAGGTGCCATTTGGGTTAGAGCTTCCATTTTCAGTATCTGTAGTAATTATTCCAAAACCAATTATGCCGTGTACTCTAATTGTATCTTTTGTTGAAAGTGAAAGTATCCCCGTTTTTTTATCGTTTTGAACATCCACTTTTATTGGAGTATTTCGGTTGTTTACAAAACTAATTTCGTTTAAAGGATATACTTCAATCAATGATATAGATGGTTTAATAGTATCCGCAATGTTGAAATCAAAAAATAATGGATTTATTGGCCATTCCGATTTGTCATCGCGAATCTCAAAATGCAAATGCGGACCTTCCGAGCCTCCGCTATTTCCAGAAAGCGCAATAATTTCGCTTTGTTTTACCTTTAATTCATTAGGTGTCGGAAAAATATCTATTTCAAATGATTCCCTCTGATATTGTACTTTTTTAACATACTCATTAATTTTAGTATTATAGCTCTGTAAATGACCATAAACGGTGATGTAACCATTGGAATGAGTTATATACAGAGCATTTCCATATCCAAAGGGCGAAATTTTTATTCTGGATATATAGCCATCGGCAGCAGCAAAAACATGAAGTCCTTCTTTACCATCTGTTTTTAAATCAATTCCCGAATGTAAATGGTTTGGTCGCAGCTCTCCAAAATTTCCCGACATAGATAGTGGAATGTCCAGGGGTGAGATGAAATAATTTTTTTGGTAAGGATTTTGAGCCAACAATCCTGTGAGGTACAAAAAATAAAGAAAAAGAGTGAAAAATCCTTTTAATGCCAATTTTAATAGTCTATAAAGGGTAAATATTCATTATTTAAACACTTTAAGCAATAGCTCTATCACAAAGATTTACACAAACAAACGTTCAAAAATTTGCATATTCTTGGTATTGGCTTAACTTTGTGCCAATAACAAGAATATGAATCAATACATGGAATGGAAAACTTAGAAATGGCAGTTACCAGTTTGGGGTCGAAAATAGAAACATTGATACATTTGCATAAAAAATCGCTCGAGGAGAATGGCAGATTAACCGAACAGCATCTAAAATTAATTAATAGTATTGAGCAGCAGCAATTAAAGATTAACGAATTAGAAGATAAGAATAAAATAATGAAATTGGCTTCGCGTTTGTCCGAAGCCCCATCCGATGACAAAATGTCGGATGTTAAATTAAAGATAAACGAATTAGTGCGGGAAATAGATAAATGTGTGTCCTTTTTAAATAAATAAGGTTTAAGTCAAGGCTTAGGCTAAAAAATAGAATGAACGAACTTTCAATAAAAGTAAACATTGCCAACCGAGAATACCCACTTACTGTAAAAAGTGAAGAAGTAGAATCAGTAAAAAAGGCAGCAATTGCAGTTAATGAAAAAGTAAAGGAGTTCGAAAAAAATTATACGGTAAAAGACAAGCAAGATTTGTTGGCAATGTGTGCCTTGCAGTTTGCCTCTCAGTCTTTAAGCAACGAGGGAAAAGTAGCAGTAGATAGTGCCTTGTCAAACCGAATAATAGAAGTAGAAAGGTTCGTTTCAGATTATTTAAAAAAAGGATAAGTTCTTTAAATTATCGTGTGTGGCTTTTTGCAACACATTTTATATACCCGCATCACTATTGAAAGGTCTTAGGCTTTATTCAAATGGATGTGGGTTTTTTTATGTTTAACAATTTAATAAAATAAACAAAATGGATACAATGAATATGATGATAGTGCTGGGCGTGGGTCTCGTATGCTTAATAATAGGATATGTAATAGCATCAACGGTATTAAAGAAGAATATTGAGAAAAGTAGTAGCGACTTAATAAAGGATGCTGAAGCAAAGGCTGAAATTATGAAACAGGAAAAGATACTTCAAGCCAAGGAAAAATTTCTTCAATTAAAAAGCGAGCATGAAAAACTGATTAACGAAAAAAATGCGGCAATCTTAACAGGTGAAAATCGTATTAAACAAAAAGAGCAAGCGCTTAATCAAAAAACAGAAGAGTACAACCGAAAAGATAAGGAAGTTACAAATTCAAAGGAAATGCTCAATGCTCAATTAGAGGCTATTGGTAAAAAGGAAGCAGATTTAGACAAGGCGCACAAGCGTCAAGTGGTTCAATTGGAGACAATTGCAGGCTTGAAGGCCGAAGATGCAAAAATACAATTGATTGAAGCACTTAAGTCGGAAGCAAAGACTCAGGCTTTGTCACACATTAAAGATATAATGGACGAAGCAAAACTGACAGCAAACAAAGAAGCAAAAAAGATTTTGGTACAGACCATTCAGCGTGTCGCAACAGAACACGCCATTGAGAATTCGGTTTCTGTTTTTCACATTGAGAGCGATGAGTTAAAAGGGAGAATAATTGGTAGAGAGGGAAGAAATATTCGTGCATTAGAAGCTGCAACTGGTATTGAGATAATTGTAGACGATACTCCAGAGGCAATCATTCTATCGGGTTTCGATCCGGTTAGAAGAGAAATTGCTCGTTTGGCCTTGCATCAATTGGTTACCGATGGAAGGATACATCCTGCTCGTATTGAAGAAGTTGTAGAGAAAACTAAAAAACAAATAGAAGAAGAAATTATTGAAACGGGGAAAAGAACAACCATTGATTTGGGAATACATGGATTGCATCCCGAGTTGATACGTATGGTAGGTAGAATGAAATACCGCTCATCATACGGACAGAATTTATTGCAACACTCCAGAGAAGTAGCTAACTTGTGTGCTGTAATGGCTGCAGAATTGGGACTAGATGTGAAGCTTGCCAAACGTGCCGGATTATTACACGATATAGGAAAAGTGCCCGATGATGAGCCTGAATTACCACACGCGGTATTAGGTATGAAGTTGGCAGAGAAGTACAAAGAAAATGCGGAGGTTTGTAATGCGATTGGTGCGCATCACGATGAGGTTGAAATGACTAGTTTAATATCTCCCATTATACAGGTTTGCGATGCGATATCAGGATCACGACCGGGTGCAAGAAGGGAAGTTGCCGAATCGTATATTAAACGATTGAAGGATTTGGAAGCTTTAGCTCTTTCATACCCGGGTGTATTGAAAACCTATGCTATTCAAGCGGGTAGAGAGTTACGTGTATTGGTTGAAAGTGAAAAAATATCTGATAAAGATGCCGAAACATTGGCATTTGATATATCGCAGAAAATTCAAACTGAAATGACGTATCCTGGGCAAGTTAAAGTTACGGTTATCCGTGAGACACGGGCTGTAGGCTATGCGAAGTAAAACATGGTTTTGTTGAAGAAATATACTATTTGGTAAGGCCATTTAAATAATTACTACGGTAAGTAATGCTATTTAAAATAAAAAAAATTCTGTTTGCAAATGCATTCGGAAAAAATATTTTAATCTTATTTATAGGGACATTAATTTCCCAAATAATTTCGTTTTTTGCGGCTCCCTTACTTACGCATTATTATGGTGCGGACAGTTTTGGTACATTTGAGTTGATAAATAAATACCTTGCATTTTTAGTTTTACTTTGCACTTTTAGGTACGAGTTTGCTATTTTATTGCCAAAGGAAGATAGCAATGCCCAATTGTTGTTTAATATGATTTTCTTTTTAACAGCAATTGCATCCTTATTTATTTTTATTCTTATTTGCTTCTCAAATATCGCTTGGGTTGATAAGTACTTTCACCTTGGTTCAGAAAGTCTTTTGCTATTAATTCCCGCTTATCTCTTTTTGTATGCTTTTAATCAGGTCCTTACCTCTTGGTTAAATAGGATGCGTAACTATGTGAATCAAAGTATTGCAAAGGTTGCTCAAAGTTTTTTTTTAATAGCATTTTCTGTTTGGTTTGGTTATTTAGGTTATGGTGCAATGGGCCTGCTGTTAGGTACTATTATAGGAACAGGCATTTCTGTGATTATCATTTCGTTTAAAGTATATTCTGTTATGGATATGTTTAGTGCTTTTAAAAATTGGAAAGAAACCAAATCAATTGCACTTCGATATAGTGATTTTCCTACTGTTAATATGATTCATGCACTTACTGATAGTTTGCAGGCAATAGCATTTATATTATTAATGACTCATTATTTTGATAAAACCTATGTTGGGTATTATGCATTCGGTCTTCGCTTGGTTCAAACACCGTTATCGCTTATGTCAAAATCCATTAGCCAGGTTTATTTTCAAAAAGCCGCACAGCTTCACCACAATGACACAAATTTATTAATTGTTTCGACCAATAGAATGATACGATTTATATGTTTGTTAGGAATACCTTTAGCCTTATTTGCTATGTTAGTTGTACCTTTAGCTTTTAAATATTTTTTAGGCAATGAGTGGCATGTAGCAGGTAAATATATTCAGATTTTAATTCCGTTCTTGTTTTTAAATTTTATTTCAGCAATTATTAGTCAATTAACATTGGTGAAGAGCCAACAAAAGTCGCACTTTTTATTGAGCTTAATCAATAATTCAATATACATTGTTGTTATTATTATTGGCGGCCTATATTTAAAAGATTTTGAAAAAACAGTTTATCTGCTTAGTATTAGCTTGTGCGTGTATTTTGTTTTTGAAATACGCTGGATGTTAAGTCTTTTAAAACATACCAATTGAATGATTTAAAGCTGTATTGGAACAATAGGGTACAACAAGTAGGACATACTGGTTGGATGAATCGGTATGTATATACTCTCGATCAATATGCACGATTAAAAGTAATAAGAAAAATCGTAAAAGACTTATTCGATAAAACTTCAATTGAAAATGCCTTGGATTATGGTTGTGGAATAGGTGATTTTTCAAAATTGCTTGGGTCTTTTGCAAAGGATGTTTTTTCTTACGATATTGCGGATGAAGTTATTAAAAGAGCAGGGCAGCAAAGGGGGCTTCTAAGTAATATTATTTATTCAAGCAGTGAAGAACAACTTAATATTCGCTTAGAGACAAAGCGTCACGATTTAATATTAAGTATAACAGTGTTGGGCCATATATTGGATGAAATGAAACTGGAACTGATTTTACAAAAACTCAAAAATAGTTTATCCCCAAATGGATATTTGGTATTGATCGAATTTGTTGCAGAAAAAAGTGATCAAAATAATTATCAAAAATTTAACACATCAGAAAAATGGTCAAGTTTATTTAAATATGTAGGTTTGATAGTTGAAAAAAAATATTCAATGGATGTGCCAAATAATCCAACAGGGGTATTGTATAAGAGTCTTTTTTCGAAACTTAATGTGTTTTTGGCATCAAAATTTGATTTTATGTTTCTGCTGTTAATTAAGAAAGGTAAAAATAGAATAGATAATTCGAATGATTTTATTTTAGAAGTGGGACCATTAAATATTCAAAAAAAATTATCTATTATAATACTTAAACGATGATGCAACTGAATAAAAAACATTACAATATTGCTTTGTTTTTTTTTATAATTACACTTTTTTTAATTCCTGAAATAAAGATACTTTCATCTATGCCTAAGTTTAGGCTAGAAGACCTTCTTTTTCCTTTCATTGCGCTTTACGTAATTAAAAATTACAAATTGATAGTGGATGCTAGAAATTACGAGGAGATTAAAAAATACATTGGTTTGTGGCTATGCTTTGTAATTGTAATTATACTGTCAATTTTATTTAATCTTTATCATACTTCAACGAGCGATCTTTTTGAGATTTATAAACCTATAAAAGCAATTGTTCTCTTTTCTTTTTTTCTAATTCTTAACACCCAAAAAATTAACACTTATTTTCCACTTGCAATTGCCACATTTGGACTACTTATCTTTAATTTATTTCAATATTTCGATATTTGGGATTTTAATATTTATGTTGAAGTGCATTATGCACCTCCGCATCATTTGATTTATTTTGGATACAATACATTGTTTGAGCCTGTTACCAAAAGGTTACTCGGAACCTTAGGGAATCCTAATAACAATGCTATTCTCTTTGCGTGTTTATCTATTTATTTTTTGGCAATAAAAACCGAAAATAAAAAAATAAAAATCGTAAATTATATTCTTTTTACTTGTTGTTCTATTGCATGTATTCAATCGCAATCGCGTACTACTTTTATTGGATTAGCATTGGCCCTAGTATTTTATGTTATTGTTGATAGAAAGAATTTAATAGTCTCTTTTATGCCGTTTATTATTTCACTTTTTATTGTGGTTGTTTATTTTTTAAATGCCGATTTGCGGTATTTGCATACCTTAAAACAATTGAAAATTACTACTTCCAAAAATACTATTGCAATTGCAAAAAATGAAGTTGATAAACGAAAAAAGGCTTTTCAGAGTGCGGATGGTGATTTTAAATTTGAGTCAAATAATGAATCGTTGAAAGGAAGATTTGAAATATGGCGTGAACTTTTTGCAATGGCTATTAAAAAACCTGTATTGGGCTATGGCCCTTATAAGGGCTATTTTTATTCGAATACGATTTATTCTGAGAACGAGTTTTTACTTAATTTTTGGCGATATGGATTGGTGGGTCTTGTAAATTATACTTTACTTGTGCTTTTTCCATTTATGTTGTACTTTAAAAATAGAAATAGTAGAGGAACTTTAATCTTGACTTGTGTATTTATCATTATTAATATTTCTTCTTTAACTAACAATCCAATATCATCTCCTTTTTTGCTCTTTTTGATTATGCTTTTGATGGGATGTAATTTTTCAGCTGAAGCAAATGAAAAAAAGTAAAAAACTTTTGTTGGTATCAAGTAATAGTATTCATACTTTTAATTTTTATTGTTTGGTAAAGGATTATTTTTCAGAAATCCTTATTATAACAGATATTCGTAACGATTTAATACCAGTTGAACAAGTTGAGTTTAATTTCTCCATCAAAAATCCGGTATGCTTCATTAAGTGTTTGGCTCCTGTAAAAAAAATCATTTCAGATTTTAATCCTGATATTGTTCATTGTCATCAAGCCAACACTGCTACTTTTGCTGTTTTACTGTCCTATAAAATAAAGTCTCGAATAGTTTTCACAGCATGGGGGAGTGATATTTTAGTTAACCCTTATAAAAATCGGTTTTATAGGTATATGGTTAAGTATATACTAATGCATTGTAGTTATTTCACTTCAGATTCCGTTTATATGGCAGAAAAAATGAGTGAGTTTGCGGAAAAAAAATTAGATATTTTAATTGCAAATTTTGGAATTGATATTGTTCCTTGTAATCGAGTAAAAGAGGATATTATTTATTCTAATAGGCTACATAATCCATTGTATCGTATAGATAAAATTATATATGCTTTTCATTTGTTTTCAAAGAATAACCCTACTTGGAAATTGGTTGTGGCTGCTGTGGGTAGTCAAACTGAAAAGATAAAGTTGCTTGTGAATCGATTAGGTATTGAGGATAGGGTGAGTTTTCCCGGATGGATAAAAAAGGAAATAAACGAGGATTTTTATTGTCGGGCAAAAGTATATGTTTCTATTCCGGAAAGCGATGCAACTTCAATCAGCTTACTTGAAGCAATGTCGGCAGGTTGTCTTCCAATATTGTCTGATTTGCAAGCTAATTGCGAATGGATTACAAATGGTAAAAATGGCATTATTTTAAAAGATGTTGAAAGTGATTTTTTTCAGCAAGTTATTTCTTTTACCAGTGACTATCTTATTGTTAACAAACAAATTGTACTTGAAAATGCTACTAAAAAAGCCAATTCAGATAAGTACATCTCACTTTATAATAGAATCAATTGATTACAAAATACTCAGTCTGTCATATTACTTCGGTTCATAAATCGAATGATGTGAGAATATTATTAAAGGAGTGTAGTTCGCTTGCATCTAATGGTTTTGAGGTAAATCTTGTGGTTGCAAATGCTATTTCAGAAAATATTAATAATGTTAATATTATTGGTGTCTCCTCTAATATTAATAGTCGAATTGGACGCATCATCAAAACTGTTTACCGTGTGTATAAGGTTGCGAAGTCTCAGAAATCGGATATTTACCACTTACACGATCCTGAATTATTGTTCATAGCACTTTTTCTTAAAAATAAAAAAAACAAAGTTTTATTTGATGCACACGAAGATCTTCCAAGGCAGATACTAACGAAGTATTGGATACCAACTCCAGCAAGAAAAGTAATTTCAATCTTTGCCGAGGTATTTGAGGATTTTATTGTAAAAAGGTTAGATGGAGTTGTTGCCGCAACGCCTTTTATTCGCGATAGATTTAAAAAAATAAATTTCAATACAGTTGATATTAACAATTATCCACTACTGGAAGAATTATCAAACTTACCCAGCTTGGCAAAGAAGGAAAATTTGGTGGTTTATATTGGGGGAATTACAAAGGAGAGAGGTATTGTTGAGCTAGTAAAGGCTTTACCTCTGTGTAAAAGTAAAGTGATACTGAATTTAGCAGGTGATTTTTCCCCTATAGCACTTAAAGATGTTGTTGCAAATTTAGAAGGATGGAAAAGTGTAAATTATGTTGGTTTTGTTGGTAGGCAAGAGGTGAAAAAAATGCTTTCAGTATCCAAAGTTGGATTAGTAACTTTGTATCCAACTTCTAATTATCTTGATTCTTTACCTATAAAGATGTTTGAATATATGGCTTGTGGTTTACCACTTGTTGTATCAAATTTTCCATATTGGATAGAATTATTGAAAAATGAAAGTTGCGCAGTATTTGTGGACCCTAAAAATGAAAATGAAATAGCAAGCGCTTTAGATTATTTGTTAGAGAATGATAAATTGTCAATAGAAATGGGGCAGAGAGGGCGCCAATCAGTGTTATTGAAATTTAATTGGGAGATTGAGGAAAAGAAATTATTGAATTTTTATAAATCAATGTTATCGTGATTTTGGGCAGTAATATAAAAGTATCAATCACTATTCCTTGTAGAAATGAGGAAAAGTATATTGCTAAATGCCTCGATTCAATAGTTAATTGTAGTTATTCCAAAGATAAATTGATAGTATTTGTATGCGATGGTTTAAGTGATGATAATACTATTGCAATTATAAAGAACTATGAGGAACAATATTCTTTTATTAAAATGCTACTAAATGAAAAAAAAACGACACAGTTTGCTTTAAACCTTGGATTAAAGAAAAGTGATGCCGATATTAAAATTATACTGGGGGCGCATTCTGAAATTTCTACCGATTATGTTAATGAATGTTTAAATGCATTTGAAATTTCAAAAGAAATAGGATGTGTTGGTGGAATATTAGAAAATGTAATAGAAGATAAAGTCACAGCTGTAATTTCTAAAGCAATGTCCTCTTCTTTTGGAGTAGGTAACGCCTATTTTAGAACTGGTAATGCAGAAGGGTATGTTGATACAGTAGCTTTTGGAGCTTATAAAAAGGAAGTTTTTGAGAAAGTGGGTTATTTTGATGAAGACTTGGTAAGGAATCAAGATGATGAATTTAATTTTAGACTAATTAAAAATGGTTTTAGGATCTATTTGTCTAAAAAAGTTAAATCGAAATATTTTGTACGAGCTTCTTTTTGGAAGTTATATAAGCAGTACTTTCAATATGGTTATTGGAAAGTATACGTTAATGTTAAGCATAAAACGGTTACTACGATAAGGCAATTAGTTCCGGCAATGTTTGTTTGTTTGTTGTTTTTTGGTGCTATAATTTGTTTTTTCTTTAAAATACTTTTGCCAATTTATTTGATTGGATTAATAGCTTATCTTGGATTAGCATTAATATTTGCTGCAAGAAAATACGACAGTTTTAATGAGATTGTTAAAATTGTATTTGCTTTTTTTATTCTTCATTTTAGTTATGGATTAGGCTATTTAGAAGGTATTGTAAATTTTGTTTTTTTGAGAAATAAACCTAGAAATAGTAGTAATAATTTAAGCAGATAGAATTAATTTTCATTTAAATATTCAATACAATTTTTTGTAATATCCGATACATACTTCTTTTTTAAGTTTATATTGTTAAACCAGTCTGCAAGCCCTATATTTATTATTTTACCGCTACTTGTGGATTGTTTGAATTCGTATATACCCCATATAGATTGTTGTTCATAAATAGAGCGGTATCCAAAAGCGAGACAGGTAAGAATACCTTGCTGTAAAAGTGCAAAGTCATAAAGCGGAATGCCCATTTCGTCAATGCTTTTCAGAGGTGGACAGCTGCCAGAATAAGCTATAATTATATATTTTTTTTGCGAAAGTCCGGTGAAAATTTTATGCTTATTGTTTTGTATAGTCATAAAATGATTATTATTATATATAGGTAATTTGCTAATATGGTTTTCATAAGAACATCCAACACTGTTATAGTTTTTATTTGTTTTACTGTTGAAAGTATTTATGGGGGACGAAGCGCGTTCTTGTGTTCTTTCAAGTGTGATTTGCCATTGCTTTATATTAAAGCTGAATTCATTTACCATAAAGGTGCTTGAAATAATCAACGCATTTTTACCACTTTGTATATATTTGTCAAAGTTCTGTTTCATTGGTTTTGTCCAAAATAAATAGTTTGAAGCAAAAATCAAGACTTTTGTATTTTTAAATTTGGAATAATCTTCCAAATCTGCATCACTAATAAAATTTACGGTATGTTGTTTTTCATTGTTTTTAAACCAGTTTAAAAAATTAATGAAGTAGGAGTCAATGTTATCAGCAGCACTTTGAATATTTATTGTTTGGAGTGAGTTGTTTTTATTAAGTTCATTGTTTGCGATGTTATTCAGTGAAGGGAATACAATTGTGATATCACAAGGCTGAACATCCGATACAATAAAAGGGGCTGATTTGTTCCAGGCGTACACACCACTTTTTAGCTTACCGGTATAATAACAAAAAGTTGGCTTGTAATCAAAAGCATTATTATCGGAATGTTTTTTTGTGTCACAAGTTGTAATAATTGAATCAATAGCATTTCCCAGTATATCATATAAAATAAATTGCCCCCTTCTGTTTTTTTCTTTGCAATCCATATAAACAGTTATACTATCACCTTTCAATACCGTCAGTTTGTTCGTATAACCATCTATTACATCAATATTTTTATGGTAACCAAATGGAAAAGCTAATACATAAACAAGTATCACCAAACCTAACTTCACATATTTTAATCCATTAAACATAAATGCGTATTTTTACTCAATGCAAATTATACGTGAAATAACTAAAAAAGCACCATATTACCTAACCCATTTAATTGCATTTACCCTTCCACTGAGTGCTAAATTGGTTTCTTTATTTGTTTTACTTTTTTTTATAAGTGTACTTTTTGCTGGTAATTATCAAAAGGGATTCCTTAAAACAATTAAAAAACCAATCTTCTATTTGCCGCTTATTCTGTACGGTTTTTATTTTGTAAGTGTTTTTTTTTCCGAAAATAAACAGGTTGCTTGGTTCGATCTCCAAGTGAAGCTTTCTTTATTATTGTTTCCACTGTTTGTATGTCTGCATCAAGACTTTCGAGAATGCGATTATAAAAAGATACTGATTAGTTTTGTAGAGGGTTGTATAGCAGCTTGTACTGTTGCATTGTTTTTAGCAAGTGTGAAGTATTATTTTTCTTTCGAAAGTGATAATTTTTTCTACACTTCATTGTCTTATGCTCTTCACCCAAGTTATTTAGCAATGTATCTTGTCTTTAGTATAGTCATACTATTGTGCCTGTTTGATTTTAATAGTTGTACTTTAAAAACTTCTCTTTTTTGTAATAAATTTATCAGATTGTTTATTTATGCATTCTTTTCTGTTGTTATTGTAATGTTATCTTCAAAAAGTGGAATATTTTCAATTATTTTTCTGATACTATTTTCTTTGTTGTATTTAATGTTTGTGAAAAGGAAAATACTGCTATCTTCAGTAAGTATTTTATTTATTATGGCGGTAATTATACTCTTACCAAAAATTGCTCCATATCCCTATAGCAGATTAAAAGCAGCATTTACTGCCGTAGAAAACATCAATAATTCTAAAAAGGAAAATGGTGAAGGTACTAGTGAAAGGGTGAAGATATGGAGAGCTTCTTATAGACTAATCCATCAGCATCCATTTGGTGTTGGAGTAGGGGATGTAAAAGCCGTGTTGATGGAAGAATATAAAAATACAGGAATGCTTATTGCTGCCAAAAAACACTTGAATTGTCACAATCAATACTTGCAAACAGCTTTGGCAATTGGAATACCCGGTTTAATATTGTTTATAGGTATGTTACTCTATCCAATATACACGTTCCTAAAAAACAAGGAGTACTTATTTATGCTTTTTATTTTACTTGTATCATTGAACTTCCTATTCGAAAGTATGTTTGAAACCCAAGCAGGTGTAGTTTTTTATGCTTTTTTTTATACCTTGTTTGCTTCAAGGCATTTGCCACAAAGTAAAAAGGTTTAAGTTGAATTTTTTATTGCGAACCTAACAAACCAGTATTTTCCATTGAAACAGCCGATTTCTCAATTTTTAGTCTGTTACCGCCTTCTACTTCAATGATGAATGTGGTTTCGCTAATCTCAGCTATTTTAGCGTGTATGCCTCCGATGGTAATGATTTTATCGCCCTTTTTAATTTGCTCTTTGAACTTTTTTTGCTCCTTTGCTTTTTTCAATTGCGGACGTATCATAAAAAAGTAAAATACAGCAATTACCAATATGATTGGTAAAAATGACATTAGCGGATTTGAGTCTCCTCCTGCAGGTGGACTCATTAAAATAATGGATAATACGTTCATAATTTATTTTTTGATTGTTGTTTTACATTTTTCCAATGCCCGTTTTTGTTGTTACAATACCTGTAACTGTAAGTACCTTTGTGTTTGGTATTGCGTTCGTTATAACGGTCACACTTTTATTTTGTCTCCCACCTTTTCCGCTGCTGTCAAAAGTAACTTTAATATTTCCCTCTTCTCCTGGTTTAATTGGTGCTTTTGGGTATTCAGGAACCGTACATCCACAACTTCCTTTTGCATCTGAAATTACCAAATCGGCATTTCCTGTATTTTTAAATTTGTAGCCAAATGTTACTTTTTCCCCTTCTGTAATAATTCCAAAGTCATGCGTTTCTTTTTCCAAGGTTATAATGGGCAGTTTTCCATCGCCATTTTCCCCATTGGCAGTGTTAGGGTTGCTAACAATATCGGTATTAATAACTCCATTTTTCGCGCTATTTTTACAAGAAAAAAGTATTGTTGATACTATAAGTAATGAAGAAAGAAATAACCGTGTTTTCATTTTGTTTTTGTGCAAAATTAGAATAAAATTTTATTGCGGTTTCAAATTGTAAAAAAATCGAGATTGTAAAATGTTAAATTCAATGTTTACTCCTCTAATAATCCTCTGCCAATTTTATTTATTTTGCCTTCTTGTTTAAAATCGAATACGAGCTTGTCCAATATACCATTTATAAAGGATTTACTTTTAGGTGTGCTGTAAAATTTCGACAGCTCAATATATTCATTTAGCGTAACTTTCAAAGGAATATTTGAAAAAGTAACAGCTTCAGCCATAGCCATTTTCATTAACAAAACATCCATTAATGCAATACGTTCAACTTCCCAGTTTTCTGTTTTTTTAGCTATCAATGCTTCATATTCCGGGCTATTCAAAATGGTTTCTCTAAATAGTTTAATAACAAATTCGCGGTCATCTATTTCATCTTTGTATAATGGCTGTAGTGCCAAGCTACTGTTTGATGATTCTTTTAATGATTTAATGGTTTTTAATACTGCAATGTATACTATTTCAAAATCATCCACCCAAAATACACTCTTGTCTTCAAAAAAATACTCTAGTGGTTCATATTCTATAAGGTGATTCTTAAAAACATTTGTCCAAAAAGTCGTTTCGTCTTTATAGGTTTTTTCTTTTGTGGTAAGGTAAAGTTTATACTCATCACTGGTTTTAATCATTAAAAATATCTTTTTAATCAGCTCAGGTTCCTGTTGCCAGCTAACTTTTTTATTTTTTATGATTTGTTGCAATTGGATGTTTGTAGATAGTTGCAATGCAATTTTGCTATCCGTAAAACCGGTATTAGGATTTAAATCATCGCTGGTAGGAAGCATTTTAAGTTTAGCATCGTCTTGAACTTTTTTCGCAAAGTCTACTATCTCAGAAATAAGAGATAAATACCAAACATATAATTCGAATGTTTTTTCTATGCTGTTTAATAAGTCTTTTTCCCCTTTATTAAGGTCACTGTTGTTGCTTTGAACGAAGGCGTATATTGCCTGCATTACTTTTAATCGAAGATGTCTGCGGTTTAACATAGTTAAAAAAAGAACGTTTGTTTATTTCTAGCTTTCAGCGGTGCAAAAGTAACAAAACAAATTTAATAGAAAAGACTATTTCTATGGGATAGGAAATAAAAAAGCAGTAAATTCGTTAGGGTTTTGTTAAATAAATCTTTTTTATGAAAAATAAGTTTGTGTTTTTTTTACTTTTCTTGCTTCTGAATCTTGGTTTACAAGCCCAAACGGTTAAATATAGCAATGAGTTTCTGGCTATTGGAGTAGGAGCAAATGCTTTAGGGATGTCAAATTCAACAGTTGCAACAGTTAACGATGTGACTGCCGGCTATTGGAATCCTGCAGGTTTATTGGGTATAAAAAGCAATTATCAAGCGGCATTGATGCATTCCGAGTATTTTGCTGGTATCGCAAAGTATGATTACTGTGTATTTGCAAAAAAAATAGACACCTCAAGTGTTATAGGATTTAGTATTATAAGGTTTGCAGTGGATGATATACCCAATACAACTCAATTAATTAATTCTAATGGTCAAATTGACTATAGTAGGATAACCACTTTTTCGGCTGCCGACTATGGCTTTTTGTTTTCATACGCCAAGCGGTTTAATATTTCTGGGCTAGTGTTTGGTGCCAATGCTAAAGTGGTTCGAAGAATTGTCGGTAATTTTGCTAATTCTTGGGGCTTTGGCATCGATGCAGGAATTCAATATGCAAAAGGTACTTGGCAATTTGGTGCTATGGCTCGTGATATTACAACTACATTCAATGCTTGGAGTTATAATTTAGACGATGCCACCAAAGCCGTTTTTCTGCAAACAGGTAACATTATTCCCTCCAATTCATTGGAAATTACCTTGCCAAAATTAATCCTGGGCGTAGCAAAAACAGTTAATTACAGAAAGTTTTCTGCTATGGCACAATTAAACACCGACTGGTCTTTTGACGGAATGCGAAATGTACTTATCCGCTCCGATATTTTGAGCATTGACCCACACTTGGGCATTGAGTTGGGCTATACAGGAATAGTTTATTTAAGAGGTGGTGTAGGTAACATTCAGGAAATAAAGGAAACCGGTGGAGTGGTGGTTAAAACTATTCAGCCGAATATGGGAATTGGGGTTAAATTAAAAGGTGTTTCTATTGATTATGCGCTTACAAACGTTGGGCAGCAAGCAGGTTTATTATCTAATGTGTTCTCCTTAAAATTCGATATTAATGCTAAAAAAAATAAATAATAAAAAGTTGCTTTCTGCTTTTATTATGTTTAGCGTCAACTAGAGACCTTTTTTGCACCTTCAAAAATTACACCCTTTAACTCGATATAACAGATTTGGTTAGCAGCCCTTTCAACTTTTGTAAAAAATGTGTTTATTGTGCTAGGGATAATGGGGTGTAACGAAATAATTTACTTACCAATTGATTGTGTAAATAGAGCACTTTTAAAACACTTTCTAAATTCATATAAATTAACATTTTTACATCAAAAAAAATACTAGATTTGTTTTAAACAGATGTTAGTATGGATTATATTGAAGCGAATTTTGTGGTGAACCCATTGGAGCCTTTTAGCGAAGTGCTTACAGTTGAGTTAGCAGAAATTGGATTTGAGAGTTTTGTAGAAACAGAAACAGGTGTATTGGGCTATGCGCAAGCGGGCGATTTTAACAATGAAACAGTTGCACAATGTATCGCAGAAATTGTTTCGAACGGTTGCAATATCCAATATGAATATAAAATTATTTCTGCACAAAATTGGAATAAATCTTGGGAAGATAGTTTTGAGCCAATTGTAATTGATAATCTTTGCGCAATTCGTGCTCCTTTTCATACGTTGAACAATAATGTTGACTATGATATAGTGATAGAACCGAAAATGTCATTTGGTACCGGTCACCATGAAACTACATCTATGATGATTACTGAATTGCTAAAGTTGAATGTTACGGATAAAAATATACTCGATATGGGGTGTGGAACATCCGTATTGGCAATACTCTCATTCTTAAAAGGGGCATCGTATGTATGTGCCATTGATAATAGCGAGTGGGCATATACTAATTCAAAAGAAAATTGCTTGTTGAATAATTGTGAAAAAATAGATGTTAAATTGGGGGATGCATCTATACTCAATGCAGAAAAATTTGACATAATTTTAGCAAACATTAATCGAAATATATTACTAAAGGATATGACAGAATATGTAAAGGCATTAAAAAAGGATGGACAATTATTGATGAGCGGTTTTTTTAATGTTGATGTTGATAGTATTACTAATTGTGCTGAAGAACTTGGCCTAAAGTTTATCGCAATTAAAACAATGAACACTTGGGCATTAACTCATTTTATGAAAAAATAATTATGATACGAAATATACTTCTAAAGCGATATATACTATTTTTTTTAGTTTTTTTATTTTTACAATCCTTTTATGTAAAGGCTCAGCAAATTAAAAGTTTTACAGAAGACAATATTGTTTTTATAAAAGAGGTAACTGATTTTTTTGAAGCAGTAGATAAAAAATCTGGAAGGGATTATATGGAGGAATATACCTTGTTTTGGAATTCGGATAGGTTAACGGATGATGACAAAAAGTTTATATACAAGGTATGCAATGGCATGCTAAAAAAGCGGTTGAAAGCTTTTCCGGATTTTCAAAACTTTCTGTCTTCGATGCATAACTTTACAAAATCTGGTAATCAAAGTGAAGCTAGTTATATAGCTTGGAAAAAAACCTTGGAGAAAATTATGAATGGAAAATCAACCCCTAAATTCCAAACGTTTTTAGCGATGAGTAATAACTTGTTTACCGACAATACTATCTTTAAATCAGCCACCACCAGATGGCGTACTGATAATAATAACTACACTTTTGAGTATGATACCATTCCAAGAGTTGTGTTTTTATCAAACTTGCGTTTGGTATGTTATTCGAAAAACGATAGTATGTGGATAAATGAAACGAAAGGTGTATTTTATCCTACACTCGAAAAATGGGTAGGCACAGGTGGTAAAGTGGATTGGAAAAGAGCTGGATTGGATGATAATTCGAATTACGCTGAGCTGAAAAAATACAACATTATGTTCAAATCGTCTCAATATATTGCCGATTCGGTCTTGTATTATAACAAAATATATTTTGAGAGACCTTTATTGGGTAGGCTTACTGACAAAGTACTTACTGGGGTAAATGAAGAAGCATTTACCTATCCTCAATTTGATTCATACAGCAAACGCTTTCAATTGAAAAATATTTATGAGGATGTTGACTACGATGGTGGATTTTCTGTTAAAGGCGCTAAAGTTATAGGTTCAGGTGATAGTGAAAATCCTGCAATGGTTAAATTTTACAGAAACAAAAAATTGTTTATGTTAGCCAAATCAAAGAGTTTTATTATTCGTACCGACCGTATTTCGAGTGATAGAGCTGCAATAGCTATTTACTATGATAAGGACTCAATTTATCATCCCGGATTGCAAATGAAATTTATTTTTAAGGAAAAGGAATTAACCTTGATTCGTGATGAACAAGGTATTGCTAGAAGTCCCTATTACGATAGTTATCACAAAGTAGATATGTACTTTGAAGTGTTGCTTTGGAAGTTAGATCAACCTAAAATAGATTTCCGTACAATGCAAGGTAGTTCTCAAAGTGAAGCCGTATTTGAATCTTCTAATTATTTCAGAGGAATACGTTACGAAAAAATACAAGGATTGGACGATGTACACCCTTTTTTAAAAATACGTGATTATTCAAAAAAAATGGGTGGCTCAAAAGAGTTGGATGTTGAAGGTTTATCAAAAAATATGAAATTGTCGCCTGACCAGGTTAGACCTTTATTAATGAAATTCGCTACAGCAGGTTTTGTTAATTTTAATATAGGTGAGGATAAAATAATATTGAAAGATAGATTGACGGATTATATTGCGAATAATTTTGGTAAAAAGGATTACGATGTAATAGAATTCAAATCCATTTTAAGCGGTTCGCAAAATAATGCACAAATTAATTTGTTGAATTTCGACTTAAAAATATTCGGCATCGATAAAATATACCTAAGCGATTCGCAAAGTGTTTACATTAATCCAAAGGAAGGACAGATTATTATGAAGCAGAATCGTGATTTTGCATTCGCAGGTGTTATTCACGCAGGTCGTTTTGATTTTTATGGAAAAGAATTTTCGTTTGAGTACGATGCATTTAAGCTTAATTTAGTGAATACTGATTCATTGCGGATTAAAGTAAAATCAAGGGATGTGGATGAAAATGGGAATGCTCCACTCGTATCTGTAAAAACAGTTATTGAAAATGTGAACGGTAACTTGATCATTGATAATCCTGTGAATAAATCGGGAAGAGCAAATTATCCCGAATATCCAATTTTTAATTGTTTAAAGGACTCTTATGCTTATTGGGATAAGAAAAAAATTCAAGGTGGTGTTTATACCCGTGATAAGGTTGGCTTTCACTTACAACCATTTATAGTTGATAGTTTGGATAACTTTACCAATGAAGCGCTTGCGTTTAAAGGGGAGTTTTCATCAGGAGGAATCTTCCCTGATTTTGACGAAATTTTGCGATTACAAGAAGATTATTCTTTAGGCTTTAAAAGGAATACTGGACCTGATGGGATAGTAACCTATGGTACAAAAGGTGGTAAGTTTACCAATCAGATTAGAATGAGTAACCAAGGTTTACGCGGAGATGGTGATTTGGAATATATTACTTCTCTTACTAAATCAAAAGACTTTATATTTTATCCCGATTCAATGAATACGGTGGCTCAAAGTTTTCATAATAAACGAACAGCAGGGCAAATAGAATTCCCTTCCGTGAAAGGTGATTCAGTATATGTTCATTGGATGCCGAACAGTGAATATATGAATACTTCCAAAATTAGAAAAGCTTTAGTGTTTTTTGAAGGAAAAGCAGAGTTGAACGGTACCAGTGTACTTACCCCAAATGGCATGTTGGGCAGAGGCAGAATGGATTTTTTAGATGCAGAGTTGGAGTCAAGTAATATGCATTTTAAGCAAATGATTATTGATGCCGACACTGCAGATTTTCGTTTAAAATCTTTAAATACAGATATTTCAGCTATTGCATTCGATACAAAAAACATGAATGCGCACGTTGATTTTGATAAGAGAGAAGGTAAATTTAAATCGAATGGTGGTGGAGACTATGTTAAATTCCCTGTCAATCAGTACATTGCTTTTATGGACGAGTTTACGTGGTTTATAGATAAAGCAGTCATTGAGTTAAGCGCTTCAAATAAAATAAATGTGAATGCTCCGGCAAATGAAGATTTGGCCGATTTACAACTCAGCGGTTCGGAATTTATCTCTGTGCACCCAAAACAAGATTCATTGCGTTTCTACAGCCCTTCAGCACGTTATGACCTTAAAAATCATATCATACATTGCAAAGATGTGAAATACATAAATGTTGCTGATGCTCGATTGTATCCCGATAATGGGAAGGTTGTGATTTATAAAAAGGCGGAACTTGAAACGTTTAAGAATTCCAAAATATTAGCAAACGTTGTAACAAAGTACCATTCACTGTATAAAGTAACAGCATCTATTTTTGGTCGAAAAAATTATTCAGGAGCAGGTTACTATGATTATATTGATGAATTAAAAGGTAGGCAGCAATTGTTTTTTCCTACAATAGTATCTGATACTACCGGACAAACTATAGCAAAGGGAGTAATATCGGATAGTTTAAAGTTTACATTGAGTCCTAATTTTGACTATAAAGGAAAGGTGACTTTAATCGCAAGCAATGAATATTTGGCATTTGATGGTGCTTGCAGAATACAGCACCCCTGCGAAAAACTTGGAATAAGTTGGATAAAATTTGAAGGTGAAGTAGATCCTGAAAACATTTTTATTCCAATAGCCAAAGATTTAAAAAGCGATGTCAATGAAAAAGTATTTGCAGGAATGATGGTTACAAACGATTCAGCACACGTTTACTCTTCTTTCTTGTCGCGCAAAATGAGTTATAGCGATCAAGAAGTATTAGTAGCTGATGGATTTTTGTATTTTGATAAGAGAAGTCGTGAATATCAAATATCTAACAAGGATAAATTAAGGGAGATTAATTCACCAGGAAATTTACTTGGTTTAAACAGCGCTAGTTGCATTGTTTATGGAGAGGGAAAACTCGATTTTGCTAATACTACCTTGGGTCAAGTTAAATTGAAAGCTGTAGGAAATGGAAGCCATAACTTAATTAATGACTCGATTTACTTTGATGTAGTATTGGCCTTGGATTTCTTTTTTGAGAATAGCTGTCTAAAAATGATGACTGAAAAGTTTGAATCGGCAACAGCATTGAAAGGTGTTAATTTAAATCGACCTACTTACGAAAGATCGTTAAGAGAAATGATTGGTAAAGAGGAGGCCGATAAATTAATATCACAATTAAATTTATATGGGTCTTTCAAACGCTTTCCAAATGAGTTGGAACACACCTTATTATTAACCGATGTGAAAATGAAATGGAATACAGAAACCAAGTCGTATGTTTCTGTTGGCGATATTGGTATTGGAAGTATCAATAAAAATCAATTGAATAAAATGGTCAAGGGGCGTATTGAATTGATTAAAAAGAGAAGTGGTGATATTTTGAATATATATTTATCCGTTGACGATAATAATTGGTATTACTTTAATTACCAAACAGGACTAATGCAAGCACTTTCAAGTGATGAGAAATTTAATACAGCCATAAAGGAATTAAAGCCTGATAAAAGAAAAATGGAAAAGGAAAAAGGGCAAGCAGCTTATCAGTTTAATTTATCTACGGTTAGGAAAAAAACTGATTTTATACGTAAATTTGAAACGAATTGATTTCACCTATTAATATATTAGCTCTTATCATAGCTTATTTAATGGGCTCTATTCCATCTTCAGTTTGGATTGGTAAGATGTTCTACAATATTGATGTGCGTGAGTTTGGTAGTGGTAATGCCGGAGCTACAAATACGTTTCGGGTATTGGGTAAAAAAGCAGGTATTCCTGTTCTTATAATAGATATTTTAAAAGGATGGCTGCCTGTTTTTTGTATTCGGTATATGATCGATTTAAATTTACAATCTGAGGAATTTATTAATTTACAATTAGCACTGGGTGTAGCTACCTTAATAGGTCATATTTTTCCTGTTTATGTTGGATTTAGAGGTGGTAAAGGAGTTGCAACTATGCTGGGAATTGTATTAGCACTTAATTTGGATGCCGCACTCGTGTCGATTGTCGTTTTTTTAACCGTTTTTTTAATTACCAATTATGTATCACTAAGTTCAATAGCCGGAGCTTTATCATTTCCAATAATGGTAATTGTAGTTTTTCATACAACCATTCCTTCTATGGCTTTATTTTCTTTGGTTGTTTTTGTAATGGTACTGGTTACTCATCAAAAAAATATTGAACGTTTGTTTAATAAAAAGGAAGCGAAAATAAGATTTATTTTAAAAAAAAAAGATGAATCTTCCCATGTGAATGAAAGTCAAACTTCTGAATAGGCTTTTTTTATTCACACAATATTTCTTGTTAATATCTTTTCGGTTCCTTTCCTCTTAATTTTTATATACTTGTTTAATAAAATTAAGGTTTATTTATGACCAATAAAACACATAATATTCTTATACTAGTTTGCTTTCTTTTTACGGCAGTTACAAATTCATTTTCAGGCAATGATAAGGATTCCCCAAAATTACGTTCTCGTGATGATGCAGAATTTAATTATGAGGAATTAGAGAAAATGCTCATTGAGGGAATAAATAAAATGCGCAAAGAAGCATTAGTAGATACGCTTGAAATAAACGATATTTTAGAATTGGCAGCAAGTAATCAAGCTGAAGCTATGGCAAAAAAAGGTGAGGTAAGTTTGTTGCAAGGAAGTAAAAAATATAAAACCACTTCAAAAAAAGTTACAGCCTTTTTGGGAACTAAAAATGCTGAAGAAATAGTAATTGCAGTTGCTGCATCAAATGGAAAAGATGATTTTAAGCCTCAAAAAATTGCTGAAGATGTTTTTGCCAAATGGAAAGTTTCTAAAAAGGATAAGCCTATCATTCTAAATGGCAATTTTATGTACGCAGGAGTCTATGCTAGAATGGATGCCGACAAGAAAAAAATTTATATTTCGGTAGTTTTCGGAAGTTATAATACTTTTAATCTAGGAGCTGATAAAAGAAAAGAGCTTGATTTGCCTTATACCAAAAAGGTGAAGAAGTTAAAGTCGCCAGTCAATATAGCTGAATGTAAGAATTGTGATCGTTACAAGGACTATGTTAACTTGCAAAAAGGTTTATATGTTAGAAATAACAAAGTATATTTAAGATACGACAATCTTCGTGCTTTTAAAAAATTGATACGCAAACCCAAAGATGGTTTAGCCGTTGATATTATTCAAAAACAACAATATGAAAAACAGGAGTATAATATTCTGGATAATAATTTAGTGAGTAAAGGTATATTGCTCAAGAAGGTTTACTCTTCCGATATTTATAAAAAAAATTTAGTAAAGCCTACTAAAAAAGGTCGTACACCAACATCACTTGAAGTGTGTTTTGGAACCTTACCTGAAAAATTAGAGGAAGGTTATGAAATGAATTTACTTATTATACAGGACAATAAAGTATGCCTTACCATAATGCGCTCGTATTTAGAAGCAGGAGATCAAGCCTCTAACACTCCTTTGCAAATGTTAATTATGCCCGATAGTACTATCTATTTAAATCCCCCTTTTGTGCCTAATTTGGAATTAACTGTACTTAACTTTGTGGTACCTTTTGAAAAGAATAAATACGATTATAAATTGGAGGATATGCAACCATTTCTGACGGCTTTGCAAGAACCAGATTTTATCATTGAGGGATTGCATATTTATGCTTACTCATCTATTGAGGGCGATTCTTTAGCCAATGCAAACCTTCAAATGAAACGTGCTGAAAGTATTGTTTCTGCTTTTAAAAGCATACAGTCTTCACCCATTTCATCTAGTATTAAAACGAATGACTCTTGGGATTTATTCCGTTTGGAGTTAGAGGGAAATCAATGGGATAATTTAACCAAGATGAGTAAGCGTGATGCTATAAAAGAAATAAATTCAAAAGGATTGGCAAAAGATTTGGAACAATATCTTTCAAAGGAGAGGTTTGCTCAAATTGTTATGGATATTACCTACGATATAAAAGGAAAGAAGGAGGAGAAATTTGCTGTGGTTCAGTTTAACAAAGCAGTTAAAAAATCGGATACGCGTCAGGCAATGAAAATCCAATATTTTATTTCAACGAATATCCGAAAGGGTAAATATACTATGGATAATAGTTGGGCTAAATTGGAAATTCCAAAGGAAGCAAAGTATTCGGGAATATTGAATAATCAAGTGGTAATGGGTTACCAGTTAGCAAATAATAAAGTAACGGAAGAAAACTATGCAGAGCTAAAAGTGATTTCGAAACTAGACCCCTCAAACACTATTATTACATTTAATAATTTGTTCTGCTATCTCAAGTTTGACGATCTGGGTGATGCAAAAGAACAGGCTGATGTACAAAGACGAATTGATGGTCTGTACACTTCTGCTATTCCCAAAAAGTTTGTGGACGGATTGAACATTGAATTTCAGTTTAAAGTGATGGATGTATTAGATTCAATGGAAAATGCCGAAGTTCAAATACAAGTCTGTATCGATAAAATAAAGTCCTTTTATAATTTTAAAGAAGCATCGTGGCAAAACTCGTTAAAGCTAGCATATGTTTTTGAACACTTTAAGGATTATAAGTTTGCCGTTTCTTTATTGGAACCATACATTGAACAAGAAAAGGTTGACGAACAATTATTGTTTACCTATATTTCATTGTGTGCACAGATTCCTGAAAGACTAAAATCAAGGATGTTTGTGAGTGCTATGCGCAAGGCGCAAAAAGTGAATTCGAGTCGTTATTGTGAGTTGTTTGGTGATCCATATATAACCTTTCAAGTACTCGATAATCCTTTTGTAAAGGAGGATTATATTAAGGCTAATTGTAAATAGGATTAATTCTATGAAAGCGTTTAAATTAATCAATATTAAAGGTGCCGATTGCTCCTTCATTGAAGGAACGATAGAAGAGTTGAAGCACATTAAGGCTAATTACTTTGTTGTTCAAACCAATATTGAAGGCTATCAATTGTCATTCACACCCTGCACCACGTTATCAATTTGTGATTACATTAAAGGGTAAACTAAAGTTTAAGGTTACCAACGGTGATAATTTTATTATTGAACCGGGTATTGTTCTTATTGCCAAAGACTTTGAATGGCAGGGGCATACTTGGGAAATTATGGAGGGGAATGAATGGCATAGGATATATATAGTGCCCGATGAGGATGGTGAAGAGTACTTTAAGTCATTGAAATGATGCTGGGTTCACAGTGCAGTATACACTTCGTTGCAATATCAATGCAGATTCAATAATACACCAAAGCGGATATCAAAATACAGAGAATGTCGCAATTTAATGTCCGGCCGAACAGATTATTAACGATACGTCTGACTTTACAGAGCATGCCGCATTTGCTTTTGATTTAGCATTTACATTACCAGCCGTGTATGTCGAAATAGATCCATCGGTGGATGAACAGGAACATGTATATGTTTTTTGGCAAGAAGTAATTGTTAAGCCACTTGCAATTACAAGAGATAGCTTTACAATAGTTGTTCGCATTTTTATAATATTGGTTTCAACAAGAAACGGAGTTGGAGTTAAAATATTGTATGCTTATTGATTATTTTGCCACCACAAACTTTTGTTTTCTAAGCGATTTGTCGTCTGTAACTACAATATAATAAACCCCTGTGGCTAAATTGCCCTTACTCATTTCATTCAATAAAATGTCGTTTACTGTATTTGATAATTGTTTCTGTTGATTGTAGATTGACATTCCTTGTTGATTGTATAGAGCAACATTTACAGTTTTATGAGTAGTAGTATAAATTGAAATAACACTTTCATTGTTTGCCGGATTAGGGAAAATACCAATACTTAATTCTAAATTATTTTGTCGTTCTGTAGCAATTCCTGCCGGATTATAAGTTATTCTTACACTGTCCATAACCACATTTACTAATGGCCTGTCTTGTCCATTTACCGCCACATTTTCAATTGCTTGTACTACTGAAAAATTTGAAATGACGATTCCAAAAACAGGATAATTGGGGTCAAGGAAAAGGTTGTTTACCATATTTATATAAAATTGGCTGCCCCCTGTGTTGGGCCCTGAATTTGCCATAGCAAGTGCTTTTTGAACGTTGTGTGCATTGGCATCAAACTCATCGGGTATAGCATAACCAGGTCCTCCATTGCCTACACCTGTTGGGTCACCACCTTGTATTACGAAACCTGCAACAACTCGATGAAATATTACACCATCATAAAATTTTGCGGCTACTAATGTTTTGAAATTTCCACTGGTAATGGGCTGCATTGAGTCGTACATCTGGGTAACAAAGTTTCCCATTGTCGTATAAAATGTAACCTCAGTTTGAGCCGCAGCCGGTTTTGTTAAAATCACTAAAATAGCGACTGAACAAAAAAGTGTTAATTTTTTCATATTCTTTTATTGATAATTACAGTAAATGTAAGATTAAAAATGCTTTAATTCATAACCATATTGTCAGCAACTAACAACTAGTAACCGGTAACTAACAAGCAAATTAAAAATCTAAATCCAAGGTTTGTCTCAGCTTTTCAATATTTGGATTTATTTCTTGCATACGTTTGTATTTTTCGTTATTCGTATAAGGTTTTCTTTGCGAATCATCCATTTTTGGGAAATACGTAACTAAATCGATGGAGTCATTTTTAAGTTTATTTCTTAAATAGCTGAGGATTTTGTATCGTTCATCGTTCAGTTCTTTTTGTTGTACTATATTTTCAATCTTTAATTGCACAACATAATTTTCTTTCAACTCGGGTTTATGCTGAGTAAATGAGGCATAAAAGTTTGGCATTTCGTTTTTATTAATGCTATTGGCAAATTCATCCCATGCTTGCATTAGTTCACTTTCTGAAAATGGACTAGTCCCATTTACTCCAGTTTTTATTTCAGGTAAGTTATTATTTATAGTGTTTTCAGTAACTGTTTTATTAAGCGAACTAGAAATAGATGTGCTAGATTGAAATTTTTTAGCTGGTACTTTTACTTCTACTGCGGAAACATTTTTTTGTTGAATTGTAGCAGGTTCATGCACAATTTCACTTTTTGGTTCTGCTTCTGTGTACTTTTTAACTAACGATTTTACAATTGGAAGCGGAGGTTGGTCATTTTTTTTTTCGGCAACTGATTCCTTTACCATTAAACCAAATGAGCTCATTTGTATTAGTGTTAGCTCAACCAATAAGCGTTTATTTTTGCTTGTTTTGAATTTATAATCAGCTTCGTTTGATAATTTCAAAAGGTTAATGAGTAATACTACAGAGCACTTCTGTGATTGTTCATTGTATCTTTCTTTGATACTATTACTGACTTCTAATAATTGAATTGTTACTGTATCTTTTGATACAAGTAGGTTTCTAAAATGCTCCCCTAAGCCATTAATGAAGTTGTGGCCATCAAATCCATTATCAAGTATCTCATTAAATATTAATAAGGATTGAGAAATGTTTTCGGAAATAATGTTTTCGGTAATTTTAAAATAATAATCGTAATCAAGTATATTGAGATTATCAATAACAGCTTTGTATGTAATATTGTTACCTGCAAAACTTACAATCTGATCAAACATTGAAAGAGCATCCCTTAATCCTCCATCAGCTTTCTGGCTAATAATGTGCAATGCATCTTCATCTGCTGCTATGTGTTCTTTTTTTGCTATTTCTAAAAGGTGTGAGGTTATATCCTCAACCTGTATTCTATTAAAATCAAATGTTTGACAGCGTGATAAAATAGTAGAAATTATTTTATGCTTTTCGGTTGTTGCTAAAATGAAAATTGCATGAGCTGGTGGCTCTTCCAATGTTTTTAAAAAGGCATTAAATGCACCTTGTGAAAGCATATGTACCTCATCTATAATATATACTTTGTGTTTTCCTAACTGCGGTGCAAATCGAACTTGATCAATAAGGTTTCTGATATCATCCACCGAATTGTTTGATGCGGCATCCAATTCGTAAACATTTAAGGATTGTCCACTGTTAAAGGATATGCAAGAATCACAGGTGTCGCATGCTTCGGCATTTTCTGTATGTGTAAAACAGTTGATGGTTTTTGCCAATATACGAGCACAGGTAGTTTTTCCAACCCCTCTTGGTCCACAAAAAAGAAAAGCTTGTGCCAAGTGCTTCCTTTTAATGGCATTTTTTAAAGTACTTGTAATATGACTTTGCCCAACAACTGTATCGAATGTTGCGGGTCGGTATTTTCGAGCTGATACTACAAAATTATTCATTATGTTTCCTTACTGCAAATATAACAATATACTTTTTGGACTTATTATCTTGTTTGCTTTTTACTTGATTTATGTATCATTTTTTATTATGTTTTATTAGCTTGGTTATTCTTTAACTATAAAATTTATGAGTTTTTTGTAACTTCTTTGTTAAATTTGACGTTATTGCTATTCGTTCTTAAATTTATTCAATTAATATCCCGAAGCTTATTTATTTGCTGGAATAATAACGGAAGTATATTGTGAATGAATAAGATTAAATTAAAACTCAATCCTATATCCTCCATAAGGAAACAAACCCAATTGATATTCCGTAACCAGTTCACTTTTAGGAGCATTGTAACTTTGTTGCAGAATATTTTTCGTATTTAAAATATTGTCGGCACTCACAAATATGCTTTGGGATGTTTTTTTCTTGTTTATTTTAAACGATAATTTTAAATCTACTCGAAAGTAATCTTTGTATTGTTTGCTGTACGAATTATTGTAATCATATACGGCAGCGCCAGCTAATAGTGATGCCGATTCATCAATGGGGATGTACCTGTTGCCACCAATACGGGTAATTTTCCCATCAATTGAGAATACATTGTTTTGATTTTTTATTGGAATCTCAACTCCTCCTAAAGCATTAAATGCATATTTGCCGCTGAAGGCAGTATAACGTTCTATGCCATCACTTCCTGTATATTTTGATTCGAAAAAGGAGCTAGTAAACAAGAAATAAAAATTGTGACTAAAAAACTTTTCTAAAGTAAATTCTACTCCATAATTTTTTCCGTACCCTTTGTTTGTTAAACTGTCTACATAAGGTATACCGCTTAAATCATTTCCTGCATTTAAAACGGAAAATGAACTTGATCTTCTTTCTACTCCTGCTTTGTCAATCCATTGGTAGTATGTTTCTGACTTTAATCTGAAATTATTGCCGATTACGTGATCGTATCCAACAATAACGTGTTGTGATTGTGTAAATCCTAAGCTTTTATTGGTTGCATAATAGTTGCCTGTATTGATGTCGAAGGTTTTAAAATAGTAGTAAACCAAGGGTTGCATTTGATTGTGTAATCCATAACCAATACTCAGTGTTTTTTTTGCCGAAATAAGATACTTAAAACCAAGTCGAGGCTCAGTAGCATTGGAGCTATTGAATAAAAATTGCTGGAAATGCACTCCTGCATTCGAAATTATTTTTTCGCTTATGCGCCATTGCCAATGAATATATGATTGCATAAATCCAGTGTTCTTCTGTTCCTGAAAGGGACTTAAATACTGTTTGTATTTGCGTGAATAAAAAGTGGTATTGTAATCGAAAAACATTGCTGAATAATTCACTCCTGCCTTTATTAAATTAAGCCCGTTTATTTTATGACTCAAGGCGTAATCTACTTGGTATTGCCAGTCCTTATTGTCGTTTTCATAGGTGCGGAATTTTTTCTTGGTAACTGAAAGTGTATCAATTTTTCCTAAAAATGTATTGCTGGTAGTGGCAAGGGTAACTTTGCCCGATGTTTTTGTATTAAATATATAGATGTTTGAAATGCCTGCAGCTCCCATAGAGGAACCGTAAAGTAAATCTTCCCCAGAGTCAACAAAATTCCAATCACTTTGTTTCTTTTCACTGTCCAATAATGCAATATGGCTTTTCCCCCCCACCCCCCAGATGGCAAATATCCCAGCTTTATTTGTAGGAATGTTTACTTTAAAAGAGCAGTCTTGATAACGGGGAATTCCCGAAACGCCAAAATTTATTCCTAGCAAATTAAATACCTCAAATGTTGAATAGCGGTAATTAAAAATATAGGATGCGTTGTTCTTTTTACTAAAAGGACCTTCTGCGCCAAGCTCAAAGCCATTTATTCCTAGTTGTCCGGTGTACTCAAGCTTTTCGTTATTTCCATTACGTAATTTGAGATCAAATACGGCAGCATTTTTATTCCCATACTCTGAAGGAAATGCACCCGTTAAAAAATCGGAATTGCTCAGTACGTTGTTATTTAAAATACTTATTGGGCCACCTGTTGCGCCTTGTGAAGCAAAATGATTAGGATTAGGAATGGCAATGCCTTCTAACCTCCACAGAACGCCTAAAGGTGAGTTTCCTCGAACAATAATATCGTTGCGGGTATCGTTTCCGCTTGAAACACCTGCGTAATTTGCAACCATTTTGCTTGGGTCACCACGAGTACCTGCATATCTGTTAGTTTCCTCGCTGTTGAAACTGCGTGCACTAATGCTCGTCATTTCATTATTGGCTTTCGTTTTATCTTTTATAGCAATAATTTCAACTGTTTTTGTAGCATAAAATTTTTCTTTCATCTCAATTGTGAGTACAATTTCTTTGGCGGAAGTAACAATAATATTATTTATAAAAATATCTTCATAACCGAGGAGTGATATTTTTATATTTTGCCTGCCAACCGCAATATTCTCAATCCTGAATTTTCCTTCTGTATCAGATGTAATACCTTGTTGAGGAGAAGTGTTTAGAATAACAATTGCTGCACCAAGAATAGCTGTTTTTGAATCTATATCAACAATTTTACCACGTATTGTTTGGGTATAGGTTTGTGCAAACGCATAATCGCTTAAAAAAATGAATAGAAGCAAAAAATGTGCTTTTCGAATCATTTTGCAAAGATACAATTCTGTTTTAAGATTGTTTTGTTTTTAGTATTTTCGTGAACCAATTGGAAAGAATTGAAAGATAAAATAAAAATATCCGTTGTTGAGTACTTGAATTCAACTCCTTTTGTGTATGGACTGTTAAATAGTACGTATTTGAATGCAGATGATGTTCAAATTGACCTGGATATACCCTCGGTATGTGCAAAAAAATTGATAAATGAAACTGTGGACATCGGCTTGGTTCCTGTTGCCATCATACCGCAGTTGAAAGAACATTATTTATTAACAGATTATTGTATAGGTGCTGTTGGGAAAGTTAATTCGGTATTGTTATTGAGCAATGTTCCATTAAAAGATATTAAAATCATTTTACTCGATTTTCATTCGAGAACTTCAGTAGCGCTTACGCGAATATTAGCTTCTAAGCTTTGGAATATTTCGCCCGAATGGAAAAATACAGATGAATGTTTTATTAAATCTATTTGCAATGAAACTGCCGGACTTGTAATAGGAGATAGAGCATTAGTAATAAAAGATGATTATAAATATTGTTACGACCTTTCCGAAGAGTGGTTGACACTAACAGGTTTGCCATTTGTTTTTGCTTGCTGGGTAGCTAATAAAAAATTATCTAAAAATTTTACAAGTGCTTTTGTTCAAGCAATTCAATTCGGAATGAAGAATAAGCAAAAGGTCATTGATGAAATAGTGAAAAGTGGCAAATACAGCTTTGATGTGGATGGGTACCTTAATCATTACATTCAGTTTGATTTGGATGAAGAAAAGAGAAAGGGTTTGGGATTATTTTTTAACTATTTAAAGGACTTGCCGAGTATACCTCAAAAATAAAATTTTTACAATAGTAAGGTGAGTATCAAAAAAAATTGCCAATACTTATTTGGTGTTTTTTTGCATTAAATTCTTCAATGGGTAATACTTTATTTTCAATTGTAATGTTTTTATAGTCAGACATTTCAATGACTCGGTAAATAAATTTTAATTTTCCAATCATTAAGCAATCACTTTGAGGGTGTTTTTAATAAGTATGGCTTTTGATTTCGCTAAATGGATATGTTCATCTACAACGGTAACATGACCCATTTTTCGGAAGGGCTTGGTTGTTTTTTTTCCATATAAATGTACGTGTGCACCTTTTATTTTTAATACTTCTTCTAAGCCCTGATATTGAGCATTTCCATCGTAGCCTTTTTCGCCCAATAAGTTTATCATCACGCTGGGTGAAATTATTTCTGTATTTCCTAAAGGCAAATCCAATATTGCTCTTAAGTGTTGTTCGTATTGTGAGGTATAATTTCCTTCAATGGTTTGATGCCCGCTGTTGTGTGGACGAGGGGCTATTTCATTTACGAGCACTTCATCGTTTTGGGTAATAAACATTTCAACGGCAAGTAAACCAACAATGCCTAGTTTTTTGGCGATGTTATGGGCAATTTCTTGCGCTTTTTCTTCCACTTCAACATTGTGTGATGCAGGTGAAAAAAGGAACTCTACCAAATTGGCTTCAGGATTAAAGTCGCATTCAACAGAAGGAAATGTTTTTATTTCTCCTTGTTGATTTCGTGCCACGATAACAGATATTTCTTTTTTGAAATTTATTATTTTTTCTAACACAGATGGTGCATCAAAAGCATCATTTAACTTTGTGGAATCGCTCAATTTAACTACTCCCTTACCATCATAGCCCCCTTTTCTTAGTTTTTGAAAAAAAGGAAATTTATTTGCGTGTTTTAAAATATCAGACTTGCTTTCTATTAAATAATATTCGGGTGTAGGTATATTGTTCTCCGAGTAAAATTGTTTTTGCAAACCTTTGTCTTGTATCATTTTTAATATAGAAGGTTGTGGGAAAACTGGTATTCCTTCCTCTTCTAATTTTCTTAGTGCTTCTACATTTACGTGCTCAATTTCAATGGTAAGCATATTCACTTGTTTGCCAAAAGCATAAACCGTATCATAATCGTTTAAACTTCCTACTATGAAGTTGTTTGCTATATCTTTACAAGGTGCATTTTTGTCAGGGTCTAGAATGCTAATGTGTATATTGTAATTAATTGCTTGTTGTATAAGCATCCGTCCTAACTGACCACCTCCAAGTATCCCAAGTTTAAAATTGTCATAAAAATCTGTTTGCATATTATTCGTATTATTTTTTTCCAATACCAACATTGATTCCAATTTGGAATCGAGTTGGTTTGTTTATGTTTTTAAATAAATCATCAGGGTTGTTAGAAGTAGGGTTATTTGCCGTTTGAAGTACACGTGTTTTTTTAAACTGACTTGTCGTTAAGTGGTCGTACCAAGCATAATTTTTATAGCCGTAAGCAATAAAGATATCTACTGCATATTTTTTGTTGATAAAAAATTGGTAGCCCCAATGCAAGTCAATATTTAAATATCGGGCTAATAAATAACGATTTACCTTCATGTATTTTTCAGGTGCAATTCTAGCGTAGGCCCAAGATATGTGTGGTGCTAAATAGCCTCCATTTGGGGAATACATTTCACGACTATAATAGAATTTATACCAACCTTGTAAACGAATACCTTTTATGATGTATTTGCTGAAATTTGGGCTTTTTGTTTTTGCTGCCCGCTCCACTATAGAAAATATCGGACTTTTCCCCAAATAGGAAATTCCAATTTGCGATGATTGTTTTGGTGTAGTTGTAAATTCGCAAACCCAACGGTATTCGGCTGTAAATGGAACCACTCCCCACAGAATAGGGAAGAGGCTGCTTTTAAAAACATAATTTGGTCGTTGGGGTGAAATAATTCTAGTCGAAATACTATCTCTCTTTGTCGCCATACAAATTGAAGCGAAACAAATTAGTGGTAATAGAATAATTCTTTTTGCTAAACACATTATTAGCACAAAGATAAGTTTCTTTTGCCGTAGTTTTTGATGGTCATACTATTTTGATAACAGAGGTCTGTTAAAAAGATTCGGGGGTTTTGGCTTAAGCCAAAACCCCCGAATTAAATGTATTATATCTTAGTAATTGCCTTTTGCTTTTACTCCTTTGGCAATTTTATCTATTGAATATACATAGGCTGCAATTCGCAAGGATATTTTATGTAATTCGGATGTGTTCCAAATGTTATTAAAAGCTTTTATCATTGAAGTTTCTGCTTTTACGTTTACCTCTTCTTCACTCCAATAGTGTCCGCTTCTGTTTTGTACCCATTCAAAATAAGATACAGTTACACCGCCTCCATTTGCCAATACATCTGGAACAATAATAATTCCTTTTGAATTTAAAATTTCATCTGCTCCTGCTGTTGTAGGTCCATTTGCTCCTTCCACAATTAATTTAGCTTTTATTTCAGAAGCATTTTCAGCCGTGATTTGATTTTCCATTGCACAAGGAGCAAGTACATCAACATTGCAGGTTAATACCTCTGCATTGGTAATCAATGTTCCTTTGTTGTATCCTGATAGAACTCCTTTGTTGCTATCGCGGTATGAAATCGCATCTGCAATATCAAATCCATTCTCGTTATAAAATGCAGAAGTGTGGTCTGATATAGCAAGAATTTTCACTCCTTTTTTGCTCAATTGTTTTGCGGTAATAGAACCTACGTTTCCAAAACCTTGAACCGCTGCGGTACATTTTGCAGGATCCATATTCAGCTTTTTCATTGCTTCAATTGCCGATACCATCACTCCTAACCCTGTAGCTTCTGCTCTTCCTAAAGAGCCACCTAAGTTAATTGGTTTTCCGGTAACAACTCCAGGAGTAAATTCGCCTTTAATGCGTGAATACTCATCTACTATCCAAGCCATTTCTTGTGGACCTGTTCCCATATCAGGAGCAGGAATATCTTTGTCTAAGCCAAAAATATCGTACATAGAGCGAGTATAAGCTCTTGTTAATCTTTCTAACTCTCCTTTGCTCATTTTAGAAGGATTACATGTGATTCCACCTTTTGATCCACCGTAAGGAATATCTGCTATGGCACATTTCCAAGCCATCCAAGCGGCTAATGCTTTTACTTCATCTAAATTTACGTCCATAGAATAGCGAATACCACCCTTAGAAGGACCCATTACCGTAGAATGGACAATTCTGTATCCCTCAAAGACCTGAACTTTTCCATTATCCATTAATATGGGTAAACTAACAACTACTTGTTTAATCGGTGATTTAAGAATATTGTACGTATCCTCATCCAAATTGAGGATTTTTGCCGCTACATTGAAGCGTGAAAGCATTGCTTGAAAAGGGTTTTCTGATTCTTTTGTCATTTTTAACTCTTTAGTTTCTGGTGTCATATCTTTCTTAGATTCTATAAACAGATTGCGAAATTATAAAAAGATATATTTACCACAAATTATTATAGATGAAATGTGTGTTTTTAATTAATAACCTTGCTTTTGTCAGTTTTGTTACTTTGAAATGTAATATTCAGTATGTTCTTTATAACACATCGACACAGCTTCGAATAATTCGTAATCGTTACTTGATAAAATAAAGAAATCACTCAATTTACAATACTCTCTGAAAATTTGCAAAGTAATTTTTGGATCACCCGTAATTTTGCGCAGTACTTCATCGTTCAACTTTTTTTGAACAGCTTCTTCCAATAACAAGTTATTATATAATGCACCGAGCTTCTTAAGGCTCTTCCCTTTTTTGCTGAATTCATAATAAAGTGTTGTTATAGGACTGGTAATTGTATATTTCGGAATGGAGTGAAGGATGTTTTCGTAATACTTTTTTTCATTTACAGTAAATTCTCCTGAACGAATAGTCATTTCATTAAGTGCATAAGATTTTGCGCTGAAAATAATTTTTATGCTGAGTGAATTGTTGTGTATTTTATGTGCATAATCTGAAACTCTTAATTTATAAGGTTTATAACCCAAGTGTGAAAACAATAACGAGTCGTTATAGCGCACATCCATTTCAAAAGTACCATCTGCCAAAATAACTATTCCTTTGTTCGAAACCCTGTTAAGTGCGTATGCAAATGGAACAGGTGTTACGCTGTCTTTGTCTACTACTATGCCCTTAATATGTATTATTTCCTGCGACTTAACTGTTTGTAAAAAAAAACAAATGAAGCATAACGTTGTTACTATTTTCCTTACGTTACTCATTTGTTTTTATTTTGAATAATGTATTAGGTGATACAAAGAGCTTAACAAAATTACTATTAAAAATAAATAATATCCTTTTTTCATAAGGCCCACTTTAATTTAAGTTAAAATTAAAAATAAAATAATCAATTTAATACAAAGCGTACAAATTAACATATTTTATAGATCATATATTCTGCCTCTTAGATAGATAAAGTGTGTAATAAGGTTACAGTTGTTTAAAAATAAATTTTAAAAGAAAAAAATTATTGTTGGTCGTAATCAACCACAACAATTGGACTTAATGGGTGCGATTGACAAGTGAGTATAAAACCTGCCTTTACCTCTGAGTCAGTTAGGGCGTAATTGGCATCCATTTTTACTTTCCCTGCTATCAACTTTGCTCTGCAGGTACAACAAACGGCTCCTTTACAAGCAAATGGCACATCCACTCCGGCATCCAATGCTGCATCCAATATTACTGCACCGTCACTACTTAAGTCAAATTCTGTTTCACTTCCGTCAAGTATTACTTTAATATGACTCATAGTACCACCAATCGTTGGCGCACTTGTTTCTAGTTTAGTCGATTCTATTACAGCAGTAAAGTATTCAATGTGAATTCTGTCGGTCTCTATTTTTAAAGCTGTAAGTGCATTCTTTACGTTATCCATCATAGGACCTGGACCACATACAAAGTATTCATTGTCTTGGTTTATTCCAATGTAATTTTCGAACAATGCTTTTGCTTTCTCACTTGTCATTATCCCTTTATGAAGTTCGTGTATTTCAGAAGTAGCAATATCAAGTATATAGTAAACTTTAAGTCTACTGTTGTTTGTTGCAACTAAATGGTCTAATTCTTTTTTAAAAATGGTGGCGTCCTCATTTAAGTTACCATAAAACAAACTTATGTTGCAACTTGATTCAGTTTCTAAGTTGGTTTTAATAATTGACATCATGGGTGTTATTCCACTTCCACCGGCAAACAAAACATAGTGTTTTTTAGAGGATAGTGATACATTGCTGTAAAAATTCCCCATTGGAGTCATCACCTCCATACGGTCGTCTTTTTTTGCAATATCATTTAAATAATTCGATGCTTTACCACCTTTTACTTTTTTTATAGCAATACGCAACTCATTTTCATTCGGGCTACTGCATATTGAGTATGACCTCCTTAACTCTTGTCCGTTTATTATTAATTTAAGAGTTAAATATTGACCCTGTATGTATTCAAATTCTTCTTTTAATGCGTTTGGAACCTCGAATGAAATGGATACTGCATCTGCAGTTTCTCGTCTTATTTCGGCTATGCTAAGTATATGAAATTTTGCCATTATTTGTTCTGAAATTTGGCTGCAAAAGTAAGATTTATAATCTGTTTTGACAAATTACTTAGAGACTACAATTTTTGTTACAAAAATGAAATTAAATTTCACTTATAGCAAATACTTCCTTTAAGCGAACCCCTTTTTCGGTGTGTTGTACCGTGCAGCATTCATTTATAGGGTCGTGTTCTAAAAAAAGTATATATTCTTTATCGGCAGCGGTATTTAAAAATTTTAATTTTTCGTCCATTGTAATTAATGGACGTGTATCATAACCCATAACATAAGGCAAAGGTATGTGTCCTGTTGATGGTAATAAGTCGGCCATATATACAATCATTTTTTGCTTGTACTGTATGTGAGGAATCATCATTGCATCCGTATGGCCTCTGGCATACATAATTGACAATCCGGTAAACAAATCGCCCTCACCGGCAACAAATTGTAGTTGCCCACTTTCCTTAATGGGTAAAATATTTTCACTTAAAAAACTAGCTTTTTCACGTGGGTTAGGTTTTGTTGCCCATTCCCAATGTTCGGCATTGCTCCAGTAAACTGCATTTTTAAATGCGGGTAACATTTTTGTTCGGTCTTCATTGTATTCTATACTACCTCCACAATGATCGAAGTGTAAGTGTGTAAGAAACATATCAGTAATATCACTTTTTGTAAAGCCTTTTTTATTCAAGGATTTTTCCAAGCTGTCTTCCCCATGTAAATGATAATTGCTAAAAAACTTTTCACTTTGTTTGTTTCCTATTCCATTATCAATAAGTATGAGTTTGTTTCCTTCTTCTACAAGTAAACAGCGCATTGCCCAAGTACATAAATTGTTATTGTCCGGAACGTTAGTTCTGCTCCACAATGTTTTTGGCACAACACCAAACATTGCTCCTCCATCAAGCTTAAAAAAACCTGTTTCAATAGTATGTAATTTCATAGATATGGAATTAAAATGCTGCGAGTGTTTTACGGATAATGGAAATACATTCGGCCAATTGCTCTTCCGTAATAATAAGCGGTGGGGCAAAGCGGATAATATCTCCGTGGGTAGGCTTTGCAAGCAAACCGTTTTCTAATAAAGCAAGACAAACATCCCAGGCACCTTTCCCATCTTTTTCTTTTATCACCAAGGCTGCAAAAAGTCCTTTACCACGCACTTCTTTTACCAAGGCAGGGAATTCATTTTTTAGTTCTATTAATTTAGCCAATAGTGTTTTTCCTAAGCGTTCAGAGTTTTCGGCCAGTTGCTCGTCTCGCAAAACAGTTAATGCGGCAATACCAACTTTACAAGCCACAGGATTTCCACCATAAGTAGAACCGTGTTGACCCGGTTTTATACACAACATTATTTCATCGTTTGCCAATACTGCCGACACAGGATAAGTTCCTCCTGATAAGGCTTTTCCCAGTATTAATATATCTGCTTTTACATTTTCATGGTCACAAGTTAGGCGTTTACCTGTGCGACCTAATCCCGATTGTATCTCATCGGCAATAAATAATACATTGTGCTTTTTGCACAGGTCGTAACATGCTTTTAAATAACCTTCATCGGGTATTACAACACCTGCTTCACCTTGCACCGGTTCTAATAAAAATCCAGCAATGCTTGTGTCTGCTTCCAATACTTTTTTTAATGCATCAATATTGTTGTATTGTATGCTAATTATGCCTGGAGTGTAAGGACCAAATCCAGCACGTGAATCAGGGTCGTTCGAAGCAGAAACAATGGTGATGGTGCGTCCGTGAAAGTTGCCATCGCATACAATTATTTTTGCCTGTTCAGCAGCAATGCCTTTTTTTTCATATCCCCATTTTCGAGCTAATTTCATTGCTGTCTCAACACCTTCAGCACCTGTATTCATAGGTAATACTTTATCGTAACCGAAATATGAAGTGATGAATTTTTCATATTCACCCAAAGAGTCATTGTAAAAAGCGCGCGAACTCAGGCTTAATTTTTTTGCTTGTTCGGTAAGTGCGTTTATTATTTTAGGGTGACAGTGCCCTTGATTAACGGCAGAGTATGCCGAAAGAAAATCGAAATATTGTTTGCCTTCTACATCCCAAACATACACTCCTTCGCCTTTCTCAAGCACAACAGGAAGTGAATGGTAGTTGTGTGCTCCATATTTTTCTTCCAGTTCAATCATTCGCTGTGAGGCTTTCTTATTTGTCATAGTATCTTGCATAGGGTATGTTATCGTCTTATTTTATACAAAGATAAAGAATTTTGGGTGCTAAAAATCTATTAACTTTTCACAAAGGGATTCTCTTGCTCTAGCTGAAGTCCCATTATTGTCACAAACCAATTGTATCCCATAAACATTTGAATGACTGTTCATATTTCAACAATTTCACCATCAGAATAATGTTTTCTCAATGCATCAATATCTGTTTGTTGTATCGATTTTGGATTAGTAGTTGATTTTTGTGCAAACAACAATGCAGCTCTTTCACTTACCGTAAAGTCTGAAAGGTCGAGTGTTTTGCAATGTGCCGCTTCGTTCATATCGCCACCAGCTATAGTATACGCCAATGCGTGACTGCCAGCACAATAATCACATTTATTGGTAACGCTTACTACAGTAGCGATTGCCTCTTTTAATTTACGCGGTAAAAACCACTGTGCATCACGCCTTTTGTCCACACATCTTCAGCCTCCATAACATTGGGTGCAAGTGCATAAGCCCGAACAATATTTCCGATATATCCCCAGCGTTGTTACGCCTCTTCCATTAATTGCAAGGTTCGCCCTGATAAATCCGATTTGTTTGCCAGCTTTAAATAGCTCATAAAAATAATTGTTTGGTTCAAATCAAATATAGCTATTTTTGTCAAAATGAGAAAGTTCAAAAGACAGAATCTTCCTTTGTTGGAAAATTTAGAAGTAATTGATACAAGCGATGATGGCGCAGGTGTTGCAAAGCACAATGAAATGGTTGTGTTTATCAAAGGCGCAGTTCCGGGCGATGTGGTGGATGCCCAACTTACAATGAAGAAGAAAAATTTTGCTGAAGGGAAAGTTACTACTATAAAAATAGCATCACCAAAAAGAACAGAACCTGTTTGTGTACATTTTGGTACTTGCGGTGGATGTAAATGGCAGAATTTAGCCTACAGCGAGCAATTACTTTTCAAGCAAAAGAAGGTGTTGGATAGTTTTACGCGCATAGCGAAAGTAGAAATACCTGAAGTGAATACTATTTTAGGTTCTTCGGAAGAGTATTATTATAGAAATAAATTGGAGTTTACTTTTTCAAATAAACGTTGGTTGAAAAAGGAGGAAATGTACGAGACTTCTGAAGGCAGAATGATGGATGCATTAGGATTTCATATTCCCGGTATGTTCGATAAAATATTGGATATCAATCATTGTTATTTGCAATCCGATCCTTCAAATGCAATTCGCAATGCAGTTAGAGAGTATACATTAAAAAATAAATTTCCTTTTTTCGATTTACGCGTTCAGAATGGTTTGATGCGCAATTTAATTATTCGAACTTCTATTATAGGGGAGCTAATGGTAATTGTTGTTTTTTATCAAAACGATGTGGAAGAAATAAAGGGTTTGTTGATACATTTAAAAGAATCGTTCCCACAAATTACTTCTTTGCAATACATAGTAAATGGCAAAAAAAATGATACTATTAGTGATCAAAATGTGATTTTATTTTCGGGCAGAGATTTTATTTACGAAGAAATGGAAGGCTTGAAATTTAAAGTGAGCGCAAAATCTTTTTACCAAACAAATTCTAAACAAGCATACGAGTTGTATAAAATAACTCGCGATTTTGCCGACTTAAAAGGCGATGAGGTGGTATATGATTTGTATACAGGTACAGGTACTATTGCCAATTTTATTGCCAAGCAATGTGCTAAAGTAGTAGGAGTAGAGTACATTGAAATCGCCATTGCCGATGCAAAAGAAAATTCAGAAATCAATAACATTCACAATACACTTTTTTATGCAGGTGATATGAAGGATTTACTTACAGCCGATTTTATTGAAACAAATGGTAGGCCGGATGTAATCATTACCGACCCACCCCGTGCGGGAATGCATACGGATGTAGTAAATGCAATAATGAATTCGGGGGCAAAAAGAATAGTGTACGTAAGTTGCAATCCCGCCACACAAGCGCGCGATGTAGCATTGATGGATAGTTTGTACAAAGTAGAAAAGATACAACCGGTAGATATGTTTCCTCAAACGCATCACGTTGAGAATGTGGTTTTGCTTTCTAAAAGAATGGATAATTTAGGAATGGATAATTGATAATGTATAATTGATAATGAATACCAAAATCTAACATCCAATATCCAACATCTAACAACCAACAACTAACAACCAAAATGATTCCCCTAGCCGAACGCTTACGTCCCACCAAATTAAACGACTACATAGGACAGAAACACCTTGTAGGAGAGGGGGCTGTATTGCGCAGAGCAATTGATTCGGGGGTATTGCCATCGCTTATTTTATGGGGACCACCAGGGGTAGGAAAAACTACTTTGGCAAACATTATTGCGAACAGTTTAAACCGACCATTTTATTCATTGAGTGCAATTAACTCAGGAGTAAAAGATATACGTGATGTGATTGACAAGGCAAAAAGTCAAGCATTTTTTGGAACCAATAATCCTATTTTATTTATTGATGAGATACACCGTTTCAGTAAATCGCAACAAGATTCTTTGTTGGGAGCTGTTGAAAAAGGAACAGTTACACTTATTGGTGCAACTACCGAGAATCCTTCCTTTGAAGTGATATCGGCATTGCTATCTCGTTGCCAGGTTTATATTTTAAAAGCCTTGGAAAAGGACGATTTACTTTCCTTGCTTGATAATGCCTTGAAACAAGATGAGGTACTAAAGACAAAAAAAATTACCATACAAGAGTCAGAAGCATTGTTACGATTATCGGGTGGCGATGCACGTAAATTGTTGAATACCTTGGATATTGTTGTAAACTCAATTAAAGAAAATGAAATTGTATTGACCAATAAAAATGTAACCGATATTGTACAACAGAACCTTGCCTTGTACGACAAAAATGGTGAACAGCATTACGATATCATTTCTGCTTTTATAAAATCCATTCGTGGTTCCGACCCAAATGCCGCTGTATATTGGTTGGCAAGGATGATTGAAGGAGGAGAGGATCCAAAATTTATAGCACGCAGGTTATTGATTTTGGCGAGTGAAGATATTGGCAATGCCAATCCCAATGCATTATTAATGGCGAACAATTGTTTTCAGGCAGTAAATGTAATTGGCTTTCCTGAATCACGTATTATACTTTCACAGGCTACTATTTATTTAGCGACTTCACCAAAAAGTAATGCCTCTTACAAAGCTATTGACCAAGCCCAACGTAAAGTAGCCGAAACCGGTGATTTGCCTGTTCCGCTTCATTTACGCAATGCACCTACTAAATTAATGAAGGACTTGGGTTATGGAAAAGAGTACGATTATGCACACAGCCACGATACAAATTTTTCATTACAAGAATATTTCCCCGATGCCCTTGCAGGAAGTAAATTATACGACCCGGGAAAAAATTTGCGTGAAGAGGAGTTGCGCAATTTTTTGAAGAAGCTGTGGAAGGAGAAGTATGGGTATTGATTTGTTTAATTAGCATACTTTACCTCACCACAACCAATTTCTCCCTTACCATCACATTCCCATTTTGCCCAACAATAAAATAAACTCCATTCTCGATATTATCAACTGTAAAAGTATAGTTGTTCTTAGCATTAAGAGAGATTGATTCCACTAGTTGCCCCAATGTATTTACAATTGAATAATTTCCATCAGCTAATCCTTTAATAGTAAATGTTCCATTGTTTGGATTTGGGAATAATGTAATTGTATTTAGAATTTTGTTTTGGTAATCGATACCCATAGTGGTTATAGAATCGCAAGCAGAGGTATCTATACAGCCATTTTGTGAAACAACAACAGCATAATACCCATTCGAAACTGGAGTATAACTTTGGTTAGTGGCTCCTGCAATAGGGGAGTTGTTGCCGCAATCTAACCATTGATAAGTAGCTCCATTAGCATTAGCAGTTAAAGTGATACCATTAACTGTTACTGCAGTATTAACATTGTTTATTGTTATTATGGTTGTTACGATGCTGTCACAATTATTTCCATTCGATAGCGTATCTATGTATGTTCCCGCATTTGTGTAAGTATTGTTACCCACAATTATACTTTGTCCGTTACAAATACTAAGCGTTTGGTTTGCTGTAATGGCATTCGTTACAGTTAAATTAGTTGTAACAGTACTATCACAACCTCCTGCTGCAGTAAAAATATCGGCATAGGTTCCAGTTACAGTATAAGTATTATTGCCAACCGTAACATTTTGACCTGAACATATAGTAAAACTTTGGTTTGCTGTTATTGCATTCGCTACAGTGAGGTTTGTACTTACTGTACTATCGCAGCCATTATTTGCAATAAGTATATCAGTGTAATTTCCGGATACAAAATAGGTATTGATACCCACCGTTAAACCTTGTCCTGCACAAATGGTTGGCGATTGCGAAGCAACAATAGCGGCAGGTTCGCTAATAGTGAAATTTTGAACAACAGTACACTCAGAATTATCACTAACCGTACAAGTATAATTCCCTGCAACTAAACCATTAATGCTTGGAGTCGCATTCCCTCCCGGTGACCATAAATAATTGTAAGGTGGAGTGCCTCCTGTTACATTCACATTTGCACTGCCATCACTTCCGTTAAAGCAAGTTACATTTAATTGTGATGGAGTAACAACAGGAGCTGGATTAACAGTTATTGTATAATTAAAAGTGGCAGTTCCTCCGTATCCGTCATCGGCAATAATAGTAATAATTGCAGTACCTATTTGTCCTGCTGCAGGAGTGTAGGTAATCTGACAGGTATTAGCACCTATGTATACTACATTAATATTGTTATTGGGCAATAGAATAATGTTGTTGCTGCTAACAACAAAAGTACAGGTATCAAGGTCGGCATCACTAATATTGAATGTGTCAATAGAAGCATTATTAATACAACTGTTGTGTGTTGCAGGAATATTTGTAATGATTGGAACAATGTTGCTGATGGTTTCCAATAGCTGAGTGTATGCAGGGTTTCTACCGTTTGGTCCTACAAAGTCTATTAGGTTTGTATAGGTGTTGTTTGCCGGGTCCCATTCAAATATACACCCTGCATCTACGGCAGCACCGAAACGTGCTATACTGTATAATTTGCTACCACTTAAAGTAAGCGAATTGCGCGAACCACTACCGGTTGCAATGAGGAGATCTACTTTTTTAGTATATATATTTGTCTGAGGGGCCCACTCAAAAATCACTCCGTTATTGTCAGAGCCACCGCCTGCTGTTGTACCATAAAATTTTCCTGCCATTAATGTCAAAGAGCTAAATGGGTAGCAACCGTTGATACAGGTCATGTCAATCTTTTTTGTGTAAATATTTGTTACAGGGTCCCATTCAAAAATAACTCCTGTAAAATTTATTCCTCCGGTGCTGGTAGTACCGTAAAACTTAGTTCCATTGTATACAAGAGATGCATAGGGATTGGTTCCATTGATAGTGCTGAGATCTATTTTTTTTATATAAATATTTGTTACAGGATCCCATTCGAAGAGTGTACCAAGGTTATTGCTGCCACCGTTGCAAGTAGCGCCATAAAATTTCCCGCCATTATATGTCAACGAACCATTAGGATTGCTTCCAAGAGCTGTGCTTAAATCAATCTTTTTTGTGTAAATATTTGTTTGTGGATTCCACTCAAAAATTACTCCTGCATTGTTTACACCCCCATCTTTTGTTGTTCCGTAAAACTTATTAGCGAATAATGTAAGTGATGCAGTAGGATGACTTCCATTTGCTGAATTCAAATCTATTTTTTTAGTGTAAATTTGTGTTAAAGTGTCCCATTCAAAAATCACTCCACAGGCATTTATTCCTCCATAACAAGTGGTTCCGTATAGTTTACTTCCAATTTTTCCCAATTGGCCGGATGGTTGGTTTCCCTCTGTTCTTCCAAAATTTATTTTTTTTGTATAAACATTGCTTAGTGTATCCCATTGAAAAATTGTGCCTAAATTTTCCGATCCGCCTGCAACTGTCATTCCATATAATTTTCCATTGTATAATGCCAAAGATGCTTCGGCAAGAGAACCGTTAGCAGTAGACATATCAATTTTTTTAATGTAATTATTTGTCATCGGATCCCATTGGAAAATCACTCCCGAACCATTAACTCCTCCTGTCCTTGTTATACCATAAAATTTTCCTGCACTCAACATCAGTGATCCATATGGAGCACTTCCTAAAGCGCTGCTCAAGTTTATCTTTTTTGTATATATGTTTGTAGCCGGATCCCATTCAAAAATTACTCCTGTATTATTGGTGCCACCCGCACTTGTTAAACCATAAAATTTCCCTAAGTACAATGTCATTGAGCCTTTTGGTATACTTCCGTTGGTGGAAGCCATATCTGTTTTTTTAGTGTAGATATTTGTCGTAGGGTCCCATTCAAAAATCACTCCTGCTCCATTTCCTCCACCCGAACTCGTCATACCATAAAATTTCCCACCGTTTAAGACCATTGTCCCTAATGGCCTTCTTCCACCTATAATTGTTAGGTCAATTTTTGTTGTATAAATGTTTGTTACCGGATCCCATTCAAATAATACACCTTCACTGTTTGCACCTCCAAAAAAGGACATACCATAAAACTTGCTATTGTATAATACAAGTGAGCCAGATGGATTACCACCAATTAAAGCTCCAAGGTCGATTTTTTTTGTGTAAATGTTTGCGATGTCGTCCCACTCGAAAATAACACCGTAATTGTTACTTCCACCGTCTATTGTCATGCCATAATACTTTGATCCAAATTTTGTTAATGAGCCCGAAGGTCTAGAGCCTTCTGAAGGTTCCATATCAATTTTTTTACTGTGGACATTAGTAACTGGATCCCATTCAAAAATAGTGCCTACGCCATAAGCTCCACCAAGCATTGTTATTCCATAAAACTTCCCGTTTCCAGCATCTATTAAATCTTCTGAAGGGTTTGTACCAGGGCTAATGGCAGGGAAGTTATGGTCTAATGTGTAGTTTGCACTTGAAGGTTTATAGTGGTACAAGCTACCAAAGTCATCTGTACCACCTTTTTGTGTTACTCCCCACAGTGTTGAAATATGTTGAGCAAATGCTGGTTGCGAAGCAATTAGTAGAGATAGAATTACAAAAAGTGGAATTTGTTTTTTCATTAACTGTCGAAAATAGTTTATTTAACTTTAAAAAAATCGCACACTCGACCCACCTTTTTTTTTCTCTCTAAAAGTGTAATTGTACATTACAACAAGTTCTGTTCCACCACGACTCTTGCTTGCAGGTGTTAGTCCGCTTACGTTCACATCGTAACTCAGCGCAAATGCTAAGCTTCCATAATCGAAACGAGTACATAAGGCAAATGCATCTGCAACACGGTACATTCCTCCAATATAAAAAGCAACTTCACTGTTGTATCCTGTGAATTTTGAGCGATCTTGTATGAGGTATTTAGCATTTGTCCCAAGGTTAAGAAGTTTTTGTGAACCTTGCTGTGTGTATATGATATTGGGAATAAAAGTAGTTTTGGAATTAATATTCGGACGTATGTAAAAATTTGAGTGTACTACTATTTTTTTATACAATTTGTCCGAAACGCTGTTCAATGAAATGTCTGGGTTGTTAATATGAAACATAGCAGTTCCCACATTCATTTTAAATAAGTTACTTTCATTAGTATAGCTGTATAATACTCCGGCAGAAAAATCGGAGAATGTTTTTGCTATGCTTCCTGATGGTTCATTGGTTGGCAATGCAGCATCGAAACTATTTCCATTAAACTGGCTGTCCCAACTCAATCCATCGTAACTCATACTGTTCTGTCCAAAACCTGCCTGAAAGCCCAGTGTGATAAAATTACTTAAGCTCCCGTTTAGTGATTTGCTATAACTCCCCGATAAATTTACTTGGGTAAGCCCTAGTTTTGACTCACCCGATTTGTCGCTGTTAAAAACAATACCGGCTCCCCAAAAATCATTTGAGCTTTCTTTTGGGTAAAGCGACATATCGTAGCCTGCCGAGATGGTTCTATAAGGTGAGGAAATACTTTGCCATTGGTTTCGGTAATTGCTCACAAATCGGAGGTCGCCATTGGATACACCGGTAAGTGCAGGATTAAGGTTTAGTGGCGAATAACTGTATTGCGAAAAGTGCAAATCTTGCGCTTGACTTTTATGGTATATAGATACCGAAAGAAGCAATATAGTTAGGGTGTATTTTTTTATTTGCATCGTTTTATTTAGTAAGTGTAATGTCGCTTTTTTGATTAATTTTATTTGTATTTAAAAATTCACCGGTGAGGTAATAAACAAAAATAGCGGTGTTTAATTGTTTGCCTTTGTAAGTTCCATTCCAGCCTACGGCAAGGTCACTGGTTTCAAATACCTTTTCCCCGTTGCGGTCGTATACCACTAAATTAAATTTTTTTATTCCTTTTCCTCTAACGAAAAGTATATCGTTATACCCATCACTGTTTGGTGAAAATGCCGAAGGAATAAATATTACATAGGGGTTCGTATCTTCAATTATGGTAACAGTTACACTATCAGCTACGCTGCAATCGTTTGCATCGGAATAAGTAACTGTGTACGTTGTCGTTTTTGTTGGTGTTGCTATTGGAGACTGACAGGCTGTGCAACTTAGTCCCAAAGCGGGTGACCAAAGGTAGTTTCCGTTTCCATTTCCTGTTGTTGTTAAGATTGTTGATTCTTCTGCATCCATTGTTATATCAGTGCTTATGAAACTAAGTGTTGGAAATGCATTTACTGTTATATATCCGTTTCGTGTTTTTGTATTGTTACCCAAGTTATTAGTAACTGTTAACGAAACAGTATATATTCCGGGTGCATCATAACACACTGATTGGTTTTGGTTTTTGGATGTTGCAGGGTTTCCTCCTGTAAAGGTCCAAGCCCAACTACTTGCACCTATTGATTGGTCAGTAAATTGAATGCAAGTACCGAGGCAAATGTTAGTGTCGTTTGCTGTAAAATTTGAAGTAGGTGATATACATGGGTTTACAGTAATGAATAATATTTTTGTCATCGTATCAGATCCATTTGCATTGATTGCAGTCAATGAAACAGTATATGTTCCAGGGGTATTGTAACAAATATTGGTAGGGTTTGGAGCATTTGATGTATTGGGCATCCCACCGTTAAAAGTCCAAATCCAAGAAGTAGGTAAGTTTTGGCTAAGGTCTGTAAAATTAATACATACTCCCGAGCAAAAGGCAGTATCGCTAGACGAAAAATCAGCAAGTGGAAGTGGGTTGTTATTTTGAACACTTAAATCAATGTCATCTACTGCAAAAGAAGGGTCGGTACCAACACCGTCATCATTGTTTGTCCAGTTAAATCCAATTTTTATATTTGGGTTGTTGTTTGCACTTACAGGTAATAGTATTGAAAAAGCTGTCCACATTCCCTGACCATTTCCGCATAAAACAGTTTTAGGCATATTGGATAATAAACTCCACGTTGCTCCATCATAGTAGCAAACTGAGGCATCGTCATTAGCGCCATCACCACCTTCAATATAATTAAAATATAAATTAATATTTGTTTTTCCTGAACAGTTTATGGTTGGAGATTCCGCCCTCATATTGGTTGTGACACAAAATAGCACGCCACAAAATCCTCCTGCATCATAGGCGGCTCCATTATCAAAAACAAAACCATCGTCTGCCCCAATATGCAAAGAAGGGTCTACAGCTCCACAAACCGATCCGCAGGCAGGAGGTAAATTACCGCATTCATTTCCGCTGATAAACCATTTGTTTGATTCCGGGTCGTTAAGTCCTGTAGCAGTTTGTGTCCACGGTCCATTGGGTCCTCCAATATAAGCTGTTTCTAAACATCCTGTAACGCAACTGTTTTGGAATCCTTCTGACCAAAATATTTGAGCTTTGCTACTGTATGAAAATATCGTTGTAAAAGTAATAATGAATATAATAGACCATTTTTTGTATGGTTTAGATATATGCATTTAAGTATGTAATTTAGTTTAAATTTAATATATAATGTAATTTTACACATAAAAAAGTGTAAAAAAAAGCAAAAAGGTGTTTTTAATGTACTTGCCCTATTTTTAAATAGCTTACATTTGTAAGTTCTTATTTTTGATATTATATGAGAGACGAAAATGATGATTATGGTAGTGAGAAGGATGTAAAAATTTTGCTGGATAAGTATGAATTAATGCTGAAGCAAAATGAGCAATATTTTTTTGATGTATATGAATTCGAAGAATTGATTAATTGTTATATTGATGAAAAAAGGAATATAACAAAAGCATTACAAGTTTGCATATTGGCAATTGGCCAGCATCCTTATTCAGTTGTTTTTTTAATTCGCCAAGCACAATTATATGGTTCTTTAAACAATATACACAAAGCTATGGAGTCTATTTCCAAAGCAGAGTTGATGGAACCGAGTAACCCGGAATTATTTTTAACAAGGGGAGGCATTTATAGTCAGATGCACGAGTATGATAAAGCGATTGAGAGTTATCATTTAGCACTTGAAATTACTGATGACAAGGATGAGGTGTATATGAACATTGCTTTTGAGTATGAAAATAAAAACGATTACAAGAAAGCCATTCATTATTTAAAACGTGCATTGGAAGAAAATCACGAAAATGAATATGCTTTGTTTGAGCTTGCCTTTTGTTTTGATGCCGATGGCAATATTAAAGAGAGTATTGAGTTTTATAATGGGTTTTTGAACGACCATCCTTATTCACATTCGGCTTGGTATAATTTGGGCATAGCATATAATAAAAGTGGTGATTTTCAAAAAGCAATTGATGCCTATGATTATGCTATAGTAATACAGGATGAGTTTAGTTCAGCCTATTTTAACAAGGGAAATTCTTTGGCAAATATTGGCTTGTTTAATGAGGCCATTGAAACTTATCGTAAAACCTTTGAATTTGAATCAGCAGATGCGGTTACCTATTATTACATTGGTGAATGTTTTGAAAAGATGGAGAAGTACGAGGATGCACTAATTAATTACAATAGAGCCATAAAAACCGATGCTGAACTTGCCGATGGGTGGATAGGTGTAGGTGTTGTGTTGGATTGTTTAGAAAGGACTATAGAAGCTGTTCACTACATAAAAAAGGGTATTGAATTGGAAAGTAGTAATGCTGATTATTTATATATTTTGGGCGACATACAACAGAAATTAGGTTTTTACGATGAAGCCGAAGATTCTTATAGAAAAGGTGTTGAGATGGATCCAACAAACATTGAGGTTTGGCTTGAATTATCGCAGATGTTGTACAGTCAAGGAAACATTCAATTAGCAATAGTAACAATTGCTGAAAGCATAAAATACGTTCCCGATGCTGTTGAGTTATATTATCAAATGGCGGGCTTGAAGTATTTAGAAGGAAAAAATCAGGAAGCCTCAGAATATATGGAAAAGGCATTAGGATTAGATTTCTCAAAACACGAAATTATCTATGAGTTATCGTCATCATTAAAAGAAAATACATTTATTAACACACTGATTGAGCAGTATAGAAAATAATTTTTAGATTATGAATTATAATTTACCGAATATTCCTGAGAGGCCTATTAAACCGAGAGAAAAGGGGCTTACAATGATGATGGATAAGGGCTTAAGTTTAACGGAAGCTGAAAATTTTATTGATGCAAGTGCTCATTTGACAGATATAGTAAAACTTGGTTTTGGCACATCGTACGTCACTCCTAATTTAAAGAGTAAAATTAATTTGTATCATGAAGCTGGTTTTAAAGTGTATTTGGGAGGGACCTTGTTCGAGGCCTTTATTGTTCGCAACATGTTTGACGATTATTGCAAGCTTTTGGATAAATTAAAACTTACTACGGCTGAAGTATCTGACGGTTGTATGGATATGAAGCACGATGATAAGTGCGAGTACATTCAAAAACTTTCAAAAAAATATACTGTTTTATCTGAAGTGGGTTCGAAAGAGGAAGGTTTTATTATTCATCCCACTAAATGGACCTCAATGATGAAGAAGGAGTTGGAGGCTGGTTCGTGGAAGGTGATTGCAGAGGCGCGTGAATCAGGAAATGTTGGTATTTATCACGCAAACGGCAAAACACATACATTGTTAATTGATAAGATAATTGCAAAAGTTAAGCAAGATGATATTCTATGGGAAGCACCAATAAAAGCACAGCAAGCTTGGTTTGTAAATTATTTGGGTGCCAATGTTAATTTAGGAAACATTGCACCTTTTGATGTAATTCCGCTCGAAACATTGCGACTAGGTTTACGTGCAGATACTTTTTATAACTTTTTGCCAAAGGAATTAAAAAAATAATGATGAAAGAAATAACAGTTATAGAATTAAAACAAAAGTTTAATAACAAAGAAGATTTTCAACTAATAGATGTTCGCGAACAATACGAATTTGATATTGCTCAAATTGGTGGCACTCTTATTCCAATGGGGGAAATAATGGATCACATTTTTGAAATTTCACGCGATAAAACAGTTGTTATTCATTGCCGCAGCGGAAAACGTTCGGCAGGGGTTATTATGGCACTTGAACAACAACATGGTTTTACAAACTTATACAACTTAAGAGGTGGGATACTGGCTTATTCTGATGAGGTAGATATTTCAATACCTAAATACTAACTAATTTTATTTATGGAGTGGTTGCACAGCTTGTTGGATTTTGTGTTGCATATCGACAAGCATTTAGAGTTCTTGATGGCAGAGTATCAATTGTCGACTTATTTTATTCTGTGTCTTATTGTTTTTTGTGAAACGGGCTTGGTAGCAACACCTTTTTTACCGGGTGATTCTTTGCTGTTCGCTGCAGGAGCTATTATAGCAAAAACAGCAATACTAAATGTGTGGGTGCTTATTCCATTGTTGTTTGTATCTGCTATTTTAGGAGATAATGTAAATTATTTTGTTGGGAAATATATTGGACCACGACTTTTTGAAATGAAAGGTTTTAAAAAAATACTTCGAAAAGAGTACCTCGATAGAACTCATGCATACTATGAAAAGCACGGAGGAAAAACTATTATTATGGCTCGCTTTATACCCATTATTAGAACCTTCGCTCCTTTTGTTGCTGGAGTCGGGGCGATGGAGTACAAGCGGTATATTAGCTTCTGTATAGTGGGCGGAATTGTTTGGGTATCCTTACTTACTTTGTCAGGTTATTATTTTGGAAGCAATCAATGGGTAAAAGATCATTTTGAATTAGTTGTTCTCGGAATCATTGGGGTTTCGGTATTGCCCGTAATTTATGCTTTTTTGAAAGGACGTTTTTGAAAGCCAAATCCATAAACGATCATTGTTTATAGTAATCAGTTCGTTTAAATTTTAATTTTAATCACAATTTTCCTAACCTTTTCAGGCTGTTTTTCAAATACACTCGGCATATGTAAATCACTTGGATAAAAAATAGCAAACACCCCTGGTTTTAATTCAAAGAATGAGGCCTCTTCATTGAATAACATGTAATCGTCCTCCGAGCTGTATTCCTTAAAAGGCGTTTGATTGTTTAGCATAGTGTGCCCAACAAATTCATTTCCTTTTAAAAGATATTGTATGTCGATGTGTTTTCGGTGCGATTCTAGTTTGCATTCTAAGCGATTTTTTGTTTCATAATCTTGTACAAGTACAAAAATATCATTTCCTTCTATTTCGTATTTACCGGGTTCTATGTGAGAAAGGTCTGTAACTTTCATATATTCCAAGGCTTTTGATATTCGGGGTCCCAATGATTTGTATTGGTCGGCATTTTCAATTTTATCAAGTACCATATCCTATTTTAAACAAAAAAACCCTTTTTTATGGTGGTTTTTTTGTAATTTTTTTATTTTACTCTTTCAACGTAGCTGCTGGTGCGTGTGTCTATTTTTATTTTTTCACCTTGGTTACAGAACAAGGGAACATTTATGGTAGCGCCTGTTTCGAGTGTTGCCGATTTTAATGTGTTGGTTGCTGTATCACCCTTCACCCCAGGTTCGGTATAGGTTATTTCTAACTCAACAAACGTTGGTGGGTCAGCACTAATGGGGTTGTCGCCTTCAAATGCAACTTTTACCGTCATTGCTTCTTTCATAAATTTTAAGCCGTTACCAAACATAGTTCCTTCTATATAAAATTGCTCAAATGTTTCATTGTCCATACAAACCATATTGTCGCCTTCGGCATAAATGAATTGCAGTTCTTTAAAATCAACCCGAATGATAGTCACTTCTTCGCCCGAACGGAAACGGTATTCAACCGATTTTCCGCTTTTTAAGTTTCTCATTTTTGCTTGGTAAAATGCTCTCAAGTTTCCCGGTGTTCTGTGCTGGTATTCGGTAATTTGACATAGGTCGCCATTAAATCGAATGTATGAACCTACGTTAATATCGCCTGTGTTTGCCATTGTATCGTGTATAAATTTATTTGCTTTTATGAATAGAAATACAAAGATAAGACGATTGCTTTGAAAAGCAAATTCACAATTTATGCTATTTTTGCAGTCGCTTTATATGAAAAATGTAATAAAATATTTTCTTCAGCGCTTACTTGGATTTAAGCGTTATCTCACTGTTTTTTCGGTGTTTAAAGTGTATACTTTGAAATGGGATAAAAATGAGAATGCATTTTTGCATTTTATAAGTATGTTGCCAAATCAAGGGGTGTTGTTGGATATAGGTGCAAACATTGGCGTAATGAGTGTAATAGCTGCAAAAAAGTTGGATAAGGTAAAGGTGTTTGCTTTTGAGCCGATCCCAAATAATTTAGTTGTTTTAAAAAGTACACTAGCCTATTTTAACATTCCTAATGTTACTGTTTTTGATACTGCATTGGGCAATGAAACAGGCACCATTGAAATGGTAATGCCGGTGGAGAATAATGTAAAAATGCAGGGGTTAAGTCACGTAGTACACAGTAGTATTTCGGAACACAATAAAGGTGATAAGTTTACAGTTTCGGTAAAGCGATTGGATGATATTTTGGAAATAAAACACACACCACTGCCCATTATGGCAATAAAAATTGATGTAGAGAATTACGAGTACTTTGTACTAGATGGCGCAAGACAGCTATTGCAAACTAACAAACCCATTATTTACATTGAGTTGTGGGAAAATAAGAACAGGCAAAAATGTTTTGAACTTTTACAGGAGTTGGGTTATTCAATAAAAGTACTTGTGGGCAAATCTTTGCTTAGTTATGATAAGAATGTTCACACAACACAAAATTTCTTTTTTGTTTAAGGTAGGTCAAATTTTACTTTATCTTTTTAGCACCTTCCCAATGTACTGTTCAGTTGGTAATTGCGATCCTTTAATTAGCATTTATCTTAGCAAGGTAATGTGCCCCTTAAATACACCCACATGTCCTTTATTATCGGTGTAATTTATGATATAAAAATATACGCCACCGGGACATTCATTTTTGTTATAAGTCCCATCCCAAGAAGCTTTTAGCTCGTTTAATTTAAATACTGCCGAACCATAACGATTGAATACTGTAGTTTCTAATGTTTTGGCATTTTGAATTTTTATAGGCATAAAAAAATCGTTTAGTCCATCACCATTGGGTGTGAAAATATTTGGATAGCTTAAAACAAAATTTGAATCTATAGGAGGTTTCGCTAGGATAGTATCCAATGGTTCATCAATTTTTTTGAAGAATGCTATGATGGTGTCGCTGCTTGTATTTAAATTAACTTTTACAATTGTTGTTAATGTGTCAGGTAATAATGGATGTATGTTTCTTTCCCAATGGTCGAATACCCATCCATTAAAAGCGGTAGCTTGCAAGGGAATATTAACTCCTCCAAAATAGTTGTTTGCTGTCCAAGGATATATACTAGGTGTATATTGACTAATTTTTACATCGCCAGAAAGGGGAGGGGATACTGAAAATGTTACTGCAAATGGCCCTGTTACTTGATAGCAATCTTTAAATAAGCTGTCAATAACTGAACACCGGCCATCAATTTGTTGCTTGATGTGAACTAAATTAGCTTGCCACCCTGCCATACTTCCACCCCATCGTGCTATTTGAGCCGGCATTTCGGGTGTTAACACAGTTATCATTCTTCCTAACAAAGCATTTAAACTGTCGCAACTTAAACTGGTATTTACAAGTTCAACATAACGATTAACATACATAGATTTAAAATCGGCATTTTGCATAAGGCGGGTGAAAATATCCAAGTGCCCCATTTCCGGACCCACGTTTGCATAAATATTATCCAAATCGCAAGGGTCAACTATAAAGGTTGTGGTTGGCCACCCCGCATAATTTTCTCCAAGATCATATACATTATCTTGGTCCCAACAAGCATAGCGCCATTTCTTTTTATTGCCATTTGGATTTCTTCCTCTCCACCACATTGTATTCCAACTAATCCAGTCGCTGTTTACTACATAGGTATTCAGAATAATATTGTCGATTACACTTTTGTAACTCAGTAAACTATCAACGTAAGCATACTCTGTGGCGTTTGCCATATTATGTGACATAATAAAATTATACAAATTTACCCAAGCAGTATCACTTCCGTACTTAATGTTTAAGCCTCCCCAAAAGGCTAATACATCAATGTCTTTCTTATCTTGATTATAGTAAAAATTTGTAAAATTATGGTGGTCAACTTTTTCCCTTAATTCATATACTCCCCAATATAGTCCATTAATAAACAGTATACACGATTCTGTAGAGCGTTCATCCATTTCAAAATTTCCTTTTTGCGAAATAGTTTGAACAAAAGCATCTCTAAGGTGACATCCCGGTACTCCATTTTGAGTTTGTGAAAAAGGGTAATTGTCGGATGCTGCAGCTTTTAAAATTACTCGGTCAAATTTAGTACGGATTTTTGCTGAGAAGATAGGGTAGTCCATAATTGCATCGTAACCGTATTCATCAGAAGCAACAAAGTCAATCCCTTTTTGTGGAAAGGCCCAAGAGTCGTTTCCGTGTTTGTCAACATCTCCTTCTGTTTCAAATTGAAATACTTTGTTTTTGTCAAAATATTCAATGGATGAAACAATGGGTTGTGCTGTATTAAAAAGCTGCGTATAATTTGCAGAGGCAACAGATACTATCGGTAATGAATGGTTTACGTTGATGAAATACGTATTGGTTTCTGTAAAACTTGCAGGAACATTTGGATTGTTGCTGAATCCTTTGGCTCTTATAACAGTTGTGCTGGCAACGTTTATTGGAGCAGCGTATAATGTAGATGCAATAGTTGGTACTGAACCATCTGTGGTGTAACGAATTTGAGCATTCGGGTCAATAGTTGATAAAATAATATTTTGAGCTCCTCCATAAAATCCGGGAGCAATATTGAAAGTTGGTCGTGGGGTATAATCTTGTTTTGCATTTGTGTTTGCAGCATTTGGATTGGGTGTGGTAAATACGCTCCAGGTTGCTGCTCCATCCGTTGTGCGTCCACGCGAATGGTTATTTTGAGTGAGTTTAACTGTTAAACTGTCAATAATTTGTCCCCCTGCATTTGATAAAACTATTTGCTCGAATTTTGTTTGAGTGATTTTAAAATTTGTGTGCAAAGTACCGTTCATTATATTATTTCCTGATGCATATATTAAAAGTCTTCCGTTTGCCGGAATGTTGGCATTTGCAATTTGCCATTTAGTTGGCAGTGCAGCATTATCACTTAGGTAGTATCCTGCTAAATTCACTGCAACGTTTCCGGTGTTATACAATTCAATCCAATCTTCGAATTGAAAAAAATTATCTTGTATTGTTGTTGTATTTGAACAAGAGTATTCATTTATTACAACTTGTGCGGTTGAATTTTTTGATATGCATAGCAATGCTGCTATAAGTATTGCAATTAGGCTTGTATTTTTCATTTTATTAATTTTTTATTTTACTACAGTAACGGTTCCTGTTCGTTTTGTTTTTTTATTGTATATGTCTGTTGCATCAATTACCCATACATATACATCTTGCTGCACAACGCGTCCTTTATAAGTACCGTCCCAGTGTCCGTTTAAATCATTCCAACTGGCAATCATTTCCCCCCAACGGTCAAATATTTGCACCTCTATTTCTTTCATGTTTGTGAATTTTGGCGCAAAGAATTCGTTTGTACCATTTCCATTAGGGGTGAATGCATTGGGTGCAAAAATAGTAGGAATTTGTTTTACAAAAACAGTAACAGAATCGATAGCAGAACATCCTTCGGCAGTAATTATAGTTACGTAATAGGTAATGGTAGAATCGGGAATTGAAACAGGAGATGGGCAAACCGTACAGTTTAACCACTTGTCAGGACTCCAACGATAAACAGAATTTCCACTTGCATTCAGATAAGCTCGGTCTCCAAAGTCGATGTAATGATCGGCACCTGCGTCCACTTGCGGCAGGGGAAAAACAGTGATTGTAACAGAATCGGTTGGATTACAGGTTTCGTTTGATACAACATAATAGGTTGTAGTTTGTGAGGGTGTTGCAGTAGGACTTGCACTTGAAGGATTATCTAATCCAATAACAGGAATCCAAGTAAAGTTATTTCCACCTGTTGCAAAAATTTGTGCTGATTCTCCTTCGCAAATTCCTGTATCGTTAAAGGCATTTAATACTGGCAATACTAAAATGTCAATACTGTCTATTGCATCGCAACCATTTGCATTTAATGTATGTACACTATAATTACCCGATTGTGTAACGGTGACGGTTTGTGTGGTTTGCCCTGTAGACCATAGGAAAAAGCTGTGTCCTGCACCTGCATCCAGCACAACGGAACCACCTATGCAAAACATCGTTGGTCCAAGTGGCGTAATTTGAGTAATGTTATCTTGTACCGTAATTGTTATGGTGTCCTTGGCAGAACAGCCTCCGTTAAAAACATCAACGATATAGGTAGTTGTAACAATGGGTTTTGCATAAGGGTTGGGAGTATTTGTATTGCTCAATCCTGTTGCAGGAGTCCAAGTATAGGCAATTCCACCGCTTGCGAGAAGTTTTATGGAGTCGCCCAAGCAAATCATTGTATCGTTACCCGCACTTGCTAATACAGGAGGAAGTACAGTTACAACAATTGTGTCTTGTCCAACACAACCGTTTGGGTTTAGTGTACTAACCCAATAATTTCCGCTTGTATTTACTGTAATTGTTTGTGTTGTTTGTCCGGTCGACCAAAGGTAATTTGTATTGCCCAATCCTGCATCCAGGGTCACTGAACTCCCAATGCAAAAAGGAATCGGACCTAAGGGGGTGATGTTTGTTATGTTTGTGTCAACAAGTACATTCACTGTATCATAATCGGAACAGATTCCGGTTGTAACCAAAACAACATATTGTGTATTTGTGTTAACAGTAGCTGTCGGATTGGCAATATTCACATTGCTTAATCCTGTTGCGGGAGTCCATAAATAGTTTGTTCCGCCTCTTGCATTAAGGATTGCGGAGGTTCCAATGCAAATTAAAGTATCGTTTCCTGCATTCGCAATTACGGCAGGTTGAACTGTTACAACCACCGTATCTTTACTTACACAGCCGTTAACATCTGTTGTTGTTACAATATAATTTCCACTTGTAGTAACGGTAATCAGTTGTGTGTTTTGTCCGTTCGACCAGCTATATGTTAAGTGACCAGGACCGGCATCTAATATTACAGTATCGCCTACACAAAAAGTGGTTGGGCCTGATTGCGTGATATAAGCCTGTACGACTTGAACAATAACGGTGTCGTAATTGGAACAATAGGCATTTGCAACTTCTACAATGTATTGTGTTGTTGTATCTGGTGTAGCAATAGGATTGGAAATATTAGGATTGTTGAGATAGGTTGTAGGAGTCCAAGTATACGTTAATCCGCCACCTGTAGCATTTAGTTGTGTATTGTTTCCAAAGCAAATAAAGGTATCGGGCATTGGTATTATAGTTGGAGGTGCAATTACTGTTACTGAGCCATAGGCTGTATCGCTTAAATTACAAGTTTGGTTGTTGTAAGCATACAGCACAATGTTATAGTTGCCGGGTGTATTGTATGTATGTGTTGGGTTTATGTTAAAACTGGTGCTGCCATCGCCAAAATTCCAAAGATAGGTTTGTCCATTTATTGTTGTGTTTGTAAACGTTACTACAAATGGTGCGCAACCGATTAATGGAAAAGGGTTTGTGGTGAAAGAGGCAATTGTATTTATTAAATCAAAATGCATTTTAAAAAGTGCATTATTGCAATTGTTACTGTTGTTTGTTTGCGACCAAGCACCCGCAGTAGTGGGCATATCCGATTGGCCTCCACAACCTCCGCAGATAGATTGGTAGATATTTCCATATTTATCAAAACGACTTGTGCCACCATCTACGTGCTCTAAACTACTATTGCCTCCAAAAAAAGTTCCGTACAAAATTGTTAGGGCACCTCTTCCTAATGACATTACATACATATCACTTCCATCGGTAGTAAGTTGAAATGCATTTCCGGTAGTAGGCATTCCTAATGTTGAACTGGATGCTTGGTTATAACCACCCAGGGTCCCTCCCCAACCACTTAAGTATATGTTTTCGCAGGTATCAACTAAAAATGCCGAAGGGGATATATCAGGAGTTCCCCTGCCTGAGCCAAACACCGTTGAGAAGATAGAAGTGGTAAGTGCTGGATTTAGTTTATGAACAAATTGACCACTATTAGCATTGCTGTAAACTCCAACAGAAACAGGGTATGCGCCTCTACTTTGACCAAAAACGTATACATTATTTGCTTTGTCTGTTTGTACAAAAAAAGATTGATCGTATAAGTTAGTTCCAAGAAAAGTACTGTGAAGTAAAAGTGATCCTGTGTTGTTTAAATGACTGATAAAGCCATCGGATACTCCTCCTTGATAGGCTGTTTTGTAAGCACCTGCCATTGTAGGAAAGTTTGTGCTTTCTGTTCCGCCAGTTATATATGGATTGTTTGTATTATCTAATGAAATAGAGTAGGCCGCATCGTTTTGATTACCTCCTAAATAGCTGCTCCACAGTAAAGCTGTTAGGTTAGAATTTAATTTTAATACACAGCCATCTTGCAACCCACCTTGAAAAAATGTTCTAAAAGCTCCTGGAGTTGTAGGGAAATTGTTTGACTGTGTGCAAGATGCTACATATACATCATTGTTGTTGTCATTAATAATTTCGCCTCTTGCATCATCGCTGTAATTGTATTTTATAGAACCCAATATTACTTCAATAGAAGAAAAATTAACTCCGTCATCACCTGTTCCTCCAATATAAGTTGAGCCCACAAGTGCTGTTCCATTTGCGTTAAATTTAGTTACAAAAATATCAGCACCTCCATTAAAAATTCTGTCGTAAGCACCTAAAGTAGTTGGGAAATTTACGGAGTATGTTCTCCCAAAAACGTTTAAATTGTTGTTGTTATCAACCACTAAGCTTTGCGGTTGCTCATTATCGTTTCCTCCCAGAAATGTAGAATAAATAAGTGAAGTACCTGTTGAATTGTATTTGGTGATTACGGCATCTACTAAAAACACACCACCATTACCTCCACCAGCACCACCTCCGGCAAAAAATGTTTGATAAGCACCAACTGTAGTAGGGTATCCAATTCCCCAAGCAATACCACCTGCGTATGCATTTCCTATAGCATCGTACGTTGCAGTCATACCCCAGTTGTCAACTGTTGAACCACTAAAGGTTGAAAAAACAAGTGTTGGGTCAATAATTAATGGTAAAGTTTTGTTGTATCCATTAGGTAAAATAAAGCTAATCACATCCTTGTAAAGTGAAAAATAACAAGGAACCTCTGTTTCAAATCCATTTATAAGTTGGTAGGCATAAGGCTTTTGTTCAATAATGTTACCAACACTGGTTTTAATGTAAAGATGATTGTTTTTTAAACTTAACTTGTATTGCCCCTTATAGGATAGTTTTATTGAATTTACATCACCGCTTGGATTTACAATGTAATCTGTTTTGGTATTGTTTGTCGAGCTGTAAATTTTTAAATCAATATTTTTGTATACGTTGCTGTATAGTACTTCTTTGTAGGATTTTACATTACTTGCCCACTTACTTTCATCGTTTCCGATAAAGTAATTACGATAGTCAGGTGTTTCATTTGTACCTGCGATAGCAAGATTTGTATTGCTATTTAATAAGTTTATTTTAAGCGAATGAAGTTTAATTTGTTTTTCTTTGCCCTCTTTAATTTTTTTGTCATGTGGATGAATTTTTTCAAAAATACCATTTTCATAAAAAACATAGGTAAATGTATTTTGCTCTAAAAACAATCTTCCGCCATTAAAATCGGTCTGGAAAAGTATGTTCGAAGCCCACTGTTTTTTATTTTCGGTAAATTTTAGATTTTGCGGGAGTTGAGAGTTCGATTGCGAATAGCTTATTAATCTTGTTGTAGACAAGAAAAAAAAGAAGAAAATCTGTATGTTTTTAATTGCTCTCAAAAAAACGGAATTAACCTTATAACAAATATACCATAAAAATTGGATAATCAAAAAGATAGCATCGATTTCAAGTGGTGATTTTATACACTTTTTTAAACAATAATTCTAAATTAAAGCAGTGTCAATTAAGATACTGCTTAGTAATTGAAACCTAAAGGGGATATTTTAAGTAAAATAAATTGATAATCATTAGACTAATAAACAAGTTTTCAAATGCTATTTTTGTAATGAATTCAATTTTATGAAATCTGTTTTTACAAATAATCAAACCTTAAGGAGAATTGCATTCTTTTTTCCTATTCAGTTATTATTGGTTCAGTTCAAAAAAAATTTCTTACTGTTATTATTTTGGTTACTGTTATTTGGCATAATTGCTAAGGTAGTAGCATTGAAGTATGGCATACCCTTTTTGTTTCTTAATCCTGAATATTTGAACCAAGTAAATTTTTTATCTTATTTTATTGTCGGATTTGCTTTAGCTGGATTTATCATGGCTTTTCAGATTTCAAGCTATATTATGAATGGTTTCCGCTTCCCATTTTTGGCAACATTGTCAAATCCGTTTTTTAAATTTTGTATAAATAACTCTATTATTCCTCTTTCTTTTATTGGCTATTACTGTTTAAGCGTTTTCTCGTTTCAACGACATGTGCAGTTCGTTTCTATTGGTGATGCTTTTATCGATATAATCGGTTTTTTATGTGGTTTGGTATTATTTTTATCGGTTGCACTCACTTATTTTTTTCGTACCAATAAGAACATTTATAAAATGTTTGGTGTTAAAACAGACGAGCAAAGTGACGGTTACAAGCCTAAGCGTATGAGTAAAATTATACTGAATAAAAATATGGTGTGGAAATCTTTGAATTTGAAAGAAGAAAGGGACTGGCACATTGAAACATATGTAGGTAGTTTTACACGTATTAAGCTTGCCAGGAGTGTTGACCATTATGAAAAGGAAATGCTCAAAGCTGTTTTTATACAGAATCATCGAAATGCTGCAATTTTTGAATTAGGGGTTTTTGTAAGCCTTATTTTGTTAGGCTTTTTTAGAGAAAATAAATTATTTGAAATACCGGCCGGAGCAAGTTTGCTATTGCTGTTTACAATGTATTTAATGCTGTCTTCTGCTATCCATAATTGGTTACGGGGATGGTCGGCAACTGTTTTAATTATGTTATTGTTTTTGATAAGTATGTTGTTTGCGTCTAATTTTTTTCACAGTAGGAATCGTGCTTACGGTTTAAATTATAATGGCGTAAAAGCTCTTTATACTTATCAAAATTTAACTTCTTACAACAACGATAAAAGTTTACAAAAAAGTGATATCGATCATACACTTGATATCCTTGCGAAATGGAAAGTAAAAAACAGTGTGTCTGATTCACTTCATAAGCCAAAATTAGTACTTGTAAATACCAGTGGAGGTGGGTTGCGTTCGGCATTGTGGACCGTGCTTTCACTGACTTATGCTGATAGTATTTCGGGGGGAAAACTATTAAAGCAAACTCAAGTTATTTCGGGTGCATCTGGTGGAATGATTGGTGCTGCTTACCTCAGAGAAATTTACCTTCGTTTCCTAAACAAACAAATTCCAGCTTACTCGGATAAGCAATATGCAAAAAATATTTCTATGGATATGTTAAATCCCATTACGATGAGTATTGCTACCAACGATATGTTTTTACGTTTCCGGAATACCACCATTAATAAAAATGTTTTTAAGAAAGATAGGGGATATGCCTTTGAGCAAAAGTTAAATGAGAATACAAAGAGCGTGCTTAACAAAAAATTAATTGATTACCGTTTTTCGGAAAATAATGCTAGTATTCCAATGATGATTTTTAGCCCAATTATTGCCAATGACGGGCGCAAAATGGTTGTTTGTTCTCAGCCTGTATCGTACATTACCAATAATTCATCGAATGAAAATTGCAACAATAAATTTTTAATAGATGGGGTAGAGTTTGCTCGTTTTTTTTCGCAACAAGATGCCGATAGTATACGGTTTAGCAGTGTTTTACGGATGAGTGCAACTTTTCCATACATTACTCCCTTTGTTGCGCTTCCTAGTGAACCTATAATTGAAGTATTGGATGCCGGTGGAAGAGATAATTATGGAATGGAAACATCTCTTAAGTTTTTTTTTGTTTTTAAAAAATGGATAGAAGAGAACACATCTGGTGTTGTATTTGTTCAAATTCGAGATCGACATAAAGAGCGACCAATCGAGAAAAATCCTGACAAAACACTTTTTGAGTCTTTCAGTGCTCCGATTAATTCCTTGTATGGAAATATGTTTCAGGTTCAAGATTATAATCAAAATCAATTGATACAGTACGCAAGCTCTTGGTTTAAGGGTGATATTGATATAGTCGATTTTCAATTATTTAACGAAACGAGCGATAATATTTCGCTAAGTTGGCACCTTACAAATTTAGAAAAACAAAAAGTGTACCGCTCCATTTTTATGAAGGAGAATCAAACTTCTTTTAATCGATTGAAAAAATTGTTGGAGTAATTATTTACCCTGTATGTCAATTTTAGCGATTAGGTATTTACCATCTTCTACAATTATAGTAAATAATTCTTTGCTTGTTAGGTTAGTATGTTTTACTTGATACGTTAGCAATAAGTTGTTTGCTTCACCAAAATTTTCTTGTGCAACACTGTCAATTAAAGTGTAATTCTCAACAGCACCAATAACGGTTATTATTTCATTAATTTTTGATTCCCTCACTTCTTTACTTTCACTGTGTGCAAAATCGTTGGTATATAACTTATATAAATCATCGTATTTTTTTTTGCCCATATATTCAATAGCACTTTCAGCTGTTTTTTTAGCTTCCGCTGTATTTAATTTTTCGCTGCCACACGAAGAAAGTAATTGAGCACTTGCAATGAGTATGATTAACTTTTTCATTTATTTATGATTTAATAAGATTAATTGCAAAATTAAGATTATTTTTCGTTAAAATGTTGTCATCTCTTGCTTTGAATTATAAATTTTCAGCAACAAATTTTTTTGAGTACTTTTTAATTAACTGTCTCACCTGTTTGAATTCTTCCATTATTTCGTCCTCTGTTCCGATTGCTTTTGCTAGATCCGGAATATGATCCACACGGAGACCCTATACCAAAATCAAACGGTGAGATACCTTCAACTGTTAAAACAGTTTTATCGGAAATAGAGTTAGGCAAAGCTTGTAGGGTAATAGCCGTAAAGGATACCTCCCCTATTTTTTGAAATATTTATTACAATTGTCGGTGAGTATTGGTACAAAAATTAAGGTTTTAGATAAAATTCCTTACGATGGTTCTTTGTCAATACAAATAGGTAAGGATCTTAAAACAAATGTGTCTTTTAAATTTGCTGAGAATATTTTTGTCAAGTAAATTAGTTGCTTTAACCTAATTTTGATTTCTACATTTTGAACATATCAATACTCAACGGTTAACAAATTGTTGATTGTATTCATAAAGTTTTTCTCTATTTGAATACTTTTGTGCAATGAATCTTGAGTTTTTTAATGGAAGCACTTTTCACGATTGGATATTGTTTCCTGCGATGATTTTTTTTGCACGTTTGTCGGACGTGAGTTTGGGGACACTTAGAGGCGTTTTAGCTGCAAAAGGTAAAAAAAGAATCGTGCCATTTATTGGTTTTTTTGAAGTACTGATATGGCTTTTTGCAATCAGTCAACTTATGCATAACCTTACTAATTTTATGTGTTATTTTGCCTGGGCAAGTGGTTATGCTTGCGGTACTTTTATTGGCTTAACTATTGAAGAGAGATTGGCAATTGGTACGCAACTTGTGCGCATCATTACCAATCAAAATTGTGATGAATTAACGGAGTCATTAAAGAAGGAAAATAGAGGATATACTATTTTTGATGGAATGGGATCGAGGGGGCCGGTAAAAATGATATTTGCAATTGTAAAAAGAAAAGAGGTGGTCTCGGTTGAAGCGCTTATTGAAAGGTATAATCCGAACGCATTTTATACCGTAGAAGATGTGAAAGAAGCCGAAAAAACAGGTTATGCCAAAAGCAAAAGTAAATTTGATTTTTTTGCTAAAGTATTTCCTGTAGTAAAAGGCAAATAAATCCTTTTTTGTATCTTTGATAATGTATTAACTATAATGTATGAGTAAAATTGATAAGGATACTGTTGAAAAGTTGGCACATTTGGCCCGATTGGAATTTAACAATGAAGGAAAAGACCAAATGATAAAGGACTTAAACAATATGCTAAGTTTTGTTGATAAGCTAAACGAACTTGATACAAGCAACGTAGAGCCTTTGATTTATATGACAGATGAGACAAATGTTCTGCGTGAGGATATAATGCAGCAGAATTTAAGTCAGAAGGATGCATTGAAGAATGCCCCTAAAAAGGACTCCGATTATTTTAAAGTACCCAAGGTGGTAATTAAAAAGTAGAATTTGAAAAAGTGTTTTTCAATTTTATTTGTGATTCTCATTCTCTCGAACAATGTATTTTCAAAAGATACCAATCCTGAGTACATTAAAAAATTCTATAAAAAATTCTCAATCAAGAGTACTGTTGAAACAAACAAGTTAACATACAGCTTAACACCCATTAGTTTAGGTAAGTATTCCAGCACTGAATTAAAGAATGCAAAAATTAATTCATTGGCGTATGTTCCTTTTACAACTTCACTTTCATTGAGTTTTTGGCTTATAAGTTTGTCGCATACTTTTCAGTTTACCGATACTTATTTTAATAAAAATAATCGAAAAGAAACTACTTTTAGAAATTACGAGCTTAGCTATTATGGTAAGGTTTTTTGTTTAGAAAGCTATTACCAAGATTATAAAAAATTGTACTATGGAACAGGAACAAACAGTAATGTTGCAAATAGTACATTAAACAACAACCTGGCCTATTTTCAATTGGGGCTTAAAACATTTTTTATATTTAATGGTTCAAAATATTCATACAATGCGGCTTTTAATCAATCGCAGTTTCAAATAAAGCCGGCAGGTTCTTTTATGCTGCTTACTTCATTCGATTATAATCAACTTAAAGATAATGGAGGTTACATAACGAGTATTGATAGCAGTAATATTGCAAATTATGGTGTGTATTCTAATCTTATAGGCTTAAATCGAAATACTCAAGTTAATTTTAATTTATTGCCCGGCTATGGGTATACACTGGTGTACAAAAGTATATACTTGGCATTGGCACAGTATATAGGAGTTGGTTTGCAAGTACAAAATTACAAACAACTTAGCAATTCCAATTCAGGTTCAGGATTTTGTTTAGCAAGTCGTTCGAAGTGTGCATTGGGTTACAATGGAAAAAAAATATACACAGGTGTTTATTTTAATTCGGATATTTCAAATTCTAAAACTAAAAATCGTTTTTCAACCTTTCAAAATAGGTATAATACAGGCATTTTATTAGGATTTAGAATCATCAAAGAAAAGCAAAAAAAGTAGCTAAAAGGATAATAAATCCTATCTTTGCTGGAGCTTAAGTTTATGTGGAAATTGTTTAGTAAATCATCGCACAATCCTGGTGCTGAAATGTCTTTTTTAGATCATATTGAAGCCTTGCGTTGGCATTTGGTACGTTCTGTTTTAGCTATAGTAACTTTTGCAGTTGTACTTTTTTGTTTTCGCGAATTTGTTTTCGATGGTATTATTTTTGCTTCAAAACATACTGATTTTTGGACGTACAGAATGCTTTGTAAGCTTTCTGTGGCATTAAATCTTGAAGATGGGTTATGTGTTACAACGATTCCGTTTGAACTTATAAACACGAATTTGTCGGGCCAGTTTACAATGCATATTTGGGTTTCTTTGGTAGGTGGCTTTATTATTGCTTTACCTTATGTTTTATGGGAACTATGGCGTTTTATAAAGCCTGCTTTAAAACAAACTGAAAAAAATTATACTTCAGGTGTTGTATTTTACAGTTCGCTCCTTTTTATTTGTGGAGTTTTGTTTGGTTATTATGCCATTGTTCCCTTGTCGGTAAATTTTTTGGCAAGTTATAAAATAAGTTCTGATGTAAAAAATATGATAGAAATGGATTCGTTCATTTCTACTGTAACTACCTTAACACTTGCAGCAGGACTTATTTTTGAATTGCCTATTATTATTTATTTTTTAAGTAAAGTAGGCTTGGTTACAGATACATTTTTACGTAAATATCGCAAACACTCTGTTGTCGTAATTTTAATTGTGGCAGCTGTAATTACACCTTCGCCCGATGTTACTTCCCAGTTGATGGTAGCATTTCCATTGTATCTTTTGTATGAAGTAAGTATTTATGTATCTGCATACGTTGTTCGCAATCACAAATTACATAAGCTCATTTAATCTAAGCAAATGAACAGTCAATTAGAAGATTTTAATAACTATAGAAGTCAAATGAATGGGCGGATTATGGCTTCGGATAATTTAGTATTAAAGAGATTGTTTAATCTCGATACCAACACCTATTCAGAGGGCACATTGCCTGTTAAGACGAAAGAAATGTTAGGACTTGTTGCCTCTATGGTATTACGATGCTATGATTGCGTTAAATACCATTTAATAAAATGTAAGGATGAAAAAGTGAGTAATGAAGAAGTATTTGAAGTATTCGCTATTGCAAATATTGTGGGTGGAACTATTGTGATACCGCATTTGCGAAAGGCTGTTGAGTTTTGGGATGAAATAAATAAAAGCTAAAAAAGATACATATTTGTTATATTTGCTATAGATGTTTTTAAAGAAAGAATGAAAAAGAAAGCACTGATTTTACTGCTTACGAGCATTGGTGTTTTTTTCGATGCTTCTGCCCAAACCACCAAAGTTACTGGAAAGGTTGTTGATGCTGACTCACAGGAGCCTCTCCCTTTTATAAACGTAATATTTAAAGGTTCTAGAATTGGAGCTACTTCCGATTTTGATGGTAATTTTGCCATTAGCTGTGCTGTTAATATCGATAGTTTGGTTTTTACGTATATCGGTTATCGTAAAAAAATTGTTAAAATTAAGGTTGGCCAATCTCAAAACATTACGGTTGGGATGACTATAAATACAGTTGATTTAAAAGAAGTTGTAATTAGGTCAGGCGAAAATCCTTCACATATAATTATTAGAAAGCTCATTAAAAATAAGTATAGAAACGATAACGAGAAGTTGTTGGCCTATGAATTTGAATCCTATAACAAGATTGAATTTGATATAAATAATCTTAAACCTAAAACAACGGGTCGGAAAGTACTTAAGCCATTTGATTTTGTGTTTTCAAAGATTGATAGTACTAATAAAAATGAGAAACCATATTTACCAATGTTTATGAGTGAGTCTATTTCGAATTTTTATTTTAAAAATTCTCCGAAGTTTAAAAAGGAAGTTCTCAAAGCATCCAAAATTGCGGGTATAAAAAATAAAAGTATTACAAATGTAATGAGTCGTATGTACGAGCAAGTAAACATATACGACAACAATATGATTGTGTTTGGGAAATATTTTGTGAGTCCAATTTCCGACAATGGTTTATTGTATTACAAGTATTATTTAATAGACAGCCTTTACCTTGGCAATGTTTGGTGTTACCACATACAGTTTAAACCCAAAAGAAAGCAGGAGCTTACCTTTAATGGAAATATGTGGATAAGCGATACTTCTTTTGCGCTAAAACGTATTGAGATGGGGATTGCAGAAGACGCTAATATAAACTTCATAAAAACATTTAGTGTAGTGCAGGAGTATGTGAACATTGATAGTACTTGGATGCTTAGTAAAGATAAAATGGTGATTGATTTCACCCCTGTAGAAGTTAAAGGAACTACAGGTTTATACGGACGTAAAACTACTTCGAACCGTAACTTTAAGATAAACAAACCTCAAGCGGATGATTTTTATTCAAAAACGGATAACATGATAGTCGAAGAGGGTGCTGATCAGAAGGATAAAGATTTTTGGCAAGCTGCACGACACGACACTCTCTCAAAGAATGAAGAATTAATTTATAAGTTGGTAGACACTATTCAAAAGGTGCCTGCTTTTTTAATGTATAAAAAAATAATTGAAACTCTTTATAGTGGCTATTTTGTAAAGGGTAAGTTTGAGTATGGTTTAATATTCAGCACCTACAGTTTTAACCAAATTGAAGGCAATCGTTTCAGGACAGGTGGTAGAACAAGTAACGCATTTAGTAATTGGATTGAATTTAATGGCTATACTGCTTATGGGACATTGGATAAGGAATTTAAATACGGTATAGGGTGTAGGGCAATGTTATCAAAAAAGCCAACTCGCCAACAAATTGCTGTGAATTATAAAAATGATTATGAAATATTGGGGCAAAGTACCAATGCATTTAGTCAGGATAATTTATTGGTTGCCTTGGCTCGCAGAACCCCCTTGAGTAATCTTACAAAAGTGGAACAGTACAAAACCTTTTATGATAAGGAGTGGTTTCAAGGATACAATACGCGTGTAACAATGATACATCGAATAATGACCCCACTTGGAGGAACTGTTTACCAGTATTTTGATGATGCACAAAGCTTAAACTACATACAAAATATTAAATCATCTGAAATAAGTATCAATAATCGCTTTGCTTACGATGAAAAATATGTAAACGGAGAGTTTGATCGCATAAGTTTGGGTACTCGTAACCCAATTTTTATTTTAAATTACACAGTCGGACTCAAAGGTGTGTTCGGAAGCAATTATTCTTATAACCGATTATCATTTAGCTGTGATGACCGTATCCGTTTGAATCCTTTGGGTTATTTTGATTACCTGATAGAAGCGGGAAAAATATTTGGAACATTGCCTTATCCATTATTACAAATGCACGCAGGTAATGAAACCTACGTTTACGATTATTATTCATACAACTTAATGAATTACTTTGAGTTTGCCAGCGACCAATATGCATCGCTCACCTTTACCCACCATTTTGATGGGTTTTTTTTAAACCACATTCCGCTTATGCGTAAATTAAAATGGCGCGAAATAGCAATGGGGAAAACGGTTATAGGAAGTATATCGGATGTAAATAGGGGGGAACTTATTTTACCTTCCACTCTATATTCATTGAAGGATCCTTATGCGGAAGTAGGAGTTGGTATAGAAAATATTTTTAGAGTAATTCGAATAAATGCTATTTGGCGATTAACCCAACTAGATCATCCTAACATTACAAATTTTGGAATACGCGCAACACTTCAATACGGTTTTTAAGATGAAATTACGTACAGAGAATTTAATTAAAAAATATAAAAATAGAACAGTTGTTCAAGGTGTATCAGTTGAAGTAAACCAAGGCGAAATTGTTGGATTACTTGGGCCAAATGGTGCTGGAAAAACGACAACTTTTTATATGACAGTAGGCTTGATAAAACCCAATTCAGGCAAAATATTTTTAGACGATAAGGATATAACCAATGAGCCCATGTATAGGCGTGCACAGTTAGGTGTTGGGTATTTGGCACAAGAGGCGTCAGTGTTTCGTAAATTAAGTGTAGAGGATAATATCAAAGCAGTTCTTGAAATGACAAATCTTACGAAGCAGGAACAGAGTGCTAAATTGGAAAGTTTGTTGGACGAATTCAGTTTACAGCATATACGTTCAAATAGAGGCGATTTGTTATCGGGTGGTGAAAGAAGAAGGACAGAAATAGCACGTTGTTTAGCGGTTAGCCCTAATTTTATTTTATTGGATGAACCTTTTGCTGGTGTAGACCCTATTGCTGTAGAAGACATTCAAAGTATTATAGCAAAATTGAAAGAAAAGAATATTGGCATATTAATTACCGATCATAATGTGCACGAAACACTTACCATTACCGACCGTGCTTATTTACTTTTTGAGGGTAAAATTTTAAAAGCAGGCACTGCAGAAGAGTTAGCAAACGATGAACAAGTTAGAAGGGTGTATCTTGGCAAAAACTTTGAGCTAAGAAAATAAATACACGACACTATAATTTGTATAAATCGCTATACTTCACTTTTACGTATTCCATAAAGTGAGAGAAGTTAAGTTTTTCACCGCATATCATTATACATAACTCTTCTGCTGAATAATATTTTCCGTGACCATGTACTTTAATTCGAAGCCAATCAAGTAAGGGTTTCATGTTTCCATTCTCTATTTCACTTTCTAATGTCGGTATTTCATTTTTTGCTTGTTTTAAAAATTGGGCAGCGTAAAAACTTCCTAACGAATAGGTAGGGAAATAACCAAAACTACCATGACTCCAATGTATATCTTGCAATACTCCATGTGAATCATTCGGAACATCTATTCCTAAATATTCCTTGTATTTTTTGTTCCATTGTGCAGGTAAATCAGATACTTCAATACCCCCTTCAATTAATGCTTTTTCAATTTCAAAACGAATAAGTATATGAAAATGATAGGTTAACTCATCGGCACTTGTTCTAATCAAAGAAGGCTCAACAAGATTCATCGCTTTGTAAAAATCGGCAACAGTTACATTTTTTAATTGTTCCGGAAAATAGGATTGAATAAGAGGAAAATTTTGTTTCCAATAGCCGAAACTTCTTCCTATATTGTTTTCCCACAATCGGGATTGCGATTCGTGAATGCCTAATGAAATCGCTTCTGCCGAAGGAAGTCCATAGTCGTTAAAATCTAGTCCTTGTTCGTATAAAGCGTGACCACCTTCGTGAATACAGCTCCAAATCATTTCGTGCAAATTGTTTTCATTTACACGAGTAGTAACGCGAACATCGTGTGAATTGAAATTGATGGTAAAGGGGTGTGATGATATGTCTTGTCGACCTGCTTCTAAATCATATCCCATTTGTTTTAGTAAATCCAATCCAAACTTCCATTGGGTGTCTTTGTCAAAATATTGGAACATAAAGTCACCTTTAATTTGTGGCTTTTCAGCAATTTTTTTTACAAAATCAACCAATTGTATACGTACATCACTAAAAAGCATCGTTAAGTCAGATGTTTTAATTTCTGGCTCATATTGGTCGAGTAGGGCATCGTAAGGGTGTTCTTTATAACCTAAAATGGTACACTCTTCTCTTTTCAGTTTTACTAATTTTTCAAGTTGTGGGGCATAAATAGAAAAGTCGTTTTTTTCTTTTGCTTCTTGCCAGGCTTGAAATGTTTGTGAAATTGTTTTACTCATTAGCTCAACAAATTCACGGCTGTATTTTTTTCTATTGGTATAATCCTTTAGTGATAAGGCAATATTTTTTGATTCTTTTTTTGATAAGGAAGTATCTGCTTTTAACGCATTTAATAGTACTCCAAATGACTCGGCAGTAAGCATATCGTGTGCTACACCTGCAAGTGTTGATAGTTGACGCGCTCTAATTTCGGCACCTTTAGGAGGCATATGTACTTCTTGGTCCCAACTTAGCAATGCCGAAGAATAATTAATATCAGCAATTTTTTGCAATTGCTCCTTGTAATCTGAATAACTCATACTATATTTTTAATTTTATGGCAGCAAGTAAAATAAAAATCCAACCTATAATAAAACAGACTCCACCAAATGGCGTAATTGGACCCAAAAAAGTCCAATTCTCAATACCCAATACATTTTTAAGTGATAATAAATAAACCGATCCGGAAAACAGAAACACTCCTGCAATAAAAAAGTAGCCACTGTACCGAAGCGATTTGTTATCAAGTTTGTCGATTAATAAAGCAATGAGTATTAAAGCAATGGCATGATACATTTGAAATTTAACCCCTGTTTCATAACTTACCAATTGTTCGGAAGATAGTTGACTTTTTAAAGCGTGTGCTCCCATTGCACCAAGAATTACACCCAATATTCCAAAAATAGAACCGTAGGTTAGGAATATTTTTTGCATGGTGTTATGTGCTAATAGCTACTTCCTTTTTTTCGAAAGCAAAGATTTTGCTTTGCTCAATTTCAAACATTATTTTTTCCATTATGCTATCCGCTGAATCCTTAAAATCAATGTTGAGTGGAGCTTTAAATGTTACTGATAAATTCACTCCTTTCTTTTTCAACCTCAAGCCTTTTTTATCAAAAGCTCTTCTAAATCCATCAATCACTACAGGTATAACGATAGGTTTAAACTCTTTTATAATATGAGCAGTTCCCCTTCTTCCTTCAACGTAAGGTGTTGTTGTTCCTTGTGGAAATGTAATTACCCAGCCTTGGTTGAGTGCATTTTCTATTTTTGTAATATCTGACATTTCTACTTGTCGATTGATGTCTTTACCGGATTCTCGCCAAGTTCTTTTTATGGATATTGATCCGGCATATGCAAATATTTTTGGTAATAATCCAGCCTTCATTGTTTCCTTAGCAGCAATAAAGCTACTTGTTGTCATTGGATTGAGTAAGTATATTGGATTGCGAATTGAATCTTTGAAGCCATACTTTACGCTACAAAAAACGTGCTGCATAGCAATTACATCGGCAAAGTATGTTTGATGATTGGAAACAAAAAGAACATTTTTTTTTCTTAAATTTTTAAGATGCTCTGTCCCTGATATTTTTGTTTTGTTAATCCAATTAAATCGTGGAAATGTAATCAAGCCAACCGTAGAAATTAAGATACGTTTTAAAATATTATAGTGTCCAAAAATATCTTTCGAAAATAGTCTCATTAACTAATTGGAGGTATTAATTTAGTGTTACGAAAGTAGTATTAATAATTTAATTTTTAGGTTAATTTATTACATATAAAAACACTATACAAAATACCTCAAAAGCACTAGTATAGTATAATACTTGTTGTAAGCTTAAGAACTTAGCAAAATCAACTGTTTGTTTAATTCGCTAAGTATTCCTTTTTTATAATTCTAGATTTTAATTAAGTTCTAAAAATTTACGCATCAAGGGTGCGCTTGATAAACTTGTAATGAGAGCCATTATGACAAGTGCAACAAACACAGTTTCATTTATTAAGCCTGCATTTAATGCTAAATTACCCAAAATAATTTCCATTGCACCTCGTGCATTCATTCCAAAACCAATAGCAAGTGATTCCTTTTTTGTAAAACCTCCAAGGTAGGCCCCAATTCCTGCACCGGCAACTTTTCCAACATAAGCTAAAACTAAAATAATAACTACAATTAGCCAATTGAAATTTTCAATAAAATTTACACTTAGCCCAATTGAAACAAAAAATAACGGAGCAAAAATATTGGTAACAAATTGATGAATAATTTCACGTGCCTTTTCATTCAAATGAACTGAATCACCGAAAGCAATACCTGCAATAAAGGCTCCTAATATGGCATGTATTCCAATTGATTCGGTAAATGCGGCACATAAAAAGCAAGATCCTAGTAATATTGCCAATACACCACCTGGCCATGATAATTTTGTTTGTATCCAAGGCAATGCCCTATCAATTAATTTTTTTCCAAGAGTTAACATAAATAAGCCAAAGCCAATTATTGATGCAATAGAATACCAAACGTTAACAGTGCTCGCCCCGCCTGACATAAAACTTATAATAAATGAAAAAATAAGCCAACCCAGTAAATCATTAAACATAGCTGACGCGATAATAATCATCCCTATACGGGTTTTGAATATATTCATATCCATTAGAATTCGAGCAATTACAGGCAATGCAGATATAGCTAGCGCTGTTCCTAAAAAAAGTGAAAATAGCAAATGTTGCTTTTCGTCTTTAATTTCGAATAAATTCGGAAAAAACCAAGCCACTAAAAAACCTGTAAGAAATGGTATTACCATACTCAAACTACTTGTGTAAACTGCAGCTTTACCTTGCTTTAGCATAAGGGGAAGCTGTACTTCTAATCCGGCAACAAATAGCATCATAATTACCGATATTTTCACTATGCCATCCAAGGCAATACTTACGTTTCCTACTTTAGGGAAAAGTGAATGTGAAAAATCAGGCGCTATCTCACCTAATATAGTTGGGCCTAATAAAATTCCAACAATAAGTTCACCCATTACTCCAGGGAATTTTAATTTACGGCCTAATTCTGACGCGATACGTGAAAATATAAGCATCGCAGACATTGATGCTAACAGTATAATTAAATCGTGATGTGAAAGTTTATACATTAAACACGTGAATGTATAATTAATAAATTGCAAGGTAAATCAGCAAGTACGTATTCTATGTCGTGTGTAAATATTCTGTCGAATATTCCTAAGTGGGTATCGGGAGAGTTAAAAACCAACAAATCGGCATTTTTTATTTTAGCATAGTTAGAGATAGCGTAACCTGGTTTACCATTCAATGTCTTCATTGTAACTTCAATATCCATTTTATCAAGACTGTCTAGCATTGCTTGCAGTTTAATACTTTCTTCTTGTACTAATTCTTTTTTTATTTTATTTGCTTCAGGTGCAGTATTACTATCAGCCATTGTCATTGCTAAGGTTGGTATGTTTACTTCTTGCACTACTGTTATGTTTTTTGTTTTTTCATAACGAGCAAAATACACCATTGCTCTTAATGTATGAATTGTTTTAATGTTATCAACTCCGTTAATAATAATTTTTTTAAATTTCTTAGGACTCACACTCGGATTGGTTAATAGCAATACCGAACATTTTGCTCTCCTACTAATTTTTCGAGCAATGGAGCCAACATAGTATTTAAATAAATTTTCTTTCTCTAAGGCTCCTAGAATAATTAAATCTACTGTATTCAGTTTGCATAATTTTAAAATAGTATCTACAGGGTCTCCATCCATCCAAATGATTCGATATTTGTCCTTATCAAAGCCTATTTTTTCAATAAGTTTATCCAATGTTTCTTCTTTTTCAGTTGTTTTTTCCCCGATGTGAATCAATACTAAATTGGTGTTAAATAGTACCGATATTCTTTTTGTTTCGGCAAGGATGGATTCCAGTCGTGGAGAAAAAGCAACAGCTGTAGCGATTGTTTCGAAAGGAAAAGAAGCGCGTTTTTTTAATCTACTTAAATCCATTATGTAAATTTTTGTTTAAGATGTAAAGATATAATTATTTGCCATTGTTTGTAAACTATTGCGCTCTGCTTTTTTGATATTGATCAATTATTTACAATTGTATATATCAATTTTTATCGCTTTTAATGGCACGTATCATTTCTCTTTTTCCAAGGGGGCCAGGGAGAGATTCAACAACAAAACCTGCCGCTTTTAACTGGCGTTTAACTTCCCCTTTTGCACAATAAGTAACCAAACTTCCGTTGTTCAATAACAATCCATTTAGTTTTTCAAATATTGTTTTTGTCCACAATTCTGGCTGTGTTGAAGGGGAAAAGGCATCAAAGTATATAAGATTGTAATTTTTATCACCCTCCCATTTTTCTAATTTGTTCAACTTTTTTTTGAAATAGAAATTAGGTCTTAGCGCAATGTCTTTTTCCCATACACAGGAATGTATTTTTTTAAAAGCCGGCTCGAATTCTATCCCTAAGAGTGAAACATAGTTTAGTTTTGTAACAATCTCTTCTTTAATTGGAAAGGGTTCAAGTGCATCATACTGAATACTTTTGTTGATAGAAGCATTTTCTTTGAGAGTAAGAATAGCATTTAAGCCTGTCCCTAAGCCAATTTCAAGTATGTGAATACTTGAAAAGTGATTGTTTGTGAAGCGTAATCCTGCTTGAATAAACACGTGATTAGACTCATTAATGGCACCATTTTTTGAATGATACTGTTCATTTAATTGTTCTTCATATAAGGAATGAGAACCATCGTCAGTAGTTACAATTGAATGCATTAAGCGACTTAGTGTATTCCTTTTGCAGCTAAGTATCTTTCGGCATCTAAAGCAGCCATACAGCCACTTCCTGCCGCTGTAACGGCTTGTCTGTAAATGTGATCTTGCACATCTCCGCAAGCAAAAACACCTTCAACATTTGTTTTAGAACTGCCGGGAATAGTTTTAATATAACCATTCTCATCCATCTCCAAAAAGTCTTTAAATATCCCTGAATTTGGTGTATGGCCTATAGCCACAAAAAAGCCGGAAACGTTTAGTATCGATTCTTCATTGCTTTTATTGTTCAATACTTTTACTGAATTAACACTTTTATCGCCTAATATTTCTACAGTGGAGTGGTTGTATAAAATTTCAATATTGGGTGTATTCTCCACACGAGTTTGCATTGTTTTTGACGCACGCATTTCATCGCGTCTGACAATCATATAAACTTTACGGCATAATTTTGAGAGGTAAGATGCTTCTTCAGCTGCTGTATCACCGGCACCTACAATTGCTACATCCTGTCCTTTAAAAAAGAAACCATCGCAAACAGCACAAGCCGAAACGCCAAAGCCATTAAATTTTTCTTCACTAGCTATACCTAACCATTTTGCTGATGCTCCTGTTGCAATAATTACAGTATCGGCTAAAATAGTTTTATTATCCTCAGTAATGATTTTTCGTGGAAAAACTGAAAAGTCTACTGAAGTAGCTATTCCCCAACGAATATCTGCACCAAACCGCTCTGCTTGTTTTTTAAAATCCTCCATCATTTCAGGTCCTTGAATTCCGTTTGGGTACCCCGGATAATTCTCCACTTCAGTAGTTATAGTTAATTGTCCGCCCGGCTGTAAACCTTGATACATAAGTGGTTTTAAACCTGCACGCGATGCGTATATTGCAGCTGTATATCCCGCAGGGCCGGAACCAATAATAAAGCAGTTTACTTTTTCAACTTCAGAAGACATATAATACGTTTTTTTTAGAATTGTAAAATTAAAATGATGTGCTATAATAATGGCATTTGTTTAAGTACTAGTTATTAATTAATGTTAACAATTTGTAAATTTAAAATAGCTTACTCGCTTTTATCCAATAGTTGTCTGGCCTTAAGAAATGATATTGCCAATATTGATTGGTATGGGACATATAAGGGAAAAGAACTAAGCAGTGCTGTTTTTGTTTACTATTGTATCGGAAAATAGAATGATGGAAGCGAGTTTAAGGAGAAGGTTTATGTTACTTTGCTTCGGTAAGTTACATACTACAGTGTATGTAAATTCGTATGTATTAAGAATAAAAGCCCCACAATTGTTTATTTGTGAGGCTTTTACATTTGTTAACTGTGATCCCGCTGGGATTCGAACCCAGGGCCCCATCATTAAAAGTGATGTGCTCTACCAGCTGAGCTACGGAATCTTTTTTTTAAGAGGCGCAAATATACTTTCAATAATTTATACTACAAAATGCTTTTGCCTATTTTTGTAAAATATTTATAAGAAGCTATTATACAATTCAATGAGAGTTTATTTAATAGGATATATGGGGTGTGGTAAAAGTTCAGTTGCAAAAAAACTTGCGGCTAAATTAGGCTATAAGTGTATTGATCTTGACAGGTATATAGAGAAACATGAGGGCGAAAGTATTCCTGATATTTTTGCAAAAGTAGGGGAGGAGGGCTTTCGGAAAATTGAAAGGAGACACCTTAATAGAGTTTCAGAAATTGATATGACTGTGATAGCAACAGGTGGAGGTACCCCTTGTTTTGAAAATAATATTGAGTTGATAAACAGTTCAGGGATTTCTATTTACCTCAAAATGAATTGCATTGACCTTGTTAATAGATTAATGGATGCCAAAACAGAAAGACCTTTATTAAAAGGTAAGAACAAAAATGAATTGTTCGACTATATTACCAGTCAGCTTGAAAAGAGAGCTGTTTTTTACGGGCAAGCTAAGTATACGTTAGCAGCAAAGGGCATTAAAATAAATCAGTTAATAGAAATAATAAAGAATAAAAATTAAACCAAAAATACGGAATCATTTCCTTCATAAAATTCAACACTTACATGCTCCTGCATAGTTGTTGCTAAGCTTACTCCAACATAGTCAGCTTGTATCGGGAAGTGTTTATGGCTTCTGTCGACAAGAACCACAGTTGATATTTTTTTTATCGGAATCGATAAAAAGTGCTTCACTCCATAAATAAGTGTTTTGCCCGAATTCAGTACATCGTCTACAACAATAATAATATTGTTGCTTAAATTGGTTGTATTCAATTCTTTGGTTGATTTTTTCTCAATGGGGTTTTCACGATTTACAAAAATTTCTAATAATTCAATTTCTATTGAGCAAATTTCGTTTAGTGCTTTTTTTAACTTAGTTGCTAATGTGTATCCACGGTCGGCAATGCCTGCTAATACTAATTTTTGGGCATCGTAATTGTTTTCGTATATTTCATAAGCCATACGATTAATTTTTTGCTGAATCTGCTGGTTGTTTAATATCAATGTTTTCATTTAAAGTGTTATTAAGAGTTATAAGCGACCGCCTTTGAAAAAATATTTTTTATAATATGCTTCATCTAAATCATTAATCATTACACCGCCTTTTACCGATGCGTGTACAAATTTATTATTTCTTAAATATACTCCAACGTGCGAAATTCTTCCTTTTTTTATTTTAAAAAAAATCAAATCGCCTTCTTTCAGATTTTTTTTTTCAATAAGCGTAGAAATTGTATATAAATCAGCACTTCCACCCTGTAATTCTTTGCAATATACTTCTTTGTAAACGTTTTTTGTAAATCCCGAACAGTCTATTCCCTTTTTACTGCTTCCCGAATAACGATAAGGTGTTCCTATCCAATCGTACGCTGTTGAATACAAACCAATATTTAAAATGGAATCAAAAACTATATTTTTTGCAGTGTAAAATTTTTTAAGCGTATCCAACCTGCCCTGTATTCTGTAAAGTGTGTTAATTGAGTCGGTATAACTTTGAGTGTTGGTTGTTTGTGCAAATGAGTACTTTGACAGGGTTAATAGCGCGAAAATGAATACTATTTTTTTCATTTATTGTAGGTCATACCAACTGCGTCTGCGACTAAGCTTTAAATCTTGCAGTGTTGATGCTTTTACTTTTAAATCAAAGCTATAACTTTTTATTGAACCAAATGGAACTAAGTGAAATTTCATTTCCCAACAATGCAAGTCACGGTATATATCCAGTGTGGTTTGTGTTAGCTTATTCGTGATAAAGTCATATCCCGAATCAAAACCTATTTTCCATTTTTCGGTAATGTTTACATCACCATAAAAACGCACCGATTGGGTTAGATTAGAAACAAATACCGGTTTTGAGTAGCTAATATTGTAGCTGATATTTACATTCCAAGGTACAGTGTAGTCTACATAGTCGTAAGAAGTACTGTTTATCTTATCCATCTCATCTTTTCCAATTCGGTCTGTTCTTTTTTTCTCAGGTGATGTTTTTTTGCTTCGTAAACTAAAGCTCAAAGAAGCATTAGCATCTGTTAATCTGCCAATTCTTTGGTTTTGAGTCCATTCAAAATTATTTAAACGGTTCCCTGTTATTACATGCAGCACATAAGGGTCGTATGTGGCATTGTAGTTTATGGCAACGTCTTTAAATAATTGCGTTCGAGCTGTTACGCGAATGGGAGCCAAATTAAACTCCTTTGCAATAATATTGTAAAAGCTATTGATACCAAGGTTTTCAAATATTTTTATTTTTTTTGTTCCACTCGCAGTATCTTTTTTGGATTTCACTTTCATTTCCAAATTATTAATCAAACCAAAAGTGATATTGCCTGCTTCTATTGGACTGGCTCCAGCAAAAATTGTTCCATCGTAATGGGTGTATTTGGTGTATTGAAGTTTAGGATCAACAATATTCGGATTTCTTATACTGTCGTATTTTCCAAGCCCCGGAATATACATAAAGCCAATATCGGGAGTTAGCACATGCCTTACTGCCTTTACGGGACCTTTTTTGAATTGTAACATACCATACAGCTTTGTGTTTGTAGAAGTGCCTAATGAGTAGTCCAAAGATGTTTTTAATCCATTAACAGTCACTGTATCAACCTTCTCTTTTGTTGCATTCCAAACTCTTTCGTAAGTCTTTAAATATTGGTTGGCCGACAAATTAGCAAATGGATTAAATGTGAAGAATTTTAAAAATTTAACGGAAGTAGTAATTGGTACAAAATGCTTCATACCATATTTCATATGATCGAGTACATTAAAAGTCGGTTCTGAAATCGCAGAATCAATAAAACTAATATCATTACGAAGGGTGTTGGTATAGCTGGTACCAATATTTTCAAACCATTTGTATTCTCCAACTTTGTTTTTTTTACGAAATAAATAATAACGTTGTGCATTGAATGTGATATCGGGGGCACTTATATCTACCTTGCGGGTAAGTGTATTTTGACTATGACGGGCATTAACAGATAATGAAAAAGGGGTATTAGTAAAGGTTTTTTGGTATGATATGGAGGACTGGAAGGTGTTTGTTAAGTATTGGTTTGTATTCGTAGAATTAAATCGGTTATAATTTGCACTTCCTGCATTTACACTTGCAGAGAAACGGCTATTGGGTCTCGATTTCGGGTCTTGTGCGTGTTGCCATTTTACAAAAAAACTTTGTGTAAGGTCGAAATTAGGTAATTCTTTTTCTCCTAGCATAATGTTGGAATAGCCCAAACTGATATCTCCATCGTATTTATATCTTTTATTATAATTGCTTATCACTTTTCCGGTCCAACTGCCCCTTGAATAAATATCGCCAAGCAAAGTTAAATCCAGTTTGTCGCTTATGCCAAAGTAATAACCTCCATTTTTAAGAAAAAAACCTAAATTATCCGCTTCTCCTGGTGCCGGAATCAGTATTCCCGATTTTTGACCTTTGTTTAGCGGGAAAAAGCCAAATGGGACAGCCAATGGTGTTGGAATATCGCCTATCCATAAATTAGCCGGACCAGTAACCACTTTGTCATCCGGAATTACTCGCAGTTTTTGAGCAGCAATATAAAAGTGGGGGTGATCCTCATCTTCACACGTAGTGTATTTTCCGTTCTTAATGTAGTAGTTGTCACTGCTATCCTTTTTTATAGTTTCACCGTGTATATACCCTTCGCCTTCTTTGGTAATTACATCGTTAATCCGTCCTTTTTTTGTTTCAAAATTGTAGCTCATGGATTTGGCTTTGAAATTTTGTTCCGCTTGTGAAAATTCCGGATTTCCCCTCACTTTTCCTAAACTGTCCTTAGCTCCTTCGGCTTTTACCACATTGTTTTTGGTATCCATTTGAATGTAATCGGCATTCAATTTTAAATCACCATAGTTAACTGTAGCTTTATTGTATAAAAATACAATTCCACTGTCCACATCAAATACAATGGAATCGCTTGAATTGTAGTCTATTCTGGAGTCCAGCGCACTTGTTGAAATCTTTGTTGAGTTTTTTTTAGTCGAATCAGAAAAAGTAGGTATGGGATTTGTTAGTATTGCAGCCATTACCTTTGTATAAAGTAAAAAAGCAGTAATTAACAGAATAAACTTATTTCGACCTTTTATATGCAAATTATGAATGCTAATGAATTTGTAATGCTATCTAAAAAAACAAAGCTAAGTAAAATAAAGTTTTTGATGAAGAACATAAAATATTGTTTAACCAAGTTTAACAAGTTTACCTGCATTAAAATTGTACTATTTTGTTATATCCCTTCCTGTTCGTTCTTAGCTTTTACTTTAATACCAGAGGGTGGTTATAAAATACGCACAATTGTTATTGATGCCGGTCACGGGGGAAAGGATGCCGGTTGTCACGGACAAAAATACTATGAAAAAGATGTTGCGTTGAAAGTTTCACTGAAGCTGGGAAAGTACATTGAGGATAATTATAAAAATGTAAAAGTAATTTATACTCGAAAAACCGATATATTTCTCGAATTAGGTGAACGAGCAAAAATTGCGAACGATGCAAAAGCCGATTTTTTTATTTGTATACATTGCAATTCAGCCTCTTACAAAAAAGGTAAAAAAATAATTATAAATCCTGTTCCCTGTGGTGCAGAGACGTATGTAATGGGTCTTCATAAAACAAAAGGAAACTTAGATGTAGCAAAACGTGAAAACGAGTCCATTTTATTGGAAGATAATTACCAGAATAAGTACGATGGCTTTGATCCCAGTTCTGATGAGGCTACCATTGTATTTAGTATGTTCCAAAATATTTTTTTGGAGAAGAGTTTAAGCTTGGCGTCCAAAATTCAGCACCAATACAGAGAAAAATCTAAGAGGGAGGACAGGGGTGTTAAACAAGCAGGTTTTTTAGTGCTGTGGAAAACGGCAATGCCTAGTTTGCTTACCGAAATTGGATTTTTATCCAATCCGGACGATGAGCGATTGATTGGTTCAGATAAAGGACAAGACCTTATTGCGCGTGCTTTATTTAATGCCTTTAAGGAATATAAAAATGAAGTAGAGGATAATAGACTTACTGACCAAGTGAAGGCTTTAGATATTGAAGTACCTAAAGATTTACCCGAAATAAAGCTTGAAGAAAGGATAGAGGACAATGATTTGGAATATGAAAAGATAGAAAAAGATACAACAGAAAGAAAGGTGGATGTTGAAGAAAAAGCAGTTTTAAAAGTGAGCGAAACTGCCAAAATGAATAGTGAAATAACTTTTAAGGTGCAGTTTATGAACTCAGACAAAAAAATTCCCTTAAATTCGCCTAAATTTTCAGATATCAATGAAGTAAGTGAAATGCAAAGTGGAGTTGTGTATAAATATTTTTCAGGAAATTACAGCCGCCTTGAAAATGCAGTTGAAACACAAACAAAATTAAGGGGAAAAGGATATAAAGATGCTTTTTTAGTAGCGTTTAACAAAGGCGAAAAAATAACTTTAAACGAGGCAAAAAGATTGCTTGAAAATAAATGAAATTAACAAAAGAAGTAAAAATTGGACTTGCCCTTTTAGCAGCTATTACAGCGCTTATATTTGGGTTAAATTTTTTAAAGGGTAAAAACTTATTTACAAATAGAACCCATTATTATGCCTTGTACGACAATATTGATGGCTTGGCCGAATCCAATCCAGTAGTAATTAATGGATTTGTTGTTGGGCAAGTTGATAAAATATTTTTTCACCCAACTCGTTACGGTAAAATTGTTGTTGATATCGCAATGAAAGATAACGATATTGCAATTCCTAGAAATTCAATAGCAAAAATATTCAGTGATGGTGTTTTAGGCTCAAAAGGATTGAAATTATTATTGGGCGATACAATTGTTTTGGCAGCCCATGGTGATACACTTAACTCTTCCTTGGAAAGTGGATTAAAAGAAGAGGTAAACAAACAAATTCTCCCTTTAAAAGCAAAAGCTGAGAACTTAATTGCTTCAATTGATTCATTGATTCTTATTGTGCGTGCAGTTTTCAATGAGGAGGCGCAAGGAAATATTCACGAGAGTTTTGAAACAATTACTCAAGCAATAAAAATATTTAAACAAACTACCAATAGGTTTGATAGTTTAGTAGCAGAACAAAGAAGTCGTTTATCACATATATCGGCAAACATTGAGTCGATTACTCAAAACCTAAAAATAAATAATGAAAAGATAACGAATATTCTTGCAAATTTTTCCTCCATAAGTGATTCTCTAGCAAAAGCAAACATTAGAGAAGCCATTAACCATTCATCCATTGCTATGAAGCAAGCCGCTGAAATTATGGAAAAAATAAATTCAGGAAAAGGCACGATGGGTATGTTGGTGAACAACGATAGTTTGTATAACAACTTGGAGGCAGCATCTCGAGATTTAGATAAATTATTGGAAGATTTACGCTTGCATCCCAAAAGGTACATACACGTTTCCGTATTTGGAAAAAAGGATATAGGGTATGTTGCACCTCCTCCCACAATCAACACAGGCACTAAAGTTATATTGAAAAAGTAATTCTATCGAAATGGAATGGGTAGATAATATTCTTTTTATTGGACTAATTATAGCTGCCACTGTTTTTTTTACAAAGAATGTGAAAAAAATTTCTCGCAACATTAATTTAGGAAAAGACATTGATAGGAAAGATAATCCTATGAAACGTTTAACCTTAATGATGAGGGTTGCCTTAGGCCAATCAAAAATGATTGTCCGCCCAATTCCGGGAATTCTTCATATAATTGTGTATGCAGGTTTTGTACTTATCAATATTGAGGTTTTTGAAATTATTATAGACGGAATTTTTGGTACTCATAGGGTATTGTCTGCTTTAGGACCTTTCTATAATTTTTTAATAGGATTTTTTGAAGTACTTGCATTTTTGGTATTGATAGCCTGCATTTTATTTTTAGTAAGAAGAAAAATTCTTAAATTAAAACGATTCTCAGGTTCAGAAATGACTAAATGGCCGTTATTGGATGCAAATATTATTTTGACGGCAGAAATAGTTTTAATGGCAGCTATTTTAACTATGAATGCGAGTGATAGTTTGTTGCAACAAATGAATGCGGAGCATTACAAACAAGCGGGCTCATTCCCAATCAGTTCAATGTTTACTTTCTTGTTCCAAGATTTTAGTGAGGGAAATTTGATATTATTGGAACGCACCTGTTGGTGGGCACATATTATAGGGATATTAGCATACCTTAATTATATTCCATTCTCAAAACATTTTCATATCGTATTGTCATTTCCCAACGTGTATTTTTCAAATTTAAATGCAAAAGGAAAATTTAATAACCTGGAAAGTGTAACAAATGAGGTAAAGCTTATGTTGGATCCTAACGTATTGCTTCCTTCAAATACCTCTCCTCAAAAATTTGGAGCTAAAGATGTAAAAGACCTAAATTGGGTACAGTTGATGAATGCATATACCTGTACAGAATGTGGAAGGTGCACATCCAACTGTCCGGCAAATCAAACAGGGAAACTTTTGTCACCGCGCAAAATAATGATGGATACACGCGATAGGTTAGAGGAGGTAGGGAATAATATTGATAAAAATGGTATTAATTACGATGATGGAAAAAGTTTGTTCGGTAATTATATAAGTGCCGAAGAATTGTGGGCTTGTACTAGTTGCAATGCTTGTACGGAATCGTGCCCAATAAATATTGATCCGCTTTCTATTATAATGGATTTGAGAAGGTACTTGGTAATGGAGGAATCCGCTGCACCTACCGAATTGAACGGTATGTTTACAAATATTGAAAATAATGGAGCACCTTGGCAATTTTCTCCTTCCGACAGATTGAAATGGGCCGAGGAGAGTTCTTAGCTATTCAATTATTAGACAGTATTTTTTAGTTTATTTTGTTAAATTAAATGTAAACGGAAAATTAATCACATTTAAAATTGTGAAGCAGTATTTGAAGCTTTTGTAATAGTATTGTTCTGTTAGCTCTCTACAATTACACCCATTGCACAAAACTTTTCTATTCTGTTTTCAATTCTTTTCTCGGCACTCTGCTTTGATAAGCTTTTTATGTTTTTTAATACTTCTTCTTTTACAGTTTTATACATTTCATCAGGGAATGTATGTGCTCCTCCAAGTGGTTCTTTAATGATACCATCAATTAGTGAATTTTTGAGCATATCATTTGCTGTGAGCTTTAATGCCTCTGCCGCTTTTTCTTTAAAATCCCAACTTCTCCATAAAATAGATGAACACGATTCAGGCGAAATTACCGAATACCAGGTGTTTTCCAACATCAATACTTTATCTCCAACACCAATCCCTAAAGCTCCACCGGAAGCCCCTTCACCAATTATAATGCAAATAACAGGTACGGTTAACTGCGACATTTCAAGTAAGTTTCTTGCAATGGCTTCTCCTTGACCGCGCTCCTCAGCCTCCAAACCAGGATAAGCACCTGGTGTATCTATAAATGTAACGATGGGTTTATTGAATTTTTCTGCAAGGCGCATCAAACGCAATGCTTTTCTGTAACCTTCGGGATTTGGCATACCAAAATTACGGAACTGCCTCATTTTTGTATTATTCCCTTTTTGTTGACCAATAAACATAACTGTTTGGTCATCAATTTCACCAAAACCGCCTACCATTGCTTTATCATCTTTTACGCTTCTGTCACCGTGCAACTCAATAAAGTTATTATTGGTAATGGCTTTTATATAATCTAATGTATAAGGTCTTTCAGGGTGACGAGAGAGCTGAACTCGTTGCCAAGCAGTTAGGTTCTCATAAATCTCCGTCCTTTTTTCCTTTAATTTATTCTCAAGATCAATAATTGTTTTTGATACATCTACCTTTCCTTTTTCGGCAACTTGCTTTACCTTTTCAATTTGATCAAGGATTTCGCTGATGGGTTTTTCAAAATCTAAAAATGTCATTTTAGTTTATATTTAAGCCGCTAATTTACTAAATATATTTTAGTCAAAACTACTCGTATTAAGTACTTATATTTGTGCAACTTATGTAAATATTGATGATAGTTTATCCGAATGCGAAAATTAATTTAGGTCTCAATATAATTGAGAAGAGGGCGGATGCTTTCCATAACATAGAGTCTGTATTCTATCCCATTGGTTTATGTGATATATTAGAGATAGTAGAAGATAAGGCTATACCTGAAAATTCAGAAAATAGGGTGTCTATGACAATTACTGGTATAGAAGTTCCCGGAAAAGTAGAAGATAATTTATGTGTAAAAGCCTATCAACTTATTTCATCCGCTTATTATTTGCCTCCAATAAAGATACACTTACACAAAGTAATACCTATTGGTGCTGGTTTGGGTGGAGGGTCTTCTGATGCAGCATTTTTTGTTCGGGCATTGAATGATTTGTTCGATTTGAATTTATCTTTTGGCGAAATGCACCATTATGCAAGACAACTAGGAAGTGATTGCTCTTTCTTTATTAATAATCAAGCAGTTTTTGCCCAACAACGGGGCGATGAGTTTGAACGGATAGCACTTGATTTATCTGCTTATTATATAGTATTAGTGTATCCTGCCATTCATATTAGTACTGCTGAGGCATACAGTGGGGTAAAACCCAAAAAAACTAAACATTCCATCGAAGAGTTGATAAAGGAGCCGATGAATACTTGGAAGGAAAGCATTGTAAATGATTTTGAAGAGTCTGTTTTTGTGAAACACCCAAGCATTCAAAAAATAAAAAATGAATTATACGAAAAAGGTGCTATCTATAGCAGTATGAGTGGGAGTGGCTCAAGTGTATTTGGTATATTTCAACAGCCAACTAACCTAAAAAACTGCTTTCCTAATAGTTTTGTGTGGGAAGCAAAATTATAATATTATCGAAATTTCTTTGCCTCTATTCAGCTGCAGGCATATTCCAAGCCGCCCATTCTTCTTTTGAAGGACCATAAACACCCGGTACTTTTAATCCGCATAAGCGCATAAGAATGCCTAATTGTCCGCGGTGATGTGCTTGATGTGTTATTAGTATATTTAGTACAGTTCCTTTGGTCAAATTTTCACCATACATATTTACCTCTGTAAGTAAATCGGCATCACTCCATTGCTTTTTAACATTCACTAACAATGAAGCGGATGCTTCTGTATAAGCTTTAATTATTTCTTCTATCGTATTTGGAACAGCTGAATGTTCTTCTGCACAATCTACTTGCAAGCCTGCTTTTCCAAGCATTTCACCAATGGTAATTGTTATGTGCCAAGCCAAACGACCTATTTTTCTAACCTCTCCATCAAAACTTTTATCAAGTGATTCATTTGTAATCGTTTTAAATACTTTGAGGGTTGATTCAGATTCGTATCTCCAGTTTTTTATAAAATCATCCGTTTTTCTGTACATGAAAATTAGTTTAAGCAGTTTGCAAGTGCACTATCAAATTTGTTTTTCAACTCCTTGGTGTTCCTTGTTTTTTGCTTGTCGATGCTGTTTTCTCCAATGCTCACTTCGCCCAATAAACTGAAATCAATAGCTTCTTTTTTTAATAAGTTTACAAATGCTTCTTCTTTTTCTTTGCTTACTGAAACAACAACTCTGCTTTGTGCTTCACCAAAAAGGAAAGCGTCTTTTCGAATGCTTTTGTCGCAAACAATATCAAAACCTAAATTGTTTGGCATTGACGATTCTAACAGGGTGATAAATAAACCACCGTCAGCACAATCGTGAGCCGACTGTATATGTTTTCCTTGAATGAGTTTACGAATACCTTGCTGAATTGTATATTCATAATCCAAATTGAATGCTGGTGCCGGAGAGTTTTTAACTTTTTGGTAAGAGTACAAATATTCAGATGATGCAATATCATTAACCGATTTTCCTATTAAATAAATTTTGTCACCTGCTTTTTTAAAAGAAAGGGAAGTGAAAAATTCTTTGTTGTCAACAATTCCCAACATACCTATTGTCGGAGTTGGAAAAACAGGTTCTGTTTTATCACCGTTACTCGTTTGGTTGTAAAAACTAACATTTCCACCAGTAACAGGTGTTCCAAATTTTAAACAAGCTTTGCTCATACCTTTTATTGCCCCTACAAATTGCCAATACACTTCAGGGTTATAAGGATTACCAAAGTTTAAACAATTTGTAATTGCAGTAGGTTCTCCACCAGAACAAACAATGTTGCGCGCAGCTTCCGAAACAGCAATGGCACAACCCGTTTCAGGGTCGGCATTTACATAACGAGAGTTACAATCAACAGTTAGTGCTATAGCTTTGTTTGTTCCTTTTATATTTACAATGGCGGCATCCGAGGGATTGTTGGTACTCATATTCACTGTTCCTACCATTGAATCGTATTGCTCTACTACCCATTTTTTAGAGGCAATGTTCGGGTGACTAACCAAGTGTTCTATTACTTTATTAATGTCAGTAGGTTCTTGCACCTGATCAATTGAAAACTTTTTTGATTCAGCAAAATAGCTTGGTTCTCTATACTCACGTTTGTAAATTGGAGCACCACCGCCCAACACTAAATCGTAAGCAGGAACATCGGCAACCAATTCCCCTTTCATATAATACTCCAATCTTTTTGTGCTAGTAACCTCTCCAATCAATTCACAATTTAAATCCCATTTATCAAATATTTTTTCAATTTCTTTTTCTCTTCCTTTTGTAACTACTACCAACATCCTTTCTTGACTTTCGGAAAGCAAGATTTCAAACGGTAACATATTGGCCTGACGGGTAGGCACTTTGTCTAAATATATTTTCATTCCATGTTCGCCCTTTGCACTCATTTCACTGGTAGAGCAAATTATTCCTGCCGCTCCCATATCTTGCATACCCACAACTGCCCCACTTTTTATTACTTCTAAGGTAGCTTCCAACAATAGTTTTTCTTGAAAAGGGTCACCTACTTGAACGGCTGGTAAGTCTTTTGCTGAATCTTTGGTAATGTCGGAAGAAGCGAAAGTTGCTCCGTGAATACCGTCTTTTCCAGTTGCGGAACCTACAATGTATACAGGGTTTCCAACACCATAAGAAGTTGCGGAAATTGTTTCGCCCACTTTTACTATTCCTGCACTCATTGCATTTACAAGTGGATTGATATTATAGCATTCATCAAAAAATACTTCACCGCCAACGGTAGGTATTCCAAAAGCATTTCCATAATTACCAATTCCTTTTACAACACCTTTTACCAACCATTTTGTGCGGTCAAGTTTAATATCACCAAAACGAAGCGAATTAAGTTGAGCGATTGGGCGAGCACCCATTGTAAAAATATCTCTGTTAATTCCACCTACTCCGGTTGCAGCACCTTGGTAAGGTTCAAGTGCCGAAGGGTGGTTGTGTGATTCTATTTTAAAAGCACAGGCTAAACCATCACCGATATCAACCAATCCTGCATTCTCATCCCCTGCTTTTGCCAACATTCTTGCGCCATCCTTAGGCAAAGTTTTAAGCCAAGTGATAGAATTTTTATACGAGCAGTGTTCGCTCCACATTACTGAAAAAATGCTCAGTTCTGTAAAATTAGGGGTACGCCCTAGAATTTCTTTTATCTTTTCAAATTCTTCAGGCAATAATCCTAGCTTTTTTGCTGTATCAAGGTTTGTTAAGGTCTCGTTTGCGGTCGATTGCATTGTCTTTTTTTTAGTTCCACAAAAGTAATTTTATTAATGTGGCTTATCTATTTTTTACCGAATTGTTTTTTCAACAGCCTAAAATACTTGTGAATAAAATATTGGGGCTTGAATTAGGTTTTTGGATGGATTAATTTTAATTTAGATTTCAAATAAAAATTTAATAAGGATGAAAAAACAGTCTACTTTTCTAAAAATTAGTTTTAAAACAATTTCAAAAATTGCTTTCTCGTTATTTTTAATCTCTCAATCATTGTCGGCACAAAGCGTTTACAATGACTACCAAGATGGAAAAATATGGCTCAAGGTAAAAAACAACACTGTAATTGATGTAAATATCAATGAGGATAACAGACACGTAAACATAAATAATTTATCATTTATTGCATCTTTATCTAAAAGTTACGGTGTAACAAATCTTTCTATTCCTTTTGCAAAAGCAAAACACGGAGACTTAAAAAGAATATATTTAGTAGAATTCAGCGATATTTCAAACGTAGATAAGTTTATAAAAGCAATTGAAGCATCGGGTAAAGTGGAATATGCCGAAAAGGTACCCATTTCAAAAACCACACTTACTCCAAACGATCCCAGCTATGGTTCTCAGTGGGGTTTGGCAAAAATTAATTCTACCACTGCTTGGGATTACTCCACAGGAAGTTCATCTATAGTTGTGGCAATTGTTGACGATGCGGTATTGCGTTCACATCCAGATTTAATAGGTAATGTTTGGGTTAATCCAGGTGAAATAGCTAACAATAATATTGATGACGATAATAATGGATACATAGACGATATAAATGGTTATGATGTTGCCGATATGGATAATAATCCAAATCCAACCAATAATTCATACGATCACGGAACACACGTTGCAGGTATTGTAGGAGCAGAAGGCAACAACAATACAGGTGTTGCTTCTATTGGATTTGGAGTAAGCTTAATGTGTGTGAAAAGTACAAGTACTCCTGTATCAATTACAAACGGTTATGATGGTGTTGTGTATGCGGCAGACAATGGTACCGATGTTATCAATATGTCGTGGGGGGGGAGCGGATTTTCCCAAACAGGACAAAATATAATGAATTATGCTTATGGTCAAGGATGTGTTTTAATTGCTGCCGCAGGAAATAGCAATGTGAATACCTTGTTTTACCCTGCGGCCTTTACCAATGTAATTTCTGTCGCGGCAACTTCAAGTAACGATGCTAAGGCAAGTTTTTCTAACTATGGAAACTGGATTGATGTTTCTGCGCCTGGTGACAATATATATGCAACCGTGGTTGGGAATACATATGGTAATAAATCAGGGACGTCTATGGCATCGCCTATGGTTGCAGGACTTTGTGGTTTAATGCTCTCATTAAACCCCGGATTGTCTCAAGCTTATTTAACAAATTGTTTGTTATCAACTGCCGATAATATTAATGCTCAAAATCCTGGCTATATTGGACAATTGGGAAGCGGAAGAATAAATGCCAATGCAGCTATGAACTGTGTTGATTTATCGCTTAGTTTTCCTCCAACTGCCGATTTTATAGCATCATATACTACATTAAATGCAGGTGGACAAACACAGTTTACCGATTTAAGTTCTTTTACTCCAACAACTTGGACTTGGACTTTCACAGGTGGAACTCCTGCATCTTTTGTTGGTCAAAATCCACCAAATATTACTTACAATACTGCAGGAACTTATACTGTAACACTGGTTGCTACCAATGCTAACGGTTCAGATACCGAAACCAAAACCGGTTATATTATTGTGAGCCCAAGTGGAGGTTGTGATACTGTAAATTGGCAATATGTTACCGGTCAGAATCCTGTTTGGAGCCTTACACAATACTATGTTGGTGGAGGAGGGGTAGGACAAAACGGTTGGATAAACGGTAAGAATGCTACTGATAATGCAAAGATAAAAGCGCAGTATTATGATTTAACAGCAAATCCTAAAAATTTCCTTACCGGAGCATTTTTATATTTTGGAAGAGCTTATTCCGCGAATCAAAATAAAGTGGTTCCTGTTAAGGTATATGATGGAACTGCAGGAACACCTGGAGCTGTATTAGCAACTTTGAATTTAACAATGGGGCAAATTATGAGCGATGTTCAAAATAACTACCTCACCAGAATTGAGTTCCCAACACCAATAAATATTCCTGCTTCTAAGAAATTTTTCATCGGAATTGATTTAACAAATTTATCTTGGGCTGCAACGAAGGATACCTTGAGTTTAGTAAGCAATACTGACCCTGAATCAATCCCCGCTGGAATTTGGGAGCAACAACAAACAAATAATTGGTTTCAATATGGAAATGCAGGTACTTGGAATGTATTTATTTCGGCAGCTATTTTCCCATTCGTTACCAATGTGCCAACTGTTGCAACTTATACTCAGTCATCTTTCAGTATTTGTGAAGGCGAAGTAGTTAATTTTAATGCTACAGGTTCTACCCTTGATGATACCTTGTTGTTTCTTTTTCCGGGTGGTTCACCAGCATTTTCAAACAATATCCAACAAATTGTTTTATACAGTACACCGGGAACATACAACGTAGTACTTTATGTTCAAGGAGGAGGTTGCCACAATGTCGATTCTTTGGCAACTACGATAGTTGTAAAACCAAAACCAACAGTGAGTGTTACTGCCGCACAAGGAACAATATGTATAGGCGGTTCAACTCAATTAACAGCAACCGGTGCACCTTCATTTACTTGGAGCCCTGCTACGGGCTTAAGTTGCACCAATTGTGCTAACCCTGTTGCCAATCCTGTTCAAACTACAACCTATACTGTTTCCGGTACAGGTGCTAACGGCTGTGTAGGAACTACACTTGTAACAATAATTGTAGAGCCTGTACCGCTTTCAGTTGTCACAGAATCAACTACGACCGGTTGCACAGGACAATTAATTACTTTTGATGGTTCTTTAAGTTCTAATGTGAATACATTTGCTTGGACCTTTGTTGGCGGAACACCTGCTACTTCAAATACTTCAGTTCCTGTAGTATCTTATAGTACTGTTGGGACATATACCGCAACTTTAACTACTACAAACAATTGCGGTAGCGATAATTCATATACAAAAACTATTACTGTAATACAGTCTCCAATCGTAACAGTCACACCAAGCAGCGATACTATTTGTGTTGGTGCTATAGTGGGTGCTACAATAACTGCAGGCGGCGCCTCAACTTATTCTTGGTCGCCTGCCGCAGGTTTAAATGTGAACAACGCTGCAACAGTAATTGCCACACCTACTCAAACTACCACGTATACTGTTACCGGTACGGTTGCTAACGGTTGCCCCGACTCAATATCAATCAAAATTACGGTTGATCCCTGTACCGGAATTGATTACTTAATAAACAACAATACTATTTCAACTATTTACAATAGTGTTGTAGATGCATTGCAGTTAACTATAAACAATAATGGAATTGGTGTAAAAAACTCAACTGTATCGATTGTGAATAGTTTGGGACAAATTGTATACTCATCTGATATGATGATTGTTTCGGGCGAAAATAAATTATATATTGATATGGCTAAGCAAGCTGATGGAATTTATTATATAAGAATGATGGGAGAGAAGAGGGTTTACTCATCAAAGTTTGTAAAGAATTAAGGTTTCTTAATTTTAGTTTAAAGGGCGGTTAGATTCTAACCGCCTTTTTCGTTAAAATCAGTTAAGCAAAGCTATTAATTCCAATTTACTAATCAAAAAATAATATCTTTGCAACCTTATTTTTTAAAGAGAAATGGATAAAAATTCGATTATTGGATTGACGCTTATTGCAGCTATACTTATTGGTTTTAGTGTATACAATAGCCCAAGTAAGGAAGAAATAGCTATATCAAAAAGAAAGACTGATTCAATAGCGGCTGTTGCAAAATTAGCTCAAAAGGAAAAACAACAGGCCCAACTTCGTACCGAGGTTTTGAAAACGGTTGCTGATACATTGAAAGACACTGCATCAACTATCGCTTCATCATCTATCGCTTCATCATCAGTAAGCGATTCATTGAAACAAGTAAATAAGAAAAATATATACGGTGCTTTTTATCAATCGGTGGATGGTAAAGATGAAACCATTACCATTGAAAATGAATTAATGAAGGTTGGTATATCCTCAAAAGGGGGTAGGATACGCAGTGTTGAGTTAAAGAAATATACTACATTCGATAAAAAGCCTTTGTTTTTGGTTGAACCCGATTCATCCAAATTTGGTTTGAGTTTTATTTCCCAAAACCGTATTTACAATACCGACTCACTTTATTTTAAAGCACAAAGCGAAGGTTTTAGCTTAACAGGCGATACTAAAAAGGCTTTTGCTATGCGGTTGTATGCAGGCGATAATAAATACATTGAATACCAATACAAATTATCGGGCAATAACTATATGCTCGATTTTAACATCAACATTGTGGGAATGCAGGAAGTAATTGCTGCAAACTCAACAAGTTTGGACTTGAATTGGTCGGTTAAGGCAATGAAGCACGAAAAGGGGCATAAAGGTGAACAGGAAGCTTCAACCATTTATTACAAGCATTTTGACGATGAGGTAGATTATTTAAATGAGATGAAGGATGAAAAGGAGGCAATACCAACAAAGTTGAAATGGGTCGCTTTTAAACAACAGTTTTTTACTTCGGTATTGGTTTCGAAAAATGGATTTGAAAAACCAACAGATATTGAAACCATCGGTTTGCCGTATTCAAAAAAGTATGTAAAAGCAATGAGCGCAAGCTTATCGCTTCCATACGGACACCAAGCAAGCGAAACGATTGAAATGAGTATGTATTTTGGTCCAAACCACTATAAAACATTAAAGCAGTACGATTTAGCCTTGGAGGAGCAAATTCCATTGGGATGGGGTATTTTTGGTTGGGTAAACCGTTTTTGCGTTATTCCTGTATTTAACTTTTTGAGTGGATTTAACTTAAACTACGGTATCATTATCCTTTTGCTTACCATACTTATTAAAATAGTATTGCTTCCGCTAACCTATAAAGCTTACCTGTCTACAGCAAAAATGAAGGTGTTAAAGCCCGAAGTAGACGAGATAAACTTGAAATTCGGAACAGACGACCCGATGAAAAAGCAACAAACGGTAATGGCATTGTATCGAAAAGCAGGTGTAAATCCATTGGGTGGCTGTTTGCCAATGTTATTGCAAATGCCTATTCTCATTGCTATGTTTCGCTTTTTTCCGTCTTCTATTGAGTTAAGGCAGCAACCTTTCCTTTGGGCAACTGACCTTTCTACCTACGATTCTATTTACAATTTTGGTTTTGAAATTCCTTTTTATGGCGACCACGTAAGTTTATTTACCCTATTGATGACGGTTTCTACTATTATTTATACCCGAATGAACAACCAATTGACGGGCGATAACCCTCAAATGGCGCAAATGAAGTGGATAATGTACTTGATGCCGATTGTGTTCTTAGGTGTATTTAATAACTATGCCGCAGGTTTGAGTTATTACTATTTCTTGGCGAATATGCTTACTTTTGGACAACAATGGCTTATAAAGAGGTTTGTTGACGAGGATGCTATTCACAGAAAAATACAAGAGAACAAGAAAAAGCCTGAATCTGCTAAAAAATCGAGTTTTCAACAAAAGTTGGAAACGATGGCAAAACAGCAACAGCAAAGGGCTTTACAAAACGGCAAAAAGAAATAAGACCATTTTTTGCTTGAAATTTTTGTGAATACGTAAAAATTTGTAATTTCGCACCCCCTAATATTGTTTTTAGGGATAATAAAAATTAATAACAATGTACGCAATAGTAGAAATAGCAGGGCAACAATTCAAAGTTAGCAAAGACCAGCAGATCTTCGTACATCGTTTAGAAGGTGAAGTAGGCTCAAAAGTAGAATTTGAGCAAGTTTTATTGACTGACGATAACGGCAAAGTGAAAGTAGGCGCCCCAGTTATCAGCGGAGCAAAAGTTTCCGCAAAAATCCTTTCACACGATAAGGGTGATAAGGTTATCGTTTTTAAGAAAAAACGTAGAAAAGGATATCAAAAATCGAACGGTCACCGTCAGCAGTTTACCAAAATTGCTATCGAATCGGTAAAAGGATAATCCAAATTTTAAATTAATAACCATTTAATTATAACATACAATGGCACATAAAAAAGGAGCCGGTAGCTCCAAAAACGGTAGAGAATCACACAGTAAAAGACTGGGAGTTAAAATATTTGGTGGACAATTGGCAATAGCCGGTAACATCATCGTGCGTCAACGCGGAACAAAACACAATCCAAGTGTAAATGTTGGTATTGGTAAAGACCATACCTTATTTGCTTTGGTTGATGGTATTGTTGAATTCAGAAAGAAAAAGGACCAAAAATCATACGTTTCTGTAGCTCCATTTGCTGCTGAAGCATAAGTTAATAACATATTAAAAGAAGCCCCTTTGCTGATAAAGTGAAGGGGCTTTTTATTTTAATATTATTAAAGGAAATTTGTCCCGATAGCTATCGAGATGAAAATGTAACAATTAGAAAATTGGTGATTTTAGTTTAACTTTTTATCTATCGTACTAAAGTCACATCCCCCTTCACCTTAAACTCACTCCCATCGTTGTATTTTCCAATGCAGTAATACACAAACACAGCACCGCTTAATTCCTTTCCTTTGTAAGTCCCATCCCAACCAAAATTCTTATCCCTAGTTTCAAATACCCTTTCACCCCAACGGTCGTATACAGCAAAATTAACTTCCGCAATGTTGCTGCCGCGAACAAATAACACATCGTTTTTACCATCCCCGTTCGGACTAAACACATCCGGAACAAATAAGGTATTTACCTGGTTTACCGTAATGGTGATGCTGTCAATGGCATTACACCCATTAACATCGGTAGTGGTTAATGTGTATGTAGTTGTTGTTAAAGGACTAGCCTCAGGATGCTTACAATCGCTGCAACTTAAACCATCCGTAGGTGACCAACTATACTGTACATTATCAGGCAATGCATTCAAGATTACTCTTTCACCACTATTAATCTGTATATCGACACCCGCATCGGCATTGTTGCTGTTTACCAAAGCAATGCTCACTTGTTTTACACTGCTACAACCTCTGCCATCCGTTACAGTAACAGAATAATTCCCCGCAGCCAAACCATTAGCAGTAGAGCCACTTTGAACAGGTACAGTATTCCAACTAAACAAATAAGGAGGAAAGGCATTGGGTAAATTCATAACCGAAGCCACACCACCATTCCCACAAGTATCGTCCTCTGAAACCAAAACATCAAACGCTACCCCAAGATTAACCGAAGGAACAACAATTGAAAATGATTTAGAACAATTGTTGCTGTCCGTAATAACAAGATTGTAAGTACCCGAAATAACATTCGCTAAGGTATCATTCACACTTCCATTGCCCCACAAATAAGTATAAGGAGAAACACCACCACCAACCACTAAAGCAGCCGAGCCATCCGAAAGATTACAAGTAGCACTATCAAACACCACCCCTTAAAAATATGATTTTTTTTGTTATCATACAAAGTTTGTGTGAAAAAGAAAAATAAAAAGAGTAGCAGTGTTTTTTTTCATTTTTAAATATTGCTTCGTTCAGCGCAATGATGCTGATACTTAAAACTTAATCACTTTGCCTTCTTCTGCCAGTTCGGTGTTTTCAAAAACAGCTTTTGCTTCCTCCAGTAATGGGTTTAAATCGCTATAGCGAGCAGAAAAATGACCGATGATAAGTTTCTTTGCATTTGCTTTTAATGCAATAGTGGCTGCTTCTTTTGCTGTAGAGTGGTAGGTCTCCTTTGCTCTTTTTTGCATCGATTGCATAAAAGTGGCTTCATGGTAAAGTGTATCTACATCTTTTATGCTTTCCAGAATGCGTTCATCGTAACAAGTATCCGAGCAATAGGCATAGGAAACAGGTTTGTTTGCTGGCCAAGTTAAATAGTGGTTGGCAATGGTTTTGCCTTCTGCGGTTACAAAATCTTCACCGCATTTAATGGCGTGTATTTCTTTTACCTGTATTTTGTAGTATTCTATCTTGTCCTTTTTTATGGAAAGCAATCCGGGTTTTTCGGTGAACAAAAAGCCCCTGCAAGGTACACGGTGGTTTAGTAATATGGTTTCTACTTTTACCTTATCGTCTTCAAACAATACTTCTGTGGCTTTTTTGTCGTAAAAGTGATAAACAATAGTGTAGCGTAAGGTTGTTTCGGAATGCTTAAGTTGCACATCAATAATTTCTTTCAGCGGAGGGTGACAATATAGGTGTAGTTCAATGGTACGTCCCAATAAATGAAGGCTCGATAAAAAACCCAGTAAACCCAGGTAATGGTCACCGTGCAGGTGGCTGATGAAAATATGGTTTATTTTGGCAAAGCGTAATTTGAATTTGCGCAATTGCATTTGGGTGCCTTCACCGCAATCAATCAAAAAATAACGTTCGTGAATGTTAAGTAATTGGGCTGAGGGATTCCTGTTTGAAGTAGGAGTGGCGGAACTGGCGCCTAATATGACTAGTTGTGATGACAAGGCTTAGAAGGTTTTGTTTAAGTATTTTTTAAATACGTTTAACAGCATCTTCTAATGTGGGAGTAATCGTTAATATCGAATCGAGTTGAGAAATAGCGATTAACTTGTTTACAGCCTCTTGAATCCCAATCAACACTAAAATTCCGTTTACGTTTTTACACAAACGGTTTGCAACCAAAATGGCACTAAGTCCCGAAGAGTCACAATAACGAGTACTACTTAAATCCAAAATAATATTTTTCGCACCCTCTCCGCTCAATATTACCAATTCCGACTTTAATCCCGGAGATATAGTACTATCAAGCATTTCGGCATTTACTTTAACTACAGTATATTGCGCTTGTTTGTCTATCGTAAAAATCATATTAAAATGCTTTGAGCAAAGGTAAAAAAATAAAAATGTAAATAGTGTAATTTTTTTAATCAGCCAATGTTGGCGGCAAGTAGGTATAATACAGCCATTCTTACAGCTACCCCGTTTTCAACTTGTTCAAGTATTACCGACTGCTTGGAGTCGGCAACATCGCTGGTTATTTCCACCCCTCGGTTAATCGGGCCGGGGTGCATCACAGTAATTTCTTTTGAAAGGGAATCAAGGAGCTTCTTATCGAGACCGTAAAGCATAGTATACTCACGGAGTGAAGGGAAATATTTTATATCTTGTCTTTCTAGCTGTATCCGTAACATATTTGCTACATCACACCATTCAAGCGCTTTTTTAAGGTTGTGTTCTACCTTTACATTCAGGGAATTAATGTATTTAGGTATTAAGGTGGTTGGCCCACACACCATTACTTTGGCACCTAGTTTTTGCAGACAAAAAATGTTTGATAAGGCAACGCGTGAGTGCAGAATATCACCTACTATTACTACTTTTTTCCCTTTTACTTCACCGTATTTTTGACGAATGGAGTAGGCGTCAAGCAATGCTTGGGTAGGATGTTCGTGTGCCCCATCACCGGCATTTATAATGGTTGCATCAATGTGTTTGGATAATAAAATGGCAGCCCCTGGATTGGGATGGCGCATCACCACCATATCCACTTTCATTGCCAGTATATTGTTTACTGTATCAATTAAAGTTTCGCCCTTGCTCACCGATGATCCAGAAGCCGAAAAGTTGAGCACATCGGCACTTAATCTTTTTTCGGCAAGTTCAAAGGAAAGTTTGGTGCGTGTTGAGTTTTCGAAAAAGAGGTTGGCAATGGTTGTGTCGCGTAAAGAAGGTACTTTTTTTATGGGGCGATTGATTACTTCTTTAAAATTATCGGCAGTGGTAAAAATTAATTCAATGTCTTGTGGGCTAAGGTCTTTTATTCCAAGTAAGTGTTTTACGCTTAGGTTCATTTAATTAATTTTTTTCGTTTATGAGTATCACTTCGTCCTTGTTTTCTGTTTCTTTCCACAACACTTTCACTTTTTCCGATGAAATGGTATCAACTGATTTGCCTGTATAATCGGGTTGTATGGGCAAGTCGCGGTTGTATCTTCTGTCAATAAGTACCAGCAATTCTACTTTTTTGGGTCTGCCGTATGCAAGCATTGCATCCAGTCCGGCACGTATGGTACGACCGGTGTACAACACATCGTCTACCAGTATCACATTTTTATTTTCGATTATAAAATCCATTTTAGTCGCATTTGCAACCAAAGGGGTTTCTCTTCTTCTAAAGTCATCGCGGAAAAAAGTAACGTCTAAATTTCCGAAAAGGAGAGTATTGTTACCCAGTATTTTGGATAGTTCTGAATGAATGCGTTTAGCCAACAGTATCCCTCTGGGTTGCAGACCTATGATAGCTGAATTAGTAAAATCATTGTGGTTTTCGATTAGCTGGTGGCATAATCGAGCGATGGTTATTTCAAAACTTTGTTGGTTTAAAATTACTCGCTGATTCATTTAATTTGATTGGGCAAATATACGGTTTAAAATTTAGTATGCAATTTACGAACTTTTTAAAAACCTAATTAAAGCAGAACGTTATTAGCTTTAATTTATATAACTGTTGAGATTATTGCCAGATTCCTTACAAAGTTGGACACGTTAGAAGCTAATAATTCGTAGAATTACAATTGCTCTGTTACTGTTAGTTCTTTAAAAAAAACAGCTAATAGAGAAGTTTGCCAATCCAACCTAATGGTTTTGTAACGCGGGGGTTTATGAGAATAAAAAAGCACCCGAAAATAAAAGGTAACAATGGCACTTTGTACCGTACAAGCGCTCCTAAAACAGGTGTTGTAAAGCCTATAAGTACAGCTAACAATAAAGTGAAAGATATACATAAAATTATAAAACTCCACTCTCCATTTTTAGGTTTTTTAAAGAAAATAATAGAAAGAAAAATTGTGAACAATAAAAAATAATTTTCAATGGCGCATAATTTCATAAATGTTTTGTCTTCATCCGCAAATGTTGGTCGGAATAAGCCATTAAAAATTGCTTGCGGTGTATTTTTAAGAAAACTCAGCAGTGTAGGTTGCAGCTTATGTATTTCTATTTTACTGACTGTTTGGTTAAATTGCGCCAACATTTTACAGGTAAGTGTGTCGTTAGCTGTAATGGTAATGGTATCGATGATACGCCCTTTATACCAAGTATAATATTCAGTATTGCTTTTCAATTTATAGGCTTTGGAATTGCCTGTATTTATAATTTGTTTTTCATCACCATACTTTAAAAATATGGTATCGCATTTCGCATTGTTTATTTTAAAATAGGTTCCACCGTTTGCCAAATTAATAAAGTCGCTTTGCTTTTTTGCGATAATACTTAATGGGTTAATGGTTTCATTTTTACTAATAATCGCTGCTCCAATCGTAACAAGCAATACAAGTGTTCCTAAAATAACATAAGCTTGTTTCTTGCCCCGATAGCTATCGAGGGGCACAAAACGTAAAAAGAACAAGGTGAATATTCCCGGAATTAGTACGAAAAGTATGTATGCTTTGCTCATCAGGATTGCAAAAGCAAAGAGGATAATTCCCAGATAGTTCATCCATTTTTTTCCATAATCGAAAAGTATTCGAGTAAATGAATAAACGAAAAAACCTAGACCAAATACCAGTAAGCCTTCTTTAAGCACTCCGCTAGTCCAAAAAAGCACCGAAGGAATTAGGAATACGGCAACAATAAATTCATTTCGCCTGTTAGGAACCATCATTACAAAAGCTTTCAATAATGCTACCAATCCTGAAAATGATAGGAAACATATAAATAAAATATGCACGTAAAAATTACCTGAAGAGAATAAATAAACAAAAGCATTAAAGCGGATAACGGTTCTGTTATCGTTAAAAATATTATTTTCAATTCCCGTAAACCAATAATTCATTTCTTCGTAATACTTCACCAATTCGCTGTCGCTGCTATTTATTCCGGTGAGCATTTGTATGTAATGCAGTGGGTTTTCCTTTAATGAATTAAAAAGTATGGTGCTGTCTTGAAAATATTTATAGGCATCGCTTGTAGTATAATAATTATAGTAATAGGTGTATGCCAAATAGAACACAATGCCTGCCAATACTTTAATGGTATAGAGTATCGCGCTGCTTTGTCGAGATAAAACAGCACTGTTAAAAAAGTTTACCTTGAATACAATGGCAACAAAAACAAAAAAGTAAATAAAGGGAAGTATGAATTCCAATATGTTTAGTTTAGATTGCATAAAAATAAAACAAATTAGCGTAACAAAAGCGTAAACTATATTCATTATCTTTGTGAGTCCTAAATAAAGGCTATAAAATGAGTACAGTTACCATAAAGGATAAAGAATTTGAGTTGTTTATTCAATCGCAGGATATTACAAGTGCAGTGAATTCAATGGCTGCACAAATGAATGCTGAACTACAAAGTTCAAATCCTTTGTTTTTAGCCATTTTAAACGGTTCTTTTTTGTTCGCTGCCGATTTATTACGAAACATTAAGGTAGAGTGTGAAATATCTTTTGTGAAACTATCTTCCTACCAAGGAATGGCTACTACTGGAAATGTGAGCCAACTTATTGGAATGAATGAAGATGTAAAAGGCAGGACGGTTGTTATTTTGGAAGACATTGTGGATACAGGAATTACACTGGAAAAATTGTTTGTAGATTTGGAAAGAAAACAGGCCGCTTCAATAAAAGTAGCAACCCTCTTATTTAAGCCCGATGCATATACCGGTAATAGAAATATTGACTATGTAGGAATTGAAGTGCCAAACAATTTTTTAGTAGGTTACGGGCTTGATTACGATGGACAAGGAAGAAACTTAGAGCACATTTATACATTGATAAAAAAATAATCATAATCAAACGTTATGTTAAACATCATTTTATTTGGACCTCCTGGAGCAGGCAAGGGAACTCAAAGTGAAAAATTAATTGCGCATTATAACCTAGTACACTTATCAACTGGCGACATTTTTCGTGCAAACATAAAAGGCGAAACCGAACTCGGGCAGCTTGCTAAAAGTTACATGGAAAAAGGACAATTAGTACCTGATGAAGTTACCATACGTATGCTGGAAAGCGAAGTGAACAAGCATTCGTCAGCAAAGGGATTTATTTTTGACGGATTTCCTCGTACCCAAGCACAAGCTGAGGCCTTGGACAATTTGTTAAAAAGTAAAAATACTAGCATCAGCAAAATGCTTGCGCTTGAAGTAGAAGAAGGTGAATTAAAAAAACGATTATTGCTTAGAGGCAAAGATTCAGGTAGAGCAGATGATCAAGCCCCTTCGGTTATTCAAAAACGAATTGATGTATATAATAACGAAACAGCTCCCGTAAAAGATTTTTATGGGAAGCAAAATAAGTATTGCGGAGTAAATGGTATCGGAGAAATTGATGTTATTTTTAACGCACTTTGTAAAACAATTGACAGTATTTAATACAATAACAGTTCAAGTTTTTATGGCAGATTCCAATTTTGTTGATTATGTGAAGATATGTTGTCGCTCGGGAAAGGGTGGTGGAGGCTCTGCGCACTTACACCGTAGTAAACTAACTTCTAAAGGTGGCCCCGATGGTGGGAACGGAGGGAGAGGTGGACACATTATACTCAGAGGCAATAAGCAACTGTGGACCTTGATTCACTTAAAATACAGAAAACACATTATTGCCGAACCGGGCGGACACGGAGGAAGCTCTTTAAAGTCGGGTGCCGAAGGAACAGATGAAATATTGGAAGTTCCCTTGGGTACTATTGCAAGAAATGCTGAGACAGGTGAAATACTTTTTGAAATAAAAGAAGAGGGCGAACAAAGAATATTGGTGGCAGGAGGAAGGGGTGGTTTGGGTAACGATAATTTTAAATCACCTACCATGCAAACGCCTCGTTTTGCACAACCGGGAGAAGATGGAAAGGAAGAGTGGATGATATTGGAATTAAAAATATTGGCTGATGTTGGTTTGGTTGGTTTTCCAAATGCGGGAAAGTCGACCTTGTTGTCGGTTGTTTCTGCTGCCAAGCCCGAAATTGCAAATTATGCTTTTACAACTTTGGTTCCCAATTTAGGTATTGTTCAGTACCACGATTATAAATCATTTGTAATGGCCGATATTCCGGGTATCATTGAAGGTGCACACGAAGGAAAAGGTTTGGGTATACGTTTTTTGCGACACATTGAACGTAACTCAATGTTGTTGTTTTTAATTCCTTCCGACACCAAGGATATATTTACCGAATATAAAATATTGCTGAACGAATTGAAATTGTATAATCCCGAATTGCTTGATAAAAAAAGAATAATGGCGATTTCAAAATCTGATTTATTGGATGCTGAACTGGAGAAAGCACTTTTATCAGAGCTCAACAGAAAATTAAAAGGTAAAAATAAAATTCCTGTACTCTTCTTTTCATCGCATACTCAAAAAGGACTTACCGAGCTGAAAGATTTGCTTTGGAAGCAGTTGAATGAGTATAATTTCTAAATAGAAATTATTTAGGAAACTGATTTTTTTACCTTAGTTTTGTTTAAGAAACTGTTAATATCAACACCGTGATAAAAAACGATAAAAAGGTAATAAGGGCTTGGACGTTTTACGATTGGGCAAATTCTGTTTTTCCATTGGTGATTACTTCAGCTATTTTTCCAAATTTTTATGAGTATAAAACCAGTCACGATGAAACAGGCAAGGATATTGGAGATGTTGTTAATTTTTTAGGATTTAATTTTCACAACCAAGATGTTTATTCCTATGTATATGCTTTTGCTTTATTGATAGTGGTATTGTCTGTTCCCATTTTATCCGGTATAGCAGATTATTATGGTAATAAAAAGAGATTCCTGCAGTTTTTCTGCTATTTGGGTGCAATCTCTTGTATGTGTTTGTGCTTTTTTGACAGACTTCATTTAGAATTAAGTTTTATTCCTTTCATAAGTGCCACTATAGGTTTTTGGGGAAGTTTGGTATACTACAACTCTTACCTTCCCGAAATTGCTGATACGGCAGATCAAGATAAAGTTAGTGCCAGAGGTTTTGCTATGGGATATTTAGGAAGTTCCTTATTGCTTATAATATGTTTGGTAGGAATTATAGTATTTAAAATGCCTGCTAAATTTGCTTTCTTTGGTGTTGGTATTTGGTGGATGGGATTTGCTCAATATCCATTTATGGTAATTCCTTCGCCCGAAACAAGAGTAAGAAAAGATGATAAAAAAGGAATAATTAGTCATGGTTTTAAAGAAATTAAAAATGTGTTTGCCGATATCCTCACTCGTTTGGAGTTAAGACGTTTTTTAGCGTCCTACTTTTTTTATAATATGGGTGTGCAAACGATTATGGTGATGGCTGTTATTTTTGCACGTAAAGAAATTGAATGGGGACTAGGTCCTGAAGCCGAAAAAATAAAAACAAACTCACTTATTATAAGCATCCTTTTAATTCAATTTGTGGGAATAGCAGGTTCTTTTTTATTCTCTTTTATTTCTCGTAAAATAGGAAATATAAGGGCATTGATGATTGCTATATTTATTTGGATATGTATTTGTGTTTTTACTTATTCTGTAGCACATTATCCAATTCACTTTTATATTATAGCTGCATCGGTAGGTTTGGTAATGGGTGGTGTTCAGGCTTTATCACGTTCTACTTATTCAAAATTATTACCTGTTACTGAAGATAATGCCAGTTATTTTAGTTTTTTCGATGTGATGGAAAAAACGGGAATGATTTTAGGAACTGTTTCATTTGGTTTAATTAGTCAATTTAATGGAGGTATGAGGAATTCAGTATTAGCTTTAACGGCTTTCTTTATTATTGGTTTTTTATTACTTTTAAGAGTACCTACCAATAACAAAATTACATCTCATTAGTAATGTAATGACAAATATTTTTAAAAGTATTGTAGCATTTTTTTTACTTGTAATTTTCCTGTTTCCATTAGTAGAAAGAGGGTTTCACGATTATTCGCACAAGGATGATTCGCATTGTACCACTACAACAGAAAAGCATTTTCATGCAGAAGAACACGACTGTTCTATCTGTGATTTTACAATAAATATTTCCGATAGCCCTTTTAGGCAACATTACTCCTTTGTTGCAGAAATTTTTTATTTTGTTTATTCCGTTGAAATTCCAACGCAAGCAACATCTTCAACTTGTGCTTATTCATTTTCCTTAAGAGGACCGCCTACCTTATCTTAATTTATTGTTACGCTTTTGTTTGTTGGAAATTCAACAAGCTTTGGCATTTATAAACCTTAAGATAATTTTATGAAATATAAACTATTTTTCATTGTATGTTTGTGTATTGCATACATAGGTACATCCGCTTCCTTCGCTCAGGTTAATCTCAGCGGCAAGGTGAACGATAAACAAACGGGTGAAGCACTTATTGGCGTTAGTGTTTATTTTCCAGATTTAAAAATTGGTGCATCCACCGACATCAACGGCTTGTATAAAATGCAGAATTTACCGAAGGGGAAGTATATTGTTCAATTAAAGTATATTGGGTATTCAGAGTATACAGTCTTATTGAATCTTGATACGATTATTGTAAGGGATTTTATATTGGATGAATCGGTAAAGGAAATGAACGAAGTGGTTGTTACCGGATTATCACAAGCCAGTGAAAGAAAAAGAATTGCCACTCCCATAACTACTATTTCTGCTGTAGAGTTGCAGCAAAATACTTCAATGAACATTATTGATGCCATTGCAAAACAACCCGGTATTTCTCAAATAACAACAGGTTCGGGTATTTCAAAACCTGTAATAAGAGGTTTGGGTTACAACCGTGTGTTAGTAGTGAACGATGGTATTCGTCAGGAAGGTCAGCAATGGGGCGATGAACACGGCATCGAGATAGATGAGTATTCGGTAAGTAAGGTGGAAGTGTTGAAGGGGCCGGCCAGCCTTGCTTTCGGTTCGGATGCAATGGCCGGAGTTATTAATATGATATCTGCTCCATCCTTGCCTGAAGGAAAAATAGCAGCGAATATCATTTCTAATTACCAAACGAATAATGGTTTGGTAGGAAATTCTTTTAACATTAGCGGCAACTTAAAAGGCTTTATTTGGGATGCACGTTTTAGTAACAAACAGGCACACGCTTATAGTAATAAATACGATGGTTATGTTTATGGTTCGGGTTATAATGAAACCAATTACAAGGCTATAGTAGGTTTAAATAAAAGTTGGGGCTACTCCCATTTGCACTTTAGTTCTTACAGTATGAATCTTGCCATTGTTGAGGGCGATAGAGATAGTACAACAGGTAAATTCATAAAACCAATTGCAGTAAATGATACTTCAATGAGTGAAGTTATGGCTGCCGATCGTGACTTTACTTCATATTCATTAGGGACACCTCGTCAATCAATCAATCATAAAAAGTTTGTTTCTAATAGCAGCTTTATTATTGGCAGAGGGCAACTAAAAGTAATAGCAGGTTTTCAGCAAAATCACCGTAAGGAATTTGGCGATGTGTTTAATCCAAATCAATACGGATTGTACTTTTTGCTCAATACAATGAATTACGATGTTAGGTATGTATTACCTGAAAAAAGTGGATTTAAAACTTTTGTCGGGATAAACGGAATGCAACAACAATCTCAAAATGTAGGAACAGAATTTTTAGTTCCTGCCTATAATTTATTCGATATAGGTGCTTTTGCTACGATAAAAAAGTCGATCAAAAAATTGGATGTTAGCGGAGGGTTTCGATTTGATCAACGACAAGAGAGAGGTGAAGAGCTGTTTTTAGATTCTTTAGGAGCCCCAACAGATAAATCGTTATCGGGAGCAATACAGCAATTTACTGCCTTTGCCAAAGTATTTAACGGTTATTCGGGAAGTTTAGGCGCTACCTATCAGTTTAGTGATAAGGTATATTCTAAATTCAATTTGTCACGAGGGTTTAGAATGCCCAATATTGGTGAGCTTGGAGCCAATGGTGAACACGAAGGAGTAGGGCGATATGAAATAGGAAACAGTAATCTTAAACCCGAAAATAGTTTGCAAACAGACCTTGCATTTGGAATTGATATAACCCATTTGTCGATTGAATTAGATGTTTTTAGTAACATCATAAATAATTTTATTTATCTCTCTAAATTGAGCAGTAAAGCAGGAACAGATTCAATTGTTGATGTAGCTAATCCTATATCTACATTTGAGTTTAAACAAGGGAATGCATTATTAAACGGAGGCGAATTGCGTATTGATTTACATCCACATCCACTTGATTGGTTGCATTTTGAAAATGCTATCAGCTATGTACAAGCAACACAAAAAAATGCTTCTGATTCAACTAGGTATTTACCTTTTACACCGCCAACAAAAATTACTTCTGAATTAAAGGCTGATGCGAAAAAAATGGGCAAATCGTTGAGGAATGTTTTTGTCAAAGTACAAGTAGAGAATTATATGGCACAAAATAATTTCTTTTCTGCTTTTGGAACAGAAACGGCAACATCAGCCTATACGCTTGTGAGTGCAGGCTTAGGAGGTGATGTGACTCGAAAGGGAAAAATGCTTTTTTCTTTTTTCATTAATGCAAATAATATTGCCGATGTTGCCTATCAAAGTCATTTAAGCAGGCTAAAATATGCTCCCGAAAATTATGCTACAAGTAGAAACGGAGTTTATAATATGGGTAGAAATATTAGTTTAAAAATGATTGTGCCGATAAATATAAAATAAGGATGCTTAGATAAACGCAATGTTATGTGGTTGTAAATTACATTCCGCTTACCTGAAGTTTTATTTGACGCAAATAATATTTTCGTAACGCCTTCTTTTCACTGGGTTAATGATAGTGTCTTTTCTTTGTAAAAAAAACAATGGAAATTATTCAACACTTAAGCACTTTATTGATTGTAGCCATGTTATTGGTTTTATTGGTTTTAGTAGCCTTGGTTTTTTTACCTGTTGATTTTATTATAGAAGAGAAAGAACCTGTCGAGGAGTAAGGGAAATATACTTTAATTGTATTAACTATCGTTGGGATTGTCTCATTATATTCTCTAACTTGGTGTTCATAGTATTCCATCCATAGTTAATTGAAACAAAGTTTTTGCCATTTTTTCCGATATCGTTTGCCTTTTTTTTATTGTTCATTAATTCAACAATAAAGTCGGCATATTCGGTAGGTGTTTCAGCTACCAAAATACTTTCATTGTGACGAGCCTTTAAAGCATTATTAGCCATTGCAGAACTTATACAGGGTATACTCATTGCCATTGCTTCCAATAGTTTGTTTTGTAACCCGGTACCTGTTTGCATAGGTGCAATTACAATTTTTGAATTTGCATAAATTTCCTTTATATTCTTTACCCATCCACTTACCAGAACAGTATCTGAACGCAATGCCATTATTTTACTTGTAGGGCTTGTTCCTGCAATCATTAAATGAATATTCGGAATTTGTTTTTTTACGAGTGGAAGTATTTCTTCTACAATGTAAATTGCACTTTCAACATTGGGCGGATAGGACATATTTCCACTAAAAAGTAAATCATATTTTTTCTCCTCTTTATTTGGGTAGTTTAAAAAAGATGCATCAACCCCATTCGCAATAATTTCAATGCTATTTTTTTGAGGATGGTTAATCAATTCCCTATCCTGTTGCGAAATAATGGTTTTGTTAGTGAAAAATGGAAATATATATTGTTCATAGTAGTAAAGTCGCTTGTATTCCAATCTAAGGATTTGCTTAAAAAGCCAGTTCGCCTTGTAAATTCTACGTTCAATACCCTTTGACAGAGCATCCATATAGTCGAGAGTTTTTGAAATTTGCGTATGCTTTTTAACATATTCTGTGGTGCGTATTAGCTGACAGTAAATATGTTCAGGCTGCTGTTTTTGAATAAGTGAGTCAATTAATAATTGAGCTCTTTTAGAATAAAAATAGCATACTTGAAAGGGTTTTATAGAAAATAGTCCTTTTAATAAATTGAAAGCAATTTGGAATTTACCGAGTTGAACAATGTGTACTTCAGAGCAAATTTTGTTTAATACTTCTTTTGCTTCAGGGTGTAAATCAACGTCATTTAAACAAACTAAGCTTACTTCATGCTTCTCAGCAAGATGTTTTAGTTGATGAAATGCTCTCAATTTATCTCCTTTTTCAAGAGGGTAGGGTACACGCGATAAAATAATGAGCAGCTTCACTTTTATTATATTTTTGGAAAAAATTGAACAGTAGGATTAGGTTGTAGACACATTTTTTTTGCTAAATAGCTTTTTAATTGGGGCAATATAACTTTCAAAGTCAAATAAAGATGAATCGCGCGTTGCTTTGTAAGTTAAAAATATACCGATTGGTAATATGATTGCTGAAGCCAGCCATACCCCTTGCCATAATGGAAGTGCACCTTCATTTGCCATTTTTTCGCCTGATATGGAAAGTACGTGAAACAATAAAAAGAATAGAACTGAAACAACAACTGGCATACCAAGTCCTCCTTTACGAATAATAGCGCCTAATGGTGCTCCAATGAAAAATAACAAGAAGCAAGCAAATGAAAGTGCAATTTTTTTGTGCCATTCAATCTCATACTTATTGGTACTATTTTGCATTCCTTCTAACATATTCACGGATGATTCAATATACGATTTATTACTACGTGAAATATTTGTTGCAGTTTCTATTATCCTTAGCATTTCTATTTTGGTAAAATTTTTAAGGAAGTTTTTTTTGTGTACCAACTGTGTTGTGTTTTTATTGTTGGTGTTAACAATAATTTTTTTTTCGAAATTCATATTTTTAATAACCTGCTTTTTAAAACCTTCTTTTATTTCAGCCGATTTTGTATTTTGTGTGTCAATTTCAGCCGACAATTGTTTAATATTCAGCATTTGATAATTGTCTTTAAATAGTTCTTCTTTTGAGCGGCTGAGGTTAAATCCGCTCATGTCAATATCAATGAACATACTTTTAAAACGTTGTCGTTGAAAAGGGTAAACCGATTTTCGTTGGCCTTCTGATTTTATTTCTTTGTATTGACTTCCCTCATACAAATTTATATGCATTGTGTTTTTGTCTTCCGACATTTCAAGTTTTCCACTTTGTGCCATTGTTAAATCCGTTGAGCCATCTCTGTTTCTGTGGTCGTATATCATTATGTTTTTTACGGTTTGTCCATCCGCTTCTTTGTTCTCAACACGAATTATATAGTTGTCGATGCCATTATAAAATACACCTTCCTTTAAATCAAATGCCGGTTTTTGTTCACGAATATCAAAAAGTAAAGTGCCCATTTTTAGGTTGGCAATAGGTGAAACATAGTTTGAAAACAAAAAAGCTAATACGCTAATTATAGCACTCGTTATAATTAGTGGCCTCATAATGCGCTGTAAGGATACCCCCGATGATTTAAGTGCAGTTAATTCATAGCGTTCTCCTAAATTCCCGAAAGTCATAATAGATGAAAGTAGAATTGCTAGTGGCAATGCCAGGGGAACAAAACTTACAGCAGCAAAGCATAAAAGTTCTCCAAGCAATTTCATCTCAAGCCCCTTTCCAACAAAGTCGTCAACGTATTTCCATACAAATTGCATAACAAGTATGAACAGTACAATAACGAAGGTGCTGATAAATGGTCCTAAGTAAGATTTTAAAACAAGCTTTGTGATTTTTTTCAAAGCACTATTGCTTTTTATGCACCAATTACGTGCATTAATTTTTGTACTTGGTTATTCCAAAGTAATGTGGATGCTTCGCGTGATTCTTGATCTTCCGCAAAATCAGAAATAATCAAGGCAACATCCTTTGTAATTTCGTCAACTTCCAACCTAAATTCAAAATAGGTATTGTCGGGCTCATCAATCCACTTAAATCGAACAAAGTGATTTTCTTTTTTTGCAACCAATTTAGCTACTTGTTTGCTGCCATCCCAGAAGAATGTGTATTGGTCTCCTTTGATATCTACATCGTCAGCAAACCAGTCGGCTAACTCACTTGGGGTAAGGAAAAATGGGAATAAAAATTTTATGGATGCGTTAATCGTAAATTCTAGTTCAAATTTCCTAAGCTTTCCTTTTGGAGCCGATGTGTTCTTAACTAATTTAGCATAATCAATTTCTTTATCTTCTAAACCCAGGTGAATAACAAGTGGTGTTCTTATTATTTTTGGTCCATCATTCTTTTTTCTTTTTTTTGCCCTTAGCATTTCAATTTCCAGTTCAATAGCAGGATCTGTGTCAAAACCGTCCTCCTCATCGTCTTTGTTTTTCTTTTTTCTGCCTCTTTTAGGGGAACCCGGTTTTACTTTGTTTGTAGTAGGTGGAATGCTTTTAGGTGTTTCTTTTTCTAGTGCTTTTTTAACTGTAGTAGTTTGCAGAATAGGTTGTTTAACTACTTTCTTTGGTGCAACTTCCTTTTTTGTATTTACTTTTAGTAATAATTTTTTTATTACAGGTTTTACTATTGCTTTTTTAGGACTTGTTTTTTTTATTCGTTTATTCGTCCTTTTAGTAGCTATTTTTTTAATAATTTTTTTTGATACAATCTTTTTTAAAGACTTAGAAATAGCTTTTTTTTTCACCGTTGCTGCTTTCTTTACAATTCTTTTAGGAGCTACTTTTTTCTTTACCGGAGCGGCTTTCTTTACAATTCTTTTAGGAGCTACTTTTTTCTTTACCGGAGCGGCTTTTTTAACAACTTTTTTCGCAGTATTCTTTTTGGAAACAGAAACTTTTGTTTTTACTGCTTTAATATTTTTTTTTGCCATTGTATTTTTATGAGAATGTGTTTTACGCTTGCAATATAAATATATTTGTTTAAAAAAAGCAAATTATAGGATTTTTCTTAACATATTTTACGATTTCACTTTGTTTGGGTGCAAAAAAATAAATTATAATATACTATATTTGCGACCCAAAACACAAAATGGCGGGGTAGCTCAGATGGTTAGAGCGCAGGATTCATAACCCTGAGGTCACGGGTTCAACTCCCGTCTCCGCTACCAAAGCGGCATAGTCAAGATTTAAACTTGGTATGCCGCATTTTTTTGCTCCAAATTCTGCCGTTGGAGTGCTAACCATAAAAATACCGAATTGTATTTTGTGGTTCGAACGGTGTCACTTCCCTTATTATACCTTAATCCTTCAGGGAAGAGGAAGTACTGCAATCTTTATTTCTTTATATAGTCGCAGGGGTATGGCATTACTCTCAGGGGCAGAGGAAATTAGGCTGTATGGTAAATTTTATAAAGTAAAGGCTAAAGTTGAAAATATCGAAGGATTGTCTTCACACGCTGATCATAAAGGACTTATAGAATGGCTTTCTAACCTTGATTCTAAGCCATCACAAATTTTTATTGTACACGGAGAGAAGAACAGTTCAATCGGGTTGAATGATAAAATAAAGGAAGTATATGGTTGGGATGCCACTATTCCTTATTTAAATCAAACAGTAACAATTTAAGCATCTATGTTTCAATTATTGCAAAAAACAGTAACACAATTCTTTTAAAAGTTTTTGTATTAAGTAAATTATTTGTATTATTGCAGTGCAATCAATTCTGATTGTTTCAATTAACTAGTACTAGTTCTGTTTATTTTAAATCTTTCCCCAAAAAAACTATTTTTAACCTCTATTATTTTATTCAATTATTAACTTAAAAATCAATTAATGTACGAGAATCCAGACTTGAACAACAAACTTGTTGGCGAACTTAAAGAAATTGCGAGGCAACTTAACATCGAAAATTACGAAGCCTTAAAAAAACAAGATCTTATTAATAAAATACTTGAGTTGAATTCTACCGATAATTCTAAAATAGAAAATGGCATTAATGAATCCCACCCTTACAAAGTTGAGAGTAAACCAAACCGAATATTGCGTCCGAGAAAGCCAAAAGATGTTTCTGCTGAACAGGCTCCAATAATTGAGGACGTTGCGACTGCTTCCGAAAATGAAATAATTGCAAATATTGCTGAACAGCAAGATGCAACTGTAGGAATTGAAACACCTACCTTGTTTGAAAATATCAACAATATAGAGGAAAAGGAAGTTGTTTCAAATGAACAAGTAAATCAACCGAATGCAGAGAGTGCTCCGGTTGAACAGCGGTCGTCTGAAATAACTAAGGAACAAACAACAGATGAGCAAATTCAGCAAGGTGATAAAAAAGACATTGGTGTTCAGCCACCCAAATACAAAAATCCATACGAAAAAAAGCCTGAACCTGTATACAGTTTTGATACATCGATAAATGCCGAAGGTGTGTTGGAAAGTATGCCCGATGGTTACGGTTTTTTACGTTCATCCGATTATAATTACCTTAATTCACCCGATGATATTTATGTATCACAATCGCAAATAAAGTTGTTTGGTTTAAAAACAGGCGATACTGTTACCGGAACAGTCCGTCCTCCCAAAGAAGGTGAGAAATATTTTCCTTTAGTAAAAGTGGAAAAAATAAATGGACGCGAACCTTCTTTTGTACGCGATAGAGTTCCTTTCGATTACTTAACTCCATTATTTCCATACCAAAAATTTAATCTTACTGGAAATAAACCGATGAGTAGTTTATCTACTCGTATTATGGATATGTTTACTCCTATTGGTAAAGGACAAAGAGGTTTAATTGTGGCGCAACCAAAAACAGGTAAGACCTTGTTATTGCAAGAAGTTGCAAATGCAATTGCTGCAAATCACCCTGAGGTTTATTTAATAATATTGTTGATAGATGAACGTCCGGAAGAGGTAACAGAAATGTCAAGAAATGTGAAGGCTGAAGTTGTTTCATCTACTTTTGATGAGCCCGCTGATAGACACGTTAAAATTGCAAATCTTGTTCTTGAAAAAGCAAAACGAATGGTGGAGTGTGGTCACGATGTGTGTATATTGTTAGATTCAATTACACGTTTGGCACGTGCTTATAACACTGTACAACCTGCTTCCGGAAAAGTATTGTCGGGTGGTGTTGATGCCAACGCATTGCACAAACCAAAACGCTTTTTTGGTGCAGCACGTAAAATAGAAAATGGTGGTTCACTTACTATTCTTGCAACAGCCCTTACTGAAACAGGTTCGAAAATGGATGAGGTTATTTTTGAAGAGTTTAAAGGAACAGGTAATATGGAATTACAATTGGACAGAAAATTATCTAACAAAAGAATTTTCCCTGCTATCGATATTGTTGCATCTAGTACCCGCAGAGATGATTTATTGTTGGATAAGGATCAATTACAACGCTTGTGGATATTGCGTAAGCATTTAGCTGATATGAATCCTGTAGAAGCTATGGAGTTTTTACGCGATAGAATGAAAAATACACAATCGAACGAAGAGTTCTTAATTTCAATGAACGGATAATATGAAGTCAGCTCAAAAATTCGGAATAATTTCCGGACTCTTTTCCGGATTATGGATGATAGCAGAGTTTTACCTCGGTTTACACGATAGGCCGGAGGGTAAGTATACAGAGTATTTGGGCCTGATGGTATTTACTGTTTGCATAGTCTTATCCATATTTTATACTAGAGAAAGAGAAATGAATGGTGCGATTACTTTTAAATTGGCGTGGCGAAGCGGTATCATTACAGTCGTGATTTCAGCACTTATCACCAGCTTGTTTTGTTTTATTTTTTGCAAGTGGCTTAATCCCGATTGGATATTGAAACAATTACCTACTCCTAAGCCCGAGGATATTAAAAAAGCAAAAAGTATTGGCGGACTTATTCAAATGTGCTTTTTTCTATCGGCCGCAACAACACTGATGGGGACATTCTTGGCTGCTTTATTTTCGGTTTTGATGAGAAAGGAAAAAGCACTTTAAGTTGTCCCTGAATCTTCGATATTAAAGAAGAAATACTAAAAGAGCACTTCCGAAAACAAGCTACAAAAATTGCCGATTATATTGGTAATAATAAAAATAAGTTTCACCAATTAATGAAACTTTTTTTCAGTAAAGACACTCTGTTGTCACAGCGTTCTGCTTGGGTTATGAGTACTTGTGTAGGATATTTTCCCGCTTTAATTCAGCCCTATTTAAAGCAATTATTAGAAAATTTAAAAAATCCTGTGCATCCTGCCGTAAAAAGAAACTCCATAAAAGTGCTTGAATTGATTGAGCTACCCGAAGAGTTTATGGGTATAGCTGCAAATGTATGTTTTAAAATATTACTGTCGAATAAGGAAGAGGTGGCACAACAAGCCTATGCTATGAGCGTACTTTATAATATTGCAAAGAAGGAGCCTGAACTTAAAAATGAAATAAAGTTGGTAATTGAAGATATGCTTCCTCACGGCTCTCCTGCAATTTTAGCGAGAGGAAAAAGGGTGTTGGCACAGTTAGTGAATTTGTAAAATCTACAGCTTTGTATTTTTCGCTACTACAATTTTTAAGGATTTTGGATTACAAGAAATACTAATTGTTGACGCAGTTTCAATAGCATCACCATCTATGTGTGTTTTATTATCGCCTTTAATAATTGTAATATTTTTGCCACTGTAGTTCGTAGCATATTTTGAAGCTGCCAATGAATTTGTAAACATCTTTAAAGCAATAAGTGGACTTGCACCAAGTGGAAATTTTTTTAAAACGCATATTTCTGCAATGCCATCCTGTATGCTCGACATTTTATTTACATAGGCATTGTTCCCGTATTGTGATGCGTTTGAAATACTCATCAAAAACACATTGTGTTCTATTATTTTTTTACCATCTATTTCTAAGGTATAATCACTACAAGTGTATTTTTTAAATTCATTGAAAATTAATTTAGCATAGCTCGAAAGGCCTCTTTTACCATAGCTTTCAAACAAGTGTGCAATGTGCCCATCAAATCCTATTCCTGCGATGTTTAGAAAAAAATGCTCATTTAATTTCCAGGTGTCAACAGTTTCAATGGAGTAGTTGTTGAGTAATACGATTGCATTTTCAATGTCAATCGGAGTTTTAATATGTCTTGCAAAACCATTTCCAGAACCTGCGGGTATTAATGCCATCGCTGTATTGGTGCCTATCAATCCTTTCGCCACTTCATTAACCGATCCATCACCGCCAACAGCAACTACGATGTCATAATTTCTAATGGCAGCATCTTTCGCTAATTCAGTAGCATGGCCTCGAGCATTTGTATAGATAATTTCAAAGTCAAATACACTTGTATCTAAAAGTTTAGAAACAAGCCATTCTGTTTTTTTTGGCTTGCCTATTCCTGAAATAGGATTAACAATGAAACAAATTTTTTTCATTTCAAACGGTTGTTGATGATTCTGTTGTTATAGGTTTGAATGAGTGCTTTTAATCTGTTCTCGCTTTCTTTGCTTTCCTTTGCTATGATTGGGTACAGATTGTGTTGGAGTAAACTGTCGGCTTTTAAATCATAAATAGCTGTTGTTTTTGTTCCATCAAATTCCAGGGCATAATTTTTATTCACATAATAAAATGTATTGTTAATATAGTTTACTGCGTAATGTGATGCTTTGCTATCTAAGGCATTGTTTCCAAAACAAAAATAAGGTTTGTTGTAGCTCAATAAATGCAATAGTGTAGGGGTAATGTCAATTTGTTGTGTTATCGTTTTATTAATTGAATCTAGGCTATTGTCTGGTGCGAAATATACAATCGGTATTTGATAGCTTCCCATTCTGTTTTGATAAAAGCTTTTTTTGGAAATGGATGTATGGTCGGCTACCAAGACAAAAAGTGTGTTTTCATACCACTTCATTTTTTTGGCTGTGTTAAAAAACTGTTTTAAAGAATAGTCGGTATAGCCAATACTCTTGTGAATTTCTAGTGGGCCTTCTTTAAATTTACCTTTGTGCTTTAAAGGAATAGAATAGGGGTGGTGCGAAGAAAGACTAAACAGTACGGCAAGGAAACTCCCTTTTTTTTTGTTGATTTCATTTGCAAAATATTGCATAAAAGGCTCGTCAAATATTCCCCACTTACCATCAAAATCGGCATTGTTGTTATATTCTGTTTTTCCATAATACTTTTCGAAGCCTGCAATTTTGGTAAAGGAATTAAAGTTCATGGTACCATTAGCACCTCCGTGAAAAAAAGAAGTTGAATAGCTATTTTCTTTCAATATACTTGCTAATGAGGTTATTTCATTTGTTTGGTAAATTGACGAGGCAAATGGTTCATCCATCAAAGCCGGTATTCCCGCTACTATTGCCGGTATTCCCTCTACCGATCGTTTTGCATTTGCATAGCCATTTGGAAACACCAAACTGTGCTGCATCAATGAATCTAAGAAGGGGGTATAACCTATTCCATTGTTCAGGTATCCAACATACTCCTTCGAAAAACTTTCAAGGATAAGTATCACCACATTCTTTTTTGTAAAAGTGCTTTTCTTTGCTTCTTTCTGAGGATTGAAGAAATGTGCCAAATCCCTTTTATTGAAATAGTTTGTTTCCTTTATTCCTGATTTTTTTAAACTTTTCATTATAGAGAAAGGAGTATTAATATACAATGGTATATTTCTTGCTTCGGTGTATTCAATGGCTGTTGATGTAGCTATTGGCCTGTGTTGTATACCACCGCGTAAACCAATGATAGCTATTGCCAATGTGATAAGTGTACAGCTCAATTCAGTCCCCAAATGTGAATTTTCTCCACGTTTCTGTTCTGCTAACCACAACTCATTTTTGCGCGATAATTTTAGAAGTATATATCCCAATCCCAACCAGATAATTACAATAAACCAATACTGTTTCAAGTAGGTTGGCAAAAGGGAAATAGTATCGCTTCCTGTTGTTAATAAAGTAAATAAATCGGATGTGGATCGTTTAAGGCTGAATTGAAAAAATGACCAGTCAATACAATCTAAAAAAAGTACAAGTATATTGCTTGAAATAAAAAGTATGTGTGCCGTTTTTATAAAGGTGACATTATCTCTTAATTTTAGCGGTAATAGAAACAATAGTATATAAATGCTGTTTAGGAATAAAATAGCACATGTGTCGAAACGTAAACCATAAAAAAATGATAATACAATTTCGCTTGCCTCTGTTTCATTGAAATAATTAAGATTAAATAATAAAAAGAATAGCCGGCATATTTCAAACAACAGCGTTACAACAAGCAGCTGTTTAAGAACAAAATAGATGTATTTGCTTTGTTTTAGCATAGGGCAAAAATAACAATAAGTTTGGCTGTTGTTTAAATAAAAAGAGGAGGTTAAATTTCCCCTCTTTCAATCAGCAGAACTATTTCTTCTACTTGTTTGTCGTCACCATCTGGTTCGTATTTGGCTTTTAAGTTGGTGCTGAATACCCTTGCAAGCGATTGCCATAAGGTAGCCGATAAATTTCCTCTCATATCTTTAATAAGTTGGTACGATGAATTACCTGTTTCTCGGTCAATCAGCTTAAGCAAAATATGACCTTGGGTAAAGGTTAAATTTTTTATGTCTTTTTCAAATTGCCCTACCAGTTCTTTTTCTGCTTTTGCCATTAATTTCTTTTTCTCAGCTTCCGTCTTTCCCTTTATAAGTGAGTTGTATTCCTTCATTTTTTTACCTGCAATTTTTGCATAAGGGTATGTTTTTTTTACGTTTCGCAAAAGTCTCCCGTACCGATTGGCTTGAAAAGAATTTTTAAAAATTCTTTTTTCAATAACGTAAAAGGGTTTAAGGTAAACTGTTGGAATAGTATCACTGTTTACAATGGTAGCATAGCATCTAATTTTTTTAGGTTTGGAAAGATTAATGGCTTTATTTTGAGTGTCACCAATTATAGCATCTTGAGCATAGCTCATTTGGTAATAAAACAGCACAATTAAAATAAATATTAACTTTTTCATAATAAGGCTACAAATCAATTTATATGCCAATACCCTTAATACTCATTTGTACTTCTATTTTTATTCAAAGTTAAACTTAAATTATTACTATTTTTGTACACTAATTAAATACGATTAGAAGTTCTTTTAAAATGATATTGCAAACTGTTCTATCGCTTCCAATCAATTGGTTGGGGGAGGAAAGTCCGGGCAACATAGGGAATCCTACTTCCTAACGGGAAGGGTGTACTTTTAGTACAAACAGCCAGTGCCACAGAAAATAACTACCTGCAGCAATGCCGGAAAAGGTGAAAATGTGAGGTAAAAGCTCACGGTCGGTATAAGTAACTATACCGGGGGGTAAACCTTAGGAGTTGAAAGACCAAATAAATCGATTATTTCCGTTCGCGGAGAAGAGGGCGTCTCGTCCAACAATCGAAGGGTAGGTTGCTAGACGCTAAGTGTGAACTTAGTGCCAGATAAATGATAGAGCTCGACAGAACCCGGCTTATAGGTTTGCAACATTAAACTCACCTTAGTTTAGCTAAGGTGGGTTTTTTTATGAATTGTACTTTATTTATGCGTAAACCATCAGCCTGGCATTATCCACCATACCACTTCAAAATGTTGTTTTTATTTTTTTAATCGTCTGACTTTTCTGCCTGTCATGTCTGTTGTGTCTTCCGTTGCGAGCAACACCTAACGTTTCGCAGCTACAAGAAGTGGAGGTTTTGAAACACTCCACTGTCTATACTCACAATGCTTAGTAGTTCACAATTTTTTATATCCGTACTTCCCCGGCTATTTTTTAGGTGCTGTTAATGGCCGCCTTTATTCTTTTATAACTTTAAATGTCTGTTTCAAATTCTCCCCGACACTGAACCAATAAATACCTCCCGATAAATTGCCTACTTCAATGATTGTGTTCTCAGAAGTTATTTTTCCTTTTAAAATTGTTTTACCTGTATTGTCATAAACCACATAAGCTGAGCCTAAAAGCTTTATATCTGACCTTACATTGATTACACTTTGAGCAGGATTCGGAAAAATAGAAAATATATTATTACTACTTATTTCATTAATTCCTACAGCCACACAACCTAGTGAAGTTAGCAAACTTGCTCTAGGTGCAACAATGGCTGTAGCTCTAATTCTATCTTTCTGTCCTTGTGTAAATCTGTTTACTAAAGGACAATAAGCCATATAATTATATCGGCTGTTATCCCACACACTATCCGAAGGACATGGATTAGTTATACCGCAATCGCCTTGTTTATGAGGGGGCGTATCGCATACATGATCTCCATTTATAAGACAATTAGTATCTATTGGACAAGAAACATTACCACCATCACCATTGAAGGTATGATAAAGAAAAAAACCGTGACCAACTTCATGTGGAAATGTTCCACTGGTACTTGTCATAGAGGTGGAAACAATAACTAATCCATCATAAAGTCCCCCAACTGGATACGATGCATATCCAACAAATCCACCATTACATATTTCGCTAACTACCCAAATATTATAATAGTCAGAAACAGGCCATCTACTTAAGTCTTTTATTGCAGTTTCAACTGCTCCGCTACACATATTACCCGTTGGTGTTATCCCATTTGCTGGGTAATTTGGAACAATTGAACCATTAACCCTGTTAATGCCATTAGTTGAATTACCGTTTGGGTCTCTACTTGCAAGGCAAAAGTCAAATTCAACATCAACTCCTAAACCATTTACATTTCTAAAGCGGTCATTAAGCCCTATAATAGCTTGTTGAATTTGAATATCCGAAATATTGGAACCTGTTCCAATAGGCTCGCCTAAATGAATAACATTTACAACAACAGGAATAGTGTAAATGAGAGATTTTAATATACTATTTGCTTGATTTTGAATACTAGCATCAACTTGCGATTCAAGGATAAGTAATTGCTTCCGATAAGCAGAATCGGTTTGCATTAGATTGTTATGAATGTAATCAGTAACGCATTCAGCACTTTGTCCCTTGCCCTGCATTTGAAAAAACAGAAGGAAAATTATTAATAGAATAAAGTTTGAAGATTTTTTCATATTATCTCTTATTGTTTTCCTGCTCGTTTAGTTTTTCAGAATATGCCCCGTTTTTTTGAGTTGTTTCTGGTCTCAACTTTTGTTTATCAATATTACAAAAAAAATTAAGAACTATCAAAATTTATTTTTGGCGGTTATCGTGTCTGTCCGTTGTGTCGTTTCTTAAACCCGCTGTTAGCTGCTGGTTTTCTGTTCATACGAAGCGACACTGTTTGATGATCGCACGAAGGTAATTAAAAGCGATTTATATTAGATGCACAAATGTTGAAGTTTGCAGTGAACCCGTGCGTTGGGAAAAATAATTTTCTTTTTTTTAGAGTGTGTTTTTTTGTGAATAGGTATTAAATATTGTGGTATATCAATGTTGGTATTTATTTTTCGTGTTAACCAACTTACTTCATAACCATTAGCTTTTAGTAAATTGGTTAGGTGCATCCCTACAAAACCACTTCCTCCGGTAATTAATATATTTTTCATTTATTAAAAATTTTCAAGTAATGATTTTTTGAAAACCTCAAGTGCTCTTTTCCTTGCGAAGGTATGTTCAACGATTGGTGGCAAATAATCCGAAGTGAAATTGTTAATCCATTTTTTAATATAAAGCATGTTAGTGTCAAATCTTTTTGTTTGTTCGGTTGGATTAAAAATCCGGAAATAAGGGGCAGCATCACATCCGCAACCTGCTGCCCATTGCCAGTTTCCGTTGTTAGATGAAAGTTCGTAGTCCAAAAGTTTCTCTGCAAAATATGCTTCCCCCCAAAGCCAGTCAATCAATAAGTGTTTAGTAAGAAAACTAGCAACAACCATTCGAACACGATTGTGCATAAGACCTGTTTGATTCAACTCTCTCATACCTGCATCCACTATAGGATATCCTGTTTCTCCATCGCACCATTTTTTAAATTCTATTTCGTTGTTCCTCCATTTAATATTCTCATATTTCTTTTTGAAGCTTTTATTTACCACATAAGGAAAATGAAAAAGGATCATCATAAAAAACTCTCTCCAAATTAATTCATTGAGCCATTGTTCATTTAATTCAAGAGCCACTTTGGCAAGTTTACGGACGCTTACTGTTCCAAAACGTAAATGAATACTTAATTTACTTGTGCCATTAACGGCCGGGAGATTTCGTGTAAGGTGGTAATTGCTTATCAAATTCGAATCTATTATAATAGGCGAAAATTCATCCTCCGAATTTTCAAATCCAATTTCATGAAGAGCAGGGAAATGAAATGGTTTTGTTTTAATTAAATTAGATAATAGTTTCTCTGATGCAAAGGTTTTAATTTTCTCTTCTGCCAATTTTCGTTTCCATATTTTTGAATAAGGAGTGAATATGGTGTATGGATTTCCATCTGGTTTCATCACTTCTTCCATTTCAAAAATTACTTGGTCCTTAAATGTATGAAAGGAAATGTTTTTCGCTTTCAACCATTCTTTAATTTTCAAATCTCTATCAATTGCATACGGTTCGTAGTCGTGATTAGCAAAAACATCTTTTATCGTAAATGATTCGGAGATGGTTTTAAAAGCATTAATTGGTTCTTCATTTAGCACCATAAGGGATGAACCAACTTTTAGCAATTTGTTGTTTATTTTTTTTATTGTTTGATGAATAAAAGAAACCCGTTTGTCTTTTTTGACGGAAAGTTTATTTAAAATAGTTTTATCAAAAATAAAAACTGGGAGTACTTCATTTGAATTCTTCAATGCTTCATAAAGCCCATGATTGTCGTGCAATCGCAAATCTCTGCGAAACCAAAATACAGTAATAGGTTTTAAATTTTTCAAATCTGAGTAGTGGTTTTTAATTTTAATAAATCAAATCCTTTTTCTTTTAATCGCGATTGTATTTGTTCGTAGAGGGTATCATTCATTTTTGGACTTCTTGATAGAATCCATAAATATTTTTTATTTGGATGGCTCACTACCGCATAGCTGTAATCATCTGCCAAATCAATAATCCAGTACTTCCCTTTAAAGGGCCAAAAGAATTGCACTTTTAATTTTGCATTTCCCGAATTTCTTTCAACAAATGCCTTGCCTTTAATATAGGATTGTTGTCCGTCAACACTATCTTTATTACATCGGTTTTCAACTATTACGAATCCTTTTTCGCTTAAAGTATATTCCGCTGTTGTGCAGTTGCAACCTTTCTGAAACTGTTGCGGATAAGATGCTATTTCATACCATTTCCCACAGTATTTTTTTAAGTCTACACTTGAAATTGTTTGCAGAATTTGGGATTTGGTTGTTGCTGGATTCATAAGAATTATCAACATAAATAAATTAATAAAAGTTTTGCTAATCATATTTATATGATTGTGTGTTGAATTTGGTTTTATAATTTCATGTAATGCGCACGTGCTTTTTTTCCAACAGTCTGAGAATTTTATTGATTACTTCCTAAGTAATATATGTACGAATTCAAAATCATATAAAATATAGCTGGTGAAGAAACCAAGAAACTATCTTTTGATTTAATTCTTGTTATTAAACCAAGCAACATTAATAAAGCAAGTCCGCCAGATGATATTAGCAATATAGGCTTAAAGAGCAAACCTGCCAATAATCCAAAGGCACCAAGTATCTCTAAAATAATTACAAATAGACCAAATTTCTTCAACTTAAATCTATCAAATTCAGTTTTCATATGAGATGAAGTAAAATATGAAATAGAATATCCCATAAAAGATAAGCTTGAAATTAAAACGCAGGTAAGTAATAAATAATTCATGATTAAATTATCTTCATTGACACTAAGGCAATGAAGATACATAAAATCAAGAAAATCAATGATGGTAAATGTTTAATGAAGGGATTTTTTATTTTGAAATGGAAATATTGAGCTGCTAACATAAATAATCCCATTAGAATCGAAGGAATAGGAATTAATGAAGGATACCAAATTCCTACTATTAATAAAGTGGATAAAGAAATTTTAGAAGCTCCTACAAAGGTTCGGATTAAATCACTTAATCCGAAGTCTTTAAATTCTTTAATGATTACATCGTATCGAAATATCCAAATATAGGCAACTGAAGTTGCTACGATAATTTGTGCTATACTGAGGTAATTAGCCATGCTATTTTTTTACTTGTTAGTGACCTTTTGTTTTTTTATTGCTTTCTTTTTTTTCTGGTTGTGCAATTGCTAAATAGAACCCTACGCCAAAAAGTAGAGTTACAAGTCCGGCAAAATATGGGATAATTTCAGTCATTTTTTGAATTATTAATTAGTTTTAAATAAATACCAAATGCTAATATTGAAGGAACCCATATACCAATAAAAGATGCATCATCTTTTGCTCCCTGAAAATAAAGTGTTTCAGAAAAGATTAGCGATAACATAGCAGCAATAAATAGCAGCTTGTCTGTTTTTGTGAATTTTTTAAACATGTTTTTTGTTTTTTAATTGTTTGGTAAAAATAGAAATTTTTAGCTGTATTTTTTAAAATTTAATTTGTTGTTTTTACTTTTAAAATTTAATTTAGAATAAATCTCCCAAATCGCTTTTCTAAGGCAATTGTTCTGTAATCAAATATGAGTTGAAGTTGTTTTTTTATTAATAGTGAATTTGCAATTGAACCCAATAGGCCTAATGGAGGCTCATAAGTAACAATATCTGTCATTAAAGTACCTCCTTTAATGGGTTCAATTTTATGTTGATGATGCCATAGTTTATAAGGACCAACTCTTTGTTCATCAACAAAATATTCATAATCTCTAACGTGGGTAATTTCAGTCATCCAGTTTAGTTTTATACCAAGTAGTGGGCTCACTTTGTAAGTAATAATCATGCCTGGATACATTTTTTCTGCACCAGTGTTGCTGGTTACAATAAAGCCCATATGCTTTGGTGTAATTTCTTTTAAATTAATAGGAGCTGAAATAAAGTCCCATATTTCAGTGATAGTAGAAGGTAATTTTTGAGTTTTAATTAATTGATAAATTGCCATATATTTTTATATTTTTAAAGTAGAAATGCCACCATCTACATGCATAATTTGACCTGTTATCCAACTTGCTTTAGTCGAAAGTAAAAATTCAACCATATTAACGATGTCATCAGTTGTTCCAATTCTTTTTAGAGGATGTCGCTGTGCGTTTGCTTCTATCTTTTGTTCGCTATTTAATAAAAAAGATGCCAAAGGAGTATCCGTTAGTGAAGGCGCTATACAATTCACTCTAATCTTTGGTGCATACTCCGCAGCCAATGCTTTTGTTAATCCTTCAATTGCACCTTTAGATGCAGCTACCTGTGTGTGAAAGGGCAACCCTGTTTGAACAGCAACAGTAGAAAATAATACGATAGCAGCATTATCGCTTTTTTTTAATTTAGAGGCAACAGTTTGTATTATTTTTATTGCACCCACAACCTGCAAATTATAGTCATCAATAAAATCGGTTGGTTTAATTCTTTCAAATGGTCGAAGGTTGATACTGCCCGGACAGTATATAACACCGTTTAATATTTCTGGTAAAAAATCAAAAACAATATTTTCATCTAAAACATTTAATGGATGAAATTGAATTAAAGGGTTATTAGAATGTATTTCATTTTTACAATAAGTTCCAACTATATGATGTCCCAATTCGGATAATTGTTCAGCAAGTTTTTTTCCTATTCCCGATGAGGCACCTATTATTAAGTAGTTCGCCATAAATTTTATTTTTTTACTATTTTCATAAAAATTAGCGATTGGCTATTTTTGTGTATTGTTTTTTTTGAAAGGTATTCGTTCCAAACGCCTAAATGTGTAAATAAAATAGCCCAAGGAATAAAAATAATAAGCACAAGGATCGCTGCCATATTTATGATGAGGTATAAGGTTTCATTTTTGGCTAAATTTCATTGCATCTTTAAAATATTTTATGGGTACCCATAGCATACCAAACGATTCACCATCGTGTTTTGTTAAATGTTTGTGGTGCATTTTATGCGCCCTGCGAATGGCCCGAAGATAAAAGGAATCGAAATTTCTAAAGGCCTTAAATCGTTGATGAATCAAAATGTCATGTACTAAAAAATAAGTTGCGCCGTATAAGGTAATGCCAGTTCCAACCATAGTCAAAGCAAGATTATTGTAAAAGCTTCCGAAAAGCAAACAAAGTATTCCTGGTATCGCAAATATTAAAAAGAAGTAGTCGTTCTTTTCAAAAAAACCTTCAATTTCTTTTTGATGATGGTCTTTATGTAAAAACCAGCCTAAACCATGCATTATATATTTATGTGCAAGCCAAGCCACGCATTCCATACCTAAAAATGCACCTATTAATATAGCGATGTTGGTTAAAATATTTATCATGGTAATGTTAATTCAGTATTTTATTTTTTTCAGTTAATAAATAGTTTGTCAAATGTTCAAGTGCTGGTTTTAACCAAGCTGTATAAAGATCGGGGTTACTATTGATCTCTTCTTTAAGCACATCAATATCCATCCATTTCCATGCATTGGCTTCGTTTTTGTTAAGAATAGGGGCATCATTCGAATATCCAATAAACACATGATCATATTCATGTTCAATTAAACCGTTTCCCAATTCAGCTTTATAAATAAATTTAGTAACAGGAATTAGATCACACGTAATACCCATTTCTTCAAGTAATCTTTTATGAGCGGTTTCTTCAGTTGATTCATTTAAAATAGGATGACTGCAGCAGGTATTGGTCCACAAACCCCCAGAATGGTATTTGTCCAGTGCTCTTTGCTGCATCATTATTTGCCCGCGTTGATTAAAAATAAATATTGAGAAAGCCCGATGAAGTAGGCCTTTTTGATGTGCTTCCAATTTAGGCATGTGCCCAATTTGCTCGTCATTTGTATTTACTAAAATAACAGGTGTGTTCATTTTAAAATTATTTTTTCGTTAGCAGTACATGAATTTGAAGTCAGCATATATTTTCTTATTTTTTCTTTGAGATCAAGATCGCTCACGGTGCTCAAAGCTTTAATGATTGCTAATTTATCTGAACTAATATTGTCGCTATATCCAAGAAAATATGGTGCGTTTGTTTGCACACAAAATCGCATGAATCTAATTTCTATATTTTTTGGATCAGAAACGATTGCTTTTTCTAACATAATTTTTCCTTTACTAAAAGAGCTAAGTTTAGTGCCAGGGTTGTATGAATATTTAGCTTGAATTAAATATGCCATACCTTTGTAACATAAAAGAAGCGGATCGGATTTATCATCCAGCTTTTCCATTACTGATAAAAACTTTTTCGCTGATTCTTCTTTAGCAGCTGCCTCATAATAAAGTTGTCTCAGACTATTAATGTCATATGAAACGGCTGAAGCAGTAATTAACTTAAAACAAAAGAAAAATAGTAAAAGAATTCTCATAGCAAATTTATGTGGTTTCTTACAAGTGATTTGAACATTAAGCCAAATTTATTAAGATTCGGAATTCGAATTCTTGCATTCATTACTTTTTCGGCCGGGGTTTGTTTAATTTTTAAAAATAATTTTTTGTAATAGTAGTATGCTAAATAAACACCACCTCTCGAACCGGTCGGAAGCATTTTTATACCAATAAGAGCATGGTGAAATTCTGCTTCTATCTCATTCTCTATCCTTGTTTTTTCGATGTGCGAAAATTGCTCGAAATTTACTCCCGGAAAATAAGTTCTACCCAGTATGGTATAATCAGCTTTGAGATCCCTTAAAAAATTAACTTTTTGAAAAGCAGATCCTAAACTCATCGCGTAGGGTTTCAATTTATTATAAATCTCATCATTCCTTTCTGCAAAAACGCGAAGACACATTAAGCCTACAACTTCTGCTGATCCTAGTATGTAATTTTTATAAGAAGCGGTATCGTGTTCCTTTTGCATAAGATCCATTTCCATGCTTTTTATGAAAGTGTCTATTAGACTCCATTCAATATTATTGTGAAGAACGGCCTTTTGAAATTGATTGAGAATTGGGTTAAGGCTTATCTTATCCTCGATGGCTTGTACTGTATCATTTCTTAATCTTTCCATGAGTAAAGGCTTGTTATAATCATGAAAGCTGTCCACGATTTCATCGGCTAATCTTACAAAACTATAGATGCCATAAATGTGTTCGTGAAATCTTTTATTTAAAAAATAAATACCCAAAGAAAAACTTGTGCTGTATTCCTTGGTAACATTTTTGCTACATTGAGCCGATATTTTATCGAATAGTGCTTTCATGTTTTAGAGTTAAAATATTTTATTAATTCGGTTGCTGCAATTTGCCCTGAAATTATTGATGGTGGCACGCCAGGACCCGGAACAGTTAGTTGTCCAGCAAAAAATAAATTGCTTACTTTTTTACTTTTCATTTTAGGTTTTAATATGGCGGTTTGACGAAGCGTGTTTGCTAAACCATACGCGTTTCCTTTGCATGCATTGTAGTCGTTGATAAAATTAGAAACAGAATAGCTTTTTTTATATACGATATTAGGACGAATATCTTCACCAATATATTTGCATAAACGCTCCATCATAACGTTATAGTAGTGTTCACGTATTTCATCATCATCATTTAATCCTGTTGAAATTGGCATTAAAAGAAATAAGTTTTCTGAACCTTCAGGCGCAACGTCAGGGTCTGTTTTTGATGGGCAACATACATAGAACAATGGTTTTGTCGGCCATTTTTTATACTTATAAATTTCTTTAGAATGTTCCTCTATATCCGCATCAAAAAATAAATTATGATGAATTAGCTTAGCTACTTTTTTATTCACACCTAAATAATAAATCAAACAAGACGGTGCAAATGTCTTTTTATCCCAATAGCGATCATCGTATGTACGGTATTCTTTGGGAAGTAAATTCTTTTCAATATGATGATAGTCTGCCGAAGCAATTACAGCATCTGTTTCAATACTTTTGCCGTTTGACAGGATATGACTTATTGCGCCATTTTGTAATTCAAACTGCTCGATATTTTCTGAAGTTTTAAAAGTAACACCTGAATTAATGGCTATTTTTTTAAATGCATCTACCACTTTTCCAAAACCGCCCATAGGATAAAAGGTGCCTTGCTTAAGTCCGGCATAATTCATTAAGCTATATAAGGCCGGTGTATCTTTTGGCATTGCACCCAAAAAAAGAACTGGGAATTCTATCAATGCTATTAATCTTGGGTTTTTAAAATAAGACCTTACATGATTTTTAAAAGAAGAAAAAAGTTGGATATTGATGGCGTCTTTTAGTAAGGAAAAGCTCATGAATTCTTTAATGGAGTGACTTGGTAGATATACCATGTTGCTCATTCCAACCTTGTATTTATATTCGGCTTGCTTCATAAATTTTTTAAGACTAGCCGCACTGCCTTTTTCAATACTTTCAAAGAGTGAACACAATTGATCAAAATCTTCAGGTACATCTATCTGGTCATCTACACCAAAAATTACTCTGAACCCTGGATCAAGTTTTTTTAATTCATAAAAATCAGCAGCCGTGTAATCAAATAAATTATAATACCGCTCAAACACATCGGGCATCCAATACCAACTAGGCCCCATGTCAAATAAAAAACCATTAGCATGCATGTTTCTAGCACGGCCACCTATTGTATCATTCTTTTCGTAAACAGTAACAGCGTGTCCCTTTGCAGCAAGCAAAGAAGAGGCGGCTAAACCTGAAAAACCTGAACCTATGACTGATATAGATGACATCTTATTTTTTATAAATAATTTAACATATCTTTTGGATTGAGAACAACACTTGCACCAAATTTATTTTTTAAATGCTCGGTAATATCTGATTGGCCACTTATTAATAATTTAGTATTTACGCCAAGATCTAGGTTTTTTTTAAAGTCGCTATAAACATCTTTTGGGTTTTGTGATATTGTAAAAAATGTAAGTACAAAATTTGGTTTGGTTTGTTTTAATACCAAAGAAATATTCTCGTAGGGCACGTCTTGTCCAAGGTATATGGTTTCATGGCCTTTAGAGCGAATCATATAATTTGCAAATAAAAGACTTAAATCGTGCATTTCTCCTGGAACCAGTAACAATAGAAATTTCTTTTTCCTGCTTTTCGCAAAAGGTAATCCGTCGGTTGCCGTTATAATTTTACGTTTGATTAAGCAGGATGCAAAATGTTCCTGTGCAGGTATAACATCATTTATTAACCAAAACAATCCTATTTTATTCAATAAAGGGTATAATATATTTAACACGGTTTCAAAAAGTCCAAAACGTTTTAAAACTGCCGAGTATGTTTTTTCAAATGCCTGTTCGTCAAAATCTATCATTGCAATTAGCAACTCATTAATAAATTTTATAAAAATTACATCTTCTTTTTTAGTTGACTTTGATTCTATAATTTTCAAATAAAATTCTTTATCACTAAAAGCCGCTATTTTCGAAATCTTATATCCGTTTGATAAAAGTGTAGAAACATTTATTAGTTTTTTTACTTGGTCATCGCTATATCTTCTGTAGTTAGTACTTGTGCGGACAGGTTCAATAAGATTATAGCGCTTCTCCCATATTCTTATGGTGTGTGCTTTTATGCTAGTTAATTGTTCTAATTCTGTAATTTGATATAATTTCATGTGAAAATGGGTATGCCACTAATTTAAATAATTTTTTTTATTGTTAAATATAATTTCCAAAGTATGATCGCTTAATAAAGAGCTGAAGAATTAACATAACTTAATTCTTCAGCTCTTTATATTCCAAACTCATCAAGTGATACCATCATTAACCTGTATTTGTCTGCTTTTAAATATAGATAATAGACTTGGTCAATTAAAGGTTCAAATGAATTGCTCGCGGGTTTAATTATTTCTCTGTTCTTGAGAGTGAATAGATTACTAAACCAAAACCAATTTTATTTACAGCATCACCAATATTGTAAATGATGTCCATATTCCAACCCAAATTAGCCATGAAAGAATACCACTGTCCGTCAGCAGTTCCTACCAGATAACCTATAGGATAAATAGCCCAACCAATAACAACAAACTTCAATAAAGAGTTTACTGCTTTTTGAACTGAAGGACTACTCGCTTTCGAAAGTTTTGCAACATCACCCATCCATACCTCATAAACAATGTAGAAGTAAGCTAGACCTGAGACTAGACCCCATATTGCAGCATTACCTTTGTATACTGCTTCTCCAAAATAACCAGTAACTAACATAATTACAGAAGCAAAAATCAATTTCCATAACAAGTTAATTTTTGCACCCGCTTTTTTGGTGATTAAGTAAAACTCAACGCACATTAATGGAACGGTAAGAATCCAGTCTACATAACGGAAGAAGATTGGTGACTCACCGTCTAGATTTTCAGGTGTAATAGTACCTAGGTTGTAATCTCTCATGTAGTAGTAATGCACTGCTGCAATGAAAGTAATTAAGCCAGAAACTAGAATAGATGTTCTCCATTCTGGCTTTGTGTTTCCAAGCTCAAAAAAGAAGAATACAGAGGCGGCCATCATGGCCATCGTTCCGATGAAGAAAGTGAATGCGACGTAATTGTCGCTGGCAATTTTTAAATGTTCCATTTTTATTTATTTATTTATTTTTCCTACTCTTCAGGATTTTCGGAGTCTCCAAGTTTTTTTAATTGATTTTCATCTTCAATATGTCTTTAACAAACACCTGAGCGTTTTGTTTTAAGTCGATTTAACTTGCCCATATCTGTTTGCTTGTAAATTACAGAAAGTCCTCTTGATTTTATTTTGCCAACATTCTCTGGCTTAATTATAGCACTTCCTATGGTATGAGGATATGCAATAAGACCGGGATTTTCGGCAACTTTATCTTTATCAATTGGATTAATCACTAGTAATTACTTTTTAAATTTAAATAATTAAAAAATTCAGTTTTTAGTTGTTCTTCTTTAAATTTACCGCCATAAAAAGAAGTAATCGTTGATGAGCTATCATCTTTTATGCCTCGTGAAGAAACGCATAAATGCCTTGCTTCGATAATAACCGCAACATCTTCTGTATTTAAAGCATTTTTTAATTCTTTTGCGATTTGCATGGTTAATCGTTCCTGAACCTGCGGACGTTTAGCATAATAATTTACTATCCGGTTTAGTTTTGACAAGCCAATTACTTTACCACTTGAAATATAAGCCACATGGGCTTTGCCAAAGAATGGTACAAAGTGATGTTCGCAATTACTATAAAAAGTAATATCCCTTTCAACCAGCATTTGGTTGTATTGGTATTTATTGTCGAATAATTTAACAGAAGGTTTATTTGCAGGATTTAATCCATTGAAGATTTCTTTTACGTACATTTTCGCAACACGATGGGGTGTTCCGCTCAAGCTATCATCGTTTAAGTTAAGTCCCAATGTTTCCATTATCTCTCTAAAATGATCCTCAATCTTTTTTATTTTCTGTTCTTCGCTTAAAATAAAAGCACACTCCCTCATAGGTGTTTCAGTAGCAGAACTTACATGGTCATTGCCAAGTTCATCTACCATAAGTTCATCTACCATAAGTTCATCAAGATCATTCATTCTAATCTCTTTGTTATGAAGGGTATTCAACATAATTTCTTGCTGTTTCATATAACACAATTTTTAATTCATATTTTGTATCGATTTTTTCTTTCAGTATATTATAAATTGTAATAGCAATATTTTCAGCAGTAGGATTGAGTTCCTTAAATTCAATTAAATCAAGATTCAAGTTTTTATGATCAAATTTTTCTATAATTTCTGCTTTTATAATATCGCTTAGTAGTTTCATATCTACAACATAACCAGTAATAGGATCTACAAAACCGCTTACTTTTACAATTAATTCATAATTATGACCATGAAAATTGTTGTTATTACATTTTCCAAAAACAGATTTATTTTCTTCAACGCTTAGCAAAGGATTATTAAGTCTGTGCGCAGCATTAAAGTGTTCTTTCCTGAAAACTGAAACTTTGTTAGTATTCATACCCCAAAGGTATATTTATTTGTTTAATAAAACAATTTTTTTGTTAAACAAAATAAAATTAGTTATTGTTGGTCACAATTTAGCCACATACTGAATTGCTAATGGAGTTGCTTATCTAGATAATATAAGTTTTTTTTGAAAATCGATTTGTGTGGAATATGAAATCGGCTGATATGATAAATGTAGAGGGGGACGGAAAAGTTATGTGGGGTGCTTCACTTTCCGGCCCATTAGACGCTCCCGGATACTATAATATTGAGTTACTTTATGGCGATTCGATTAAAATGAGCACAGGATGTTTCATTATGCCAGATCCTCGATTTAGCGATCAATATCTAGAAAATTATGCTTCAAAAAAACAATTATTAGATTCAGTAATTGCTTAGGTAAACGCTATGCATACCAACATAAATGCGATGCGAATGTTCAAAAAAATTAATGATTATAATGCCAACCTTAGAATAAATGCTCAAAGCGATTCAATAAAAAAACTAAGGAAAAGAATTGTTGACTCTCTAAGCTCCATCGAAAATGAATTGATGCAGACCAAGGCTAAAAACGAGCAGGATCTATTAAATTACCCTATGAAGTTGAACAATTTGGACGTATTGGAGAAGCTTTTTTGTTTATTCGTTTTCCTTTGTTTTTATATTATTATATAACCCATATTGTATGATCTAATTGTAATATATGGCTAAATTAATTTATATTTTTTTAAAAACAAATAGATCTTCACTCCAACTCCGCCATCAACACCATCAGTGTTTCCATTTTATTGCGTATTCCTATTGGGTCCCAACCATGGTTGTTTGCCATCATCGAAAAGGCAAGTAGTTTTCCTTTTTTGTTGCGCACATAGCCTGTGTAACTTCTTACTCGCGACATAAATCCGCTTTTAGCTCTCAGGTTTCCTTGTGCTGCCGTTTCTTTTGCAAGTTTTCTAATAGTTCCGCTTTCGCCTGCAACTGGCAGTGAATTATAAAAGGTTTTAAACATACTAGCGTCTTTGGAATAAACAACCAACATGTCGGTAAGTTGTTTTGCAGTAATGCCGTTGTAACGGGATACTCCACTGCCATCAGTTATATAAAATCCGCGCAGGTCAAATTGTTTTTCTTTCAAATAATTAATTATTGCATTTACTCCACCCAAGGTACTGCCATATCCGCAGCTGTTTACTGACAATGCTTTAAGGATACATTCGGCATAAAAATTTTGGCTTACATTGTTAGTATAATATACCAACGATGCCAAAGGTGGAGAGTAGGTAGTGTGAAAGTTTTTGCGTTCGGCTTTTATATATTTACCTTGTAATTTTAGTTTGCGTACTGTTGTGCTGCCTGAGTCTCTTACAGCAATTCCATTGTTGCGCAGGTAGTTTTTTAAGGTGCTTGCACAAGCATCTGCAGGGTCTGGAATGGCACTTTTTTCTTCGTAATCGGAGTTTACTTCACCCAATAGAACCCTATCGTTCATATAAGGTGCACCTAACACGTACATATAATTTTTTGTGAGGGAAGAGTTAATTTTAATTTGGTTATGTAAGTTTAAGTCGGCAATAGTAGGTGTAACTTTACAAATAGTGCTGTTTTTTGAGCAAGTGATGGAAATGTCGTAGGTGTTTTCGTGAAAATTTAAACCGCAAGCACCTATTCCGTACCAACTTTCCACATCTTCCCAGGCCCATCCTGCGGGTATAGGGTCTTGTTCAAACAGTTCGGCATCGCCAATAATGGAGCCTGTTATGCTGTCAATGCCCATTTTACGAATGACATTTATCCAAGCCGCCATTAGGTTTTCAATTTTTGTTCCTTCAAATTCATCGGAGCCCAGCGAGGGGTCACCACCCCCTCTAATGTAAATATTGCCATTCAGTGTATGGCTTTCAGGGTCTATTTTTCCATCGTATTGCAGCGTGGTGGTAAAGTGAAAATTGTTGCCCAATTTAGCCAAGGCTACACCTGTGGTTACTATTTTTTGTACCGATGCAGGCACCATACTATGGCCCGAATTATATTCTGCCAATACAATATTACTATCGGCAGTAACCAAATTAAAAGCAAAGGAGCCTGCAATGATTTCATCGGCATTCACAATGGAGTCTATTGCCAGTTTCAATTTTTTTAATCCGGGACTGTCTGCAATTGTTGGAATCTCTTTTCCTTTTATTTTTGACGCGATTACATTGGTGATTTTTTTTACCGAGTCGGCAGGAATCACAAAATACAGTACAATGGTGAATATAGCAATCAGTAACAGCTTAAGCAGTACAACGTATTTTATGCTTATTTTTTTATTCCAAAAGGAGTTCACCTAACAAATATAATTCTTATTTATTTAGCTTTTTTTTAATTGCTTGATATCCTCGCACATACTTAGCTCAATATAACAAGCCACAATTTTGTTATTTTATTTATACGTGATGCTTGGATTAAAATCGAGTTTCGGCAATGTTTACTCTATACAGACCAATAACCAACAACTACTTCAAAAAAGAATAATATTCCAACAGAGGTTTTTTTATAATTTGTTCCACTTTGTTTTTCAGCATCTCTATATCCTCTAGTGTTAATCCTTTTGTTTCAATAGCTTCGTGAACCACCACGCGCGACATGCCCGGTCGTCCATTTCCTTTTAAAAAGGCTTTGTCTTGCAATAACATAAAGTTATTTACATAGGTAATTGGAATGATGGGTAGCTGTTTTTCAATAGCTAATTTAAAAGCACCGTATTTGAATGGCCGCAGACTAGGTGCCTCTCTTGAAATGGTTCCCTCAGGAAAAATAATAAGGTTTTGTCCCATATCTAACCGTTCACCTGCTGTTTGTAAGGCTTTGTGAGAACCGAAACTGCTTTTTCGGTTCACCAAAATATTCATATCCTTGAAAAAAATATTAAACAAAGGCGCCTTTTGCAATTCCTGTTTTCCCATAAAAATAAAATAATCAGGTATGGTACAGTAACACATAATAATGTCGATGTAGGAAGTATGGTTGGCACAGTATATATAAGTTTGTCCTTTTACATGTATTCCTTTTCTCTCAATGGTATAAAATATTCCCAGTGGGAGAGTGAGCAGTCTGGCCCAAAATTTTTGTAATACAAAAGCATATTTGTACCAATGTTTTCTCGAAAGTGTTATGTAAAAGAAGGGATATAGTAACACCATTGTCCCCGCAAAATTGAGTACAAAAATTATCTTCCAAAGTATATAAAGCGGTTGCTTTATGTATTTCACGGCAACAGTGGTTTCATCTAACAAAAGTACATCATTTTTACTAAAACCATTATTTGATATGCCTTTTATTGTGTGGGATGCTTGTTAAAGCAATTAAAAAACCCTTTTTTTGTACTAAAATTCAATTGAAAATGAAAAACACGAAGATTAGCGAACTGTTGAATGTTACAGAAGTAGATAGGTTAGTAAACATTAAAGGATGGGTGCGCACCAAAAGAGGAAACAAAAATGTGGCGTTTATAGCAGTGAACGATGGTTCTACCATTCATACTATTCAAGCGGTTGTTGAATTGAGTAATTTTAGCGAAGATAATTTAAAAGGAGTAACTACAGGGGCTTGTGTATCCATTACGGGTATCTTGGTAAAATCGCAGGGGCAGGGACAAAGTGTTGAAATACAATTGAAAGAATTAGAGGTGCTGGGCACTGCCGATGAAACATTTGCTTTGCAAAAGAAAGGCCATACACTTGAATTTTTAAGAGAGATAGCGCATTTGCGACCGCGTACAAATACATTCGGTGCTGTGTTGAGAATTCGTCACGCAATGAGTTTTGCTGTGCACAAATATTTTAATGAAAAAGGTTTTTTTAATCTACATACACCTATCATTACAGGTTCGGATGCGGAAGGGGCAGGCGAGATGTTTCGTGTAACTACACTGGATATTCAAAATCCACCTAAAAAAGAAGACGGCTCTATTGACTTTAAAAAGGATTTTTTTGGAAAGGAAACCAATCTTACTGTTTCTGGTCAGCTGGAAGGAGAGTTGGGTGCTTTGGGTTTGGGCTTGATTTACACATTCGGCCCAACATTTAGAGCAGAGAATTCAAATACTCCTCGCCATTTAGCAGAATTTTGGATGATAGAACCCGAAATGGCTTTTTATGATTTCAATGACAATATGAATTTGGCAGAGGATTTTTTAAAATACCTTATTCGTTATGCTTTAGAAAATTGTAAGGACGATTTGGAATTTTTAAATACAATGTACGACAAGGAATTATTGGGCCGTTTACAATCGGTTGTGGATTGCACTTTTGAAAGACTTACCTATACAGCTGCCGTAGATGTATTATTGAATTCAGGAAAAAAATTCGAATTCAAGGCCGAGTGGGGAGCGGATTTGCAAAAGGAGCACGAAAATTATTTGGTAGAATATTTTAAAAAGCCTGTTATACTTATCGACTATCCAAAGCATATAAAGTCTTTTTATATGAAGCAAAATGAGGACGGAAAAACGGTGCGCGCAATGGATATTTTGTTTCCTTGGATTGGTGAATTAATTGGTGGTTCGCAACGGGAAGATAATTACGATAAACTGTTGGCGCGTGTGAAAGAAATGAATATACATGAAGAAAGTTTGTGGTGGTATTTAGAAACACGTAAGTACGGTACTTGTCCGCATAGCGGATTTGGAATGGGTTTTGAACGTTTAATGTTGTTTGTAACCGGTATGACAAATATTCGCGATGTGATACCTTTTCCTCGCACACCAATGAGCGCAGAGTTTTAATTGATTAAGGGATGCTATTCAATGATTTTGCAAAACATTTAAAATACCAGTTACAACAAGTTTTACCGGGAGAGAATGAGCAATTGAAAATGGCACCTTCTTTGCGCAAGTCGTCCGAATATTATTTACAACAAAACAGCCATCCCCAAAAAAGTAGTGTGCTTATTTTGCTGTATGAAAAAAATAATTGTATACATACATTGCTAACACTGCGATCTACTTATAAAGGTGTGCACAGTTCACAGGTTAGTTTTCCGGGAGGGAAAATAGAGGAAGGCGAAAGTATTGTTGAAGCAGCTTTTCGGGAGACGAATGAAGAAGTTGGGGTACCTGAAACAGAGTTAGAACTAATCGGTAATTTATCTTCTTTGTTTATACCGGCAAGTAATTATATAGTTAATCCTGTTGTTGCAAGAATAATAAATACTCCAATTTTTGTACGCAACGAAAGAGAAGTAGAACAGATTTTGGAAGTGAGTATACATGATTTATTAGATATCAGTAAGATGTCGACAAAGCAATTGGAAACAAGTTATGCAGGATTGGTGGAAGCCCCCTTTTATAATTTTGAAGAGCATCACGTTTGGGGTGCTACGGCAATGATTATTAGCGAATTTAATGCGGTAATAAATCGCTTTTTTTACGGATAGTTTTCATACATTTGCGCCCTAAATAGTATGAAATTACTTTTTCAATACCTCAAGCAATATAAGTTCTTGGTTTTGTTGGCGCTACTCTTGGCTTCTATAAATCAACTGTTTTCTTTAACCGATCCTTATATTTTTAGTAGGGTAGTAGATGAATATGCAGGCAATCCTCATTCATATAACAAAGAACAATTTATTAAAGGAATAGGCTATTTAATTTTATTGTCGATGGGTGCTGCAATGGTATCACGTATTGCCAAAAATTTTCAAGATTATTATGTAAATGTGATTGTTCAAAAATTAGGCGCACAAATTTATTCCGATGGATTAAAACATTCTCTTGAACTTCCTTATCAGGTTTTTGAAGATCAGCGTAGTGGTGAAACATTGGGGAAACTGCAAAAAGTGCGTACCGATGTAGAAAAACTAATCAACGCCTTTGTAAGTATTCTATTTACCTCTTTGGTAGGTGTTGTTTTTGTTATGGTGTACGCGATAAATATACATTGGTTAATTGCAGTAGTGTATTTTGCTTCTGTTCCGGTTTTAGGATTCATTACTTCCATATTAAGTAAGCGAATTAAAAAAATACAAAAAGTGATTGTAGGAGAAACTACTGCCTTGGCAGGTTCAACAACGGAATCGTTGCGCAATATTGAATTGGTTAAAAGTTTAGGTTTAGCCGATCAGGAAATTAACCGATTGAATGCTACCACGGTAAAAATACTTGGCTTGGAATTAAAGAAGGTACGTTTTATTCGAAGCATTAGTTTTATTCAAGGAACTTTTGTGAACTTTTTGCGCAGTTGTATTTTGTTTTTGTTGTTGTATTTGATTTTTGCCGATGATATGACCTTGGGGCAATTATTTTCTTTACAGATATATTCCTTCTTTATTTTTGGCCCCCTTCAGGAATTAGGAAATATTATAAGCATATATCGTGAAGCAGAAGTTTCTTTGGATAATTTTCAAGCAATTATAAATATACCCAAAGAAGCAAAAGCAGTCAATCCCATTCCAATCGAGAATATACAAACTTTGGAATTTAAAGACATTAGCTTTAGGCACCAATCGGCTACAAGCAATGCATTGGAGCACGTTTCTTTTTCGGTGAAAAGTGGTGAAACACTTGCTTTTGTCGGCCCCTCAGGTTCGGGGAAAACTACTTTGGTGAAATTGCTGGTAGGGCTTTATACCGCTAAGTCAGGCGAGGTGTTGTATAACAATCACAATGGAAAGGACATTTATTTAGATCAGTTGCGTTCTCAAATTGGATTTGTAACTCAGGATACACAGTTATTTGCAGGAACCATCAAAGAAAATTTATTGTTTGTAGCACCCAATGCTACTGATGAAGAATGTTTGGATATATTGAACAAAGCAGCTTGCCAGAATTTAATGGCACGAGCCGATAAAGGATTAGATACGGTAATTGGTGAGGGTGGTGTGAAAGTATCGGGCGGTGAAAAGCAACGCTTGTCTATTGCTCGTGCATTGCTGCGAAAGCCATCTTTGCTTGTTTTTGATGAAGCTACTTCATCTTTGGATTCCATTACGGAAGAAGAAATAAGTAAAACGATACGCGATGTTTCTCAAAATAAAAAGCACATCACCATTCTTATTGCACATCGTCTTTCTACTATTATGCATGCAGATAAAATTGTGGTGTTGGAACGTGGAATTATTGTAGAGAATGGAAAACACGAAGAATTATTGAATCAAAAAGGACTTTACTACGCTATGTGGCGTCAACAAATTGGAGAAAGACAAAAGTGAGATAAATAATAAAGTTCAATAGTCAACAACTACTCCTCTTCAATCGCTTTTACCCCCGGCAAACAACCTGTTTCAATGTATTCGAGCAGTGCGCCACCACCGGTTGAAACATAGCTAACGTCCTTACCCATTTTATATTTGTTTATAGCAGCTACTGAGTCGCCACCGCCAATGAGTGAATAGGCACCTTTTTTTGTAGCCTTAACAATTGATTCGGCAACCGATTTTGTTCCGCTTTCAAAATTGCTCATTTCAAATACCCCCATTGGTCCGTTCCATAAAATGGTATTTGATTGCTGAATTACTTCATCGTATTTTTTTGCTGTATCGGGTCCAATGTCTAAACCCATCCAGCCACTGGGAATAGAATAAATATCAACGGTTTGTTTGTTGGCTTCGTTTGCAAAAGCATTGGCAACAACCGTATCTGTTGGAATGTAAATGGTTACATTCTTTTCTTTTGCTGTTTTTAATATGTTTAGCGCTATATCCAGTTTATCTTCTTCCACCAAGGAGCTGCCTACATTTCCACCCTTTGCTTTTATAAAGGTGTATGCCATTCCGCCACCAATAATGAGGTTGTCTATTTTATCAAGCAATTGATCAATGATGAGTATTTTGCCCGATACTTTTGCTCCACCCATTATAGCTGTAAATGGCTTGTGTGCATTGTCCAATACTTTGCGTATGTTTTCAATTTCGCCCGCCATTACATAGCCAAAAACTTTATTGTTCGGAAAAAATTTAGCAATAATGGTGGTGGATGCGTGGGCACGGTGAGCCGTCCCAAAAGCATCGTTCACATATACATCGCCAAAAGTAGAAAGTTCTTGTGCAAATGATTTGGTACCAGCCTGTTCTTGTTTATGAAAACGCAAATTTTCCAACAACAATACTTCTCCTTTTTGAAGTCCCTCAACCATACTTTTTGTACCTGCTCCAATACAGTCGTTCGAAAATTTAACAGGAACACCTAATAATTGAGAAATATGTTTAACAATGTGTTTGAGTGAAAATTTTTCTTCCGAAATTTCTTTCGGTCTTCCTAAATGCGACATCAATATTACCGTTCCTCCATCGTTCAGAATTTTTTTGAGGGTAGGTATGGCGGCACGTATGCGTGTATCGTCTGTTATATTATAGCTAGAATCTAATGGCACATTAAAATCCACTCTAACCAATGCTTTTTTGCCCGAAAAGTTATAATTATCGACTGTTTTCATCGTTATAATTTTAATTCTCTAAATTTTATACAAAATTATTTTTTTTATGCTTGCGGTAATTAACATTTTGCTCACAAATTAAATGTACCTTTTTAGTACATTTGGAACGTGTTATTTAAAGACGTTATAGGTTTAGTTGACTTAAAAAAAAATCTCGTGCAAACGGTTAAGGATGGAAGGGTTAGTCACGCTCAAGTGTTTTTAGGAAGCCAAGGTTCGGGGAATTTAGCATTGGCCATTGCCTATGCTCAATATATTAATTGTACCAATAAACAAGAAGATGATAGCTGTAGCGAGTGCCTTTCTTGCATTAAGTACCAAAAAATTGTGCATCCCGACTTACATTTTGTTTTTCCTGTTGCTTCCACCGCAAGTGTTACATCAAAACCTGTAAGCGATAATTTTATTGTTGAATGGAGAGAGGCTTTATTAGACAATCCCTATTTAGATGTTTTTACTTGGTTGGAACGTTTGGGGGTAGAAAACAAACAGGGAATTATTAATACCGATGAAAGTTCATCCATTTTTAAGAAGTTAAGCCTTACTACCTATGAATCAGAGTACAAGGTGATGATTATTTGGATGGCCGAAAAAATGAACATTTCTTGTTCCAATAAATTACTGAAAATACTGGAAGAGCCACCCGAAAAAACTTTATTCTTATTGGTCGTAGAGGAACACGAAAAGTTGCTGAGTACCATAATTTCGCGAACACAGTTGGTAAAAGTGAATAAGATTAAAGACGATGAGCTTATTGGCGCTTTGCAGCAAAAGCATAGCATATCATTAACCCAAGCTCAATTAATATGTCATTTGAGCAATGGGAATTACAACGTGGCTGTTCAGCTAATACAGGAAACAGACGGTGATGATTTTAATCCTACAAATTTACAGTTGTGGGTGCGCTATTGCTATGGTCGTAAGTTTGCCGATTTAATAACCTGGGTTGATTCCATTGCAGCAATTGGTAGGGAAAAACAAAAAAACTTTTTAAACTATGTTTCTCAAATTATGCGTGAAACATTATTGTTACACTTAAAGCTTGAAAATTTAGTGAGACTGAATGGCCAGGAACTTCAATTTAGTAAGAAGTTCAGTCCGTTTGTCCACCCAAAAAATTGCGTTGAAATTTTAGACCAATTAAATAAAGCAATAAATCAAATTGAGCGCAACGCCCACCCTAAAATTTTGTTGCTCGACCTTTCTTTTAAAATGGTTGACTTGTTGCACATTCCAGTTTAAAAGAAAAATCTTACCTTTGAAAAATTAACTTGTATACTAGATAAATTGAAATATGGGATGTGGTAGTTGTGGGTCAACCCCGGGTGGTTGTAAAAATAATGGATCTTGTGGCAGCGGAGGCTGTAATAAATTAAATATATTCGATTGGCTTTCAAATATGGAATTGCCAAAGGGGCAGTCGCAGTTTAACATAGTTGAGGTGCGATTTAAGAATGGTCGTAAAGATTTTTACCTAAAAGAAGCCGGAATGAGCTTATTTACTGGTGACATTGTTTCTGTTGAAACTTCTCCCGGTCACGATATTGGCACTGTTTCAATGGCAGGTGAGTTGGTAAAACTTCAGCTAAAGAAGAAATCAATCGATTCCAATTCGGCTGAAATAAAAAAGATTTACCGCAAAGCAAAGCAAAGCGACATTGATAAATGGGAAGCTGCCCGTGCACTTGAAAATCCTACAATGTATAGAGCTCGTACCATTGCTGTGGAGCTGAAGTTGAATATGAAAATTAGCGATGTCGAGTATCAAGGCGATAAAACCAAAGCAATATTTTATTATACAGCCGATGAACGTGTTGATTTTAGAGAACTTATTAAGGTATTGGCAGATGAGTTTAAGGTTCGTATTGAAATGCGTCAGATTGGGGCTCGTCAAGAGGCGAGTAGGTTAGGAGGAATAGGTTCTTGTGGCCGCGAATTATGTTGCTCAACGTGGTTGACCGATTTTCGTTCGGTATCAACAAGTGCAGCAAGATACCAGCAATTATCATTGAATCCTTTGAAATTAGCCGGACAATGCGGTAAATTAAAATGTTGTCTTAATTACGAATTAGATACCTATTTAGATGCAATTAAAGACATTCCTGATTCAAACGTTCGCTTGAATACGTTAAAAGGAAACGCTTTTCACCAAAAAACCGATATTTTTAAAAGACTAATGTGGTTTTCGTATCCCGATAATCCTGGAAATTTTATTCCAGTAACCATCGATAGGGTAAAGGAGATTATTGAACTGAATGCTAAAAATGAAATTCCTGCCGAATTAACTACATTTAAGGATGTTGTAATTATAGAGAAAAAGTTGGATTACGAAAATGTGGTAGGGCAAGACAGTATTACACGCTTCGACAATTCAAAAAAGAAAAAGAAAAGCAGCAATCAGAAAAGAAGAAATAATAACAATAAAAGAGCGAATGCTTCACAAGTAAAAACAAATTGAAAATAAAATACATATTTTATTTGTTGGGTATTATTAGCCTTTTTTATTTTGCAGGTTGTGATAGTAAGAGGTTGTACGAAGAAAATAAGCAAATCCCCAAGCGAGTTTGGAACAATAAAAACCTTGTTCATTTCACCGTTGATATTACCGATACAATATCTTTACACAATGTATATATTAATATACGCAATGCAGGAGATTATGCTTACAGTAATCTGTTTATGTTTTTGCGAACAGCTTACCCTGGTGGAAAAGTGTCCTGCGATACAGTAGAATGCATATTAGCAGATATTGGTGGAAGATGGCTAGGGAAAGGTTCGGGTGATGTGTGGGACAATCAAATTTTATTTAAAAGTGGAGTGCGTTTTACAAAAACGGGTATCTATACCTTTTCATACGAACAAGCGATGAGGGTCGAAGATATATCAATGATTACTGATGTAGGTTTACGTATTGAAAAACAATGATGCTTACAAATAGGCTTTTTTACAATGAACTTATACGGTTTGTAGATTGGCGATGTGACGGATTTAGAAGCAATGAACTTTCACTTTAACACTAATGTATATTAGTAGTATAAATGTTCAATTAATCAATAAATCCGCCATATCCGCCAATGTGATGTTATGGACTGGTTTTGATCTAAGTAAATTTAATTTCTATTCTCCTTTTTTCTTATAAACAAAATTAAGCAGCCACATATTCTTAATCAACTTACCAATATTGGATATTGTTTCAAGAAGCCACTTAAGCAATACATTTAGGAAGAAATAAATAACTTCTTTACCGGCTTTGATAGTAACAACAGAAAAGTATATGCCCAATAGTACTAATACATAAGCATCAAAGAAAGGCATCTTTGCTTCATTCGCAATAAAATAAGTATATGTTTGAAATAAAAACCCTAATGGCCATATGAGAAAGATTAATGCATCAAGTAAAAAGTGTACTAAAAACAAAAAATAAAAATACAACAATGGTGAGTTTGCATTATTTTCATTATAACTTAACGATTTTTTTTCCCAATGTGCACTAATTCTTGTTGCGGCTTTCCCCCAAATTTTAAAAGGTAATAAAAATGGAATATACACAAAAATGTAATAAAAACTCGATAAAAGAGCTTTGATAAAATGTTCCTTAAAATCGAAGTCTTCTGTTTTTTGATCAAATGCAATGTTTTGATTTTCCATGATTTTTTTGATTTTTTTTTCTACTCATAAGGCTTTTCGAATTACGCCCCGTTTTTTAACGTGGATTCTGGACTCCACTTTTTTAATTTTCTAAAATGTTTTTTTAAGAAATATCAAAATTTGAATAAAAATTAGAGAACCTGTTAATTGTTTTTTGTAATCTATTTTCAATAATACAATGTTTTTTCAAAAAAACAATACTTTTACTTGTAATGTTATGATTTTTTTTATCCAATTATCCATCTGTCTATCAGGTTACTTAGGCGAATTGTTTAAAAGAATCCCATAAAATCACCAATTATCGAGTGTTAGTTCAATTGTTTTACGAAAACACAGCAATACTCGTATCCCCTAAAATTTCTTTCTTAATGTCAAATCGCTAAAATCTGTATCTGATTGGTTGTCAAATACAATAATAGGGTTGTTTATTACCCTTAGTTATACTATATTTGCACCCTTAATTTTTTGAACATCAATTAAACCGTATTATGCAAAACAAAGGGGCCATTCGATTTTTTGCAATTGCTTTAGCAATTGTGTGTGTTTTTCAGTTGTCGTTTACGCTTATAACCTACAGGGTTGAAAAGAAAGCGAAAGAATATGCTCAAACACTGTATACCAAAAACCAAGTAAGCTTAACCGCAGCATCCATTACCAATAAAGATTCGGTAATTGAAGCTTACGAAAAACGCTACTTGGATTCCTTGGGTACGGTTCCGGTATTTAACGTATTGGTTAAAAACTATACTTACAAAGAATGTAAGGAAAAGGAAATTAACTTAGGCTTGGACTTACGTGGTGGTATGAATGTTACCCTGGAGGTATCGGTTGTAGACCTTATCCGTTCTATGTCAAATTACAGTACCGACAGTACTTTTAACCGTGCCATAAGCAAGGCGGTTGCCAGTCAAAAAAACAGTCAAAAAGATTTTGTTACTTTATTTGCAGAGTCTTTTAAAGCAGTTGACCCCAATGCAAAATTGGCTGCTGTGTTTAATACTCTTGAGTTAAAAGATAAAATCAATTATCAATCAACTAACGAGCAGGTAATTGAAGTGATTCGTAAAGAAGCGAACGATGCAATCGATCGTTCATTTAATATTCTACGTACCCGTATCGATAAATTTGGTGTAACACAACCAAATATTCAAAAATTGGATGTTTCGGGCCGAATATTGGTAGAGTTACCGGGTGTAAAAGACAAACAACGTGTTCGTAAATTATTGCAAGGAACTGCTAATTTAGAATTCTGGGAAACATACGAGAATGCTGAAATTGTTCAAAAATTAATTGATGCCGATACTAAATTGGGTGACTTATATACAGGTAAAAAAGACGATGTTGATTCAAGTGCTGCTCTGTCCGATTCATTATCCGTTAAAGAGGATTCTTTAACTGCTAAAACAGAAGTAAAAGATACTGCCTTGGTTGCTGCAAAATCAAAAACAGATACTGCAAATGAAGCTGCTTACTTAGTAGGTAAATTGGGTGATAATAAAAACAGGAAAATTGCTAAAAGCGATTCGTTGAAGAAGGATACAAAAACTCCTTTGCGCGATATTATGCAGTTATCTGTTCGTCAAGATGAGAAAGGCGGATATTTTCCTGCTGAAGGTCCTGTAATTGGAACTGCAGCAATAAAGGATACTGCAAAAATTAATGCAATGCTTAGCATTCCTCAAGTAAGGGCATTGTTGCCTCGTAATTTACGCACTTTATGGACTGTTAAGGCTTTTGATAAAGACGAAAAGTTTTTACAACTAGTCGCTATTAAAGTTACTAGTCGTGATGGAAGAGCTCCTTTAGAAGGAAATGTGATTACCGATGCAAGCGGTGATTATTCACAAAATTCATCCCAAGCGGAAGTATCGATGGCAATGAATGCCGAAGGTGCTCAAACCTGGAAACGTTTAACAGCGGATAACATCGGTAAAAGTATTGCCATCGTATTGGACAATAACGTGTATTCATTCCCAACTGTAAATGCAGAAATTAGTGGTGGACGTTCATCTATTACTGGCAATTTTGATATTTCGGAGGCGAAAGATTTAGCGAATATTTTAAAAGCAGGTAAGCTTCCTGCTCCTGCACGTATTGTGGAAGAAGCAATCGTTGGACCATCTTTAGGAAAAGAAGCAATCAATGCAGGTTTTCTATCGTTTGTAATTGCACTAATAGTTGTTTTATTGTTTATGGGTTTCTATTACAGCAAAGCTGGTTGGGTTGCCGATATCGCTTTGTTCGCAAACGTATTTTTTATAATGGGGGTACTAGCCTCATTGGGTGCTGTATTAACATTGCCGGGTATTGCTGGTATAGTGCTAACAATAGGATTATCCGTTGATGCAAATATCTTAATATTTGAACGTATACGGGAAGAGTTAACTGCCGGAAATTCAGTGAAACAAGCTGTTAAAGATGGTTTTTCGAATGCAATGTCGTCTATCATTGACTCGAATGTAACGACTTTGTTATTGGGTATTATATTGTATTCTTTTGGTAATGGTCCAATTCAAGGTTTTGCAACTACTTTAATCATTGGTATTTTAACATCTTTGTTTTCGGCAATTTTTATTTCGCGTTTAATTTTCGATTCATTGTTGGAAAAGAACAAAGATGTTACCTTCTCTACACCACTCACTGCAAATGCATTTAAGAATGTGAACATTGACTTTGTTGGCAAACGAAAAATGTATTACATATTTTCTGCTGTGATTATTTTAGCGGGTATTATAGCGTATTCTCAAAAGGGATTGAACTTTGGTGTAGATTTTAAAGGAGGCAGAACCTACGTAGTGCGTTTCGATAAAGATATGGAAACAGCTCCGGTGCGTGAAGCATTGGCGAAGTCTTTTGGAAACGCTCCTGAAGTTAAAACGTTTGGTGATGATAACCAGTTAAAGATTACTACTTCCTATTTAATTGAGGACAATACTGCTGAGGTAGATGGGTTAGTAGAAAGCAAACTGAACGAAGGATTAGATGCATTTGGAAAACATGAGATTATGAGTTCTCAAAAAGTAGGGGAGAATATCTCTGATGATATTAAAGTATCAGCTGTTTGGTCTATTTTGTTTTCTTGTTTGTTGATGTTTATTTACATCTTTATTCGTTTCCGTAAGTGGCAATATGGATTGGGTGCCGTTGCGGCTCTTTTCCATGATGTGCTTATAGTACTATCGTTTTATGCCATCTTCAATGGTTTGTTACCATTCTCCCTGGAAATTGACCAACACTTTATTGCGGCTATATTAACTGTAATGGGTTACTCAATGACCGATACGGTGGTTGTGTTCGATAGAATCAGGGAATATTTAACTTCTAACAACAAAAAGGATTTGGAAGGCAAAGAAAGAAACAGCATTATTAATTATGCATTGAACAGTACTTTGAGTCGTACTATCAATACATCCTTAACGATATTCTTTGTATTACTTGCCATCTTTATATTCGGTGGTGAGGTTATTCGTGGATTCTCTTTCGCATTGTTAATCGGTATCGTTATCGGTACTTATTCATCAATATGTATTGCAACTCCAATTGTAATCGACTTTGACAAAAAGGAAGAAGAGCTTCCTAAAAAATAAGGAAATTTAAATTTTCTAAAAAGGGCTTCATAGAAATGTGAAGCCCTTTTTTATTACATTTGTATTCTAATAAAATTACAAAATGAATACGCTGTTGTTCTTGAATTTGGGTGGAGGAGAGGTGATGATTGTGGTATTGGTAATTATCCTTTTTTTTGGCTCTAAAGGTGTTCCCGATATTGCTCGGGGTTTGGGCAGAGGAATTCGTGAATTCAAAGATGCTACCAATGGCATTCAACGCGATATACAAGACAGCATAAATAACTTAGAGAAGGAAGAGAAAGAGACAGGTGAGGTAAAGAAAGAAATCAAGCACGAAGGCGTGGAAAATACCATACCAAGAAAGCTGGATCAGCTGGACTAGGGATTAGATTTAAATATCCCTAACAAATCATTATTTATACAAAACAATTCATTTTACGTGTTGCGGAGGACCGTGCGTTAAGAAAATGTACGGTGTATATTTTTAGTGCAGGAGCCGGCTTGCGGAGGACCGAACGTAAAGAAAAAGCATAGTATGCTTTTTTAGTGAAGGGGCCAGCTTGCGGGCAAGCACGATGTACTAGAATTTCTAATTTGCTTTATACTTCGGTACATCGTAGATTTACATTCATAAAAAGCAGAAAGATGAATAGTATATGGAAAAAACTCAGGATTCATAACCCTGAGGCGCGGCTTTTAAATGTGCTTGCAATTGCGAAGCACTCACGAATACCAATAAAAATTAACAATTTATGAGTAAATGCGTTGGCTATTTTTAAACTCTGATTCCAATTACTAAAATGTCGTCAACTTGCTCTGTTCCTGCTTTCCAGTCTTCCACAAAGTTGTCTAAGTATTGCTCTTGTTCTTGCATTGATTTGTTTTGAATACCAACCAAGATCTCTTTTAGTTTTCTGGTCATTAATTTTTTTCCATCCTTCCCACTAAACTGGTCTGCGTAACCGTCTGTGCAAATATAAAAAGTGTCGCCTTGCTGTAATTTTATTTCGTGAGATTCAAAATAGTGGTCGTCCTGTGTCAAACCGCCAATGGCGGTTTTAGTTGCTTTTATTTCTTCCACCTCGATCTGCCCGTTACGAATAATCCACACAGGTCGGTTTGCACCAGCATATTTTACAATACGGTTTTTTGTGTCTACGGAGCAAATAGCAATGTCCATTCCGTCTCTCGTAGATTCATCTTTGCTTGATTGTTTTAAAGACGGTACAACATAACCTTTTGTTTCAATCACCTTTGGTGCAAAAGTGTTTGGTCGTTCCTGCTCTTTTTTTTGAGAGCAGGAGAAAAGGAAGATCCCGCATATTAAAAATACGGTTTGGATTTTAATTTTTCTCATATGTTCCTGTGATCGATCTCATTCTGTCAACGGAGTAGAATCGAGATTTAAATGTATACCAAATGTATCAATTATAAATTGAATGATAATGGAGCGCGGGAGATTTGGCTCTTTTGTTTTTGCCTTTTTTGTCGGCTTGTGGGAGAGAGGCAAAAGCAAATGTGCCTCGCAATCCATGTCATCATTAGTAATTATTAATTAATTATTATCTCGGATCTGAACCCAGGGCCCTAACACTTCTATACATACAAATTCTGGTTTTTATGAATGTAAAACTACGATACACCGAAGTTTATTCCAAATATACTAAATTATTGGTTGGTGTATCGTGCTTTCCCGCAAGCTGGCTCCTTCACTAAAAATGTACACCGTACATTTTCTAAACGTTCGGCCCTGATACACCGAAGGTATAAAAAACACAGGCTTCTTAAAATCATTTTATTATACTTTAAATCAGGTGTTTAGGTATACAATTCAAAATATATGTATATACATTTAATGTTTGTGTATATATTTGTGTCGTTAAAATGAAAAAATGGAATTGGAAAAGGAAATAAAGCAAAAGAGTTTTAAAAGTCCGTACCACAAATTGGTACTGAATATTTTATTTTCGGCAAGCTGGTTAAATACCTTGCAAAATAAAACATTTAAACCTTATGGCATATCTCCTCAGCAATACAATATTTTGCGAATATTAAGAGGTCAACAAGGCAAGGCAGTAGCATTAAGTGTGCTGCAAGAAAGAATGATTGATAAAATGTCGAATGCATCGAGGTTGGTTGATAAATTATTGTTGAAGAAAATGGTTGACAGAAAACAATGTCCGGAGGATAGAAGACAAGTAGAGATTTCCATTACTGAAAAAGGATTGGATGTATTAAAACAATTAGACGATAAAGTAAACAGCTTGGAAAATTCCATGAATAATGTTACGGAAAAGGAAGCGGCAGAAGTGAACAGAATATTGGATAAAATGAGAGACTAAAATTTTTTGAGTAAATAGATATATAAACAATTAATGTAAAAACAAATAAAAACCAAAAAAGTAAATGAAAACAAAAATTTTAACATTGTCAATTGCTACAGTAGCATTATTGACAGCTTTTACAAGCAAAGAAATCGTTAAACCAATTACTCTCGTAAAAGGAACAGTAACGACTTTTAAAATTGATGCTAAAGTAAGCACCATTGATTGGACGGGTGAAAAAGTAACTGGTAAACATACAGGGAACATTAATTTCGCATCCGGAGAATTTAATTTAGTGAAGGAGACAATAACGGGTGGTTGGTTTGAAGTTGATATGACTTCAATGACTTGTACTGATATGAAAGGGGAGTATGCCGATAAATTATTGGGACATTTAAAATCGGAAGATTTTTTCTCGGTTGAAAAAAATAATAAGTCAAAATTTGTTATCTCCTCCGTTGCTCCTTTAACAGGTGATGTATTGAACAATACAACCGTTACAGGTAAGCTTACCATCAAAGGAATTGCAAACAACATTACTTTTCCTGCAAATGTAAAAGTGATAAAAGGAACATTAGTTGCTTTTGCAGATGTTAAAGTGGACAGAACAAAATATGAAATTAAATACGGTTCAAAAAACTTTTTTGAAGGCTTAGGTGATAAAGCAATTAGCGATGAGTTTTTGTTGAAATTGAAAATAGTAGCCACTAAATAAATCAAATAAATAAAAATAGAAATGGAAAATCAACAAGTAAAAATTCAAGTAATTCCTTTTGGGCCATTAATGGTGGAAGGTTCAATTACACTTACCAACAAAGATGGTAATGTGGAGCAAAAGGAAGGTAAAATATTTTTGTGCCGTTGTGGTCATTCTCAAAATACACCTTATTGTGATGGTTCTCACCGTACCAATGAGTTTGAAAAATAAGTTTTAGGTTACTGTGGTTGAAAGGGCAGCTGCTTAAAACTGCCTGCCCTTTTTTACTATTATAGCAGGGTATAATTAATTACAGTATATGACTAGGAAAGAAAAGTTTTTGTTGTTTATTCTGGCAAGTATCAACTTCACTAATATTATGGATTTTATGATATTGATGCCGCTGCAAGAGTATTTAGTGCCCGATTTTCATATAAGTCCCAAAGAATTTAGTTGGTTGGTTTCCGTGTATGCATTCAGTGCTGGTTTATCAAGTTTAACTGCATCTTTTATTGTTGATCGTTTCGATAGAAAAAGGGTCCTGCTTTTTGCATACATCGGTTTTATTATTGGTACTTGGGCTTGTGCATTCGCCCCTACATATTCACTGCTTATACTTGCTCGAATTGTTGCAGGCGTATTTGGCGGCTTAATTGGTGCTCAAGTAATGGCTATTGTTGGCGATATTTTTCCCTTCGAAAAAAGAGGTGCTGCAATGGGATTATTAATGGCAGCATTTTCTTTTGCTGCAGTAATTGGTGTTCCTCTTGGTTTGTTTTTAGCATCACACTATTCTTGGCATATACCCTTCGTAATGGTCGGTTCAATAGGTATTCTACTGATTCCTCTTATCATTTACGGTATCCCCGAAATGCGCTCCCATCTTACAAAAGGTGTTGAACAAAAATCCTTAGATATATACAGAGGTATATTCACAAACAGGAATCAGCAATACGGATTGTTAATGATGCTCACTCTTATTGTAGCGCATTTTTCAATCATTCCTTTTATAGCACCTTACTTGGAAAACAACGTTGGTTTTACTAAAGAGCAAGTAGCCATCATGTATATGGTAGGGGGAATAGTATCCTTAATCAGTTCCCCAATTATTGGAAAGTTGGCCGATAAATATGGAAAGTACAAAATATTATCACTGTTTTTAATTCTCTCAATAATACCGGTATTTGGAATTACAAATATGCCCCGAGTTTCTTTTTATTATGTGTTGGTTGTTACTTCTTTATTTTTCATTTTTGCAGGAGGGCGTATGATACCTGCTCAGGCATTGATTACTTCGGTAGTTCCCCCTCAATTAAGAGGTGGCTTTATGAATGTAAATGCCTCTTTACAACAAATAGGCATTGGTTTTGCCGCTATAATGGCAGGAACTATAGTGAGCAAAAATAGTTTAAACGAATTATTGCATTATCAATATGTTGGATACATTGGAATGGCAATAAGCTTGCTTTGCTTATTCATTGCAGGTAATGTGAAGCCAATGGATACATCAATTAAAAAATAAACATAATGAAAATAATTTATTATTCAGAAGAAACAAGAGGTCGTGCCGATTATGGTTGGCTAAAACCGCGTTACTCCTTTAGCTTTTCAAATTATTACGATCCCACACGTAAACATTTTGGACTGTTGCGTGTATTAAACGATGATATTGTTGCAGCAGGTATGGGTTTTGGTACACATCCACACGATAATATGGAAATTGTTACCATTCCTCTTTCAGGTGCTCTAGGTCATAAGGACAGTATGGGAAATGCGTCCGAAATAAAAGTAAACGAAGTGCAAATTATGTCGGCAGGAAAAGGAATAACCCATTCTGAATTTAATAATTCACCCACCGAAGAATTAAAATTATTGCAGATATGGGTATTTCCCAAAATTAAAAACATTAGCCCTCGTTACGATCAAAAAACATATTTGTCGGAAACTAGGAAGAATAAATTTCAAACCATTGTGTCACCTATTCAATCGGACGATACTTTGTGGATCAATCAGGATGCCTTTTTTGCCTTAGCGAGTATTGACGATAAGAAAGAGGTGGAGTATACCATACAGCATCCCAGCAATGGAGCCTATGTTTTTATTATTGAAGGTTCGGTAGAAATAAACGGACAAGTATTGAGTAAAAGAGATGCATTAGGGATTTCTGAAACAGAAAAATTTACTGTAAAAGCCAATTCATCTGCCGAAGTATTGGTAATTGATGTGCCTATGCATTAAGTATTTGAGCTTACCAATACTCGGTTTGTTGAGTTAAGCCTAATAACGTCAATATTTCCGAATACTTTGGAAATTTTATCTTTCAAATCCAAGAATGTTTTTTGCTTGTTTTTTGAATCAACAATTTTGTTAAACACCATAGTGCCATTTGAATTTAAACACTTTTTTAGGGACGCTAAAAAGGTTTCTGTTTCAACGGATACAGGAACAGTCATATCGTTAAAAATATCAACGCAAATTACATCGTAGCTGTTAGTGCAATGCTGCACAAATTCTTCCGCAGCTTCGCAATGAATGCTTAAATTTTCAAATCGATTTAAATCAAAATGTCGTTTTGCCAATTCAATAATGGTAGGATCAATTTCAACACCTGTCATTTTACAACTCAGTTTTAGTTCATCGTATACGATACTCGCAATACTGCCTGCTCCAAACCCTAATACCAAAATACTTTTCGGATTTTTGTATTTAAGTTTAATAGTGCGAAACGTTTTTCGAAATACTTTGTGTAAGCTTCCGTATGAATAGTTTGCACGCGCAGCATTCAATGTTTTTTTTCCGTTGATAAGCCACACTTCCAGTGTAGGATTATACTTACTGGATGTTGTTTCAAGTATGGTTCCCCACAAGTAACTTGCTATATAAGTGTTCCAGGCAATGACCTCTTTCATTTCAATTCAAAAGTAGGGTTTAATAAATTGTTTTTTCAATTTATTTTGACTTAATTTTGTTGTTAATTTTAGCAAGATACAAATGAATATAAAAATTACTGAATCTGATTCAAATTACAATTACCTCGAAAATATGAGCGTAAACGAATTGCTCATAAATATCAACAAAGAAGATCAAACAGTAGCACACGCAGTTCAAAAAATAATTCCTTCCATAGAAAAACTAGTAGAAGTAATTGTTGAAAAAATGAAGCAAGGAGGAAGGCTTTTTTATATGGGAGCAGGTACCAGCGGAAGGTTAGGAGTTGTAGATGCATCGGAATGTCCTCCAACTTTTGGTGTTGAACAAGGTGTTGTTATCGGTTTAATTGCCGGTGGCGATGAAGCCATTCGCAAAGCTGTTGAATTTGCTGAAGACAGTACAGTACAAGGTTGGGTAGACTTACAGGAAAATAATATTTCAAGCAAAGATGTTGTAATAGGGATAGCTGCTTCGGGTTCTACACCCTATGTCATCAGTGCACTTCATACCTGCAATTTAAAGGGTATCACAACCGGGTGCATTACTTGTAATGAGTCCTCTACCTTGGCTGCAACGGCAAAATATCCTATTGTTTGTGTAGTGGGTCCTGAATTTGTTACAGGTAGTACCAGGTTGAAATCGGGTACTGCTCAAAAGCTTATTTTAAATATGCTTTCAACAGCCGTTATGATACGAATGGGTAAGGTGAAAGGAAACAAAATGGTGGATATGCAGTTAAGCAATAATAAATTGCTGGATAGGGGAACTAAAATGGTAGCTCAGGAATTGAACGTTTCTTATGAAATTGCCAACGACCTACTGTTAAAATACGGAAGTGTTAGGAGTGCGGTGAGCAATTACAAAAATTAATTTTTCTTTTTAGTGGAGCAATTGTATGCATAGCCTTGAACCTTTTTACAACTGGCGCAATTTATACATAGCATCCGAAGATGAGTTGTCTCCATTTTACGGTAGGGAATACAGCGAATTTGAATATTCCAACAGTATATACAATTACCTCATTCATCCTCAATGGGACAACATCGGTTCGGAAACCTTATACATTAAAATACTATTTATTGATTATGATGAAGCTTATGTAATCATTGAAATGATAGGAGAGTGGAACGATTGTGTAAACAATGATATTATGTTTTTAAAGCGAGAAATAGCCGATGAATTAATTTATAAAGGAATAAACAAGTTCATACTCGTTGCAGAAAATGTATTAAATTTTCACGCCAGCGATGATGAGTATTATGCCGAATGGTATGATGATGTGGATGATGGTTGGATTGCGGTGCTAAATTTACGCAAACACATTTACGATGATTTCAAACAGTATAATATTGATTCTTACTTAGTTTTGGGTGGTAAGCTAAACGAAATTGAATGGCGTACACTTTCTCCAAAGACTTTTTTTGATAAAGTGAATGAGCAAGTTATGAAAAGAATAGTCTAGTCTTTTTCTATTGAACGGGTGCTGCTATTTTTAAATTTACATGTCTGAATGCTTTGAATATTCTCAAAATAATGATTAAATTTATATCAAAATTTAGATATCGATGAAAAGAAAATGCCTTTCTGTTGTTTTGTTAGCTATATCATCTTTTACTGCTAGCGCACAAAATACTTTTGACAATGTACGTGCGTTGTTTATTGCAAATTGCAATACTGTAGGTTGTCACAATACAAATAATAATGCTGGTAATCTTGATTTAAGTTTATCTGCTGCTGTAATATATACCCAACTTGTTAACGTTACTCCTGTAAATCCCGCTGCGGTAACTGCAGGATATAAACGTGTTTGGCCTGGCGACCCTCACCGTAGTTTCCTTTTTAGAAAATGTAACCAAGGTTTAGATCCTGATATGACATTGGCACAAAATGAAGGAGCGGCTATGCCTAAAAATCTTCCTGCAATGGCTGCTAATGAAAGGGAATTGATAAGACAATGGATTATGTTTGGTGCTCCACAAACAGGTGTTGTGGTTGATACCGCTGTTATAAATACCTTTTACAGAGGAAAGGGAAAGGTTGGAAATGTTGTCGCGCCTCCTCCGGCTCCTGCAGGAGCATTTCAAGTGCATTTAGGAAGAATGTTTCTGCCCCCTGTATCCGAAATAGAATATTTTATAAAATACAAATTGAATTTGCCTGATACAGTTAAGGTAAATAGGGTAGACTTAAAAATGCCAACTGAATCGCACCATTTTATTATCTATAAATTTTTACCAGGTGGTGCAGCTCTTTTTCCTGAAGGTTTACGTGTTAATTCTTCTGGAAATTATGTTTCTTTTACAAATGCTTGGCAACAAACCTACGATTTACAATTACCGGCCAGCACTGCTTATTTGTATGAAAAAAATGCCATATTGGATTTGAATTTCCACTTCAAGAATATTAACACAGACACTGTTTTGGCGGCTGATGTATATTTTGATGTGTACACACAACCCAAAAATACACCCGGTGAAATTATGTTCAGCGACTTGATTGCAAATTATGTTATTCCAATACCGAACGATAATTTGGACCACACTTTTTCGCAAAGCGATGTTGACTTTGCCCATAATAATTGGAGGAATTGGAATGTGTGGATGCTTACATCACATACTCATAAATATGGTAAGGATTTTGATATTTTTCTACGTAATGCAAATGGAACAGACGGGCAACAAATTTATGAAGGTTTTTATGATACAGATTATATATTTAACCAAGGTTATTATGATTGGCAGCATCCACCCATTAAAAAATTTGAAAATCCATTTCAAGTTGTTAACCCTTGGAATGGTTTAATACAAAGGGCTACGTTTAGAAATTATGGAAATGTTCCTGTTTCATTTGGATTAACTACTGATGATGAAATGATGTTGTATTACATACAATATACATTGGGTGATGGAATTACAGGACTAAGCGAAATGGATAAAAAGTATTTTTTTAAAGCATACCCAAACCCATTTACCCATGAGTTTGAAATTAATTATTCCCTCGAAAATGAAGGAAAAGTTTCAATTGAACTGTTTAATATTTTAGGTGAAAAAATTGTAGATGTGGTTGAAGAAAGTCAGTCGAAGGGAAGTCATAATTATAAGTTGAATACCAGTCAATATAGCAATGGTGTTTATATGTTAAAGGTGACTGTTGGTGATGATTTATTTGTGAAGCGTCTATTAAAAGCGAATTAATGATAGTACAAGCATGTTACTTGTTTACCTTTACACAATGAAAAGGAATTTAACAATTATAGCTTTTGTTTTTATAGGAATATTTTGTTTTGTTTCTTGTAAACACGAAATGACTATTCCTGATACTCCCGCTATTAGTTATAAAAATGATATTCAACCCATCATAGTTTCAAATTGTACTCAGTCGGGTTGCCACGGAACTGTTAATACGTCTGATTTTGAGTTGCTGACTTATAATGATATAATAAAGGAAGGTGATATCATCGCTTACAATGCAGATAACAGTGAGTTATATCAGTCAATAACTGGTAAAGGTGAAGAGTTTATGCCACAGCCACCTAACAGTCCATTGACTCACAATCAAATAAAGCTCATTTATTGGTGGATTATGCAAGGTGCTAAGGATAATTAAACGTATGAATATGAAAAAGATAATAAGTGTATTTTTTGTACTTGGATTATTTTCGGGATGTTATTACGATAATTTCGAAGAGCTCTCTCCAGCTCCTCCTATCATTAATAACAAAGCAGTTTCACCAAACACTTGCGATACAACTAATCTAACACTATATTCAGATGTTACGGTTATTTTAAATGCAAATTGCGGTATCAATAATTCTTGTCACGGTGCAACTAATACCAGCGGTTATAATTTATCGGCCTATATAGGAGTAAAAGCTGTTGGTCAATCCGGGCAGTTATATGGAGCTATTGCTCAAACGCAGGGATACATCACTATGCCGCAAGGAGGTAGTAAATTAAGTGCTTGCAACATTACAAAAATTAAAAGATGGATAGATAATGGATATGCACAATAAGGTTTTTATGAAGAAAATACTTATTTTTTTATTGTTTTCAAATTCTTTTTCTTCCGTGTTATTTGCCCAGGAAGATGATATGACGAAAATGCTGGACGAAGAAACATTGCTTGAAAAACCTAAAAAGGAATTTATTACAGCTGCTTTCAAAGGTACGCGTTTAATAAATTTTCATACACTCGAAACATTGGGGAAGCGTACATTGGATTTTCGCATCTCACACCGTTTTGGCGATTTTAACAGCGGTGCAAACAATGCTTTTGGTTTGGACGGGCCGGCTTGTATTCGACTTGGTTTGGAGTATAGTTTTGAAGGTAGATTTATGTTCGGAATTGGAAGAACATCTTACGAAAAAAAGCTGGATGGATTTATGAAGTTCAGACTATTGCGTCAAACTACCAATAACAGTATGCCTTTGAGTGTTACACTTGTGTCTTCTATGTTTTACACAACAGTTAAGGCTCAGCCGAAATATGGTTACGATGTTAACCGCCTTTCTTATGCTCATCAAATCATTATTGGAAGAAAGTTTTCCGAACGATTCTCTTTTCAAATGGCACCTATTATGGTACATTACAATATTGTTGACAGCGTTGAAGATATGAACGATATGTTTGGTATTCAGTTTGCTAGCAGATTAAAATACACCAAGAGGTCGGCTATCACATTGGAGTATGCTGTACGTACTTCAAAATATACCAATGTAAAATATTACGACAGTGCTGCAATAGGGATTGAAATTGAAACAGGCGGTCACGTTTTTCAAATGCAGTTAACCAATTCATTTGGTTTGGTTGAAGATCAATTTATTCCTCATACAAGCTCTAATTGGCTAAACGGTGGAATTAAATTAGGCTTTAATATTTCAAGGGTTTTTAGGGTTTGATAAAATCAATTTGCTAATTTGTCCCGATAGCTATCGGGATGAGCTAATTTGAAAATAATTTTTTCCTAGGTTAAAAAATCAAATTCATATTTTCCAAAGTTGATTGAAAAGTTGTTTTAACTATGTGATGGCTTGTGCCCCCGATAGCCATCGGGGTAACAACAAACAACCATCACTTCCTCCTTAAATCAATATTCTCATCGCCTGCTTTATAGGGCAAATAAGTAATAATAAACTGAAACATTTCATCAGTGGTTTTCATGCTGCCACTTCTGTCACTTACTTGTTGGGGTGGGGTGAAGGGATTAAAGGGATTGTTTTTTGTATTATCAAAAGTTCCGTAAGCATAAATAATTGAGCCTTGGGGAATAATTACAGGCTTTGTGAAGGTGTAAAAATACTGCCAACGGAAATCCCACTTTTTGATTCTAATCAATGGAATGGTATCACCATCGGGCTTAATAGCAAATGCCAAATAGCTTTTTCCCAATAAGTGCATATGCGGATTAATGGTTAATATACTCATATCCATCAAGGCTTTTGTTTGAGTATAAAAAGTTTTTTCTTCGTTGGGTGGTATTAATAGCGGTGGAATTATTTGTGAAATACCAAGTGTTCCCAACTGCATTTCCATTGTTGGCCGTTCGGGTTTATTACCAAAGAAAATGTTGAAGTAGGAATTATCTGTTGTGTCAATGCGTGATGGTCCGTAGTGAATATTGTTGAGTAAAATAGCTCCTTTTCGATTGAATTTAAAACCTCCAATACCCTGTGGATATAATGTATAGCTTACCCCCGGTAAATAATTTACTGCCGATGGTGTTAACACCGGAAAAGTTCCATCATCGTTGGTAACACTCAATTGCTTGAATACTTCCATAGGTGTAAACTCATCACTGTTTACTATGTTTAAACCTTCATAAACATTTTTCTTTTTATCAAATTCATATTTTATATAATGACCGTTTAAGTGATGCACCAGTTTTGCGTTTCCCGGAACATATTCTATGGCTTTTACAAAGGTGTCCTTGCTGAATTCATAGGGTACTTTTACAGTTAGGAACAAGTCTTTATTATTGCCTTTTATTTTAATTGCTTCCCGCATTTGTATAACTAAGTCGGGTTTTCCCAACAAGGAACCATCGGTAAATAAAGGCGGAGCAGGAATTTTGGTGCTATCTCCAATCGGTGAACCATTTGCAACCCATTTTTTAATGGTATTAATTTCTTCTGCACTTAATACATTTTCATCTATAAAATGTGTGTACGTATTGTCGGCAGGCCAAGGTGGCATAAAACGTGTTTCGGTAACAAAGCGTATCAGTTTAGCACGTTTACTCACATCCTTGTAAGAAATAAGTGAAAAGGGGCCAACTGCTCCCGGGCGGTGACAATTGGTGCAATGCTGATAAATTATTGGTGCAATGTGTTCGGAGTAGGTAATGTTTTTTGTTTCTTCTTTTTTTTCAGGATTACCACAGGAAAAAAGAATAGAAGAGAGAATTATTTGTAGTAGAAAAGTGTATTTGTTGTATCGTTTCATTGTGAATTTACGATTTCGCTGCAGCAATTTTTTCGGCACATAATTGCCCGTCAATGGCTGCCGAAACTATACCTCCGGCATATCCTGCACCTTCTCCGCAAGGGTACAACCCTTTTACTTGAGGATGCTCCATTGTTTCCTTATCGCGTGGTATGCGCAAAGGCGAGGATGTTCTCGATTCTATTCCAACCAACACCGCCTCGTTTGTTACATATCCGTGCATTTTTTTACCAAATTCTTTAAAGGCTATTTGCAATCTCGACCAAATAGGATAGCTTAAAACATCTTTCATTGAAACACTTTTAATTCCGGGTTGATACGAACAATCGGGTAGAGTAGGCGATACATTGTTATTTAAAAAATCGACCAAACGTTGAGCAGGTGCAGCTTGTGTTCCACCTGCCGAAATACAAGCTGCTTTTTCTAATTCACTTCGGTATGCTAATCCTGCTAACACTCCGTAATCCTTTAAGTGAGCATAATCGGCAGCTTCAATGGTGGTTACTATTCCTGAGTTGGCATAAGGATTATTTCTTTTTGAAGGTGACCAACCATTGGTTACTACTTCACTGTTTTGTGTTGCGCAGGGTGCTATTATTCCACCCGGACACATACAAAAGGAATAAACACCGCGGCCTTTTATTTGTTTTACCAAGGAGTAAGAAGCTGCGGGTAAAAATTCTCTCGCTTCAAGTAATTGTTCTTCAGTTCTGCAATGGTATTGTATACTGTCGATAAGCGATTGTGGATGTTCTACTCGAACACCTATCGCAAAAGGTTTTTCTTCCAGTAAAATATGTTGTGTGTGCAATAAATTATATACATCGTTCGCTGAGTGACCTGTTGCAAGGATAACCGAAGATGCAATAAATTCCTTTTGTGCAAAGGGTGCTATTGTTTCGGTACAAACAACTCCTTGAATGGAATTTTCTTTTTGTATAAAATTAGTGACTTGTGTGTTAAAATGAATCTCTCCTCCAAACTTAAGTATCGTTTCGCGAATGTTAACAATAATATCGGGTAATTTATTGGTGCCTATGTGTGGGTGTGCATCTACCAATATAATTGGGTCGGCACCATGAAACACCAAGGTGTTTAATATGTTTGTTACATCTCCTCTTTTGGTGGAGCGTGTATATAATTTTCCATCGGAGTATGTTCCGGCTCCACCTTCACCAAAACAATAGTTGGAGTTGGGATTCACTTGATGCAACTTGCTAATCGCTGCCAAGTCACGTCTGCGGTCGCGTACATTCTTGCCACGTTCAATGATGATTGGTTTTAAACCCATTTCCAATAAACGCAATGCAGCAAATAAACCTGCAGGACCGGCTCCAACAATTATAACAGGTATAGCTTGTGAAACATTTTGGTAAGCAGGAGCAAATTCGCTTTGTTCAATTTCAAGCTCACTATCGCTTACTTGTATTCTTGCATTTATTTTTAGGTTTCTTCCCCTCGCATCTATCGACTTACGAATAATTTTATAGAAAATTGCTTCGCTGATTTTTATTCCCAGTACGCCTTTAATACACTTAAGGATTGCTTCGTCATTCGCTGCTTCTGCAGGACTAAGTACAATATCAATTTCGTTTTTCACGGTCTATTATTCAAATGTGAATGCTAGTGATATGCACTTGGAGTTTAATTTTTGAATAGGAGTTGAGAAGGCAGTATTGTCTTGTATCAGTAAGTTCGTTATTCCAACTGCATATTTTATTTCGGGTGAAAATTTATAATAACGGAAATAGATGTCTAAGCCAAAACCAAATTCGTATGCTAAGTCCTGTTTTTTTATTTTAACAATCGCCACTTTCAAATCAGAATTATTTACGTCTTTGTTAGAAGCCATATCAATGGAGTATTTAAGTCCCCCCAACACATATACTCTGTAGTTATTAAGTCGTACCGATTTGTATTTTAAATCGAGTGGGAGAGTGATGAAAGTAGACTCTACATCTTTTTTATATGATAGTGTTTGCAATGGACTTACAAAAGTGTAGTTAATGTTACGTGAAACAAAGGATAGTCCCGGTAAAAGTCGTAAATCAAAATACTCACCCAAGCGTAAATTACACACCATTTGTAAATCAAATCCTCTTTGTGGAGTTGTTTCAATTACATATACCGAATCCAATAAATTGGTAGTAGGTTTTCGGTGCAGAAAAAAATCTGTTTTATTAATCCCCAACAAGAAACCAAAGTGAATAGGATCTTTATCGTAATTAGGGGTAGTTTGCACTTTTTCTTTTTGTGCTACCGCTATTACTTGGTTAATAAGGATTAACAAAAGTATATGTGTGGCTTTTTTCAACTAATTATAAAACACAAAAGTACCTATTTTATTTTTTAGCTACATAAATAGTGGCAATACCTCCCGTGAGTTTATGGTTTTCTACTTCCATAAATCCGGTATCACGCAATATTTTGTTGAAATTTTCACCATCGGGAAAAGCTTGTACCGAGTCGTAAAGGTAAGTATAGGCAGAAGCATCCTTTGAAATGATTTTACCTAAAAAGGGACAAGCATATTTAAAATAAAAATTATAAACTTGTTTGAATGGGAACCCGGTAGGCTTTGAAAATTCCAATACCACAAAAGTGCCATTTTTGTTGAGTACGCGGTAAATGTCGATTAATCCTTTTTCAAGGTTTTCAAAATTTCTCACACCAAATCCAACTGTTACGGCATCAAAGGAATTGTCTGAAAAGGGTAATTTTTCTGAATCGGCTTTCATCAGGGTTATCTTACTGTCGAGTTTTGTTTGTATTAATTTCTCTCTTCCTTTTTCAAGCATACCTTCCGAAATATCAACCCCTACTATTTTAGTCGGATTCAGTTTCAATGCTTCAATTGCAAAGTCTCCGGTGCCCGTTGCAATATCTAAAACGCTTAATGGTTTATAAACTGAAATCAAACGAATGGCCTTTTTCCGCCATAGACGGTCGATGCCCATCGATAAAAGATTATTTAGGAAATCGTATTTGTGTGCAATGTTGTCAAACATTTGCTCCACCTGTTCTTTTTTACCGCTTGTATTATTGTAGGGTGTTACGGTCATTTGCTCAATAGTCTGACAGCCTCGGTAAACAATTCTTCTTTGTTAATGGAAACAACGCCTACTTTTTCACACACCAAGCCGCCTGCAATGTTTGATAATTCTGCAGTTGTATGCGTATCCAATTGTAATGCGGTGCAAAGTGCCGCTATGCTTATTACTGTATCACCGGCACCCGAAACATCTGCAATACTGCGTATGTGAGCCGGTATTGTTTCAGCTTTTTTAGAGGAAGCAATATATACACCGTGTTCAGAAAGCGTAATCATTGCTGTTTTGCAATTTGTTTTTTTGATAAGTTGTGCCACTGCAGTCGCCAATTCTTTTTTATTGGAAACATCAATGTCTTTTTTTAAACCCTCTTGCAATTCCTTTAAATTCGGCTTAAAAAAAGCTACATCACTGAAATTAAAAAAGTTGTTTTTCTTTGGATCAACAACCACAGGTATGCTTTTTTGTTTCGCTAACTTTAATACCTTTTCAATTAGCAAAGGTGTTATACAGCCTTTGTCATAATCTTCAAAAAGGATGGCATTGGGTTTTTCTTTTTGAATGAGTGTATTTATCTTTTTCAATAACGCCTCAGTATCATTTTTCGATAAGTCGCTTGTTTGCTCTTCGTCTACCCGCAACATTTGATGGTTATTGCCTATTACACGTGTTTTTACAGTAGTAATACGTTTTGTGCTAACCACCATTCCAGTATCAATAATGCTTACTTTTTTTAACTGTTGAATAAATTCCTTTCCATAAAAATCATTTCCTACAACGGAACAAATAATTGGGCTAGCGCCCATTGCTTTTATGTTCAGTGCTACGTTAGCAGCACCACCCAGTCGGTTTTCCTTTTTAGTAACAGCCACAACAGGCACAGGTGCTTCGGGCGAAATACGGTTTACCTTTCCAAAAAGATAGGAGTCGACCATAACATCGCCAATAACAAGAATTTTAAGCTTGTTAAAAGACTGGAAGAGGGAAGTGAGTTCTTGCTTTTTCAACACAACAATTCAAGGTTAATTCAATTTCTCTAACGCTAATTTCATCCTTCTTATTGCTTCCACCAATCGTTCGTCTGCCGCAGCATAGGAAAAACGAAAACAATTATTATCACCGAAAGCATCACCCGAAACAATTGCTACTCCCGCTTCGTCAAGTAAATACATACTTAAATCGTGGGAATCTTTTATCAGGTGGTTTCCGAATTTTTTTCCAAAGTAAAAGGAACAATCAGGGAATACATAAAACGCACCATCGGGCACATTCAATTTTAATCCGGGAATTTCTCCCAATAATTTTAATACCAAATCACGTCTGCGTCTAAATGCATCGCGCATTTCAAAGGTTTCGCTTACATCAGCTAACAGTGCCGCAGTGGCAGCTTTTTGTGATACAGAGCTAGTTCCGGAGGTAAATTGTCCTTGCATTTTTTCACAAGCTTGGGCTATCCAAACGGGTGCTCCAATATATCCTATTCTCCAACCGGTCATTGCAAAACTTTTTGAAACACCGTTAACAGTAATTACACGGTCGTAAATGAAATCAAACTGTGCAATGCTTTCGTGCTTTCCGGCAAAGTTAATGTGTTCGTATATTTCGTCCGATACTATATATAAATCAGGATATTGCGAAATCACTTCAGCCAAAGCTTTTAATTCTGCTTTATTGTACACCGATCCACTTGGATTACAAGGAGTACTGAAAATAATCATTTTTGTTTTTGGTGTAATGGCCGCCTTTAATTGCTCGGGAGTAATTTTAAAATTGCTTTCAATTCCGGTTGGAATAAAAACAGGTATACCGTCTGCCATTTTAATAAGCTCAATATAGCTCACCCAATAAGGAACTGGTACAATAACCTCTTCGTTGGGGTCTACTAAACTCAATATCACATTGGCAATTGCTTGCTTGGCTCCAGTTGAAACAACAATCTGTTGTGGAGTGTAAATTAAATCATTGTCGCGTTTAAATTTCGTGGCAATTGCTTCTCTTAAGTCTAAAAATCCCGGTACAGGCGTATAATGTGTAAAGTTCTCTTTGATGGCTTTATAGGCCGCATCCTTAATAAATTGAGGAGTATCAAAATCGGGCTCACCAATGCTTAAACTGATAATGTCTTTTCCTTGTGCCTGCAATTCCCTGCTCTTTTTAGCCATTGCCAAGGTTTGCGACTCGGACAATTTGTTTATTCTAGACGATAATTTTGTCATATACCCATATTGATGTTAGTACAAATCTACTAAAATACTTTATGCTTAAAAATAAGAGACTTTACTTTGTAATGTTATACACATAAAAGTGCATAAACTAAGTAAAAGCAAAATGCTTTTATGCTTGTGTGATTGTTTTCATAGAAATTTTTTATTTGAATAGTAAAGCTAGAATAATAAAAGAGAAAAACAAACAATAGTTTGAAATTTAGGAAAGTAGGATAATTATTAAAAAAAAACTATACTTTTGGAAACCATTAAAAATAACCATAAACAATGAATATACACGAATATCAAGGGAAAGCTATACTGAAGAGTTTTGGAGTAGCTATACAGGAAGGTATTGTAGCCGATACTCCTGAGCAAGCTGTTGAAGCAGCCAAAGAATTGCAAAAGCAAACAGGTACCGGTTGGTGGGTTGTGAAAGCGCAAATACACGCTGGTGGAAGAGGAAAAGGAAGAGTAAAAGAAACCGATAGCAGTGGAGTAGTGTTGGCTAAAAATTTAGATGAAGTAAAAGAGAAATCGAAAAATATATTGGGTGGAACCTTGGTTACCATTCAAACTGGTGCTGCAGGAAAAAAAGTTAGCAAGGTGTTAATTGCTCAAGATGTATACTATCCCGGTGAAAGTAAAACCTCCGAATTTTATATGAGCGTATTGTTAAACCGTCAAACGGGAAAAAATATCATTATGTATTCAACCGAAGGCGGTATGAACATTGAAGATGTTGCGCACAACACACCCCATTTAATTTTTAAAGAAGAGATTGATCCGAAAGTAGGTTTGCAAGGTTTTCAAACACGCAAAATTGCTTTCAACTTAGGCTTAGACGGTGAAGCGTTTAAACAAATGACAAAGTTTGTTGCATCCCTTTACAAAGCATACGATTCAACCGATTCGGCTATGTTTGAAATTAATCCAGTTTTAAAAACATCCGACAATAAAATTATTGCAGTAGATGCAAAAGTAAGTTTAGATGAAAACGCTTTGTTCCGTCACGCTGATTATGCAGCATTGAGAGATGTTACCGAAGAAGACCCAACGGAAGTGGAAGCAGGAGAATATAGTTTGAACTATGTGAAATTGGATGGAAATGTGGGTTGTATGGTAAACGGTGCAGGATTGGCAATGGCAACAATGGATATCATTAAATTAGCCGGTGGCGACCCCGCTAACTTTTTGGATGTAGGTGGAACAGCTAATGCAGAGCGCGTTGAACAAGCCTTCAGAATCATTTTAAAGGACCCTAATGTAAAAGCTATTTTGGTAAATATATTTGGTGGTATTGTTCGTTGCGACCGTGTAGCACAAGGAATTGTAGATGCCTACAAAAATATGGGCAGCATAAATGTTCCAATTATAGTTCGTTTACAAGGAACCAATGCGGTTGAAGCGAAAAAAATTATCGATGAGTCAGGTCTTAAAGTGTTTTCGGCCATTCAATTACAGGAAGCTGCTGACTTAGTACAAAAAGTATTAGCATAATATTATTTGATTTCAAAGCTTAAGGAATCCTCTATGGGTTCCTTTCGTTTTTTATATTAATTTTACAGCCCCTATGGCACTATATTATCATAATAATCCGCTGCTTAAATTACAACAGCAGTTCGAAAATTCAAAAAACTACATTCTGCCTTTTATTGATAGTGTTAAGCCTATTAATGCTTCCACTAAGGTACTTGAGGTTGGTTGTGGAGAGGGTGGGGTATTGAAAGCATTTATTGATAAAGGTTGTACTTGTTTGGGTATCGACTTATCGGAGTTTAAAATAAACAACGGAAAGGAGTTGTTAAAACAGGAGTTGGCCGATGGCAAGTTGGAGTTTATTACCAAAGATATTTACGATGAGGAGTTCAAAAAAACACTCATCGGTAAGTTTGATGTTATCATATTAAAAGACACCTTAGAGCATATTTACGATCAAAAGAAGGTAATGTTTGCCTTGCGTGAGTTTATAAAGGACGATGGTGTAATATTTATGGCTTTTCCGGCTTGGCGAATGCCTTTTGGCGGTCACCAACAAATGTGTAAAAGTAAGTTGGGTAAAATGCCTTTTTACCATATGTTACCAAGACCACTTTACTTGGGTTTATTAAAGCTCTTTGGCGAAAAAGAAACCTTGCCCGACTTAATGAGCATTGTTGACACACAAATTTCAATCGATCGTTTTGAGAAATTGGTAAAGGAATGTAATTTTAAAATAGATAAACGCCAGTTTTATTTGATAAACCCAATCTATAAATACAAGTTCAATTTAAAACCGCGTGAGCAATTTAAGCTAATAGCTGCTATTCCTTGGTTTAGGGACTTTGTAACCACCACCAATTACTACATTATATCTAAGGTTTAAGATTGTTTCAAGGAGTCTTTTATTCCCTGTTTCAGTTTTTTGAATAATACAATGGCTTCAGGCTCGCTCAATTGAAGTCCGCAGCCTATTGTTTTTCCCATATATTCAAAAAATACAGTCTCACCACCAATTACCCAAAAGGAATTATTCATTGTTTGTGTAAACTGTTTGCTGTTAAAATCTATGGTTTTAAGTTTGCTTATATTTCCTACTAAATAACTTTCCTCTTTTCCACTTCCGCTGATATCGCGCTTTAAAAACAATTTGCCATCGATGATGCGAATAATTTCTCTTCCTGTTTTTCGCCACAGGTAAGCATAGCCTATTTTGTATTCGAAATAGCTCCAAAAGGCAAACCAAACAACCATCATCAATTTCATTTCCTTGCTATGTGCAGCAAAAAATTGAGAAAAAACAACGATGCCGCACAGCGTCCAAAGCATCAACCATAAAAAAAGTAAATTCATTTTTGTTTTAGTGATGGTAGAGGTTACCATAATGGTTAAAAATCTATCTTTCTCTTCGTAAAATATTCTATCGTTGTTCATCCTAAGGTTTTGATGCTGCAAAAATAGAGTAATAATGTTTCCAACTCTTTTTTTCAGTAAAAAAAGTTAATTTTGTTTCCCAACACAAATCTAATCTTATGCCTAAAGGATTTTATAATATACCACCAGCCATCAACGACCCTATTAAGAGCTATGCTCCCGGAAGTGCCGAAAGAAAAGAACTGAAAGAAACCCTTGCAAGGCTTCGCAGTGAAGTAATTGATATACCAATGTATATTGGTGGTAAGGAAGTAAGAAGCGGAAACACATTGCCACTGAATCCTCCTCACGATCATAAACACCTGTTAGGTAATTACCATAAAGCCGATAAATCGCACATTACACAAGCCATTGATGCTGCTATGGCAGCCAAAGAGGATTGGGCTAACTTAGGTTGGGAACACCGTGCAGCCATCTTTTTAAAAGCAGCCGATTTGTTGGCGGGTCCTTATAGAATGACCTTGAATGCAGCCACTATGTTGGGGCAATCGAAAAGTGTGTTTCAGGCAGAGATTGATGCTGCTTGCGAACTAATCGACTTTTTACGTTTCAATGTTCAGTATATGGGCGAAATATACAAGCAACAGCCTGTTTCTTCACAAGGAGTTTGGAACCGTTTGGAGCAACGCCCTTTAGAAGGATTTGTGTTTGCGCTTACACCCTTTAACTTTACAGCCATTGCGGGTAATTTACCGACTTCGGCTGCTATGATGGGAAATACGGTAGTGTGGAAGCCATCCAATACACAAATATATTCTGCTTATTTCATTCTGCAAATACTTAAAAAAGCAGGATTGCCCGATGGCGTTATCAATCTTATTTACCCAACAGGGAAAGATGCGGCAGACGTAATTTTCTCACACCGCGATTTTGGTGGCATCCATTTTACAGGATCTACCGAAGTATTCCAAAGTATATGGAAAACCATTGGTAACAACATTCATTTATACAAATCGTATCCACGTATTGTGGGCGAAACAGGTGGGAAGGACTTTATTTTAGGTCATTCAAGTGCCGATGTGGAAGTATTAGCTACAGCCATTACGCGTGCATCTTTCGAGTACCAAGGACAAAAATGTTCGGCCTGTTCACGCGCTTATATTCCTTCAAACCTTTGGCCACAAGTAAAAGAGCGATTGGTAAAAGATATCAAGAGCATTAAAATGGGACCAACAGAAGATTTTAGCTGTTTCTTCAATGCTGTTATCGATGAAAAGTCATTTGACAAATTGGCAAAATACATTGACAATGCTAAGAAAGACAAAGGTGTTGAAATAATTGCAGGAGGGAATTACGATAAATCGAAAGGCTACTTTATAGAGCCAACGGTTATTGTGGCGGAAGATCCAAAATACACAACAATGTGCGAAGAGTTATTCGGACCGGTATTGACGATTTATGTGTACGATGAGAAGAAGTTTGAAGAAACCTTAAAAGTGATTGATTCAACCTCCATATATGCTTTAACGGGTGCAATCATAGCACAAGACAGGTATGCCATTGAAATGGCAACAAAAGCATTACAGCAATCTGCGGGTAATTTTTACATCAACGATAAATGTACAGGTGCCGTTGTTGGTCAGCAACCATTTGGAGGAGCTAGAGGTTCCGGAACAAATGATAAAGCAGGCTCAATGATAAACTTGTTGCGTTGGGTGTCACCTCGTACCATCAAAGAAGTATTTGTACCGCCCACCGATTACAAATACCCTTTCTTGGAGCCGGAAAAATAGAGTACTTGGTTGTTTTTTAATTTTCAAATTAGCTAATTACCAAATTTTCAAATTAGTTTTATGAAGGTGTTTTTCCTTTACTTAATGATAATCTTTTATGCCATAGCAGGCGTGTATCATTTTATAAAGCCCAATGTATATTTAAAAATAATGCCGCCTTATTTACCAAACCCATTGTTATTGGTGCAAGTAAGTGGTGTGTGTGAAACACTTTTTGCCTTGATGTTGATTCCAGAAAGTACCCGTCCACTGGGTGCTTGGTTACTGATTGCTTTATTGCTTGCTATTTTTCCTGCCAACATACAAATGGCAGTGAACTTTTCAAAAGCAAACGACCCTAACTTGTGGGTTGCCATTGTGCGTCTACCTCTTCAAATAGCCCTAATTTGGTGGGCTTGGATTTATACGAAGGGATAATACTTTAATTTCCTATATTTGAATACCAATAATCATTCTATGAAAATACATTCCCCTGCAATCTTATCATCCATTGCTGCATTGGCAGTAATAAGCTATATCTCAATAAATACTCAAACCAATTCCATTTCAGGTAAAACCGAACAAGGGGAAGGTTTTGCAAATGGATCACCGGACGAAGCAAAAGGAAGAATACAATGGGAGTTTGAACGATTGGCAGACCCGGCAACGGGAACAATTCCGGATAATGTTCGTGAGAAGGAACTTGCCTATGCTGCAACATTGCCTTCTACAGAAGGTCTTGGTTTTCAAAAAGCAAACGCTTTAACCTGGGTAAATAGAGGTCCATGGAACTTAGGTGGACGAACACGTGCTTTTGCCTTGGATGCAACAAACGAGAATATTTTACTGGCAGGTTCAACCAGTGGTGGGGTATGGCGCAGTATTGATGCGGGTACAACTTGGGCGAATACAACTCCTTTGGGAATGTATCACGGACCAACCTGCATTGCACAAGATTTACGAAGTAATAAAACGAATGTGTGGTATTATGGAACAGGTGAAGCTTACGGAGCTTCGGCAAGTGGAGCAGGAGCTTATTATTTAGGAAACGGTATTTATAAATCAACTGATGGCGGACTGACTTGGAACTCGCTTCCTTCAACGGCAACCAACACACCTCAGCAGTTCGAAAACTTGTTTGATATAGTGTGGGCTGTTAAAACCGACAGCAGCGATGCTGTAAACGATGTTGTGTATGCTGCAACTATTGGTGGCATTTTTCGCAGTATTAATGGAGGTACAACTTGGACTGCTGTTATAGGGGGTAATTTAAATACCTATTCCTATTTTACAGATGTAGAGGTAACACCAAGTGGACTAGTTTATGCAACGCTAAGCAGCGATAGTCAGTACAAAGGCATATATCGTTCGGATGATGGAGTAAATTTTACCAACATTACTCCTCCTAACTTTCCTGCCTCTTATAATCGATTGGTAATTACCTATGCACCAAGCGATGAAACGCAGATTTATATTTTAGGCAATACCCCGGGTTTTGGTCAGTTAGATACCAATTATCAAGGCGATATAGAAGGAAACAGCTTGTGGAAGTACAAATACCTTTCAGGAGATGGCGACAGCGCTTCAGGCGGATTATGGGAAGATCGTTCGGTAAATCTTCCAACCAGTGGAGGTTGGTTCGACAAGTTTAACTGTCAAGGATCATATGATTTGGTTGTGAAAGTGAAACCAAACGATACAACGGTTGTGTTTATTGGGGGAACAAACGTATATCGTTCTACCGATGCTTTTACTTCCTTAAACAATACCACTTTTATTGGCGGATATGAAGAGCACGCAGCATTGCCCATTGTGAATATGTATGCGAATCACCATCCCGACCAGCACGGTATTTGTTTTAGTCCTTCCAATCCCGATGTGATGTATTCTAGTAACGATGGTGGAGTGTTTAAAACATCCGATAATATGGCAGCAACAGTTGTGTGGGCCTCAAAAAACAATGGTTATTTAACATCAATGTTCTATACCGTTGCGGTTGATCACGCCACACCCAACAACAATATTGTAATTGGTGGTGCTCAGGACAATGGAAGTTGGTATACCAATTCAGCAAACCCTACCGACCCTTGGGTAACTCCTCGTGGAGGTGATGGTTCGTATTGTGCCATAGCAGATGGGCAGTCGGCCTATTACTTCTCTATACAAAATGGTAAAATGATGAAAGCCACCTTGGATGCAAATGGGGGAGTAACTCAGTTTACCCGCATCGATCCTATTGGAGCAAAAAGTTACCAGTTTATCAATCCTTTTTTACTCGATCCCAACAATAACAACATGATGTATATGGCTGGCGGTAAAAGAATATGGCGCAACAACGATTTGAGTACCATACCCTATGCAGGCAACTTCGACTCCATCAGTACCAATTGGTATCCTTATACCGATTCTTTAACCGTTTCTACCAATAGAATTACAGCCTTGGGCATCTCAAAAACTCCTGCCAATATTTTATACTATGGAACCAATGCAAAAAAGGTATATAAGGTATTGAACGCCAATGCTAATCCGAATGGAACACCGGTGGTTGTTTCAAGCAATACGATGCCCAATGGAACAGTAAGCTGTATAGCGGTTGACCCGCACGATGCGAACAAGGTAATGGTTACTTATTCTAATTATGGCGTGCAGAGCATTTGGTATACAGCCAACGGAGGTACAAATTGGACTCCTATTGGTGGTAATTTAGAGCCGGCAAACGGAACAGGACCATCAGTGAGGTGGGCTACTTTTGCGCATATTGGAAATGCAACGGCTTATTTTGTGGCGACAAGTACCGGATTATACGCTACCACCTTTTTAAACGGAACCAATACTGTTTGGGTGCAGCAAGCAGCCAACGAAATTGGTAATCAGGTATGTACAATGCTGGATTGGAGAGAATCGGATGGTTTATTGGTGGTGGCTACACACGCACAAGGTATATTTTCAAGCAATATTACCAATGTTGATCAGGTGGGTGTTCCGAAACAATCCCTGTTAAGCAACGATTTGAATATTATGGTGTACCCTAACCCTTTTGTGGAGAATACAAACATTCAAATATCTTTAAGCGACAAGCAGCAGATACAATTAATTGTAAGCGATGAATTGGGAAGGATGATTAAAGTACTTGAAAACGAAACCCTCAATGAAGGAAAACACAGCTTTACTTTCTCAAAAGAGAATCTTGCGTCAGGAGTTTATTATGTAACATTTATTGCTGAAGGAAGAAAGAAATCGAAACAGTTGATTATTAATTAATATATTGTATGTCATATATTTATGTGTTTTATATAAACTAATAGTTTAATAAAATTTGAAAACTAAATACATATTGGTTTTGGGTTTTTTGACGCTTGCAATGGGCATATCAAACCTTTTTGCACAACAGGTCAACTTTGACTGGGTTAAGCAAATTGGAAATTCAGGTTACGATGAGGCTTATTCAGTATTTTGATCCCGGAATGGGAACATACAACCTTTTTGGAATTGTAGATATTTTTATACTGAAACTAAATGTTGCCGGAAATTTTGTTTGGGCGAAAGCAATGGTTGGGGTAATGGGTGGTACGGATGATATTGGTATCTTTATTGCTTTGGATACAATAGAAAATGTATATACAACAGGTAGGTTTAATTCACAAACAGTAGATTTTGACCCTGGAGTAGGAAACTATAACTTTACAAATGCTGGAGCACCGGAATATGATTCTTATATATCTAAACTTGATTCTTTGGGCAATTTTGTTTGGGCAAAGCAAATTGGTGGAGGTTTAGATGGTGGTGGTGATGATTGGTCTACTTCCTTAACCGTGGATGGCTTTGGTAATGTATATACAACAGGATATTTTTGGGGTACTACTGATTTTAATCCTGATGCTGGGGCGTACTATCTTTATGCGGCTGGTTTTAGTGATATTTTTATTCACAAAATGAGCCAATCGGGAGTTGGGATAAGTGAAAACAAAAGCGAAGGGAGTATACGTGTTTATCCCAATCCTTCTGTTGGCTTATTTACCATTGTACTCCAAAGTAAGGCAGAGATTTCTATTATGAATATCCTCGGGGAAGTAATTTTGTATCAAACATTGGAATTGGGAAAGCAAATAATAAGCTTACAAAACCAGGCAAATGGAATTTATATTCTTGAAGTAAGAGATGCAGAAAATGTGTTTATGGTAAAGTTAATTAAAAATTAAAGTATTGTATATCAATATATTAATATTATCCATATAAATTATTAGTTTTATTACATTTTCACTTTTTCAAAGCTTCAATTATCTCCGGTATCTTTTTCACCATCGCCATTTCTTTTAACTTTTCTCGTACCTCGGCAGCAGGTGTTCCAAAATAAGTAATTCCACCTTTTATGGATTTTGTTACTCCCGATTGTCCAAATACAACCGCTCCTTTTCCAATTACAAGGTCCTTTTGTACTCCAACTTGTCCCCAGAGTATTACATCGTCCTCAATTACCACAACTCCGGCAACACCAACTTGTGCTGCCAGTAAGCAGTTTTTGCCCACCACCGTATCGTGGCCAATATGCACCTGGTTGTCTAATTTTGTTCCCCAACCAATGCGTGTATCTCCCGAAACACCCTTGTCAATGGTACACAATGCACCAATTTCTACATTATCTTCAATCACCACTCTGCCACAAGAGAACATCTTATCGTATCCTTCGGGTCGTTTTTTAAAGTAAAAAGCATCGGCACCCAAAACGGCTCCTGCGTGTATAACTACATTGTCGCCAATAACCGTATGGTCGTAAATACTAACATTGCTGTGTATAAGGCAGTTTTTGCCAATTTTGGCATTGTTACCTACAAAGGCTCCGGGTTGTATCACTGTTCCTTCACCTATAGTAGCTGTTGGGCTAATACTGGCAGTAGAGGGAGTGAAGACCCTGAATTTTTTACACAAATACACATAATCCCTAAAAGGATCATCGGAAAACAAGAGGGCTTTGCCTTCAGGGCAGTCAACTTCCTTGTTGATGAGTATGGTAGTTGCTTTTGAGTTAAGTGCCTTATCGTAATATTTCGGATGGTCAACAAAGGTTAAATCACCGGCCTCAACCATGTGAATTTCATTTATTCCCGATATTACAAAATCGGGCTTCCCTACAAATTTTGCGTTTATAAGCTCTGCTATATTCTTTAGTGATTGCGTTGGTGCTAGCTTCATAAAGGGGGGAACTACTTTTGTTTGTGGTTTTAAAAAGAAAGTAAACTTATTCTATTCCTTGTTTTTCTAAATTACTATTTCGTTTACTGTAAATAAAGTAAACAGCAATACCAATTGCACCCCAAATTAAAAATGCAACCCAAGTTTCTTTTCTAACAAAGCACATTAAAAATATATTAAATGCAACCCCTAAACAACCCACTAAATAAACTGCAGGTGTACGATAAGGTCTTTCTAACTCTGGTTTTTTATAACGTAAAATCATAACGGCAACACATACCATTGCAAAAGCTAATAACGTTCCCATACTGCACATTTCACTTACTTTATTTATCGGAGTTAATGCGGCAACAATTGAGACGATTAAACCAACTAGGATAGTACTTTTATATGGAGTTTTAAATTTTTCGTGTAACGTTCCAAATAAACCTCTTGGTAATAAACCATCTTTAGCCATACCTAAAAAGATACGAGTTTGACCTAACATCATTACTAACATTACTGATGTTAAACCCGCTGTAGCAGCCAACGTTATAATAAATACAGCCCAATTTAAACCAATTGCTGAGAAAGCAGAAGCTACTGGTGCAGCTTTATCTAATTGATCATATTTTACCATTCCAGTTAAAACTAATGAAACTAAAATGTATAAAACAGTACAAATAACTAGAGAAGCAATAATAGCAAAAGGAACATCCTTTTTAGGATTAATAGCTTCCCCTGCTTGCGTAGAAACCGCATCAAAACCAATGTAAGCAAAGAACACAATAGTTGCTGCTGTTAAAACTCCTCCGAAACCAAATTTAACACCTGCTACACCGTCTTCTCCTATTGTATTGATTTCAGAAGGAATAAAAGGGGTCCAGTTTTCTGTATTAATATAAAAAGCACCAACAATAATTACAAATAAAACAACAGCTATTTTAATAATTACTATGACGTTATTTGTTTTAGCAGCTTCCTGAATACCTTTTATTAAAATTGCGGTTACAACCCAAGTAATTAATAAGGCAGGTAAATTAAAAGCAAAACTTGGAGCAGTGATTCCTGCAGCCAAACTTTTTTCAGTAGCAGTAGCTAAATCATTACTTAACCAAATAGGAATATCTAAATGGAATAAATGCAACAGTTTACAAAAATAACCACTCCATGCAACAGCCACAGTTGTAGCTCCCATCATATATTCTAAAATTAAATTCCAACCAATAAACCATGCAAATAATTCACCTACAGTTCCATAAGCATATGCATAAGCAGAGCCCTCAACAGGTAATACCGAAGCAAACTCAGCATAACATAAAGAGGCGAATAAACAACCAATACCTGCAATTACAAATGATAAGGCTAAAGCTGGTCCTGCGTAATCATGCGCTGCAATACCAGTTAAGGTAAAAATACCTCCTCCAATAATAGCACCTATTCCTAAAGAGGTTAATCCCCATTTAGTTAATACACGTTTCAAATCACTTTTTTTCATATCAGCTTCAAAAGCCGAAACTGGTTTTATTCTCCAAACAGACATACTTAAATTATTTATTAATTACAATTATAACTTTACAACTCAAATATAACTAAGTTTTGCGTATAAAAAAATTGTGCTATTCGTTTTGAAAAATAAAGGTAAATTCGCCCTATGGAAATGATTGTTTTAGTATTATTTATTTTAGGATACCTGTTTATAACACTTGAGCATTCCATAAAAGTGAACAAGGCTTCCTTGGCATTGTTAACCGGGGTATTGTGCTGGTCGGTTTATATGGTAGGTAGTACCGATGTAACGGTTGTATCACATTCCTTGTTGGAGCACCTGAGTGAAATATCGGGTATCTTGTTTTTTTTGATGGGTGCAATGACAATTGTTGAACTGGTTGATGCACACGATGGTTTTGATGTGATAACCAGCAGAATAAACACGAATAATAAACACACCTTGCTATGGATAATTTCTGTCCTTGCATTTTTATTATCGGCAGTGCTCGATAATTTGACTACAGCCATTGTGATGGTTTCATTGTTACGCAAGTTCTTAGATGATAAAGAGGACAGGTGGTTATTTTCTGGAATGGTAATTATAGCAGCCAATGCAGGAGGTGCTTGGAGTCCTATCGGAGATGTTACCACTACTATGTTATGGATAGGTGGGCAAATAACTGCCGTGAATATCATTCTGAAATTAATACTCCCTTCTTTGGTTTGTTTATTGGTGCCTTTATTATTATTGTCCTTTAATATGAAAGGTTCTTTTGTGCGACCTGTAATAGAAAAAGCAAGTAATTCTATGAATTCTTTGTTTGAAAGAAATGTAGTATTCTATTTGGCATTGGCAGCATTAGTATTTGTGCCGGTTTTTAAAACGATAACACACTTACCACCATTTATGGGGGTTATGTTTGGACTTGCCATCCTTTGGTTGGTGACCGAGCTAATACACAAAAATAAAAATAGGGTAGAAAAAGATACCTTGTCTGTAGCGCGTGCACTCCAAAAAATAGATGTTCCTAGTATCCTTTTCTTTTTAGGGATTTTATTGGCCGTTGCTGCTTTGCAGTCTGTAGGTCATTTGCACAATTTGTCAACTTTTATGAATGAAAAAATTGGCAACGAAAGCATTATTGTATTAATCATAGGATTGTTTTCGGCAGTTATTGACAATGTACCGCTTGTAGCTGCTACAATTGGGATGTATGATTTGTCTGCCTATCCACCCGATTCGTTTATTTGGGAGTTCTTGGCTTTTTGTTCAGGTACCGGTGGTAGTGTGTTAATAATTGGTTCGGCTGCAGGTGTGGCTGTAATGGGTTTAGAGAAAATTGCTTTTGGTTGGTATTTAAAAAAGATAAGTTGGTTGGCATTGCTGGGCTACTTTGCAGGAAGTATTGTGTATTTGTTGTTGAATTGATTAAATATTTCCCCCCCCCAAATCTCGTTTCTTTTAATTACTTTTGGTTGATAAAATTTTCAATCATATTCTTTTTTTATATTTTTTACGATTTATGAAAAGCAGTAAATTAATTTTTGTAGCCTTGATTACAGCTGCACTTTTTTTACTTAAGCCAACACAAAGTTTTGCACAGGCTCAATTATTTGGACTTACCAGTGGCGGTGGAGCTGATTATATAGGTACTCTTTTTCGTTACGATCCACCCACAACTTACCAAGATTTAAAGCAATCGATGAGGAATTTAGCTCCCGGTATTTTTACGGGCTATGTTGAACTTACCGATGGAGGTAATGGCAAATTTTATGGAATGACCATTAACGGCGGCATGTTTGACGAAGGTGTGATTTTCGAATGGGACCCTGTTTTAAATACATATGTCCGAAAATTTGATTTTGCAAGTGCTAATGGTGGAGGCTATTCTCCAATGGGTTCATTAACAATGTTCAATGGTAAATTTTATGGTATGACTTCCTATGGAGGAGCAAACGGGATAGGTACTATATTCGAGTGGGATTTAAATACGAATGTATTTACGAAAAAGAGAGATCTTGATATGGTAAATGGAGGCTTTCCATTTGGCGCTTTAAGTCTCTATTCAGGTAAGTTTTATGGTATGACATCTATTGGTGGAGGTTATTCAAGTGGGACACTTTTTGAGTGGGATCCGATTAGCAACATTTATATTACCCAATTGGACTTTTCTCCGAATATCGGACAGCGACCTTATGGGAGCTTAGTATTGCAAGGGAGTTTGTTTTATGGGACCACCAAAGAGGGTGGCGCTAACCGTTGCGGTACCATTTTTGAATGGAACCCTTTGAACGGGATATATGTAAAGAAAATTGATATGAGTAGCAATGGTGGTTCTAGTAGTTTTGGTGCTCTTACTTATAGTGGAAATAAGTTTTACGGAACTACTGATAGTGGAGGAGTAAACAATAAGGGAGTAATTTTTGAATGGGATCCTATAACAAATATATATACAAAAAAAATTGACCTAAGTCCTGCTAATGGAGGAAATGGGCACGGTAGAATGGCAATTAATGCAGGTAAGTTTTATGGGCTAACCTCGCGGGGCGGCTTAAATAACAGAGGGGTAATTTTTGAATGGAATCCCATCACAAACATTTATGTCAAAAAAATAGACCTAAGTGCTAGCTCAGGAAATACTCCTTTTGGTCCTATGGTGCTGAAAACAGGTAAGTTTTATGGAGTAACTTGTTTTGGTGGTACACCTGATAAAGGTGTTATTTTTGAATGGGATCCTGTAAGCAATATCTACGTAAAAAAGGTAGAGTTGAATTACAGTATTGGCAGTGGCCCTTATGGTTCTTTGGTTTTGAACGGAACCAAAATGTACGGTATGACAGTCAATGGTGGGACGAATGATAAGGGTGTTATTTTCGAATACGATACGGTTGTGAATATTTACACAAAGAAAATTGATATGAGCGTTGCACTCGGCTGCAGTCCTTATGGCTCTCTTGCACTAAGCGGAAACAAGTATTACGGTATGACTTCTAAAGGTGGTGCCAATAATTTGGGTGTTATTTTTGAGTGGGACCCAATATTAAATGTATATACCAAAAAAATTGACCTAAGTACTACAATTGGTTGCGAACCATGGGGAAGTCTCACGCTTAGCGGAGGTAAATTTTATGGTATGATGCAAACAGGTGGAGCAAACAATAAAGGGGTGATTTTTCAGTGGGACCCGATTACAAATGTGTACACCAAAAAAATGGATCTTACCGATGCAATGGGGAGAACTCCATTCGGTTCTTTAACCTTCAACAACGCTAAGTTTTATGGTATGACAGCTTTTGGCGGAGCAAATAATAAAGGCGTAATTTTTGAGTGGGATCCGGCAAGCAATATCTACTCCAAGAAAATTGATATGGTAGATTCGCTTGGAAGCAACCCTTTTGGTTCACTGGCTGTTAATAATAATATGTTTTACGGTATGACTTACCAAGGTGGGATAAACTTAGCAGGTGTTATTTTCGACTGGAACCCGATTACAAATGTTTACAGAGATAGATCACATCTTAATCCCATTGCGGGAAAAAACCCTTATGGTTCATTGGCTCGTATAGGTAGTAAATACTATGGAATGACTTCTCGTGGTGGAGTCTACGATCAAGGTTGTATTTTTGAATGGGATACTTTAACAAATATATACTCAGTGACAAAAAGTTTGAGTAGTGCCAATGGAAACTTTCCTTACGGTGATTTTTTAGTTTGTCCTTGTATATTGCCTGCACAACCTGCTTCAATAAGTGGTCCTACTAATATTTGTGAATTAACTACTAACACTTACAGTGTACCCGCTATTCCGGGAGTAATGAATTACACCTGGACTTTACCAAACGGGTGGAGTGGTAGCAGTACTACCAATAGTATTGTTGCTTTGGCAGCTTTTGTAGGAGGTAATATAACCGTAAAAGCAAACGATGGATGTGGAACATCAACTGTTCAAACCCTTGCTGTTGTTGTTAACCAAGTGCCGCAAACACCTGGAATTATCAGTGGGTCACAATCCGTTTGCAACGGATCAACAAATACATACAGCGTGACTCCTGTTGCAGGTGCAAATAGTTATATATGGACTTTGCCGAATGGATGGACAGGAACCAGTGTAACCAATACTATTAATGCAACTGCAGGGCCTATAAGCGGTAATGTTTTCGTACAAGCATATAACAATGCTTGCGGTGGATCACCTAATATATCTCTATATGTTATAGTAACATTAATTCCTCCTGTGCCTTTTTCCATTGGCGGAGCACCGGTTGTATGTCAAGCGAGTACCAATACCTATAGCATACCAGTGGTGCCTGGTGCTATCAGTTATACTTGGACTTTACCAAACGGCTGGATAGGCACTTCTATCACCAATAGCATTGCCGCAACAGCTTCAGCAAACAGTGGAATTATCACGGTAACAGCAAATAATTCTTGCGGAGCATCGCCTCAAAAGACAGTATCAGTAACAGTAAATCCAATCTATACCATGAATGTGAGCTTGCATATTTGCCAAGGCGATAGTATTTTATTGGGTGGGGCTTACCGAAAAACTGCAGGTACTTACAACAATTTATTAATGACCATAAAGGGTTGCGATAGTTTAGTAATTACTACTGTAATTGTTAACCCTTTACCGATTGTTACCTTAGTTTTAAACATAAAAGGGATATGTATTGACGCACTGCCTTATACCTTAACGGGAGGAATGCCTTTAGGTGGGATTTACAGTGGATTAGGAGTAACAAATGGTGTTTTTTATCCTACTGTTGCAGGTTTAGGTTTTCATCAAATTACTTATACTTACACCGACCCGAATACCGGTTGTTCCAAAAAAGCCTATAACTTTTTACAAGTAAACCCTTTGCCACCAATTCCATTTATTAATTCCAATGGTGACACTTTTACAAGCTCTGCAACTTACGGTAATCAGTGGTATTTGAATGGTAGTCCTATTAATGGGGCAATGAACCAAATTTATATCAGCAATGCCAACGGCAATTATTTTGTATGCTTTTCTGATTCGAACGGATGTAAAAGTTGTTCGGCTGTATTGAATTATACCTTGTTTGGTATTGAAGTTACGAGCGATGCAGCAAATACTATAAAGGTATACCCGAACCCGGTTAGCGATATCTTAACACTTATAACAAGCAATACACAAAGCGGAACTATATTATTGTTTAATACTCTCGGTGAATTGGTGTACACCAAACAATTAATGAACGAAAAAACAGTAATTGATATACACGAACTCCCAACAGGTATGTATATTCTTCAAGTTCGTTCTGAAAGCGGTATCAGTAATGTGAGGGTTGTGAAGGAGTAGGGGTGAATTTTTTTGGAAACTTTTTAAAGGATTGCTTTTTCCTGAAAAAGATCATCGCAAAGACGTTCTAATTTTGTTTGGCAATAATGTTACAAAATATTGCAATCGTCAACCAACAACCAACAACCGTCAATTAATTTGTTTATCCAATATCTCCAAGCCTTCCTCAAACGAATGCGGAGCATAGCCCAATTCTTTAATTGCTTTATCAATTATAAAACCTGTACGAGGCGGTCGTTTAGCAGCTTGGTTCAAGGTGTTTGATTTACTCGGTGTGATGAGTGATTTATCCAATTTCCAATAACCTGCTACTGCATTTACTATTTCCAATACGCTTAATGTTTTTGGACCAGAAAGATTGTACACCCCTGTTGCCTCTTTTTCAGCAATAAGGATGCAGCCTGCAGCAAGGTCTTCGGCAAGAGTAGGGGAACGGAATTGATCGTCCACCACATTTATTTTTTGTCCTTTTGTCAAGGCTTCTTTTGCCCATAAAACAATATTACTACGACTCATATTATCAACAATACCGTAAACAATTATAGTGCGAGCAATTGCCCACCTAAGATTGCTTATCATCACTCTTTTTTCTGCTTCCCATTTTGAAAGTGCATAATAACTTAAAGGATTTGGAGCATCTTCTTCAGTATAAGGACTTCCTTTTTTACCATCAAAAATAAAATCCGTTGAGAGCTGAATAAAATGGGTATTATGACTGAGTTTTTCTATGGCACTTATTAGGTACTCTACTGCAATAACATTCAATTTCCAACATTCCCCCTTTTGTGTTTCGCAGGCATCTACATTGGTCATTGCTGCGGTGTTGATTATAACATCTGGGGTGTATTTTGAAATAAGTGTATCAACTTCCTGTTTATTCGTAATGTCTAATGATTGATAGATATAACCAGCTTTATTGTTTATACGGTTTTCTCCCTTTGATGTGGCATTTATTTCAAAAGTATTGCTTTTAAGTAGTGCTGTAACAAGCTTTTGCCCGAGCAAACCATTGCTGCCTGTAATTAGAATTTTTTTCATTTCTAATTAAACAATTCCTTTAGTTTTTTTATTTGCTCGCCTGTTCCTAATACAAACAGTTTTGCATCGGGAATAATTTTTGTGTCGGCACTCGGATTAATAACGTATTCGCCTTGTGCAGTTTTGAAACCAACAATATTGGCACCTGTTTTTTGTCTCACTTCTAAGTCTTTAATAGTCTTGTTTCTGTATTCTTGCGGAAGGTTATCAAAAGTTATTTCTTCTAAGTTAATGCTAGTTCCTTCTTGTCCCGTAATCACATCAATAAATTCAATCACATCGGGCTGCATTACCAAGGAAGCCATATGAGCACCACCAATTTTGTCTGGCATAATCACATTGTTTGCACCTGCTATTTTTAATTTTTTGTCTGAATTGTCGTCTGATGCTCTACTAATGATAGTTAAAGCTGGATTTAATGAACGGGCTGAAAGTACAATAAATAAATTATCTGCATCAATGGGCAGGGTTGTTATCAATGCTTTGGCTTTATGAATACCTGCCTTTATTAAAGTTTCATCTCTTGTTGAATCTCCTTGAACAACAAGACTCTCGTATTTTTTATTCATTCCTTCTATCACATCGGCCTTTTGTTCAATTACAACAAATCGCTTGTTGTGTTTTTTTAATACTTGTGCTGCTTGTCGTCCATTACGACCGTAACCGCAGATAATAATATGATCGTGTAATTGTTGTATTGCTGAATTCACTTTGTAATTTTTAAAATAATGATTAAACTCTCCATCAATAACATATTTTGAAAGCGATGTTAATGCATAGGCAAATGTACCAAAACTTGTTATGATAAGAAAAGATGTAAATAATCTCCCTGATTCACTCAATGGGTGCACTTCTTGAAATCCTACGGTAGCAACCGTTATAACGGTCATGTAGTAGGCATCAAAAATGCTGTAATCTTCAATAATTATAAAACCAATAATACCTATACAAAAAATAGTTGCTATTAAGGCAATTGGAAAGTAAATGTTAAAAAAAGGGCGGAATTTACGCTGCAATTCTTAGGGGTATTAAATGTCCCAAATACTTGATCGTTTACTTTTATTAGGTTTTAAATAGTTTTTGTGCTCCAATATAAAGGCCATTATGAAATATACAATGATGGGTGAACCAACAGTGAAAAAAGAAAGGTAAATAAAATACATACGTATATTGGTCGACTTAATACCCAGTTTGTTGCCCCACCATTCACATACACCGAATGCCTGTTGTTCAAACCAAACCGTTATTTTTCGTGCCATTTTATTTTATATACTACAAATTTATGAAAAGAGAATGTATTTTATACTTTATTAAGTAATTTATTACCAACAGCACATTGTAAACATTTTTTATGTGAACAGTATTCGTTTTTCAATTCCAACAATGCTTGGCTATCAAAAGCTGTGGTAGATTTTATTCCTATACTATTCCATTTGCTTATGGTGGAATTTTTTTCGCTCTTTAATTGTTCCAATAAGTTCATTGATAGGCTAACATAATCTCCTTCTTTTTTGGTTTTACCATAGACAAAATAAAGCGGAACAACTGTATTGATGATACAATTTTGAATGCCATTAGCACCTAGCTTTTTCTTCTTTAGGGGGGATTTTTTATCAAATTTATAGTGTGTGGTCCAATACTCCGATACTTCCACTGACAATATTTTCTTTAAATCGACTAAAACTTTTGCCTCAATTATTTTTGAAAACAAATGGGATGATTTAAATATAAGTGATGCAAATTGAGCAATTCGAATGCAAGGAAAATTCAATGGGTGCAGTCTCATGTTTTTCCACAAATGTTTTTCAATTGGAATAAGGTTGAATTTTTTTTGTAAAAAAGCATATTCATTTTGCAGTTGCTGAGCATATTTATCTTTTAAGGGCAGTCCTAAAAAACCTGCTTGTCCGAATAATAAAGCTTCAATTTGAAACAAACTATTCTTGTGCTTGGAAAGTAAAATGTTCGGCAGCGATTTTGCAAGTAATTCAAATGGTTCGCTGTTTATTTTAAATCCAAAACTCCTGGCAATTTGTTGGTAAAAAGTTTCTTCCCAATTGTTTTTATTGATTGCTAAACTGGTTAAAATTGTTTTTGTTTTCCTTTCCAATCGTTCAACAAGCATTCTGTCGAGAAAGTTTTTAATAAAAAAAGTGTCAATTCTATTCAGTTGCTTTTCACAGGGGATCCAATGATGAGTACTTTTTTGTATTTTACTGTAATTATTCAATAGGTACATTGGAATTAAGCTGTCTAACACTAATGTAGGACATTTTTCTCCCGATTTTCTATGAAGTGGAACATCATCTTTATACACAGCGTGCAAAATAACATTGTTGTATGCATCATCGTTTTGATGCTTATGTTTTTTCCAATCGGAAGCCAGTGTATGGATTTCAACATTGCCTGCCCAAGTGGTTTTCCCAATTTTAATTTTGGCATTTAAAAAATCAGGACCAGCATTGCTGTTTTGTTCTCCTGTTTTAATTATCGAAACAGCTTCACCTTCTTCAGTGAATAGATCTTTTTGATTGAACAGTCTAAGTTTCCAAACATACTGTAGAAACTCCTCAGTAATCATTCCAATAAATTTTTATTGTACCAAAGTAACGTGACCTACAACACTGTGTTTTTTTAACTTGAAATCAGTAAATTTAATAACGTAAACATACACTTCATTCATAGCATTTTTGGTTCCTCCATCAACATTTCCCGACCAACCTTTTAAAGGGTCATTTGTGTGAAATATTTCAGTTCCCCATCTGTTAAATACGCTGAAATCATAGCCATCATTAATTACCCCAAATATTTTTGGAATAAATTCATCGTTTAATCCATCTGTATTTGGTCTAAATGCATTTGGAATATAAAAAGTGAAATAGGATTCTACAATAACTGTATGCGTAATACTATCTCTGCATCCATATTGATTTTCAACTACTAATTTTACTTCATATGTGCCCTCTTGAACATAGCTGTGTTTGGGATTAAAAGAAGTAGAAGTATCACCGTCACCAAAATTCCACCAATACTTTATTGCATTTTTTGATTTATTGACAAATAAACATACGGGATCAAGCAAACTAATTACTTCAGGTGTTGGGAAAAATTCAGCTATTGGTAAAGGTATTGTTACTATTTGTACCATCATAGCCACTGTACAGTGATTTGCATCGGTGACTACCACATTGTAAGCGCCCATAGGGAGGTTAATAGCAGAGTCTGCTGTTTGGGCTTTAGCATCGTCCCAAGCATAAGTATAAGGGGGTTTTCCACCTGTAACAGTCACTTTTGCTTTTCCTTCTCCCATTCCACAAGTATCATCTGCAAATTGCATAGTAGCTTGTAAAATAGTGAAGGTGTATTTTGTTGAATCCTTTTTTGTACAAACGCCTAAACTGTCAGTTGCTTTTAAATAAAACCAGACATCTTGTTGTGGAAATAAATTGCCATATATTTCTGGATTTAATGAGTCGGTAAAATTTTGTACTGATGTAGGTGGATTAGACGTCCATAGGTATGTGGCAGGTGGAAGATTCATTACGTGAGTTGCCGGTACACCAGGAGGTACAATAAATACAGAAGCATTTCCCGGTAAACAAGAGTTGTCATTGATGATGGAATTTATAATGCCGGAATCATAAAAAATAGAAGTTGGTCCACAAGGTCCTTGGCCCGAAAAAGAAATGGATGCATGTGTAAGGGAGCCAACATCTGCACCTACACAATCATACACTTGAACTGTCCACCCTGCAGTAGCTGCATCGCAACCGTAAATTGGATTCCAAGGATTATTGGAAGCATAAGTTCCTGAAAGTGTATGTGCAGGAGCGGGAACACATCCATTAAACAGGACGCCACTTGATGTGGTAAAGCATAGTCCAATTACATCGTTTCCAGAATTGCAATTTAATCCCCCATTATTTGCTGCAATTGGGTTTGCTAAACAAATAGTTGGACTTAAGCAACTAGGTGGTCCAATAAGAAAAAAACCTAAATCAGAAACAAAGGTATGTAAGGCATCAAAACATACTGTTATCGTTGTGTTAGAATCAATCAGCAAGGAGGTTGCTGGCGGATCATAATAGGTAAAGGGTGCGGATTTTCCTATGGTAGCGTTTAGCTTTATGGTATCACATCTTGGAATAATGGGGTCAATTTTAGGTATAATACTGTCAATATAAACCCAAGCACGCATACATTGTTTGTTGCCATTAGCATCGGTAATCGTAACATTGTATCCTCCATCACCTAAATTATTAATCGTGGAAGTTAATCCATTTGTGTTCGTAAAGGGATCGTACACGTATGTATTCGGGTTAAATTTTTGCCAATCGAAATTGTAATTTGGCATCCCTCCAACAGGTGTAGCTGTTAAGGAGCCCATATTCGGGTTTCCATTAGCATCTATGCTACAAAAAACATAAATCGTATCGTTCGGGGAAATGTTGGTATACTGTGTAACAACAGCCTTTCCTGCACCATTAGCTGTTAATTGTGCCGTTGCTATTTTACTAATAGCAAACAAAAAAAGAAAAAATAGTACAATTTTTTTCATTATTACAATTTACTACTTACTAGAATACGCAAATGTAATCATTTAAACAAATAATAAATACGTGGTATTGGTTTTTTTAACACTATATTCAGTACAAATGTAGTTTAAATGTATAGTTTAAAATGCTACGTTACACTTTATTTAGTTTACGGTAAAAAGGAATTGAAATGAATCGCTTCGAATGCCAAACTATTTTATTTTAATCTTTTGGTGATAAATAACTTTTTTTAATAAAAAGTAGTTTATTACATTAGCCGAAGTTTTTTAAAAAGAATATTCACTATTAAAAAAATAAAAAATGAAAATTACTGTAGTTGGAGCCGGAAATGTTGGTGCAACCTGTGCAAACGTTATAGCTCATAAGGAATTGGCAAATGAGGTTGTCCTTATTGACATTAAGGAAGGTGTAGCCGAAGGAAAATCGCTTGATATGTGGCAAACTGCTCCTATTAATTTGTACGACTCACGCGTAATAGGATATACAAATGATTATACTAAAACAGCAAATTCTGAGGTAGTTGTAATTACTTCCGGTTTACCTAGAAAGCCAGGTATGAGTCGCGATGATCTTATCGCTACCAATGCCGGAATTGTAAAATCAGTTACCGAAAGCATAATTAAATATTCACCCAATGCAAAAATAATTGTTGTTTCTAATCCCTTAGATGTAATGACTTATTGTGCATTTTTAACAGCAAAAATTCCGTCAAGCAGAGTATTTGGTATGGCAGGAATTTTAGATACTGCTCGTTACAGTGCATTTTTAGCGGAGGCATTGAATGTTTCACCTAAGGATATTAAAGCCGTTTTAATGGGAGGGCATGGTGATACAATGGTTCCACTTCCTCGTTATACAACAGTTGCAGGTATTCCTGTAACCGAGTTAATTGAAGTCAATAAATTGGATGCAATCATTGAACGGACCAAAAAAGGTGGAGGGGAATTAGTGAATTTAATGGGAACATCGGCTTGGTTTGCACCAGGAGCGGCAGCAGCTCAAATGGTTGAGGCTATTGTTCGTGATCAACGAAGGATTTTTCCGGTATGCGCATTATTAAATGGGGAGTACGGAATGAAAGATATTTATTTGGGCGTTCCGGTTGTATTAGGTAAAAATGGTATTGAAAAAATTATAGAGCTGAAGTTAAACGATGCTGAAATGGCATTGTTAAAAGAGTCGGCAAATGCCGTTAAGCAAGTAATGGAAGTGCTAGACAACATGAAAGTAGTAGCTTAGTAAGTTTATATTAATTATTTAAAAGCCTCGCATTTGTGGGGCTTTTTTATCTTATTGTAATGTATGGTAACAAGGTTTTAAATTAATATTCTATCGGTAAAACCAAATGAAAGTGATTTATTGATAAAGGTAACTAAAAATGAAAAAAAGGCTAGTTTGTTAATTGACATCGGTGCTTCGCAAACTGTTTTTGATGTAAATAGGATAAATAAGTTTACAAAACAAAAAACCTTTGATAAAAATGGAAACCTATCGTCTGGCTTAGGTACAAGTTCAATGCAAAGTCATAATTGTAAAATTAAAAAAATTGTAATGGCTGGACTAACACTAAAAAATTACAATATACTTTTACTTGATCTTTCTCACGTTAATAAAACATATAGGATCCTAAAATAATGCCAATTGATCATGTTTTAGGTGGAGATATTTTTTTAAAATATTTAGCTGTTATAAATTTCAAAACAAATGCAATTGACTTATAAGGAAATACTTTAATGCTTGCTTTAAAAAATCAAATACCCCTTTTTCGCATTTTACTGCCCTTCTTGGCAGGAATACTGGTTTGTATTTATACTCAAATTGAAATTCCATTTTGGTCTCTTATTTTAGGGATACTGTTATTGTTTCAACTTTTAATAAATGTTCGTTTTAAATTAGCCTATAATTACAGATGGCTTGCCGGGTTTACAATGCATTTAGCCTTTTTTATTATTGGATTTCAGTTAACCCATTATAATAATGAAATAAATTACCCATCCCATTTTGGACAAAAAATTAACTCTAATCAATTTGCAACCGTTCGAGTACTTGAACCCTTTGTTGAAAAGGATAAAACCTTGAAAACGATAGTAGAAGTAATTTCTGTTCGTACCCAAGGGGGATGGGTTTCAACAAAAGGAAAAGCAATGCTGTATTTTCAAAAGGATAGTAATTCTTTGAAAATAAAATATGGAGATATATTGTTTGTTAGTCCTGCTTTTAAGAGCATTGATCCCCCTGTAAATCCACATGAATTTAACTATAAACAATATCTTGAATTCCACAATGTATTTCATCAATGTTATTTGTCGGATAAAAAATGGATAAGTACAAATAAAAATGAAGGCAGTTTTATTTTAAAAACATCTATCAGTCTTCGCGACTATTTTCTAAATATATTTAAACAATATAATATAACGGGCAATGAGTTTGCTGTAGGATCTGCTCTTATATTGGGGTTTGAAGATAAATTGAATCCCGAAATTATATCGGCTTATTCAAGTAGTGGAGCCTTACACGTACTTTCTGTTTCAGGTTTACATATAGCAATCATTTATGTAGTATTGTTAAAATTACTTTTTTTTCTCGATAAATTTAAAAATGGAAAAATAATAAAAGCAATTATTTTAGTTCTAATGCTTTGGTTTTACGCTTGCTTAACAGGTTTGTCGCCTTCTGTTATGCGAGCAGCTACTATGTTTAGTTTTATTGTCATTGCTAAACTATTCAATCGGTATACCAATGTATATAATACATTAGCAGCTTCAGCACTATTGTTACTCATTATCAATCCTTATTTAATAATGGAAGTAGGTTTTCAGCTTTCCTTTTTGGCTGTTTTTGGAATTGTAATGTTACAACCGGGAATCTATAATTTAATTGAAACCAATAATTGGATACTTGATCAAATATGGACTGTTACTACAGTATCCATTGCTGCACAATTAGCAACATTTTCACTCGGATTACTTTACTTTCATCAGTTTCCGAATTATTTTATTTTGAGTAATTTAGTTGTAATCCCACTTTCAGCCTTAATATTATATGTTGGAATTCTCTTACTGTTTGTTTCGAAAATATTTTTCTTAGCCTTTTGGATCGCTTGGCTACTGTCGCGTTTAATTTCATTTTTAAACACTTCGGTTGTTTTTTTTGAAAATGCTCCTTATGCTATTGTTGAAGGTGTTTCGCTTGGTATACTTGAAGTTTGGTTAATTTACGGGATATTAATTTTTACTTTTATTTTCTTTTTTTATAAGCGTCCATATTTTATACATATTTCTTTGTCTTTATTTGTGTTGGTTCTTTCCTATCAAATTCTAGAAAAATATAAAGAAGCAGCAAATAGGGCGCTTGTCATTTACAGTATAAAAAAACAATCGGCAATCGATTTTATTACGGGAAATAAAAATTATTTTGTGTCTGATTCTTTGTTGTACAAAGATAAGAGTACGATGCTTTTTCATGTATATCATAATTGGTGGGAGCAGGGTGTAGTGAGCCACGCATTTGTATCTAAAGATTATAATGAGAACACATTTTATAAGAAAGGTAATTTTGTAATGTTTAATAACAAAAGAATAATTATTGCAAATAATTTACTTGCTATAACTAATAAATATAATAAGGAACGAATGAAGGTGGATTACATAATTTTGAGTGGAAATACAAAACTAAAAATATCCAATTTGCTTTCTTGTTTCGAGTGTGATAATTTCATTATAGACTCATCAAACTCTTTTTACAAAGCAAGAAAATGGCAAAAGGATTGTGAAAAGGCACACATAAAGTGTTTTAATGTTCTGCAAAAAGGTGCTTGTGTTTTAAATATTTAATTTTGTATATATGTTTTCTAAAAAGAAAAAAATTAAGTGGTTTAAGTTATTTTCCTCCCTCGAGGAAGCAGAGGAGGCAGTTGCATTGGATAGTGCTATCAAAGTGATGGTTGACATTGACGAACTTTGTTTAGTTAGAACAAAAAATAGTTTTTATGCCATTAAAAATAAATGTCCACATCAAGCGTTCCCATTGCACAATGGGCTGTGTACAAAGGATGATGAAATAATTTGTCCTTATCACCGTTATAAATTTGATTTAAAAACAGGCAATAGTAATTCCGTAAATTGTTTAGGTAAACTCCAAAAATATGAATTAAAATTGAACGAAAAAGGATTGTTTATTGGGATTGAAAAAGAAATGTGGTGCTTGTTTTAAATATATCCTTCAATTTTATATACAACATACCCTACCATTTCGTGAATAAGAACAGTCCATTCTTGCAATGCAGCAATGTTCGGTATAATTAAATGGTCGAATTCAAATTTTCTGGGGCCACTGTATCTATCTACACTATAAGGATATGTTGCAATTCCTGCTTTCTTAAAACATCCCAAGCTTCTCCTCATATGTGATGCGGAAGTAACAAGTAAATATCTTGCTTTACTATAGGGCAGTAGTGGTTTTACAAGGAAGGCGTTTTCATGTGTGTTTTTCGACTCGCTTTCAATTAATAATACTGAATCAGGGAACTGTATTTTTTGTAGGTATTCTTTTACAAAGAAGGCTTCTTTTTCTTTGTTGTGAAGTATACTTCCTGAGCCACCCACGAAAATAATTTTTTTTATTTTACCCGATTTATATAAATCAATTGCTTGAAATAATCTATCAGCACTGCGTGTAAATTGTATCCTGTTAATTTTACCATCGTAAAAACTCATTCCCCCTAATACTATTGCGGCTTCATATTGTGCTTGTGGTAGGTCTGCTGAACTTAAAGCCGGAATTTCCCAATTACGCATACATTCGTCCAAAATAAATGAGTTTGAGAAAAAGAGTAAAAATGTTATCGAAGTAATTAAATACTTCTTTTTGTTTTTTTCGTTTTTGCTAAAAAAATAAAAACAAAGTAACAGTAATATCCACGTCAATGGCGCTATTAAAAAATGAAGTAACTTTGATAAAACAAAAAACATAAAAATAGGTTAAAAACAAAAGTACAATAAGTATTTTTGAAACAAAATTTTAGACAATGTCATATACAGCAATAAGTTCTGAAATAATTTTTCGATTGAAAGAAATTGTTGGCGATCGTTTCGTTTTACTTGATAATGAATCACTTGAAAGGTGTTCGCACGATGAAACAGAGGACTTGAATTTTTTTCCTGAAGTGGTTATAAAACCGAGACTACCGGTTGAAATATCTGAAATACTTAAAATTTGTAACGAACACAAAATCGCTATAACACCTAGGGGGGCTGGTACCGGGCTTAGTGGTGCTGCATTGCCAGTTTGTAAAGGGATTATTCTTTCTATGGAGCGCTTTAATTCAATCATTGAAATTGACGAACGAAATTTGCAAGCTACTGTTGAACCTGGCGTTATCAATGAGTTTTTCCAAGAAGCAGTGAAAGAAAAAGGCTTGTTTTATCCTCCCGATCCGGCAAGTAAAGGAAGTTGTTTTTTGGGTGGTAATTTAGCAATGTCCTCTGGCGGACCAAAAGCAGTGAAGTATGGTGTAACAAAAGAGTATGTACTTAACTTAGAAGTGGTACTCCCAACCGGTGAAATAATATGGACAGGAGCAAACGTGTTGAAAAATTCGACAGGATATAACCTAACGCAGTTAATGGTGGGAAGTGAAGGTACTTTGGGAGTAATAACAAAAATTGTGTTCAAACTGATTCCTTATCCAAAGTTTAATTTGTTAATGTTGGTTCCTTTTAAATCTTACGAAAGTGCCTGTGAATCCGTATCTGCAGTTTTTCGACAAGGTATAATACCCTCAGCTATGGAGTTTATGGAACGTGACGCAATTGATTGGAGTTTAAAATTTAATGAAGGAATAAACATACTTGTAGCAGCTGATATTCAAGCACATTTACTTGTTGAAGTGGATGGAAATGATTTAGATGCATTGTTTAAAGATTGCGAGAAAATTTCAGAAGTTATGCAAGTTTTTGATTGTGATGAAATATTGTTTGCAGAGACAACGGAGCAAAAAGAAAACTTGTGGAAACTTCGAAGAAAAGTAGCTGAAGCAGTCAGGGCTAATTCTGTTTACAAAGAAGAAGATACAGTGGTGCCTCGAGCAGAGCTTCCAAAATTAATAGTAGGCGTTAAGCAAATTGGCGAGAAGTATGGTTTTAAATCTGTTTGCTATGGCCACGCAGGAGATGGTAATCTACATATAAACATAATTAAAGGAGAACTTAGTCAATATTTTTGGGAAAATGAAATTCAGAAAGGTATAAGAGAAATATTTCAATTATGCAAAAAATTGGGTGGCACCATTTCTGGGGAACACGGAATCGGTTGGGTTCAAAAGGAATATGTTGATATAGTATTTTCCAAGAAAACAATAGAACTTCAAAAGGGGATTAAAAAAGTATTTGACCCTAATAATATACTAAACCCCAATAAAATATTTCCATCATAAAGTTGCTTTGATTTAGTTACACTTTATTTAGTTAACGGTAGCACGATTAGGCATTTATCAGTTAATTTTGAATTGAATTAAAATCATAGTTTTAAAATTTAATAATGAAAATAATAAAAAATATATTTACCTATAAAATAATGGTTTTATTTATGGCTTTTGCTGTTTCTGGATTTGTATTGGAGTCCTGTGCTCCAAAAGCCAATTGTGGTTCAAAATCACAACATAAAGCTCGTCAAAAAAAGACAAATAGAATGGCCGGCTCAATGATGCACGGTTAAATATATAGTGAAATTGGTATAAAAAAGCGTCCTACAATAATTTGCAGGACGCTTTTTTATTAAAATTATTGTACTCTTCCAGGATAAACTTTCAATGCTTCGCTTAAGCATTCCATTGCATTTTTTAATGATTCAATATTCAACACGTATGCAATTCTTACCTCGTTAATTCCGGCACCCGGTGTAGAGTAAAAACCTGTTGCAGGTGCAAGCATTACAGTTTGTCCTTTATAGCTAAAATCTTCTAATAACCATTGGCAAAATTTATCTGCATTGTCAATTGGCAAACGTGCAATACAATAAAATGAACCACTGGGATTCGGACAAAAAACATTGTCCATTTTGTTTAGCTTCTCTATTACAAAATCCCTTCTGGCAACGTATTCCTTTTTTACTCCATCAAAATACGACTGTGGAGTATCAATAGCGGCTTCGGCTGCTACCTGTCCAAATGTAGGCGGACTTAAACGCGCTTGCGCAAATTTCAAGGCTGTATTCATTACTTCTTTATTCTTTGATATCAATGCACCAATCCTAGCTCCACAAGCACTGTATCTTTTGGATATAGAATCCATCAATACAACATTGTTATCTATTCCTTTAAGATGCATTACTGATACGTACTCTTTATTATCGTAACAAAACTCTTTGTACACTTCATCTGAGAAAAGAAATAAATCATACTTAAAAACCAATTCCTTCAATGATTCTAGTTCTTCCCGCGAGTATAAGTATCCTGTTGGGTTTCCTGGATTACAAATCATTATAGCCTTTGTTTTAGGCGTAATTTTTTTTTCGAATTCGCTTATGGGTGGCAACGCAAACCCATTTTCAATATAAGAACAAACTGGAACAATTTTTACATCTGCTTGGCAAGCAAATCCATTGTAATTTGCATAAAATGGTTCTGGAATAATGAGCTCATCACCATTGTTTAAGCAAGCCATAAGAGCAATTTCTATCGCCTCCGAGCCACCTGTGGTAATCATAATTTCGGTATAATCAATATCAATATTAAAAGTGTTATAATATTTTGCCAATTTCTTTCTATAGCTTTCTACTCCAGCACTGTGACTGTATTCAACAACTTTCGGACTGAAGTTCTTGATAGCATTTAGCATCGTATCCGGTGTTTCAATATCTGGTTGGCCGATGTTTAAGTGATAAATTTTTTTTCCTTCTGATTTAGCTTTTTCTGCATAAGGAACTAATTTCCTTATGGGTGATGAAGGCATTGATTCACCTTTTTTTGAAATTTTTGGCATAAAATAAAATAAAAATCCCGAACAGAATTAGTTCTGTTCGGGACAAAAGTAATAAATATTATTTTTTACTATTTTTTATCAGGTGAAGCTATCGGAGTAGCCGTTGCAGGTGCAGGTGAAGGTGTTACGGTTCCTGCTGCAGCTGTTGGGTCTGGCTTAACAACCCCTTTAATTTTAATAACCTTAACCGGTGTTTTAGCGTTTGAATTAACGGTAATTGTTTTTTCAAAAGCACCAACTCTATCAGTTGCATAGTGAACTTTAATGGCTGCAGAAGCACCTGGCTTTATAGGCTCTTTGGGCCAAGTAGGAACAGTACATCCACAAGAACCTTGGCAATTTGTAATGATTAGAGGTTCTTTACCTGTATTTTTGAATTTAAATTCTCTGTCTCCGTTAGCATTGTGTTCGATTGTACCGTAATCTAATGTTTCAGATTCAAACTTAAGATCAGGAGCATTCGGATTTTCCACTGGAGCTGTAGCCACCATGACAGTAGCAGGAGTTGTAGTGCTTTGAGCATTAACTGCAAGAATAGTAAAGAATACAAAACTTAGAGATAAAATTGATTTTTTCATTGTTTGGTGTTTTTAGATTAGTTGTTTTTTGTTTTTTAATTTTATTTATTTTCAAAAGGTGATCCGGGGTTCGTTTTTTTTGCCGGAAAGGTTTCTTCAACTGGGGCGGCTTTAACCACACCTTTTATGGTAATTATTTTATTTGCAGTCTTTGCATTGGAAGTAATAGTAACTTGTTTTGTGAAACTTCCGGTTCTTTTGGTGTCGTACATTACTTTTATTGTTGACAATTTCCCAACTAGTATTGGTTCTTTTGGCCAAGTAGGAACAGTACATCCACAAGAAGCTTTTGCGCTGCTAATAATTAAAGGTTCCTTCCCTGTATTTTTAAACCTAAATTCATAGGTGCCATCACCTCCATTTTCTATGGTTCCAAAATCGTGAATGTCCTTATCAAAAGTTATCTCTGGCGCATTTGGATTGGTCGCGGTTATAGTAGCGGGTGCTGGAGTAATCGTAGTAGACGATGGTGTTTGCCCCTTTACAACAAGCGAGTTAACAAACAAAGCGCAAGCAATTAAAAATAGTTTTTTCATAAAATCCTTTATTTTAACGTAACATTACGGCATAAATCGTGCCATCATTGTTTAAATCACAAAAACTAAAAATTAATAGCTTTGCATATTCATCAACTATGCACGAAGAAAAAAAAAAAAAATGGAAATTCCAAAAATATACGACCCAAAACCTGTAGAAGACAAATGGTATGCCCATTGGATAAAGCATAAATTTTTCAAATCCATTCCCGATGAACGTGAGCCATATACCATTGTAATACCCCCTCCAAACGTTACAGGAGTGTTGCATATGGGGCATATGTTAAACAATACCATACAAGATGTGTTGATTCGCAGAGCACGTATGCAAGGTAAAAATGCTTGCTGGGTTCCTGGAACTGACCACGCTTCAATTGCTACCGAAGCAAAAGTGGTAGCATTATTAGCAGAAAAGGGAATAAAGAAAACAGACCTGTCTCGTGAAGATTTTTTAAAACACGCTTGGGAATGGAAAGTAAAATACGGAGGGATTATCCTTAAACAACTTGAAAAATTAGGGGCGTCTTGTGATTGGGATCGCACGCGTTTTACGATGGAAGGAGATTTGAGCGAAGCTGTAATCGATGTATTTATAGACTTGTATAATAAAGGACAAATTTATCGCGGTGTACGAATGGTGAATTGGGATCCGAAAGGGTTGACTGCTGTTTCGGATGAGGAAGTGATTCACAAAGAAGTAAATTCTAAGTTGTATTATGTACGATATAAGATTGAAGGAGAAGCAGATGGCTGGATTACGGTTGCAACAACTCGCCCCGAAACAATATTGGGTGATACCGCTGTATGCGTCCATCCTGAGGATGAACGCTACAAACATCTAAAAGGCAAACGCTGTATCATTCCAATGGTAAACCGTTCGGTGCCCGTTATTTTTGATACATATATTGATTTGGAATTTGGAACAGGTGCATTAAAGGTAACACCTGCACATGATATCAACGATTACAATCTTGGCATAAAGCACAAGTTGGATGTAATTGATACAATTGCATCAGATGGTAAAATGAATGCTGCTGCTCAATTTTACATTGGCGAAGATCGCTTCATTGTTCGTAAAAAAATTGCGCAAGATTTGGAAGAGATGGGGCAGATGGTGAAAATTGAAGACATTAAAAACAAAGTAGGATACAGTGAACGTACAAATGCAGTGATTGAGCCGAAGCTGTCAATGCAATGGTTTTTAAAAATGGATACTATTTCAAAACCGGCCTTAGAGAATGTGTTGAATGGTGAGATAAAATTGATTCCTGAAAAGTTCATAAATACTTACAAGCATTGGATGGAGAATGTACAAGATTGGTGTATTTCCCGTCAGTTATGGTGGGGACAACAAATTCCGGCTTGGTACGATGATAAAGGAAATACGGTTGTTGCTAAGACTCACGTTAAGGCTTTAGCTGCCTATAAAGTCCAACATCCAAGATCCAACATTCAACAGCTAAAACAGGATGAAGATGTATTAGATACTTGGTTTTCCTCATGGTTGTGGCCGATAAGTGTTTTCGATGGTTTTAAAAATCCAGATGGAAAGGACATCAACTATTATTATCCAACAAATGATTTAGTAACTGGCCCAGATATTTTATTTTTCTGGATTGCACGAATGATTATTGCAGGATACGAATACAGAGGGGAAAAACCATTTAACAATGTTTATCTGACAGGAATTGTCCGCGATAAAAAAGGTCGTAAAATGAGCAAACAATTAGGAAACTCTCCTGACCCTATTGAGTTGATAGAAAAATACGGGGCAGATGGTGTGCGGGTGGGAATGCTTTTATGTGCTCCTGCAGGAAATGATTTATTGTTTGATGAAAGCTATAGTGAACAAGGAAGGAATTTTTCAAATAAAATTTGGAATGCTTTTAGGTTGATTAACGGATGGGAGCATGCTGTTGATACTCAACAAAATGAAATAAATAAGATTGCAATTCAATGGTTTGATGCAAAATTCAATGCACAGTTGGATATTATCAATGATTTGTATTCGAAATACAGAATGAGCGAAGCTTTGATGGCGACTTACAAATTGGTTTGGGACGACTTCTGTGCTTGGTATTTGGAAATGATTAAACCGGAATTTGTAGATGGTAAGTCATTGTCTGTAGATAAAGAAACATATGATACAACGATTGCTTTTTTTGAAAAAATATTAAAAGTGTTGCATCCTTTTATGCCTTTTATTACAGAAGAAATATGGCATTTAATATCAGAACGTAATGAGAAAGAGTGTCTAATTGTTGAAGAATGGCCCGCAACTAGCAATAAAAATAGAATAATTTTAAAAGATTTTGAGATAGTTACGGAGGTTATTACGAATATTAGAAACATTCGTAAACAAAAAAATATTTCTCCAAAAGAAAAGTTAGAAGTGTTTAAAAAAGTAAATCAAAGTGAAATTATTAATATATATGATGTAATTATTTTGAAATTGTGCAACTTAAAAAGTTTTAAATATGTAAATGAAAAGGTTGATGGGGCAAACTCCTTTTTAGTAAATAATGCCGAGTTTTATGTTCCTATATCTCAAAATATTGATACAATTGTTGAGAGAGATCGCTTATTAAAAGAATTACAATACAATAAAGGTTTTTTAGAAAGTGTTTTGAAAAAATTAACAAATGAAAAATTTGTATCAAATGCAAAACCCGAATTGTTAGGCAATGAACGTAAAAAGCAAACAGATGCATTGGCTAAAATAAAGGTTATAGAGGAGCAATTAAGTACATTAAAATAATATAAACTGTAACAAATATCATAAAAAATGGCAAATCGAAGACAAATAAAAAAGGATATCAATGAATTACTCGCTGACGTAATTTATGAATGTTACGAATCACTGTACCGTAATAAAGGTCAAAATGAGAAGGAAGTTGAAGCTATTATAGATGAAGTGGTGGAAGTCGCTGACTCGTTAATAGGTAAAATTAATGCTGCTCAAAAATTAACGACAAGATCTGAGGTAAAAAAGTGTTATGCGGAGGTAAAAGAGGAATTAAGCGAAATGACAATTAATTTCATTGAAAAATTAAATTTATTATAGCCGTTTCCATACTGAAATTAATATGCATTTATCATTAAATGCTATTAACTATTAATTAGTTTTAATTTAATAAATAAATAACTTATTTGATAAAAAATAAACAGTATTTATTTGTTTGCTTAAATAATTTGTTTATCTTAGCACCGCGAAATTGTATAACCAAAAAAAAAGAAATTATGAAAATTGTCAAATTGTTTACTGTTGTTGCTTTATTTTTTGCTAGTGGTTTTACCACACTAAGTGCTCAGAATAAAGAGGCAGATAAAATGTATAATTCTAATCAGTATTTCAATGCTATTGAATTGTACAAAAAAGCAGCTACTAAAGAAAAGAATAAGACTAAAAAGGCTGAGATGACTTTCAAAACAGCTGATTGCTATCGTTTAGTGAACGATCCTAAACAAGCTGAAGTTTGGTTTGCAAAAGCTATTAAAGCAAAATACCCTAATCCAATTGCAACCTTATATTTAGCAGATGCTAAAAAGATAAATGAAAAATACAGTGAGGCAATTGTTGATTACAATGAATATGCTAAAGCTGTACCTTCTGATGTTAGAGGAACTGAAGGAGCTAAGTCTTGTGAAATGGCTCAAAAGTGGAAAGACAATCCGACTCGTTATGAAGTTAACAACGCTGCTCAAATAAATGGTAAATTCCAAGATTTTTCGCCAACATTTGCAGACAGAAAATACTTAACCCTATACTTTACTTCAGCGCGTGAAGGTGCAACCGGAAATTCGGCTGATGGAACTACAGGTCAAAGTTTTACAGATATTTACGAAACTAAAATTGATAAGAAAGGTGCTTACAGTACTCCCGTTATTATTGTAGGCGGACTTAACTCAAGTGATAATGAAGGAGCTTCTTCAGTAAACAAGAAAGGTTCTAGAATTTATTTTACTCGTTGTGATGTTGAGAAAAAGACATTGGGTTGTGCTGTTTTTTATTCTGATAAAAAAGGTACTTCTTGGGGTGATGCAATAAACTTAAACTTAGCGACTGATACTGGTCGTGTTGGGCACCCTTCTATAAATGATGACGAAACAGTTATTTATTTTTGTGGTACTGATTTACCTGGCGGTATGGGAGGAAGAGACATTTGGACTATTGAATTTGATAAAAAAACAAAAGCTTGGGGTAAACCTGTTAACTTAGGTCCAACAATAAATACTGCTGGTGATGAAATGTATCCTTATATTGCTACTGATGGAACATTGTACTTTTCGTCAAATGGTCAAGCGGGAATGGGTGGATTAGATATTTTTAAAGCAGAAAAAAGCGGAAGTTCTTTTACGAATGTTCAAAATATGAAATCCCCTTTGAATTCAGCTGGAGACGACTTCGGTATTGTTTTTCAAGGATCTAAACAACAAGGTTATTTTACTTCAAACCGTCCTGGTGGAAAAGGAAGTGATGATATATACTCTTTCCGCTTACCTCCAATTTTGTTCTCTTTAAATGGAACAATTACCGATGTTGATACAAAAGCTAAGTTAGTAGGAGCTGTTGTTAAATTAGTTGGTAGCGATGGGGCTTCTGTTGAAACAACGTCTGACGCCAATGGTTATTATAAATTTGATGTTACTCCAGAAGGTAAAAGATATGTAAATGAGAAAACTTCATATACTATTAATGCTACAATGGATAAGTATTTTGGTAACAAATCAAGTTTTACTACTGTAGGTGTTGAAGTTGCTACTGACTTTACCAAAGACATTGCTCTTAAAACTACTAAAACAGTTATTAAGCTTCCCGAAATATTGTACGATCTTGCCAAATGGGATTTAAAACCACAATATCAGGATTCATTAAATGGCTTACTTCAAACATTAAATGATAACCCAACACTAGTTGTTGAATTAGGTTCTCATACTGACTCCCGTGGTGATAATAAATCAAATGCTAAATTGGCTTTGAAAAGAGCACAATCCGTGGTTGAATATTTAATTGCAAAAGGAGTTGCAGCTGACAGACTAGTTGCAAAAGGCTACGGTGAGGATATGTTGCTGATTAAAGATACTGAAATAAACGTATTGAAAACAACAGATGAGAAGGAAGCATTGCACTCTAAAAACAGAAGAACTACTTTTAAGGTATTAAGAGAAGATTATGTTCCTAAAACGGATCCTAATGCTCCACCGGCTGCGCCTGTTAAAATTCAAGATTCTTCAAATGAAGGAACTGATGAAGAAGGCGAATAAGAATAAAATTAAATAAGTATATTAGCGTCCCGAACCAAAATGTTCGGGACGCTTTATTTTTAAGTCTATGCCAATCGATAAAAGATACAATCAGCGAGGAGTTTCAGCTTCAAAAGAGGATGTTCATAATGCCATAAAAAATATTGATAAAGGACTTTTTCCAAAGGCCTTTTGTAAAATTATTCCTGATTATTTAAGCGGAGATGAAAATTATTGTTTAGTAATGCATGCTGATGGTGCTGGTACTAAATCGTCATTGGCATATACTTATTGGAAAGAAACAGGGGACATGTCAGTATGGAAAGGTATAGCCAAGGATGCTATTGTTATGAATACCGATGATCTATTGTGTGTGGGCGCTATCGATAATATACTATTGTCTTCTACTATTGGGCGAAACAAAAGCAATATTTCGGGAGAAATAATTGCTGCAATCATAAATGGTACTGAAGAAACCTTGGAACAAATGAGGGGTTACGGAATAGGCATCTATTCCACTGGTGGCGAAACAGCCGATGTGGGCGATTTGGTACGTACAATTATTGTTGACTCCACAGTTGTGTGTAGAATGAAACGGATCGATGTTATTGATAATGCAAACATAAAGGCAGGTAATGTTATAGTTGGCTTGGCATCATACGGTAAGGCTACCTACGAAGCTGAATACAATGGGGGTATGGGAAGTAATGGATTAACTTCGGCACGGCACGATGTTTTTGCACATTATTTAGCAGAAAAGTACCCTGAGAGTTACGATGTTGGCTTGCCTAAAGACCTTGTTTATTGTGGAAATCTAAAATTAACCGATAAAATTGAGGTTGAGTCGGGAGTTGAAATGAATGCCGGAAAGTTGGTTTTATCACCTACCAGAACGTACGCTCCAATAATAAAAAAAATACTGGATATGAATCGTTCAGGAATAAACGGGATGGTTCATTGCAGTGGTGGTGGGCAAACAAAAGCGCTTCATTTTGTAGATAATTTACATATCATTAAAGATAATTTGTTCCAAATTCCTCCCTTGTTCAAATTAATACAAGTCCAAAGTGGAACAAGTTGGGAGGAAATGTACAAAGTATTCAATATGGGGCACCGAATGGAATTATATGTTTCCGAAAAAATTGCCAATTCAATCATTGAACTATCAAAAGAATTTAATGTGTCTGCCAAAATTATTGGAAGAGTAGAAGAGTCTTTGGTTAAAAAACTTACTGTAAAGTCCGATTACGGAATTTTTGAATACAATTGATTATAAAAAAATACTAACTTTGTAAAAAAAAACAATGACACTATACATTATACTTGGTTTTTTAGGAGGAATTGGAGCTCCGGAATTAATTCTGATAGGTTTAATTTTGTTGCTTATGTTTGGTGGGAAAAAGTTGCCTGAATTAATGAAAGGTCTAGGTAAAGGCGTTAAAGATTTTAAAGATGCTTCTAAGGGTAAGGACTCTGATTCAAGTACTCCAACAACTTCTAACGAGAATAAATAACATTCTTTTTTTGAGGTAATTTTTGTGAAGAACTACACTACTTTATCTTCTATTAAGCTCGATTTATTGAGCAATGAAACAAGTTGTTCGTCACTTGTTTCCTATTACTTGAAACAAATTGAAATCAATAAACACCTTAATGCTTTTCTAGAAGTATTTAGTGGTGAGGCCATTAGGGCTGCAGAACTTATTGATGAAAAAATAAAAGCAAAAACAGCAGGAAAACTAGCAGGAATGGTTATTGGCATTAAAGATGTTATTTGCTATAAAGACCACAAAGTATCTGCATCGTCAAAAATTCTCGAAGGTTTTGTTTCATTATACACCTCAACAGTTGTAGCGCGTTTATTAAAAGAAGATGCCATTATTATAGGACGTTTAAATTGCGATGAATTTGCAATGGGCAGTTCCAATGAAAAGTCGGCCTTTGGAAAAGTATTAAACCCTATTGATAATAAACGTGTTCCAGGTGGTTCATCGGGAGGATGCGTTACGGCTGTAGCTGCAAATTTATGTTTGGCCGCAATTGGTACCGATACAGGTGGTTCAATTCGTCAACCTGCTTCATTTGCAGGTGTTGTAGGGTTGAAACCCACATATGGAAGAGTTTCTAGATATGGTGTAATTGCTTACGCCTCTTCTTTTGATCAAGTAGGACCTATAACACAATCGGTCGAAGATGCCGCGCTTATTCTGGAAGTAATATCTGGTAAAGATGAATTTGATAGTACGCTTTCATCAAAGTCGGTGGAAGAGTACTCTAAAAAGCTTGATTTTACAGAAAAAGTGAATGTGGCAGTTTTCAAGGACTGTATCGAACACAAAGGTTTAAACACTGAGGTAAAAGAAAAGTTAATCCAAACTATTGAATTATTGAAAAGCGAAGGACATTCGGTTGAGATAGTTGATTTTCCTTACATAGATTATTTGGTTCCAACTTATTATGTATTGACAACTGCTGAGGCTTCTTCAAATTTGTCGCGTTACGATGGTATACATTACGGTTATAGAAGTAAAAATGCTGTTGATTTAGAATCTACTTATAAACTATCTCGTACAGAAGGTTTTGGGACAGAAGTGAAACGCAGAATTATGTTGGGAACATTTGTGTTAAGTGCAGGATATTACGATGCTTATTATTCAAAGGGGCAAAAAGTTAGGCGTATCATCAAAAATAAAACCCAAGAAATACTCAATAAATACGATTTTATATTACTTCCGTCAACTCCAAATAGCGCCTTTAAATTTGGTCAAAATGATGCCGATCCGATAGCAATGTATTTGGAAGATATTTTTACTGTACAAGCAAACATTACCGGGTTGCCTGCCATTTCATTGCCCTTGGGTAAAAAAACAGATGGCTTACCTTTTGGTATTCAGTTAATGGGTAAGGCTTTTGATGAATCAAGATTGCTTGCCTTTTCAAATTACCTGATGAACAAAAGTTAGTTAATAAGTAAAGTCACTATTTTTAATATTTTATGGTTAATTTTAGTTCTTTGTAAAAGGGTCGATAACCTTTTTAGTTTAATACTGTTTAATGTTATTATGAAGATAAAAAATTTAGCATTTGTGTTTGCTGTATCTTTTTTTACGGGTTTTTCATCTGCAAAAGCATTGCCTGAGAAAGATTCAACCTTTGTAATTATAAAAGACGACCCAATTGCTGCTATGCTTGATAGCTTAATGCTTTCAAAGTATTTTGAGAGCATCAATTTTTTTACAGATACTCAAAAGTTAAACGTTCATAAATATGCTTCTGATTACGTTCCTTATTTTGATGATTTAATATACGAGGCGCGAATGGCTAAGCTAAGTGCTAAATCTCCATTTAAATTGGATTATAACGATGCTGTAAGAGCATACATTGACTTATATGCCAACCGAAAACGCGGAATAGTTTCCAGAATGCTAGGCTTGTCCCAAGTATATTTTCCGCTTTTTGAACAAGCATTGGATAAGTATGATTTGCCGCTAGAACTTAAGTATCTGGCTATTGTTGAGTCGGCATTAAACCCTAATGCTGTATCGCGATCTGGCGCAACAGGTTTGTGGCAATTTATGTACGGTACAGGTAAAATGTTTGGACTCAATGTTACATCTTTTGTTGACGATAGAAGAGATCCCATAAAAGAAACCGAAGCGGCTTGCAAGTACTTTACTTACCTTTATAAAATGTTTGGCGATTGGCAATTGGTATTGGCTGCCTACAACGGTGGACCGGGTAATGTAAATAAAGCCATCAGGCGTTCTGGAGGAAAAAAAAGGTATTGGGAAATTCGTCCTTATTTACCTTTGGAAACTCAAGGCTATGTTCCGGCTTTTATAGCTGTTAATTACATTATGAATTATACAGTAGAGCACAATTTATACCCGGTATCACCCAAACAATGTTATTTCCATACCGATACAGTTCGCACAAAACAAGAAGTGTCTTTTGCTCAAATAGCAGCCGTTATTGATATGCTTGTTGAGGACATAAAGTATTTGAATCCAATGTACAAAAAGGGAATTATTCCTTTTACGGGAGAAGCGAATTACCTGTCTTTGCCGACAAATAAAGTGGGTGCTTTTTTAAACAACGAAAAAACCATTTATGCTTATGGTGGAGCAGTGTTAGATTCATTGAATACGCAGATTAATTGTTACCGACCGGTACAAAAAAATCACAAAGTGAAAAGTGGTGAAACACTCAGTTCTATTTCTCGCAAATATGCTTGTTCCGTTGCTGAGTTAAGGGAATGGAATAATTTAAAATCGAAAACAGTCAAACCGGGTAAAATTTTGGTGGTGTATGTGAAGCCTAATAACCCCAACAACGCTTTAGTGGCTGAAAAAAATAAAGGAAGCATTGGAAATGAAAAGCTAATTGTAATAGCCGATTCTCCGATTGTTTCGGCTGAAAATGATGGTAAAAGTACTGCATCTGTTTTATCAAAAGCTGATGCTAAAAAGAGCCCATCCAAAGAAACTTCTAATGGTAGTACAAAAATTGTTTACCATACAGTTCAGGCAGGCGACTCTTTATGGATAATTGCCAACAAATACAAAGGTGTTACGGTTGCCGATTTAAAAAAATGGAATAATATGAGGAATACCAATCTTCACATTGGCCAAAAAATAAAAGTGGCTTTACCGGCTTAGGTTTTTTTTATAAAATATTTAACATTAAATAGTTGTTATATTTGCAAACTTAAAATATTTTAAATGAAAATTATAAAGAAAATTTTATTATTTACAACAGTATCAGTATTAATTTTTAGTTCATTAAATGGCATATTTAATTGGGTGGTTGATGCGCATTTATCACAAATAGGTTTTTTCCTTCTTGCAGTATATTTATTGATAAAGGGAATAACAGAGAATTAAAAATCTAAAAACTACTTGGGTTGAAAGACTCAAACTAGGCTAAGTATCCACTTTGTTTACTTTTCATTATCTCTTTATACAACAAATGCAAAGCCGTTAATGCTGCCCTCTGTATAGTCCCAACACGGTTATCACCGAATAAATACTTTTCAGAAACTATACCTATGGGTGTTGCTATGGCTATCCAAACTGTACCAATCGGTTTTTCAATACTTCCTCCGGTTGGACCAGCAATACCTGATGTTGCAATGGCATAATTACTGCCGAATTTTTCTTTTACACCTTTCGCCATTTGTTCAACTACTTCTCGACTAACAGCACCGTATTGTTGTAAATCTGTCTGACTTAAATTTAGTTCCATTGTTTTTATTTCGTTGGAATAGGCTATTACCGAGCCTTTGTAATATTCGGAGCAGCCCGCCACTTTTGTTATGAGGTGAGCAATGTAGCCCCCTGTACAACTTTCGGCAGTAGCCAAACTTTGCTTTTTTTCAAAGAGTAACTTTCCAATAACACCTTCAAGTGTGTCGGTCTCAAAACCAAAAACATATTCTTTGATAATGCTTTGAAGTGCATTGGCTTGCTTGTTTACTTCTTCTTCTAATACCAATTTGTTTTCTCCACTTGCCGAAATACGCAATCTTACCATACTTAAAGAGGGCAGGTAAGCTAATTTCATATTGCTTGGAAGTGCCTCTTCCCATTCATTTATCATATCGGCCAAATACGATTCACCTATGCCTTGTGTGAGTATAGTAAGGTGAATAATAGTAGGGGTTGTAAAATGCGATTTGATTTTATCCAACAAAACATTTTCCATCATACCCTTCATTTCATAAGGAACACCGGGCATCGAAATAAATATTTTCCCATTTTTTTCGAACCACATTCCCGCTGCCGTACCTAATTTATTTTCAATAGCGATACAATTAGAAGGCAATTCGGCCTGATGTCGGTTTGTTTTGCTTACTATTTTTCCCCTTAGCGAAAATATTTTTTCGACATTGTTGTATACCTCTTGGTTAAATACCAATTGCGTATTAAAGTATTCGCACAAGGTATGTTTTGTAATGTCATCCTTGGTTGGACCAAGTCCGCCTGTAATAAGTATGAGTGATGCGCGTCCCTCTGCTTCGCTTAGTGCTTTTAGAATATGCTCCTTGCTATCAGAAACAGAAGATATTTGTTTTACCTTAACTCCTATTTGATTCAGTTGTTGGGCTATCCAAGCAGAATTGGTATCAACAATTTGCCCGATCAGTATTTCATCACCAATGGTTATTATTTCAGCAAGCATATTTTTGTTTAGGTTACAAATGTAAAAATCGCACTCCAATAAAGGAATACGATTTTTAACAGAATATCAACGTATATATTATTTTCTTGCAGTGCTATCTGTTGCGGGAACATTCTATACCGTTTCAGTAGCAATTGTTTCTTTTGGCATAGATTCGCTAACTTGTTTTAATTGTGTCAATCCTTTTTCAAAATCAGGACCAAGCATTTTATCCATCGCAAGTCCGAAAAATTTACCAATCGGATTCATTCCCATATCCATGTCCATATACCAGTTAACTTTTACACCGGCACCTTCGGGAGAGAATGTGAAGCCTCCTTTTGAAATACCTTGGTCGGCAAATTCAAGATCAGTATTAATTAATTCATTTGCCTTGCTTTCGGAAATGGTTAATTTACCGTGACCAACATTTTCGTTTTCACTTTTCCAGCTATATCCCGACCCACTGCCTTTTTCCGGCCCAAAATATACCTTTGTCATATTGGGGTCTATTTGATTCCAAACAGCCCATTTATCCCAATTTTTAAGGTTGTTTATTTGTTCAAAAACAATCTCTGTTGGAGCATTAATGACCAATGACCTTTCTACTTTTACATTAGAAGGAAGAAATAAGGAGACAACACATACAAGTACAATTATTACAAGTAATACGATGCCTATTTTTTTTAATACTTTCATTTTGTGTGTTTTGTTTGTTAAGAGGCAAAAATATAAAAAAAGGGAATAGAAATCGGCAGTCAAAATATCTTTGGCTACCTTTGCGTTATAGTAATACAATTGGCAGAAAAAAAAATATATTTTGCATCCGACTTTCATTTGGGTGTTCCCGACCATAAAAGCAGTCTTGTTCGTGAAAAGCGCATCGTTAAATGGTTGGACAATATCAAACAGGACGCTTCTGAACTTTACCTTGTAGGGGATGTGTTCGATTTTTGGTTCGAATACAAAAGCACCGTTCCTAAGGGTTTTGTTCGTTTACTTGGCAAGTTGGGCGAATTGAATGATGCTGGAATAAAAATTCATTTCTTTACCGGTAACCATGATATGTGGGCCTTTACTTATTTGACAGAGGAGATAGGAGTAAAGATGTATCGCGAACCCATTGAACTGGAATTAAGTGGAAAAAAATTCATGATCGGACATGGAGATGGACTAGGACCGGCCGACCACGGTTATAAATTCATAAAAAAAGTATTTGCCAATAAGCTTTGTCAGTGGTTGTTTGCTAGGCTACATCCTAATTTAGCCTTTGGACTGGCTCATTATTTTTCGCGCAAAAGCAGAATAGCCACTGGAAAAAGTGATGAAAAATTTTTGGGAGAGGAGAATGAATGGCTGGTAGTGTATTGCAAAGAAATTATCGCTAACAGACATATTGATTATTTTGTATTTGGTCACAGACACCTACCACTTGAGATAGATTTGAAAAACAACAGCCGTTATATAAACCTTGGGGAGTGGATTAATTATAATACTTACGGAGTTTTTGACGGGCAGCAAATGGAGTTGAAGAAGTTCGAGAGTTCGCTTTAATGTTGATTTTTTACTTTACTTTACTTTACTTTTACTTATAAAACCAATTGAGAATGAAAAAGCTAATTCTTATTACTTTATTTTTTTTCCTTGTTGGCAGCAATATTAATGCAACAATTTATTATGCTGCTACTAATGGTACCAATGGTAATCCTGGAACATTAGCATTACCATGGTCAATTTCTTTTGCATTTAACACCGCAGCTCCTGGTGATACTGTTTATATAAAAGCTGGAAATTATGGAGCAGTTAACTTAGTGGTTCAAAATGGTAACACAACTTTTATTGGTTATACCAATTTTCCAGGTGACTTATCTTGGATTAACCAACCTGATTCATTGGATACTTATTTGGCAAATAATTATACAAATATTTATCCTACAATAAATAAAAATGATAGAATAACGGGTGGCTGGGGGATTGATTTTGCCAATTGGAAATCAAACGTTGTAGTGAAAAATATACAAGTGTTGAATTATCAATATGGTGTTTCAGTTGTTGGAGTTAATCATACTTTAGAAAATATTATTGCTTCTGGTTTTGGGGATGTAAACGTATTTTATATGGGAACTGGTATATCTACTTATGGGCATAAAAATAAAATTAATCACTGCTTTGTTTTAAACGGTGCTGCTGAAGGAATTAACGCAAAAGGTGATTCAAATTTAATATGCAATTCAAAGGTATATTCCAATGATACTTCGACAGTAAACTCTTTAACAGATTACTATATTTATATCGGTGCGAATAGTGCTACCAAACAAGGTAAATATAATAAAATAGATAGTTGTTATATTGAGAAACGTGGACATCAATTGGCTCATGTTGGTCATGGTGGCCATGGGTTTTGCCTTACAATATCTTATAACCATAAACCTTGTGCAGTTGGAGGCGGATTTTGCTATGATAGCACTCAAAAAAATATGATTGTTACCGATAATGTGATTTCTAATTCCACTTCAAAAAACATTTATGAATGTGTAATGCTTCGTGGAGATAAAGTAAGAAATAATTATATTGAAAATGTTACTTCACTTTCATATGGTGGTTTGGTAATTCAAAATAGTGCTAGAAACAACACTTTTAATAAATGTTATATTAAAAACACTTATTATTGGAAAGATGCTGTATCTTCAAGCATACTACGGCTTGGTGCAGTACAGTTTTTTGGAAGTTATTATGGAGATTCTACCGCATTAAATTGTCCTAGTCCAGAATCAAATTCATTTCCTTGGGAGCAAAATTTGGTTGGTAACCATAATACCTTTACAAATTGCCTTTTCGAAAATGTTGCAACTGCAATAAGTTTGCATTCTTATGCAGAATATGAATATCCGGCTTATCATCAATTAGCTGGCCAGGCTACTGATAGAATAAATCGTAAAAGAGTAGTAGGGAATGAATTTATAAATTGCACATTTATTGGGAGGGCGGATACCGTTGATATATTGTTTGAGGCAATGAGAGGTAACGCACAAAATAAATTGATAAATTGTATTGTTTCGGGATTTAAAAATTATGAAAGTAGGTCATTTACTTCAAATATAACTCCTGTTGTAGTTGCTAAACACGGAATAATTCCCACTAATTTTGAATATACAAATTGTTTGTTCTACGATAATGGTTTTGATCCATTTGTTCCTGCTAATGGAAGTTTTCCTCCGTTAGGTCAATGGCCTTTAGTTCAAGGTTTTTCAAATAATGTAGCTGGGACTTTCTCAAATTGTATTGTTAATATGAATCCGTTATTTACAAATGCAAATTCGGGAGATTACTCGCTTTCATTATTATCCCCTTGCATTGATTCAGGTATTGTTGTTCCCATAAATGATGATTTTATTGGGAACATGAGACCAATTGGTAATGGTTTTGATATTGGTGCTTATGAATCGCAAGGTACTGCAGGAATTGTATCCATTAAGCAGGAAAAACGGATTGTCATTTTCCCTAATCCTAGTAAGGATAATATAACTGTTTTGGTAAAGAAAAGTTATATCAGTTCTGATTATTCTATAAAAGATGTAACAGGAAATGAAATAACAAAAGGAAAGCTGAAAGATGCAAACACCATAATTGATTTAAATTCATTTACAAGTGGGATTTACTTCTTGCAAATAAAATCTAATAATGGTGTTGTAAGTGAAAAATTTATTAAACAATAAAAAGTATTTATTATAAAAGGGATATGCAGTTTTAGTGCAATTAAAATCTATTTCTCAAACTTAGCAACCCCCTCACTCAACCAACCAGCAAAAACCTTTTCGTCCAATTCGGTTCCTTTTGTTCCATTGGTAATGGTTTTCTCATTGCTATCTAACAATACATATAAGGGTTGAGAACTGGACTTGTATTTGGTAGTTTGCAAATAAGCCCATTTATCGCCAATACTGGTTAGTGTTCTGTTTTTGCCGTACCAAAAAACTTCTTTTTGTTCGCTTTGTGGCAAGTCTACTTTACTATCGACATACAAAGAAACAATTACTACCTCGTTTTGTAATAATTTCAATACTTCAGGTTTTACCCATACGTGCGATTCCATTAAACGACAGTTAACACAAGCCAATCCTGTGAAATCTACAAACAGAGGTTTATTTACCAGTCGTGCATATTTCAAAGCACTTTCATAATCGTCTTTGAATATTCTTAGTCCTTCAGGACCGCTTATTCTTTTATTTTCCAAGGCTGTCAATTCAGGGTTGATTGAATTTTCAGCCCATGTATTGTTTGGCGAATTTCTTGAGCCACCAAATCCATCGGGTGATTCAGCATAATGTGGAGGAGGAGGAAAGGACGAAATTAATTTTAAGGGTGCTCCCCACATTCCTGGAATTAAATAAATGGTAAAGGCTAAAAAGAAGGTTGCCCAGATAATTCTACCAATTGATAAATGCGATTTGTTATCATCGTGTGAAGTTCTGAATACACCTATTAAGTAAAGGAAAAGCATTGCGAATATTCCTATCCACAAAGCAATAAACACTTCGCGTGTAATAAATCCCCATTCGTTTACATTGTCGGCATTTGCTAAAAACTTAACAGCCAATGCTAATTCTAAAAACGCAACCGTAACTTTAAAGGTGGTCATCCATCCACCCGATTTTGGCAATGTGCCTAACCAAGAAGGGAAAAAGGCAAACAACATAAATGGCAGTGCAATGCCTGCTCCGAAGCCAGTAAAACCCATTAATGGACATAAATAACTATCGCCACTGGCAACTGCTGTTAGCAGGCTTCCCATAAAACCAACCGTACAAGAGAACGAAACAATTACAAGTGTTAATGCCATAAAGAAAATGCCGATAACGCCACCTTTGTCTGATTTTGCATCTATTTTATTTGCCCACGAACTGGGTAAAGTAATTTCAAATAGTCCGAAAAATGAAAGAGCAAAAACTACAAACAACGCGAAGAAAAATAAGTTAAGCCAAGTATTGGTTGCAATGTTACTTAATGCAGTAGGACCAAATAGCACCGTTATTCCCATTGTAAGCACCACAAAAATAAGAATGATGAAGAAACCATAAATTAAGGAATTTTTTACACCCGATATTTTTGTTTTGCTTTGTTTTAAAAAGAAGGAAACGGTTAAAGGGATTAAACTGTAAATACAAGGCATTAACACAGCGCCTAATCCGAACAGCAATCCTATTAATATTGTTTTCCAGGGATTACAATCTTCATCAGCAATTACTTTTACAGCAGTTTTTCTTTCAGATAATGTTGTTTCATTCGTAGGGACAATAGTGTCTTTTTTTTCTTCGAGCTCATTATTTTTATCTATCTCGTTTGTTTGTAACTTTGTAGCCGTATCCGTTAAGATTTTAATCGCTGCTATTTTAGGTTCATCAACTGCCTTCTTTGCAATACAGGCCCCATTTCCTGTTATATCAAAAGAAAAATCATCCGAAGGAGGGAAAATACACATTTCATCTGTACATGCTTGAAAGTCTTGCTTTCCGGTTATTTTAAAAGTGTTCCCCGTTAATATTTTTATTCGTTGCGTAAATGTGGCATTGTTTTTATGATATGTAATGTTTACTTTAAATATTACATCAAATTCTTTCATTGGGGGGGTTTCCTTAATCTCTCCAACAAGTTCATAATTGCCATTTTTATCCAACGAAATTAATGTTGGATTAGGAGCCCCTTTCTCTGGTTTAGCAATAGAGTATATGTGCCAAGGTTCATCGATGTTTGCAAAAAAAATAAGGTCGTATTCACAATTGTTAATTTTTTTTGTGGAATATTTCCAATGAACAGGGTTCTTCTGTGCGAACAGCGTAGATGTAAAAAGTAATAATATGAAACTAATGAGGTAATATTTTTTCATTAAGTAATTAATTTTAGATTCTGTTTTCTAATACAAGATATAACTTCTGTTATCTATATTCAGTTTTAATGTCGAAGTGTTAATTTTTCTAATTGTAAGAATTGGAATGTGAAGCACGATGTTTGTTATTTTTTTACAATGTTCATTTATTTCAACTTGTTCTAAATACAATATCATCATAGGTGGTGAGGTGTATGTAACTCCTCCATTGGTTACTAAATTAAAAACAGGTGTCTTGCAACCGCCTAAATATTTTATAAAAAGGGTAAGTGTATCGTTTTTAATCGATACACTATCAATATTGTATTTGGGTTGTGAAACTGTTTTATAGTATTTGTTAATAACTAATTTCCCCTGAATGCTTTTTGTTTCTTGTGCTTTGCTTATAGTGAAGCCTAGGAAAAAAGCGAGCGTCAAAAACAGGATTAGGTTCTTCATAAATTGTTTTACCAAGGTACAAAAATCTATTTAATCCTATTTGAACTTAGCAATACAAATAATTTTAACTTTGTACCATAGCACAGTTTATTATGAATAGACCTATACGAGTTTTAATAGCAAAAGTTGGCTTAGATGGTCATGATCGAGGAGCAAAAGTAATTGCTTCTTTTTTGCGTGATGCAGGAATGGAAGTTATATATACGGGCTTGCGTCAAACCCCAGAAATGGTTGTGGCTGCTGCAATGCAGGAAGATGTGGACGTAATAGGCATTAGTATCCTTTCTGGAGCACACAACACTGTTTTTCCTAAAATAGTTACACTGATGAAGGAAAAAGGGTTGAGTGATGTATTGCTTACAGGGGGGGGGGTTATACCTGAGAAGGATATGGGGAAATTGCAGCAATTAGGTGTAGGTAAATTGTTTTCTCCAGGTACTGATACATCTCTTATTATTGGTTATATTACCAATTGGGTAAAGGAAAATCGTAATTTTTAATTTATTTAAATCGTAATTTTTATGTCGTTTCAAAATATCCTTGAACATACTGAAAATGGTATACTAAGCCTTACCATTAATCGTCCCGATAAACTGAATGCTTTAAATAAGCTAACTATTCATGAACTTAGTAATGCCTTAGATAAAGCAGCAAACGATACAAATGTTAAAGTCCTTATACTTACAGGTGCAGGTGGAAAATCCTTTGTAGCGGGTGCTGATATTTCAGAATTTGCTCATTTTACCATAGATGAAGGTGCTTTATTGGCTTCAGAAGGGCAAATGTTATTGTTTAGTAAGATTCAGGATTATTCAAAACCCATCATTGCTGCAGTAAATGGTTTTGCTTTAGGTGGTGGATTAGAATTGGCGATGGCTTGTCACATGCGTGTTGCAAGTGATACTGCTAAAATGGGTTTGCCCGAAGTTTCATTGGGTGTAATACCCGGTTATGGCGGTACACAGCGTTTGGCACAATTGGTTGGAAAAGGAAAGGCATTTGAAATGATTATGACTACAGATATGATTACTGCAGACGATGCCTTTAAGTGGGGGCTTGTAAATTACGTTACTCCGCCTGAAGGACTTTTAAAAAAGTGTGTAGAGATAGCCGATAAAATAATGAAGCGGGCCTCGCCTGCAGCAATTGCTTCAGCAATACTTGCTATAAATGCAGGTTTTGATTCTGATAAAAATGGTTTTGAAGTTGAAATAAGTGAGTTCGGAAAGTGTTTCAATACCTATGATTTTAAAGAAGGAATAAGTGCATTTATGGAAAAAAGGAAACCTATTTTTTTAGGTAAATAATAAATAGATATCTCTTGAAATTCAACTCGCTGTAATTTGAATCCACTAAAAAAACTTTTAGGGCAAACAGCTGTTTACGGATTAAGCACCATCGTAGGAAGGTTTTTAAATTACTTATTGGTTCCCTTATATACTTATCGATTTAGTACTGCTGAGTATGGTGTTGTAACTGAATTATTTGCCTATGTAACTTTTCTTTCTGTTTTACTTACTTACGGTATGGAAACTGCATTTTTTCGTTTTTCAGAAAAGAAAGTTGATAAAGATGCCGTCTATTCAATATCCTTAATTTCATTAACGGTAAGCAGCATTTTATTTCTTGTTGTTGGTTGTTTTCTATCTGGCAAAATAGCAAATTTAATTGAATATTACAGGCATCCGGAATATGTAAAATGGTTTGTGTTCATTATTACCTTCGATACATTAACCGCTATCCCTTTTGCTCGATTGCGACAACAGAATAATGCTAAGCGTTTTGTCTTTATTAAATTAGTGAACATAGGAATTAACATCGGATTAAATCTGTTCTTTATACTTGTTTGCCCACGTTTGTTTGGTACGGAAGCAAATTTAATCTATAGCCCTTCAATAGGGGTAGGTTATATTTTTATCTCTCTGTTAATTGCAAGTTTAATTACCGCTTTAATGTTAATTCCAAATGTCATAAAAATAAAATGGACCTTTAATATGGTGCTTTTTAGAGAAATGTTGGTGTATGCACTTCCTTTATTGGTAGCTGGTTTAGCTGGTATGGTGAACGAAACGTTCGATAGGATATTACTGAAATATTTTTTACCCGATGGCGTAAATAAGCTTTCGCAGATAGGGATTTATGGAGCTTGCTATAAGATAGCCGTTATAATGACTATTTTTATTCAAACCTTTCGTTATGCTGCCGAACCATTTTTCTTTTCACACGCAAAAAAAGATAATGCAAAATCAACCTATGCAAACGTGATGAAGTATTTTGTGATAGTTTGTTCTTTTATTTTTTTGGCAACTATGTTGAATATGGATATAGTAAAGGCGTTTGTTGGTCCTGCGTATAGAGAAGGTTTACACATTGCCCCTATATTATTGCTTGCCAATTTGTTTCTCGGTGTATTTATGAATTTGTCCATTTGGTACAAGCTAAGTGGAAACACAGGCTACGGTGCTTTGCTCACCATAATTGGTGCTATAATTACAATTGTGTTGAATATTTGGTGGATACCTATTTTTGGTTACACGGGTGCTGCATGGGCAACATTGGTATGTTATTTTTTAATTACAGTATTATCATACATTATCGGACAAATAAAATACCCAATAGAGTATGACTTAAAAAGTATGTTTCTTTATTTGAGTTTAGCTTTAGCATTGTATTTTGGCAGCAAGTTAATGAAAAATGAAAAGGAAGGATTTCGATTGGTGTTGAACAACCTATTATTAATAGTTTTTATAGTAATAGCCATTGTATCTGAAAAAAATAAAATTTTTAAAATCAGCAATGAAAATTAATATTATCAACAAATCCAATAATGAATTGCCCGATTATGCAACCATTGCATCGGCAGGAATGGACTTACGGGCTTTTATAGAACACCCTTTTATTCTTCAACCAATGGAGCGAAAACTTATTGCTACTGGATTGTTTATTGAATTACCAATTGGTTATGAAGCTCAAATTAGATCAAGAAGTGGTATGGCTTTTAAGAATGGTGTAACGGTATTAAATTCACCGGGTACTATCGATGCAGACTATAGAGGGGAAATAAAGGTACTGCTTATAAATTTTTCCAAGAACGACTTTACAGTACATACAGGGGAGCGAATTGCGCAAATGGTTATTGCAAAGCACGAAAGGGTGGAGTGGGAGATTGTAAAAGAGTTGAATGAAACAGCCCGAGCTGACGGAGGCTTTGGGCATACAGGAGTTCAATAAAGTTTTAAATATAAAAAGTGTTTATTGTATACTAAACTACTGTACCTTTGTGTAAAAATAAATACTATGAAAAAATATCTTTTACTGCTAGTTCTCCCTTTATTAATTTCTTGTGGTGTCGAAAATGAAAAAGAAGTTAATCCATTAGCCGATAGTTTAGAAGCTGTAAACAGTGGTTTGCAAGGAACAGTTATCAAACAAGACTCTTCCATACAATCGTTTATAAAGTCATTTAATGATATTCAAGATAATTTGGACGAAATTAAATCGAAAGAAAAAGTTATTGCCGTAACTACAGCAAATGGAGAGGTTAAAAGTAAGGAAGGGCAAATATTAGAAGATATTCAAGCGATTTATGATTTGATGGCTAAAAACAAACAGCGATTAGCGTCAATGGGTAGTAAGTTAAAAAAATCGAAAGGTGAAAATGAAGAATTACAACGTATGATTACTCGCTTAACAATGCAGTTGGAAGATAAGGATGTACAAATAAATAACTTAAAAACGGAGTTGGATAAATTAAACATAGAATTGAGCGATTTGAACACCAATTACACAACAGTGGTAGAGGAAAGTACCAAAAAAACAGATGAGCTGAATACTGCTTTTTATGCTTTTGGTACGTCAAAAGAATTGGTAAGGCAAGGTGTCTTGACTAAGGAAGGCGGGTTTATCGGTATTGGTAAGGCTGCTAAATTGAAAGACGATTTTAATAAAAGTTATTTTACAAAAGTAGATGTAACCAAAGTTTTATTAATTTCAATATTGGCTAAAAAAGCGAAGTTAATTACTAGTCATCCTGCTAGTAGTTATAGGTTTGTTGGCGAAGGAAAGGTTGATAAACTAGAAATTATTGATTCCAAAGAGTTTTGGAGTGTATCCAAGTATTTGGTAATAGTAGTAGAGTAATTTATAACTCGCTGTTATTTAAGTAGATGTTATTTTTGTGTTCTGCTTAAATAGACTAAAAATTGGTAGATTATTTTTTTTTTGCTACATTCGCAGCCCCAAAAAGTTTGGGTTATGCTATGTTGCATATAATTAACAAACAAAAATAAACACAATGCCTGTAAAGATTAGATTACAAAGACATGGAAAAAAAGCAAACGCTTATTTCCACATTGTAATTGCGGATGGTCGTGCACCTCGAGATGGTAAGTTCATTGAGAAAATAGGTACGTACAACCCAACTACAAACCCGGCTTCAATTACAATTGATACCGACAAAGCACTTGATTGGCTTCAAAAAGGAGCACAACCTACTGATACCTGTAAAGCTATCCTTTCATACAAAGGAGTGATGTACAAAAATCACTTAGCAAAAGGAATTACAAAAGGTGCCTTAACACAAGCTGCTGCCGATGCAAAATTCGATAATTGGATTGCTGAAAAGGAAGCGAAAGTGAGTAATAAAACATCCGGACTTGCTAACAAGAAACAAGATGATAGCAAAAAGCGTTTAGCTGCTGAAACTGCTGTAAAAAATGCAAAAGCTGAGAAAATAGCTGCAAAAGCTGTTCCTCTTGCCGAAGAAGTTACAGCTCCTGTAGTTGCAGATGTTGTTGATGAAGCAGATCCTGCAACGGATGTAACGGTTACTGAAGCGGCTGCAGAATAAGTTAAATTAATGAAACATTAAATTTATAGAATAACAAAAAAAGCCCTGCTTAGCAGGGCTTTTTTTTGAAACATATCGCAAAAAATGAATGTAGAAGATTATTTTGTATTGGGTTACGTTTCTAAAACCATTGGTTTAAAAGGCGAAATAGGTGTTAAAATACAAAAAGGCGAACCCATTCCAACTGCTATTTTAATCTTGAAAATTAACAATCAATTGCAGTCGTTTCCAATAAACAAAACAAGTCCTCGCTCAAATGGAATAACCGCCATTCAATTGAAAGACATAAAAACGATTGAAAAAGCAGAAGAGTTGATTGGGTCGGAAATTTATCATCCATTCGACAAAGCATCGCCTGAAACAATTGGAACCGATTTTTACACTGCTCAAATAAAAGGCTATATTTTGCACGATACTGTGCATGGAGAATTGGGTTCTGTTGACGATGTATTGCAATTTCCTCAGCAACGTATTTTCCAAGTTAAAAAAGGATTTAAAGAGATACTCATTCCTGCTGTTGCCGATTTTATTATCAAAATAGACCATACCAGTCGTACTATTTATGTTAAAACTCCCGAAGGTTTAGTGGATTTATATCTTGTTACTAATTCTCAAGAAGAGGCATAGGATATTTTTCAATTTTTACTATCTTTAGTTATTATTTGCTAAAGAGTATGTCAAGTCAAATTTTTGAATTTAAGGAGTTTGCCATTAAGCAGGACCAGTGTGCAATGAAGGTTGGTACTGATGCGGTATTATTGGGGGCTTGGGTAAATTGCAAATGTGCAACATCCATACTCGATATAGGTACAGGTACAGGAGTGATAGCCTTAATGTTGGCACAAAAGAGCAGCGCAAATATTGATGCTATTGAAATTGATGAAGCCTCGCACATACAAGCAAACGAAAATTGTTTAGCAAGTAAATGGAAGGAGAGAATAAAAATTCACCACACTTCTTTACAGATTTTTGCAGGTTCTGTTAATGTGAAATACGATTTAATTGTTAGCAATCCGCCTTATTTTATTGATTCGTCCAAGGCAACAGGTTCCGAAAGAACAAAAGCAAGACATACCGATATGTTACCTTATGATCAGCTAATAAACAGTGCAGCAAAATTGCTTTCAGAAAAGGGTGCCTTATGTGTAATTCTCCCGCTAAAAGAAAGTGAATTGTTCCGAGAATTAGCCGAGGCAAAAAATTTACACCTATCAAAACTTACTCGTGTTAAAACAACTTCCGATAAGCAAGAAAAGCGCTTGTTAATGCAGTTTGAAAAAAAACCAAAGAGTTTTTTCGAAAATGTTATCATTATTGAAAAAGATGAACGCCATTCATATACCGATGATTACAAGGAGCTGACCAAGGATTATTATTTGGCTTTTTAATATACCTTACATCTCCCAATCCTTCCCCGTCCTATACACTGTACCTTTAAAATAACCTACCTTTTTGTTCTCTTGGTTGTGAAGGTTAATGGTGTAAATGCCTATTTTGTTTGATAGCGATACTTCTTCGGCAACAGCTGTTATTACATCCCCTTCTTTACAGGATTCAATATGTGAAATAGATGTTTCAATAGAAACACTCATTTTACCGTAGGAGTTAGATGCAAATGCCAAGGCGCTGTCTGCCAAGGAATAAGTTATACCCCCGTGTGCAATCGCAAAGCCGTTTAACATTTCTTTAGTTATGGTCATACGCAATGTGCACTTGCCTTCTTCCACTACTAATCGCTCAATTCCAAGCCATTTGCTAAATGCATCATTGTCATACATTTTATTTACTACTTTTTGAGCCAATGTTATATTTTCCATATCCGTAAGTTTGAATTATATTTGTAGGTATTGTTTTAAAAAATCTAAAGTACCAAAAATGGCGAATACTTTTATTCTTTTTTCTGTAGAAAATGCTGTGGCTCGAATAACCCTTAATCGACCCGAAAAATTTAATAGTTTTAATCGCGAAATGGCTTTGCAATTGCAAGATGCATTGGACAATGCTGCATCAGATAAAAACGTAAGAGCAATTTATATTACTGCCGAAGGAAAGGCCTTTTGTGCCGGTCAGGATTTAAGTGAAGCGGTTGACCCAAGTGGTCCTGGACTTGAAAGAATAGTTACGGAACATTACAATCCCATCATTCAAAAATTACGCAGTATTGAAAAGCCCATTGTATGTGCCGTAAATGGTGTTGCTGCGGGAGCAGGTGCAAATATAGTACTGGCTTGTGATATTGTCATTGCCGCTGCATCCGCTGCATTTATTCAGGCATTCAGTAAAATTGGTTTGATTCCTGATAGTGGTGGAACTTTCTTCTTACCCCGTTTAATTGGTTTCGGAAAAGCATCGGCACTTATGATGTTAGGAGATAAAGTAATGGCGGCAAATGCTGAGAAAATGGGAATGATATACAAAGTAACAGAAGATGCTAACTTGCAAACAGAAGCAATGTCTGTAGTAACAACACTGGCTCAAATGCCAACTATCGGAATTGGTTTAACCAAACGTTTATTAAATCAATCTATGAACAATACTTTAGAGCAACAATTAATTATAGAGGCAAAAATTCAGGTACTGGCTGCTACAAGCAATGATCACAAAGAAGGAATAATGGCATTTTTAGAAAAAAGGAAAGCGAATTTTAATGGAAATTAACTTGGTTGCTAGTTTAACTAAGAGTCAAGAGCATAGAATCAAGAATCAAGAGCAAAGAATTAACAATCAGCAAAACAATCTATGACCAACATCCAACATCCAATATCCAATATCCAAATAGGAGTAATAGGCGCAGGAGCTATGGGCGCAGGAATAGCACAAGTGGCAGCAACGGCAGGACATACTGTTTTAGTATACGATACAAACCAAACTGCAATCGATAAAGCAAAAAATAATTTATGGACTACTATTAAGAAACAGGTTGAGAGACAAAAATTAACTAAAGAAAATGCAAAAGGAATTTCTGCAAGAATACATTACATAAGCAACTTACACGACTTGAAAAATTGCGCTGCAGTAATTGAAGCTATCGTAGAAAATTTGGAAGTAAAACAAAAATTATTTGTTGAACTCGAAAGCATTGTTTCTTCTGATTGTATATTGGCTTCCAACACATCCTCTTTATCAATTGCATCTATAGCATCTGCCTGTAAAAAATCAGAACGTGTTATTGGAATTCACTTCTTTAATCCGGCACCTATAATGCCTTTGGTGGAAATAATTCCAGCTATAACTACCGATGAAAATGTAACACAATCTGTAAAAAAGATAATTGATGCTTGGGGTAAAATAACGGTACTTACAAAAGATACTCCAGGCTTTATTGTAAATAGAGTTGCTCGCTCGTATTATGGTGAATCAATAAGGATTTACGAGGAGGGAATGGCCGATTTTGCAACCATCGATTGGGCGCTAAAAACATATGGTGGTTTTAAAATGGGGCCTTTTGAATTAATGGATTTTATTGGTAACGATATTAATTTTAAAGTAACTGAAAGTGTCTGGGAACAGTTCTTTTATGAACCTCGTTTCAAACCTTCTTTAACTCAAAAACGTTTATACGAAGCTAAATTGTTTGGTCGTAAATCGGGAAGAGGTTATTATAATTATTCTGAAAATACAGTGATGCCAAGTCCTAAGCAAGATGATATGTTAGGTAAAATTATTTTTAATCGTGTAATTGCCATGCTCATAAACGAGGCAGTGGATTCTTTCTATTTACAATTGGCAAGTATTCAGGATATTGATTTAGCAATGACAAAAGGAGTGAATTATCCAAAAGGGTTATTGAAATGGGCAGATGAATTAGGATTGGCAAATGTATTGACTATACTCGAAAATTTATATGCTGAATATGGTGAAGATCGTTATCGTCCTTGTGTATTACTGAAGCGAATGGTAAAAGAAAAAAAGTTCTTTTACCATTAAATGAAAATGATTTATAAAGTCATATTATAAATCACTAATTGGTGAGTTGTAAATAATTGCAAGTGACAAAGGCCTCATATATCTACGTTTTGCAGACAAATAATAATCGAAAACTAAAAAAATGAAGTGATGAGCACCTGTATTAATCAATTGGCGTTAAAAATACGCGCAAGTTTAAATCGACTTGTATTTAATTTGAATAAATCTTGATGAAAAGTAAATTGCTTTTTCTTTTTTGTTTGTTTTCATCACTGTATTCCTATGCTCAAATGCATACTGTTACAGGTAAAGTAACAGGTGTTTCCATTGAGCCATTACCCTATGTTAGTGTGTTTGTTGAAGACCAAGTAAACAGAACAAATACCAACGAAAAGGGGGACTTTAAACTAAAATTAGAGAACGGTACATACAATTTTGTATTTAGTTTTATCGGTTATAAATCAGTAAAAAAAGAAATAATAGTTAATAATGGAGATGTATCCACTAACATTATTTTAGAGGAAGATCAGCAATTGTTAAGGGAAGTGGAGATAAGTTCAAAATACGTTGACCCTGCTAGAGGACTTATTCAAAAAGTAATTAAACAAAAAAATAAGTATATACAAGTTGCCTATCAATGCGAATTGTATATTAAGGCAGTGCAGTCGAGCTCACTAACAAAAGCCATGCGCGATTCAATGGAAAATGTAAAAAGTGCGAAAGACAGTTTGCGTTCCAAAAGTGTAAAAAGTGAAAAGGATAGTTTGCGTGATAAAAAGAAACTGGAAGAACAAAAAAAATCGGAAAATAAGGATTCTGTTAATGTAAAGAAGAAGAATGTATCGTTTGATCAATTAATTATGGCCGAAGCATTGATTAAAAAAAGTTACGAATTTCCCAATAAAATAAAGGAAGAAAAGATTGGTTACCGTGAATACGGAGGCACCGAAAGTTTATTTTATTTGAGCGGAACAGAGGGAGAGTTTAATTTTTATAACAATGCAGTTTATTGTCCTACTTTGTCCGACATGCCATTCCTCTCTCCATTAAGTGTAAGTGGATTGATGATGTATAAATACAAAACAATTAAGGTGTACAATGAAAATGGTCAACATATATACCGTATAAAAATTGAACCAACCGCCATTGCTAATTCAGTTGTTTCGGGTGAAATGGAAATAATTGATACGCTATTTTGCATTCGAAGTTTTTCTTTGTCATTTGCGAAAAATCAAATAGCAGAGTACAATCAGTTTACAATGAATGCTACTTACATCCCTTACAACGATACCATTTATCGACCATCGAAGTTCGAATTTAATTACAAACAGGGAAGTAAAAAAAATGGTATGACCGGTAAAACGGTAGTGTATTTTGATGACTTTAAATATGAGAAAGGCTTTTCGAAAAGATATTTTGGAAACGAGTTAAGTGCGACTTTGGAAGATGCCTATAAAAAGGATTCAGCTTTTTGGCAGCAGGTTAGGAGGGAGCCTTTAAAGCAGAATGAGATTAAATTTATTCACATTGCCGATAGTATTAAAACAGCTCATCAGTCGAAACAATATTTTGATTCAATTGATATTGTAACCAATAAAATTACTATTCAAAAAGTGCTTTTTTTCGGGATTACAAACTACGATAGAACCAATAAAAGATACCTGTATTTAAATCCCCTGCTCTTTGCATACCAGCCCGTAGGAGTTGGAGGGGCACGAATACGTTATGGTGGTGGACTTACAAAAGTGTTTGAAAATAAGAAATACTTAAATTTTTCAACTGAAGCCAGTTATGGAATCTTAAACAAAGATGTTACAGGCTCATTAAATGTAAGCTATTTGTACAATACCTATAAAAGAGCTTTGCTCTATACCGATGTGGGGAAAAATTACGATATCATCAATGAAAATAGTTCTTATTTAAGTCGTTTAAGAACCTCGAATTTTTATTCAAGTCAGCATATCTCATTGGGGCACACCATTGAATTATTTAACGGATTTTTTTGGACTGCTGAAGTAGAATATGCAACACGCAAGTCAATAAGCGGAATAAAAAACGATACACTCACCAGTTTGCTTTTTAATAATTATATGTACGCTCCAGTTGATTTTCAAGGATACGAAGCTTTTTACGTTGAGAATACCTTGAGCTATACACCTTTTCAAAAGTATCTCCGTGAACCAAAAGAAAAAATAATACTGGGTTCTAAGTTCCCTCGTTTCTCGGCTACTTACCGAAAAGGTATGCCGGGTGTATTTAACAGTTCAATCGACTATGATTATTTGGAGTATAGAATTTCGCAGCAAATTGATTTTGGGTTTTTTGGAATCTCAAAGTACAATCTAAGTACCGGTAAATTTTACAATAAAACCAGTATAAAAATAGTCGATTATAAATACCAAGCACAAGTTGGTTTTCCTTTCTTTGCCGACCCTTTAAGCTCTTTTCAAAGTTTAGATAAAAGTTACATCAGTTTGAAGCGTTTTTATTCAGGACATTATTTTCACCGTTTTAATGGAGCCTTGATAAACAAAATTCCCTATTTTAAAGTCTTGGGTTTAAGTGAATCGGCCGGTTGTGGATTTTTATTCTCTCCCGAAAATGACTTAAACTATTTTGAAGTTTTTGTAGGTATTGAAAGGCATTTTCGTTTCCTTGGTGAAATGTATAGGTTTGGTCTATTTTGGGTAAATTCTCAATCCAATAAAGCTCCTTTTCAGTCAAGCATTCGCTTCTCCATTAGTAATTATGATAGGTATTCGAATAGGTGGAGTTTTTAGGGAAGATTAACCAAAAACAATCTCCTTTAAATCTGCCTTAATCAAAGTGTCTCCCTTTGTTTCTTGTAATATTAGTTTTCCATCTTCGGCAACATCTTTAATAATGGCTTCAATGGCTTCACCCTTGTATATATAGTTGGCAATGGTATTTAGTTTATAGAGTTTTTGTAAATACATTTCTTTCAAAGATATTCCCTTTTTCATCATTAAATAGTACTTCTCAAGCAAGGAAAATAAGTTGTTGCACAACGCTTCAATGTCAATTGTTTTGCCATTGATGTTTGTCAAGGATGTTGCATTTAAAAGACTGCTGTCAAAATTTACTTGGTTTACATTTAAGCCAATTCCAACAACAGTATTGTGTATGAAATTATTCCTAAGTGTGTTTTCAATTAAAACACCTGCCAATTTTTTGTCTCCATAATATATATCATTGGGCCATTTAATACGGCAATTCTCAGTATCACCTAAACTCGTTTCAATTAACTCATTCAATGCAAGGGAAACAAATTGGGTTAAGTAAAATTGATTCTCAGCTTTTAAATTTTTAGGGAATAATACAATGCTCAGCGTAATGTTTTTACCTACTTCGCTTTGCCAATGATTGTTTCGTTGCCCTTTTCCATCAAACTGATTTTGTGCCATTATTACAGTACCCTCAAATACTTGATTCTCCTTCAGCAGCTCTAATGTGTATTTATTCGTAGAATCAACACTTTCCAAGCTTATAATGTGCGAACCGATGAACAAAGGCGAATGCATATTTGTTTCCTATTAAATAGTTCTGTAAAGGTATTTATATATCGGCAATTGGGTGTAATTATGGATAAAAAATAGTACTTTTGCCTTTTAAATAAAGATAAATTAAGGAATGGCAAGAAAGAAAAAAAATACTGACGATTCTGCAATATTGGCAGACACTATAATTGAGGCAATTCAGGAAAAAAAGGGCAGCGAAATAGTTTTATTAGACCTAACAAAAATACCCGATGCAGTGTGTAAATACTTTGTAATATGTAGTGCCGACTCGAATACGCAGGTTAAGGCAATAGCCGGTTCTGTGGATGATGACGTGAAGAAAAAGCTGAAAGAAGATGCTTGGCACAAGGAAGGTTTTGAGAATGCGGAATGGATTTTGCTTGATTATGTGACCGTGGTAGTTCACATTTTTCAAACAGAGACTAGAAGTTTTTATAATCTCGAAAAATTGTGGGCAGATGCCGAAATTAAAGTAATTAAATAGATAATTTAACGTATGTCAGGTACAAATAAAAAATCAGAAGAACCTACTAAACCAAATAAGGATAATGGAAGCAAGAAACCTCAATTGCCAAAAAGTTCATTTAACTTTTATTGGATATATGGCATTATCTTGGTTGTTTTTATTGCCATTAGCTTATTCGATTTTAATTCGGGAACCAAGGAAATAACTTGGCAAGAATTTGAAACCAGAATGCTTGATAGCAATGATGTTGAGAAGATTGTGGTAGTAAACAAGGAAGAGGCTGAAGTGTTTATCAAACAAGAGTCGCTTACCAAAGCTTATTACCAAAACATAGCTAAAAAGTCGGTAAGTAGTTCTCGAAACCTTGGTCCGCACTTTGTTTTTAACATAGGCTCTATTGATGCTTTTGAAAAAAAGTTGGATGCCGCTCAAGTGAATACCGATTCATCGCATCACGTAAATGTTATTTATGAAACACGCAAAAATTGGGGTGGTGATATGCTGGGATGGCTGTTACCTATTGCACTTATGATTGGTATTTGGGTGTTCATTATGCGCAAAATGGGTAGTGGTGGAGGCGGTCCCGGACAAATATTCAATATTGGAAAGTCGAAGGCTGCCTTGTTTGACGCTGACAACAAAGTGAAAATTACTTTTGCCGATGTTGCAGGATTAGAAGAAGCAAAAGAAGAAATAAAAGAGATAGTAGAGTTTTTGAAAACTCCTGCCAAGTTTACAAACTTAGGCGGTAAAATTCCGAAAGGTGCTTTATTGGTTGGTCCTCCGGGAACAGGTAAAACATTGTTGGCTAAAGCCGTTGCAGGTGAGGCAGGCGTTCCGTTTTTCTCTTTATCGGGTTCCGACTTTGTAGAGATGTTTGTGGGAGTGGGTGCAGCACGTGTGCGTGACTTATTTAACCAAGCAAAATTAAAAGCACCTTCAATTATTTTTATTGATGAGATTGATGCTGTAGGTCGTTCAAGAGGTAAGGGACAATTTACCGGTGCAAACGATGAGCGTGAAAACACGCTAAACTCTTTGTTGGTTGAGATGGATGGATTTGGTACCAATTCGGGAGTAATCATTTTGGCAGCCACCAACCGTCCCGATGTACTCGATTCGGCATTGTTACGTCCCGGCAGGTTTGACCGTCAGATAAGCATTGATAAACCGGACATTATTGGCCGTGAAGCTATTTTTAAAGTGCATTTAAAACCGCTTACCAAGTTAGCTGCCGATGTGAATCCATTGCAATTGGCATCACAAACTCCTGGTTTTGCAGGAGCTGAGATTGCAAATGTTTGTAATGAAGCAGCTTTAATTGCTGCTCGAAGAAATAAAACTGCTGTAGATATGCAGGATTTTCAAGATGCAATTGACCGTGTTATTGGTGGCTTGGAAAAAAAGAATAAATTAATATCACCGGACGAGAAAAAAATTGTGGCCTATCACGAAGCAGGTCACGCTGTAACAGGTTGGTTTTTGGAACACTCAGACCCATTGGTGAAGGTGAGCATTGTGCCGCGTGGAATAGCTGCATTGGGCTATGCTCAGTATTTGCCCAAAGAACAATTTTTATATACCACCGAACAGCTTACCGATTCTATGTGTATGGCATTAGGTGGTAGGGCAGCAGAAGAGCTTGTTTTTGGCCGTGTTTCCACAGGTGCATTGAGTGACTTGGAACGAATAACCAAAATGGCTTACAGTATGGTAAGTGTTTATGGAATGAATAAAAAGGTGGGCAATATATCTTTTTATGATCCACAACGTGAAGGAAGTTTTACCAAACCTTATTCCGAAGCTACTGCTAAAATAATTGATGATGAAGCACGTACCATCATTGAAGATGCATACGTTGTGACAAAAAAAATACTAGTGGGGAAAAGTGCTCAGCTAGAAGCCGTTGCTCAAGAATTATTATTGAAGGAAGTGTTGTTTGAAGCAGATTTGGAACGCCTAATAGGAAAACGTCCATTTGCAAAGAGTCACAATCATAATGTAACTCCCGATCCTATAACCGAACTCGTGCAAAATTCTATTGAAGTAACGGCAACGGAAACTCCTACAATTGAGACTTCAGCAATCATTCCACCGCCAACTGAAAAGCCAAGCGAATCATAATATGTAATCTAAGCAATGGAAGACAGCACTTCGAAGGAAAAAATACTGAAGAAGATTCGAAAAGCACTTATTAATAAGTCGCCCAAACAATATACTGCTATTGACCTTGAAAGTGAAATATTTGTTCAGCCAAGTGAGTCATTGGAGATTGCTTTTGCGGAAGCCTTTACCGATGTTTCGGGTAAGTTTATTTTTTGTGTCGACTCAGTTGATTTTGCCGAAAATATAAACTATTTGATGGCCGATAATAACTGGCAAGAGGTTTACTGCAACGAACCTATTTTACAACATTTATTGACCAAGTCGGGTATTACCTATACTTCTACACCTGATGATTTGTTAAATACGACCATTTCAGTTACCTCTTGCGAGTACTTAGTTGCTCGTACCGGAAGTATTTTGGTTTCTTCTAAAAACTCAGGACGCAAGACCATTATTCGCCCACCTGTTCATATGGTTATTGCTTATGCTTCGCAATTGGTGCCCGACATAAAAGACGCTCTCAGAAATATTAAGCAAAAGTACGATAACAATTTGCCATCTTTTATTTCTTTTATTACCGGACCAAGTCGAACTGCCGACATAGAGAAAACATTAATCATTGGTGCGCACGGACCAAAAGAATTATATATGTTTTTAATTGACGATATCAAAGAAGCGTAAAATGGAAAAGGATTGGGAAAAAGTATTTACGTCAATGAACATACAGGAAACATACTTGTTGATATCGATGCTCGAAGAAAATAATGTTAAAGTTGTTGAATTAAACCATCAAGACACATCCTATCCTGTTTTTGGAGAGAGAAAATTGTATGTACACGTTGATGATGTAATGAAAGCATTAAAAATAATTAAAACCCTACACATTGAGTAATTTTTGGACACGCACCTTTGCGGGTATTGTTTTTTTAATTGTATTAATAGGCTCTATTGTGTGGTGCGAATATTCTTTTTTTGTACTGTTCTTATTTTTAAGCACAATTGGCACTATTGAGTTTTATAATGTAGCCCACAAGGGTGGTTTGAGTCCGCAAAAGTGGATAGGGGTTATAATCACTGTTCTGATGTATTCGGCAACCTATTGCAGCATTAAGGGTTATTTGAATCCGCATTTTTTGTTTTTGTTTATCCCACTACTTCTATTTGTTTTTATTGCTGAATTATTTCGAAATAAAAAGTATCCTATTGAAAATATTGCATATACTGTATTGGGTGTTTTTTATGTATCCGTTCCTTTTGCTTTATTGCATTTTTTGGTGTTTGATTCAATTACTTTAAACTATAATTTTCACGTTATTTTGGGTGTTTTTATTATTATTTGGAGCAACGATACGGGGGCATATTTAGCCGGTCTGAAATTTGGGCGCACTAAGTTATTTGAACGTATTTCACCTAAAAAAACGTGGGAAGGAAGCATGGGTGGTTTTGTTTTTGCAATGGTAGCTGCCTTTTTTATATCACGTAATTTTATAGACATTACTTTTTACAATTGGTTAGTTTTAGCTTTCATTATTGTCTTTACAGGTTCATTGGGCGATTTAGTTGAATCAATGTTAAAGCGTAGTGTTAACATTAAAGATTCAGGTAATATTATTCCCGGGCACGGTGGCATTCTCGACCGCTTTGATAGCTTTTTATTTTCGGTGCCTTTTGTGGTGGCGTATTTGATGTTAATCTAGTGCGTTATTGAGATCAACTTTTTTTGCTGAGAAGGAATTGTATTAATTACTTCAACTAACATCTAATAACCAAACCCTAATATATTTAACTAACTTTGCGCCTTGTTAAAAGCTAATAAGTTTGACTAAGTAATTCAGTAAATTTATAATTCAATGTGTTTTCATTTAAAGCAAAGCAAAGAGCCAGAGTTGTTAGAGAAAAGATTTAACGCTAAGATAGTAGAAGGTTCTAATATTGTGTCAAATCATTATAATGGTTCAATCCATCCTTATACACCCGTAATTACGGATATAGTAAAAGATAAAATACAAGTTTTTACTTGGGGCTTAATACCTGAATGGGCAAGAGATAAAAGCATACAAACCTATACATTGAATGCGAAAATAGAATCTTTATCGGAAAAACCAGCTTTTGAATCAAGCATTACTAAAAGGTGTTTGGTACTGGCTGACGGATTTATGGAATGGCAGTGGATCGATACAAAGGGGAAAAAGAAAAGACAGCATTTAATTACATTGCCAAGTGAAGAATTATTTTCCTTTGCAGGTCTTTGGAGCGAATGGAGACACAAAAATACAGGTGAAAAAATAAGTAGCTATAGTATTGTAACAACCGAAGCGAATCCACTTATGGCTGAAATAAACAACAGTAAAAAACGAATGCCGGTGATTTTAACTCCTGACAATGAAAACGATTGGTTAGCCGGTAAAGATGTAGCAGAATTTACTTTCTGTGATGTTGAGTTAAAAGCGACAAGGATACTAAAGCGCTAGTCTTATACTTCAGCTTGAGGTCACAAATTGGAAATTCAACTTCCTGGTTGTTTTTAGAAAAGCACTCTACACTATTTCTAATTTCAGCCAATCTCCCAAACAATAATTACTCTATCATCACCGGCACTAATTAAGTAATTCTTGTAATTACTCCAAAGGATTTTATTTACAGAATTACTATGCCCATCGTATTTTTTTTTGTCTATTCTCAGTAATAAATTTGCATCTTCCGCATTCCAAATTTTAATCGTTTTGTCTCTGCTTGCAGTAGCAAAATACTTGTTATTTGGACTAAATACAATATCATAGATAGCATAGTTATGAGCGGGTATGCTTTTTATTAATTGATAAAAAGTAGTATCCCAGATATTTAAATGTGCATCTCTTCCGCCACTTAACAATTGCTTTCCATTTGGATGATACACAACACAATTGACAGAGAGTTGGTGTGCGTCAATGACTTTGATTTCCTCAAAAGAATTGGTATGTAGTATTCTTATTTTTCCATCGCCAGAAGCAATGGCAAGTTCTGTTTGGGTTGAATTGATAGCAATGGAGCGAACTTTTTCATTACAGAGTTTTTTAATTTTTAGTATTGAAAAATCTTCAATAGAAATCATCGATATACTGCCGTCTGCCGAAGCGCAATAAAAAAGCTTATTCAGCTTAGAATAGCAAATGCTAAAAATGGCTTGAGTATGTAGCTGTAAAAGCTTTATTTCTTTTTTTTGAATTAAGTCGATAATATGTAAGGTGCCGCTAGAAGTGCCTGCCAACAATAATTTTTTTTCATTAATGAGTTTTAAGGAATAAACAATGTGTGGAAATTGAGCAGCAAAGTTATCTGCCTTATTTTTTTCAATGGACCAACAAGTAACATACTTATCGCTGCTACCCGAAAAAATTAAGGTGTCGCTTTCCGATTTTTCTAATGTGTAAATTGATCCGTTATGACCTTTTAAATCGGCTCTTTTTTTAACGGCTAGTGAAGTCATTAATATTATTGTGCTTTGTATTCACCAAATACATTTCTAAGTGTATCGGCTATTTCTCCAAGTGTAGCATAGTTTTCGCAGGCTTCTAATATGGTGGGCATCAAGTTTGTATTGCCCCTTGCATCCGCATCGAGTTTGCTCAATATACTTTTTATTTTATCGTTATTACGTTCTGCTTTTACTTGTGTTATTTTATCTATTTGTACTTTTCGGATAGAGTCGTCTACTGTAAAAATATCCTGTATGGGTTTTTCTTCGGCAGTAAATTTATTTACACCTACTATTATTTTTTTTCCTTTCTCAATATCGTTTTGGTAGGTGTATGCCGAGCGAGCAATCTCTTCCTGAATATATCCCTCTTCAATAGCTCTTACTGAGCCTCCCATTGAATCAATAATACCAATGTATTCCCAAGCTTTTTGTTCAACTTCATCTGTAAGCGCTTCTACAAAGTAAGAGCCCGCTAATGGATCAACTGTATCTGCTGTACCACTTTCGAATGCAATTATTTGTTGTGTACGTATAGCAATACGCGCAGCTTCTTCTGTAGGCAATGCAATAGCCTCATCAAAACCGTTTGTGTGTAATGATTGTGTGCCACCTAAAACTGCTGAAAGGGCTTGTGTTGTTACTCGAATAATATTATTTTGTGGTTGTTGTGCTGTAAGTGTTGAACCACCTGTTTGAGTATGAAAGCGCAGCATCATTGCTTTCGGGTCAGTGGCGCCAAGTTCTTTGGTAATGTTCGCCCACATTCTTCTTGCAGCTCGAAATTTTGCAACTTCTTCAAACAAATTGTTATGTGCATTAAAAAAAAATGACAATCGTTTTGCAAATACATTTATATCCAATCCTTTTTCTATTGCTGCTTTTAAGTACGATTTTCCATTCGACAAGGTAAATGCTAATTCTTGAACGGCTGTTGCTCCTGCTTCTCGAATATGGTATCCTGAAATAGAAATAGTATTCCATTTTGGAACTTCTTTGCTGCAATATTCGAAAATATCGGTAATAATGCGCATCGATGGATTGGGAGGATAAATGTATGTTCCTCTTGCGGCATACTCTTTCAATATATCGTTTTGTATAGTGCCAGATATTTTATTTAAGTCGGCTCCTTGTTTTTTTGCTAATGCAATATACATAGCCAATAGTATAGAAGCTGTAGAGTTAATGGTCATTGAAGTAGTTATATTCTCTAATTTTATGCCATCAAACAATATTTCCATATCCTTTAATGAATCAATAGCAACACCAGCTTTTCCTACCTCACCGTCCGAAAATTTATTGTCGCTGTCGTATCCAATTTGAGTAGGTAAATCAAAAGCAACCGACAATCCGGTTGTTCCATTGTTGAGTAAATAATGGTATCGTTTATTAGATTCTTCGGCAGTAGAAAACCCTGCATATTGCCGCATTGTCCAAAGTTGACTTCGGTACATTGTCGACTGAACACCTCTAGTATAAGGGAATTCTCCAGGCTTTTCTTCAGTAGTTTGTTGGGGATAGGTAGATTTTATTTCAATTCCGGAGTCGGTCTCAAATTTATCTTGGCGTAATTTTATATCTCCCATTAATAATAATTTATTTTTTTGGAATAGCTATAGTTTTAATCGGTTGCTGTTTTTCGCTTGTTTTGTGTGCTACTTTTGTATTGTTTATAATCGGAGTAGAGGCAGAAGGGGCTGTACTTCCTTTTTTTGCTAATCGATAATTGCGTTGTACCATTTCTTTGAAATCACTTTTACCCATCACATTTAATTTATCATTATATGTGTCATACTCTTCTGCTTCGATGCTTATATTGTATTCTCCTTCTGGTAATATAATTATATATTTTCCACTTGCTTTAGGTTTATAAGAGCCAATTAACTTATTGGTTACAGCGTCTTTTACTTTTATTAATGCAACTACATTTGGCTTTAAAGAATCACCAACAATTATTTTTCCTGTAAAAAGTGTTTTTTTGTATTCTATATCATTAAAAATTACTTTGTAAATATCCAAATCACCAATTCCACCAGGTTTATAGGCACTTATATATCCGTAACGATTTGATCTAGATACACAAAATGTCATCTCATCGTAAGCTGTATTTATTGGATATCCCATATTTAGTGGCTTGTTCCATATAGTACTATTGGTATCGTATTTCGATTTAAATAAATCAAACCCCCCCATACTGTTATGCCCTTGTGATGAAAAATAGAGCGTTAAATTATCTTCTGATAAATGTGGAAAGTCTTCATCATATTTTGTGTTGATATTTGATCCTAAATTCAAGGGGAGGCTCCATTCATTATCGGGTAGTTTTTTACACATATACAGATCGTTACCTCCAAATCCTCCTGGTTTCTTGCTAGCAAACACAATGCTGTTTCCATCAGAAGTAATGGATCCCGAAGTTTCTAAACTGGTAGAATTGATATTGTACCCGTAAGGTTCAGTATTTCCTAAACTTTTAGGGCCTTTCACTGAATAATAAATATCTCCAAATGATTCTTGGTGATCAATGTAAATCATAATTTGTTTTCCATCCGATGTTATACCTACACATTGCTCGTCCTCAGCAGTGTTAATGTTAGAACCTGCAGATTTACATTTTTCCCACTCTCCATTTTTTACAGAGGATAAATATATATCGGAAGTAAAATAACCGTCTGGGTCTTGAATAGAACCGGCACCTTTTCTGCGAGTTGTAAGCACTATATACGATTCATCAGCCGGAATAAATGGGTAATAATCGGGAAATTCAGAATTTATATTTTTTCCTAGATTTTTAAAGGTAACATTCACTGGTTTTTTTATAAGTTCCTTGCCATTATTGCAAGTTTCAATAGCTCTTTCAGCTTTTGCAGCTTCTTTTCCCGATACTTTTGATTTATATTTTGTATAGGCAACAATAGCTTCGTCAAACTTATTGCCATATTGGTAAGCACGACCTAAATCGAAAAGCAAACTTGGTGTAGAAATGTTTTTTGATAAGTAATCCAAGTTTGAAATAGCCCGTGAACGGTCACCGTTGGTATTTAAAAAGCAAATGGCGAGCTTTTCTTGATATTCTAAATTGCGCGACTGAGTTTTAAGTAATTTCTCTAATAAAGGAATACAAGCATCGTAATTTTTCTTTGTGTAATAATCATTCATTGCTTTATCCAACTGACCATAGCAATTACTAATAGTAAGCTGCGAAATAAACAGAATAATGAATGTAATTTTTAAATTAGTTTTTAACATGAAAACAGGACTCTACATAAAATCTTTACAATTAAAGATACCAAATTAAGGAAATTTAGCCAAACCAGGATTTTTTAGCAATAAAAATTGCAATTTATGCTGGATGCTTTTTACTTTTGCAATTAAGGATTTGTAACCTTTTGTATGAAAGATTTTTTTAAGCAAGTATGGAGAATAGTTTGGAAATCAACACTTGCGTTGTTTTTTCTTAGCATTGTTTCAGTTATTATTTTTCGTTTTATTCCTGTTCCATTTACCCCTCTTATGATTACTCGTATGGCTGAGCAGTTGGGAGATGGTAAAAGCATTAAATGCTCAAAGGGTTGGGTTTCAATTGATAAAGTATCTAACAATATGCCACTTGCGGTACTTTGTTCTGAAGACCAATTATTTATGGAACACAACGGTTTTGATATGAAAGCTATTGAAAAGGCGTTGGAGTATAATGATAAAAAGAAAGGAAAAAAAATGCGGGGAGGAAGTACCATAAGTCAGCAAACAGCAAAAAATGTGTTTTTGTGGCAGGGGCGAAGTTGGCTAAGAAAAGGGCTGGAAGCTTATTTTACCTTGCTTATTGAAGTAATATGGGGCAAAGAGCGTATTATGGAAGTTTATTTAAATGTTATTGAAATGGGCGATGGTATTTATGGTACGGAGGCTGCTGCGCAAGAATATTTTCAAAAAAGTGCAGCTAAACTTAGTGCTTCACAAGCTGCCTTAATTGCTGCAGTATTACCTAACCCAAGAAAATGGTCACCTGCAAATCCAACCGTCTACATAAAGAAAAAGCAGCAGTGGATTTTAAAACAAATGGGCTATCAAGGAGGTACTATTGATTTACAAGCAGAAGATAAGAAAAAGGAAAAAAGCAGGTAGCTTTATAATAATCATTGTTGTAAACTGCCCTTCAAAAAATTATGACTTTTATTTTAGTGTTAACTGCAGGTAAAGCAGTCTGGATTAATTGTGTGGGTTTATGAAACAGAACCATTTGGTAATAAAGGATTATATGGGCATGGCTTTTTATTTGACCTACAAAAAGATATATTGACAACAATTGATTATCCGACCGCAAATTCAACCTTAATTAATGGTATTACTGAATCTGGAATCTTAACAGGATTTGCAAGTTGGAAACTAAACGGATGTGGATGCGAAAACGCAATGCTCGCAACATAATTCAGAGTTGCATTGTAAACCGCTGTTTAAATATATATATGTCATAATTTAAAGTGTGTTGTTTAGTAATTTCCCTGATTCTAAAAGTGTGTGCAGCGATTTTTCATACACAACATTTTGCAATGATTTTATATGTCCTAAGTGATGACAATCGCTTCCCAGCAAAGCTATAATTCCTTTTTTTATCATTTGCTCCGCAATTTTTTTAGTGGGTATAGAATAATAGCCAGTTAAAGAATTAATGTTCATTTGCAGTAGTATGCCTTTGTCGTGCAAATCCAAGTACTTGTCAAAATCTTTATGCCAAAAATTGTATCGTTCTGGGTGTGCCATAACGGGCTTGTAACCCATTGTTTGCATTTTAAATACTATTGCATTTAAGTTATCCGGTGGATTCATGTAGGATATTTCGAATAATAAATAATTATTACCAAAAGTGAGTAATTTTTCGCTGTCTAATTTGTATTCAAAATCAGCATCTAGGTAATATTCAGCAACAGCGTCAATAGTAATATCAATTTTAGCTTCTTTAATCGCATTACGAACTATTTCTAAACCGTTTAATATAGTTTCATTTTTATTTCGGTAAAAATCACTCATTATGTGCGGTGAAGTAATTAATTTTCGATAACCCAAGTTGTAAAATTCTGTTATCATCGCCATACTGTCTTCAATCGACTTAGCACCATCGTCAATCCCGGGAATTAAATGCGAATGAATATCTGTTTTTAAAACAGACAAATCGGCTGCTTCGTTTGTTTTGGAATTGGTAAATAAGTTGCCGAAAAGTGCCATTTAATTATTAATCTTCATTTTTTTAAAGGTGTCATCTTGCAATACCTGAATGGCTTTTGTGTAAATATCGTTAAGTTCATTAAATATTTCTGTAGAATTATCACGCTTGTATAAATCACCTGCAATAATTGCTCTAATTTGAACTTTAGCAATGTCTTTTACCTTTTCAAAATCAGTTTCATCTCTTTTTATTCCTTGCTTTTCGGCTTCTTTCATCAATTCATTAATCAATACTACGTCAACATTAAAATTCTTTTTATAGTATTCAAAAGTAGGGTAGGTAGTATTTATTTTTTTTCTATTCCTGTCTACATATGATAAGCAAAATTGGTTCAGAATTCCTTTGCGTATTATTTTTGAGTAATAGGCTGAAGTATGAGAAGTATCTAGGGGTACAAACAAATCGGGCATTATACCACCACCACCATATACCAATCGTTTATTGGGAGTAAAAAATTTTAATGAATCGGGAAACTTTATACTGTCGGCACTAAAAAATTCACCGTGCTTGTATCTGTTTGCTAAATCCTTATCATAAGCATCGTCTCCATCTTCACCACCTGAATATGCTTTTTGTATGTTTCTTCCCACAGGTGTATAATACCTTGCAATGGTTAATCGCATAGCTGCACCATCAGGCAAAGGGAATTGATTTTGTACCAATCCTTTTCCAAAAGATCTGCGACCAATTACCAATCCTCTGTCCCAATCCTGTATGGCACCCGATAAAATTTCGCTTGCCGATGCCGAACCTTCATTTATCATCACTACTACACGTCCTTTTTCAAATTCGCCTTTGTTGGTTGCAACATATTCTTTGCGTGGTGATTTAACTCCTTGCGTATAAACAATCAACTTTTTATCCTCTAAAAATTGGTCTGAAAGTTCAAAAGCTATATCCAAATAACCACCACCATTGTCTGTAAGGTCAAGAATTAAATCTTTTGCTCCTTTATCTTTCAATGTCTTTAATGATTCCCTAAACTCATCCATAGAGGTACGTGCAAAACGACTGAGTTTTATATAACCAATTGTAGGTGTTGCCATATATGTAGCATCAATGCTGTACAATGGAATTTTATCACGCGTAATGGTAAAATCAATTAAGTCCTTTATTCCAGAACGCTTAATACTCACTTTTACTTTTGTGCCTTTTGGACCACGCAGTTTTTTCATCACATCCTCATTCTTAACTTTTTTACCTGCTACGTTTTCTGTTTCAATCAATATTATTTTATCACCTCCTTGTATTCCCAGTTTTTCGGAAGGTCCCCCAGGTATAGCTGCTACAACTGTTATAGTGTCGTGCAGAATATTAAATTGAACACCTATGCCATCAAAATTTCCTTGCAAAGGTTCATTCATGGCATTCAATTCTTTTTTTGAAATGTATACAGAGTGGGGGTCTAGTTCTTTTAATACTCCATTGATGGCATCCTCTGTTAGCTTTTCCTGTTTTACAGAATCAACATAATAATAATTAATGTACTGCATTACGGCCGCAATTTTATCCATTGCTGGACTTATTTCAGATACCTGTGCTTTTGATGAATTACAGATAAAAAATATTACAGTGGCGAGTAAGAGTGATTTAGAATGCTTCATAGAGAGTTGCTTTTCAAAACAAATTTAAGCTAAATAAATGGATATTACTTTGGCACTATTTGATTTAACAATGCTTAAAATTAATAGTGAGTTTGGCATAATTTGTGTAATTTTAAATTTAAATGAAAAAACAGATAATACCTACTCACGAGTTTTATGATCGTTTGGAACAGAACATTCCTTTCGATTTTATTTCTTTATCCGAGAAGAGCAATTATGATTCACTGAACTATCACCGACATGCTTATTACGAAATATTCTTTTTCATAAAGGGTGGTGGTCGTCACGATATTGACTTTGATACATTTACAGTTGGTGATTACAGCATTCATTTTGTTTCGCCCGGACAAATACATATGCTACAGAGGGAGTTAAATTCCAATGGCTACATTATACTTTTTTCAAGAGAGTTTTATCAGTTAGAACTACAAAATATTGATACTTTGTACGAGCTTCCATTTTTAAATAATAATACTTCAAGACCTATTGTAAGCATTACCGAAAAAAATAGACAAGACATCGTGCAGTTATTTGAACGAATGAAAGCAGAGTTTGCAAGCGATAATAAAGACAAAGAAGAAGTACTGAGAGCAAACCTTAATTTGTTGATGTTGGATGCAAAGCGATTGTTTTTGCAGCAAACAGATGATGTAGCAAACAAACCGAATCCTAAAAACGATTTAATACGAAGATTTAGAATTGCCATCGAGAAAAATTTTGTTCATATGCACAAGCCGGGTGAGTATGCAGATATTTTATTTGTATCATCGGGTCATTTAAACGATGTAGTAAAAGAGCTGTTGGGTGTTTCTTCCAGCGATATTATCAATGAACGTTTATTGCTTGAAATTAAGCGTATGTTATTGCATTCCTCCGAAAGTGTAAATGAAATTGCTCAGATGCTTAATTTTGAAGACCCGTCTTACTTTGCACGTTTTTTTAAGAACCATACAGGTATTTCGCCAAAGGAGTTCAGACAAACTATCCGTGAAAAATACCAATAGTGCCATTTTTTGTCCTATTTGTGATGTGATGTACAAGCTACCTTTGTCTTGTAATAATTAAAATAACATCCTATGAAAACAAGTATAAAAGTAGCAATAGTAATGATTGTAGTATTGCTAGCCGTATTGGTTAAGGCAAATGCTCAAAACATAAACAATGGAGGTTTCGAGAATTGGACACTCGATTCAAATCTGGATACAATACCGGATGATTGGTGGGGGCTTACTTTTAAATCAACAGATAGTTATTCGGGGAAATATGCTGCATTAGTAAAGGGTGTACCAATGTGTGGAATTGCTCCTGGGATTATGGTTAATGGAATTGCTCCTTCAAATTTTTGGAGTGCTCCTCTTGCTGGTGGAACTCCAATTAGTACAAAATTCAATTCGTTTAATGGATATTATAAAAACGCAAATTTTTGTGAAAGCGATTCCTCGATAATAACTATCATCTTTAAAAAGTACAATGTTATTTATAATAAAATAGATACAATTGGTTATGGTCAACAAGTTTTAGCCCATGTTACAAATTATACTGCATTTCAGGTAAATATTACAGATATGCAACCTGGTATTCGACCAGATTCTGTAATAGTAAGATTTGAAAGTAGTAAATACAATTGCTTTACAATGGATAGTGTTAATTTTAATACAGCATCACTATATATTGATGAAGTGAGTTTTGAACGTGAAATACCTATGACTGTATCAGAAAACGAAACCAAAAACGAGGTGAAAATTTACCCCAATCCATTTTCGAATACAACTGTTTTAACAGTATCGAATTCTATGGATGAAGTATGTGTTGAATTAGTTGATATAAATGGCAAAATTGTTAAAACCATTGTGGGTAACAATACCAATAGATTGCTTATTGATAGGAATGGTTTGGCTGACGGGACATACGTTTACCGTTTATGGAACGGGAATACATTGTTGAAGTATGGAAAGCTGGTAATAATGTAGTGGTTAATTTTTAAAAAGCGAAAGGGGAGAAGTCGAGTGTAAACCTCGCCTCTCCCCTTTCGCTTTTTTATAAATTTTAATTATTGAACCTTCATTAATTCAACATCAAACACAATGGTAGCATTTGGAGGAATGATGCCTCCTGCACCTTGCGCCCCATAAGCAAGATTTGCAGGGATTATTAAACGAGCTTTTTCACCCACTTTTAAAAGTGCAATGCCTTCATCCCAACCTGGTATTACTTGCCCAACTCCCAATTGGAAATTATGTGGAGTCTCTCTTTCAATCGATGAGTCGAATTTTGTGCCGTCTAATAAATAACCGGTGTAATGCACGGCTACCATTTTACCTGATGATGCTTGAACACCTTCCTGAAGTGATTTTACCTTGATGTATTTTAAACCAGAAGGAGTAGTTAATGTATCAATTCCATTTACATCAAAAGGTTTTACACAAATTGGCTCTTTAACTTCTATAAGTTCAACATCAAATTTTAAGGTTGAGTTTGCAGGAATGTTTCCGTTGGCTCTTGGACCATAAGCTAAATTAGCAGGAATAATAAAAGTAGCTTTGTCGCCAACTTTCAATAAGGCAATACCTTCATCCCAACCTTTAATAACCATTCCTTGTCCTAACTTAAATTTAAAAGGTTGGTTTCTTTTGTATGAACTGTCAAATACGGTATCGTTCATAAGTTTACCTGTGTAGTGCACAAGAACATTATCACCTTTTTTTGCTTGAACACCTGTTCCTTTTTGAGTAATAAAATATCTCAAACCCGATGCAGTTGTGATGGTATCAACGGTCATTTTTGTAACTTTTTTTTTCTTTTGTGCATAGCCAGCAAATGCAATCAGTATAAAAGAGAGTGAAAGTATTGCTACTTTTTTCATATTATTTATTGTGTTTGGTTGCTACTACTTCAACATCAAATACCAATGGTGTGTATGGAGGAATAGCTCCTTGCATACCTTGATCACCGTATCCTATTTTTGAAGGAATAAGTACTGTTGCCTTTTGTCCAACACTCATCATTACCAATGCTTCATCCCATCCTGGTATTACTTGTCCTACACCTATTTGAAATTTAACAGGAACCGGACTTCTATCGGAACTGTCAAACACTTTTCCGTCAAGAAATTTCCCTGTGTATTTTACAGTAATAGTATCGCCTTTCAAAACTTTATTATTGTTTCCTTTTTGTGTTTCAATAAAGTATAAACCACTGGCTGTAGGTTGTACAGCTATTTTATTTTCAACAATATATTTGTCAATCATTGGTTGTTCGGCAGTTTTTTGAGCTTCAAGTTCAGCTTGCTCACGGTCAGCTGCTTCTTTCATTTTTTTCTCTGAATCTGCTTTTAGTTCAATGTCAGTTAACTTAACATAAAAAGTAAGTACACTTCCTTTTTCAATAAATGGAGGTAATTGACCTTTAAATGTTTTTATAAACAAAGAATCTGCACTAATTATAAAGCTAGCACTATCACCAACGCTCATCATTGCAAAACCTTCCTCCAAACAACCTTTGAAAGTTGCTTTTTGAAGCGGAATTTTTATTGGGCCACCTTTTTGGTTCGTATCAAATATAATAGAGTCTTTACTGTTTTTGTAAATCATTGAAATCGACATAATGTCGCCTTCTTTTGGCATTCTGTTACTGCTTTTTTCTTTGATAAATTTATAAGCTAAACCTGTTTCAGTTTCTTTGTATCCTGGATATTTTGATTTTTTACAAGCTCCTGATAGTGATATAACTAATAAAGTTGTTACGGTCAATGTCAATTTAAAGGTTAATTTCATAACGTTTTTTAAAGATTTATTGTATGGTTTTTAATTCGAGGTCAAAGTTAACAGTTTTAAACGGACTAACAACAACATTTGAATAACCTTTTTGACCAAATGCTGGTTGCGGAGGAAAAATGATAGTGGCCATATCACCCTCGTGATATATTTTCTTTTGGTGGTATATGAATCACAGCCGATTTGAAAAATGGAAAACAAGAAAAGGTGTATTGTGAAAGAATTGCTTCTTATTTTATCTCAAGTAATTCAATATCGTAAACAATGGTTGATAAGGGTGGGATTTTATCGTCATCGCCCAATAATCCGTGAGCAAGGTGAGGGGGTAAAATGAATTTTGCTTTGTCGCCAACGTGCATCAATATAATGCCTTCATGCAAACCACTTTCAACGTGATCTTCCCATACCGTAAATACTTCGGCACCCTTTTTTTTGCTGCTGTAACATTCTGTTCCGTCCAATAAACTAATGTTAAAATTCACTTTGGCTTTTTGTCCTATTTTTACCAAAGGTCCTGTTCCGTGTTCGTAAATCATATAACGTAAGCCTGTTCCTGTGGTATCCATTTTCCAATTATGACGAGCAATAAAGGCTTCAATGGCTTCCTTTTCCTTTTTTACCAAACGCTTATTTTGGTTTATCAAGGGTTTCTCCAATTGTTTGTTGGTGATGATAACCTCTCGGTGTTGGTCGTTACCACAGCCAAAAATGAATAGCAAGGAAATGAATAAAAAACAGTTGCGCATTTTATTTTTTGCTAAGCTCAGCTTTATAATCTCCTAACAAGGCAATAAATTTGCTGATAGTTTCATCCAATGTTAAATCGGATTGAGCTCCTGCTGCATTTTTATGTCCGCCTCCTCCAAAGTGTTTTCGGGCAAATGTATTTACATCAAAGGTGCCTTTTGAACGGAACGACATTTTTACTTCATTATCACGTTCAATGAAAATGGCAGCAAATTTTATTCCTTTGATAGACAGTGCATAATTTACAATGCCTTCTGTATCGCCCTTTTGGTAGTTGTAATGAGTTAGTTCATCGGCACTTAAACTAATAAAAGCTGTTTTAAATTCGTGTAATGCCGATAGTTTGCTGCTGATGCTATAGCCCAATAATTTCATTTTATTTTCACTGAAAGTATCGTACACATTTTCTTGTATGCTTGTTTTTGGGGCGCCTGCTTCAATCAATTCTGCTGCAATGCGGTAAGTAATTGATGTTGCCGACTCAAAACGCAAGGAAGCCGTATCGGTCATTATTCCTGTATATAAACAAGTCGCTATTTTTTTGTCAACCAATTTTTTTTGACCAATGGCTTCAATAAATTCAAAAACCATTTGACAGGTAGATGATGCAGAAGTATCGGAGTAAGTTATATCTGGAAAAGATCCTGGTTGCAAATGGTGGTCGATGAGTATTTTAAATGCTTTCGAATTTTCCACAATTGTTTCCAATTGGTCAATGCGGTAAAGAACATTAAAATCCAAACAGAATACAATATCTGCTTTTTGTATCAAAGTATGTGCTTTTTTAGGAAATGCTTTTGCATCAACTGCTTTGTTCGCACCCGGTAACCAAGCTAAAAAATCGGGCCAATCGTTGGGTGTTACTACCGTTACATTGTGTTTTAGTTTTACTAAAAAATTGTACAAACCCAGCGATGAACCCATTGCATCACCATCGGGGTTTAGGTGAGTAGTAATAACGATGTTCTTTTTTTTACTTAAAAGTTCCTTAAGCTTTTTAATATCGTTGGCTTTTATCATAGAGTAGGGTGTAATTCAAGCATAAAGGTACAAATTTGTTTAAGAATGTAATAAGGTTGGGAAGCAGATAGTAAAGTATTGTCGTCACTCCGAGGATTATGATAAAGGAGTCTTTTAAATTACTATAACCTCAGCGTAGTATTCACTACGCTGTAATATTATATTTTGATAAGTTGCATCGAGTAAATATTTAAGCATAGTTAAGACTTTGCTTAGGATGGGTAATCTTCCTTTTTTAAATATTCCAGCCATTCTTCATTTGTAAAGAATTTAATACCTGATAAACTACCTTTACCAAAGTCACTATCTTCTATATCTTTTAATGTTATCGTAAAGTATTCTTTCACATTTAGTATAATCTTAGCAAAAGTAGTGTAAAGAACTATTTGATTTTTATCAACGAATTCTATCATATCAATAAAATGGTTGTATTGATATTTGCCACTTTCTAGAACACTAAATGATAAAACATCATTAAATGTTAAAATACTTTTTTTTCCACCATAATAGGTCGTGATGTTATTTTTTACTCATTTTCTCGTTGAGTTTTCAAAAGCCCTTCTCTCAATCTCAAATACCAATTTACCATTTTCTAATTTTAAGTCTGAAATGTTTTCATAATCTATGCTTCCATCAAATATCAAAACATTAATAATATTTAAATGTTTTGAGTTGAATTTATATTCCATATTGCCTGTATTGTAATTTGGTTTTAAATTGTAGTCTTGAAAACCTAAAACTTCGTTATCAACTTCAAATTGAGCTGCCTTGCTGTAAGGTAATTAGGAATGGCGTATTCACGGTTTGTAACATCCTTTATCCACAAATAGGAAATGGTATTATTTACTTGAAGTAAATTAAAAACTTCCAAACTTATCCACATCGATTTTATATAATGCAATGGGTTTTTTTTCTTCAATTCCTTCTCTTCGCTTTTTATTTGGTAACTAAAACCAATGTCGACTCTGCGGTAAGGAGGCATACGGAGCGTGTCTTTGTAACGTTGAAAGCTAGGCGGACCAAAAGGCATACCGGTTCCCAATAAAAAGTTAAGGTGCATTTTAAAAGCAGGAAGGCGCGGAATATAATCTTGGAAAAATATTCCTACGTTCACGCGCTGGTCAGTTGGACGCGGGATATAGCCAGGCTCTTTGCGTACACTGTCTGTTTTAACATTGTTGGTGGTGTATCCCGGTATTATAACCACACCATCGCTATTTAAGTATTGGTAATAAAAATCGTCTTTCAAATCTTCTTTGGTTTGCATAACGGATAAACTAAACCACGATTCAATGCCGTTTACAAATTCCCCATTCACCTTCATATCAATGCCTGTGGCGTATCCCCGAGCATTGTTTTTTGCATAATAGCGTATGCGTACATTGTCTATTTCATAAGGCACAAGGTTGTCTAAATGTTTATAATAAAGTTCCGAAACAAATTTGAAAGGCCTGTTCCACGCTTTGAAATTGTAGTCGCTGCCCAACACAAAGTGAATGGAGGTTTGTGCTTTTAAGTTGTAATTGATATTGCCTTGGAAGTCGCGAAGCTCCCTGTAAAAAGGGGGTTGGTAATAATAACCGCTGGAGGCACGAAATAAAAAATCTTTTTTCCAGTTTGGTTTTATTGAAAAGGTAGCGCGAGGACTCACCAAAAACTGATTGTTTAAATCCCAATAATTGGTTCTTACACCTGCAGTGAGGGAGTAGTCCTTGCTATTGCCCCAACTCCAAGTGTTTTGTAAATAGGAAGTGAAACGGTTTGAACCAATACTTATTTTTTGTTTTACTACATCTTGCAAGTCAATGCTGCTAGATGGATTTAAGGGCAAGGAGTATCCTGCACTGTCCACCATTTTCCATTCACTCAATTGATCGTTAATCTGTTCGTGTTGGTATTTAGTACCCCAACGCCAGTCTTTGTAATAGCCTTTATGCTCAGCATTGTAAACAGTTGCCGTTAAATAATCGCGTGCGTGATTAAAAAATGTTCCTACACCGCGACTGAATTTTATATCTCCAAAATTGTCTTTTGCAAAGTCGTTTTCCAATTGGTAAATATAATACTGACCTTGTATATCATATGTTTCAAACTCTTTTGATTGGTAAGCGGAAGTAATAAATTTTAATTTTAAATCCTTATTTGGACGATAGATAGCAGATATAGCTCCTGTGTATGTTTCGTAATCGTCCACTTCTTTTCCATCAAAATATACTTTTAAACGCAGTGCCTCATTTACAGTACCAAAGTCTGTTTCGCGGTTTTCGGGTATAAGTTGATATTTGTTTCGGGCATAATTTCCTAATATATTTATTTCGAATTCGGGAGTGAAATCGTAGGTAACAAAAAATTGCCCGTCTACAAAGCTAGGTTTGTATTCACCTTTTGTATCAAGGGCGCTCAATATATATTTGTTGGAACGCTGTCTTAAGCCCAATTGATAAGTTAATCGAGCACTTTTTGAGATTCCTTCTAAATGTAATGCGCCACCCAATACACTACCCGTAACGGTTCCGCCAAATTCTCTCGGCTTGCGATATTGAACATCTAATACCGATGACATTTTATCACCGTACCTCGCATCAAATCCGCCCGATGAAAAAAGGATAGAAGAAACCATATCGGAATTAATAAAACTAAGTCCTTCTTGCTGACCCGAGCGCACTAAAAATGGTCGGTATACTTCAATGTCGTTCACATAAATAAGGTTCTCATCGTAATTACCACCGCGCACCGAATATTGTGAACTAAGCTCGTTGTTAGATACAACACCAGGTAGGGTTTTAAGCAAGGCTTCTACACCGCTTCCAGCCGTTGGAAAAACAGAAATAAGTTTGGGGTCGATACGTCTCATAGTACCTCTGCGTCCTTGAATATCTTCTATCTCTACTTGTGTAAAGCTTATGCTGTTTATTTTAATGTTCGGACTTATTTCCTTTTTTTCACCTGCTGCCAACTTCATTTTTATGAAGGTATTGCCGTAGCTTAAATGGGAAATAACAATTGTTATTTCCTTTCCTGCAGGAACTATCAGTTCATACTTGCCATCTTTGTCGGTATTCACTCCACCGGCTTCACCCGATAAGGATATGGTAGCAAATTCAATAGCGTTTTTTGTTTCACTGTCTTTTATGGTTCCATAAACAGTAGCTTTGTTTTGTGCTTCGGTTTGAACAACAAAAAATAGGGTAAAAAAAAGAAATAAAAACGGACTGATACTGCTTCGCATAATTGTGGTACCAAAAGTAAACAAATAAAATGGCGAAATATTGTGTGGCACTAATTTTTCACGTCATTGCGAGGGTTTGTTTTTTTAGGGCGTGGCAATCTTTATTTTGTTGAGTTAAGATTGCTTTGGTCGTTCCTCCCTCGCAATGACGTCCAATTATTACATCACTCAACAACTATAAAGTACTACCTTTGCGCTTTATACAAAAAAAATATGGAAAGTAACTACGCAAAAGTAATATTGGGTTCAGGTAAAGATCAATCAGTAAGAAGGTCTCACCCTTGGATATTTTCTGGCGCAATAAAAAAGATAAAAGGTGAAGTGCAGGAAGGCGATGTAGTGGAAGTATATTCCAATCACGATGAATTGTTGGCAATGGGCCATTACCAATCGGGTTCAATTGCTGTACGCGTTTTTGCCTATGAGGCAGTTACTCCCGATGTAGCCTTTTGGACAAGCAAAATACAAGATGCTTTTGATACTCGAACAGCTATTGGTTTAATTGATAACGAGCAAACGAACGTATATCGTTTGTTGTTTGGAGAAGGGGATGGTATGCCAGGTTTGATTATTGACTTTTATAATGGAACAGCTGTGTTACAAAGCCATTCAGTGGGAATGTACCGTTCTAGTATGGATATTTCCGAAGCATTAAAAAATGTATTACAACATCGTTTAAAAGCCATTTACGATAAAAGCGATGAGACCTTACCAAAAAATTTAGAATTGCCTTCAACTAATGGCTTACTGTGGGGGAAAACCCTTACAAACGAAGTAATGGAGAATGGGTTTAAGTTTAACATTGATTGGGAAAAAGGACAAAAAACAGGCTTCTTTATTGATCAGCGCGACAACAGATTATTACTTGCTCATTACTGTAACGGAAAAAAAGTGCTCAATACTTTTTGTTATTCGGGTGGGTTTTCGGTGTATGCCTTACAAGCAGGAGCAAGCTTGGTGCATTCGGTCGACAGTTCAAAAAAGGCGATAGAGCTTACGGAGGGGAACGTAGCACTAAATTTTCCGAAAGGAGCTGCTCACGAATCATTTGCTATTGACACGTTTGCATTTTTGGAAAGTACAAAAGAAGAATACGATGTTATTATACTTGACCCTCCTGCATTTGCCAAACACCAACACGTAAAGCACAATGCGGTTCAAGGTTACAAAAGATTAAATGCCGAAACAATTCGTAAAATAAAACCTGGTGGAATACTTTTTACTTTTTCCTGCTCACAGGTAGTAGATACCGATTTGTTTAACAGTACCATAATGTCGGCAGCCATACAAGCGGGTCGTAGGGTAAGGGTATTACATCATTTATCGCAACCTGCCGATCACGCTCCGAGTATTTTTCATCCTGAAGGACAATATTTAAAAGGATTGGTACTTAAAATTGAATAAATTTATAGGTGGAGTATTCGTACAAACGTATATGGCAAATTAGTTACCCGATCATAATGGGTGGCTTGGCGCAAGCTATCATTAATATTACTGATTCAGCTTTTATGGGCAGGGTGAGTGAAGTGGCTTTGGGTGCAGCAGCTATTGGCGGACTTTTTTACGTTACCATTTTTATGCTGGGTTTTGGTTTTGGTGTGGGTGCTCAAATTATTATTGCGCGTTTGGATGGTGAAAAAAAGCCAAAAGAAATTGGCGAAGTGTTTCACCACACTATGTGTTTTTTGATACTGTTGGGCTTGATAAGTTTTTTATTCCTGTATTTTATTGCTCCTTATACTTTGCGATCCTTTGTTAATTCAAATGCAATTTACGACTCGAGTGAAGCCTTTATACAAATGCGCAGTTGGGGCATATTTTTCACTTTCATTATTGTTGGCTTGCGTGCTTTTTTTGTAGGCATTGCCGATACAAAAATTGTAAGTTACAGCACTATTTTGTCAGCAGTATTAAACATAGTGCTTAATTATGTTTTTGTTTTCGGCAAATTCGGATACGCACCAATGGGTATTGCAGGCAGTGCTTTGGCAAGTAATTTGTCGGAAGCCATTGCCTGTATTTATGCACTTATATACACTTTTAAAACAGTCGATAGGAATCAATACTCCTTGTTTAAATTCGATTCACTTCGAATAAAATTGGAACGGGTGAAAAGCATTTTTGTGGTTGCCGCTCCTGTTATGTTTCAACTTTTTCTCGCAGTTTTTTCCTGGTTTGTGTTTTTTATGATAGTTGAAAAAATTGGTGAACGCGAGTTGGCGATTTCTAATTTAGTGCGCAACGCTTACATTATTTTAATGATACCATTGATTGGTTTTAGTTCCGCAACCAATACCATTATCAGTAATTTAATTGGACAGAAAAAACAAAATGAAGTATTCTTAACGATGTATCGAATATGTATCATGAGCATAGTTGCTACTGCCATTTTAATGGCTGTAAATTTAGTGTTGGCAAGTGAAGTGCTTGCTATATTTACGAATGATATTAGTTTAATTAAAGATACCTTGCCTTGTATTTACATTATATCAGGCTCTCTGATTCTTTTTTCTTTTACCACCATTATTCTTAGTTCAGTATCAGGAACCGGTAATACTATGGCATCACTAGTAATTGAATTTATTACCATCGTTTTTTATTTGTGGGCTTCCTACATTATGGCGGTTAGTTTAAAATCAAGTATTGAAATGGTATGGGCGGTAGAGTATGTATATTTTACTTTTATGGGCGGACTTGCTTATTTGTATTTAAGAAAAGGAAATTGGAGGGAATTGGCTTAGTCAATTTTATTAATTCATTTTTGCTTACGTGGTACTCCAAATGATTTGTGCCTATTATTAGAAAGAGGGTAAACAAATGAGCAATTGATGCAAGTTTTAGGTTTCGTGGAAGTTGATGGCTTCTGCTAAAAACGAATACATGAAAATAGGAATCCTAATTTATTCCCACTCTACCAATCTGCTTTAGCCATTTTTTATTATGCAAAATCTGGTAACAAGAATCCATTAATCAACAACTTAAAGTATGTTTAGTTATATTTTTTATTCAAATAGGGCATAAAGAGAAACTTTTTGCCCCTCATTTTTAGCCTATTTACTGACTTCGGTTGCCTTTACAGGTGTGCTTGTTTTTGAAACAGTTAAATTTCTTTTTGATTTTGCAGGTGTAGTTGTTGTTTCTTGTTGTCTATTGGTCGTCTGTGGAGGCGTTAATGTAGATGTTTGTGTCGACTTTTCGTTAGAGGTACTTGCAAGTGCTTTAGCGGGAGTCGATTCTTGTTTAGGATTTTGAGTAGAGGGGGGCCCCGTTTGCACAGTCGCTTTTTGGAGTGCCGTATTAGTAGATGCAGTTTTGGTAGCTGATGTTGAAGTTTGTGCATGCAATGAACTAGCTGCCAAAAGTAGAACAAGGGTGCTTACTGTGATTATTATTTTCATGTTATTTTATAATTTGGTTAGCTAAATATATGCCAAAAATTTCATTAAATATCAAATGCAAATTAAAACAAATCAAAATTATTTTTTCAATAAATCCCTGATTTCTGCTAATAACTCTACTTGCGTTGGCCCTTCAGGTATTACAACTTCTTTCTTTTTTATGGAGTTTAAACCTTTAATTACCATAAAAAGGAACAGTGCAATAATAATAAATTTAACAATAGCAGCTATAGCAATACCATATTTTAATTGTGCATCGCCTACTCTAAAGACTAATTCGTCAAAATTAACACCACCCGTTATGATACCAACTATAGGTATTAAAATACTGTCTACAATCGACCCTACGATAGAGTTAAATGCGCTACCTAATACAGTAGCAATTGCCAAGTCGATAGCGTTGCCCTTTACGGCAAATTCTTTAAATTCTTTTACAAATCCCATTTTGATTTTTTTTGAATGAATTTTGCAACAAAAGTAAAAAGATTTTAATTCAAATAATATTCACTTCTCTTTCTAAAGCTATCCCAAATTTTTCCTTCACCGAGTCAAGTATCTGTTGCGAAAGAGCATATATTTCATCCCCTTTTGCTTTCCCGTAATTAACTAATACCAAGGCTTGGTTCTTATGCACTCCCGCATCACCAACTTTTTTTCCTTTCCAACCACATTGTTCAATGAGCCAACCTGCTGCGAGTTTGTAGTTTTTATTTTCAAGTAAGTACGCAACAAGTGCGGGGTATTTTTCTTTTAAGAGTATATATTGTCCCTTTTCTATTTCAGGGTTTTTAAAAAAGCTTCCGGCATTACCAATCTCAGTCGGATTTGGCAACTTGCTGTTGCGTATGTTACATACCGCTTTGCTGATAGCTGCAATGCTAATATCTGATACTTTCATTGCTTCTAATTCCTTTTCTATAGCTCCATAACTGGTGTTAAATATTGGTGTTTTATAGAGTTTAAAACTTACTGAAAGTATAATGTATTTGTTTTTTAATTCACTTTTAAATACACTTTCCCTATAGCCAAATTTACAATTGCTGTAATTAAATGTTTCAACAGTGTTTTTTTTAATGTTTAATGCTTCCAATTCATAAAAAACATCTTTTATTTCTACACCGTAAGCACCAATGTTTTGCATAGGAGAAGCCCCAACATTTCCTGGTATCAGGGATAAGTTTTCAACGCCAGCATAGTTATTAGCAATGCAATACATTACGAAATTATGCCACACTTCTCCTGACTGTGCTTTTACATAAAAATAGTTGGCATCTTCTTTTATAAGGCTAATTCCGTTTAGATTATTTTTTATTACCAACCCGGCAAAGTTTTTAGTAAAAAGTATATTACTACCACCACCTAAGATTAGGTTTGGGATTGATTCGAATTTTTTCTCCGATAAAAGTTCCTGTAGGTCAGCTACACTAAATACTTCTGTGTAATATTCAGCTGAGGCATCGATGCCAAATGTATTTAATTTTTTAAGTGAATAATTTTCCCTTATTTCCATCGTTATAGCATGCGGCTCAAAGTTAATAGAAAATAGAGCTAGTGCAAATTACTATATTTGCATTCATATTTAGTATGAAAAAAGCAATTGTATCTGTAAGCAACGACCTTGTAAGCGATCAGCGTGTGGGCAAGGTATGCACAAGTCTCCACAATATGGGTTATGAGGTACTATTGGTGGGAAGGAAATTACCGAATAGTTTAGCCCTAAATAGAAAATATCGAACCAAACGAATGTCCCTCTTGTTTAAAACAGGTCCGCTTTTTTATGCAGAGTTTATGTTTCGATTGTTCTTGTTTTTAGTGTTCCGAAAAGCGGATGTATTGGTATCGAATGATTTGGATACCTTGCTGCCCAACTATCTAGTAAGTAAATTAAAAGGTGTTAAACTAGTGTACGATACACACGAGTATTTTACAGAGGTGCCAGAATTGCAACGTAATCCGGTTAAAAAGCGAATATGGAAAAGTGTCGAGAATTTTATTTTTCCGAAACTAAAAAATGTTTTTACCGTGAACGATTCCATTGCCAATCTTTACGAAACTGAATACAAGGTAAAGGTGAATGTTCTTAGAAATGTTCCTCGCATCAATACCTCAACTTTTAAGCAGTTTAGTAAAGAGGAACTGGGATTACCTGCAGACAAGAAAATTATTATTTTGCAAGGAGCCGGAATAAATATCGATAGGGGAGCTGAGGAAGCACTTGCTGCAATGGAGTGGGTGAACGATGCTGTTTTATTGATAATTGGAAACGGTGATGTACTTGAGTTTTTAAAAGAAAAAGCACAAGAGGGGAAACTGAAAAATAAAATTATTTTTAAACCCAAAATGCATTATCAAAATTTAATGGACTATACCCGTGTAGCCAACATAGGACTCACTCTCGATAAAGATTCCAACATAAACTATCGTTACAGTTTACCCAATAAGTTATTTGACTATATTTCGGCTGGCATTGCCATTTTAGCATCTCCATTAGTCGAAGTAAAGCGAATAGTTATAGAATACCAAGTCGGAGAACTTGTTAACTCACACAACCCTAAACACATTGCCGAGCAATTAAACAACATGCTTGCAAATGAAAATAATTTGTTACGCTACAAGCAAAATTCACTCAATGCTGCTGAAGTGCTTTGCTGGGAAAATGAAGAGAAAATATTGATGGAAGTATACAATGCACTTCAATAAATTATTTCCATCTTATTTTAGCTGCGTGTGCTGCTGTACTTTCCAAGTAAGCAGAGCTTTATAGTTATTGCAAGAAAAATTTTAAAACTAATTATATCAATAATTTAATATTCTATTTGTTTGTCGCCAAGTACTGCTAATAAAAAATGGAACACAATACCAAAATAACAAAAAATGGTTGTAAAGTATCCGCATTTATTTTTTAATGTTCATGATTCGTTTACCAACATTCTTTTCGTATGGGATTTGTATTCACATAGTATCAATTCAAATAATAGCTTAAATTTGTTTTTTCAATATGGCGGATTTAGGTAAAAAGAACATTTTAATTCTCGGAGGAAACGGATTTGTAGGTTCGCACTTGCTGGATGCTTTCCTGCAAAAGGGTTTTTTGGTGAGAGTAGTGGATATTTGTCCCGAAAAGTTTCGTTCACCCAATCCCAATGTGGATTACCGATTGGGCGATTTTTTAGATGCTACTTTTATGTCTTCTACCATTGAGGACATTGATACTGTGGTGCATTTGGTGAGTACTACTGTGCCTGCAAATTCAAATAACAATTGTACCTATGATATTGAAACTAACTTAATTCCTACCGTTAAATTATTGGATGCTATGCGCGAGAATAATTGCAAAAAAATAATTTACCTTTCATCGGGTGGTGCCATTTATGGAAATGCCGCTCTTATTCCTACGCCAGAAGATACAATCTTGCAACCCATTTCATCGTACGGCATTGTAAAAGCGGCTATCGAAAATTATATAATAATGTACAGTAAACTGTATGGTATGCAATCGCTTATTATTAGGCCGGCAAATTTATATGGTAATCGCCAAGGACAGAGCGGTGTGCAAGGGCTAATCAATACATTGCTCGAAAAAATTGCATACAAAGAGGAAGTAACTATTTACGGGGACGGGAACAATGTACGGGATTATATTTTTATTGGCGATTTAGTAAAACTACTTTGTATAGCTTTGGATAAAAATACCGAAGGCATTTTCAATGCAGGCAGTGGAGTAGGGTACTCAGTAACCCAAATTATTGAATACATTACAAATATAACAGGTAAAAAAGCAAATATCAAAATTGCCCCTGCAAGGCATTTCGATGTGGAGAAAATAATACTCGATATTCAAAAAGTCAACAAACAAATTGGCTGGAAGTCCACAACCTCGATTGAAGTGGGGATAAAACAAATGTGGGACAACCACCCAAAAAAGGTTTAACAATGAGAATAGCCTTGCTCACAGATGGTATTTATCCCTATGTGGTTGGTGGTATGCAAAAACATTCCTACAACCTAGCAAAGTATTTCGCCCAACAAAAAATATATATCGATTTATACCATTGCAACTCTTCGCAAACAAATTATAATATTCAAAAACTTGAAGTGTTTAGCGAAGAAGAAAAAAAATACATACACTCCATCGTCATTGATTTTCCTGCCAAATGCTATTATCCAGGACATTATTTAAGAGAGTCATATAAATATTCCAAATCTATTTGCCAACGATTAATGCAAAACCCTTTACCTGATTTTATATATGCACAAGGTTTTTGTGCTTGGAAATCAATCAAAGAAAAAAAGGGGGGAACAATTTTACCGCCCATTGCTGTTAACTTTCATGGACTTGAAATGTTTAAACTAACACTATCATTAAAAGCCCGTTTGCGGCAATTGCTCTTGCGAAGCAGCACTCGTTTTAATTTGCTCAATGCCGATTATGTAATCAATTACGGTGGTAAAATTGAGGAACTATTATTGAGTCTTGGTTGTGAAAAACAACAATTAATTACCAGTCAGAATGCTACTGAAATAAAGTGGTTGGAGCAAAGTGCAACAACAACCAACTCTGTAAGTAAATTTTTATTTATCGGTCGTTACGAAAGAAGAAAGGGCGTTCAAGAACTTTCTTCCGTGTTAAAACAATTAATCCCGATAGGTATCGGCTTCGAATTCCATTTTGTGGGACCCATTCCCGATGAAGTGAAAATAATCCATCCAAACATAATCTATCACGGTAGCGTAATCGATTTTGAAGCAATAAAAAAAATAATCCGCAGTGTAGATGTACTCGTTTGTCCTAGTTTAGCCGAAGGAATGCCAACCGTTATTATAGAGGCAATGGCAAGTGGTTTAGCTGTTATTGCTACAGATACAGGTGGGATACAAAGTTTAGTTTCTGAAAAAACAGGATGGCTTATTGAGCCGGGTTCTGAGCCGCAATTAAAAAATGCTTTGATGGATGCTATTAATGCTACAAATGAAGTATTGAATGCAAAAAAAGAGAATGCCATAAAAGTAATAAAAACGAAATTTATGTGGGAAATAGTCATTGACAAAATCATTTTGGATATAAAAAGAATATGCAAATTAAGCTAGAAAACAGAAGCTGGCTTTTCTGGACACTCTTAGCGGTTGCTATCAAAGGTATTATTCTGTCTTATTTTGTTTTTCAAAGCAATGTCTTGCATAGCAGCAATATGGTGCATCACATTGCAATTATTAGCAACGATTACAATTATATATTACGCCCTGTCGATAATTATTTCACAGCCGGAACCTACACACTTGAACCGGGAACCGGAGAGTATTTTGCAGGGCGAATGCCGGGTTTAAGTCTTCCGTATATGTTGTTGCGTTTTGCTTTTGAAAAGGAAAATGCCTTGTTGCTGCTCGCTATCTTGCAGTTTTTATTGGCTTCCTTTTCTGTCTATATCTTAGCACGCACTGCACAATTAATTGTTGATAATAAAAAAATGTTTTTGTATACATTCTTGTTGTTTTCTATAAGCACTTTTACCGGCATATTCGACTTTATGGTTGGCCTCTCCGAAAGTTTCTCTGTGTCTGCATTTATTCTCTTTTTCTATTTTTTAGTAAAATATCTAATACATAATTCTGCGAAAGATATATTTATTTCAGGATGTTTTCTGGCTTGGGCTATTTTTTTACGTCCTTTTCTTGGCTTGCTCATTGCCATAGTTCCAATTATTTTGTTACTATTTAAATACAAACAATTGCATTTTAAAACAGTAGTTGTGAATTGTTCTATTTTCATCTTCCCATTTGTATTCGCGGATTCTTGTTGGATAATAAACAATTATATAAGAATCAAGCAGTTCATTCCTCTTGAGCAAAGTTCAAGCGGAGTCTATGGCACAATTTATTCGCCCGGTTGGTTGGCTATCCGAAAGTTTATTTTTAACAGCGGAGGCGAATGTGCTTATTTCGAGCCAAACTCTGAGGCTGCTTGGTTTCGAGAAAAATTAGATACCGAAACCATAAAGAATTATTCTTTTTCAAAACGTTTATTTGTCAATGTATCTTATAACCGCGACTCATTAGTAGCGCTTCGAAACATATATCAAACTTACCGCAAAAATGCGTCCTCCTTATCGGCTAATAATCCCGAAATGCAGCTATTAGATAAGCAAGTAGTTGATGTGGCAAATCGCTACACCAATCAGTTTATAAGTGGAAATTCGCCCACCTATCTTTTTTACAAATTCAAAAATGCCTTTAAGCGATTAATTTTAAAATCGGGCTCAGGCTACCTAACACTACCTGCTTTTTCATCCATGAATTTGTTTCAAAAAGGAATAAAAATAGTTTACTCTGCATTGTACTATTTCCTTTTAATAATAGGCGCTATCGGTTTGTTAGTACAGTATAAAGATCAAAAAACAATAACAACGTTTATGATATTTTTTATAGCGAATCTTATTTGTACAATTATTTTTTTTTCCGACTTACAGGAATCACGATACTTTATAACAGCATACCCCATATTGCTTATTGCGGCTATTTCCTTTTTAAATAAGCTCTTCCCTAAAGTTTTTGAGTGCAAATCAAATTAGTAGGTATTGATAAGCAGCTTCATTGTATCAGTTCGTTTAGTTGAAACTATGCACTTTCAGTTTCTGCAAATTTTTATTCTAGTATAATTGTATCAGTATCCATACTCCCAGGTTTTATATGGTGCTCGCAACTCCCGACAATATTGGAAATATCTTCCGAATCACATATTTGCTTTATCAATGTTCTGCACTTTATTTTTATATCACCTTCTAATACTTTGTAACGATATTTTGTAACCCAAACTATATGTACTGTAAGCCCATAAACTCTGTGTACATTATATCTTTGTTTGTTTTACAGTACAGAAAGATAATGTTGCTGTTTATAGGTATCGTAGAAAGAATTTCATTTTTTTTCCTTTAATCTATGCACTTTCAGTGCATAGTGGTTGAGTTTTATCCTTCTATGTTGATAAACAAAGGATTGAGCCTGTTTTATGTATGGTTAAAGTATACTTTTATAAAGCTTTTTTTATTTACAAAGGTTTTATTTATATTTGTTGCCAATAAAATAATTGGATGTTAGACATATATGATTTTTATGATAAAATGGAGCGTAACAAAATTGTGCTCTCTTTTAAAGGAGATATAACTTCCGAATTAATTACATCAATTCTTAAAATCATGGAATCTAAATTGGATAACCTTCAAGAAGAGCCAAAAATTAAGAAGAAAGTTTATAACGTCCTGGTTGAGTGTTTGCAGAACTTATACCATCACACGGATGAAGTTGCACAAACTGCTATTGCTATGGATAATATTGCCCCTCGATCTGCAATATTTATGATTGGTAAAACAGGACCAGAGTATACAATTCTAACAGGAAATTATATTCTTACAGAAAACGTAGGAAAATTAAAAGATAAGTTAGATAAAATTAACTTAATGGATAAAGAGCAATTAAAGGAATATTACAAAGAGACATTGAGCAACGATGAATTTTCAGAAAAAGGCGGAGGAGGATTAGGAATGATTGATATTGCTCGCAAATCAGGACAGAAATTAAATTACAACTTTTTAGCGGTAGAGAACATATATTCTTTTTTTAGTTTAAATATAAAAATTTCATAATACATATTAATTTAATACACCTCATCTTAATGGAAACTTTACAAATTGAAGGAACACCAAAAACACCAAGCATTAAATTTGATTACCACAATGCATTGTTGGAAATAAAAGGAAGGTCAATTCCTGAAAATTCTATTGAATTTTATAAACCATTGGTTGATTGGTTGGACAAGTATTCTTCAGCTCCAAAAACAAATACAAACGTGAACATTCAGTTGGAGTATTTCAATACAAGTTCTTCAAAATGTATTTTAGATGTATTTAAGAAGTTAGAATCTATTCAAAAAGGTGGTGCTAGCCAAGTTGTAATCAACTGGTATTACGAAGCGGATGACGAGGATATGTTGGAAGCTGGTGAAGATTACCAAGCAATAATTAATGTGCCATTCAAAATGGCTCAAGTAACAGAATAGTATATTAATATATAATTTACAAGAATGCCTGTTTCGTAAATGTTACAGGCGTTTTTTTTGTAATACATTAAAAGGTTATACTTAATATTGTTAGAAAGGTTTGGAGCCACTGAGCAAACGGTGCGATTTGCAGTTTTCATAGCCCCGAAAGCGTGGGCTTGTGAGACAAATGAATAACTGTAAATGGCGTTTGGTCTTGATTTTTTTGATTACTTTTTTTATCAAGAAAAAAAGTAATTGGAGCGTGAGGCAAAGCCTCACAACCTCACATATTCAATCTCAAAATTAATAATGAATTGGAGAGTATTGTTAGAAAGGCGGGGAGCCAACGAGCAAACGGTGCGAATTTCAGGTTTCGTGGCAATAGATAGCAGTGGCTTGTGCGAAAAACGAATACCTGAAAATCGCGTTTGCTCTTGACTTTTTGTTTCCTTTGTGTCAAGACAAAGAAAAATGCCCAGCGGCACAGAGCGAAAAAACGAAATGCTATATATTGGATTTTAGAAAATCAAAAAAATAATTCCAATGATTATTACTGGAATCAATTTCCCCAAAAAAATTAATTTATTTTAGTAAAAGTAGCCGCCACATTTGTTCTACTTCCGCTGCATGGTGCAACTTTCGAATCATTGTAGTTCAAAGTAAAACCACTCGCGTTTCTAACTCCCGTTCCATTCGACATACGATTGTGAACTTCACATAGCGCCACACCGTACCCAACATTACTTACCATTTGAGAAGGTAAGTCAATCGTATTATTTCCGCTGATATTCATATAAACAGTATTGTTTAAATAGTCTCCCAAGCGTATCATTATTATTCTGTTGTTCACAGTTTTTGAAGCTGTCACTTCAGTTGGCAGAAGATAAGTATAAGGACCAACTTGATCCGTTTCATTCGCATAGTAGCTTCCCGACCATAATTTATCGGCATCATTTTTTACTGTCACTTTTCTTGTGGCAGTGAAAGTATTTCCAGCATCATCGGTAACGGTATACGTTATAGTATAAGTTCCTGTAAAGTCTTTGTTTAAAGTGGTAGCATCCACATTTACTTTTGCGGTTAAGTCACCGTCTCTGTCATCTGTAGCACTTACCCCTGGGTCAACATAAGCAGTGTTTAATGAAATCGTATCGCTGGCATTACCAATTAATATTATTTCAGGCGAAGTAACATCATCCTTCCTACAACTACTTATCAGTATAATAAAAAGAACAAATAGGAGGGGAGTTAATTTTCTCATTTTCTTTAAATAAAAATAAAAGGGGCTACCATTTCTAGCAGCCCCTTTAGTATTATAACAATAGATTATTGTTTGATTAAAGTTGCTTTACACGTTTGTGTTCCATTTGCATCTGTAGCAGTATAATTGTAAGTTATTTTTTTACCGTCATCTTGAACAGAACCTGAACCAGCGAACAAAACAGCACCAACAGTTTGTGATGGAATTGTGAAAGTTAATCCAGTCTGACCAGAAAGTATAGCATTTACAGTTAATGGATTTGCAAATTTTCCAAAATCAACCAAAGAAACGGTTACTTGATCACCACCTGCTGCATTTACTGTAATAGTATATGGCGTTGGGCTTGGTGGAGGACTACAAGTTTCTGTTGCATTGTAAGTTCCAGCCAATGAAGAATTGATAATTTTAACAACTACAGTTCTTTCTGCACTTCCTGCATTACCAGCTTCGTCAGTAACAGAATAAGTTACTATATAAACTCCTGCTTTATCTACTTTAACAGCACTAGCATCAACTGTAACTTTAGTTGTTAAATCGCCATCACGATCGTCATTTGCAGTTGCTCCGGCATCAGTATATGCTGTACCAAGGGTAATTGTAACTTCATTATCTCCTACTAAAGTTATGGTTGGCGAAGTAATATCGTCTTTTTTACAACCACTCATAACTAATGCACCAGCAACCAATGCTATTGTTGCAATTGACAAGATTTGTTTTTTCATTTTGTTTTTTGTTTTAGATTAATTATTTATTGTTTTATATATGTAATGTTATATGCAATCATAATATCTCCCTAAAAGTACAAAATTATACTTAACGGCATTATATTTTTTATTTAATAAATATTTAAGTGCTTGAAGATAAGAATATTATATTGTATTTTTTTTTATTTTTAAAATAATATCTTTGTACTCTGTTAAACAATATAAAACAAACTTAAAAAAATGAAAAAAGTATTATCACTTATCGCAATCGCTGCAATGACAACATTGGTAGCTTGTGGGCCAAGCGCAGAAGAAACAGCTGCCGCTGAAAAATTAAAACAAGATTCAATAACTTCTGCTCAAGCCGCTGCTGCTGAAGCTGAAGCTTCAAAAGCTCAAGCTATAGCTGATTCAACTGCTGCTGCTACTGCTGCTGAAGCTGCCGCTGAAGCTGCCGCTGAAGCTGCCGCTGAAGCTGCTGCTAAAAAGCCTGCTGGAAAGCCTGCTAAAAAGGCAGAGCCTAAGGAGAAGGAAGTTAAAGTTGGTGGAGGTAGAAGATAAGCATTAGTTTTTCTTATTAAGGAGTGGTTGTTAATAACCACTCCTTTTTTTTTGTAAAAAAACGGGCTTTTTAAATAAAATAATATACATTTGTCAAAAATTAACTTATAACCAATAAAACAAAAAATGAAAAAAGTATTATCAATTATCGCAATCGCTGCAATGACAACATTAGTAGCTTGTGGGCCAAGTGCAGAAGAAACAGCTGCTGCTGCCCAAGCTACAGCTGATTCAACTGCTGCTGCTGTTGAGGCTGAGGCTGCTGCTGCTTCTGCT